>NZ_RWGU01000048.1:0-222500 GCF_003944755.1 Rhodovulum robiginosum
AAGGCCCACGCCCAGCGCCATGGCCGACAGCGCCGCGGCAGCGACCGGGCCCGATCCGTCGGGCAGGGCGGCCAGCGCCGCGGCGGCCAGCGCTGTCAGCGCCGCCGAGGGCGCCACCGGCCACAGCGATGCCGCGCCTCGTAACAGCCGCAGCGACAGCACCGCGCCGGCGCAGCAGCCGATGGCGAAAAGCAGCAGCCAAAGGATCACGGCCACCCCACCGTTCGCGGTGCCCGTCAGCCCGGCCAGACACAGCGCGGCCCCCGCCCAGATGCCGCCCATCAGCCCTGCGTGCCGATAGAGAATGCCGCGTGTCATTCGTCGTCCTCCCTCACGGGCCCGATGCCGGGGCTGCGTTTGGCCGCGGCTTCGCCTTGCGGATCGGGCCCGATGGGCGGCCTATCCGCCCACCCCTATGAATGAGCGCAAGTTGCCGCAGCGCAAGCCCCGAGATCCCGGCCCGGTCCAGAACCCATTCCATAGCCATGATCGGCGCCGATGCCACGGTCCGGTTGACGCAGCGGCGCGGCCGTTCTGCCAAGGTGCGCGGAATCGCGCAAAACGGCAGGCAGCGCTTCCGTTGCGGCGTGGCCTCTGCCAAGCTCTGCCCAGCCGGTGCGCCGCGTCGCACCCCGCCGCCCGTTCGCGCGGCAGGCACGAAACCGGAAGGAGGACCGTGATGTTTTTCAAACCCGCCCTCGGCGCCATCGCGCTGGCCGGCCTGTCGGGCTGTATCGACAGCGGTGGCGCGCCGAATTCCGGCCCGCCCAGCGTCGACGAGCAGGCCTGCCTCGCCGCGGTCGTGCGCGAGGCCAGCAACCCGGACGTCACGGTGATATCTTCGCAGGAATCCGAGGCGGGCACGACGGTGCGGATCGGCGTCGGGGCGGGACGGGCGCCCTGGCAATGCCTCGCCTACCCGGACGGCACGACGGGCGAGGTGATGTCGCTGGTCGACGAGGGCGCGCTCTGATGCGCCCGCCTGCCACCGCTACGCAAACCAGGCAACAGGGCAGGTACCTCCCGTCCGGCTGACCTGTGGTGCCATGTTGCCCCGGACTGAGAGCCCAGCCCGCCATGCCCATGCAGCTATTCCGCCATGCCAGCCGAGAACGCAACGCCGACACCCGGCGGGTCTACGCACTGTACGAAATCGCACATACGGTCGTCGATTTCGCCGCCGCGCTGTGCTTTCTCGTCGGCTCGATCCTGTTTTTCTGGGACGCGGCCGAAACCCCGGCAATCTGGCTTTTCGTCCTCGGCTCGGTCTTTTTCTTTCTCAAGCCGGCGATCCGGCTTATGCGCGAGATACAGCTCTACCGCATGGGCCGGCTCGACCGGCTCGCCGCCCGCGCCGAGGAGGACTAGCGCCAGATGACACGCCCGCTGATCGCCGCCGCCGCGCAATTTGCCAGCCGCATCGGCGATCTTGGCGCCAATTTCGACGAGCATCGCGCCTGGGTGCATTCGGCGCGGGCCCATGACGCCGACCTTCTGGTCTTCCCCGAGCTCAGCCTTGCGGGCCATCACGGCGCCGAGGCGTTGCTGGACGTCGCCATCAGGCGCACTGACAAGCGGCTGTTGGACCTCTCTCGCGAGGCGGGCGAGATGATCCTCGTGGTGGGCTTCATCGAGGAAGGGCCCGGCGCGCAATTCTACAACGCCGCGGCCGTGCTCAAGGCCGGGCGGCTGATCTACCTGCACCGCAAGATCAACCTGCCCTCCTACGGACGGCTGGTCGAGACCAAGTATTATGCGCAAGGCCGCTTCGTCGACACCCATGCCATCGGCGAGGACTGGCGGCTGGGCCTTTTGATCTGTGCCGATCTGTGGAACCCGGCGCTGGTGCACATGGCCTTTCTGCACGGGGCCACGCTTTTGGTCGCGCCGATCTCGTCAGGGGTCGAGGCCGTGGGCGAGGGGTTCGACAACCCCGCCGGCTGGGCCGCGACGATGCATTTCTACTCGATGATGTACGGGGCGCCCTCGATCATGGCCAACCGCGTCGGCACCGAGGAAAACCTGACCTTCTGGGGTGGCTCGCGCATCCTCGACGCCTTTGGTCAGCCGCTGGCGGTGGCCGGCGATGGGCCCGAACTCATCACCGCCGAGCTGGATTACGGGCAGCTGCGCCAGGCCCGCGCGATGCTGCCCACGGTGCGCGACAGCAACCTCGCCCTTGTCGCGCGCGAGATGACCCGGCTGACCGACACGCTGGGCGTGCCCGACATCATCCGCCACGCAGAGTAGGGCGGCGCCAGGCCGAAGGCGCTGGCCCCTCTCGGCCATAACGCCGCCCGATGCAGTCCGTAGGGTGGCTGCCAACGCACCGCCGGCACCCCGAAGCCCGGCCGAGTGAGTGGTGGGTTCGCACCCACCCTACCGCGCGGCCGCGCCCCGGCGCGCGCCCACGGTCCGCCCCGGCTCGCGTCGCCGCGCCTTGCGCTCGCCCCTTCCCCCTCTCGGCCCTTTCGGCTAACACGCCCCGGACCGCTGACCCAATGCAGGGACGCCACGATGAAGTTCACCCTTTCCTGGCTGAAGGACCACCTCGACACCGAGGCGAGCCTCGACGAGATCCTCGACGCGCTGACCGACCTGGGGCTTGAGGTCGAGGGCGTCGAGAACCCGGCCATGAAGCTGGAAGAGTTCACCCTCGGCAAGGTGCTGAAGGCCGAGAAACACCCCGATGCCGACCGCCTGCGCGTTTGCCAGGTGGCGACGGCCCGGGGCGTACAGCAAATCATCTGCGGCGCACCCAATGCGCGCGAGGGCATCACCGTGGTGGTGGCCCATCCCGGCACCTACATCCCCGGCATCGACACGATCATCCAGGTCGGCAAGATCCGCGGCGTGGAAAGCCACGGCATGATGTGCTCGGAACGCGAGATGGAGCTTTCCGACGAACATGACGGCATCATCGAGCTGCCCTCGGGCGAGGTGGGCGAGAAATTCACCGACTGGCTGGCCGGGAACGACCCGGCCAAGGTCGACCCGGTGATCGAGATCGCCATCACCCCCAACCGGCCCGACGCGCTGGGCGTGCACGGCATCGCCCGTGACCTCGCCGCGCGGGGGCTGGGCACGCTGAAACCGGTTGAGGTGGACCCGGTCGCGGGGCAGTTTCCCTGCCCGGTCTCCGTCACCATCGACCCCGAAACGCAGGAAAGCGCCTGCCCGGTCTTCTATGGCCGCGTGATCAAGGGCGTGAAGAACGGCCCCTCGCCGCAGTGGCTGCGGGACCGGCTGCGCGCCATCGGCCTGCGCCCCATCTCGGCGCTGGTCGATATCACCAACTTCTTCACCTGCGACATGAACCGCCCGCTGCACGTCTTCGACGCCGACAAGGTGGCCGGTGCCGCCCTGCGTGTGCATGGCGCCGAGGGAGGCGAGACCTTCCTTGCGCTGGACGAGAAAGAGTATGTCATGCAACCGGGCATGACCGTGATTTCCGACGCAAACGGCGTGGAAAGCCTCGGCGGCGTGATGGGCGGGGAAGAGAGCGGCTGTACCGAAGACACCGCCAACGTCTTCCTCGAAGCCGCCTATTTCGACCCGATCCGCACCGCGATGACCGGCCGGGCGCTCAAGATCAATTCCGACGCCCGCTACCGTTTCGAACGCGGGATCGACCCCGAGTGGACGCCCCACGGGGTGGAGGCCGCGACGCGGATGATCATGGATCTTTGCGGCGGCGAACCTTCCGAGGTTGTCGTGGCCGGCGCCATCCCCGACACCGCGCGGGCCTACAAGCTGGACACCGACCGGGTGGAAAGCCTGGTGGGCATGGACATCCCCGCCGACGAACAGCGCAAGACGCTGACCGCGCTGGGGTTCCGGCTGGAGGGCGACATGGCCCACGTGCCGCCCTGGCGGCCCGATGTGCTGGGCGAGGCCGATCTGGTGGAAGAGGTCGCGCGCGTTGCCTCTCTGACCAAGCTTGAAGGCAAACGCATGCCGCGCGTCCATGTGGGCGTGCCCACCGGCATCCTGACGCACATGCAAAAGCGCGAGGCCGCCGCGCGCCGCACCTGCGCGGCGCTGGGCTACAACGAATGCGTCACCTACTCTTTCATCGATCAGGCCAGCGCCGCGCTGTTCGGCGGGGGCGATGACGCGGCGGCGCTGGAAAACCCCATTTCCAGCGAGATGAGCCATATGCGCCCCGCGTTGTTGCCGGGCCTCTTGCAGGCCGCGGCGCGCAACCAGGCACGCGGGTTCATGGACCTGGCGCTTTTCGAGGTCGGTCCCGCCTTCCACGGGGCCGAGCCCGAAGAGCAGCACCTGCTGGCCTCGGGCCTTCTGGTCGGCCAGTCGGCCCCGCGCGACCCCTATGGCTCGCGCAGGCCAGTGGACCTTTACGACGTCAAGGCCGATTGCGAGGCGGTGCTGGCCGCCATCGGCGCGCCCGCCAAGGCGCAGATCCTGCGCGGCGCGCGCGAATGGTGGCATCCGGGCCGGCACGGCATGGTCTGCCTCGGGCCCAAGAAAGTGATGGCCGTCTTCGGCGAGCTGCACCCCAAGGTGCTGGCCAGGATGGACGTGAAGGGCCCCGCCATGGCCTTTACCGTATGGCTGGAAGAGCCGCCCTTGCCGCGCAGGAAGGCCGCCACGCGGCCCGCGCTGGGCGCGTCGGATTTCCAGCCGGTCGAGCGCGACTTTGCCTTCGTGCTGGATGCCCAGGTCGAGGCCGCCAACGTGGTCAACGCCGCCGCCGGCGCCGACAAGGCGCTGATCGAAGAGGTGCGCGTGTTCGACGAGTTCATCGGCGGCAGCCTCGGGGAGGGCAAGAAATCGCTGGCCATCACCGTGCGGATGCAGCCCGTCGACAAGACCCTGACCGAGGAAGAGATCGAGGCCGTGGGCAGGAAGATCGTCGAGAAGGTACAAAAGGCCACCGGCGGCACGCTGCGCGGCTGACAGGGGTGGTCCTGGCGGCGAGGCTGGGGGGCTCTGCCCCCCAGACCCCCCGGGATATTTCCGGCCAGAAGAAGCGGCCGCGGGGCGCAAGGGGGACGGCGGCCGGGGCTTGGCCCCGCGCCGGGGCGGCGGCATACTCTGCCCCGCGACGGGAAGACGGGAGACAGCGCGATGTTCGACAACCGCGAGGCCGCCGGGCGGCTGCTGGCTGAAAAGGTCGCCGCCGCCGAGCCGGAAAACCCGCTGGTGCTGGCCCTGCCCCGCGGCGGCGTGCCCGTCGCGCTGCCGGTGGCCAAGGCGCTGGGCGCGCCGCTGGACCTGGCGCTGGTGCGCAAGATCGGCATGCCCGGCAACCCCGAACTTGCCGCCGGCGCCGTGGTCGATGGCGGTGCCCGCGAGGTCGTTTTCAACGACGAGGTGCTGGGCTACGCGGGTCTGACGCAGGCCGATTTCGCCGGGGCCGTCGAGGAAAAGCTGAAAGAGATCGAGGCGCGGCGCGAAAGATACCTCGGCGGCCGCAGGCCCGAAAAGATCGCCGGGCGCACCGCCATCGTGGTGGATGACGGCATCGCCACCGGCGCCACCGTGCGGGCCGTTTTGCAGGCGTTGCGCAAGCGCGGCCCGCTGGAGATATGGCTGGCCGTGCCGGTCGGCCCGCAAGAGGTGATCTGGCAGATTCGGGGAATGACGGACCGGCTGATCTTCCTGTCTGCGCCGCGCGATTTCTACGCGGTCGGCGCCCATTACCGCGAATTCGGCCAGGTCAGTGACGAAGAAGTCGTGCAGATGATGCGCAGCTACCGAAACAGTGAAGGGAGCGAGACATGACGCTGAAGGTTTACCTTTCGGGCGAGATCCATACCGATTGGCGCGAGCAGATCGTCGAGGGCGCCACGGGGCTGGACGTGGCCTTCGACAGCCCCGTCACCGACCACGCCGCCAGCGACGATTGCGGCGTGGCGATCCTGGGCGCCGAAGACAACAAGTACTGGCACGACCACAAGGGCGCGATGGTCAACGCGATCCGCACCCGCAAGGGGATTGCAGATGCCGATGTCGTGGTGGTGCGCTTCGGCGAGAAATACAAGCAGTGGAACGCGGCCTTCGACGCGGGCTATGCGGCCGCGCTGGGCAAGTCGCTGATCGTGCTGCACGGGCCCGACCATGCCCACGCGCTGAAAGAGGTCGATGCCGCCGCGCTGGCCGTCGCCGAAGAGCCGCGCCAGGTGGTCGAGATCCTGCGCTACGTGCTGACCGGCGAACTGCCAGGCTAGGCCGGCCGCGGCGCGGCGGCCCGGCGCAGCCGGTCGTTGATCGCGCGCCCCAGCCCGTGATCGGGCACCGGGGCCACCGCGATGGCCTGGCCCGGCGCGGCGCGGGCGTCAAGCGCGCGCAGGTGGTGAAACAGGTTCGCCGCCGCCTCGACCAGATCGCCCGTGGCGGAAAGGTTCAGCGCGGCGCCCGCGCAGTCGGGGCCGAAGCCCAGCCAGAGCGCCCCCTCGGGATTTTCCGTCGCGTTCAGCCGCACGGCTGCGCCCGGCGCGTAATGCGAGGTCAGCTGACCCGGCGCGCTGGGCCGCTCATTGGCCGGCGGTGCCTCCAGCGGGCCGCCGAGGCAGGCCTCCAGCGCCTCGGCGGGCAGGCCCCCCGGGCGCAACAGCACCGGCTCGGGCTGAAATCCCACGATGGTCGATTCCACCCCTACCGGGCAGGCGCCCCCGTCCAGCACCGCCGCGATCAACCCCTCCAACCCGGCCAGCACATGCTCGGCGCGGGTCGGGCTGACCTGTCCCGACTGGTTGGCCGAGGGCGCGGCGACCGCCCCGCCGAACTCGGTCAGCAGGGCACGGGCGACCGGGTGGTCGGGCAGGCGCAGCGCCACGGTCGGCAGCTCTGCGGTGACCAGCGGCGAGACCGCCGCGCCCGCGCGAAGCGGCAGCACCAGCGTCAGCGCGCCGGGCCAGAAGGCGTCGGCCAGCCGCTCGGCCTCGGGCGGGAATTCGGCGATCGTGCGCGCGGTCTTCAGGTCGGGCACATGCACGATCAGCGGGTTGAAGCGCGGCCGTCCCTTGGCCTCGAAGATACGCGCAACCGCGGCATCGTTGGCCGCGTCGGCGCCCAGGCCGTAGACCGTCTCGGTCGGAAAGGCCACCAGCCGCCCCTCTCGCAGCAACTGCGCGGCCCGGACGAGGCCCGCGCCGTCGGGGATCAGGGTCTCGGTCTGCATGGCTGGGCTCCGCATGACGTGGCGTTTTGGCTTGAAGGGGCGTCGTGCTGGGTTAGGGTCTCGGCACGCTGTCTGGTGACATAGCCGCGCGGGGCCCCCGGCTCAAGACGCGGCCGAGTGGGAGGGAAACCATGTCGTATCGCGCTCAGGTAGGCGAGTTTGCCTTTCTGCTCGAAAATGTGGTGGGGCTCTCCGAGGTGACCGCCACCCCGCGCTTTGCCGAGGCCACGCCCGACATCGCCAACGCAATCCTGACCGAGGCCGGCCGGCTCTGCGAAGAGGTACTGGCCCCCTTGCAGCGGCCCGGCGACACCCATCCCGCGCGCCTGGAAAACGGCGTGGTTCGCACCAGCCCCGGCTTTGCCGACGGCTATCGGGCGATCGCCGAGGGCGGCTGGATCGGCATGGCCGCGCCCGCCGATTACGGCGGCATGGGCCTGCCCCAGACACTGGCCTCGGCGGTCGACGACATGATGAGCGGCGCCTGCCTGTCGCTGCAGCTCAGCCCTCTGCTGACCAAGGGCCAGATCGAGGCGCTGGAACACCATGCCAGCGACGAAATCAGGGCGCTCTACCTGCCCAAGCTGATCTCGGGCGAATGGTCGGGCACGATGAACCTGACCGAGCCGCAGGCGGGCAGCGACGTGGGCGCCCTGACCAGCACCGCCCGGCCCAACGGCGACGGCACCTACGCGGTGACGGGGCAGAAGATCTATATCAGCTGGGGCGATGCCGATTTCATCGAAAACATCTGCCACCTGGTGCTGGCACGCCTGCCCGACGCGCCGCCGGGCACCAAGGGGATCAGCCTGTTCCTGGTGCCTCGCAACATCCCCGATGCCGATGGCCGGCCCGGCGTCGCCAACAGCCTGCGGGTGGTCAGCCTCGAGCACAAGACCGGCCTGCACGGCAGCCCGACGGCGGTGATGGACTATGACGCCGCCACCGGCTGGCTGATCGGCGAGCCGCACAAGGGCATGGCCGCGATGTTCACGATGATGAACAATGCCCGCCTCGGCGTCGGGATACAGGGCATCGGCGTGGCCGAGGCCGCCTATCAGCAGGCGCTGGCCTACGCGACCGAGCGCCGGCAGGGCCGCACCCCGCTGGGCGACGGACGCGGGCCGATCGCCGATCATGCGGATGTACGGCGGATGCTGACCGCGATGAAGGCAGAGATATTTGGCGCCCGCGCCATCGCGCTGTCCTGCGCCGCGGCCATCGACATGGCCCGCGCCACCGGCACGGCCGATTGGGCGGCGCGCGCCGCGCTGCTGACGCCGATTGCCAAGGCCCACGGCACCGATGTCGGCATCGCCGTGGCCTCGGCCGGTATCCAGGTGCATGGCGGCATGGGCTACATCGAAGAGACCGGCGCCGCGCAATACCTGCGCGATGTACGCGTGACCGCGATCTACGAGGGCACCAACGGCATCCAGGCGATGGATCTGGTCGGGCGCAAGATGATGGACGGGGGCGAGGCCGCCGCAAGACTTCTCGACGAGATCGAGGATGCGGCCGAGACGGCGCGGGGCACGCTGCCCGATCTGGCCAACGCGGTCTGGGCCGCCGCCGAAAGCCTGCGCGAGGCCACCGAATGGATGGTGGCGCAGGAGGCGACGGACCGTTTCGCGGGCGCGGTGCCGTTTCTCGGCGCCTGGGCCCGGGTGCTTGGCGGCCATTATCATCTCAAGGCCGCGCTGGCCGAGGGCGGCGCGGGCCGGCGCACGGCGCTGGCGCGGGTTTTCGTCACCCGCCTGCTGCCCGAGCATCTCGCGCTGATCGCGCAGGCCAGGGCGGGGGCCCAGGCGCTCTATGCGCTCAGCGCCGAAGACCTGGTCGCTTGATGGACGGCAGCCGCGGTACCATCCACTACCCGTGGACCGTTGCGCCCGCGCCGGACAGCGCGGTGGAGGTGGCCGAGGGTGTTTTCTGGCTGCGCCTGCCGCTGCCGATGGCGCTGGACCATGTCAATGTCTACGCGCTCGACGACGGCGACGGCTGGACGCTGGTCGATACCGGCATCGCCTCGCGCCGGTCGCGGGCGCTTTGGCAGGCGCTCTTGGACGGGCCGCTTTCGGGCAAGCCCGTCACCCGGGTGATCGTCACCCATCACCACCCCGACCACATGGGGCTGGCCGGCTGGTTCCAGTCCGCGTACCGGGCCGAATTGTGGACCACCCGCACCGCCTGGCTTCTCGCCCGGATGCTGCAACTCGACGAGCAGGATCGCCCGACCGACGAGGCGATCGCCTTCTGGCGGGGGGCGGGAATGGACCCCGCGATGCTGGCCCGGCGCGTGTCTGAACGCCCGTTCAACTTTGCCGACACCGTGGCGCCAATGCCGCTCGGCTTTACCCGGATCGTCGAGGGCGACACGCTCCGCGCGGCGGGCCGCGACTGGGATGTCCGCCTCGGCCACGGCCACGCGCCCGACCATGTCACGCTGTGGAGCCGCGACTGCAACCTGGTGCTGGGGGGCGACCAGTTGTTGCCGTCGATCTCTCCCAACCTGGGCGTCTACCCGACCGAGCCAGAGGCCGACCCGGTGGCCGACTGGATGGAAAGCTGCGCGCGACTCGCCGACCATGCGCGCGAGGATCACCTCGTCCTGCCCGGCCACAAGCTGCCCTTTACCGGGCTGCCCACGCGCCTGCGCCAGTTGATCGACAACCATCACGGCGCGCTGGCCCGGCTGGAGGAACATCTGCGCGAGCCCCGCACCGCCTGCGACTGCTTCGTGCCGCTTTTCAAGCGCGAGATCGGTGAGGGCGAATACGGGCTGGCGCTGGTCGAGGCCGTGGGCCATGTCAACCACCTGACCCGCACAGGCCGCGCCCGGCGCTGGCGCCGCGACGACGGCGCCTGGCTCTTCCAGACCGAGGGCGCATAGCATGTCAAGGACGGACCCGCCCGCCGCCCGCGCCGTGCATATCGACCCGCAGGCGTCGGCCACGCCAGAGCAACAGCCGTTGCCCGACGCCGTCGCCCGCACCCCGGTCGACAACAAGAGCCCCGCCCGCTGGGCCTACGAGCGGCTGATCCTTTACATCCGCAATTTCGAAGAGCGGCTGGACAATGCCCACGAGGTGGCCGTGGGCTTTACCGGCGGCGATGCCGGCGTGCTGCGGATCGAGGGGATAGGCTATTTCGACCCGGACATCGTTACCTTCTATGGCAGCGATACGGGCGGCGCGCGCAGTCAGCTTGTCCAGCATGTCAGCCAGCTCAACGTGCTGTTGCGCGCGGTGCCCAAGCAGAGCGCGACCGACGCGCCCCGCCGCATCGGCTTTCGCCTGGCCGCCGAACTGGAAGAGGCGCCGGGCCCGGAAACCTGAACCGGCCGGTCGTGTCGGATCGACACGCCAGCGGCCCGGCCCACGCAATCCCGGCGTGACAGGCACGGCGAACTTGGCTAATTATTTGGGGCGAACAGCGAGAGGAAACCAGCCATGGCTGAACACCGCAGCGGATCTATGGATACCGACGATCACGAACGGACCTTTGCGGCTTTCGTGCGCTTCGTGGTGCGCGCGGTCGTCCTGATCATCGGAATTCTCATCTTCATGGCCATCGTCAACGGTTAACCCCGGTCGGCGCATCGCGCCTGCACCCCCAAGCAAGAGCCTCCGATGCGTCGAACTCTCCTGTGCCTCGCGCTGCCCGTCCTTCTGGCTGCCTGTGGCGGGGCGGAACCCGTCTGGGCCCCCGACGAGGCCGTTGAGCGGGCCGTCTATTCCCATGACGAACCGCCCTCGATCACCTTGTTCACGATGATCAACAACCGCTCCGGCGCGGGCGGGCATTCGGCGATGATGGTCAATGCCAGCCAGAGGGTGATTTTCGACCCGGCCGGCACCTGGTGGCACGGCAACGCGCCCGAACGTAACGACGTGCATCACGGCATCACGCCCCTGCGCCTGAAATTCTACAAGGACTACCATGCGCGTGAGACCTTTCACGTCGTGATGCAGACCAAGCAGGTTTCGCCCGATGTGGCCGAGCGGGCGTTGATGCTGGTGCAGAATTACGGCGCGGTGCCCAAGGCGATGTGCGGCCGCGCGACCAGCACGGTTCTGGCCGAGTTGCCGGGGTTCGAGACGGTGCCGAGCAGCATGTACCCCAAGCGTATCATGGCCGGCTTTGCAAAGTTGCCGGGTGTGACCACCGAAACGATCTTCGACGACGATTCGGACAACAACACCGCGGTTCTGGCGGCCCAGCAGATGCAAACGGGCGCGCCCCGGGGCGATGCGCCCCTAACCCAATAGCCAGAGCCCCGCGTAAAGCGTCGCCGCGCCCGAGCCGATGGCGAAGATCACGTTCTTCGTCACCCATCCCACGCCCAGCGTGACCAGCGCCGCCGCCATCCGGGCGGGGTCGGGCGCGCCGCCCGTGGCCGGCGGCCAGATCACCTGCGGCGCGATCAGCCCCGGCAGCACCGCCACCGGCGTGTAGCGCAGATAGCGCAGCGCCCAAGCGGGCAGGGGCCGCCGCCCGACCAGCCCGAGAAACGAAAACCGGATCAGAAAGGTGCCGAGCCCCAGCACCAGGATGATCAGCCAGATCTCTGCATGGCCCTGGGTCATGTGCGACGCCTCTCCTGCCATTTCTCGACCTGCGCGCCCGCCGTCATGGCCGCCGCCGCCGCGACCAGCAGCCCGCTGTTGGACGGCAGGCCCGACAGCGCGAGCGCGACGACGACCGACACCGCCGCGGCGGCGACATGGGCCAGCGTCCTCAGCGCCGGGGCGATCAAAGCGAGAAAAGTGATCGGCACGGCGAAGTCGAGCGCGAATTCCGGCGGGATCGACCGGCCCATCAGCGCGCCGGCCAGCGTGATCGCGTACCAGGCCGGGGCGATCAGTGCCATGGTCCCCATAAAATAGGCGACCTTCTCGCCGAGCGTCATGTCGGGATGCGTCTCGAACCGGGCGACGCTGATCGCGTAACTCTGGTCGACGGTCGCATAGGCCATGACCGCCCGTTGCCACAGCGGCGCGCCGCCCAGATGCGGCGTCAGCGCGGCCGAATACATCGCCATGCGCAGGTTGACCGCCAGCGCCGCGAGCAGCACCATCACCGTGGGCGCCTGGTCCAGCATCATCTGCACCGCGGTAAACTGTGCCGCCCCCGCGATGACCAGCACCGAAAAGCCCATCACCTCGGCCACGTTCAGCCCGGCCTCGGTGGCCACCACCCCGAAAAGCAAAGCGAAGGGCGCAACGACCAGAAGGAACGGCGCGCCGTGGCGCATGCCCGACCAAAACGCCGATTTCGCGGTAGAGGATGTCATTGCTCGACCCTGGACTGACGATTGCCCCCGCCTAGTGCGATGCGCGGGCGGATGCAATCGGCAAGAGAACGGCATGGCGGACGAGTGCGTTTGGCAAATGCGGGCGCTGGCCGGCCGCGCTGTTCGACACGGCGCGTGGTCTGCGCGTCGTCGACGAGGGCTGGAGTGCGGGCGCCGATCGCGGCGATGCGATGTGCCGAAGGCTTAGTCGAACATTCCCGTGACCCGGCCGAGCAGCATGAAGGCCCGCGCGGTGCGGGTTTCGGCCAGATGGCTGATGTCCTGGTCCGAGGCAGTCTTTTCGAACTCGGCAAAGCTGCGGTCGAACTGGCGCAGGAAATGGTGCGCGGCATCTCGAAAGATCGGATCCTGCCGCATGCGGCCCGCCGACAGCGCCAGGCACGAGCGGTCGCGCACACCGCCCAGCGCCGCGATGGCCGGCCCCCGCTCGCCCGCGGCGAACTTGCGCCAGATCTCGGGCCGGGCGCGGTCGGGCGCGAGATCGTCCATGTAGATGCCATCTTCGGATAGCAGCGTCAGCACGTCCTGCGCGGCCCGCACCAGCTTGGCGGTACGGTGATCCTGCAGCGCCAGCCGCAGCACGCGAAACCCCTCGGCGTCCTCCGCCGTTTCGGGAAAGTTCAGCGCGCGCACGAAGTCGGCCACCGACATCGCCGGGCCCAGCTCTTCGGCGGGGGTGCCGAGGGCGAGCGAGGGCTGGTCCTCTCGGCCATTGGCGGGATGCGCCGGGCGCAGCGGCGCGGCAGCCGGCGGCCGGGTTGTCGCAAAGGTGGCCATCGCGCTTTCGGCCTGTTTCTGCGCCGCCATCAGCTCGTCCAGCTTTTCCTCGACCGAGGGTTTCATGCCGGCCGACGCGGCGTGCTGTTGTTGCTGCTGGATATAGGCCTGGCGCATCGCGTCGATCGACGCCTGCAGCCTGGCGGATTCCTCGCGCATGATCTTTGCGCTTTTCGCCGCCGATGCGCCGATCCAGATCAACGCCACCGGCATCGCGACGGCCAAGAGCGTCATCACGAAGGTCAGCGGATCGAAGCTGAGCCCGCCGCCGAAGCGGGCAAAGGCGAAGAAGAGCCCCGAGGCGGCAAGCCACATCAGGCTGAGAACCAGCGCGATAATATCGGCCGGGCTGATCCCCTCCGCTGTCTGCTTGCGGCTGAAGATACCCAGCGCGATCGGATCGTCCTGCTTGTTCTCAGCCATGGCGTGCCCTGCCTAACGCCTCAGACATAGCGGATGGTCAGCACCTCGTAGCTGCGCTCTCCGCCCGGTGTCTTGACCTCGACGCTGTCGCCCTCGTCCTTGCCGATCAACGCGCGGGCCAGCGGGGATTTGACGTTCAAAAGGCCATTTTCGATATCTGCCTCGGCTTCCCCGACGATCTGGAACACCTTTTCCTCGTCGGTATCCTCGTCCACCAGGGTGACCGTCGCGCCGAACTTGATCGGCCCCGACAGCCGTGTCGGGTCGATCACGTCGGCCCGCGAAAGAAGGCTTTCGATTTCCTTGATCCGGCCCTCGATGAAGCTCTGCTTTTCGCGTGCGGCGTGGTACTCGGCGTTCTCGGACAGATCGCCGTGCTCGCGCGCCTCGGCGATCGCCTTGATCACCGCGGGCCGCTCTTCGGACTTGAGCTTCTTCAATTCTGTATCGAGCGCGGCATGGCCCGCGCGGGTCATCGGTATCTTTTCCATCGGTCTCTTCGGACAGTTTGCTGGGCGCCGCCCTGACCGGCCGCGCCTTCTTTGGTATCGCGGTTCACCTCACCCGAGGCGCGCGCGATTTGCAAGGGGGCATCGCGTGGCGCGAGCAGGGCCCCGCCGAGTGCTGCACAGCAGCGAAATGATGATGTGTCACGATTGACGCTGAGTGAAACGCTGCGATAACGGTTTGCAGAAATTTGGCAGCCAAGGCGGCCCCGGGGCCGTGCGAGGAAGGACAGCACATGGCCGAGATCGAACGGGAATCGATGGAATACGACGTGGTGATCGTTGGCGCGGGCCCGGCGGGCCTGTCGGCGGCGATCCGTCTGAAGGAACTCGATCCCGATCTTACGGTCGTGGTGCTTGAAAAGGGCTCTGAGGTGGGCGCGCATATCCTGTCGGGCGCGGTGCTGGACCCGGTCGGCCTGAACCAGCTCTTCCCCGACTGGAAAGAGCGCGGCGCGCCGGTCACCGTGCCGGTCAAGCGCGACAATTTCCTGTTTCTCGGGGCGTCGGGCCATCTGCGCTTTCCCACCTGGCTGATGCCGCCGCTGATGAGCAATCACGGCAAGTACATCGTGTCGATGGGCAATGTCTGCCGCTGGCTGGCCGAGCAGGCCGAGGCGCTGGAGGTGGAAATATTCCCCGGCATGGCGTGTTCCGAGGTCGTGTGGGCCGAGGACGGGTCGGTCAAGGGCGTGGTCGCGGGCGAATTCGGCCGGGCCCCCGACGGCACACCGGGCCCCAACTACGAGCCGGGGATGGAACTGCACGGCAAGTACGTCTTTTTCGCCGAGGGCGTGCGCGGGTCGCTGTCCAAACAGGTGATCGAGAAATTCGACCTCTCCGCCGGCCGCGATCCGCAGAAATACGGCCTCGGCATGAAAGAGGTGTGGGAGATCGACCCCAAGAACCACGAGGAGGGCACGGTCACCCACACGATGGGCTGGCCGCTGGGCAACAATGCCGGCGGCGGCTCGTTCATCTACCACGCCGAGAACAACCAGATCTTCATCGGCTTCGTGGTGCACCTGAACTACGAAAACCCGCATCTCTACCCCTACATGGAATTCCAGCGTTTCAAGCACCACCCGGAGGTCTCCAAGCTGCTGGAGGGCGGCAAGCGCGTCGCCTACGGCGCGCGGGCGATCTCGGAGGGCGGGTATCAGTCGATCCCCAAGGCGGCCTTTCCGGGCGGAGTATTGCTGGGCTGTTCGGCGGGTCTGGTGAACGTGCCGCGCATCAAGGGCAACCACAATGCGATGATGTCGGGCATCGAGGCCGCCAAGGCGGCGGTCGCCGCGATCAAGGAGGGCCGCTCGGGCGACGAGCTGGAGGCCTATGACGAGGCGCTGCATGCCGGCAAGATCGCCGAGGACCTCAAGCGCGTGAAGAACGTCAAACCGCTCTGGTCGAAATACGGCGCGGCGCTGGCCACCGCACTGGGCGGGTTCGACATGTGGATGGCCGATCTCTTCGGCTGGCATCCGCTTGGCACGCTGCACCATTCCAAGACCGATGCCGCGGGCACCGGCAAGGCTGCGGATTTCCCCAAGATCGACTATCCCAAACCCGACGGGGTGCTCAGCTTCGACCGGCTGACCAATGTCAGTTTCTCGATGACCAACCACGAGGAAAGCCAGCCCTGTCACCTGCAACTGGCCGACCCCGACATCCCCGTATCGGTCAACCTCCCCGACTATGCCGAGCCGGCGCAGCGTTACTGCCCGGCGGGCGTCTACGAGGTGGTCGAGGAAGACGGCAAGGCCCCGCGCTTCGTCATCAACTTCCAGAACTGCGTGCATTGCAAGACCTGCGATATCAAGGATCCCAGCCAGAACATCAACTGGGTGACGCCGCAGGGGGGCGACGGGCCGAACTACCCCAACATGTAACATCCGCGCGACGGCAAGGCGGTTTGCGGCCCGCGGGGCCGGGCGCGCATTGCCATGCCATGTTCGGGGCTCTACCTTCCCCGCAGATCATCCGGAGTTGCCTCTTGCCCGCCTTCCGACGACCGCGCCCCCTTGCCGCCCTTGCCCTGACCGCCGCCCTCGCGGCGGCGCTGCCGGTGAAGGCACAAGAGGCGGGGCTGGCCGGCGCCTATCTCGCCGCGCGCCAGGCCAGCATGACGAGCGATTACCGCGAGGCGGCCACCTACTACGCCCGCGCCCTTGCGGCCGATCCCGCCAACCCGCGGCTGATGGAGAACGCGCTGACCGCCTTTGTCGGGCTCGGCGATGTCGCGTCGGCCATCCCGGTGGCGCGGCGGCTGCAATCGGCGGGGCAGGACAACCAGATCGCGCATATGGTGCTGTTGGCCGACCAGGTCGAGCGCGGCGCCTTCGCCCAGGCGATCGACGATATCGAGGCCGGGCGCAGTGCCGGCCCGCTGCTCGACGGTCTGATGCTGGCCTGGGGCCATCTCGGCCTGGGGCGCATGTCCGAGGCGCTCGAGGCGTTCGACGCGGCGGCCGAGACAGACTGGCTGAAATCTTTCGGCCTCTACCACAAGGCGCTGGCACTTGCGATGGTCGGCGATTTCGAGGGCGCCGACGCGATTTTTTCGGGCGAGGCCGGCGGGCAGGTGCAGGCCACGCGGCGCGGCGTGATCGCCCATGCCGCCATCCTCAGCCAGCTTGAACGCAACGAGGACGCCATCGCCGCCATCGACGCGGTGTTCGGCCCCGATGCCGACCCCGGCATCGTCGATCTGCGCCGCCGGCTGGCCGAGGGCGAGACCCTGCGCTTCGACATGATCGAAACCCCGCGCGAGGGCGCGGCCGAGGTGTTCTATACGCTTGCCAGCGCGCTCAGCGGCGACGCGGTGGACAGCTACACGCTGATCTATTCGCGCCTGGCCGAGTACCTTGCGCCGGACAACACGGATGCGATGCTGATGTCGGCGGCGTTGCTGGAATCGCAGCGCCAGTACGTGCTGGCCTCCGAAACCTACAGCCGTGTGCCCGAGGACGACCCGGCCTATTACGCCGCTGTCCTGGGCCAGGCCGAGGCGCTGCGAGAATCCGGCGATGCCGACGCCGCCATCGAGGTCTTGCGCGCGCTTGCCGAGACTCACCCCGACATTGCTGTCGTACACGTGACCCTCGGCGACACCCTGCGCCGGCTCGAGCGGTTCGAAGAAGCGCGCCAGGCCTATGACAATGCCATCGCCCTGTTGGGCGAGCCCGAGCGGCGGCAATGGATCGTCTACTACGCCCGCGGCATCGTGAACGAACGGATCGACCGCTGGGAGGCAGCCGAGGCCGATTTCCGCAAGGCGCTCGAGCTTGAGCCCGACCAGCCGCAGGTGCTGAACTATCTCGGCTATTCCTATGTCGAGATGCAGACCAACCTCGACGAGGCGCTAGACATGATCGAACGCGCCGTCGAGGCCCGGCCCAACGACGGTTACATCACCGACAGTCTCGGCTGGGTCCTCTACCGGCTCGGCCGTTACCGCGAGGCCGTGCCCCAGATGGAACGCGCCGCCGAGCTGGAACCGGTGGACCCGATCGTCAACGACCATCTGGGCGATGTCTACTGGGCCGTCGGGCGCCAACTCGAGGCGCGGTTCCAGTGGCGGCGGGCGCTGTCGTTCGACCCCGAAAAGGACGAGGCCGAGCGCATCCGCCGCAAGTTGGAGGTCGGGCTCGACGCCGTTCTGGAAGAAGAGGGGGCCCCGCCCCTGGAGCCGCTCAATGACGGTTGAGGCGTTTGCCCCGGCCAAGGTCAACCTCACCCTGCATGTGACCGGCCAGCGGCCCGACGGGTATCACACGCTCGACAGCCTGGTGATCTTCGTCGATGCCGGCGACCGGTTGTCGTTCGATGCGGCCGAGACGTTGTCGCTGACCGTTACCGGCCCCCGCGCCGACGGCGTGCCTGGGGACGCGCGCAACCTGGTGTGGAAGGCGGCCGATCTGCTGGGCCCCGGGCGCGGCGCGGCGATTGTCCTGGAAAAACACCTGCCCGCGGCGGCGGGCATCGGCGGCGGTTCGTCCGACGCGGCCGCCGCGCTGCGCGGGCTGGCGCGGCTCTGGGAGGTCGATCTGCCCGAGGCCGCGGAGCTGCTGGCGCTGGGCGCCGACGTGCCGGCCTGCCTGAAGCCCCGCCCGCTGCGGATGCAGGGGGTCGGAGAAACCATCCTGCCCGGACCGGAGATGCCGGCGATGGCGCTGGTTCTGATCAACCCAGGGGTAGAAGTTTCCACGCCCGCCGTGTTCAAGGCGCTCGACCGCAAGGACAACCCGGCGATGCCCACCCCGCCGGGCTGGGCCAGTGCCGCGGTCATGGCCCACTGGCTGGGCCGACAGCGCAACGACCTGGAGCCGCCCGCGCTGGCCCAGGCACCGGTGATCGGCGCGGTCCTGGCCGCGCTGGACGACACGCCGGGCTGCCTGTTGGCGCGGATGTCGGGCTCGGGGGCTACCTGTTTCGGGATCTACGAAACGAACGAAGACGCCACGGCGGCCACCGATGCCCTGCGGCGCGCCCGCCCCGACTGGTGGGTGCAGGCGGCAGTGCCGGTCAGCATGTAATGCTTTGGCGGCACCGGCGCGCACGAACGCTCTGCCTCAGTTGATCCGTGCCACCACGTAATCGGCCAGATCGCGCAGCATGTCGCGGATCTCGTGCTCGGGCAGGTGGGTCAGTGCCTCTTTCGCCGTCTCCGCCCAGCCCAGCGCATCGGCGCGCGTGTCGCTCAGCGCCGCGTGCTTGTCCATCAGCGCAAGTGCCTGTTCCAGGTCGCCCTCGCGCTGATCGCCCTTCTCGATGGTCCGGGCCCAGAACGCGCGTTCTTCCGCGTCGGCCTTGGCCACCGCCTTGATCAGCGGCAGCGTCAGCTTGCGCTCGCGGAAGTCGTCGCCCACGTTCTTGCCGGTCGACGCGCTGTCGCCCTCGAAATCCAGAAGGTCGTCGACGATCTGAAAACTGATGCCCAGCGCGTCGCCATAGGTGTAAAGCGCGCGCACCGCGTCTTCGCCCATGCCCGCGATCACGCCGCCCACCTCGGTCGCCGCCGAGAACAGGGCCGCGGTCTTGCCGCGCACGACCTTGAGGTAAATCGCTTCGTCGGTACGCAGGTCGCGCGCCGCGGTCAGTTGCAGCACCTCGCCCTCGGCGATCGTCGCCGCGGCGTTCGACAGGATGTCCAGCACCCTCAGGCTGCCGGTCTCGACCATCAACTGGAACGACCGCGCGAACAGGTAATCGCCCACAAGCACGCTGGATTTGTTGTCCCAGAGCAGGTTCGCCGTGGGCCGCCCGCGGCGTTGGCCGCTTTCGTCAACCACATCATCATGCAAGAGCGTGGCGGTATGGATGAACTCCACCGTCGCGGCCAGGTGCACGTGATAGGGCCCCTCGTAGCCGCACATGCGCGCGGCGGCCAGGGTCAGCATGGGCCTGAGCCGCTTGCCCCCCGCCTCGATCAGGTGGGCCGAGACCTCGGGAATGCGCGGGGCGTGTTCCGAGGCCATCCGCTCGCGGATCAGCGCGTTGACTGCCGCCATCTCGTCGGCCAGAAGGGCGCCCAACCGTTCGTGGGGTTTGCTCGCAGGGTGGTCCAGGCCCATCACGTCCTCGTCGCGTTGCTCGACAAAGGGCGTGCGCTGCCCTTATGTCGCTGTCATGAAAGAACTGATCCGCACCAACGACCCGACGCTCATCGCCTATGTCTCGGCGCTTCTACAGGGCGAGGGGATAGACTGCTTTCAGATGGATGTCCACATGAGCGTCCTGGAGGGTTCGATAGGCGTATTGCCGCGCAGGATGATGGTGCGCGAGGCCGACCACTTCCGCGCCCGCGCCATCCTTCGCGACAACGGCATCTCCCTGCCGGAGGATGACGGGGCGCGATGACCGCGCTGACCGAGGACGCGTTTCTCGGCGGCCGGCTGTGCGTGGCCCAGCCCGCCCGCGGCTACCGCGCCGGGGCCGACCCGGTGCTGCTGGCCGCCGCCGTGCCCGCCCGCCCCGGCGAGACGGTGCTGGAGCTGGGCTGCGGCACCGGCGTGGCCAGCCTGTGCCTGGGCGCGCGGGTGCCGGGGCTGCACCTGACGGGGGTCGAGCGTCAGCCCGCCTATGCGGCGCTGGCCCGGCAGAATGCCGCACGCAACGCCATCGCGCTCTCGGTGGTCGAGGCCGACCTCGCGGCGCTGCCCGCCGATCTGCGGGCCCAAAGCTTCGACCACGTCCTGGCCAACCCGCCCTATTACCTGCGCACGGGCGGCACCCCGGCCGCCGACGCGGGCCGCGAGGCGGCGCTGGGCGAGGAGACGCCGCTGGCACTCTGGCTCGACAGCGCGACCCGGCGCCTGGCCCCCGGCGGCTGGCTGACGCTGATCCAGCGCGCCGAACGCCTTCCTGCGCTGGTTTCTGCGCTCGACAGCCGTTTGGGCAACGCTGCGATCCTGCCGCTGGCGCCCCGCGCCGGGCGCCCGGCCAAGCTGATCCTCCTGCGCGCACGCAAGGGCGGACGCGGCGCTTTTCGCCTGCTGCCACCCCTCGTGCTGCACGCCGGCGACCGGCACCGCAGCGACAAAGACGACTATGCCCCGGAGGTCGCCGCGGTGCTGCGTCAGGGGGCCGCACTGGTCTGGCCAGAGGGCTGACGGGGGCCTAGTCACGATTTCCGCGCGTTCAAGGGCGTGACACGACTCGGGTTTCGTGCTGCACTGTGAATACCAAATGTCAGTCACAGAGGGAGCGACGGCCATGAATCTGGGATCGCATCTGCAGGAGCTTCGCAGAAAACACCAAAACCTCTCGGAACAGGTGGAACAGGCACAGCGCAGCCCCGGCATCGACGATTTGCAGGTGGCCGAACTCAAGAAACGCAAACTGCGGCTGAAGGAAGAGATCGAGCGGCTGTCTCAGGTCTGAACGGCCCGGCGCGCGCTGGCCCTGGCGGCCAGCGCCGCGCCCCCCGTGATCAGCATTGCGGCGGTCAACAGCGTCGGTGTCGGCGCAGCAATGCCCGTGGCGACCAGGACCACCGTCGACAGCAGCGGCGCGGCATAGCTCGCCACGCCCAATAGCTGTATATCGCCGCGCTTGACGCCGACATCCCAGACGTAAAAGGCCAGTCCGACCGGCCCCAGCCCGAGCCCCAGCACCGACAACCAGCCAAGCAGCCCGACAGGCCAGGCGGTTTCTTCCAGCGCCAGGTGGAGCGGCAGCGACAGCAGCGAAGTGGCCAGGCAAAAGACTGCCACGCTGGCCGTCGGCACTGTGCCCAGCCGCCGCGACAGCACCGAATAGCTCGACCACGTGAGCGCGCACAAAAGCGCGATCCCATAGCCCGGCAGTGCCGTTCCGTCGAAGCCGGTGGCGCCGCGCGCCACGATCAGCGCAGCGCCGGCAAAGCCCGCCAATGCCCCCAGTACATGCCCAGACCTCAGCCTCTCGCCGGGCAAAAGCCCGGAAAAGAGCACGATCAACAGCGGCCAGAGATAGGCGATCAGCCCCGCCTCGGCCGCCGGCGCCAGCCTCAGCGCCGAGAAATAGAGCGCATGATAGCCAAACAGCCCCGCCGTGCCGAAAGCGTAGACCTTCAACGGCACCGCCTTCAAAAGCGCCGCCTCGCCCGTGGTGACGACCCAGACCAGGCCGATCGCGCCGCCGATGCCAAAGCTCATCGCGTTAAGCTGCAGCGGCGGTACCGGCGCCGAACCGACGGTGAACAGCGCCAACAGCGCCCAGAGCAGGACGGCGAGAAAACCGATGGCGGTGGCGCGGGGGCGGGTCATGGGCGCTTTCTAGCCCTGCCGCCCGGCCCCTGCCAGAGCCGATCGCCCGCGGCCGGCGTCGCGCCCATGGGTATTTGGACCAAGAAGAATGGAACGCGGCGCGCCTGTCTTCTTCTTGGCCGAAATACCCATGCGCGCAGCGCGCCCGCGGCACGCGGGCACGAAAAAGGGCGGCCGCGCGGGCCGCCCAGTTCAGCCGCGATGGTGCGCGCTCAGACGAAGAACTGCCCGCCATTGGCCGAGATCGTCGAGCCGTTGATGAACTCGGCATCGTCGGCGGCGAGAAAGACCACGCAGCGCGCGATTTCCTCGGGTTCGCCCAGCCGGCCGGTTGGGATCTGGCCGATGATCGCCTCGCGCACTTTTTCAGGCACTGCCATCACCATCTCGGTGGCGATGTAGCCCGGGCAGATCGCGTTGGCGGTGATGCCGAAGCGCGCGCCCTCTTGCGCCAGCGATTTGACGATGCCCAGATCGCCGGCCTTGGTGGCGGCGTAGTTCACCTGGGCGAACTGGCCCTTTTGACCATTGATCGAAGAGATCACGATGACACGGCCGAACTTGCGCTCGCGCATCCCCGGCCAGATCGGGTGGACGGTGTTGAACACGCCGGTGAGGTTGGTGTCGATCACCTCTTGCCACTGTTCGGGCGTCATCTTGTGGAACGGCGCGTCGCGGGTAATGCCGGCATTGGCGACGACCACGTCGATGGGGCCGAGATCGGCCTCGACCTGGGCGATGCCGGCCTTCGACGCCTCGTAGTCGGCAGCGTTCCATTTGTAGGTCTTGATGCCGGTTTCGGCGGTGAAGGCGGCGGCCTTTTCGTCGTTACCGGCATAGGTGGCGGCGACGTCGTAGCCGGCCTCTTTCAGCGCTTTCGAGATGGCCGCGCCGATGCCGCGGCTACCGCCGGTGACGAGTGCAACTCTTGCCATGGTTCCTCCGGGTGGTCGTGGTTTGCGTCAGCAATGCTGTTACGCAAGAAATGCCGGGCGCGCAACAATATTGCGCGCCCGTAGCGTGATTACGGGCGCTCCAGGCACATGGCGACGCCCATGCCGCCGCCGATGCAGAGCGTGGCGAGGCCCTTTTGGGCGCCGCGCCGCTTCATCTCGAACAACAGCGTGTTGAGGATGCGCGCGCCCGAGGCGCCGATCGGGTGGCCGATGGCGATGGCGCCGCCGTTGACGTTGACCACGGCCGGGTCCCAGCCCATGTCCTTGTTGACCGCGCAGGCCTGGGCCGCGAAGGCCTCGTTGGCCTCGACGAGGTCGAGATCCTCGGCCTTCCAGCCGGCCTTTTCCAGAGCCTTGCGCGAGGCGGGGATGGGACCCGTGCCCATGATCGAGGGGTCGAGGCCGGCGGTCGCGTAAGAGACGATGCGCGCCAGCGGTTCAAGCCCGCGCTTTTCGGCCTCTTCGGCGCTCATCACCAGAACGCCGGCGGCGCCGTCGTTGATGCCCGACGCGTTGCCCGCGGTGACCGATCCGTCCTTGGCAAACGCCGGGCGCAGTTTCTGCATGCTTTCGATCGTGGCGCCGTGGCGGATGTATTCGTCATCCTCGACGACGGTCTCGCCCTTGCGGTGGGTCACGGTCACCGGCACGATCTCGTCCTTGAACTTGCCGGCCTTCTGGGCGGCCTCGGCCTTGTTCTGGCTGGCCAGCGCGAATTCGTCCTGTTGGTCGCGGCCAATCTGCCACTGCTCGGCCACGTTTTCGGCGGTCTGGCCCATGTGGTAGCCGTTGAACGCGTCCCAAAGACCGTCCTTGATCATCGAGTCGATGAACTTGACGTCGCCCATCTTGTGGCCCGCGCGCAGGTGCGCGACATGGGTGCTGAGCGACATGTTCTCTTGACCGCCCGCGGCGACGATGGAGGCATCGCCGAGCTGGATGTGCTGGGCGGCCAGGGCCACCGCGCGCAGCCCCGAGCCGCAGACCTGGTTGATGCCCCAGGCGGCCGATTCGGTGGGCAGACCGGCGTTGATATGGGCCTGGCGCGCCGGGTTCTGGCCCTGGCCTCCGGTCAGAACCTGGCCGAGGATGGTTTCCGACACGTCCGATTTGTCGATGCCCGCGCGCGCGACCAGCTCTTCCAGCACGACCTTGCCGAGGTCGTGGGCGGGAACGGTTGCGAATGAGCCATTGAAACTGCCGACCGGCGTGCGCGCGGCCGAAACGATAACGACATTGGTCATGGGTCTGTCCTTTTGCCCGGGTTGTCGGCGCGGACTATAGTTGATGCATATGCGGAAATGCACCCCTGTCCGCGGGCCGAATTGCGGCCGCCCGGGTCAGGCGCTGCGGCGCTCGGTGCGTGTCTGCCAGGGCGGTACCAGCGTGGGCGCGGCAAAGGCATAGCCCTGCATGCAGTCGACCCCAAGCTCGGTCAGGAACACCGCGTCGGCGGCGGTTTCAACGTTCTCGGCCACGGTCAGCATATCGAAATGGCGCGCGATCGAGATCAGTGCCGCGGTCAGCACCTGGTTGTCGGCATTGGCGTGGATGCCGCGGATGAACTGGCCGTCGATCTTGAGGATGTCGAAATAGAACTCGCGCAGGTAGCGGAAGGCGGTGTAGCCCGCGCCGAAATCGTCGAGCGCGAAGGAGATGCCGCGCTTTTGCAGGTCGCGCATGAAGACGGTCACGAGGTCGGGCACGGTCATCGCCGAGCTTTCGGTGATTTCCAGGATCAGCCGTTCGGCGATGGTCGGGTCGACGGCAAGCCCGCGTTCCAGCGTCTGCATCCAGCGCGGATAACCGACCGAGCGGGCCGACATGTTGACCGAGAGCCGCAGGTCATCGGCCCGGGCCAACGCGACGAGGCCCATCTCGAGCGCGAAGCAGTCGATCAGGCGCCCCGTTTCGGTGGTTTCCACCGCGTCCATGAAATCGCGCGCGGGAATGGTGCGCCCGCCCTCGTCGAAGATCCGAATCAGGCCTTCGTAGAAGGCCGGGCGGGAGGTGTTGCCGGTGGTGACGACGGGCTGAAAGGCCAGCGCCGTGTCGCCGCGCGCGATCGCGCGCCGCACCAGGGTGAGCGTGTCGTCCTCGCGGCCTGCAACAGCAGCCGACAGCGGGCTGTCCTCGCGCGGGTCGCACGCGGATAGCGCGCTGTCCTTGCCGGGTTCCATATGAGCCTCCGTTCCAACCGTGACCCAGATGGACGAAGAAACCCTAAGAAAGCCTCAAATGGCGGATTTTACGTAAAGTTTCATGCCCTAATAGGCAAACAGGGTGGCCAGCGAGACGTCGGCCTCGTGGTCGCGTCCGTAGGCGGCGATGCCGATGCTCAGCACGTCCTGCGGTCGCAGGGCGGCCGGCAGGCCGGCGCCCGAGGGCACGAAATCCGCAAAGGGCAGGCGGGTCTCGGCCCAGTCCGGCCCGCTGTCGAAACCGGCCTGATAGTAAAGCCACGGCCGCCCCGCGCCCTCGACACGCAGATGCACGAAATAGCGCGCGCCGTTGCCGCGCACCTGCACGACCAGCCCGCCTGCACCTGGCGGCAGCGGCGCGTCGAGCGCGCGGCGCATCTGGATGAAGCCACCGTTATTGGCGGTGCTGACATGGCCCGTCAGCCGTAGAAAGCCCGTATCGCCCTCGCGGCCAAAGCGCATCTTCCCGCTGGAAACCCCGCCCATTACCCGGTCGCCGAGATAGCCCCATTCGGCGGCCGTCGCCTCGGTGATCGGGTCGATAAGCTGCACCGGCTCAGCCGCCGCCCATCAGCGCGGCGACGATCGCCTTGGCGCTGTCGCTGTCCCACTCCGCGTCGCCGGTCATCCGGGCGATTTCCTGCCCCTCGGGGTTGAGGATGACAGTCACCGGCAGGCCCATGACGCCCATGTTGCGCGCCAGCGCCGAGCTTGGATCCTGTAGTTTGGGCAAGCGGGTCACGCCGGTCTCTTCGAACAGCTTGTCGATGCCGCGGGGCGAGTTGCGCCCGGTGGCCACGGTAACCACGGCGAAGCCGGGCCCGCCCATCTCACCCTGCAGCCGGTCGAGTGCGGGCATTTCCACGCGGCAGGGCGCGCACCAGGTCGCCCAGAAGTTCAGCACCACCCATTTGCCCTGGTAATCGCTCAGCCTGACCTCGCCGCCGTCGCGGGCCGTGACGGCGATGTCCGGCACCGCGCGCGGATCGTCGTGGAACATCAGCTTTTTCAGGCTGCCCTCGCGCAGTGCCTCGACCGAGGCCATATCGGCAGCCAGCGCGCCGTTTGCACCGGCCGCAATGGCCGTGTAGAGGACGATCAACCGTAGAATGCGCATATATCCCTCCAGGGGCAATCCGATGACCAAGGACCAATCCAACGCCATGTGGGGCGGGCGCTTCGCCGCCGGGCCGGACGCGATCATGGAGGCGATCAACGCCTCGATCGGGTTCGACCGCCGCCTTGCGAGGCAAGACATCGAAGGCTCCCGCGCCCATGCCGCCATGCTGGCCGAGACAGGCATTCTCAGCAGTAAGGACGCCGAGGCCATACGGGAAGGGCTTCTCACGGTCTTGTCAGAGATCGAAGGCGGCACTTTCGCATTTTCCACGGCGCTGGAAGACATCCACATGAACGTCGAGGCGCGGCTGAAAGAGATCATCGGCGAGCCCGCCGGCCGGCTGCACACGGGCCGCTCGCGCAACGACCAGGTGGCGACCGATTTCAAGCTGTGGGTGCGCGACCAGATCGACGCCGCCGTGGCCGGGCTGGAGGCATTGATCCGCGCGCTGCTGGCGCAGGCCGAGGCGGGCGCCGAGTGGGTGATGCCCGGTTTCACCCACCTGCAAACCGCCCAGCCGGTGACCTGGGGCCACCATATGATGGCCTATGTCGAGATGTTCGGCCGCGACATGTCCCGCTTTGCCGACGCCCGGGCGCGGATGAACGAATGCCCCCTGGGCGCGGCGGCGCTGGCGGGCACGTCCTTTCCCATCGACCGGCACGCCACGGCGCAGGCGCTGGGCTTCGACCGGCCGGCGGCCAATTCGCTGGACGCGGTCAGCGACCGCGATTTCGCGCTGGAATTCCTCTCCGCCGCCTCGATCTGCGCCATGCACCTATCGCGCTTTGCCGAAGAGCTGGTGATCTGGTCGTCCGCGCAGTTCCGCTTTGTCACGCTGTCCGACCGCTTCTCGACCGGCTCGTCGATCATGCCGCAGAAAAAGAACCCCGACGCGGCAGAGCTGATCCGCGCCAAGATCGGGCGCATCTTCGGCGCCAACGTCGCGCTGATGACGGTGATGAAGGGGCTTCCTCTCGCCTATTCCAAGGACATGCAGGAAGACAAGGAACAGGTCTTCGACGCCGCCGACAACCTGATGCTGGCGCTGGCCGCGATGGAGGGCATGGTGCGTGACATGACCGCCAACCGCGCGGCGCTGGAGGCCGCCGCCGCCAGCGGATTTTCCACCGCGACCGATCTGGCGGACTGGCTGGTGCGCGCTCTCGGCCTACCCTTCCGCGAGGCCCATCACGTGACCGGCGCGCTGGTGGCGCTGGCCGAGCAGAAAGGGTGCGACCTGCCCGGGCTTTCGCTCAGCGAGATGCAGCAGGTGCATTCGGATATTCGGGAGGATGTCTTCAGCGTGCTCGGCGTGCATAATTCGGTGGCGAGCCGCGTCAGCTATGGTGGCACCGCGCCCACGCAGGTGCGCGCGCAGATCGGGCGATGGAAGGACAGACTGGGATGAGACACCTGGCACTATCGGCCCTTCTGCTGCTGGCGGCCTGCGGCGCCGACGGGCCGCCCGAACGCCCCGCCACAGAACCTGGGGTACACGTTTCGGGCACCGTCGAATTCGGCGTGACCGGCGGAAACAGGAGAGAGTGATGTCTTTGCTGCGCAAGATCTACCTTGGCCTCGCCATCTGGGGCGCGATCCACCCGATGTATTACTTCATCTCCTGGCTGATGAAGAACGACTGGGATTGGGGCGGCATGATCGACGCCTGGTACGTCAACGAAAGCTCCACCGGCCTGACATGGGATCTGACGATCGCGGCAATCACGCTGACGATCTGGATCGTCGCCGAAACCTGGGCGCGCAAGAACTGGCTGGCGCTGGTCGCCATTCCGGCGACCTTCGGCATCGGCCTTTCGTGCGGTTTGCCGCTTTACCTGTTCCTGCGTTCGCGGCCCGTGACCTGAATGGATCATTTCCTGTATCGCGGCGGCCGGCTTTATGCCGAGGACGTGCCGCTGGCCGAGATCGCGGCCGAGGTGGGCACGCCGTTCTACTGCTATTCGGTGGCGACGCTGACCCGCCATTTCCGCCTGTTCGACGAGGCGCTGGCAGGCACCGACCACCTTGTCTGCTACGCGATGAAGGCCAATTCCAACCTCGCCGTGCTCAAGCTGATGGGCGATCTGGGCGCAGGCGTCGACGTCGTCTCGGGCGGCGAGTACCGCAAGGCCCGCGCGGCGGGCATCCCCGGCGAGCGGATCGTGTTTTCCGGCGTCGGCAAGACGCGTGAAGAGATGCACCTGGCGCTGACCGGCGGCATCCGCCAGTTCAACGTCGAATCAGAGCCCGAAATGGCGGCCCTGAACGAGGTGGCGCTGTCTCTGGGCGCCGTCGCGCCAATCACGGTGCGGGTAAACCCCGATGTCGACGCGCAAACGCACGAAAAGATCGCCACCGGCAAGTCCGAGAACAAGTTCGGCATCCCCATCGCCAGGGCGCGCGAGGTTTACGCCCATGCCGCCACCCTGCCGGGGCTCAAGGTGGTCGGCATCGATGTGCATATCGGCAGCCAGCTCACTTCGTTAGAGCCGTTCGAGCTGGCCTACCAGAAGGTGGCAGAACTGACCCGCACCCTGCGCGCCGACGGTCACGACATCGTCCGCCTCGACCTCGGGGGCGGCCTGGGAATTCCCTATCACCGCTCGAACCTCGCCCCGCCCCTGCCGGTGGAATACGGCGAAATGGTCAAGCGCACCCTGGGCGATCTGGGCTGCGAGATCGAGATCGAGCCGGGGCGGCTGATCGCCGGCAACGCCGGCGTATTGGTGGCGCGCGTGATCTATATGAAAGAGGGCGAGGGGCGCGATTTCCTGATCCTCGACGCGGCGATGAACGATCTGGTCCGTCCGGCCATGTACGGCGCCCATCACGATATCGACCCCCTGGCAGAGCCCGCGCCGGGGGTTGAGCGCGCGCCCGTCGACATCGTCGGGCCGGTCTGCGAATCGGGCGATACCTTTGCCAAGCAACGCATGATGCCCCCGCTTGCGCCCGGCGATCTGGTCGCGTTCCGCTCGGCAGGCGCCTATGGCGCGGTCATGGCCTCGGAATACAACACACGGGCCCTTGTGCCCGAGGTGCTGGTCAGCGGGGATCACTTCGCTGTCATCCGCGCCCGGCCATCCTTTGACGAGATCATAAACCGAGATACCATTCCAGTGTGGCTCTAGCGGCAGTCCCGCCGCCACGCCGCGGAAAGGGAGCATGACCGAGCGCGACGCAAGCCCCCGCACGGCCTTGGACGGCCTCAGCGGCCGGGTCCGCCTGACGCAGGCGGGCATGGTAGCCGAACGCATCACCCGTCAGTTCTGGCCGGTCTGGAGCATTCTCTTGGCCGTGGCAGCCGCCTTGGCGCTGGGCGCGCACGAGGCGCTGCCCTTCTATGCGGTCGCGGGCGGGCTTGCCCTGGCCGGCCTCGTCGTGCTCGCCAGCCTGATCTACGGCGCGCGGCGCTTTCGCTGGCCCGGCCGCGCCGAGGCGCGCGAGCGGCTGGACCGCACCCTGCCGGGCCGGCCCATCGCCGCGCTGACCGACAGCCAGGCCATCGGCGCGGGCGATGCCGCGTCCGAGGCCGTCTGGCGCGCGCATGTCGCCCGCATGGCCGAACGCGCCGCCGGCGCGCGCGCCGTCGCGCCTGACCTGCGCGTCGCCGACCGCGACCCGCTGGCGCTGCGCTATGTCGCGCTGACCGCCTTTGTCGTGGCGGTGGTGTTCGGGTCGCTCTGGCGCGCGGCCAGCGTGGGCGATATGGCCGCGGGACCCGGCGCAGCACTGGCCACCGGCCCCGCATGGGAGGGCTGGGTCGAGCCGCCCGCCTATACCGCCAAGCCCGCGCTCTACCTCAACGACATCACAGGCGAGAGCTTCGCGGTGCCCAAGGGCAGCCGCCTGACCCTGCGCCTTTACGGCGAGGTCGGCGCGCTCGACATCCGCGAGACGGTGTCGGGGCGCGCGGCCCCCGCCGACGCGCCCGAGGCGCTGGCCGGCATGGCGCAGAGCTTTGACATCGTGCAGCCCGGCGCACTGGAAATCGACGGCCCCAACGGGCGCAGCTGGCAGATCGCCATAACGCCGGACAGCGCGCCAACCATCGCCGCGGATGGCGCGGTGGAGGTGGCCGCCAATGGCGAGATGCGCCAGCCCTTCGCCGCGACCGACGATTACGGCGTGGTCGCGGGCGAGGCGCGGATCACGCTGAACCTCGACTCGGTCGAGCGCCGCTATGGCCTGACGGCCGCCCCCGACCCGCGCGAGGCCCTGGTGCTGGATCTTCCGATGTCGATCACCGGCGACCGGCGCGATTTCGCAGAGACCCTGGTCGAAAACCTGTCGCAGCACCCGTGGGCGGGGCTGCCCGTGACGATGACGCTGACGGCCGAGGATGCGCTGGGCCAGACCGGCCGCTCTGCCCCGCTCGAGATGAGCCTGCCGGGCCGGCGGTTTTTCGATCCGCTGGCGCGGGCGGTCGTCGAACAGCGGCGCGACCTCTTGTGGACGCGCGACAACGGTGCGCGGGTCGCGCAAATCCTGCGGGCGGTCAGCTACCTGCCCGACGACGTGTTCCGCGATGGCTCGACCTACCTGCAATTCCGGGTGGCGCTGCGCCGGCTTGAGGCCGCCGTCAAGGCCGGGATGACCGCCGAGACGCAGGACGAGATCGCCCAGGCGCTGTGGGATATCGCCGTGCTGATCGAAGACGGCGACCTTGGCGACGCGCTGGAGCGGTTGCAGCGGGCGCAAGACCGGCTGTCCGAGGCGATGCGAAACGGCGCCAGCGACGAGGAAATCGCCGAGCTGATGCAGGAGCTGCGCGAGGCGATGCAGGACTACATGCGCCAGCTTGCCCAGCAAAACCAGCAGGACGGTCAGCAGCAGGCGCAAAACCAGGAAAACATGCAGACCATCACCGGCGACCAGCTGCAGCAAATGCTGGAGCGGCTGGAGCAGCTGATGCAGGAAGGCCGCATGGCCGAGGCCGAGCAATTGCTGGAACAGCTGCGTCAGATGATGGAAAACATGCAGGTCACGCAGGGCCAGAGCGGCCAGAGCCCGGGCCAGCAGGCCATGGAAGGCCTGGCCGAAACCCTGCGCAACCAGCAGGGGCTGAACGACGACTCGTTCCAAGAGCTTCAGGACCAGTTCAACCCCGGCCAGGGCCAACAAGGTCAGCAGGGCCAGCAAGGTCAGGGCCAGCAAGGTCAACAGGGCCAACAAGGTCAGGGCCAGCAGGGTCAGGGCCAGCAGGGGCAACAGCAGGGCCAGGGCCAGGGGTCCGGCCAGCAGCCGGGCATGAACGGCCAGCCGGGTGACATGGGCCAGTCGCTTGCCGACCGCCAGCGTTCGCTGCGCAGGGAACTGGATCGCCAGCAGCAGGCCTTGCCGGGGCTTGGCGGCTCGCCCGAGGGCGAGGCGGCGCGCGACGCGCTGGACCGGGCCGGTCGCGCGATGGGCGACGCGGAAGAGGCGCTCAGGGGCGACGATCTGGCCGGCGCGCTCGACAGCCAGGCCGAGGCGATGGAGGCGCTCCGCGAGGGTATGCGCAACCTCGGCGAGGCGATGGCGCAGAACCAGCAGAACCAGGGCCAGCAAGGCGAAGCGAACGGTCAGGCCGATGCGACAGGCCAGCGCGATCCGCTGGGCCGTGCGCCGGGCACGCAGGGCCGTGTTGGCACCGACGAGCAGCTCTTGCAGGGCGAGGACGTGTATCGCCGCGCGCGCGAATTGCTGGACGAGATCCGCCGCCGTTCGGGCGAACAGGAACGCCCGGATATCGAGCTGGAGTATCTGAAACGGCTGCTCGACCGGTTCTGACGGTCAGCCCCCGCCGCCCGACAGCTTGGCCGTGACAGCCCGGATGGCGCCCCTGAGAGACGCGTTCAGCTTGGCGCGTCCGGCATCGACGACCTGCGTGTAGCTGCTCAGGGCCGGTGCGGCGGCGGGCACCATCGCGGCGATCCGGGCGGAATAGAGGTAAACGCCCGTGGCCAGCGCGAAGATCGCCAGCACCGTGACAAACCCGCGCCGGAATCCGCTGTCGTCCTCGTCGCCGGGGTCTTGCGCGGGGATGATCCCGTCGTCGTGCCGTTCGGACGCGGCCCGGAGGGTCGAGTTGATCTCCTCCACATCGGGCAAAAGTTCGCTGCGCGGTATGGTTCCGTCTTCGCGCGCCTCGGCCTCGTCGGAGTCGATGCCGCGCAGGCGGGCCATCCTCTCGCGCATCGCGCCGGCCTCTCCGGCCACTTCTTCTAGGCCGAGATTGGGCTGGCTTTCGAAGGTTTCGTTGCCGCGCTCGGCAGCGCGGGCACGGCGTTCGTGTTCGGCCTCTTCGCGCAAGACATCCAGAACCGACGGGTCGAGCGCGCCGCGCGCCTCGGGTTTGTCCGGCTCGTCCGCCTTGGGCTCGGGTTCGGGCTCGGGTTCGGGGTCGGGCGCGTCGAGCATCGCGTCTGCCGCGTCGTCTGCTTCCGATTCCTTTTCCGCCTCGGGCGCGGCGATCTCGTCGGTCTCTTCGTCGGGGCCGGCCTGAAACCAGGTATGGCCGCAACTGGAGCATTGCACATCGCGTCCCCCCTCGGGGATGACGCCGTCATCCACCTCGTACTGCGCGTCGCAATTCGGGCACACCAGTCTCATCCCGCCCCCTTTTCGCAACCCATGTCTGCGACCCTGCTTGTGTTTGCCGCATGTTGTATCAATCGCAGCGGAAATTCAAAGAGTTTGCGAATCGCCGAGATTGAATCCCGCGGGCGCCTCGGGCAGAACGGCGCAGAACCCCTGGGAGGATGCCGTGATCGAGCTCGATAGCGTGAGCCACAGCTATGGCGGGAGCGAGCTCTTGGGCGGGCTCGCGCTTAGATTGCCGCCGGGTTCTTTCCATTTCCTGACCGGGCCATCGGGCGCCGGCAAAACGACCTTCCTCAGGCTCTGTTATGCCGAACTTGCCCCCACCGCGGGGCGTGTCCGGATTTTTGGTAAGGATGTCAGAGCGATGAGCCGCGATGACGTGGCCCATACACGGCGCCGCATCGGGGTGGTTCACCAGGACTGCCAGTTTCTCGACCATCTTTCGGTGGCCGAGAACGTGGCCTTGCCGCTGTCCGTCGCCGGGCGCAACGCAGCCGATCATGCGGGCGACCTCGCCGATCTGCTGGGCTGGGTCGGCCTCGACACCCGTGCCGAGGCCTTGCCGCCGGAACTTTCGGGTGGAGAGCGTCAGCGCGCCGCACTGGCCCGCGCGGTGATCATGGGCCCTGAGCTGATACTCGCCGACGAGCCCACGGGAAACGTCGATTGGGAGATGTCGCTGCGCATCCTGCACCTGCTGATCGAGCTCAACCGGATGGGCAAGGCGATCGTGATCGCCACCCACGACCTCAACCTGATCCGTGCGGCCAAGGCCAATGTCTCGGCCCGGGTGCTGCGCATTAAGGACCGGCGGGTGCAGCTTGCGGGGGCCGATCTGTGAGCATGCCGGCGTTGCGTCCCGACCGCTCCGACCGTGTGGTGCCGCCCGCCGGCATGCCGGTGCGGCTGACCCAGCTGACCAGCGCGGCGATGGCCTTTCTGGCGGTCTTCGCGCTGGCGCTGTCGCTGGCCGCGGGTCGGCTGGCCGACCGCTGGTCGGACGCGCTGGCCCGCACCGCCACTGTCCGCATCTCGGCGCCGCAGGGCCAGATGACCACCCAGACCGAGGCGGTCCTCGACGTATTGCGCACCACGCCCGGCGTCGCCTCGGCCCGCGCGCTCAGCGCGGATGAACAGCGCGCCCTGCTTGAGCCCTGGTTCGGGCCCGACCTGCCGGTCGACCGCCTGCCGCTGCCCCGGCTGGTCGAACTCGTCGAGGGCCCCGAGGGGCTGGACGCCGAGGCGCTGCGCCTGAGGCTGGCCGGCGAGGCGCCCGGCGCGGTGCTGGACGACCACACGCGCTGGCGCCGGCCGCTGGTGGCCGCCGCCGACCGGCTGCGCCTGTTCGGCTGGGTCGCGTTGGGGCTGATCGGGGCCGCCGTGGCGTCGATGATCACGCTGGCGGCCAACGCGGCGCTGGCGGCCAATGCGCGGGTGATTGAGGTGCTGCGCCTGGTGGGCGCGCGCGACGTGTTCATTGCGCGCGCTTTCGTGCGCCGCTTTACCCGCCGCGCGCTGGAAGGCGCCGCGGGGGGCACCGCGCTGGGCATGCTGGCCATGGCGCTGATGCCCGAGACCGGCGAGGCCGGCGGCTTTCTGACCGGATTGGGATTTCGCGGCTGGCACTGGCTCTGGCCGCTCGCGGTGCCGCCGCTGGCCGCGCTGGTCGCCTTCGCGGCCACGCGCGCCGCGGCACTGCGCATGCTGAGGGGGCTGACCTGATGACCTATGCCTGGCAATGGCTGTGCTCGGCGCTGTTCGTGGGCCAGATGTACCTGGCGATGCCATTCTTCGCGCTGATCTATGCGCCTGCCGCGCTGGCCTCGCGCACCTGGGCCTTTCGCGCGATTCACGCCTACTGCCGCTGGGTGCGCTGGACCGCGCGCTGGATGATCGGCCTGCGGTCGGAAATCCGCGGTACGCCGCCCGAGGGCGCGGCTCTGATCGCGGCCAAGCACCAGTCTTTCTTCGATATCATCCTGATCGTCAGCGCCTGCCGCCGGCCCCGCTTCATCATGAAGCGGTCGCTGAAATGGGCGCCTGCCCTGGGCTGGTACGCGATGCGCATCGGCTGCGTGCCGGTCGACCGGGGCAAGCGGGGGCAGGCAATCGCCGGCATGGTCGCGCAGGTCTTGAAAGAACGCGACGATCCGGGCCAGCTGATCATCTATCCGCAAGGCACGCGCGTCGCGCCGGGGGCCACGCGCCCCTACAAGATCGGCACTGGCGTGCTTTATCGTGAGCTGGGCCGCCCCTGCGTACCCGCGGCCACCAATGTCGGCGTGTTCTGGCCGCGCACCGGCATCTATCGCAAGCCGGGGCTTGCCGTGGTCGAGTTCCTGGCGCCGGTCGCGCCGGGCCTGCCGGTCGACGATTTCATGGCCGATCTGGAAACGTCGGTGGAAGGCGTGTCCAACCGTCTGATGCAAGAGGCGGGATTCAGCCACAAGGGCTGAACGCTCAGCCCGAGCCCGTGCCCTTGCCCACGGCTTTCAGCGTCGGGGTCTCGGCCAGCCGGGCGGTGCGCACGAAATGCGGCACCTCCTTGCGCGACGCCATCTGCGGTTGCGTCGGGGCGGGCGCAGATTTCGTCGGCGCCTTTTTCGCGGTCTCGGTCTCGGCCTCGGCACACTCGCGCCGGAAAATCATCAGGCACCGCTCTTCCACCGGCGCCCGGAACGACCAGAAGCCGTGTCTGAGAGGCAGGCTCTCGACACGGACGAAATCCCAGCCCTCGGCCCCGAGGTCGTTGAGTAGCACCTGGAGCGTCTCACAAAACGAATCGCGTCGACGGGGGCTTTCCACCATGGGTTGCACCCGATCGGGTGCGGGGACGACCTTAAACTCGTAGTGCGCCATGTTTCCTCGCTTGCCGTACAACCAGAGAAACCGATTGGGGCCTCCCCCAGCAAGCACAATTCCAGCCAATTCCAGCAAAACTCTGTCCATGATTGGGCAACACCGTGCCCAATCCCGGTGCCGGCGCCCGGCGGCGCGCCGGACCGGCGCGTTTGACAAGGGGCAGATCGCCCGGGCTCAGGCCGCGAGGCCTTTGGCGCCCATGTTGAGGAATTTCTGCCGTCGGTCGGCGATCAGACGGTCGCGTCCGCGCGACGCAAGCTGTTTCAGCATCACCCGCAGCGCAAGGCCCACCGCCTCGATTGTGTCGTCCGGCGCGCGCTGGGCACCGCCCAGAGGTTCTTGGATGATGCGGTCTATGACGCCGAGCTTCTTGAGATCCTGCGCGGTCAGGCGCAGCGCCTCGGCGGCCTCGCGCATCTTCTCGGCGTCCTTCCACAGGATCGAGGCGCAACCCTCGGGCGAGATCACCGAATAGACGGAATGTTCCAGCATCGCCACGCGGTTGGCCGTGGCAAAGGCAACTGCGCCGCCCGACCCGCCCTCGCCGATGATCACCGACACCAGCGGCACGCCGATCTGCAGGCATTTTTCGGTCGACCGCGCGATCGCCTCGGACTGGCCGCGTTCCTCGGCGCCCTTGCCGGGATAGGCGCCGGGCGTGTCGACAAGGGTGATCACAGGCAGGCCGAACCGGTCGGCCATGTCCATCAGGCGCACCGCCTTGCGATAGCCCTCGGGCCGGGCCATGCCGAAATTGTGCTCCAGCCGGGTCTTGGTGTCGGCGCCTTTTTCCTGGCCGATCACCATAATCGGCTGATCGTCGAGCCGCGCCAGTCCGCCCATCACCGCGTGGTCGTCGGCAAAGTTCCGGTCGCCGGCCAGCGGCGTGTATTCGGTAAACAGCGCCTGGATATAGTCGGTACAGCGGGGCCGGTCGGGGTGGCGCGCCACCTGGCATTTGCGCCACGGCGTCAGGGATTTGTAAAGGTCGCGCAACATGTCCGCGGCCTTGCGGTCGAGCGCGGCGGCCTCCTGCTCGACATCCATCTCCTCGTTGGCGCGCGCCAGGGCGCGCAGCTCTTCGGCCTTGCCTTCGATCTCTGCCAGCGGTTTTTCGAATTCGAGATAGTTCATGCGCCACAGCTCCAGATGGGTGGCGCGTATATGAACGCCACCGCCCGGTTTTGCAATAACGGGGCGATCGGAAGCGGCGCTCTGACAGGTGGCCTGCCGCGGCGATCCCGCCACCGCGACGTCCGTCGATATGCGCCGCCCTGGGCGCCGCACCGGCTGGGTGCGGCGCGGCCTCAGGGCATCCGGTAGCCCGGCGTGGAGTCCGCGATCGCGCGCTCTTCTTCGTCCATCTCGGCGTCGATCGCCTGGAAGAGCGGGGCCGAAAGATAGCGCTCGCCGGTGTCGGGCAGCATCGCCAGGATCACCGTGCCCGGCTCGGCCCGCTCGGCGATGGCCAGCGCCACCGCGAAGGTCGCCCCGCCCGAGACGCCGGTCAGGATGCCCTCCTTGCGGGCGAGGTCCCGTGCGCAGTCTTGCGACTCCTGCCCGGCGACCGGGATCAACTCGTCATAGAACCCTTTGTCGATCGCTTCCTGCAACACCAGCGGGATGAAATCGGGCGTCCAGCCCTGGATCGGGTGCGGCTTGAAGGCCGGGTGGCTTTCGTCGGGCTCGCCCGCTGCGTTGCGCTTTTGCGTGTGGCCGCTTGCGATCAGCGGCGCGTCGGTCGGTTCGCTGAGGATGACCTTCGTCTCCGGACGGTCCCGCCGCAGCGCGCGCGCAACCCCGGTGACGGTGCCCCCCGTGCCATAGCCGGTGACGAAATAGTCCAGCCGCTGGCCGTTGAAATCGGCCAGGATCTCGCGCGCCGTCGTCGCCTCGTGGATATCGGCATTGGCCTCGGTTTCGAACTGGTGGGCGAGGAACCAGCCGTTCTTTTCCGCCAGCTCCTGGGCCTTCTTCACCATGCCGGTGCCCTTTTCCTCTTTCGGGGTCAGGATCACCTTGGCGCCCAGCATCCGCATCAGCTTGCGCCGTTCGACCGAGAAGGTTTCGACCATGGTGATCACCAGCGGATAGCCCTTTTGCGCGCAGACCATCGCCAGCCCGATACCGGTATTGCCGCTGGTCGCCTCGACCACGGTTTGGCCGGGTTTCAGCCGGCCCTCGCGCTCGGCCGCCTCGATGATGCTCACCGCCAGCCTGTCCTTGACCGAGGCAGCCGGGTTGAACGCCTCGGCCTTGACGTAGATCGTCACGCCTTCGGGGCCGAGATTGTTGACGCGGATCGCGGGCGTGTCGCCGATCGTGTCGAGCACGCTGTCATAGACGCGCCCGCGCCCGTTGGTGGTTCTGATCGTGCCGCTCTTGGTCATGGCCCTCTCCATCTCCTTGTGGTCGCGCGTGACCATAGCACATGGCCTTAACGGCGCACGGGGGCGCGGCGCGAATAGGGACGGTGTCGGCGCGCGCCGCCGCGCTGGCGAACGCGCGTTTCGCACAAGCACCCAGAAAAGGAAAACGGGGCCTGTTCGGCCCCGTTTCGCGGTAGATCTGCCCGGATGCGCCTGGTCTCAGCGCCCGGCGATCATCTCGGCCTGCTGCACGATCACCTCGGCCTGCTTGATCGACGCGATATCGACCAGCCGGCCCTTGTAAACGGTCGCGCCCGCGCCCTCGGCCTTGGCCTTTTCCATGGCGGCAAGGATTTCGCGGGCCTCGGCCACGGCCTCGTCGGAGGGGGTGAAGACCTCGTTGGCCAGCGCCACCTGCTTGGGGTGGATCGCCCATTTGCCGACCATGCCCAGCGTGGCCGAGCGCCGCGCCTGGGCGCGGAACCCTTCGTCGTCGGAGAAATCGCCGAAGGGCCCGTCGACGGGCAGCACCCCGTGGGTGCGGCAGGCGGCAACAATGGCGGCCTGCGCCCAGTGCCACGGGTCGGACCAGTACCTCTCGCCCTCGCGGTGCATGTAATAGTTTTCCTGCGTGCCGCCGATACCGGTGGTCGCCATCCCCATCGAGGCCGCGAAATCCGCGGCGCCCAGGCTCATCGCCTGCATCCGCGGGCTGGCGGCGGCGATTTCCTCGACATGGGCGATGCCGGCGGCCGATTCGATGATGACCTCGAAGCCGATGGGCTTGGTCCGGCCTTTGGCGCGTTCGACCGCGGTGACCAGCGCGTCGACCGCGTAGATATCGGCGCCGCAGCCCGCCTTGGGGATCATGATCTGGTCCAGCCGGTCGGACGCGTTTTCCAGCAACTCGACGACGTCGCGGTACCAGTAGGGCGTGTCCAGCCCGTTGATCCGAACGCTCAAATGCTTCTTGCCCCAGTCGATGTCGCCGATCGCCTCGATCACGTTCCGGCGCGCGCTGTCCTTGTCATCGGGGGCAACCGAATCCTCAAGGTCGAGGTTGATCACGTCCGCCTCGCTCGCCGCCATCTTTTCGAAGATCTGCGGCCGCGAGCCCGGGCCGAACAGCTGGCACCGGTTGGGGCGGGAGACGGGCGTGGGCTGGATGCGGAATGACATGTGTCGCGCCTCTTGGTAAGGATGTGTCGTTTGGCTCGGCCTGCGTGATAAAAACTTGCGCATGCAGGCGCAAGCCATTTCGCTGCGCCGCGGCAAGACGCGGATCGGGCACGGGCTGCATGATTCTTCACCCACCCTGCCTGCATTTCGAACGATCTTGCCGAAACCGGGCTTTCGGCCCCCGCCTTCGGCAAGACATCCCTGCGCCGGCCGCTAGTCTCGACCCCGACCAAAAAGGAGGGCCCGCAATGATCGAGACCCCGTATCTGCTGTTTCTGGGCGACGCGCCCGACCCGCTGGCGGCCAAGGTGGCCCAGGGCATCAAGGACTGGCGGCCGGACAATGCCGTCGGCCAGTTCCGCATGGAGGGCTGCAAGGCCGATCTGCGCCTGCCCGACATGACCCTGGCCGAGGCCAAGGCCGCCGGCGCCAAGACCCTGGTGATCGGTGTCGCCAACCGGGGCGGCGTGATCTCGCAGGCGTGGAAAAAGGTCCTGGTGGCCGCGCTGGAGGAAGGCTTCGACCTGGCCAGCGGCCTGCACAACCTGCTGCGCGACGAGCCCGACCTGGTCGCGGTGGCCGAGGCGACCGGCACCGCGCTGCACGACGTGCGGGTGCCCGAACGGGACTATCCCATCGCCAACGGCAAGAAACGGTCCGGCAAACGCTGCCTCGCGGTGGGCACCGATTGTTCGGTCGGCAAGATGTATACCTCCCTTGCGATGGACCGCGAGATGAAGGCGCGCGGGCTGAATTCCAGCTTTCGCGCCACCGGCCAGACGGGCATTCTGATCACCGGCGACGGCGTGCCGCTGGACGCCGTGGTGGCCGATTTCATGGCCGGCGCGGTCGAGTGGCTGAGCCCCGACAACGATGACGACCACTGGGACATGATCGAGGGGCAGGGCAGCCTGTTCCACGTCTCCTATTCCGGCGTCACCATGGCGCTGATCCACGGCGGCCAGCCCGACGCGCTGATCCTCAGCCACGAACCCACCCGGACGCACATGCGCGGCCTGCCCGACTACGCCCTGCCCTCGCTGGAAGAGCTGCGCGATCTGTCGCTGACGGTGGCCCGCGCGGCCAACCCCGGCGTTCAGGCGGTCGGCATCTCGGTCAACACAGCCGCCATGGCAGCGGACGAGGCAGAGGCCTACCTGTCCGAGGTCGAGGCGCGGATGGGCCTGCCCACGGTCGATCCGTTCCGGCAGGGCGCGGGGCGTCTGGTGGACGCGCTGGCGGCGCTGTAGGTTGCGGCCATGAAAATCGTCGTCACCCCCGAAAGCTTTCGCCTGGCCCAGGCCTTCACCATCGCGCGCGGCAGCCGCACCGAGGCCCAGGTGCTGACTGTGCGCATCCTCGCCAACGGCGCGGCGGTGTGGGGCGAATGCGTGCCCTATGCCCGCTACGGCGAATCGCTCGACAGCGTCACCGCCCAGATCGAGGGTCTGCCCGGGCGCGTGACCCGCGCCGACCTGCCCGATCTGCTGCCTGCCGGGGCCGCACGCAACGCCGTCGACTGCGCGCTGTGGGATCTCGCGGCCAAGCGCGCGGACAAGCGGGTCTGGCAACTGGCCGGTCTGCCCAAGCCAAAGCCGGTCGTCACCGCCTACACGCTGTCGCTCGACACGCCCGAGAACATGCGCGCGGCGGCGGCGAAACATGCCGGGCGCCCGCTCTTGAAAATCAAGCTGGGCACCGAGGACGACATGCCCCGGCTCGAGGCCGTCCGCGAGGGCGCCCCCAAGGCGCGCATCATCGTGGACGCCAACGAGGGCTGGACGGCCGACGCCTATGCCGCGCTTGCGCCGCACCTCGTGCGCCTCGGCGTCGAGATGGTCGAACAGCCCCTGCCCGCGGGCGAGGACGACATGCTGGCCGAGATCGAGCGCCCGGTGCCCGTCTGCGCCGACGAGAGCTGCCACGACCGTGCCTCGCTGCCCGCGCTGAAGGGCAAGTACGACATGGTCAACATCAAGCTAGACAAGACCGGCGGGCTGACCGAGGCGTTGGCGCTGTGCAAGGCCGCCATGGCCGAGGGCTACGGCATCATGGTCGGCTGCATGGTTGGCTCCAGCCTGGCCATGGCGCCAGCGGTGGTGGTGGCCCAGGGCGCGGCGGTGACCGATCTTGACGCTCCGCTTCTGTTGGCCGAAGACCGGCCCCACCCGCTGCGCTACGAGGGGTCGACCGTCTACCCGCCCGACGCGCTGCTCTGGGGGTGACGCGCGTCAGCGGCGACGGGGCAACGCCCCGGGGCCGCCATGTTGAGGAAAGGATCGCCGCGATGAGCCGGACAGTCTACGTGAACGGGGCCTTCGTGCCCGAGGATGAGGCCAAGGTCTCGATCTTCGACCGCGGCTTTCTCTTCGCTGATGGCGTCTACGAGGTGACCAGCGTTCTGGACGGCAAGCTCGTCGACTTCGCGGGCCACATGAAGCGGCTGGAACGCTCGCTGACCGAGCTTGACATGCCGAGCCCGGCCAGCACCGAAGAGCTGCTGCAGATCCACCGCGAACTGGTGACGCGCAATGGCCTTGGCGAGGGGCTGATCTACCTGCAGATCACCCGCGGCGCGCCCGCGGACCGCGACTTCGTCTTCCCCGACCCCGAGGAAACCGCGCCGACGCTGGTGTTGTTTACCCAGACCAAGGGCATCGTCGATAGCCCCGGCGCGGCGACGGGCATCACCGTCATCACGATCGACGACCTGCGGTGGGGGCGGCGCGACATCAAGACGGTGCAGCTGCTCTACCCCTCGATGGGCAAGATGATGGCCAAGGCCGCGGGCGCCGGCGACGCCTGGATGGTCGAGGATGGCGAGGTGACCGAGGGCACCTCGAACAACGCCTACATCGTCACCGGCGGCAAGATCGTCACCCGGCATCTGGGCAACGAGATCCTGCACGGCATCACCCGCGCCGCGGTGCTGCGCTTTGCCCGCGAGGCGCAGATGGAGGTCGACGAACGCCCCTTCACCGTCGAAGAGGCCAAGGCGGCCGACGAGGCCTTCGTCACCTCGGCCTCGGCCTTCGTGACGCCGGTGGTGGCGATCGACGGGGTCAGCCTCGGCGACGGAACGCCGGGGCCGGTGGCCCGCCGGCTGCGCGAAATCTATGTCGACGAGATGAAGAAGGCGGCGGTCTAGGGCGCGCCCGCGGCCACGGGCGGCAAGAGCCGCGCCAATCACACCCCTTTGCCGGGCCGAACGTCCGCCCGCGCCCGCGCGGCCTGCATGTCTGCCGCGGTGGCCGCGGCGGCGGGCAGACCCGCGGCCTTCAGCATGTCCATGTGCTGCGGCCGGGGTGCGGCCAGCGTCACCGCCATGCCCTGGCCCAGCGCCTTTCGGACGAACCCGGCCAGGCTGTGCGCCCCGGTCACATCCAGAAGCGGCACGTCGGCAAGATCGAGGATCAGGTGGCGCGGCCTTGCGGCGATGCGGTCCAGTACGCTTTCGATCACCGGGGCCGAGCCGAAGAAATAGGCGCCCGTCAGCCGCAGCACCACGGTTTGCCGCCCCTCGCCGCGGTCTTCGGGGCGCGAGTCGGTGTCGGCCTCGTCCAGCATCGCGTCGACACCGCTCATCTGTGCCATACGGTGCATGAACACCAGCGCGCCCAGCGCAAGGCCGGTGACGATGGCCTCGGTCAGGTCGCGCAGCACGGTCATCGCCAGCGTGGCCAGCAGCACCACCAGTTCGGCCCGCGCGGTGCGCGCGAGCGTCCGGATCGCGCCGAGATCGATCATGTGAAGCGCGACCGAAACCAGCACCCCCGCCAGCGCCGCCAGCGGGATGGCACTGGCCAGCGGCGCCAGCAGCAAGACGACCGCCAGCAACGCCAGTGCATGGATCATGCCCGCCACCGGCCCATGCGCCCCGGCGCGCACATTGGTGGCGGTCCGCGCGATGGTGCCGGTCACGCAGAACCCGCCGAAACAGGCCGAGGCCATGTTGGCCACGCCCTGCCCGATCAGCTCGGCGTTCGAGCGGTGGCGCCGGCCGGTCATCGAATCCGCCACCACGGCGGAAAGCAGCGACTCGATGGCGCCGAGCAGGGTAAAGGCCAGCGCATCGGGCAGCACCGCCTGCACCTTGGCCCACGAGACATCCGGCAGCGACGGCGCCGGCAGCCCCGCGGCGATGCCGCCATAGGCGCTGCCGATGGTGGGCACCGGCAGGTCCAGCGCCCAGACCGTCAGGCCCGCCAGCGCGATTGCCGCCAGCATCCCCGGCAGGCGCGGCGCCAGACGCCGCTGCACCGCGATAAACCCGAACGCGCCCAGCCCCAGCGCCAGGTTCAGCGGGCTGAGCGTCGGCAGCGCGGCCCACAGCACCGGCAGCTTTTCCACGAACGGCCCCGGCTCGGGCCCGTCCAGGGTGAGACCCAGAAAGGGGCGCATCTGGCTGATCAGGATGATCAGCCCGATCCCGGCGGTGAAGCCCACGGTCACAGGGTAGGGGATGAACTTGACGAACCCGCCCAGCCGCAGCGCCCCGGCCGCGGCCAGCATGATCCCGGACAGGAAGGTGGCCAGCGCCAGCCCGTCCAGCCCGTGGCGCTGCACCGTGGCCGCCACCAGAACGATGAATGCCCCCGCCGGCCCGCCGATCTGGAACCGGCTGCCGCCCAGCAGCGAGACGAGAAACCCGCCCACGATGGCGGTAATCAGCCCCCGGTCGGGCGGCACGCCCGAGGCGATGGCAATGGCCAGCGACAGCGGCAGCGCCACCACCGCAACGGTCAGCCCGGCCACCAGATCGGCCCGCAGCGCCCTGGGGCCGTAGCCTTCGGCCAGGACCGAGACGATCTTGGGCGTGAACTGGGTCAACGGCGGGGCGGGCGCTTTCATGGCGCTCCTTTCCTTGGTCGCGGGTGCGAATGTCCTCCCCTCGGGCCCCGGCATAGCGTGGCGCGGGCGCGCTGTCTCTGGTGCATCCTGTCGCCGGGGGAAGGGCAGCGGTGAGCCCAACCTGCTCCTTCGTCAAATCGCAGCGAACGGCTGCTCATCCATCCGGGCGCAAACGTTCCAAAACGTCGAGGGTTTTGCCTAGGGGTTCTGTCCACGCTATCTTGCTTGGGATCGAGGTGGATGCTGAGCGGGACAGAAACGACCGTTTTTGACCGGGAGGTTTTGTCCAGGGGTTATTGGCATCCATGTGCCGCAACGCCGCTATACGATCCGGCATGACGCATGTCACCAATTCTCAACGACGTAAGGCGTTGAGTGGACTGTCGGCTCAATTGGCGTGCCGTCATTCTCGGTGGCATGACGGTCAAAAATCTTGAAACCCGGCGGCAAAATCGTCCCGGGACGCGCCTCTGACGCGAAGATATGTTTGCTGTTTTCTTTGGTTGGTTCAATCGACACCGGATCGTCCAGGGTGCCGACGTAGATTCCAATTCGGTCCGGCCAACGCTCGAAGGTCAATGCAAGCTTAGTGCCGCATTTTTCGCAGAAATGGACATTGATGTCTTTGCCGCTCCCGTCTGATGGCAAGGTGTAAACCGTGGGAGCGCCGCCTTTGAAGGCAAAGGAGTCCCGTTCGAAAATCGGCTCGATCATTCGATCCGATCCCGTGGCGCGCTGGCAGAACCGGCAGTAGCAGACCGTTACCCAAAGGGGATCTTTACCCGTATCGTAGCTAACATTTCCGCAAAGACAGCGGCCTGTGTGCCCAGATGACATATCCGCATCCTTTTCCGAAGCATTTCGCAGGAAGATAGCCGGTTTCCCGCAATCGGCCAAATCTGGGCTCCCTTGAAAGACGGCTTTCGGAAAGGCATGCGAAAGAAATCAGCAGACAATGACAAAACTCATACGTTTCTGTCACAGGCGAAAACGACCGTTTTTGGCCCGTTCCGAAACCTGCCGTTGAATTTATGGCAGCTCTGTCCCGCAAAGCCGCCGTCAAACGCCCTGCGCGCTGGCTCAGCCCCGGTCCTTGCCCACGTTCTCGGCAAAGGCCTTTTCGAAGGCGGCCTGTTTCTCGGGGCTCGCCTCGGTCTGGTTCTGCGCCTTCCAGTCGTCATAGGGCATGCCGTAAAAGGCTTCGCGCGCGGCCTCTTTCGACAGCTCGACGCCGCGCTCGGCGGCGGCCTCTTCCATCCAGCGGCTCAGGCAGTTGCGGCAGAACCCGGCCAGGTTCATCAGGTCGATGTTCTGCACGTCGGGCCGGTCCTCCATGAGGTGCTGTTGCAGGCGGCGGAAGGCGGCGGCCTCGATCTCGGTGCGGGTCTTGTCGTCCATCTCTTCTCCTTTCATAGCCCGGTCTCGGCCAGCACCTCTTCGAGGATGGGGGCCAGCCGGTCGGCCCAGGCGATCTGGTCTTCTTCGGTGACGATCACGTCGTTACGTAGCTCGATCAGCACGTTGGGCAGGCCGTTGGCAATCGCGTGCCGGTCGACGGAATCGCCGGGCAGGTGCCCGCCATAGGGTTCGTTCTCGCCGATACAAAGGTCGGGCTCGGCCCGCAGGCGGTCGATCAGCGGCCCGGCGAGGCGGGCGTCGGCGGCGTGCAGTATGCCGATCTGCCAGGGCCGGTCGCCACGCCCGTTCAGCCGCGGGGTAAAGCTGTGCACGGCGAGGTAGACTGTATCGGGGCGCCGCGCCGCGAGCCGGGCCACCGCGTCGTGATAGGGCCGGTAAAAGGCGCCGAGACGCCGCTCTCGCTCGGCGGTGTCCACGCCGCGATTGGCCGGGATCACCGTGCCGTCGTAAAGCCGCATCAAGAGCGTGGGGTCGTCCTCCCCCCGGTTGGGGTCGATCACCAGGCGCGAGAAATTCGACAGCACGACCGGCGCGTCCAAAAGCTCGCCCAGCCGGCGCGACACGCCCGCAGCGCCCGGATCATAGGCGATATGGCGGGACATGTCCTCGGGCGGCAGGCCCAGGTCGCCGCCGTTGACACAGGGCGGAACGGTGTTGGCGGCATGGTCGCAAGTCACCAGCCAGCGTGACATGCGGCCCGCGTCTATCGTCTGGTAGGGGTGAAAGGTCATTGGGCTGTCATCTTTTCGGTTCACATCCATTTACGTCAGCCGCGACGCAAGCGCCAGTTGTCAGCTGGCGCCGTTTCGGCCTAGAGAAGGTGCATACCGGCGCATACCATGCGCGGGACCGAATTACAGATGGGGCAGGATGAGACGTTTACGCAATCTGAAAGTCGTGGCCACCCTGGGGCCTTCCTCGGATGACTACGAGATGATCCGCGCCCTGTTCGAGGCCGGGGCCGACGTGTTCCGCCTGAACATGAGCCACGGCACGCATGACGAGATCGCCCGGCGCCATGCCCTCATCCGCAAGATCGAGAAAGACACCGGCCGGCCGATCGCCATCCTGGCCGACCTGCAGGGGCCCAAGCTGCGCTGCGGCGCCTTCGCCAACGGTGCGGTAGAGATCGACGAGGGGCAGCCCTTCCGCTTCGATCTCGACGATGTGCCGGGCGACAGCAAACGGGTGCAACTGCCCCACCGCGAGATCTTTGCCGCGCTCGAACCCGGGGCCACGCTTCTGGTCAATGACGGCAAGCTCAGGCTCAAGGTCCGTTCCTGCGGGCCCGATTTCGCCGATTGCGAGGTGATCGTGGGCGGCACGATTTCCAACCGCAAGGGCGTCAACGTGCCCGACGTGGTGCTGCCCCTGGCGGCGCTGTCCGACAAGGACCGGCGCGATCTCGATTTCGTGCTCACGCTCGGGGTGGACTGGATCGCGCTCAGCTTCGTGCAGCGCCCTGACGACGTGACCGAGGCGCGCGCCATCGTCGGCGACCAGGCCGCGATCCTGTCGAAGATCGAGAAACCCTCGGCGGTGCGCTGCTTTGAAGAGATCCTGGCGGTTTCCGACGGAATCATGGTCGCCCGGGGCGATCTGGGGGTCGAACTGCCGGTGCAGAACGTGCCGCCGATTCAAAAGCGCCTGGTACGCCAGTGCCGCGCCGCGGCCAAGCCGGTGATCGTGGCCACGCAGATGCTGGAAAGCATGATCGAAAGCCCGATGCCCACCCGGGCCGAGGTCTCGGACGTCGCCACCGCGATCTACGAGGGCGCCGACGCGGTGATGCTGTCGGCCGAATCCGCCGCCGGGCAATACCCGATCGAGGCAGTGACCACGATGAACAACGTGGCCATCGAGGTGGAAAGCGACCCGGTCTACCGCGACATCATCGAGGCCAGCCGCCACGCCCACCGCTCGACCGTGGCCGACGGCATCGTCGCCGCAGCGCGCGAGATCGCCGAGACGGCGGATATCAAGGTGATCTGCTGCTTTACCGAATCCGGCACCACCGCGCTGAAAACCGCGCGCGAGCGGCCGCGCGTGCCGATCATCGCGCTGACCCCCTCGGCCGCGACCGGCCGGCGGCTGTCGCTGAGCTGGGGCATCAACTGCTTTTTCAACGAGAAGGTCGAACGCTTCAAGATGGCGGTGGTCAGCGCCGCACGCGCCGTGCGCGAGGGCGGCTATGGCGAGGGCGACGACCAGATCATCGTGATCGCCGGCCTGCCCTTCAACATCCCCGGCTCGACCAACATCCTGCGCGTGGCGCCCTGCGAGGAACGGCTGATCTTCAACGTCGAGCCCGAGTGACGCGGCCCTGACAGCCCGTCGCCGCACGTCGCGGCGCGCCCGGCGCCGCCCGATTTCCACTTGTCAGCGTGCGGCCCCGGTTTTATACGGGCGCCTTCTACCCGGTGCGGCCGGCCGATGTGGCATGCCGAGTCGCGCCATAACCGCTCGAAGAGGAGACGGAAATGCCCAAGATGAAGACCAAGTCGAGCGCCAAGAAGCGCTTCAAGGTGACGGCGAACGGCCGCGTGAAATGCGGACAGGCCGGCAAGCGCCACGGCATGATCAAGCGGACGAAGAAATTCATCCGCAATGCCCGCGGGACCGATGTTCTCTCCACGCCGGATGAGAAACTCGCCAAGTCCTACATGCCGTATTCGCGCTAAGGAGGCCTGAGAAATGTCCCGAGTCAAAGGCGGAACCACCACCCACGCCCGTCACAAGAAGGTCATCAAGGCCGCGAAAGGCTATTATGGCCGCCGCAAGAACGCCTTCAAGACCGCCACACAGGCCGTCGACAAGGCCAACCAGTACGCCACGCGCGACCGCAAGAACCGCAAGCGGAGCTTCCGCGCGCTGTGGATTCAGCGGATCAACGCCGCCGTGCGCAGCCATGACGAGGCGCTGACCTATTCGCGTTTCATCAACGGGCTGAACAGCGCCGGTATCGAGGTCGACCGCAAGGTGCTGGCCGACCTGGCCGTGAACGAGCCCGAGGCGTTCGGCGCCATCGTGGAAAAGGCCAAGGCCGCGCTGGCCTGAGGCCCGCGTCACCCGGTAATTTCGCGCCCGTCCGGCCGACCGCCGGGCGGGCGCGTTGCGTTGAAGGGCCCCGGGCCGAATGCCGCGCCCCTTCACAAGAGGCCGGCCCATCGCCCCCAGCCCCTCGCGCCGGCGGATCGCGCAGCGAATTCCGCCGCGAGCGCCGACCGGTTCTGCGAGCGCTGTACCGGCCAGTGTGATAGAGTGGTTCTAAACCAGCGCAAGCCTTTCATTAGCCCTGGGCTGAACAAGCTGCCGTGAGGCGCGTCTCTGCAAGCTACCTCGATCAGTGGCCAACCGGTCCGCCGGTGACCGCAACTCAATGGGGGGTAGTTCTATGCCTTCACCGAAATACATGATGATAACCGTCGCATCCTGCTCGGTTTCCTTCGTGGGCGAAGCTCTGAAGCTTTTGGGCACGCTTTGCGGCGAGCTCAAACAACAGGCCGGGGCGGCGACCACGCGCTACGGCTTGATCATGACGGGGGAACAAACGGGCCAATTGATCCTGTTCCAGACCTACGAGGAATTGAACGGGGTCGACGCGGCCTTTGGCGTCTACCAGTCGTCCTCTACCTACAAGGCGATCACTTCGAGTGGCCACATCGCCGTGACCCTTCGCAATATCATGAAGATCGAGGATCTGGCCTTGAAAAACCCCTCGACCGATACGCCGGCCTACGGCGTTGTCACGCGATGGGGCTGTCCCGACCTCAAGCTCGACAAAATGCGGGTCGAGGTCCCCCATTTCGAGGATAACGGCGCCATGATCCTGCGCTATTGCACGATCATGACCGGGCCCGCCGCGGGGCGGCGCCTGTTCATCGTCGGGTATCCCTCGATGGACGCCATCGAGAAGACCTACGACGCGCTGGGGCAGAGCGCCGGCTACAGGGCCCTGATCTCTGACTTCGACATGGATTGGCGCAATATCTTGCGGGTTGCCGGCTGATCCGGCGATGGTGGCGCATCGAGGCACCGGATATCCACCTGGCCGCGGCATCTGCTGAGGCCCGGACCGAAAGACGCCGGAAATGCGCCACCCGCATCGCGTGGCCGCCGCCCGGATCGGCCGTTCAGGCGGTTTGGTCCGGGTCGCGCTCGGCCTGACCGTAGCCGGCCGAAAACTGCGCCACGGCCTCGGCAAGTTGCTGGTCGGACAATACCGGCGGGTCGCCGATCAGCAGCGCGCCGTGATACTGGCGCGCCAGCGCCTCGACCTCGACGGCCAGCCACATCGCCTTGTCCAGGCTCGCCTCGGCGGCAAGCATCCCGTGATGGGCCATCAGGCACGCCTTGCGGCCCTCCAGCGCCTCAAGCACCTTGTCCGACAGCTCTTGGGTGCCGAAGGTGGCGTAGGGTGCGCAGCGGATGTCGCCGCCGCCCGCCGCGGCGACCATGTAATGCACCGCCGGGATGTCCATGTGCATGATCGCCAGCGTCGTGCAGTAGGGCGCATGGGCGTGGACCACGGCGCCCAGGTCGGCCCGCGCGCGCAGGATGTCACGGTGAAAGCGCCACTCGCTCGACGGCTTGCGGTTGCCGCGCACGGTGCCGTCGAGGCCGAGAAACACGATGTCGTCGGGCACCAGCGCCTCGTAGGGGATCGAACTGGGGGTAATCAGCAGCCCCTCGGCGTGGCGCACGCTGATATTGCCGGCGTTGCCGGTGTTCAGCCCTACCGCGTTCATCTTCAGGCAGGCGTCGATGATGGCGGCGCGTTTGGGCGCCTCGTCGAGGTCGGTCATGGCACTCTCCTTCGTCGGTCTCTTGCCATGGCAAGGGCGCGGCGGCAAAGCCCGCGCTGTCGCGCCCGGTCAGACGGGCAGGGCGGTGGTCTTGAACACGGTCCTGAGCGCAAAGGACGACTGCATCTGCGCAACGCCGGGCAGACGGGTCAGGTGCTGGCGATGGATGCGGGCGAAATCCTCGCTGTCGCGCGCCACGACCGTGAGCAGGTAATCGGCGCTGCCCGCCATCAGGTGGCATTCCAGCACGTCCGGAATGCGCGCCACCTCGCGTTCGAACGCGTCGAGAATGTCGTCGGCCTGGCCCGACAGCGTGATCTCGACGAAAACGGTGGTGGGCCGCTCGACACGCCGCGCATCCAGCAACGCGACATAGCCGCGGATGACGCCCGCCGCCTCCAGCCGCGCAACGCGGCGGTGGCAGGCCGAGGGCGAGAGGTTGACCCGCTCGGACAGCTCGGCATTGGAAATGCGCCCATGCTTTTGCAGGACGGCCAGAATGCGCCTGTCGGTGGTGTCGATTTCGCCGTTCACGCAGGATCCTTCGATGTTTGCGGCCATGCTTGCACGATTTGACCGCCAGTCAACCGGAGCGGCGGCGGATTTTCAAAGCATTTGCCCGCGTCCCGATTAATGCTGGTATCGGGACAAGAGGGAGGAACGACATGCTGATCGGGTGCCCGAAAGAGATCAAGGCGCAGGAATACCGCGTCGGGCTGACGCCCAACGCCGCGCGCGAGGCCGTGGCCCATGGCCACGAGGTGCTGATCGAGGCCGGCGCCGGGGTCGGCGCGGGCTTTCCCGACGAGGATTACCGCGCCATCGGCGCCGGCGTCGTGGACGGGCCGGAAGAGATTTTCGCCAGTGCCGACCTGGTGGTGAAGGTGAAAGAGCCGCAGGCGAAAGAGCGCGCGATGCTGCGCGAGGGGCAGGTGCTGTTCACCTATCTCCACCTCGCCCCCGACCCCGCGCAAACGCGCGAATTGATGGCCAGCGGCGTGACCGCCATCGCCTATGAGACCGTGACCGATTCCGAGGGCGGCCTGCCGCTCCTGGCGCCGATGTCAGAGGTCGCCGGGCGGCTGGCCGCGCAGATGGGCGCCTGGGCGCTGCAAAAGGCCAATGGCGGGCGCGGCACGCTGATGGGCGGTGTGCCCGGGGTGGGTCCCGCCAATGTGGTGGTGATCGGCGGCGGCGTGGTCGGCACCAACGCCGCGCGCATCGCCTCGGGGATGGGCGCCCATGTCACCGTGCTGGACAGGTCGCTTTCGCGCATGCGCTATCTCGACGACGTCTTCGGCGGGCAGTTCGGCACGCGCTATTCCTCGGCCGGCGCGCTGGCCGAGTTGCTGGGCGATGCCGATCTGGTGGTGGGCGCGGTGCTGATCCCCGGGGCCGAGGCGCCCAAGCTGGTGCGCCGCGACGACCTTGCGGTGATGAAACCCGGCGCGGTTCTGCTCGACGTGGCGATCGACCAGGGGGGGTGTTTCGAAACCTCGCGCCCCACCACCCATGACGACCCGATCTACGAGGTCGACGGGATCATCCACTATTGCGTGGCCAACATGCCCGGCGCTGTTGCGCGCACCGCGACCATCGCGCTGGGCAACGCGACGATGCCCTACATGCTGGCGCTTGCCGACAAGGGCTGGCAGGCCGCCTGCGAGGACGACCCGCACCTTCTGGAGGGGCTCAACGTCCACGGTGGGCACCTGACCTACTACGCCGTGGGCCGCGCCCAGGGCATAGACGTGCTGTCGCCGCATCTCGCGCTCAAGGCGTGATGCGGCAAGGCGCCCGTCGCGCCTTGGCTGCGCATTGTGCTGGACGGGTATCAGGCGCGCGCGATCCTCGGCGGGGATGATTTCCGCAACCTGCCCGCCTATCTCGCACGGTTTCTCGAATGCGAGGCCGTTCAGTGCGGTCTGGTGCAGCCGCCGCGGGACGAGGCCGGGCTCAGGCCCGCCCGGCGGCCGCCGACAGCACCAGGGGGTCGATCCCTAGGGTGGCCAGCGCGCGTTCCCACTTGCGCCCGTCCTCGGTGCCAAAGACGATATCGGGCGCGGCCTCGCAGGTCAGCCAGCCGTTTTCGCGGATTTCGCCCTCCAGTTGACCGGGCCCCCAGCCGGCATAGCCCAGCGCCAATAGCGAGGCCTGCGGCCCGTGCCCCTGGGCGATATCCTCAAGAATATCCAGCGTGCCGGTCATGCCAAAGCGCGAATCGACCCGCAGCGTCGAGGCGCTGTTCGAGCGGTAATCGCCCGAATGCAGCACAAAGCCCCGGCCATGCTCGACCGGTCCGCCGAAATGCACCCGTATGTCGCGCGTGCGGTCGGTCTTGGGGATTTCGAGCTGCGCCAGCAGGTCGCCAAAACTAAGCTCGTCCATGGGCTTATTGACGATCAGGCCCAGCGCGCCGTCGTCGGAATGGGCACACATGAACACCACGCTTTTGTCAAAGCGCGGGTCGCCCATGCCCGGCATGGCGATCAGCAGCTTGCCGCCAAGCTGCATCGGATGCGACGTCGATGCCATGCCCCAAGGATGAAGCCGCGCCCCCGCCCGTGCAAGGCAGCGCGACAAAATTCACGTGGCCGTCGCCCGAATGTGATTTCGTCTCGGCGCGCCGCTGCCTATTTTGGCGGGATGATGGATCGCATGCTCAAAGCTGTGGCGGCCCCGGCCGTTCTTGTCGCCCTCTTCTCGGTTCCCGCTCAGGGGGGCAATCCCGGCGACGGGGTAATCACGGCCGAGCTCTTGCCCGGTTGGCAGACCGAGACCGGCACCCACATGGCCGGGCTGCGGCTGAAAATGGCGCCGGGGTGGAAGACCTACTGGCGCGCGCCGGGCGATGCCGGCATTCCGCCGCGCTTTGATTGGCGCGGGTCCGACAACATGCGCGCGGCGCGGATCTACTGGCCGCGGCCGGACGTATTCGACAGCAACGGGATGCGAACCATCGGCTATCACGGCCAGGTAGTGCTGCCGGTCGAACTGACGCCGCGCGATCCCGACCAGCCGCTTGGGCTGGCCCTGTCGGTGGATCTGGGCGTGTGCCAGGACATCTGCATGCCCATGACGCTGGACGTTTCGGCCAGCCTTCCCGGCGCAGGAGAGACCGCGCCGATTCGCGCCGCGCTGGCCGCGCAGCCCGAAACCGCCACCCAGGCCAAGCTGGGCGATGTGCATTGCGACATCGACCCGATTTCGGACGGCCTGCGCCTGACCGCCGAGATCGACGTGCCCTCGCTCGGCCGCGGCGAGGCGGTGGTGTTCGAGTTGCCCGACCCCTCGATCTGGGTGTCCGAGGCTGATCTTCGGCGCGAGGGCGGCCGGCTGATCGCCAGCAGCGACCTCGTGCCCGTCACCGGCACGCCCTTTGCGCTGGACCGCTCCAGCGTGCGCATCACCCTGTTGGGCAGCGCACGGGCGATCGACATACGCGGCTGCACGGGGCGCTAGCACCGCCGCGGCTGGCGGGAACACTCTGTCACAGGTTGTCATGCTTGCGGCCCGCGCCGTGCCTTGCCGCCGTTATCAGGCGTCTTACCCGGTTTCGGCGGTCGCCGAGGTGGATCTGGACGCGCCGCGCCGGCGCAGCCCGATTGCCAGCGCCGCCAGGAAATAGACCACCGTCAGCGCCAGCGCCACCGCCGCCAGGAACAGCCCCAGCGCGGCGAGCATCGCCGGCGCCGCGGCCAGAGGCGGCAACGCGCCGGTCAGCGCCGCGGGCAGGGCGCCCGTGACGAGGGTGTGGCCCAGCGTTGCCGCGAAGATCAGCCCCACCAGCGCCGCCGCGCTGCCGGCCAGCAGCGCCAGCCCGCGCACCCGGCGCGGCGCGCGCAGCGCCTTGCGGTAGGCGCGCACCTGCTTGCCCACGTCCTGCTGCATCGCCAGCAGCGCCGGCACCACCAGCAGCACCAGCACCATTCCGAAGCCCAGCCCGTAGACCAGCGTGATGACGGTGGGTTTCAGGAATTGCGCCTGCTGCGACTGCTCGTAAAGCAGCGGCGACAGGCCCAGCACCGTGGTCAGCGTCGTCAGCAGAACCGGTCGTAGACGGTCGCAGGCCGCGTCGATTATCGCGGGCGTCAGCCCGCGGGTTTCGGCGTATTCGTCCACCGTCGTCACCAGCACGATGGAATCGTTGATGATGATCCCGGCCATGCCGATCAGCCCCACGACCGAGAACATCGACAAGGGCACGTCCCAAAGGTTGTGGCCGTAGATCGTGCCCACCAGGCCGAAGGGGATGATCGCCATAACCACCGCCGGCCGCGTCCAGCTGGAAAAGATCCAGGCCAGCGTCAGGTAGATGCCCAGCATGGTCAGCACGAACCCGGTGCGGGCATCGCGCAGGAACTCGTTCTCCTGCTCGGCAAGGCCCGACATCTGCCAGGCGACGCCGTGCTCGGTCTCGATCTCGGGCAGGATCGTCTCTTCCAGCGCCTTCATGATCTCGGCGGCGCGCGCCGGGTCGTCCTCGGAGATATCGCCGGTGACCGAGACCACCCTCAGCCCGTTTTCGCGCCGGACGGTGGAAAACCCCGTGCTCCGTTCGACGGTGACGATATCGGACAGCAGCACATAGGCACCCGAGGGCGCGCGCAGCTGCATCCGGTCGAGGAAATCGGCGGTCAGCTCGCCCTCGGGCAGCTCGACCCGGATCTCGGCCGAGCGCGGCCCGTCGGGATAGGTCGCCGCCTCGATCCCGTTCAGCCGGTGCCGCAGAACGCGGCCGAGTTCGTCCATGGAAAACCCGAGTGCCGAGCCCTGGGGCGTCAGGTCGAGCACCAGCTCTTCCTTGTCATAGGCCATGCTGTCCTCGACCGCCGAGACCTCGGGGTATTGCGCCACGGCGCTCTTCAGCGCCTCGGCGGCGGATTTCAGGGTGTCGGACCCGGCGCCGTAGAACTCGACGTCCAGCGCATCGCCCCCGGGCCCCGAGCGCCAGCCGCGAAAGCTGACGGTCTCGGCCATGGGATGCTGGCGCACCTCGTCCTGCAGCGCGCCGACGAATTCGAACGACGAATAGGGGCGCAGGTCGGCGTCGATCAGCTCGATCGCGATCGAGCCCAGCAGATCGGCCTCCTTTGTGTCGGCGCCCGATAGCCCGCGGCCGGTATTTCCCCCCACCTCGGCGATCACGTAGTCCAGCGGGTTGCGCCCGTGTTCCTCTTCATAGCTGTCGGCAACGGCCTCGGCGGCGCGCTGCATCTCTGCCATCATCGCCATCGTGTCGGCACGGCTGGCGCCGGGCAGCATTGCGAAATTGCCCGAGACCGAACTTTGCTCGGGCGCGTTGAAAAACCGCCAGGTGACGTCGCCCCGCAAAAACACGGTGATCTGGCTGGCCAGCACCAGAACGGTCAGCGCCAGCACCGGGTAACGCGCCCAGATAACACCCGCCATAAGCCGCCGGAAGATCACCCGGCGAAACCACGTGAAGCCCCGGTTCACAAAGCGCGAGGGCCAGTCGTACCAGTGTTGCTTGGCCGAATGGGTCAGCGCGTGGGCCATGTGGTTGGGCAGGATCAGAAAGCATTCCACCAGCGAGGCCAGCAGAACGGCGATCACCGTGAACGGGATGTCGGCGATCATGTTGCCCATGCGCCCGCCGATGGCCACCAGCCCGAAAAAGGCGATCACAGTGGTGATGGTGGCGGAAAACACCGGCGCGGCCATGCGGCGGGCGGCGTTCTCGGCGGCCTCGACCGGCCCTTCGCCCAGCCGCCGGGCACGGAAATCGGCGTGTTCGCCCACCACGATTGCATCGTCCACCACGATGCCCAGCGTGATGATCAGTGCGAAAAGCGAGATCATGTTCAGCGTGATCCCTGCCGCGTACATCAGCGCGATCGTGGCCAGCATCGCCACCGGAATGCCCGCCGCCACCCAGAAGGCGGTGCGCGCGTTGAGGAACAGAAACAGCAGGGTGACGACCAGCACCAACCCGGTCAGCCCGTTGTCGAGCAGGATATCCAGACGGCCCGAGATGTATTCGGCACGCGTTCGGATCAGATCGACGCTGACATCGGCGGGCAGGGTGGCGGTGAACGCGGCGGCGACGTCTTCGACCTGGTGCTGGATCGAGATCGCGTCGCCCTTGTCCGACCGGTCGATCCGTACCGAGATCGCCGGGTTGTCGCCGACGAAATAGGCACGCTCTCGGTCCACTCCCTCGACGCGGACATGGGCCACATCGCCGATGGTCAGCGCCGATCCGTCCTCGTTCGAGCGCAGGACAATGGCTGCGATCTCGTCGGCGCCGCGCTTGGCCACGCCGGTGCGCACCCGCGCGTTGGCCCCGGTCACGTCGCCCGCTGGCGCGGTGTCGGCCTCGGCCTCGATGGCCGCGGCGATCTCGGCCATGGTCACGTCGTTTCGGATCAACTCGGACGAGGGCACCTCGACGATGGTCTCGGGCGCGGCAAGGCCGCGGATCGTGGTGCGCGTCACGCCCTCGGCGAACAGCCGCGCGACGAACTCGTCGGCAAATCGGCCCAGTTGGTCGGGGCCCACGGGCCCGGTGATCACGACGTCGGTCACGCGGTCGCGCCAGGCGCCCCGGCGCACCTCGGGCTCGTCGGCCTCGTCGGGCAGGGTGGTGACGGAATCCACGGCCGCCTGAACGTCGTCCGCGGCGCGGGACATGTCCCAGCCCGGCTCGAATTCCAGCGAGATGCTGGCGCTGCCTTCTCTGGACCGGGCCGAGCTTTCCTCGACCCCCTCGACGGCCATAAGCGTGGGTTCCAGCACCTGCACGATGCCGGCATCCACGTCCTCGGCGCCGGCCCCCTCCCAGGCGACCGAGACCGAGACACTGTCGATGATCACGTCGGGGAAGAACTGGGCGCGCATTCGGGGCGCCGCCGACAGGCCCAGCGCGATCAGGACCACCAGCACCAGGTTGGCGGCGGTGCGGTGACGGGTGAAATAGGACAGGACCCCGCCTGCGCCTTCGGCGATGCGTCGGGCCATCGCCTAGCCCCCCATCCGGCTTTCGATCCGTTCGACCATGCGCGCGGGCACGCGGTCTTGCGAAAGCTGCGCCTTGACGCGGGCCTTGGCCTCCTGCGGCATGCGCGCGTTCGACTCGACCAGGTCGATCAGCCGGGCCCGGCGCTCGGGGGTGAGTTCCACCATCGCCGGGCTCGCCGCCTCTGCCGTCTCGGCGGCGGCCCCCGGGCGGATCGGGCGGATCTTGATGCCTTCGCCCAAGAGCGGCGAGCGTTCGGTCACCACCTCGCGGCCGTAGACCGCGGGCGCACGGACGATCACGTCATCGCCCTCGCGGCGCAGCAGCGCGACCTCGGCCACCTCCAGCCGGTCGTCCTCGCCCAGCACCAGCACGGTGCCCGCGGCATCCACCGCCGTGGCCGGCAGCCGTGCCACGCCGTCGAGCGCGGGTTCCTCGATCCGCACGGTCACGAAATCGCCGGGGCGAAAGCCCGGCGCCGCGTCGAGCCGCGCAAACAACAGCCGCCCGGTCTGTCCCTCTGCCACCGCGCCGCTCTCGCGCGAGATCGTGCCCCGCGCCGTCAGATCGGCCCCGAACACGTCGAGCGTGACGGCCACCTCGACCGGCAGCAGCCGCCCGGCCTGGTCGATCAGCCGCGAATATTGCGACGTCGAGACCCGGAAAGAGACCTCCAGCGCGTCGGCGTCGATCAGGTCGGCCACCCTTTCATTATTGGCGACCAGCCCGCCCTCGACCAGGGTCACGTCGCTGAGCGTACCGGCGAACCCGGCGTAAAGCTCGGTATCGGCAAGGCTGCGTTCGGCCTCCGACAGGTTGATGCGCGCGCGCTCGACACGGGTCGTGGCGGTGTCGATGCCTGTCTCTGACTGGGCCACCGATTGCCGGCCCGAGACCACCGCCTGCCGGGCCGAAACCGCGGCGAGTTCAACCTCGTCCACGGCCGCGTCGGTGCCAAAGCCGCGCGCCTGCAGATCCTTCTGCCGCTCAAGCGCCCGCTCGCGCAGCGCGGCCTGCGCCTCGGTCGCGGCCAACTCGTCGCGGGCAAGCTCCAGCGTGCGGCGGGCATCGCGCAACTCGGCCTCGGCATCGGCCAGATCGGTGCGCGCCAGTTCCAGCGCCGATTGCGCATCGGCCGGATCGACCCGAAGCAGCAGATCGCCCTTGTCCACATGCCCGCCTTCCTCAAAGGCCGGGTGCAGCTCGACCACGGTGCCGGTGGCCTTGGCGCGCAACTCCAGCGTGCGGCGGCTGCGCACCTCGCCAAAGGCGGTCAGCACCGGCACCACCCGCCCCGGCTGAACGGTGACGACATTGGCCGCGAAGACGCGCTCGCGTGCGGGGCGCTGGGGCGACTCTTCGGACAGCCGCGCCTGGATCGCCGAATAAACCGATTGCCCGGCATAGGCGAAAATGCCCAAAGTCACGGCGATCAGGAACAGCCCCACCAGGCTGCGGCGCAGAAATCGCATGTTTCGTCATCCTTCCCGGCCGGGAAAAGCAAGCCTGCTAGGTAGATAGGGTTACACGCCCCATCCTCCAAGCACGGTGCTGTTACGCGCGGCCCGGCTATTTCCGTCGCTGATGCTCGTCCAGCCGCGGAAATATCTCGACGAAGTTGCATGGCCGGTGGCGGTAGTCGAACTGCCATTTCAGGATCTCGTCCCATGCGTCGCGGCAGGCGCCGGGGCTGCCGGGCAGCGCGAAGAGGTAGGTGCCCAGCGCGACGCCCCCCGTCGCGCGGCTCTGGACCGCCGAGGTGCCGATCTTTTCCATCGACACCAGGGTAAAGACGGTGGCGAAGGCCTCGATCTCTTTTTCGTAGACGTCGCGGTGGGCCTCGACGCTCACGTCGCGCCCGGTCAGCCCGGTGCCACCCGTCGAGATGATGACATCGACATTCGGATCGGCGCACCACGCGCGCAGGCGTTCGGCGATGGTGTCTCGCTCGTCGGGCACGATCTGGCGGGCGGCGATGACATGGCCCGCGCCCTCGATCCGCTCGACCAGGGTCTGGCCCGAGCGGTCGTCCTCGATCTGGCGGGTATCCGACACGGTCAGCACGGCGATGCGGACCGGCACGAATTCCCGGCTATTGTCGATGCGCGACATCTCTCAGCTCCTCTGCAAAAGGGCCAGCCGCAGGGCCAGCCCGGTAAAGATTGCGGCCGTGACATAGCCCAGCCCGCGCTGCACCGCGCGCGAGCCTGTGAGCAGCCGCCGCGCGCCCCCGGCGAAGACGCCCACCGCACCGTTGACGATCAGCCCGCCCAGCGCCAGCACGGCGCCAAGGGTCACGAACTGCGCCAGGACCGCGCCGTTGGCGGGGTCGATGAATTGCGGCAGGAAGGCGAGCACGAAGAGGATCACCTTGGGATTGGTCAGGTTGACCGCCAGCGCCTCGCGGAACGCGCGGGCCGGTGCCACGGCCGGCAGGTCGGGCGCGGCGGGGCCTTGCCTGAGCGTAGCGGCCGCCAGCCACAAAAGATACGCCACCCCCGCCCAGCGGATCGCATCGAAGAGCCAGGGCCGCCCGGCGATCAGCGCGGCCAGCCCCAGCCCCGCAAGCGCCCCATGCACCAGCACCCCCAGTGCGATGCCCGCATCGGCCGCCAGCGCCGCGCGGGGCCCGCCGCGCAGCCCCTGGCCGAGGCAGAACATCATGTCCGCCCCCGGCGTGAGGTTCAGCGCCAGCGCGGCGGGCACGAAGGCGGCGAGCGTCAGCAAATCGACCGGCACCGCTCAGCCCCCTCTCAGCCGGGCCTGCACCATCAGCAGGTCGTGCCACGCCTCGCGCTTGGCATGGGGGTTTCGCAGCAGGTAGGCCGGGTGGAACATCGGCAGCGCCGGGCGGCCCAGCGCCTCGGCCCAGTGGCCCCTCAGCCGGGTGATGCCCTTGCGACCCAACAGCGCGCCGCAGGAATGGTTGCCCATCAGCACCAGCACCTCGGGGTCGGCCAGTGCCACGTGCCGTTCGACAAAGGGCAGCATCATCGCCGCCTCTTCGGGTTTCGGGTCGCGGTTCTGGGGCGGGCGCCAGGGCAGGACGTTGGTGATGTAAAGCGCGTGCGCCGGGTCTTGGGCGGCGCGGCTCATGCCGATGGCGGCGAACATCAGGTCCAGCAACTGCCCCGCCCGGCCGACGAAGGGCTTGCCCTGGATGTCCTCGTCGCGCCCGGGCGCCTCGCCGATGATCATCACCCGCGCCGCGGGGTTTCCGTCGGCGAAGACCAGGTTTTTCGCGCCGCGCTTCAACTCGCACATGTCAAAGGCGCCCAGCGCGGCCGCCAGCGCGGGCAGATCGGGCGCGGCCGCGGCCGCGTCGCGGGCCAGCGCCACCGCGTCTGCCGCGTGCGGGGCGGCCGGAGGCGGCGGCGCGGGGGGCCTTGGCGCGCCCGCCCGTTCGGGCACGCCCGCGGCAAAGCGGTCGATCGGCTCATCGCCGATCGCCTCTGTCGCGCCCAGCTCGATCTGCCATTCCAGCAGGGCAAGGGCGGTTCGGGAATCCATCTCCGGCTGCATCGCTTCAGACTATGCGCCCCACGGGGGCGCGGCAATGCCATGCCGCGCCTTGCCCGCCCGCCACGCCCTGCCTATAAGCGAGCCGACCAGGTCGGAGGCCCCATGACATTCCGCGCCCGCCATCTTTTGGGGATCGAGCACCTCAAGCCGGACGACATCCGCTGCATCCTGGACCTGTCCGAGCATTACGTCGGGCTGAACCGCCAGCCGGTGAAACATGCCGACGCGCTGGAAGGGCTGACCCAGATCAACATGTTCTTCGAGGCCTCGACCCGCACCCAGGCCAGTTTCGAGCTGGCCGGCAAGCGGCTGGGCGCGGACGTGATGAACATGGCGATGCAGGCCAGTTCGCTGAAAAAGGGCGAGACGCTGATCGACACGGCGCTGACGCTGAACGCCATGCACCCCGACCTCTTGGTGGTGCGCCACCCGCAGTCCGGCGCCGTCGACCTGCTGGCGCAAAAGGTGCATTGCGCGGTGCTGAACGCGGGCGACGGCCGGCACGAACACCCCACACAGGCCCTGCTGGACGCGCTGACCATCCGTCGCGCCAAGGGCCGGCTGCAACGGCTGACCGTGGCGATCTGCGGCGACATCGCGCATAGCCGTGTGGCGCGGTCCAACATCCTCTTGCTGGGCAAGATGGAAAACCGGGTGCGCCTGATCGGGCCGCCAACGCTGATACCGGCGCGGGCCGCCGAGTTCGGGGTCGAGGTCTATGACGACATGAAAGAGGGGCTGGCGGGGGCCGACGTGGTGATGATGCTGCGCCTTCAGAAAGAGCGGATGGACGGCGCCTTCATCCCGTCCGAGCGGGAATATTATCACCGCTTCGGGCTGGACGCCGACAAGCTGGCCTTTGCCAAGGACGACGCCATCGTGATGCACCCCGGCCCGATGAACCGCGGGGTCGAGATCGACGGGACGCTCGCCGACGACATCAACCGTTCGGTCATCCAGGAACAGGTCGAGATGGGCGTGGCCGTGCGCATGGCGGCGATGGACCTTCTGGCGCGCAACCTGCGGGCGACCCTCAGCCAGGGTGCCGGCCATGTATGAGACCAACGTCCGCGCCCCGCTGGAACCCGGCGAAACCGTGCTGGAAAGCTTTCACGCCGACCGGCGCGTCTATATCCGCGACCATGTCATCCTCGCCGCGATCGGCGCGGTCGGCACGATGGGGGTACTGGCCCTGATGGGCAATCCCGACTGGTGGGTGGGCAGCATCGCAGCGGTGGCGGCCATCGCGGTGCGTGGCTTTTACCTGGCATCGGAAGATGTGCACGCCCGCTGGGATCTGACCCAGGATCGGCTGCTGGGCCCCCAGGGCCGCGCGGTACGGCTGGATCAGGTCGCCAAGCTCAACAGCCTCGGCAGCGCGATCCAGATCGTGACCAAGGGCGGCGACAAGCACCTGATGAAATACCTCGCCGACAAGCCGGCGGCCAAGGCCCGACTCGAGGCGGTGACGGGGGTGGCGCGGTGAGCGTTCTTCTGACCAACGCAAGGCTGATCGACCCCGAGGCCGGGACCGAGACCAAGGGCGCGCTGCTGATCGAGGACGGGCGCATTGCCGCCTTGGGCCCGCAGGTCGATGCGCCCGCGGGAGCCGAGACCGTCGATTGCGCGGGCATGTGCCTTGCCCCTGGCATCGTCGATGTCGGGGTGAAGGTGTGCGAGCCGGGAGAGCGGCACAAGGAAAGCTTTCGCTCGGCCGGGCTGGCCGCCGCCGCCGGGGGCGTGACCACGATCGTCACGCGGCCCGACACGCTGCCGGCCATCGACACGCCCGAGGTGCTGGAATTCGTCACCCGCCGCGCGCGCGAGGCGTCGCCAGTGCGGATCAAGGCCATGGCCGCGCTGACCAAGGGCCGCGAAGGGCGCGAGATGGTCGAGATCGGCTTCATGCTGGATGCCGGCGCCGTGGCCTTCACCGATGGCGACCGGGTGGTCGAGAACACCAAGGTTCTCAGCCGCTGCATGACATATGCGCGCGGTTTGGGCGCGCTGGTCATGGCCCACCCGCAAGACCCGGTGCTGTCGGCCGGCGCCGCGGCGACCAGCGGAAAATTCGCCTCGCTCAAGGGTCTTCCGGCGGTCTCGCCGATGGCCGAGCGGATGGCGCTGGACCGCGATCTTGCCCTGGTCGAGATGACCGGGGTGAAATACCATGCCGACCAGATCACCGCCGCCCGCGCCCTGCCGGCGCTGGAGCGTGCCAAGGCCAACGGTCTGGACGTGACCGCGGGCGTGTCGATCCACCACCTGACGCTGAACGAGCTGGATGTCGGCGACTACCGCACCTTCTTCAAGGTCAAGCCGCCGCTGAGATCCGAGGACGACCGCAAGGCGCTGGTCGCCGCCGTGGCCTCGGGGCTGATCGACGTGATCTCGTCGATGCACACCCCCCAGGATGAGGAAAGCAAACGCCTGCCCTACGAAGAGGCGGCCAGCGGCGCGGTGGGGCTGGAAACCCTGCTGCCGGCGGCGATGCGGCTCTATCATGCCGGGGGCATCGGCCTGCCACAGCTCTGGCGGGCGCTGTCGCTGAACCCGGCGCGGCGGCTGGGGCTGGAAACCGGGCGGCTGGGCGTCGGCGCCCCGGCCGACCTGGTGCTGTTCGACCCCGACGCGCCCTTCGTTCTCGACCGTTTCACCTTGCGCTCCAAATCCAAGAACACGCCCTTTGACGGGGCCAGGATGCAGGGCCGCGTGCTGGGCACATGGGTCGCCGGCCGGCGTGTCTTCGGCGGGGTCTAGGCGATGCCTCCGTTCGACACCCCTGTGCTGTTGCTCGCCCTTGCGGCGTTTTTGGCCTACCTCCTGGGCGCGGTGCCCTTCGGCATCGTCATGGCGCGGCTCTTCGGGCTGGGCGATCTGAGGAAGATCGGGTCGGGCAATATCGGGGCCACCAACGTTCTGCGCACGGGCAACAAGCTGGCCGCGGCGCTGACGCTGGTGCTGGACGCTGGCAAGGGCGGCATCGCGGTACTGCTCGCCCGCGCCCTGCTGGCTGAGGACGCGGCGCAGATCGCGGGGCTGGCGGCGTTTCTGGGCCACCTCTTTCCGGTCTATCTGGGATTCAGGGGCGGCAAGGGGGTCGCCACCTTCCTGGGTACGCTCCTGGCGCTGGCCTGGCCCGTGGGGCTGGCCGCCTGCGGTAGCTGGCTCGCCGTGGCGCTGGCCTTGCGCTATTCCTCGCTCGCGGCACTCGTGGCCGCGGCGTCTGCACCGGTCTGGGCCCTGGCGCTGGGCCGGGCAGAGACGGCGGTGCTGACGCTGTGCCTGGCGGTGCTGATCTACATCCGCCACGCCGCCAACATCCGCCGCCTCTTCGCCGGCACCGAACCGAGGATCGGGAAAAGAGGCTGAGGCCCCGTTATTTCGCCAGCAGTTTCTCCACCGCGTCAGCGGTGCGTTTGGTGTTTTCCTGGATCCCGAGGAAGAGGTAGAGAACCCCCGCGGTCAGGATCACATAGGCGCCGCCGAAGATCAGCATGCCGATCCCCGAGAAGAACCCGCCATCGGCGCTGAACATCGTGGCGATGGACGCGATCAGCACCAGTAGGCCCAGCACTGCGACAAGTACGGAGACCAGCGTCTCCAGCGACTCGATGAAGAAGTTGCGCATCGTTATGCTCCCTGTTGCCGGCCCGTCGAAGGGGCCTGCGCAAAAAGGTGCATGCCGCGATTGAGTCGGGCAACAGTCAGCCTGTCGCGGCGGCAATCCCGCCGTCCCGCGGCGCCGGTCCGGGGCGCCCTAGTAACTGTATTCCTCGTAAATCTGCGACAGATCGCCCCGCCAGTCGCCGTGGTAGCGTTCCAGCAACTCGTCGGCGGGCGTCTTGCCGGTCTCGACGGTGTCTTCGAGCGCGTGCAGGAAGTGGCGCTCATCCTGCACCATGCCGCCGAGCCCCGGACGCGCCCGCGCCTTGAGTCCCGAGCGGGCGATATTGACGACCTCGGTGGCGAGCGATTGCATCGACCGGCCGTCGACCTCGGCCTGAAGCCCGTCCTTCGAGGCGGCGACGCGCCAGGCGTCGCGGGTCTCGGCATCCCAGCCCTTGACCAGGTCCCAGGCCGCATCGAGGGCGCCCTGGTCGTAGGTCAGTCCCACCCAGAACGCGGGCAGCGCGCAGAGCCGCCGCCAGGGGCCGCCGTCGGCGCCGCGCATCTCGATGAATTTCTTGATGCGAGCCTCGGGGAAGATCGTGGTCAGATGGTCGGCCCAGTCGCTGAGCGTGGGCGTCTCGCCGGGCAGGGCGGGCAGGCGTCCGGCCATGAAATCGCGGAACGACTGGCCCAGTGCATCGATATACCGCCCGTCGCGGTAGACGAAATACATCGGCACATCGAGCGCGTATTCGACCCAAGCCTCGAACCCGAACCCGTCTTCGAAGACGAAGGGCAGCATCCCCGTGCGCGCCGGGTCGAGGTCGCGCCACACGCGCGAGCGCCAGGACTTGAAGCCATTGGGCTTGCCCTCAAGAAACGGCGAATTGGCGAAAAGCGCGGTGGCCACGGGTTGCAGCGCCAGCGCCACGCGCAGCTTTTTCACCATGTCGGCCTCGGAAGCGAAGTCGAGATTCACCTGCACCGTGCAGGTGCGGTACATCATCGTCTTGCCCATGGTGCCGACGCGGTCCATGTAATCGGTCATCAGCCGGTAGCGCCCCTTGGGCATCATCGGCATGTCCTCGTGGCGCCAGATCGGCGCGGTGCCCAGCCCGATAAAGCCCACGCCGATCTCGTCGGCGACGCCTTTCACCTCGCGCAGATGTTCGTTCACCTCGTCGCAGGTCTGGTGGATGGTCTCCAGCGGCGCGCCGGACAGCTCCAGCTGCCCGCCCGGTTCGAGGCTGACATTCGCGCCGTCCTTTTCCAGCCCGATGATGTTCCCGTCCTCGACGATCGGGACCCAGCCGTGCCGGTCGCGCAGCCCTTCGAGCACGGCCTTGACCGAGCGCGGCCCGTCATAGGGGATGGGCTTGAGGCTGTCCTTGCAATAGCCGAATTTCTCGTGCTCGGTGCCGATGCGCCAGGCGTCCTTGGGCTTGCAGCCCGATGCCAGATACTCGGCCAGTTGCGCGCGGTCCTCGATGGGGCCGCCGCCGGATTGGGGGATGGACATCGGAAAGGGCGCTCCGGGCTTGTTCGCGTTTTCGTGGCCGTTAGACGTGCGCCGGTGCCGGGCTCAAGTCAAGGCCGGGCGTGGCCGCCGTCGCCAGAGCGTGATGTCGCCCTTTGCGGCAGGCCGGTCTAGGGCGGCCAGCATCTCGCCCGGCCGCGCGCCGGGCAGCGCGGCGAAGGCGTCGAACAGCGCCTCGGCGCCGGTCGTGTCCACCGGGATATGCAGGGTCGGCAGCGGCGCCTGGGCCAGCCGCCAATGGGGCCGGCCCGCCCCGTCGAAGACCAGCGCGATCTCTTCAAGCTCGCTCAGCGCCACGAAACCGCCGCCCTCGGCCGCAAGATACGCGATCTGGCCTTCATCCACCTCGACGACCCCCGGTGCCATGCCGCCGCCGCGAAACCGCATCCGGCGCAGCGCGACAAAGGCCAGCCCCGCGCCAGTCAGCACGAAAACCAGGCCGAGGCCCTGGTAGAACAGCCCGCCGAAGCCGAAGACCCAGATACCGCAACCGGCAATCGCCACCGCGCCGAAGAGATCGCGCCAGCGCATCAGCGCGGCCAGAGCCTCGGGGCGGAACGGGCTCATGCCCAATCCCCCAGCGCCTGCTGCCAGACGGTGAGCGCGGCCACCGCGGCGGTGTCGGCGCGCAGAACCCGCGGCCCCAGGCTGACCGGGTGCGCGAAGGGCAGCGCGCGCAGCCTTGCGCGCTCGGCCTCGGAAAACCCGCCCTCGGGCCCGATCAGGATCGCCCACGGCCCGCGCGGCGCGTCGCCCAGTGCCCGGCCCTCGCCCGCCAGCGCCTCGTCGCAGAACATCAGCCGGCGGCCCTCGGGCCAGGTGTCCAGCACGGCGCCCAGCCGTTGCAGCTCGGACACCTCGGGCACGTAGGTGCCGCCGCATTGCTCGGCCGCCTCCACGGCATGGGCCTGCAACCGGTCGCGGCGAATCCGCTCGGCATTGGTGAAATCGGTCTGCACCGGGCAGATGCGCGCCGCGCCCATCTCGGCCGCCTTTTCCACGATGAAATCGGTGCGCGCCTTCTTGATCGGCGCGAAACAGAGCCAGAGGTCGGGGGGCACCTGCAACGGCCGCGTCCGGGCCTCGCAGACCAGCGCGCCGGCGCGCTTGCCCGCGTCGGCCACGCGGGCGCGCCATTCGCCATTCAACCCGTCGAACAGCAGCACGAAATCGCCGACCGTCAGCCGCATCACGCCGAAGAGGTAATGCGCCTGCTCCCGCGACAGAGGAACCGTTTGCCCCGCCCCCAGCGGGTGCTCTACAAAAAGCCTGATCTTCGCCGCCGAACCTGCATCGCTCATGGGGGCCATTGATATGTCCGACAGCATCCAAACGCCAGAGGCCGAGGGCCAGGTCTTCGACGCGGTCAAGGGAAACTGGGTCGACCGGCTGGCCCCGCCCTGGGCCCGGCCCTATCTGCGGCTGTCGCGCGCCGACCGGCCGATCGGCACCTGGCTGCTGCTGCTGCCGTGCTGGTGGGGCGTGACGCTGGCCGCGGCCGGCACCGGGTTTCGCTGGATGGATATCTGGATCTTCGTCGGCTGCGGCATCGGCGCCTGGCTGATGCGCGGAGCGGGCTGCACCTGGAACGACATCACCGACCGAAATATCGACGACAAGGTCGCGCGCACCCGCTCGCGCCCCATCCCCGCGGGCCAGGTGACGGTGCAACAGGCCATCGCCTGGATGGTGATCCAGTCGCTGGTGGCGTTCTGCATCCTTCTGACCTTCAACATCGCGGCCATTGCGCTGGGCATCGCCTCGCTGGGGCTGGTGGCGATCTATCCGTTCGCCAAGCGGTTCACCTACTGGCCGCAGATCTTCCTCGGGCTCGCCTTCAACTGGGGGGCGCTTCTGGCCTGGACGGCGCACACCGGCAGCCTGGGCTGGCAAGCGGTCGTGCTCTACCTCGCCGGCATTGCCTGGACGATTTTCTACGACACGATCTACGCCCACCAGGACAAGGAAGACGACGCGCTGATCGGGGTGAAATCCACCGCGCTGCTGTTCGGCGAACGGACCGGCGAGCGGCTGCGCCAGTTCATGATCGGGGCGGTGGGGCTGATGGCGCTGGCGGTGCTGGGCGCGCTGGTTCCGTCGGCAGGGGCGGTTGCGGTCATTCTGGGGCTGCTGGGCGTGGCGGGCTTTGCCGCGCATCTCTACTGGCAACTCGCGCGTCTGGATATCGACGACGGCGATACCTGCCTGACGCTGTTTCGCGCCAACCGCGATGCCGGGTTGATCCCGGTTGTCTTTTTCGTGATCGCGATGCTCGCCTGATTGCGCCGTCCGCGTCGAGGCCGTAGAGAGGGTCACCGCCGAGAGACGAGGATTTCTAACGCGCCATGCGCCTGTCTGCCAACCTGATCGCCGGCCTTGCGATCGCGCTCGCCGCGCTTTTGTCCTTTGCCGCCGCAACCGTTGCCGTGACCCAGATCGAAACGCGCAGCGCCGCCGCGGTCGAGCGTATCCTGCTGGCCGAGGGCATCGACTGGGCCGCGGTCGAGACCAACGGGTTGCGCATGACGCTGAGCGGCACCGCCCCCGACGAGGCCGCGCGGTTCAACGCCCTCAGCCTGGCCGGGCAGGTGGTCGAATCCAGCCGTCTGATCGACGCGATGGACGTCACCCCGAGCGAGCCGATCGCGCCGCCGCTTTTTTCGCTGGAGCTTTTGCGCAACGATCAGGGCGTCTCGATGATCGGGCTGATCCCCGGCGACGGTGCGCATGAGCGCATCGCCGCGGCGGTGCAAGAACGCAGCGCCGGCCAGCCGGTGACCGACATGCTGGACGTGGCCGACCATCCCGTGCCCGCGGCATGGCCCGACGCGCTCGAGTTCGGTCTCGCGGCGCTCGAACGGCTGGAGCGCGCCAAGATCTCGATCTCGGCCGAGCGGGTGGCGGTGACCGCCATCGCCGACAGCCTGCCGGAAAAGCGCAAACTGGAAACCGCCCTGGCGCGGCGGGCGCCCGAGGGGCTGGAGATCTCGCTCGACATCTCGGCGCCGCGCCCGGTGATCACGCCGTTCACGCTGCGCTTTCTCATCGACGAGGACGGCACGCGGTTCGACGCGTGTTCGGCCGACACCCAAGAGGCCGCCGACCGCATCATTGCCGCTGCCGTTGCCGCCGGGTTCGAGGGCAAGGTGAATTGCATCCTGGGCCTGGGCACCCCCAGCCCGCGCTGGGGCGCGGCGGTGGAGACCGGCATAGCGGCGCTGGCCGAGCTGGGCCGGGGCACGCTGACCTTTTCGGATGCCGACGTGACGCTCGTCGCCGCCGACGACGTGCCGCAGGCCCTGTTCGACCGGGTGGTGGGCGAGCTCGATTCGGCTCTGCCCGAGGTGTTCTCGCTGCATGCCGTGCTGCCCGAGCCGGTCAAGGTCGACGGCAGCGGCGACGAGCGCGGGCCGGCCGAATTCTACGCCACGCTCAGCCCCGAGGGCCTGGTGCAACTGCGCGGCCGCATCCCTGACGCGATCGCCCGCGGCGCGACGGAAAGCTATGCCAGGTCGCGCTTCGGGCCCGGCAACGTCTACGCCGCGATGCGCCTCGATTCCGACCTGCCCGAGGGCTGGCCGCTGCGGGTGCTGGCCGGTCTTGCGGCGTTGTCGGACCTGCGCAACGGCGTGGTGATCGTTCAGCGCGACTACCTGCGCCTCAGCGGCACCAGTTTGGACGAGAACGCCGGCGACCGCATCACGCGGGAGTTGTCCGACAAGTTGGGCGAGGCGCAGAATTTCGAACTCGACATCCGCTACGAAAAGCCGCCTGCCGAGCCCGAGGCCGCCGCCGCGATCGACCCCGAGACCTGCGTCGCCCGGATCAACGAGATCATCGGAACGGAAAAGATCACCTTTGAACCCGGGGCGACGACGTTGGGCCCCGAGTCGGTGGGCGTGGTCAACCGCATCGCCCGCGAAATGCGCACCTGCCCCGATGCGGAAATGGAAATCGGCGGCCATACCGACAGCCAGGGCCGGGCGGAGATGAACCTCGACCTCAGCCAGAAACGCGCCGAGGCGGTGCTGAACGCGCTGATGGCGCGGCGCGTTCTGGTGGGAAACCTGACCGCCCGCGGCTATGGCGAAACCGAGCCCGTGGCCGATAACGGTACCGAAGAGGGGCGCGAGGCGAACCGGCGGATCGAATTCCGCCTGATCGGCGACAACGCGCCGCCGGCCGAAGACGAGACCGCAGACGCCGGGTCCGAGGAAGATACCGCAGACGATGCCGCAGAAGACGCCGGGACAGAGGCCGAGGCGGCCACGGAGGGCAGCGAATGAACCGCACCGAATTCATCATCGTCACGACGATCGTCCTGTTCGTTGCTTTCCTTCTGGGCTGGTTCGCCTCGTGGCTGATCCACCGGGTGGCGCGGGTGACGCAGTCGGACATGGGCGAGCTTGACCAGATGGCCAAGGCGCTGCACGAGGCCGAAGAAACCCGCGACCAGGCGATCACCTACCTGCAACAGCGCGAGGCGGAACTGACCAACCAGATGACCCAGACCGAGGCCGAATTGCGCGCCGCGATGGACGGGCTGAGAGAGGCGCGCCAGGAGGCCGAGGAACTGCGCGCCTATGTGGAGCGGATCAGCGCCCAATAACGCGCGGGCCAGGTCCTGGCGCGGATTTCCTGAAAAGAACTTTGCCGTGACTTTTCGAAAGCCTCGGGCCGCCTGGCGGCGGCGGGCCTGCGGCCCGGTTGGGTATTTGGGCCAAGAAGAAGGGGCGGGCTAGCCCCCGCTCCAGCGGCCGAGCGCCTGTTCGTCCTCGTCCCGGGCCGCTACCCAGGCGGCGCCGTCGGCGTCGTATTCCTTTTTCCAGAAGGGCGCGCGGGATTTGAGGTAATCCATCAGGAACTCGGCCGCGGCGAAGGCGTCGGCACGGTGGCGCGCGGCGGTGGCGACCATCATGATCATCTCGCCCGGTTCCATGGGCCCGTGGCGGTGGACGATCATGCAATCGGCCAGCGCAAAGCGGGCCATCGCCTCGGCCGCGATCTTTTCCAGCGCGCGCTCGGTCATGCCCGGGTAGTGTTCGATCTCCATGCGGGCGAGGCCGCCGTCGCGGCGCACGATGCCGGTAAAGGTGACGACGGCGCCGGCATCGGTGTGGCCGGCGGCGAAGGTCCCGGCCTCGGCGCCGAAATCGAAGCGGGCGGACTGGACCCGGATATCCATCTCAGCCCCCGGTCATCGGCGGGAAAAACGCGATCTCGCGCACGCCGGCGAGCGGCGCGTCGAAATCGGCAAGCTCCTGGTCGACGGCGACGCGCAGCGCCGAGAGATCGGCGAAGGCGGCGGCGTAGCGGTCTTCGCGTGCCTTGAGTTCCTCGACCAGCTCGGCCACCGTGGCCGCCGAGGTCTCGACCCGCTCTTTCGGCAGGCCGATCCTTTCGCGCACCCAGGCGAAATAGAGGATGTCGATCATCGTTTGTCCTCCCGCAGATGGGGCCAGGCCTTGGCGAAGTAATCGGCCCCGGTGATCAGGGTCAGCCCGGCGGCGGCGACAAGCAGCAGCGTGCCCAGGGTTCCCACCGCGGCGTGCGGCACCAGGCCGTGGGCCAGCAGCACCGTTATCGCGACCATCTGCACCGTGGTTTTCCACTTGGCGAGCCGCGTGACCTTGAGCTGGCCCGCCGCCGCGCCCAGGAATTCGCGCAGCCCCGAGACGAAGACCTCGCGGAACACGATCACCCCGGCGGCGGCGGTGATCCACGGGGCCATCCCGTAGGCCGCGACGACCACCATCAGCGCGATCAGCACCATCGCCTTGTCGGCGATCGGGTCGATCATGGCGCCGAAGCGGCTGGCGAGGTTCCATTTTCGGGCGATATAGCCATCGACCCAGTCGGTGGCCGAGGCCCCGACAAACACGCCGAGCGCCACGGCATCGGCCGCGGGCCTGTCCCAGAGAACGAAGATCAGCGGGAACAGCGGCGCCGCGACGAGCCGCAGGATCGACAGGATATTGGGCAGGGTCCATCTCATTTGCGCGTCATAGCCCGTCAGCCGCGCTCATGGAAGAAGCCGTGGATGGTTTCGGCCAGGCTGTCGGAAATACCGTCCACCGCCTTGAGATCGGCCAGGCCCGCGCGCGCCACCGCCTTGGCCGAGCCGAAATGGGTCAGCAGCGCGCGCTTGCGGGTGGCGCCGACGCCCGGGATCTCGTCAAGCGGCGTGGCGCCCACGGCCTTGGCGCGCTTTTGCCGGTGGGCGCCAATGGCAAAGCGGTGCGCCTCGTCGCGCAGGCGCTGGACGAAATAAAGCACGGGATCGTTGCGCCTGAGTGCGACAGGGCGGGCGCCGGGGCGGTGGAACTCTTCCTTCCCGGCGTCGCGGTCGATGCCCTTGGCCACGCCCACCACGGGAATGTCCTCGACCCCGAGATCGCCCATGATCTGCGCCACCGCCGATATTTGCCCGGCGCCGCCGTCGATCAGCAACAGGTCGGGCCAGGTTTCGCCCTCGCGGTCGGGGTCTTCTTTCAACAGGCGCTGAAAGCGGCGGCTCAGCACCTCTTTCATCATGCCGAAATCGTCGCCGGGGGTGAGGTTGTCGCCCTTGATGTTGAACTTGCGGTACTGGCTTTTGACAAAGCCCTCGGGGCCGGCCACCACCATCGCGCCCACCGCGTTGGTGCCCTGGATATGCGAGTTGTCGTAGATCTCGACGCGCCTGGGCGGGGCGTCGAGCGCGAAGGCCTCGGCGAGGCCGGCCAGCAGCTTGCCCTGGGCCGCGCTCTCGGCCAGCTTTCGGCCCAGGCTTTCCTTGGCATTGCGGGTGGCGCCGGCAACGAGGTCGAGCTTTTCGCCGCGCCGGGGTACGGCGATCGCGACCTTGCGACCCGCGCGTTCCGACAGCGCCTGCGCCATCAGGTCGCGGTCCTCGATGTCGTGCGACAGCAGGATCAGCCGGGGCGGCTCCTTGTTGTCGTAGAACTGGCCGAGAAAGCCTTGCATCACCTCCTCGGGTCCGGCGCCGGCGCCGGTGCGGGGGTAATAGTCTCGGTTGCCCCAATTCTGGTGGGCGCGGATGAAAAAGACCTGCACGCAGGCCTGCCCACCCTCAAGGTGCAGTGCCACCACGTCGGCCTCGGCCACGCCGCGGGGGTTGATGCCCTGCACGGACTGGACCTGGGTCAGCGCGCGGATGCGGTCGCGCAGCGCCGCGGCGCGTTCGAATTCCAGCCGTTCGGCGGCGGCCTCCATCTCGGCGGCGAGGCTTTCCTGCACGCCGGTGCTGCGCCCCTGCAGGAAACGCTCGGCGTTGCGCACCGAGGCGGCATACTCGGCCCGGTCGATCCGGCCCACGCACGGGCCGCTGCACCGCTTGATCTGGTACAGCAGGCAGGGCCGGGTGCGGCTATCGAACATCGAGTCCGAGCAGTTGCGCAGCAAGAACACCTTTTGCAACTGGTTGAGCGTCCGGTTGACCGCGCCCGCGCTGGCGAAGGGGCCGAAATAGGCGCCCTTCTCGGCCTTGGCGCCCCGGTGCTTTCTGATCTGGGGGAAGGGGTGGCCGGTAGTGATCAGGATGTTGGGAAAGCTCTTGTCGTCGCGCAGCAGCACGTTGTAGCGCGGCTTGAGCTGCTTGATCAGGTTCTGCTCCAACAGCAGCGCCTCGGTCTCGGTGCGCGTGGTCAGAAACATCATCGACGCGGTTTCCGAGATCATCCGGGCGATGCGCGGGGAATGGCCCGAGGGCTTGGCGTAGCTCGACACACGCTTTTTCAGGCTCTTTGCCTTGCCGACATAAAGCACCCGCGCCTGCGCATCGAGCATCCGGTACACGCCCGGAGAATTGTCCAGCGTGGCAAGATACGACTGGATGCAGGCATGGCCGCGGGGCCGCTCGGGCGGCGGAGTGTCGGTCTCGTGCTGGGGCGTGTCGCTCATCGGTCGCGCCGGTTCGATTCCATCTGTGTCGCTGCACAGATAAGGTCGCATATCGCAAGAGAAAACCTGTCCACGCGTTCTGTGGATAACCCTGCGTGTAACCATTAGGCCAGTGGAATTTATCCTTGAATTCTGGCGATTTCGTCGTCTTGCCTAATATTTGGGCATGGTCATACACCTTTGATTTTAAAGAAGAACTTTTTGCGCCTACGCAAATCACTGAAAACGTTAAAAATTATCTAACGGAAATGTGACGGTCTGGTTTCTGGTGGACAAGTTTCGGCAAAATCGACCGCGATGGCCCTGTCACTCCAGCCCCTGCACGTCCGGAGTTTGCCAGTTGAGGTGCTGGCCACCATCGACGCAGATCAGTTGTCCGGTCACCGCGCGGGCCTCCAGCAGATATCCCAGGGCGGCGCAGATATCCTCGGCATCGGCGCCGCGGGCCAGCGGCGTGGCGGCGCGCTGGCGGGCGAAATGCGCCTCGCTCTGGCGCCCGCCGCGCAGGGTCGGGCCGGGGCCGATGGCGTTGACGCGCACCCGCGGCGCCAGCCCCTGCGCGGCGGTGCGGGTAAAGGCCCATAGCCCCATCTTGGCGATGGTGTAGCTCATGAACTCGGGCGTCAGCTTGCGCACCCGCTGGTCGATCATGTTGACCACCAGCCCCCCGGCCACGGGCTCGCCCCGCGGGTCGGGCAGCGGCTCGGGCACCTGGGCGGCGAAATGCTGGGTCAGCACGACCGGCGCGCGCAGGTTCGACTCGATGTGCCGGTCCCAGCTTTCGCGGGTGGCGGTTTCAATGCGGTCGTGCTCGAAAATCGAGGCGTTGTTGATCAGGACGGCCAGCGACCCGCCCAGCGCCTCGGCCGCGCGGGGCACCAGGGTTTCGGTCTCGGCCTCGGTCAACAGGTCGGCGCCCAGCGCCACGGCGCGCAGGCCCAGCGATTGGATCTCGGCCACCGTCTCTTCCGCCCCGGCGGCCGAGCTGGCGTAATGCACCGCCACGTCGAACCCGCGCCGGGCGAGATCCAGCGCCATGGCGCGGCCCAGACGCCGGCCCGCGCCGGTCACCAGCGCACGTCCTCGCGGCGCGGCGCTCATGTCAGCACCATCACGATGTATGCCGCATAAAGCGCGACAAAGGCGGTGCCCCATCGCTTGCCCATCGACCAGCCGGCAAAGACGAAGGGTGCCAGCAGAACCGACGCGGCCAGCATCACCCAAAGATCGAAGCCGAGCATCTCGCGCGGCACCTCGATCGGGCCGACGAGGCTGGCGATGCCGACGATGGCCAGCAGGTTGAACATGTTCGAGCCGATCACGTTGCCCAGCGCCACATCGGCCTGACGGCGTATCGCGGCCATCACCGTCGTCGCCAGTTCGGGCAAAGAGGTACCTATGGCGACCAGCGTCAGGCCGATCACCGTCTCGCTGACGCCGATCTCGCGGGCGATGTTGATCGAGGCGTCGACCAGCAGATCGGCGCCCAGCGGCAGCCCGATCAGCCCCAGCACAAGGAACAGCGCGATCTTGGGCCCCGAGATCGTCGGGTCGGCCCCCTCGATCTCGGTCGGATCGTCGGCCTCGGCCAGCCGGGCCCGCGTGTCGCGCCGGTGGTTGCGGGCGGTATAGAACGCATCGCCCAGCACAAGGCCCAGCGCCGCCAGCAGGATCAGCCCGTGCCACCAGGTGAACACGCCCCAGAAGGCGAGCCCTATGAACAGGACCGAGGCGGCGATCATCATCACGTAGGTCCGCCGCGTGTCGCATTCATCGGTACGTAGCCCGCTGACGATGGCCGGGATGCCGAGAACCAACAGCACATTGGCCGTGTTGGACCCGACGACATTGCCCAGTGCAATGCCCGGCGCGTTGTCCATCACCGCCTTGATCGCGATCAGCAATTCGGGCGCCGAGGTGCCGAAGGCCACGATGGTCAGGCTGACGATCAGCGCCGGAACGCCCAGCCTCAGGCTGAGATTGACCGCCCCCTTGACCAGCGCGTCGCCCGCAAGCAGCAGGATGACGAGCCCGAGGCAGGCGTAAAGCACGTCCAGCGCCATCTCGCGGACTTATCCCTTGCGGCAGGGGCAGTCGCCCTTGCCCAGAAGGTAGCGCCCGCAATGGGGGCATTTGCGCGGCTTGCCCAGGCGCAGGCTGCGGCCGCCGGGCCCGGGAATGCGCAGCTTGCCGAACATGGCCATAACGCCCATGGCGATCAGGAACAGCGTGACGATCTTGATAATCATCGGTCAGAGCCCATAGCGCGCCCAAAGCACGCGGCTTTCGACCTCGTCGGCGATGTCGGCCACGACGCGCGTGCCCAGCCGCGGGATCAGCCCGCGCCGGGCTCCGTGGACGGCAAAGCGCGTCTTGTCGCCGAACACCTCTTTCATCTTGGGCACCAGATGCGCGACCCCGTCGGCCAGCCCCAGTTTGACCGCCTCGCTGCCGACCCAGACATCGCCGGTGAAAAGCTCGGTCTCGGAGTCCAGCTTGGCGCCACGCCGGGTTTTGACATGCTCGATGAAGGTGGCGTGCACCTGCTCCTGCAGCTGCGTCAGGCGGGCCACGTCCTCGTCCTTTTCCGGCTGGAACGGGTCCAGAAGGCTTTTCGATTTGCCCGCGGTATGCACCCGGCGCTCGATCCCGTAGCGGGCGATGAAGTCGGGAAAACCGAAGCCCGCCGAAATCACCCCGATGGACCCGATGATCGAGTTGTCGTCGAGCCAGATCTCGTCGGCGGCGGACGCTATGTAGTACCCGCCCGAGGCGGCCAGGTCCTCGACGAAGGCGTAAACCGGGCGCTCATGCTCTTCGGCCAGGCGGCGGATGCGCCCCGCGATCAGCGAGGATTGCGAGGGCGAGCCGCCGGGCGAGTTGATGACCAGCGCCACCGCGTCGGGCTTGCCCCGGCGAAACGCGCGGTCGAGTACCGGTGCCATTGCCTGGTCGTTCAGCCCGCTGCCCAGCCGTGAGCCCGCGGCAATGGCGCCCGACAGGCGTACCACCGCCACCAGGGGCGGCTTTTTGACGAAGGGGATCCAGCGCATCATGGGAGGCATGTAGATCGGCCCCCGGCCGGGAACAAGGCGCAGCGGCAAATGCGGCGCCAGTGTTGCGCCGCTGCTAATGCGCGGCGTGGCCCTTGTCGACGGTGAAGAAGAAATCGGGCGCCAACTCGTGCTGCCATACCTCGTCGGGCACCACCTCGGGCCCGGCCAGGAACACGCCCGCGCCGAAATGGCCGTGCAGGCGCGACAGCCGTTCCATCCGCGGCCCGGTAAGTTCCTGGTAGAAGGCGGCGTAGTTGGGCGCGGCCTTCAGCGCGTCGATCTTGGCGCGGTGGGCGGCGACGCAGGCGTGGTGCGCCGCGGCGATCTCGGGGTCGGCCATCAGCCGGTCGTACTCGGCCCTGAGCAGCGGCAGCCGGGCGTGGATCGAGGCGTCTTCCTCGGCGTTGTTGTTCATCCGAAACCAGTAGGCGAGGCCCTGGTCGCGGTCGACATGGTTCACCCGCCCCCGGTCGCGTTTGACCAGAAAGCTTTCTGCCGAGCGCACGGCGTAATGGTTGAGCGTCACCAGGTCGTAGCCCACGCTGCCAACCGTCGAGCGCCAGGCGTTGCGGTACATCGTCTCCGGCAGCGGCCGGCCCGAGCCGTTGACCCAGTTGACCTCGTCCACCAGTTGCGGCCGCAGCCCCTTGGGTCGGTGCACCCCCATCTTCTTGAACAGCCCGATATTGCGGTGCAGCGTCTTGAAGCCCCACGCCTGGTGCGGCTTGCGCGCCATCTCGGGCGCGCAGCGGGTGAACGCCTCGGTGACAAAGCCGTCGCGGAATTCGTGGATGTCGGAATTGCCGTAAAGCCGCCAGGTCATCGAGATGAGGTTGGCGTCGGGCACCGCCGCGTGCAGATCGCCAAGCCGCCCCTCGCCCACATGGATGTTGATGAACTCGTCCACGTCCATGCAGACCAGCCATGCGGCCTTCTGGATCATCGGCTCGCCCTCCGCGGCCTGCAGCGCGGCGTGCTGGGGCTTCAGCCCGGTGTCGCGGAACGGGTTGTCGCGGTGCTGTACCAGCCCCTTTTGCTGCAACAGGTCCAACAGGGTGTCGGTGCCGTCAGTGCAGTCGTTGGTGTAGATCAGGAAATCGTCCACCCCGATGGCGCGATGATAGGCCAGCCATTCAAGGATGAAGGGCCCCTCGTTCTTCATCGTGGTGACGATGGCGGTGCGCTCTTGCGCGGCCTCCGGTTTCAGCGTCTGCGCGGGCACCCGGCGCGGCTTGTGGCCGAACCGCTCTTCGGCCAGCGCGACCAGGCGCGCGTCCTCGACGAGGCTGGTCTTGGGCACCAGGCGCGCGACCTTGTCCTCGCCGTGGCGCAGCGCCATGCAGCGGATGAAGGGCACCGCCTCTGGCGCCGGCGCCGCGCCCACCACACGCACCAGCCGCCAGACCGTTGCCGGGCCCGCCCGTGCGGGCGCGACGCACCACCGCCCGTTGCCGCCCGTCGCGTCGAACTGGCGGCAGATATGGTCGCCGAACCGCGCCTCGGCCCCCTTGCGGATCTGCCACGGGTAGACGCGCTGGCCGACAAGCTGGACCAGCCCCCCGGCTGCGGCCTCGGCCCGCTCAAAGACGGTGCCGCCGTCGATGGGCAGGACAAGGTCGTGGACATCGATATTGGCCACCGCGCGGGCGCGGGCCAGAAAGCGGTGGCGCATCCATTCATAGATCACCGTCTCGCCCAGCGGCGCGGTCCAGGGGTCGGGGGCCGGTACCTCCATCCGGTCCTTGCCGGGGGCGTCGGGGGCGTTGATCGGGTGCGCCTCGGGGGCGCTGTCGGCCTGGCCAAGGGGCACGTCGCAGGTGACCAGCATCGCCAGCGCGATGCCAGGCACCTCGGCCTTGGCCAGCGCTTGGGCAAGCGCAGTGTCGGCGCCGGGCGCGGCCCGGTCGACGATCAGTGCGGCCTCGGCGCCATGGCTGCGTGCATGGTAGCGCAGCCAGTCGACCACCGTCTCGGCGCTCTCGCCGTTGCGCACCGCGAAAAGCGTGGCCCGGCCGGCGAAGGGCGCGGTTTCGGCGGGGGCCGCGACGGTGGTCTCGGCGCAGCCGGCCAGGGGCAGTGGAACGGCGTCGCCCGTGCCCGAAACCCGGGCGAGCACCGACAGGCCCCCGCCGATGCTGCGCACGTCCTCGAGCAACAGCCCCGGTTTGCCGACGAGATCCTGCGCCGCAAGGCCCGACTTGAAGACATACCGCACCGCATCCTCGCCCGTGCGGATGCAGTCGAGCAGCGTGGCCCGGTCGTACCGGCGGACGGTCATGTTGCGTTCGATCAGCTTCACCGGCGGGCCTTGTCTGTCGGGGCGCGGGTCTGTGGACCAAGACCTATCAAGCGCGGTGCGCCAGGTCGAGTTGGCGCGACCGTCGGCCGCCGCCCTAGCCGATCTTGCCGCGGTTCTCGCCCACCTGCCCGCGATGCAGCAGAATGTGGTCGAGCAGCACGCAGGCCATCATCGCCTCGCCCACGGGCACCGCGCGGATGCCCACGCAGGGGTCGTGCCGGCCCTTGGTGACGATCTCGCTCGTCTCGCCGGACCGGGTGATCGTCCGCCGCGGCGTCAGGATCGAGGAGGTCGGCTTGACCGCAAAGCGCACCACCACGTCCTGCCCGGTGGAAATCCCGCCCAGGATGCCGCCCGCGTGGTTCGAGGAATAGACCGGCTGCCCGTCATTGCCCATGAAGATCTCGTCTGCATTCTCGACGCCGGTCAGCGTGGCGGCGGCCATGCCCTCGCCGATCTCGACGCCCTTGACCGCATTGATGCTCATCATCGCCGCCGCGAGGTCGGTGTCGAGCTTGCCATAAACCGGCGCGCCAAGGCCCGCGGGCACCCCGCGCGCCGTGACTTCGACCACCGCGCCGACCGAGTTGCCCGATTTGCGCAATTCGTCGAGATCGGTGGCCCAGTGCGCCGCGGCCTGCGCATCGGGGGCCCAAAACGGGTTGTTCCCGATCTCGTCCCAGTCGAAACGGGCGCGGTCGATCCCCTGCGCGCCCATCTGCACCATGTAGCCGGTGATGCGCAGCCCCGGTGCCAGCGTGGCCAGCGCGGCGCGGGCGATGCCCCCCGCGGCCACGCGCGCGGCGGTTTCCCGCGCCGAGGACCGGCCGCCGCCGCGATAGTCGCGGATGCCGTATTTCTGCCAATAGGTGATGTCGGCATGGCCGGGGCGGAATTTCTCGGCGATATCGCCGTAATCCTTCGACCGCTGGTCGGTGTTGCGGATCATCAACTGGACCGGCGTGCCGGTCGTCTGCCCCTCGAACACGCCCGAGAGAATTTCCACCGCGTCCGCCTCGCGCCGCTGGGTTGTGAACTTGCTCTGCCCCGGCTTTCGCCGGTCGAGCCAGTGCTGCAGCATGCCCTCGTCGATTGCCACCCCCGGCGGGCAGCCGTCGACCGTGGCCCCCAGCGCCGGCCCGTGGCTTTCGCCCCAGGTCGTGACGCGGAAAAGGTGGCCGAAACTGTTGAGGCTCATGGGGCGTGCTCCTGTGTCCTTCGGGGAATAGCGGCCGGCGCGCGCCCTCTCAAGTGCTTTCCCTTGCGGCGCCGGGCCCGCCGCGTTAGCGTGCGCCGTACCTCGGGGCGCCCTCGACAGGGCTGAGACGCATCCATGCGGACCCGTTGAACCTGAACCGGTTAGAACCGGCGGAGGGAAGGTGACTGGACATTCTCCACCCCTATCCCGGCCGCCCCGTGTACGGAGGATGCCCATGAAGACCCTGATCCTCGCCGCGGGAGCCCTCACTGCCAGCATGGCAGCGGCGGACACCCCCGTGCTGACGGTCTATGCGCCCGACTATTTCGCATCGGAATGGGGCCCTGGCCCCAAGATCGAAGAGATGTTCGAGGCGCGCTGCGGCGGCTGCGACCTTGTCTACCGCATCGGCGATCTGCTGCCGCGGCTGCTGCTGGAAGGCGCCCGGACCGAGGCCGATGTCGCCATCGGGCTGAACACCGATATTACGCTCAAGGCCCGTGCCTCGGGTCTGTTCGCACCGCACGGGCAGGACAACAACGCCCTGACCCTGCCGATCGAATGGACCGACGACATCTTTCTGCCTTTCAACTACGGCTACACGGCCTTCGTCTACGACAAGACCCGGCTCGCCGAGCCGCCCGCGAGTTTCGACGCGCTGCTCGACGCGCCCGACGAGTTGGCCCTGGTGATCCAGGACCCGCGCACCTCGATCTCGGGACTTGCGCTGCTCTTGTGGGTCAAGGCCGTCTATGGCGACGAGGCCGGGGCCGCGTGGGAAAAGCTGGCGCCCAAGGTGCTGACCGTGACCAAGGGCTGGTCGGAATCCTACGGCATGTTCACCAGCGGCGAGGCCGACATGGTGCTCAGCTACACCACCTCGCCCGCCTACCACCTGATCGCCGAGGGCGACGACACCAAGGCCGCCGCGATCTTCCCCGAGGGGCACTATTTCATGGCCGAACTGGCCGCGAAAATCGCCCGAACCGACCAGCCCGAACTGGCCGACGCCTTCATCGGCTTTATCCTGTCGGACGCGTTCCAGGCGATGATCCCGACGGCGAACTGGGCCTACCCGGCGGTGATGCCCGAAGACGGGCTGCCCGAGGGCTTTGAAAGGCTGGGCGTGCCCGACCGCGCGATTTTCTTCGATGAGACCGAGGCCGCGACGCTGCGCGAGGTCGCGCTGGCCGAATGGCTGGCCGCGTTCGGCCGCTGAAACAGGGAGGACGACATGAGATTTCCGATGATCGCCGCGGCGGCGCTGGCCGCCGGCCCCGCGCCGGCCCAGACGCCGGTGCTGACCGTCTATACCTATGACAGCTTCGTCACCGAATGGGGGCCGGGCCCGCAGGTCGAGGCGGCGTTCGAAGATGTTTGCGGCTGCGACCTGCGCTTTCTGGCGATGGGCGACGGCGCGGCGCTGTTGGCGCGGCTCCAGCTCGAGGGGGCGCGCACCGAGGCCGATATCGTGATGGGGCTCGATACCAACCTGACCGCGCGGGCGGCCGACACCGGCCTCTTCGCACGGCACGGGCGCGACGATGTCAAGCTGGACCTGCCCGTGGGCTGGGACGACGACATGTTCCTGCCCTATGACTGGGGTTATTTCGCCTTCGTCTACGACAAGACGAAACTGGCCACCCCGCCCGGCAGCTTCCAAGAGCTGATCGCCGCGCCCGAGGATCTCAAGATCATCATCCAGGACCCGCGCTCTTCCACTCCGGGGCTGGGCCTGCTGCTGTGGGTGCAGGCGGCCTATGGCGAACGCGCCGGCGAGATCTGGCAGGGGCTCGCGCCGCATGTGCTGACCGTGACCAAGGGCTGGTCCGAGGCCTACGGGCTGTTTGTCGAGGGCGAGGCCGACATGGTGCTCAGCTACACCACCTCGCCCGCCTATCACCTGATCGCGGAGGGCGACGACACAAAGGCCGCGGCGCCCTTCGCCGAGGGGCATTACATGCAGATCGAGGTAGCCGGCCGCATCGCGTCGTCCGACCAGCCGGAACTCGCCGAACGGTTTCTCGACTTCATGCTGACGGACGCGTTCCAGTCGGTCATTCCGACGACCAACTGGATGTACCCGGCCGTCACCCCCGAGGGCGGGCTTCCGCAGGGTTTCGAAACGCTGATCTCGCCCGATGAGGCGTTGATCTACGCCGCGGGCGAGGCGGCCAAGGTGCGCGACGCGGCGCTTGAGACATGGCGCGCCGCGCTCGCCCGCTAGGGCCCGCGGTCGCGGCCGGCGCCGCGGCGGCGGCTCTGGTTCTGGCACTGGCGCTTGTGCCGTTGGGCGCCGTGGCCTGGCGTGCCGAGGCCGGCGCCGGGCTGGGGCCGGCCGACTGGGCCGCGGTGCGCTTTACCCTGTGGCAGGCGTTCTTGTCGGCGGCACTGTCGTGCCTGCTGGCGGTGCCGGTGGCGCGCGCGCTGGCGCGCCGGAACTTTGCCGGCCGGGGCGTTCTGATCACGCTGTTGGGTGCGCCGTTCATCTTGCCGGTGATCGTGGCGGTGCTGGGCCTGCTGGCCGTCTACGGGCGCAGCGGGCTGATCTCCGACGCGCTGGGGCTGCTGGGCCTCGGACCCATCGACATTTACGGGCTGACCGGCGTGGTGCTGGCGCATGTGTTCTTCAACCTGCCGCTCGCCACGCGGCTGGTGCTGCAGGGCTGGCTGGCAATCCCGTCCGAACGGTTCCGGCTGGCCGCCTCGCTGGGCTTTGCGCCGTCCGACGTCGCCCGCGTTCTGGAACGTCCGATGCTGCGCGCCACCCTGCCGGGCGCCTTTTTGGTGATCTTCCTGATCTGCATGACCAGCTTTGCCGTGGCGCTGACGCTGGGCGGCGGCCCCCGCGCCACCACGGTCGAGCTGGCGATCTACCAGGCCTTCCGCTTCGAATTCGACCTTGGCCGCGCGGCGCTGCTGGCGCTGGTGCAGTTCGCGCTGTGCGCGGCGGCGGCGGTGCTGGCCTTTGCCGTGGCGCTGCCCACGGGGATGGGCGCCGGACTCGACCGTCCGGTCGCGCGGTGGGACGCGACCGGCCGTGCGCTGCGGCTGACCGACGCCGCCTGGCTGGCCTTCGCCGCGCTCTTTCTGATCCTGCCGCTCGGCATGGTGGTGGCCAAGGGCCTGCCGGGGATGGCCGGGCTGCCGGCCAGCGTCTTTGCCGCGGCGGCGCGCTCGGTGCTGGTGGCGCTGGGCTCGGCCGCGCTGACGCTGGCGCTGGCCCTGCCGCTGGCGCTGGCCGCGGTGCGGCTGGGCGGCGCTGGGGGCGCGGCGTTGCAGGCGGCGGGCACCCTTTCCATCGCAACCTCGCCGCTGGTCATCGGCACGGGTCTTTTCATCCTGCTGTTCCCGGTGGCCGACCCGGTGGCGCTGGCCCTGCCCGTCACCGCGCTGGTCAATGCCGCGATGAGCCTGCCCTTTGCGCTTCGTGCCCTCGTCCCGGCGGTGGCCGAGGCCGAGGCGGGGTTCGGCCGGCTGGCCGACAGCCTGGGCGTGGCCGGCCGGTCGCGGCTGCGGCTGGTTCTGCTGCCCCGGCTGCGCCGGCCCGCCGGATTTGCCCTTGGGCTGTCGGCGGCGCTGTCGATGGGCGATCTCGGCGTCATCGCGCTTTTCGCCGACCCCAGCCAGGCCACGCTGCCGCTGCAGCTTTACCGGCTGATGGCCGCCTACCGAATGGAGGACGCCGCCGGCGCGGCGCTCTTGCTGCTGATCCTCAGCCTTGCCCTGTTCTGGGTGTTCGACAGGGGAGGGCGCGCCCATGCTGCGGCTTGAGGGCCTGATGCTTCAACAGGGCCGGTTTCGCCTGATCGCCGATTTCGGTGTCGAAGAGGGGCATATCGTGGCGTTGCTGGGCCCGTCAGGGGCGGGCAAGTCGACGCTTCTGGATGCGATTGCAGGGTTCTTGCCGCCCGCGCGGGGCCGCGTCCTGTGGCGCGGGCAGGATCTGGGGCCGCTGGCGCCCGGCGCGCGGCCCGTCTCGATGCTGTTTCAGGACAACAATCTCTTCCCCCATCTCAGCGTGGAGCAGAACGTCGGGCTGGGGCTGCGCCCCGACCTGCGCCTCGGCGCCGACGACCGCGCGGCCGTCGCGGCGGCGCTGGACCGGGTCGGGCTGGCGGGGTTCGAGACGCGCAAGCCCGCCGCGCTGTCGGGCGGGCAGCGCAGCCGCGTGGCGTTGGCGCGGATGCTGCTGCGCGGCCGTCCGCTCGTGCTGCTGGACGAGCCGTTCGCGGCGCTGGGCCCGGCGCTGAAACGCGAGATGCTGACCCTCGTGGCCGAGCTTGCGGGCGAGACGCGGGCGACGGTGCTGATGGTCACGCACGATCCCGCCGATGCCCGCGCCGTGGCCGACCAGGCGGTGCTGGTGGCCGACGGCCGGGCCGAGGCGCCGCGCCCCACCGAAGCGATCTTTGCCGACCCGCCGCCAGCCCTGCGCGCCTACCTGGGCTGACAAACGAAAAACGCGCCCCGTAGGGCGCGTTTCACTGGTCTGGGCGCAAGGGGCCCCGATCAGATTTCTTTCTTCTTCTTGTAAGGCGCCCAGAGCCGCTTGTTGGTCAGGTACAGCAGCACGGTCAGCACGGTGAGGAAGATCACCGAGACGAAACCGGCCTGCTTGCGCGCCATCATCTTGGGCTCGGCCGTCCACATCAGGAAGGCCGAAACGTCCTTGGCCTGCTGCACCGGGGTTGCCTCGGTGCCGTCGGCATAGACCACGTCATCGCCGTAAAACTGCGGCGGCATCGCGCTCCAGCCGCCGGGAAAGACGTCGTTCGCGTAGTAGATGGTGCCCGCTTCTTCCTTGGTCTCTTCGGAGAAGCCGGTCAGGTAGGACGCGATGTATTCCGGCCCGCCGATGCCGCGGAAGAACTGGTTCAGACCCAGGCCCGACGGCCCGTGGAAGCCCGCGCGCGCCTTGGCGATCACGCTGAGGTCGGGCGCCCCGGGATAGGTGCCGGCCGGGAAATGGTCGACCGGCTTGGCGGGGCGATAATCCTCCAGCTCGGGATCGTAGATCTCGAACTGGGCGGTGTATTCGCGCATCGCCGCGTCGCTCAGGCTGGGCCCGCCGGGATCGGCGAGCGTGCGGAAGGGCACCAGTTCCAGCCCGTGGCAGACCGAGCAGATCTCGGTGTAGACCTGCAGGCCGCGCTGAAGCTGGGCCTGGTCGTACTTGCCGAACGGTCCTTCGAACGGGAACTGGTAGTCGGTCACGTGCCCGCCTTCCGCGGCCATGGCGCTGCCAGCGCCAAAGCTGAGGGTCAGGGCCGCGGCGGCGGCGATGGTGAGTTTCTTGAACATCTGTCTCGTTCCTTCTCTCACTCGGCCGGGCTCGTCTGCGCCGAACCGGCTTTCGGCTTGCCGCCGTAATGCGCGTTGAAATCTTCCTCGATCGTTTCGGGCTGCGGCAGCGGTTTTTCAAGCGCGCCGAGCGCCGGCAGGATCAGCAGGAAGTAGGCGAACCAGTAGGCCGACCCGATCAGCGCGACGGTGGTGTAGATGCCTTCTGCCGGCATCGCCCCCGCCCACATCAGCACGAAGAAGTCGACCACGAGGCCCCAGAACGCCCATTTGAACATCGGGCGATAGCGGCCCGAGCGCACCGTCGAGGTATCCAGCCACGGCGTCAGAGCCAGCACGATGATCGAACCGAACATCGCCAGCACGCCGAAGAACTTGGCATCCACCACGCCGAGGGTCAGCCAGTCGGTCAGCATCACCGCCCAGACTTCGCCGTCGAAGGCGCGCAGGATGGCGTAGAACGGCAGGAAGTACCATTCGGGCACGATGTGGGTCGGCGTCACCATCGGGTTGGCCGGGATGTAGTTGTCGGGGTGGCCCAGGTAGTTGGGCATGAAGCCCACGATCGCGAAGAACACGATCATCACGATGCCCAGCGCGAACAGGTCCTTGATGACGAAGTAGGGCCAGAACGGCAGGGTGTCGCGCTTGACCTCTTCCTTCGACCCGCGGCGCACCTCGACCCCGGTGGGGTTGTTGTTGCCGGTGGTGTGGAAGGCCCAGACATGCACGATCGAGAGCCCGAGGATCACGAAGGGCACAAGGTAGTGCAGCGAGAAGAACCGGTTGAGCGTCGCGTTGCCCACGGCGGGCCCGCCCAGCAGCCAGGTCTGGATCGGCTCGCCGACCCACGGGATCGCACCGAACAGGCCGGTGATGACCGTGGCGCCCCAGAACGACATCTGCCCCCAGGGCAGCACGTAGCCCATGAACGCGGTCGCCATCATCGCCAGGTAGATCAGGATACCGATGATCCAGGTCACCTCGCGCGGGGTCTTGTAAGAGCCGTAGTAGAGCCCGCGGAAGATATGCAAATACACCGCAACGAAGAACAGCGACCCGCCGTTCGAGTGCAGGTAGCGCAGGAAGTGCCCGCCGTTCACGTTGCGCATGATATGTTCGACCGACTGAAAGGCCATGTCGACATGCGGCGTGTAATGCATCGCCAGCACGATGCCGGTGACGATCTGCAGCATCAGCGCGAAGAACAGCACGATCCCCCAGATCCACATCCAGTTGAGGTTCTTGGGGGTGGGAATCATGATCGTGTCGTAGATCAGGCCGACGATCGGCAGACGCCGATGCAGCCACTTCTCAGAGCCGGTCTTCGGCTCGTAGTGATCGTGAGGAATACCGGACATCGGGTGCTCCCTTAACCGAGTTGGATGGTCGTCTCGTCCACGAAGGACGCGACCGGGATGTGGAGGTTTTCAGGCGCGGGACCCTTGTGGATGCGACCTGCCGAATCGTAGTGCGAACCATGGCAGGGGCAGAACCACCCGCCAAAATCACCCGACTGGTTGCCGATCGGAACGCAGCCCAGATGGGTGCAGACGCCGATCATGACCAGCCATGTACCCGCGTCGTCCAGCGTCCGGTTGGCATCGGTCGCGGGGCCGGGCTTGTTGGGGTTGCGCGAGTCGGGGTCGCGCAGTTGGTCGACGTCCCAGTCGCGCGCCAGCTCGATGTCTTCGGGCGTGCGCTTGCGGATGAACACGGGCTTGCCGAGGAACTTAACCGTAAGCTGCTGGCCTTCGACCACCGAGGCCACGTCCACCCGGATCGAACTCAACGCCTGAACGTCCGCCGAGGGGTTCATCTGGTCCACCAGGGGCCAGACCATCGCCCCAGCCGTCACCGCACCAGCCCCCGCAGTGGCGTAGTAAAGGAAATCGCGGCGGGAGCTGTCGTGATCTTCTGCGTGCGACACGAGAATTCTCCTTTGCATGACCGTCGGTACGGTCGCTTCGTCAAAAAACGGGCCGGGGTGCTCCCGCGGCCTCTTGCGCGAGTTAACTAGACCTCGCAACGACTTGCGTCCAGCGGACATACCCGCGCAGGATGCCCGCCAGCCAGATATAGCACCCGGTCGACAGTGGTATACCCGTGACCTTCTGATGCAACTACAAAAAATTGTATCTGGACAGGAAATTTGGGAATACCTGAGGTGGAACAAAACCGCATTGGATCGATCCATGACACGTCTTTTTCACGCCCTTTTGATGCTTCCTCTTCTGGCCCTTCCCGCCGCCGCGCAAATCGAGCTCAGCGTCTATACCGGCTACCAGACCGCGCCGCACAGTGACGTGTCGGGCAGCGATCCCGGCGGAGTGGGCGATTTCGATTTCAACGCCGAATGGAAGGGCAAATCGTTCGACATTCCGCCCTACTACGGCATCCGCGCCACCTGGTGGCGGACCGAGCGTTTCGGCCTCGGGCTCGAATTCAACCACGCCAAGGTCTATGCCAGCGACGATACGCTGGCCGATAACGGGTTCGACCGGCTCGAGTTGACCGACGGGCACAACCTCGTGACGCTCAACGCCTTCTACCGCTGGCCCCAGCCCGACCGGCGCTGGACGCCCTATGTGGGGGGCGGTCTCGGCGTGGCGATTCCCCATGCCGACGTGATGACCGCGGGTGGCAAGACCTTCGAATACCAGCTGACCGGCGCCGCGGTGGTCTGGATTGCCGGGCTCAGCTACGAGTTGAATGAAGAATGGGCGATTTTCGGTGAATACAAGGGCAGCTACAGCCAGAACGATATCGACCTAGACAACGGCGGGTCGATGGACGCCAACATCGTCACCAACGCTCTGAATATCGGCATCAGCTACCGATTCTGACGCTCAGGCCGGGGTCGTCGCCACCATCGACGGGCGCTGCACGAAATCGGCGTACCAAGAGGCCAGCCGGTCATGCCCGGTGCGCCAGTCCCGCGTGCCATGGCGAAAGTCGAGATAGCCCAGCGCACAGCCCAGCGCGATCTGGCCGATATCGACGGGACCCGCCAGATAGGCCATCCAGCGCCCGTCCAGCGTTGCGAGGCTGCGGGAAATCTTGTCCCACTGGGCCTCGACCCAATCGGGGGAGCGTTTCGATTCGGGGCGCGAGCGGGTCTCGTAGATCATCAGCACCGCGGCATCCATCATGCCGTCGGCGGTCGCCTCCAGCGTCAGCGCCTCCCACAGGCGCGGGGCGGACGGGTAAAGCCGCCCGCCGGCCCGGTCGTCGAGAAAGCGGCAGATGACCCGGCTGTCATAAAGCGCGGGTCCGTCGGGGCGGATCAGCGACGGGATCTTGCCCAAAGGGTTGTGCGCCAACGGCATTGCCGAGCATTCGGTCGGATGGCCAGCGACGGGTATCGGCTCGACATCGGCCTCTTGGCCGGTTTCGCGCAGGACGACCTTGACCTTTCGGCAGAAGGGCGAGGCCGGATTGTCGAAAAGCTGCATCACACGCGGCGGATACGCAGCCGGCCCAGGGCGCTCGCGTCGATCTCGACGCCGGGGCCGTTATGGCCGACGCGGATGGTCCGCTTCAGGCGTGCAGTGCCGTTCATCTGCTCGTCGTCGCGGCGGAATTGCATACCCTCATGCACATCGTCCATCGCGTCTTCGGCGCGCTGGTCGCGCGGTGCGGGCTCCATGCTGCGGCTGATCGCATAGGTTGCCAGCGCGATGGCGCCGTAGCGGACGCCGACACGCAGGGCCACACCGGCAATCGGGGCGATGGGCAAAGGCATGGGATCACTCCTTGATCGGTTGACTTAAGAATAGGCAATGCCGGCGGGTCTGTCCATTCACGTGTCGGACAGGGCCCGCATCAGGTCGGCAAGCATCCGTGCCTCCGGCCCGGCAAGGTCCAGCCCCGCAGCCGCGCCCAGCCGGGCGGCGGGGGGCTTGTTCTGGCTCAGTTTCCAGGTGCCGTCGACATCCGCGACCCGCATCCGGCAGGGCACGATCGCGCGCATCAGCCGCTCCATCGCCGCCTCGGGCATCTTGGCGGTGGTCCAGGGCGGCTTGGGCGCGAGCCCTGCCTCGAACAGCGCCGATTGCCGGTCGAGCAGGTCGCGCAGCGTATCGGGCGGCGCGGCCTCCAGCGTGCCGCGCAGATGCACGGCGACGTAATTCCATGTCGGCACCTGGTCGGGCACGCCGTACCAATCGGGCGAGATATACCCATCGGGCCCCGCAACCGCCATCAGCGCGGGCGCGGGCAGGGACCGGGCCAGCGGCGTGGAACGCACCAGATGGGTTTCCAGAAGCGTGCCATCCTCGGACAAGAGAAACGGCACATGGCTGGCAAGCGGGCCGTCGGCCCCGTTCACCGTCAGAACGCCAAAACCGCGCGCCCGGGCGAAGGCCACGTTCCTGTCGTGGGGTTCGCTGCGAAAGGCGCGGTTGGGATGCATCGCTCAGCCCGCCTTCAGCCGGCCCTCGCCGTGCCCCGCCATGGTCGCGGTCACGATCCCGCCAACCGGGCGGTCGGTGGCAAAGTCGACCTCGGTGAACTGCTCGGTCCGGCCCATGCGGGGGCTTTCCATCAGCACGCGATGGGTGCGGCCCACCTGGTCGGCCAGATGGCGTTGCACCCGCGCCGTGCCCGCCGCCCGCAGCCGCGCCGCGCGATCCTTGATCGCGTTGCCGTCCACCTTGGGCATCCGTGCCGCCGGCGTGCCCGGCCGGGCCGAGTAGGGAAAAACGTGCAGCCAGGTAAGGCCGCAGTCCTCGACCAACCGCAGCGAGTTCTCGAACATCGCCTCGGTTTCGGTCGGGAAGCCGGCGATGATGTCGGCGCCGAAGGTGATGTCGGGGCGCAGCCTTCGGACCTCGTGGCAAAAGGCGACGGCATCGGCGCGTGAATGCCGCCGCTTCATGCGCTTGAGGATCAGGTCGTCGCCGGCCTGCAGCGACAGGTGCAGATGCGGCATCAGCCGCTCTTCCTCGGCGATGGCGTGCATCAGCGCGTCATCTGCCTCGATCGAATCGATCGAGGACAGCCGCAGCCGCGGCAGCGCAGGCACCAGTCTCAGGATGCGCCGGACCAGATCGCCCAGCCGCGGCGCCCCCGGCAGGTCGGCGCCCCAGCTCGTGAGATCGACCCCCGTCAGCACCACCTCGTTATACCCCCGCCCGACCAGCCGGCCGATCTGCTCGACCACCACGCCGGCGGGGACCGAGCGCGAATTGCCCCGCCCGAACGGGATGATGCAAAAGGTGCAGCGATGATCGCAGCCGTTCTGGATCTGCACATAGGCGCGGCTGCGCGTGCCGAACCCGTCGATCAGGTGGCCGGCGGTCTCGGTCACCGACATGATGTCGTCGACTTGCACCTTTTCCGTCTCGCCGACGAAGTCGGGGCCCCCCGCCAACCCCGCCCACGTCTCGGCGCGCATCTTCTCGGTATTGCCGATCACCAGGTCGACCTCTTCCATCTCGGCAAAGCGTCCGGGGTCGGTCTGGGCCGCGCAGCCGGTGACGACGATCCTGGCGGTCGGGTTCTCGCGCCGCAGCCGCCGCACCTCCTGGCGCGCCTTGCGCACCGCCTCGGCGGTCACGGCGCAGGTGTTGACGACCTGAACGTTCTCGACCCCGGCCGTGCGTGCGAGTTCTTTCATCGCCTCGGTCTCGTAGGCGTTCAGCCGGCAGCCGAGCGTGGTAAAGCGGGGCGCGGGCCGGTCCATCACGTGCCCTCCAAAAAGGCCGGGGTGAAAACGCCGTCGAAGACATGGGCGGTCGGCCCGGTCATCCACACCCCGTCGCCGCGCCAGTCGATGTCGATCTCGCCGCCGTCCAGCACGATGCGCACCCGGCGCCCGGTCAGCCCGCGCCGCGCCGCGGCCACGGCCACCGCGCAGGAGGACGAGCCCGAGGCCAGCGTGATGCCGGTGCCCCGCTCCCACACCCGCATCCTCAACCGGTCGGGGCCGATGACATGGGCGACCTGCACATTGGTGCGTTCGGGGAAAAGCGCGTGATGCTCGTGCGCCGGGCCGAACCGGCCCAGGTCGACCGCCTCGGCATCCGCGACGAAAAAGGTGCAATGCGGGTTGCCCATCCCGGTGGCCACCGGATCGCCCTCGATGGGCAGGTGCAATGTGTCCACCGTCTCGGCCAGCGGGACGCCCGCCCAGTCGACAATCGGCGCCCCCATGTTGACCGAGGTCAGGCCGCCGCCGGCATCCTCGGCGCGCAGGGTCCCCCTTTCGGTGACGAGCGTCAGCGCCACTTGCCCGGTCTCGTCCATCAGGTGCCGGGCGATGCAGCGCGTGGCGTTGCCGCAGGCGGCCGAGGCCGACCCGTCGGCATTGTAGAAGGTCAGCCGCGCGTCGGCGCCCTCGGCCGGTTCGATTACCGCCAGTTGGTCGAACCCCACGCCCCGGTGCCGGTCGGCAACGGCCGCAACAAGACCCGCGGCAAGCGGTCCCCCGCCGCCCCGCCGGTCGATCACCACAAAGTCGTTGCCCAGCCCATGCATCTTCATGAAGGCCAGGCCGTCGGAGCCGGCCATTTTGCGCATGGCAGGTGCTATACAGCGGCCGCAAACGCGAATCCAGCAGCCTCGTCAAGTTTCCGATGTTTTGCCCTTGACCGTGTGAGCGGCTTTTTCTAACTAGCAACCCTCAAGTGGGCCGTTAGCTCAGTTGGTAGAGCAACTGACTTTTAATCAGTGGGTCGCAGGTTCGAATCCTGCACGGCTCACCACTGAAACCAAGGGCTTAGCCGAGGCCGGCTGAGCCCTTTGTGTTTCTGGCCTGCCACCGGACCGGCATGAGACGCAACCCTGCCAAACGGCGGCCCTGCCCGGGCAGATGGATCAGGGCATCCCGACCACCGCCTGTGAACCGCCTGCGCAGGAACGGGCGCCCAGCCGGACGCGATGCGATTCTTTCGCCTTCGACAGGCTTCGACGCAGACTTGCGGATAGGGCGACGCCTTGGGGTGAAGATGGCCACTAGAGCGCCCCGCGCGCGCCGCGGCTCGCCCCCTCAAACTACGTCATGTTCCTGCAAGCCGAACGCTCCCGACCCCGCGTGCGTACACCCTTTCAAAACGGTCATAAAAAGTCCTATGGGCTGTTGAAGTCCCCCGCGGCTTGTCATATCTACGTCGCACTGTCGCGGGGTGGAGCAGCCCGGTAGCTCGTCAGGCTCATAACCTGAAGGTCGTAGGTTCAAATCCTACCCCCGCAACCAAAATATCATGCAAGATATCAAACACTTAGGCCGCCCTCTGGGCGGCTTTTGCGTGTCGCGTCGTGTTCCAAGCCCGTCCCGAACGCTCCCCTAAGATTCCAAAGGCTTACGACCAGCCCCGATTCCTCCGTGCAACACGGATGCGACACGGGACGGAGCCGATGTTCTGCAGACCGAGTTCGGATTTCACGAGTTCACCACGAGCCTTGCGTCGAGCTATGATCGCTGGACCAACAGCGATTTCGTTCGCCACTACTATAATGGCGGCGGGCGCGCGGTGACCCTGCTGGAGATCGGACACCTGCGAGAGATTGCCGAGCAATACGCCTATGGCGATGGGGCCGAGGGCGCGTTCCGCCGCCTCGCGGACCAGATCGCGCACAAAGCGCGCGAGTCGGGCGAGGGGTGGCTCACCTACGACTTCGGCGATGCATATGATTTCGGTGATGTCGCCTTCTCGCACGGTTATGGCGAGGTACGTGGCATCTTCGTCGGTCGCGTCGACGACCGTGGCGCGACGCTTCGGATCACTGGGGAAACCAGCTCCGAGTTCCGTGACAGCTTCGAGGACCCGCTTGATATCGGTATCGAGGCAGGCGGTACGCCGTATCCTATCACCGGCGACTGGACCGCGCGATTCTCTGCCGCGGTCATCAAGGACGCCGGTGCCAGCCAGTATGGCGCGGTCGATGCGCGATGACGTTGAGGCGGCGATCTTTTGCAGGCACGCTCGCCAGATACGTTCTGTTCGGTCTGACCGGGTTGTTCCTACTCTGGGCGTTGGTCGCAGGGTCTCTGTGGGCGATAAGCTTCCACGAGTCCGTGACCCTGCCGAGTGGGATGCAGTTGGGCCGAGAGTTCGACTGGAACCGCTACGGTCGCTGGGATCTGTTCGCGACGAACGGCCGGACCCGGCTGGCACGCGATGTCGAGTTCGTCTGCTTCAACGACCGCTATGTTTTCGTTCACTCAAAAAACCGCGAATTCACGGGCCTCTATGACGCCGAGACCGACAGCAGGGTGCCGGTGGACTACTCTGATGCGATGGACATCAGCGGCCTCGACAAACCCGGCGGCAGCTGCAACGGATACTTCACGGGCTGGGTCGGGCCCGGCCTGTTGCTTGATGATGGGCGTCCGCCGTTCGTTCCGCCGTGTGCATGGCGAAACGTCGACAACGAGGCGTTGCGCGACCGGGCGTGGTTCGAGCGCCCCTGTGCGCCGGGCCCGTGGCCTCCTGAGCGGCAATGAATACTCCGAAAATCGGATTCCCGTTCCTTCTCAATACCTTGCGTCTGCTCCGTGCGACACGCTGCCGACGTTTGGCACCCGAATTTCGCCTAACCGTCTGAAATCAAAAAGGTATTCTGGGCGCTAGGGTAGCCCTCATAACCTGAAGGCCGTAGGTTCAAATCCTACCCCCGGCAACCGGTCTTAGCGAATTCTGAACGAGATCCCGCAGCGCGCCTGGCTGGGCAGCGTCTATCATGTCGGTCAGGCGCACGTTCGGTCGCGCACCCTGGTCGAATCCGACCGGCATCCTTCGATCGGCGACATGCTACTCGTTCGTGGGCCGATCCGGTTCGATGGACACCCACCGGCAACGAGCCGCCGACCAGGTCTGCACGGGCGAAGACACCGTCGAAGTACTGACCTCCGTCCGCGAAGGCCGGCAATCGGCAGGAGGCCGCGTCGGCGTGGTCGCCGCTGTCAACGGCTGCGCCACAGGGGCGCCCGGTGGGCGGCAGTCTTGGCGCAGCGTAGCCGCGGCGCAGCATCGCGCCCTGCCAGCGCCCGACAGGGCAGAGGGCCCCCAAAGGCATCTATCTGGAAACAGTTTGTGCACGAATTGGAAACAAAATAAATTCAATTATAATAGCTCGTTAACGTGTACCCTCTCCAAGTACGAGATTCGTGTGTTTTGGGGCGGGGGGTTGCTTGAGCAACTAGGTTGCCATGCTTTTTCGAAACGATTTTGACACGATTGCCCTGGTGCGCGGCATCGAACAAAATCTGCACCTGCAATCATCGGTGGCGCGGCAGAGGTCGCAGCTTCAAAAACAACTCTTCGACAGGGCGTTCGCGGCGCTTGCGCTGCTTTTCCTGCTGCCGTTCTTCGTGGTGATCACGCTGCTGCTGCTGATCGCGGACGGGGGACCGGTGTTGTTCTCACAAGAGCGGATCGGCCAGCACGGCCGACCATTCAAATGTCTGAAGTTCCGCACCATGGTGCGTGACGCCGAGGCCCGCCTCGACGAGCTTTTGCAGGCTGATCCCGAGGCCCGGCGCGAATGGCAAACAATCCGCAAGCTGACCAATGACCCCCGCATCCACTGTATCGGTGTGATCCTGCGCAAGACCAGCCTCGACGAGCTGCCGCAATTCCTGAACGTGCTGCGTGGCGATATGTCGGTGGTGGGGCCGCGGCCGATCCTGATGGAAGAGGCCGTCTATTACGGCGCCAATTTCAAGGAATACATGTCGGTCAAGCCTGGTGTGACCGGTGCATGGCAGGTCAGCGGCCGATCCAACACGACCTTCGAAGAACGCGTCGCAATGGATGTGGACTATGTCCACAACCGGACCTTCTGGTGCGATCTCAAAATCATCTGGCGCACCATTGCCGTCGTGCTCAAGCAGCATGGCGCGCGGTAGCGACGATCTTTCAGGCGATTGCGAGGGCGGCGAGTCCGATCCAGCACAATGCGCAGCCGACCACGACAACCCGCCAGATCGTCGCCGGTCTTGCCTCGCTGGCCAGCCGCCGGCAAGGTTCCGAAGCAGTGTTCGTTTTTGCCTTCCGGTGCATTCTGCCCCGTCCAATCGTCGTCTGTGTCGCTCGCCGCAACTATTCCAACCAACCAACGGATCGCCCGCGAGCTGCTACATTAAACCTATGGCACGGTGAACTACTTCCTGATCTGTCCACAATGTGTGCACAATTAGCCCCATTGTATCAATCGTGTCTTCGGGGCATAGGCCGATCCTTGCCGAACCGCCCGCCATATCGCGCCGCAGGACCGCCAGCGCGACCCGGGCGGCGTCACGTTGAGGTCCGCGGGCGGCAATCTACCTGCAGTCCGACGTCTGCCCGGCCACTCCACGCGCGGCGCGGCAGGTCGGTGTCGAACCGGAGGATGCGTTCTGCATCGCCAAACCCGTCGACATCTCAATCACAGACGAGCGGCAAAAGCCGCGCACCCTCGGAGAGTGATCACTCGCCCCGCGCACGCGAACAACGGCTCAGCCGGATCGGCGAACTGCCCTGTGCGTTTGCGCCTGACGCGTCCAAGGCGCGCCTCGCTCGTCCGGCAGGGCTGCGGCAGACCGGGCTGCGCGCGCATCGAAGACGGGTGTTCCGCGCAAGCCGGACCTCGATGGCGGCCTTGTGGTCTTTGATCTTGTCCCGCCGCTCTTTCAGGCCGAAGGGCCACAAGGGCGCTGCGTCGTCGGCACCGAGCGCGCGCAGCGCGTATCAAGGGCGCGCCGTCATCGGCATCAGGCGGCCTCTGCCCCCTCGGGCGCCTTCGCGCCGGTCATGTAGGCGACCGCGTCGTTCATCGTGTGCTCCTTGGGGTCGATCACGCAAAGGCGCCGGCCCAGACGGTGGACATGGATGCGGTCGGCCACCTCGAAGACGTGGGGCATGTTGTGCGAGATCAGCACGATCGGCATGCCCTTGGCCTTGACGTCCCGGATCAGGTCCAGCACGCGGCGGCTTTCCTTCACGCCGAGCGCGGCGGTGGGCTCGTCCATGATGATGACCTTGGAGCCGAATGCGGCCGCCCGCGCCACGGCGACGCCCTGCCGCTGGCCGCCCGACAGTGTCTCGACCGCCTGGTTGATGTTCTGGATCGTCATCAGCCCGAGGTCAGAGAGCTTTTCGCGTGCCAGCTCCTCCATTTTTTTTTGGTCGAGCATCTTGAGGTAGCGACCCATGAAGTTGTCCTTACGGATCTCGCGCCCGACGAACATGTTGTCGACGATCGAGAGCGCCGGAGACAGGGCGAGCGTCTGGTAGACCGTTTCGATGCCGGCGTCGCGCGCGTCGAGCGGCGAGGCAAAGTTCACGGGCTGTCCCTCCAGCTCGATATCGCCCTCGTCGATCTGGATGGCGCCCGACAGCGCCTTGATGAGGGAAGATTTTCCCGCGCCGTTGTCGCCGATCACGGCAAGCACCTCGCCGGGATAGAGATCGAAGTCGCAGCGGTCGAGGGCGGTGACGCGGCCGTAGTGCTTTACCAGACCGCGGCCGGTTAGAATGGGTTTCTGTGTCATGCCGAGACCTTTCTGATCCACTGGTCGATCGCGACCGCGATGATGATGAGCCAGCCGATGGCAAAGACCTGCCAGAGCACATCGACCCCCGCCAGGCGCAGGCCCGACTGGAACACGCCCACGATCAGCGCCCCGAAAAGCGCGCCAAGGATCGAGCCGCGACCGCCGAACAGCGAGATGCCACCGATCACCACGGCGGTGATGGATTGCAGGTTGCCCTCATAGAACGCTTGCGGACTGATCGAGCCGACCCGCCCGATCGAGGCCCAGGCGGCGATGGCGCAGACCAGGCCGGCCAGCCCGTAGACCGACAGCAGGGTCCGGTCGGTGCGGATGCCAGCGAGTTCGGCGGCCTCCTTGTCGTCGCCCACGGCATAGACGTGCCGGCCCCAGGCGGTCTTGTTCAGCGCATACCAGAGCGCGACGAAGACCAGCACCATCAGGATCGAGCCGAAGGTGATGCGCGCCCCGCCGATCTCGATGACGTTGCCGAAGAACTTCAGGAACGGCGCCTGCTCGTCGAGGTCGGACGATCGGATGGACTGCGCACCCGACAGCCAGAGATTGAGCGCGTAGAAAATCGACCACGTGCCGAGCGTCGTGATGAACGGCGGCAGCTTGGCCTTGGTGACGAGAAAGCCGTTCAGAAGCCCCGCCGCGGTTCCGCCCGCGAAGGCGACGAGCAGCGCCAGCGGCGCGGGCACGCCCATCTCGATGGAAAGCTTGCCGGCGATCACCGACATCAGCACCATGATCGCGGCGACCGACAGGTCGATCCCCGCCGTCAGGATGACGAGCGACTGCGCCGCCGCCAGCATTCCGATGATCGAGACCTGCTGGATGATCAGCGTGAGGTTGAAGGCCGAAAAGAAGCGCTCGCCCGCGATCAGCCCGAAGATCCCGACCGAGACGATCAGGACGATCACCGGCACCAGCGTCGGATTGCCATGCAGGACGTGCTGAAGCGTTTCGATGGGCGTGTGGCTTCGGGCAAAGCTTGCGACGCTGCGGTCGCTCTTGGCGAGGCTTTCCTCGTAGTCCTGCCCGCCGTCCGGGGGGCTGCCGGTGTCGGTCATGATATCCTCCCTCGCCTCGCGGCACGGACGAGGCGTTCAGGTCGAGTGTAGCATGTTTGGGTCTGGTCCGGCGGGCGAGGCGCGCTTGCGCGCCCCGCCCGGTGCTCGGTTCAGCCCCAGCACTGCTCCAACGCTTCGTCAGAGCCGATCGACTCCAGCCCTTCGACCGGCTGGTCGGTGACGAGTGTCACGCCAGTGTTGAAGAAATCGAGCCCGTCGGTCGGCTGCGGCACGCTGCCGTCCTTGGCGTACTGGGCGATTGCCTCGACCCCGAGCGAGGCCATGCGCAGCGGAAACTGCATCGACGTGGCGCCGATGATGCCGGCCTTCACGTCCTCCACGCCCGGGCAGCCGCCGTCGACCGACACGATGGTCGCCTGGTCGGCGAGGCCGAAGGATTCCAGCGCCGCGTAGGCGCCGGCGGCCGCCGGCTCGTTGATCGTGTAGACGACGTTGATGCCCGAATCGACCTGGAGCAGGTTCTCCATCGCCTCCCGGCCGCCCTGCTCGTTCCCGTCGGTCACGTCGTGGCCGACGATACGGGGGTCGTCCTCGTCGCCGATATCGGTGGGGTCCTTCACGTCGATCCCGAAACCGGTCATGAACCCCTGGTCACGCAGGTAGTCGACCGAGACCTCGGACGCGTTGAGGTCGAGCAGCGCGATCTTCGCATTCGCGGGGTCGTCGATCGTCGCCCGTGCCCACTGGCCGATCAGCTCGCCGGCCTTGAAGTTGTCGGTGGCGAAGGTGGCGTGGGCGGCGTCGGCGGGCTCGAACGGTGTGTCTAGTGCAATGACGAGCAGCCCCGCATCCTTGGCCTGCTCGATCACCGGCACCAGCGCGCGGCTGTCGGACGGCGTGATCAGGATACCCGAGGCGCCTGCTGCGATGCAGCTTTCTACCGCGGCGATCTGGGTTTCCACGTCGCCGTCCAGCTTGCCGGCATAGGTGTTAAGCTCGATCCCGAGCTCGCCGGCCTTTTCCGAGGCGCCTTCCTTCATCTTCACGAAAAAGGGGTTGGTGTCGGTCTTGGTGATCAGGCAGGCGAGCACGTCGTCCTGCGCGCTTGCGCCGCCGGCGCCGAGCGTCAGGGCGAGCGCGGCGGTGCTCGCAAGCGCAATGGTCCTGGTCATTTCTTGTCTCCTCCCATGGGGCGCCCGTCTTTCGGGCGCGCGCATTGTCGATCTCGCGTCGAGGTGCCGCGCATGTTTACGCCGGCCCTGAGCGCAAGAGTGACGCACGGAACGGGAGCTGTCAATAAATAACTCACTCTTATTTACTATTGACCGCCGAGCCCGCTCGGAGCAGGATCACCCTTGCCGAGGACGGGAGGCGCCGATGAACCGACAGGAAGATGCTACCCGAGAGGCCGATCTTCCGCGCGCCGGGATTCGCGGCACGAACCAGAGCGGCATGCGGGCGCATAACGAACGCCTGGTGCTGACCCTCCTGCGCCGCAACGGGCCGCTTGCCAAGGCCGAACTCGCCCGCCTCACCGGCCTGTCGGCGCAGACCGTTTCGGTGATCATGCGCGCGCTTGAGGCCGACGGCCTGATCGCCCGCGGCGAACCGCGCCGCGGCCGCGTCGGCCAGCCCTCGGTGCCGATGCATCTGGTCCCCGATGGCGCCTACTTCCTCGGCCTCAAGCTGGGGCGGCGCAGCCTGGAGCTTGTCCTCGTCGATTTCCTCGGCCAGGTGCTGGGGGCGGAGTACGAGAGCCACCGCTTTCCCACTCCGGCCAGCGCCGTTGCCTTCATACGCCGCGCGGTGCCCGCACTGACGGACGGAATGTCCCGATTGGAACGCGACCGGATTTCGGGGCTGGGCATCGGGCTGCCCTTTCACCTTTGGGACTGGGCCCAGCCTCTCGGCGTCCCGCCCCGCGAGATGGCGGTCTGGCGCGACGCGGATCTGCGCGCCGACATCGCCGCCGAAGTGCCCTTCCCGGTCTTTCTGGAAAACGATGCCTCGGCGGCCTGCAACGCCGAAATCGTGTTCGGCAACCTCACCGGCCCGGACGGGCTGCGGGACTTCGTCTACGCCTATATCGGCTATTTCGCCGGCGGCGGCCTCGTGCTCAACGGCCGGCTTGTCACCGGGCGCACGGGCAATGCAGGCGCGCTTGGGTCCATGCCCGTGCCCGCGATGGCCGGCGGCAGCGTCCAGTTGCTGGAGGTCGCCTCGCTCTCTGGCCTCGAAGCCATGCATGTGGCACGGGGGCAGGCCGCCGCGGCGATGTGGGAGACACCCGAGGACTGGGAGATGGCCCCGGACGTTCTGGCGCTCTGGATCCGCAACGCCGCTTCGGGCCTCGCCCATGTCGCGGCCTCGGGCGCCGCCCTGCTCGATCTGGAGGCGCTGGTGGTCGATGGCTGGATGCCGGCAAGCCTCCGGCATCGGCTCATCGCCGAAACCGAGGTCGCGCTTGCCCGCATCGACCTGTCCGGCACGACGGCGCCCGACGTTGTGGCAGGCACGATCGGCCCCGGCGCACGGGCGCTCGGCGCGGCATCGGTACCGCTTTCGATGCGGTTTCTCGTCGATCCCGCCGCGCTCGGCACCACCGGCTGACGATTTCAACAGCGACGCCCGCAGGGCGATATGCGTCTTCCTGGCGGGAGCGGGGTATTCCTCGGTGCCGGCGGCTTTGACGCGCCCCAATCGCCTCGGCGACGAGGGCCTGTCCCGTGGGGGGCCGTCACCGCGATGCCGCTCGCCCTGACCACACCCTCAGGTGCGCCAGGGCCTTTACCGTCGCCGCGAGGACCAGTCCGCAGAGCACCGCCTTGGACAGCGTTTCCATCGTCCCCTCGATCAGAAGCGCATGCACCACGCTGCCCAGCACGATCACCAGTGCCAGCGACGTATGCGCGACACGCCACGTTCGCCAGCGCAGGCGCACCCGGCGGCGGAGCCCGGCCAACAGCGCCGTGGCAAAGAGTGCCCACATGGCGATCACGCCCCATGCGGAGAACGGCGTCGGCGATCTGAAAAGTAGCACGTCGACCACATCCGGCGGGCTGGTGATCCAGAGGCCCGCAACATGGATGACGACGGCCGCAACGAGCATTGCGCCGATCCAGCGATGGACGCGCCGCCCGCGCAGAGCAGCGAGGCCCGGCAGGTATCCGGCGGCCAGCAGCGGCTGCACCAGCAACAGCGCCATTGCCACGATCCCGGCAAAGCCGGCGGTGATATAGACCGGATCGCGCCAAGCCAGCAGGGGGCTCATCGCAGCCGCCGCGATCGGCACGGCCAGCGCGATCGACAAGGCGGCCCAGATCAGCGCCGCCCGGACCCGGCGCATCGGTTTCGTCGCCAAAACGGTCAGGCCGGCTGAAGGACGAAATGCGCCTCGAGGCTGGTGTCTTTCGAGCTTGCCATCACGGGGCGCAGGAAGACCGTTTCGAACTCGCCGCTGTCATAGGCAAGGTGGCCGTGCGCCTGCCCGAAGGCGGGCACGATCTGCGGCATTTCCAGGCGGAACACGCCGTTTGCGTCGGTCAGCGTGGCGCCGTGGCTGTGCCAGTCGCGCTCGTGCCCCTCGGTCGTGTGCGCCCAGATCTGGATGCGTTGCCCGGCAAGCGGTGCGCCATCGCCCGCGCGGCGCACGGTGCCCGACATCCAGAAGCCGCCGCCGCCGATCCGGTCCACGATGGGCGCGTCGGGACGGTAATTGTTCGACCCGCCCCGCATCGAGCCCGTCGGCGCAAGCCCCCGCGCCCGGGCAGGGACAAGAAGACCGGACATCACGGTGGCCGCGGCGGCGCCGCCAGCGGCAATCAGGGTTCGGCGATTGAACAGAAAGGACGTCATCTGAATTTCTCCCATCGCGCGTGCAGGCGCTCGTTCGACAAGGACCGCATCGGAAACTTAACACGGACGATGGAGTGCCCGCGACCAAAGCCAACCCGAAAGAGGCGGAGGACGCAGTAAACTGTGCCCACGATGTCGTGAGGAAGCGGGCCAGCGCCGGCCTTGTGGCGCCACGGCAAACGGTGTTTCCGAGACCGGGCGCAACACGGTGGCACCCTCGGCCGATGCGCCGGCCGGGTTTGCGAAAACAGGCATTTCTGGGCGGTCATTGCCCTCTAATCGGACGGGCGGCTTCCCGGCGCCGGCCTTGGTGCGCCACGGCCCGTCACCCGCAGGCGATGCGCGCCAGCACCTGCGCCACGATCCCGGCGGTCTCGTCCCAGGTCGGAAGCATGGCCCCGTGACGTGCCGATGCCGCCGCGATCCTGGCGCGGGCATTCGGGTCGGCCAGCACGCGGCGCAGGGCCCAGGCCAGGCCGGCGGCATCGTCGGGCGGCACCAGCAAGGCGGCCTCGGCCGGGACGGTGTCGGCGACGGCACCGCCGCTGCATCCCACGATCGGCAGGCCATGGACCAACGCCTCGGCAAAGACCATGCCGTAGCCTTCGTACCGTGTCGCCAGCGCGAAGACCGCCGCCTGAGAGAAATGCCGCCCTAGGGTGTCCTCCGCCACCTGCCCGGCGAAGCTGACGCGCCCGTCCAGCCCGAGCGCGGTTTGCAGGGAGCGAAGATCGGCCGCGCAGGCGGGATCGGGCGAACCGCCGACGATCACCGCGCGCCATGGCAGGTCCGCGACCTCGGCCAGCGCCCGCAGCAGCACGTCATGCCCCTTGCGAGGGACCAAGAGGCCGACCGACAGGATGAGGGGCGGGCCCGGCGCGGCCGCCTCGGGCCCCGCCTCGGGGCGCGTCACGCCCGGCGGGGCCACGGTGATGCGCGCCGCCGGTACGTCGTAGTCGGCGGCCAGCGTCCGGGCTGTCTCGGCGCTGGGCACGATGACATGGGCCGCGCGGGCGAGATTGGCCCGCTCGACCCGGTAGAGATGGGCCGCACGCCCCGGCGCCAGCCCGGTCTCCAGCGCAAGCGGATGGTGCGTCACGGCGACGAAGGGTGCGCGAAGGCGTGCAAGCTGCGCAGGATCGGTCGCGCCGGGCAGGAATCCGTCCAGCAAGACCGGCGTTTGGGGGGCGAGCGCGGCGAACGCGTCGCCGGTCACCTGCATGTCCTTTGGCGTCGGGTCCGGAAAGCTGCCCGGAAGCGCCAGGTGCGCCACGTCCCAGCCGGCGCGCCGCAGCCCCAGCAAAAGCTGCTTTTCATAGATGTAGCCACCGGTGACGCTATCGAGGTCGCCGGGGACCGCGAAAACAGCCTGTCGGCTCATTTCCGCTGTATCCTTGAGCAATGCGCCGCCGACCAAGGGCCCGGTCTGCCGAGACACGAAGATTTCACTGGACCTCCGCCCGTTTGAAGCCAATTCCGCGTGTTGATAAATTAACCAGAGGCCCAACGCCAATGCTGCGCAATCACCATCTTTCCGCGCCGAGATTCCCGACCGTGCTGGCGCAGCATCGCCCGGCCCCGGAGGCGCGCCGCCTCGTTCGTCGCCGCCTGCTTGTCCTCGCGCTGAACCTCGTGACCATGGCGGCGCTGATCGCGGGCATGGCCGCGATCCTGTCCCATGGCGGCCTGCTGGTTGCAGAGTGGGTCATGCTGGCGGCCTTTGCCGTGACCCTGCCGTGGCTCACCATCGGGCTGTGGAACGCGATCATCGGCTTTGCACTCGACCTGCGCCACGGGGCGCGCGCGGCCGAGGTCGTCGCCCCGGCGATCGGCCGGATCCGGGGCGGCGAACCTGTCGCCGCGCGGGTCGCCCTGGTCATGCCGCTGCGCAACGAGGACCCCGCCGAGGCGCTGGACCGGTTCCAGGCGATCCAGGCCGATCTGGGCAGCACGCCCTGGGCGGGGCGCTTCGATTTCCACGTGCTGAGCGATACCGACTGTCCCGAGACCGCCCTGCGCGAAGAGGCGCTGGTGGCGCGCTGGCGGCAGGCCGCGCCCGGGGTCGCCATTGCCTATCGCCGGCGCAGCGACAACGCCGGCTTCAAGGCCGGCAACATCGCCGAATTCGTCCACCGGACGCAGGGCGATTACGACTATTTCCTGCCGCTCGATGCCGACAGCACGATGGGGGCGGACACGATCCTGCGCATGGTCCGCATCATGGAGGCCAGCCCCGAGATCGGCATGCTGCAAAGCCTGGTCACCGGCCTGCCGTCGCAGAGCTTTTTCACCCGCGCCTTTCAGTTCGGGATGCGCCACGGGATGCGGTCCTACACCCTCGGCTCGGCCTGGTGGCAGGGCGATTGCGGGCCCAACTGGGGCCATAACGTTCTGATCCGCATGACGCCGTTCGGCGACCACTGCATGTTGCCGGTGCTGCCGGGGCGCGGGCCGCTGTCGGGCCACATCCTCAGCCACGACCAGGTCGAGGCGGTGCTGATGCGGCGCGCGGGCTACGAGGTGCGCGTCCTCGCCGAAGAGTCCGAAAGCCACGAGGAAAACCCGCCCAGCCTCGTCGATTTCATCCGGCGCGATCTGCGCTGGTGCCAGGGCAACATGCAGTATTTCCGCCTGCTCGGGCTGCCGGGTCTCAAGCCGCTGAGCCGGTTGCAGCTCTACCTCGCGATCCAGATGTATCTGGCCGCGCCGGCCTGGATGGCGTTCATCTTTCTCGGCGCGGGGCTGGCCGCCTGGCCGCAGCAATTCTCGGGCGTCTCGATCTGGCTCGGCCTCGGCTTCTTCGCGCTTCTGATGAGCATCAACCTTGCGCCGAAGTTGATGGGGCTTGGGCAGATCCTCGCGCGGCGGAACCGCGCAAGCGCCTATGGCGGCCGGGCCCGTGTCGTGGCGGGCGGCCTTGCCGAAATACTGTTCTCGATGCTCATCGCGCCCGCGGTGGCACTGGCGACAACGCGGTTCATGGCCGGGCTTGCCTTCGGCCGGCGCGTCGGCTGGCCGGCGCAGCAGCGCAGCCGCGCGCGGCTGACCTGGGGCGAGGCGGCGCGCACCCTTTGGCCGCAAACCGCAGTCGGGGTCGCGCTCGCCGCTTGGCTTGCTGCCCTGGCCCCGTGGGCGCTGTGGTTCGCAGCACCTTTCCTGCTGTCGCTGACCGGCGCGATTCCCGTTGCCGTCATCTCGACGTGGCCCGGTCTCGGGGCGTGGTCGCGGTCGGTGGGGCTGTTCGACATTCCCGAAGACCGCCAGCCCGAGCCCCCGGCGGCGCCGCGCGGGGTTGTGGAGACGGCCGCCTGACAGCGGCGGGCGTGGCTCAGGCCCTTGGCGTTTTCCAGGGCTGCGACTTGACCCAGCCGATGCCGTAGGCCGCGCCGACAAGCGCGGCCAGCCCGGCCAGGTTGGCGAGGGCGATGCTGGCCGCCGTCCGGCCGCCGAGGTCGAGCGTAAAGCCGATCAATGGCGCCAGCGCCATCGAGAAAACGAAGATCGCCAGCGACTGCTGCCCCACCCGCGCCGTCACCGCCACGATCCCCCGCCATGCGCGGGCCGGCACGCCATGTCCCGACGGAGACAGCCGGGCGCCGCGCGGCCCCACGGCGACCCAGGCCAGGTAGGCCAGCGCCAGGAAATGCAGGTAGCGCAGGATGCCGAATTCCGTCTTGCGCCGGAACTCGAAGATCTTCGGATAGGTCTCCATCGCCCAGTCGGCGGCGGGCATCCAGAGCTGCTTGAGCAGCGTCACCATGTGGGGCGAGGATAGCGGGCTGGTCAGAACCAGAAAACCAACCGCCCCCCAGACCAGCCCGCGCCGGACGGGTGGGGCGGGCAGCCAGCCGGCAAGAAACGCAAAGCCGGTGAAGAACAAAAGCTGCCACCCAAAGGGGTTGAAGAACCATTCCCGGTCAGACCAGGGCTCGGCCGGCAGCCCGAGAAACCCGAAATTGCAGGCCAGCCAGAGCCCCGCGCTTGCGCCCATCGCCAGCCGGGGATGGACACGTGCAAGCGCCACGATCACCGGCATCAGCGCAAGGATGCCCAGATACATCGGCAGGATGTCGAAATAGTTCGGCACGTAGGTCAGGGTGAATAGGCCGACGATCTGCGGGATCGGGTCGTCGAAGAACGGCCAGAGGTTCAGCCGCCCGACATAGGATTTGTCGACCGCGCCGATCAGGTCGAACGCCGCCATCATCATCGCCACGAAGATGAACAGTCCGATATGCGCCCAGTAAAGCTGCCAGATCCGGTAGGCCGTCCGCGCCGCGCCCATCGGCCAGCCTGCGCGTTCGAAGGTGCGCCCGAAGGACAGCGCCGAGGCCATGCCCGAGCAGAACACGAAGATCTCGGTGGCATCCGAGAAGGTGAACCGGCCGATCGTCCAGCGCCCCCAGGCGTTTCCGGGGATGTGGTCGATGAGGATGATGAACATTGCCAGACCGCGGAACAGGTCGATCCGGATGTCGCGCCCGCCCGCCGGACCGGGCCGAGCTGTGTTGCCGGACGGGCTCATGCCAATTGCTCGCTGGCATAGACCGACAGTACGCGGCGCTCTGCCGCCGCGACCGCCGCGTAGCCCGCGCAGGACAAGAGCGCGAGCAGGACAAGCGCGCTCCACAGCATGCCGTAGTCGGACACCGAGGCCGACAGCGCCATCAGGCTGCCGATACCCGCCCCGGTGGCCAGCCACTCGACCACGGTCACGGCCAGCACTGCCGCCGGCACCGCCATCCGCGCCGCGGCAAAGAAGGCGGGCAACATCGCGGGCAGCTGGACGTGGATCAGCCGGTCGAGCGGGCCGGCGGCATAGCTGTCGAACACGTCCAGCACCTGCCCGGGCGCCTGGCGCATCCCGTGCAAGCAGGCCACGAAGGTCGGAAAGAACACCATGATCGCCACCAGCGTGACCGTCCCCGCCGCGCCGCGCCCCAGCAGCAGAACCACCAGCGGCGCGGTGGTCACGATCGGCACCGAGCGCAGCGCGATGGCGACGGGCATGGCGATGCCGGCAAGCGCGGGCCGCAAAACGAGGATCGCGGCCAGGCCGGCCCCGAGCGCAAGCCCGGCGAGATAGCCCGGCACCGCGTAAAGCGCCGTCTCGGCCAGCGCCGCGCCCAGCGTTACCCGGTGCATCGCAGCGTGCGGATCGGTGAAAAGGAAAGCCAGCACGTCGCCCGGCCGCTTGCCGAAAAAGGGCGAAACCCCCGCAGCCTCGAACGCGCCCCACCACAAGATCACGGCCAGCCCGCCGACGGCGGCGGCATTGGCCAGCGCCGCGTGCCAGCCATTGCGCGGCCGCCCCGCCGAGTGCCGCGGGGGCGCGAGGATCAGGGGTGGCGGGTCGCGCAGCACCATGCGGGCGATCCGGCGCACGGCGGCATAGACCAGGATCGAGACGGCGGTGGCCACACTCGCCAGCGCCCAGGTCGCCTCGACATCGAGCGCGCGCATCGCCCGGATCGCCAGCACGCCCATGCCGCGCTCGGCCCCGGTGAACTCGCCCACCATCGCGCCCAGCACCGCGGCGGGCGCGGCGATCTGAAGGCCCGCGAACAGGTAGGGCAGCGCCGCCATCGCCCGGACATGGACCAGCATCGCCATCGGTCCGCGCCCGTAGCTGCGCACGAGGTCGAACCATGTGGCCGGGGCGGCGCGCAGGCCCACGAGCAGCGGGATGAGCGTGGTGTAGTAGACGGCCAGCGCGGCCAGCGTGATCTGCGGGCCCAGACCGGGGCCGAAGAACACCCTGAGGATCGGCCCGGTGGCGACGATGGGCAGGCAGAAGACGAGAAGCGCCAGCCCCGAAATCGCGCGCTCGGCCCGAGGCAGGATCAGCGCCAGCGCGGCCAGCGCGATGGCGGCGAGATTGCCGATGACGAAGCCCGCCGCCGCCTCGGTCAGCGTCACTTTCAAAGCCCGCCACATGAGCCCGGCATTTGCAGCAAGATAGGTCAGCACATCGGTCGGACCGGCCAGCAGATAGGCGCCCGCCAGCGCGCGGGCGGCAAGCTCCCAACCCAGGATCACGAAGAAGATGCCGAGGGCCGTCCGGCGCCCGCCGGCCGGTGCGCTCGTTGCCGTGGAGGCGGGCGCGCTCATTGCGCCGCGAGAGTGTCGGGGGCCTCGGCGATGCCGCGGGCGAGCGCGCCCGAGACCGTCTGGGCCAGGTCAAGGAAATCGGCGCTTGCCGTCATCGCAACGCTCCGCGGCTGAGGCAGGTCGACGGCGATATCCGCGACCAGCGCGGCTGGCCGGGGCGAGAAGACCAGGACGCGGTCCGACAGCAGGATCGCCTCGGTTACCGAGTGGGTGACAAGAAGCGTGGTCGTGCCGCGCGCTTGCCATATCCGCGGCAGGTCCTCGGCCAGTTGCCGCCGGGTGAGTTCGTCCACCGCCCCGAACGGCTCGTCCAGCAACAGCAGTTCCGGCCCGGTGACGAGGCAGCGCGCGATGGCGGCGCGCTGGCGCATCCCGCCCGAGAGCGCCGCGGGCCGGGTATCGGCAAACCCCTCAAGGCCCACCAGCCGGATCAACCGGTCGACGGCGTCCGCATCGGCGGGCTTGTGCGCCAGTCGCAGCGCAAGGCGGATATTGCCGCGCACCGTGCGCCAGGGCAAAAGGGACGCGTCCTGAAAAGCGATCGCCAGCCCGGCCCGGCGGCGGATCTCGGCCGGGGGCGCGCCGCCGATGGTCACCTCGCCGCCGGAGGGCGGCTCCAGCCCGGCGATCATCCTGAGGATCGTCGACTTGCCGCAGCCCGACGGGCCCACCAGCGCCGTGGTGCGGCCGGCCTCGAAAACCGCATCGAGCGGGCGCACCGCCTCAACCCCGCCGGGGAAGGTTTTGGCGAGACCGCTACAGCGCAGCTCGGGCGGGCTTGTGTCAGCCGCCATGGACCTCCTCGAGGATCGACCGGTCCCACAGGTCCGGCGTCACGTCGTGGCCGAGCAGCGCCAGCGTCTCGGTATTCTCGGCGACGGTCTCGTCGGTCCACCAGCCGAAACCCTGTCGGTCGGTCAGATCGGAAAACATCAGCGGCACCTGCCGTTGCGCCTGCAGCCTTTGCGTTTCCAGATCCAGCCCCGCATCGGGAAACATCTCGACCGTCAGCGCCGCCGCGGCATCGGTATCGGCCTTGTAGGTCTCCCACCCCCGGACCTCGCCCGCCATGAGCGCCACCAGGTCGCCGCGCCGGGTGGCGAGGCTTTCCTCGGTGGCGATGTAGGTCTGCGAATGCAGCGCGTAGCCGTGATCGGCCATCAGCATGGTCTGGCTTTCGACGCCCTGCATCGCCATCGCCACGGGCAGATCGGTTTCCCAACACAGCAGGCAGTCGACCTCGCCGGCCAGCAGGGGCGCGGCGGAATACTGCGTCGGCACGATCTCGATGGTGTCGATGTCGACACCGTTGAGCTGGCACAGCGCGCTCAGCACCGGCGTGTTCGCAATGGCCATGCCCAGCCGCTTGCCCGGCAGGTCGGCGGGGGCATTCACCGGGTTGCCGGGCAGCGAGGCGATCACGAAGGGGTTTTTTTGCATCGCCACGGCGATGATCCTGAACGGCGCGCCCTGCGCGACCGCTGCGGCGGTGTAGTCGGCCGCAGAAATGCCCACCAGCGCGGTGCCCGAGACCACCGGCGGTTCGACCGGCGCGTTCGGGCCGCCGGGCGCCAGCGACACGTCGAGGCCGAGATCCTGCCACCAGCCGTTTTGCCGGGCGATGTAGCTGCCCGCGAATTGCACCGAATGCAGCCAAGAAAGCTGCAACGTCACGGCCGTCTGCGCCTGCGCCCGTCCGGGCAGGAACCCGGCGGCCAAGGCGCCGAGCCCCGCCGCTCCGGCGCTCAGCGCCGCTCGTCGGGTCAGAAATCCTCGTGTCATCAACGATCTCCCAATTTCATTTACATCTTAGGCGAAGCGCCGCCACGAACAAGGCGCGGCCACGGGCGACGGCGCGTTCACGCCGGATTGCGCGACGGATGGCGCAAATATGGGCGATGCCCTGACACAAGCCGTTTGTGCCCCTCTTGCCCGGCGGGCGAGGGCCGCCGCTGATCTGCATTTTGAAGTGCCCGGAGAGGATGCTACGCTGGATGGAAAGAAGAAGGGCTCGACATGCAAGACGAAACGGCACGCCACGGCTTCCTGACGCGGTTCTTTCACTGGGCCGTTGCTCTACTGGTGTTTCTGATGATCCCGGCGGGGTTCGTGATGATCCAGGACGGGTTGCCGCAATCGGTGCAGAACACCCTGTTCTTGTTTCACAAGAATACGGGCATCCTGATCTTTGCCTTGATGATCCTGCGCCTTCTGTGGCGCAGCCTCCGGCCTCCGCCGCCGCTGCCCGAAAACGTACCGGGCTGGCAGGTGTGGGCCGCGAATCTCACCCATCGCCTTCTATATGCCCTGCTGCTTCTCATGCCCATCGCCGGTTATGTCCGGGTGAAGGCGGGCGGTTTCCCGATCGAGACGCTCGATGCCTGGGGCGTCCCCGCGCTGGTGCCGGAATCGGAAATGCTGGCAGGTATCGCAAAGACCCTGCACTTCTACGGCGCACTCGCCATTAGCGCGTTCATCGCTTTGCATGTGCTTGCGGCGGTCTACCACGGCGTCGTCCGGCGCGACGGCGTGGTTGCGCGAATGTGGACCTGACGGCTGCACGCGCACCACGCGGCACGGGGTGTGACCCATGTCTTCCAAAGGCTTGGCCGCTGCATCGGCCTGCGTCTTCGGACTGATTTGAGGTGCGCCGGCGCAATCAGCCCGCCACGGGACGTTCGCAGCTCAGTGCCTGCACAAGGCACGGCGCCATGGGGGCCCGCGCATGGGGCGGCACGTTTGGCCGCCAAAGTCCAGATCCCGGCCCCGCAAGCCGGGTAAGACACCGGGCAATCTCGCGCAGCGCCTCTGCCGCCGGTCAGCCCCAGCCGGCATCCGACAGGACGCCCGCCAGCGTGGCGGCCGAGAGGGCCACCGGGTTTGCCTTCATCGAGGAACTGGCGGCCGAACGCGTGGCGATGTCGGCCAGTGCCTCCGGCGCGAGGCGTTGGTCGGGCGGGGCGAGGCCACGCGCCGCGGCCCAGCCTTCCATCCCCGCGATGCCGCAGCCGAGCGTTTCGCGGCACCAGTGTTCGATATGCCCGAACCGGTCCGTGCGGAGCGCATCGCCGATGCAGGCGGCGCGGTTGGCCATCAGCACATGGGGCAACAGCCGTCCGCAGATGACGCCATGCGCCTCGCCCGTCTCACCGCCCAGAACGCCGGCCAGACCGTGCACCGCGCCCAGCCCCGCATTGGTCAGGGCAATACCGCTGACATGGGCGACATAGGCCATCGTATCGCGGGCGGCGGGGTTTTCGCCCGCGCCCAGCGCAGCCAGCGCGGCCAGCCCCCGTGGGATCGCATCATGGCAGAGCGCATTGGTGAACGGCGTCGCACGCGCCGAGAGATAGGGCTCTATCACTTGCGTCAGGGCGTCCAGCCCGCTGGCTAGCGTCACCTCGCGCGGCGCACCGTCGGTGAGCGCGGGGTCGATGACCGCCAGCCGCGACACCAAACGGTCATCGCGCAGGCTGACCTTGCGGCGATGCGCAGGCACCCCGATCACCGCGTTCCTCGTGGCCTCGGAACCGGTGCCGGCTGTGGTGGGGATGGCGACGAAGGGCAGGGGGTCGGCCGATAGCGGCAGGCCCTGACCCACAACCTCCAGATGGTCGAGCGGGGGCCGGTCCGCGGGCAGCAGCGCGGCGAGCGCCTTGCCGAGGTCGAGCGCGGCGCCGCCCCCGATGGCCACCACGCTGTCGGGGCGATGGGTCCGCGCCTCGGCCAGCGCGGCCTCCAGCATGTCGAGCGTCGGCTCGGCAGGACAGGAAAGCGGCAGCACGGTCGCGCCCGCCGCCGCGAGCGCGGAGATCAGGGGCGCGGCGCGCGCCGTGCTCTGCCCATGTACCAGCGCGATGCGCGTACCGAGGCGCGCGATTTCGGGTACCGCGTCCAGCGCCGCGCCGCGGCCGAACCGGACGCGGGCGGGCAGCACCAGCCCGAAGGCCGGAATGGGCCTCATGTCACGGTTTGGGTGGCGGCGATGGCAGCTTGCCAGCGGGCGTATTTCGCGTCGCGCGTGGCGTCGTCCATCGCCGGCTCGAACCGGCGGTCCAGCGCCCAGGTCTTGGCGAACTCGTCGCGGTCCGGATAGATACCGGCCTGCATCCCCGCCAGCCAGGCCGCGCCCAGCGCCGTGGTCTCTTTCACCTCGGGGCGGTCAACCGAGGCGCCCAGGATGTCGGCGAGGAACTGCATCGTCCAGTCCGACGCGCTCATCCCGCCATCGACGCGCAGGACGGCGTCATCCGCGCCCGACCAGTCCGCGTGCATCGCCTCCAGGAGGTCGCGGGTCTGGAAGCCGACGCTTTCCAGGGCGGCGCGGGCGAACTCCGCCGGGCCCGAATTGCGCGTCAGGCCGAAGACCGCGCCGCGGCAGTCGGGCCGCCAATACGGTGCGCCAAGCCCGGTAAAGGCAGGTACCAGCACCACGTCCTGCGCCGGGTCCGCGGCGTCGGCCAGGCCTTGCGTCTCGGGTGCGGCGCGGATGATCTTGAGCCCGTCGCGCAGCCATTGCACCACGGCGCCCGCGATGAAGATCGAACCTTCCAGAGCATAGGTCGGCGTGCCGTCCAGCTGATAGGCGATGGTGGTCAGCAGCCGGTTTTGCGAGGTCACCGGCTCGGGCCCGGTATTGAGCAGCGCAAAGCACCCCGTGCCGTAGGTCGATTTCAGCATTCCCTTGCCGAAACAGGCCTGGCCCACGGTCGCCGCCTGCTGGTCGCCCGCCACCCCGAGGATGGGGATTTCGCGGCCGAAGAGGTCGGGCCGGGTCATGCCGAAATCGGCGGCGCTGTCGCGCACCTCCGGCAAAAGCGACATGGGAATATCCAGCAGGTCGCAGATATTGGTGCTCCATTCCCCTTTTCGGATGTCGTAGAGCATGGTGCGCGCGGCATTCGTGGCGTCGGTGACATGAAGCTTGCCGCCGGTCAGCCGCCAGATAAGCCAGGTGTCGACCGTGCCGAAGGCCAGCTCGCCCGCCTCGGCGCGCGCCCGCGCGCCCTCGACATTGTCCAAAAGCCAGCGCAGCTTGGTGCCCGAGAAATACGGGTCGAGCAACAGGCCGGTGGTTTCCGTCACCATCGGTTCGTGCCCGGCGGCCTTCAACTCGGTGCACAGGTTGGAGGTGCGCCGGTCCTGCCAGACGATGGCGTTGTGGATCGGCTGCCCGGTCTTGCGATCCCAGACCACGGTGGTTTCGCGCTGGTTGGTGATGCCGACCGCCGCGATGTCGGCAGGCGCGATGCCGGCCCGTTCGATCGCCTCGCGGCAGGTGCCGGCGGTGGTCGACCACAGATCGGCCGCGTCGTGTTCGACCCAGCCGCTCGCCGGGTAATGCTGGGTGAATTCCTCTTGCGCGACGGCGGCGATCTTCATGGTCCGGTCGAACAGGATCGCGCGGCTTGAGGTCGTGCCCTGGTCGATGGCGAGAATATAGGTCATGGCAGGCCCTGTCGGTGTCGGTCTGGATCGGGCTGAGGGTAGGCGAGGCGGCGCAGCGGCGCCACCCCGCACGACCGGTCTACTCGGCCGCCCGCAAACCGGTGGCCCGCTCCGCGCTCATCCAGCTGTCCAGCGCGGCGACCTGCTCTGCGCTCAGCCGCAACCCCAGCTTGGAACGCCGCCAGACCACGTCTTCCGCCGTCAGCGCGTATTCGCTGCTCATCAGCCAGGTGACCTCGCGCGCCGTCAGCGTGGCGCCGAAATCGCGCCCAAGGTCGGCGACCTGCCGTGCCCCGGAAAGGATTTGGTGCGCCTCCGTGCCGTAAGCGCGCACCAGCCGTCGGGCCCAGGCGGCATCGAGGAACGGATAGGCCGCGCGCAGGCCGTCGATCTGCGCCGCCACGCCGTCGACGGGAAAATCGCCGCCGGGCAACGGCTCGCCGGCCGTCCAGGGGCCGGGCAGCCCGTCGAAATGGGGCGCGAGGCGAGCCAGCGCGCTTTCGGCGAGGCGGCGATAGGTGGTGATCTTGCCGCCGAAGACATTCAGCAACGGCGCGCCCCCGGTGGTATCGAGCTTGAGCACGTAATCGCGCGTCGCCGCCGTGGCCGACTGCGCCCCGTCATCGTAAAGCGGCCTGACGCCGGAATAGCTCCATACCACGTCGTCGGCGGTGATCTTGCGCTTGAAATAGCGGTTGGCGAAATCGATCAGATAATCGCGCTCGGCGGCGGTGCATTCCGGGCGCGCGGACGGGTCGGGGTGCTCGGCATCGGTGGTGCCGATCAGGGTGAAGTCGCTCTCGTAGGGAATGGCAAATATGATCCGCCCGTCGGTGCCCTGAAAGAAATAGCACCGGTCATGGTCGTATAGCTTGCGCGTCACGATATGGCTGCCGCGCACCAGGCGCACCCGGTCGGCGCCGTTGTCGCCGATCCGGGTTTGCAGGATTTCGCCTGCCCACGGCCCGCCGGCATTGACCAGCACCCGGGCGTGGTGGCGCTGGGTCTCGCCGGTCTCGACATCGCGCGTCTCGACCGTCCAGAGCCCGTCCTCGCGCCGGGCCGACAGCACCTCTGTGCGGGTCCGGATGTCGGCCCCAAGGCCCTCGGCGTCGCGGGCGTTCAGCACCACCAGGCGCGAATCCTCGACCCAGCAATCGGAATACTCGAAGGCCCGCTCGAACCGGTCGTCGAGCGGCACGCCGGCGGGGTCGCTGCGCAAATCCAGGCTGCGCGTGCCCGGCAGGTGCGCACGGCCGCCCAGGTTGTCGTAGAGAAACAGCCCCAGCCGGATCAGCCAGGCCGGACGGCGGCCGCGCATCCAGGGCATCAGCCGGCCCAGCAGCCGGCCCATGGGCGTCTGCCCCTCGAAGCGCATCGAGGGATGATAGGGCAGCACGAAGCGCATCGGCCAGCTGATATGCGGCATGGCGCTGAGCAGCGTCTCGCGCTCGATGAGCGACTCGCGCACGAGGCGAAACTCGAAATATTCCAGGTAGCGCAGCCCGCCATGGAAAAGCTTGGTTGACGCCGAGGACGTCGCCGAGGCCAGGTCGCCCTTCTCGGCCAGGCGGACCCTCAGGCCGCGCCCGGACGCGTCGCGCGCGATCCCGCATCCGTTGATGCCGCCGCCGATAACGAAGAGGTCCAGCGTCTCGTGGGTATCGGTGTCCGTCGTCATGCCTCGCTCCCTGAAATCGCGCGAAATCGAAGCATGTTGAGCGCGTTTCGGTCAATGAAATTGTTCGTTATCGTTCGTTATGAAGTCACTTTACCCTCAAACGTGTTCGTCGCGCCGGCCTGAATGTTTTTTCACGCGCATCAGTCCCCCGCGCCGCGCAGATGCTTGAGAAGTATTCTGTAAAGCTTTCTCGAGGATGCTCTTTGCGAGGTCCGCCGCGCGGGAGGACGCATTCCGGCAACAATTCTGGCCCCGAGGTAGCATTGATTCTGAAACGTGCAAAATGCCCGAAAAACGCTGCAATTATGCCCTGCTTCGCTATTCTCGCCGCAATTCCGCCGTATTGTGCAAACGGAGACATGCATGCCGCCAATCAGCTTGCCGACAGGGATTGACGATTGGGCGGAGGGGGCCACGCCCCTGGGCGCGTCGGCCTTTGGCGGACGCTTTGTCACCTATCGCAACGACGGCCGGTTCTTTTCCCAGGCCAACGACCTGGGGTTGATTGTCTGGCCCGGCGGGACGCTGGCCGAGTTGCGCCCGGACCGCTACGACTACCGCTTCGAGGGACTCTACAACCCCGACCTGCCACGTCCCGATCTGACGGCGATGATGGCCACCGCCGTGGCACAGGGGGCGGGCCTGTCGGTGGTGTTGCCCACCACCAGCTATCTCGCAAATCCCTCGGGCCTGGCCGAGGGTCTGCAGGGGTTTCTCGGGCGGCTGATGGGCGGTGCCTACGGCGAGGTGCCCGAGACGCTGATCCTCGAGGTCGGTTCGGAATTCTACGACAATTACGCGGGCAGGGTGAGCGGCGCCACCGCGACGGCCTATGGCCGCATCGCCGACGCGATGGTGCGCCAGATCGCCGGGGCGCTGGACGATCCGGCGGTCAACACCGCCGGCGTCGACCTGACCATCGCGGTGCAGACCGGCCGGGACCGGGCCGAAGACGCGCTGGTGCGTGCCGAGTTGAGCGATGCGGCGCTGGCGGCGACCGACATGGTGATCCAGCACCGCTTTCCCGGCGGGGCGGGTGGTGTCGACCGGCGCCTCGACGCGGCGGCGGCGATCATGGACGACTGGGCGGCGGATGCCGAGGCGGCGGGCGCTGCCGCGCCCGAGCTATACCTTTCGGCCTGGAACGTGGCCACATTCACCCGCCAGATGGTGGCCGACGATTACCTGGCCGAGATGCGGGCCGCGGGCATAGAGATGGACCGCGCCGCGCTCGACCTCGACGGCCGCAGCGACGCCGCGTTCGAGCGCTATTGGCAGGACCGGCTCGCCGCCGCCGATTACGGCCAAGATCACCCCGCCCTGATGCTGGAGCTGTTTTCCAGCTATGCCGCGATCGGCATGACGGCGGCCGGGGTGTACGGGCTGGACGTGATCCATCCGGGCCGGCTGAGCCTGCGGGGGGCCGATGGCGAGGACTACACCTTCGTCGGCGGCGAGATGCTGTCGATGATCTACGAAAGCGTCGGCGGCACCGTGCCGCTGGCCAGCGTGCTGGAGGTCTCGGAGGCCGACCCGGTGCGCGTCTACGGCTACGAAAGCGCCGACAAGCTGGTGATCTTCCTCGCCGCGGGTGACAGCGCGCCGGGCGAGGTCAGCCTGGCGCTGCCCGATCTTGGCACGGGCTATACCGCGCTTTGGGCCGAAAGCCTCACCGCAGAGGCGATGGACGATTGGCAAACCGTCTTCGACATCCCCGACACGCCCGGCGTGGACGAAACCCCCGAGGCCGAGACCTACGCCCTGCCGCAGCGCGCGGCGACCGCGGTGGAACTGACCGAGGCGGGTATCGACATGACGCTGTCCTCACCGGGCGAGGTGGTGCGCCTGACCGTGGCCAAGACCGGGGCCGGTGCCGCCGATGCCGCCGGCTGGGCCCTGGGCCCGCGGATCGAGCGGCTGGAAGGCGGCGCCATGGCGCTCTTTGCCGGGGATGGCGGCGAAACGCTGACCGGCGGCGCCGGCAACGACAGGCTGACCGGCGGGGCGGGCGACGATCTTTTGCAGGGCGGCGGTGGCGGCGATCTGCTGACGGGCGGCGACGGGGCCGACCTGATCGTCGGCGGGCCGGGGGCCGGCGACCGGGGCGATGTGGTCTATGCCGGATCGGGCGACGACCGGGTCGACGGCGGTGCCGGCAACGATCGGCTGTTCGGGATGGATGGCGACGACGTGCTGGCCGGCGGGGCCGGGGCCGACCATCTCTACGGTCAGCAGGGCTCGGACACGATCAGCGGCGGTGCGCTGTCGGACGTGGTCGAAGGCGGGGCGGGCGACGATTTCGTGACCGGCGGGTTCGGCCATGATCGGATCAGTGGTGGCGCGGGGGCGGATCGGTTTTACCATCTCGGCGTCGATGCGCACGGGGTCGACTGGCTGCGCGATTTCTCCAGCCTCGAGGGCGACAGGCTGGTCTTCGGGCAGGCGGGCGCTGCGGCCGAGGATTTCGTCGTGCATTTCGCCGCGACCGAGGGCGCGGGGGCGGCCGATGTCGACGAGGCGTTGATATCCTACAGGCCGACCGGCCAAACGCTGTGGGTGCTGATCGACGGCGCGGCGCAGGACGCGCTGACGTTGCAGATCGCCGGGTCGGGCGATCTGTTCGACCTGCTGGCGTGACCGCCGCCCGGCGCGCGCCGGCCTAGCCGCCGGCCACCCGCGCCTGTTTCGACAGTTGCACTGCCAGGATGCCTGCCATCACCACCGCCACGCCGGCCGCGTCCATCGTGCCCAGCCGCTCGCCCAACAGCAGCGCGGCGATGCTGACCCCGAAAAACGGGCTGAGAAAGTGGAACGTCGCCGCGCGGACGGCGCCGACCCGGCGGACCAGCAAAAACCAGATCAGCGTGGCGATGAGGCCCGGAAAGAGCGTGGTATAGGCAAAGGCCGCGCCCAGTTGCCACGACCAGTCGAACGCGAGCCGTTCGCCCGTCACCGCCGCCGCCAGCCCCAGCGCCGCCGCGCCCATCAGCATCTGCAGCCCCACGATCATCAGCACGTTGCCCCCGGAGGACGCACCGCGCACCGAAAGTGTCGCCGCCGTCAGCGCGACCACGCCCATCACGCACAGGCCGAGCCCGTAGAGATCGACGCCCTGCGAGATGCGGCTGCCCATGATGATCGCCACGCCCAGAAAGCCGACCACCAGACCGGCAACGCCCAGCGGCCGCACCCGCTCGCCCATCGCCAGCCATCCGAAGAGCGCCACCAGAAGCGGCATGGTCGAGGCGATGATCGCGGCCATCGAGGCCTCGAGCGTCTGCATCGCAACGAAGTTGAGGCCGAGGTAGAGCGCGTTCTGGCTGATTCCGAAGACAGCCGTCGCCCGCCATTGCGCGGCGGTCAGCCGCCAACTCTGGCCGAGGGCCAGCGCGATCCCCACGCCCAGCAGCCCCGAGATAAGGAACCGCAGCGACAGCGCGGTCAGCGGCGGCGCCGCGGCCACGATGATCCGCGCCGAGGAAAAGGCCGAAGCCCAGATGAAGGCGAAGGCCAGGCCCATCGCCAGCGCGCGGATATCCATGGCTCCTCCCGCAAAAGAACAGGGCCGCCCGAAGGCGACCCTAGACCATTACCCATGTCGGGCAAGCGGCGCGATCAGCCGTTAACGCTGTCCTTCAGCGCCTTGGCGATGGTCATCTTGACCACCTTGTCGGCCTCTTTCTTGATCTGCTCGCCGGTGGCGGGGTTGCGCACCATGCGTTCGGGGCGTTCGCGGCAGTAGATCTTGCCGACGCCGGGCAGCGTGACGGCACCGCCGCCGGCAACCTCGCGGGTGATAACGCTGGTGATCGCGTCCAGAGCGGCCGATGCGGCCTTCTTGTCGGCCTCCATCTCGTCGGCCAGCGCGGCAACCAGTTGCGTCTTGGTCATCGGTTTCGCCATTGTCGTCTCCTCGTTCCTGCCCTCTGTGGGGTCTTATCCACGCGATTTAACGTGATCTTGGTACAAGACACAACGATTAGTAGGGACTTTGCTGCTGTTTCCACGCATTTTGCGACCCTTTTGCCGCTAGAGGAAGGCGGTTTCCTCGAAGCTGCGCAACTTGCGGCTGTGAATGCGCTCCAACGGCATCTCGCGCAGCCGCTCCATCGCGCGCACCCCGATGGCCAGGTGCCGCGCCACCTGGGTGCGGTAGAAGTCGCTGGCCATGCCGGGCAGCTTCAACTCGCCATGCAGCGGCTTGTCGGAGACGCACAGAAGCGTGCCGTAGGGCACCCGAAAGCGAAAGCCGTTGGCCGCGATCGTCGCGCTTTCCATGTCCAGCGCGATGGCGCGCGATTGCGACAGCCGCTGCACCGGGCCGGACTGGTCGCGCAGTTCCCAGTTTCGGTTGTCGATGGTGGCCACCGTGCCGGTGCGCATGATGCGCTTGAGCTCGAACCCTTCCAGTTCGGTGATCTCCTCCACCGCCTCTTCCAGGGCCACCTGGATTTCGGCCAGCGGCGGGATCGGGGTCCAGACCGGCAGGTCGTCGTCGAGCACGTGGTCCTCGCGCAGATAGCCGTGCGCCAGTACGAAATCGCCCAGCCGCTGAGAGTTTCTCAGCCCCGCGCAATGGCCGACCATCAGCCAGGCATGGGGACGCAACACCGCGATATGGTCGGTCGCGGTTTTCGCGTTCGAGGGGCCCACGCCGATATTGACCAGGGTGATCCCCTGCCCGTCGGTGCGTTTCAGGTGATAGCTGGGCATCTGCGGCAGCTTGGCCGGCAAGGGCAGCGGCGCGTCGGGCGTGGCGATCTCGGCGTTGCCGGGGCCGACCAGCGCGACATAGCCGCTGGACGGGTCGGCCAGCGCGGCGCGGGCGAAGGCCTCGAACTCCTCGACATAGAACTGGTAGTTGGTGAACAGCACGTGGTTCTGGAAATGCTCGGCAGAGGTGGCGGTGTAGTGCGACAGCCGCGCCAGCGAATAGTCGATCCGCTGTGCGGTGAAGGGGGCCAGCGGCCGGGCCCCGTCGGGAAAGGTGAACCCGGTGCCGTTGACGATGTCGTCATGGGTGGTGGTCAGGTCCGGTACGTCGAACAGATCGCGCAGCGGGAAATCGAGCGCGCCCTCCTGCGGCACGGTCACCGGCGCGGCGCCGGCCGCCACCGCGAAATGCACCGGGATCGGCGTGGTCGACGCGCCGATGGTGACCGGCACGCCGTGGTTTTCCAACAAAAGGCCGATCTGCTGGCGCAGGTAGTTGGCGAAGAGATCGGGCCGCGTGATCGTCGTGGCAAAGACCCCCGGCTCGGCCACGTGGCCAAAGCTCAGCCGGCTGTCGATCTGGGCGTGGCTGGCCGTGGCCAGCCGGATTTCGGGGTAAAAGCCGCGATAGCGCACGCCCCCGGTGCCCGCGCTTAGGCAGGTCTTGAACCGCTCGCGCAGGAAATCCGTCGCCCCGTCATAAAGTTCGATCAGCCGGGCCACCGCGGCGGCGGCATCCGAAAACGCCTCGGCGGGGGGCAGGTCGGGGGTTTCGACCGGCAGATCGGGCGGGTGCGCGTACATCGAGGTCTCCTTGGCGGGCCGGGGCGGCCCCGTGACCCCTATGTGCGGGTTTCAGGCCGGGGGGGCAAGGCCGGGGCGCCGCTGTGATTGCGGGCTCGCGCGGCGGGCCGACGCCCGCGCCGCCTTGCGGCGGCTGCGCTGTCGCGCCATGCTGCGGCCATGGCAGGTACGCTCCTTTCCATCGGGCATGGCTACACGGCGCGGGCGCTTGCGCGGCGTCTGGGGCCCGACTGGCAGGTGATCGGCACGACCCGTTCGTCTGAAAAGGCCGCGAGGCTGGCGCGCGCCGGGGTCGAGCCGCTGGTCTGGCCGGGGGCCGACCTGGACCGTGCGCTGTCGCGCGCCAGCCATCTGCTCTGTTCCGTCGCGCCGGGGCCCGAAGGCGACCCTGTGCTGGCCGCCGCGGGGGCGACGCTGGCCCGCGCGCGCCAGTTGCGCTGGGTGGGGTATCTCTCGACCACGGGCGTCTATGGCGACCATGGCGGCGGCTGGGTCGACGAGGAGACGCCGCTGACACCCGGCACCGCGCGGGGCGAAGCACGGGTCGCGGCCGAGGCCGATTGGGCCGCGCTGGACCTGCCCATGCACATCTTCCGCCTTGCGGGCATCTACGGCCCCGGCCGTTCGGCGCTGGACCAGGTCCGCGCGGGCACGGCGCGGCGCATCGTCAAACCCGGGCAGGTCTTTTCCCGCATCCATGTCGAGGACATCGCCGAGGTGCTGGCCACCTCGATGGCCCGGCCCGCCGCCGGTGCCGTCTACAACGTCGCCGACGACCTGCCCGCGCCGCCGCAGGATGTGGTCGCCTGCGCGGCCGAGCTGCTGGGGGTCGCGCCGCCTCCCGAACTGGCGTTCGAAGACGCCGATCTCAGCCCGATGGCGAAAAGCTTTTATTCCGAATCCAAGCGCGTCTCGAACGCGCGGATCAAGGAGAGGCTGGGCGTGAGCCTTGCATATCCCGACTACCGCGCGGGGCTGGCTGCGCTGCTGAAGGCGGGCTTTTAGGCCCGCTTCGCCGCCGCCTCTGTGCCCAGCACTTCCATCACCTTGGTCTCGATGTCGGGGGCGTTCAGCCCGGCGGTGGCATACATGTCGGCGGGGTTTCCGTGGTCGATGAACGTGTCGGGCAGCACCATCGAGCGGTATTTCAACCCGCCGTCGAACACGCCTTCCTCGGCCAGAAGCTGGGCCACATGGCTGCCGAAGCCGCCCACGGCGCCTTCCTCGATGGTGATCAGCGCCTCGTGCTCGGCGGCCAGCCGCAGGATCAACGCGCGGTCCAGCGGTTTGGCAAAGCGCGCGTCGGCGATGGTGGGGGTGATCCCCTGGGCCGCCAGGGCCTGGCCCGCCTCTTTCACCTCTTTCAGCCGGGCGCCGAAGTTCAGCAGCGCCACGCGGCGGCCCTCCTGGATCATCCGGCCCTTGCCGATTTCCAGCGGCACGCCCTTTTCGGGCATCGGCACGCCGACCCCTTCGCCCCGCGGGAAGCGGAAGGCGATGGGGCCGGCATCATGGGCCGCCGCGGTGGCGACCATGTGCACAAGCTCGGCCTCGTCGGCAGCGGCCATGACCACGAAACCGGGCAGGTTGGCGAGATAGGCGATGTCGAAGGCGCCGGCATGGGTCGCCCCGTCAGCGCCCACCAGCCCGGCCCGGTCGATGGCAAAGCGCACCGGCAGGCGCTGGATCGCCACGTCATGCACGATCTGGTCGTACCCGCGCTGCAGGAAGGTGGAATAGATCGCGACGAACGGTTTCTGGCCTCCGGCGGCCAGCCCGGCCGAGAAGGTCACGCCGTGCTGTTCGGCGATGCCCACGTCGAAGCAGCGGTCGGGAAAGCGTTCGGCAAAGAGGTTCAGGCCCGTGCCGTCGGGCATCGCCGCGGTGACGGCGACGATCTTGGTGTCCTGGTGGGCTTCCTCGATGAGGCTCTGGGCGAACACCTTGGTATAGCTGGGTGCGTTGGCCGGCGTCTTTTTCTGCTCGCCGGTGGCGATGTCGAACCTGGCCACGCCGTGCCCGCAGTCGGGGGCGGACTCGGCCGGTGCGTAGCCCTTGCCCTTTTGCGTGATCGTATGGATCAGCATCGGTCCGTCGGCCCGTGCCTTGACCGTGCGCAGGACCGCCAGCAACTGGTCCATGTCGTGCCCGTCGATGGGGCCGACATAGGAAAAGCCAAGCTCTTCGAACATCGTGCCGCCGACGGTGATGTGTTTGATCAGGTCCTTGGCGCGCCTTGCGCTTTCCTGGAACGGCGAGGGCAGAAAGCTGACCGCGCCCTTGGCGATCGACTTGAACTCCTGGAACGGCGCGCCGGCATAAAGCCGGTTGAGATAGGATGACATCGCGCCCACCGGGGGCGCGATCGACATCTCGTTGTCGTTGAGGATCACGATCAGCCGCTTGTCCAGGTGCCCGGCATTGTTCATCGCCTCGTAGGCCATGCCGCCCGACAGCGCCCCGTCGCCGATCACAGCGATGGCGTCGCCGATACCTTCTTCCGGCGCGCTGCCCAGTTCGCGCGCCATGGCAAAGCCCAGAGCGGCCGAGATCGAGGTCGAGCTGTGGCCAGCGCCGAATGGATCATACGGGCTTTCGCTGCGCTTGGCGAACCCCGACAGCCCGTCCTGCTGGCGGATCGTGCGGATGCGGTCGCGCCGGCCGGTCAGGATCTTGTGCGGATAGCACTGGTGGCTGACGTCCCAGATCAGACGGTCGCGCGGCGTGTCGAACACCGCGTGCAGCGCCACGGTCAGCTCGATCACGCCCAGCCCCGCACCCAGGTGCCCGCCGGTTTCCGAGACCGCCGACACCACCTCGGCGCGCAGTTCATCGGCCAGGGTCGTCAGCTCGCTGTCGCTCAGCTCTTTCAGGTCGGCGGGGCTGCTGACGCGGTCGAGAAGCGGGGTGAAGGGGCGTTGGGTCAAATTTCTGCCCTCCCGGGGCGTGGCTCGTCAGGTGTCGCGCGAGATAACGAAGTTGGCCGCCTGCCGCAAGATATCGGCCCGCGCGCCAAAGGGGGCGAGCGCGGCCTCGGCCTCGGCCACCAGCTCGCTTGCGCGGGTCTTGGCGCCCTCGAGGCCCAGCAGCGAGACGAATGTCGCCTTGCCGGCATCGGCGTCCTTGCCGACGCGCTTGCCCGTCTTTTCGGCATCGCCCTCGACGTCCAAGATGTCGTCGGCGATCTGGAAGGCAAGGCCCAGCGCCGTGGCATAGGCCGACAGCGGCGCGATATCGGCCTTGCCCAGCCGCGCCCCCGCCTCGGCCGACCAGCGGATCAGCGCGCCGGTCTTGTTGGCCTGCAGATCGGTGATCTCGTCCAGGCTCAGCGGGCGGCCGGCGGTCTCGGCGGCGATGTCCTGGGCCTGGCCCAGAACCATGCCCTCGATGCCCGACGCCTTGGCGAGCGAGGCCACGAGGTCGACGCGCACGGCCGGGTCGGGGTGGGCGGCCTCGCGCGACAGCAGGTCGAAGGCCAGCGTCTGCAGCGCGTCGCCCACCAGCACCGCGGTGCCATCGTCCCATTTCACATGCACCGTGGCCTGGCCGCGGCGCAGATCGTCGTCGTCCATGCAGGGCAGATCGTCATGGACCAGCGAATAGGCGTGCAGCGCCTCGACCGCGGCGGCGGCATGAACCGCCTGCTCGGGCGCAAGCCCGTAAAGCGCGGCGCCCTCGATCACCAGAAAGCCCCTCAGCCGCTTGCCGCCCGCGACCGCATAGCGCATCGCGTGGCTGACCGGCTGGTCGGCGGCATCAGCCAGCGCGTCCATCAGGCACGCCTCGATCCGCCCGGCCTGCGCCGTCAACGCCTCCTTGAACATCGCTCAGAGCCCTTCGACGGGCTTGGTGCCGGTGGGGTTGCCCTCGGCATCCAGCGTGATCGTGGCGACCTTTTCCTCGGCCTCTTTCAGCTTGGCCTCGCAGTGCTTTTTCAGCGCCGCGCCCTTTTCGTAGAGCGCGATGGAATCGGCCAGCGGCACATCGCCCCGTTCGAGTTGGCCGACGACCTCTTCCAGCGCCTGCATCGCCTGTTCGAAGCTCATCTCGGCCACAGGTGTGTCGCTCATGCCCCCCGCTCCATCAGCACTTGCACATGCGCCGCGACGCTCGCGGCCAGGGCATCCAGATCATATCCGCCTTCGAGTGTCGAGACCACGCGCCCGCCCGCATGGGCGTCGGCGATGTCGCACAGGCGCCCGGTTATCCATGCGAAATCGTCCTCTGACAGGTTGATCTGGGCCAGCGGATCGGCGGAATGGGCGTCGAAGCCGGCCGAGATCAGCACCAGTTCGGGCGCGAATGCGTCGAGGCGCGGCAGGATATGGCCCTCGTAGGCGGCGCGGAATTTCGCGCTGCCGTCGCCCGGCGCCAGCGGCAGGTTCAGCACGTTGTCATGGGCGCCGCGTTCCCCGGGCGCGCCGGCGAACGGGAACAGCGGCATCTGGTGGGTCGAGGCGAACAGCGTGCGCGGCTCGTCCCACAGGATCGCCTGGGTGCCGTTGCCGTGATGTACGTCGAAATCGACAACCGCGACGCGCGACAGGCCGTGGATGTCCAGCGCGTGCCTGGCCGCGATGCCGATATTTCCCAACAGGCAAAAGCCCATGGCGCGGTTCGGTTCGGCATGGTGGCCCGGCGGGCGGACCGCGCAAAAGGCGTTGGCCGCCTCGCCCGCCATCACCCGGTCGACGGCCGCGAGGTTGGCCCCGAGCCCGCGCAGCGCGGCCTTGATCGACCCGGCCGAGACATAGGTGTCGGGGTCGAGGGGCAGGGTGCCGTTGTCCGGGATCTCGGCCTTGAGGATGTCGAAATAGATCTGCGGATGAGCGCGCAGAACGTCGGCCCGGCCGGCCAGCGGGGGCTCGACATGGACAAGCGGCGCGAAATCCGGTGCGGCCAGCCGGGCCGAAATGGCCTGTAGCCGGGCTGCGCGCTCGGGGTGGCCGGGCGGCGTGATGTGACCCAGGCAATCGGGGTGCGACAAAAGGATCGTGCTCATGGCCCGAGGCTAAGGAAGGCCGCCGCGGGCGGGCAAGAGCTAATCGGGCGCCAGCATATAGCCTGCGCCGCGCACGGTTTGCAGGTAACGGGGCTGCTTGGGGTCGGCCTCGATCTTGCGCCGCAGCCGGGTGATCTGGACGTCGACCGCGCGTTCCTGCGCCTGGCCGCCGTCGCGGCCCAGGTCTTCCACCAGCCGGGCGCGGCTTACGGGTTCGCCCGGGTTGGCCGAAAAGATGCGCATCAGCTGCATTTCCGTGGCGGTCAGGCGGATCAGCCGCTCGCCCTCCCACATCTCGCCGCGCGACACGTCATAACGCACCGCGCCCAGATGCAGGATTTTCGGCCCGGCCTCTTCGGGGGCGGGCTGGGGCTGGCGGCGCAGGATCGCGTTGATCCTGAGCAGCAGTTCCTTGGGCTCGAACGGTTTGGCGAGATAGTCGTCGGCCCCGGCCTCCAGCCCTGCGATGCGATCGCCCGTCTCGCCCCGCGCGGTGAGCAGCAGGATCGGCGTCCCGATTTCCTCGCGCAGGCTTTGCGTCAGTGCGATGCCGTCCTCGCCCGGCATCATCACGTCGAGCACGATAAGATCGAATTCGAGCCCCTCCAGTATCCGCCGCGCATGTGCCGAGTCGCGCGCCGCGCTGACCAGGAAACCGGCGCGCTGAAGGAACTTGCGCAACAGATCGCGGATCCGCTCGTCATCGTCGACAATCAGAAGATGGGCCTGCGGCTCCACGCTCATGACCCGCTGTCCTTGAGCCGTTTGAAGTGGCGGCGCAGCTCGGGCTCCATCATCGCCTCCAGGACCTGGCGAAAGCCCGCCACCGCCTCGGGGCCGGCGGCGCGGTAGGCCGCGCGCATCCGTGCCCTCTGGGCGTCCGACAGCTTGCGCTCCAGCGCATCGCCGGCCTCGGTGAGAAAGAGATGCCGCTCGCGCTTGTCGCGCTTGCCGACGCGGCTTTCCACCAGCCCGTCCACGATAAGCGTGCGCAACACCCGGTTCAGCGATTGCTTGGTAACGCCCAGGATGGCCAGCAGGTTGTTGACCGTGGTCCCCGGGCTGCGGTGGATGAAATGCAGCGCGCGGTGGTGGGCGCGGCCATAGCCGTATTCTTCGAGGATGCGGTCCGGGTCGGCGGTGAAGCCGCGATAGGCGAAGAACATCGCCTCGATGCCCTTCCGGAGCTGTTCGTCGGTCAGAAAGAGGAGGCTTTCGCCGCTTTGAACATGTGCGTGTGCGCCTTCAGGCATGATCTCTCACCGGAATTCTCATTTCGTCTAATTATTGAGCGATCTTATGTCAGCCTTGTTGACTTTCCAAGAATCAATTGATAGCGATTTGTGAATTTAACGCAACTTTATGTCCGTATCGGACCTAACGCGCGCAACTTTCGCAAACAGACGCCCTGCGCGGGCCAAATCGAAAGGACGAGGGCCATGGCTGGCTATGATGATCGCGACGGATTCATCTGGATGGACGGGCAGCTCGTGCCCTGGCGCGACGCCAACGTGCATATCCTGACCCATGCGATGCACTACGCCTCGTCGGTCTTCGAAGGCGAGCGCGCCTATCACGGCAAGATCTTCAAGTCGGTCCTGCATTCCGAGCGGTTGAAGCGGTCCGCCAACATGATCGATTTCGACGTGCCCTACACCGTCGACCAGATCGAAGAGGCCAAATACGCGGTGATGAAGGCCAACAACCTGTCCGACGCCTATGTCCGCGCAGTGGCGTGGCGCGGCGCGGGCGAGGATATGGGCGTCGCCTCGGCCCGCAACCCGGTGCGCATGGCCGTCGCGGTCTGGGAATGGGGCGCCTATTACGGTGACGCCAAGATGAAGGGCGCCAAGCTGGATATCTCCAAATGGAAACGGCCCAGCCCCGAAACCATCCCCAGCCACGCCAAGGCCGCCGGGCTTTACATGATCTGCACCATGTCCAAGCACGCCGCCGAGGCCAAAGGCTGTTCCGACGCCATGATGTTCGACTATCGCGGCTACGTGGCCGAGGCGACGGGGGCCAACATCTTCTTCGTGAAGGATGGCGAGGTCCACACGCCCAAGCCCGACTGCTTTCTCAACGGGATCACGCGGCAGACCGTGATCGGCATGCTGGCCGACCGCCAGGTCAAGGTGCACGAGCGCCATATCGAGCCCGCAGAGCTGGAAGGGTTCGAACAGTGCTGGCTGACCGGCACCGCGGCCGAGGTGACGCCGGTGGGCCGGATCGGCGATTACAATTTCGAGGTTGGCGCGCTGACCCGCGAGATGTCGGAAAGCTACGAGAAACTGGTGCGCGCCGACGGCTGAGGCCCATCGGCCGGACCGTCCCGCCGCCTACGCTTGCCAAAACGGGTCCGACCTCTTGCAGGGCGGGCCCGTTGAGTTTTTGGAAACGGTCTTTCCACCGATATCCACGTTAAAGTTCTCGGCGTTTTCGTGTTTTTTTCGTAGCGTGATTGTGTCAAAGGTATGGCGTCGGTTACGCCGTCATTCCGGTAAACCGTACTCGTTATGGAGATAAGTTATGAGAAAGTACCTTTTCGCGGCTGCCGTTGTCGGCAGTGTGGCCGGTACGACCGCCACCGCCGCGAGCCTGAACGGTGAGTTCTGGGACGTTCCCGCGAACACAATCGCCAGCATCGATCAGGCCATTGCTCAGGTCAACGGCGGGACCGACACACCGACCGCCACCTTCACCTCGACCGCGGTCAACTATGGTGAATCGCCGTGGACCATCGGCTCGCTGTCCGATTTCCTCAATGCCGACGCGGGCTCTATCGTTGGAACCGATCCGGCGAACATCCAGGAATCGGTGTTCCGCCTGACGGGCGATGTCGCGCTGACCACGGGCGACACGATCACCGTGACCTCGGATGACGGCTTCCGCCTGCTGGTCGGCGGCTCGACCTTCTCGGAGTTCAACGGCCTGCGCGGCCCCGGCGGCACCACGTCGGCTGTCTGGGGCGGCGCCACCGGCGTCTACTCGGCGACGCTGTGGTATTTCGAGGGCAACTTCACCCAGGCGCAGTTGATCTCGAACCTCGGCGACTTCGTCGCGCCCGTGCCGATTCCGGCCGGCGGGCTGCTGCTGCTCTCGGGCATCGGCGCGGTTGCCGCGATGCGCCGCCGCAAGGGCTGAGACGGGCTTTTACCGAGCCATTGAATGACGACAGGCGGCGCCCCGGCGCCGCCTTTTTCCGTTTCGGGGATTGATCCGGGCGGTGGATTTCACCCACCGTACGCTCCCACTCACGGTGAAATGTATTTGACTGTTATCCAAGCGACCAGGGCTGGAAACAAGACTGATAGAAGCAACGCCCCAACTCCTGTTTTCGCAAAATTCAATGCCCGAAATACTGGCTTTCTGCTTTGGAGAAAATCGTGACCCGCGGGCGTCAAAAAAACGTAGGTTTCCTTGTAGGGAGCGTCTGGGGCACCGCCTAACCAAGGTTCGTCTCCCTTAGTGGCCGAAATCTCCAAATATCCGCGACGGACGAGTTGCTTTATTTCGTAGCTTTCTTCATCAGTCCAGTCTGGCGTAGTTACTTCCTCACAGCCTCCTACAGGATGCGTCGAGTATTCCTCAAACTTAAGATAATACTCATCAGCCTCAATTTTCTTTAAGATGTCGAGTCGGCGCCGTGCAAGAGACTTCACCCACTCAACCCCCCATGCAGCGTCGGCATGTCGAGTGCGCTGAACCCGTAGTGCCTGAGCCACCGCAGGTCGGAATCGAAAAACGCCCGCAAATCCGGGATGCCGTATTTCAGCATCGCCAGCCGGTCGATCCCCATGCCGAAGGCAAAGCCCTGCCACTGATCGGGGTCGATCCCGCCCGCGGTCAGCACCTTGGGGTGCACCATACCCGAGCCCAAAATCTCCATCCAGTCGTCGCCCTCGCCGATCTTCAGCGTGCCGTCGGCCCAGGAGCAGCGGATGTCGACCTCGGCCGAGGGCTCGGTAAAGGGGAAATGCGACGCGCGAAAGCGCAGCTCGACCCCCTCGACCTCGAAAAACGCGCGGCAGAATTCCTCGAGCACCCATTTCAGGTTGGCCATCGAGATATCGCGGTCGATGGCCAGCCCCTCGACCTGGTGGAACATCGGCGTGTGCGTCTGGTCGTAGTCGCAGCGATAGACCCGGCCCGGCGCGATCACCCGGATCGGCGCGCCCTGCGCCCGCATCGCGCGGATCTGCACCGGCGAGGTGTGGGTGCGCAGCACGTGGGGCGGGCGGTCGTCGCCCGCCGCGCGGCTCATGAAGAAGGTGTCGTGCTCTTGCCGGGCGGGGTGCTCGGGCGGGATGTTCAGCGCATCGAAATTGAACCAGTCGCTTTCGATCTGCGGGCCCTCGGCCACGGCAAAGCCCATGTCGGCGAAGATCGCGGTGATTTCCTCGGTCACCTGGGACACCGGATGCACGGTGCCGCGCGGACGGGGCCGGCCGGGCAGGGTGACGTCCAGCCACTCGGCCTCCAGCCGCTCGTTCAGCGCGGCGTCTGCCAGCGCCTCTTTCTTCAAGGCCAGCGCGGAATTGATCTCGTCCTTCAGCGCGTTCAGCTTGGGGCCCATCACCTGGCGCTCTTCGGGGCTCATCTTGCCCAGTTCGCGCATCTTCAGGCTGATCTCGCCCTTCTTGCCGACCGCGGCGACGCGCAGCTCTTCCAGCCCCGCCTCGTTGGCGGCGGCGGCGATCGCGTCGAGATATTTCTGCCTCAGATCGTCCATCCTCGGGCCCTTCCGATCAACTGTCGCGCGGTCGATAGCACAGGGCCCGGGGATTGCAAATGCGGGGTCTGAACACAACAAACCCCCGGGCAGGGCCTCGGGGGTCGTCGCTTGGGGCGCAAGGGCCCCGGTTCGCCTGTCGACGGGCTTAGAGCAGCCCTTCGCGCTGGGCTTTCTTGCGCGCCAGCTTGCGGGCACGGCGGATGGCCTCGGCCTTCTCGCGCGCTTTCTTCTCGGAGGGTTTCTCGAAATGCTGCTTGAGCTTCATCTCGCGGAACACGCCCTCGCGCTGAAGTTTCTTCTTCAGCGCACGAAGCGCCTGGTCGACATTGTTGTCGCGAACGCTAACCTGCATGTGGTTGTCACCACCTTTCTAGTCTGGAATTTCAAGTCAAAGCAGGAGGTGGCCGTATAGCAAAGCGTCACTAGCTTGTCTATAGACCGACTCGATCACGAGGAGAGCCTTTCGATGACCGATCTGCCCAACGGAATGGACGAAATCAAGGACCGCCTGCTCGACGCCGCGCTGATGCACGTGCCCTTCGACGGCTGGAGCGAGGCGGCCTTTCGCGCGGCCATCGCAGACGCCGAGATAGAGCCGGCGCTGGCGCGTGCCGCCTGCCCGCGCGGCGCCGTCGACCTGGCGCTGGCCTACCACGCCCGCGGCGACGACGAGATGGTGCGCCGCCTGGCCGAGACCGATCTCAGTGCGCTCCGGATGCGCGACCGGATCGCCACCGCGATCCGCTTCCGGCTGGAAACCGTGGATGACAAGGAGGCGGTGCGCCGCGGTGCCACGCTGTTCGCGCTGCCCCAATACGCCGCCGACGGGGCCCGCGCGCTGTGGCAGACGGCCGACCGTATCTGGACGGTGCTGGGCGACAGCTCTGACGACGTCAACTGGTACACCAAGCGCGCCTCGCTTTCGGCTGTCTATAGTTCCACGGTTCTCTATTGGCTGGGTGACGAGACGCCGGGCGCCCACGCGACTTGGGAGTTCCTGGGCCGCCGCATCGACGGCGTGATGCGGTTCGAGAAATTCAAGGCGCAGGTGAACGGCGCCAAGCTGCTCAAACCCTTCCTGATCGGGCCGAACTGGCTGGCGCGCCAGATCAAGCCGCCGCACAAGCCCGCGCAGATGGGCCTGCCCGGCACGCTGAAGCCGCAGGGGGCGGAGTGACGTCAGACCTGCCCTCCGCCATGCGCGCGGTCGAAATCTCCGCTCCCGGCGGCCCCGAGGTGCTGCGGCTGACCGAACGCCCGGTGCCACGGCCCGGCCCGGGCGAGATCGTGATCCGCCTCGCCTTTGCCGGGGTCAACCGGCCCGATGCGTTGCAGCGGGCGGGCCTATACAACCCGCCGCCATGGGCCTCTGACCTGCCGGGGCTGGAGGGCGCGGGCGAGGTCGCGGCCATCGGACCAGGGGTCAGCGGCTGGGCAGTGGGCGACCAGGTCTGCGCGCTGCTGCCCGGGGGCGGCTATGCCGAGTACGTGGCCACGCCGGCGGCCCATGCCCTGCCGGTGCCCGCCGGGCTGGGCCTGAAGGCGGCCGCCTGCCTGCCCGAGACCTTCTTTACCGTCTGGTCCAACGTCTTCATGCGCGGCGGGCTCAAGGCCGGCGAACGCTTCCTCGTTCATGGCGGGTCGTCCGGCATCGGCACCACGGCGATCCAGCTGGCCCACGCCTTTGGCGCGCGGGTCTTTGCCACTGCCGGCAGCCCCGAGAAATGCGCCGCCTGCGCCCGTCTCGGCGCGGCGCGGGCGATCAATTACCGCGAGGAGGATTTCGTCGAGGTGCTGCGCGCCGAAGGCGGTGCCGACCTGATCCTCGACATGGTGGGCGGCGAGTACCTGCCGCGCAACGTCAAGGCGCTGGCCGACGAGGGGCGCCTGGTGCAGATCGCCTTTCTCCAGGGGCCGAAGGTTGCATTGAACTTTGCCCAGGTGATGATGCGGCGGCTGACCATTACCGGCTCGACCCTGCGCCCGCAGTCGGACCTGGCCAAGGCGCGCATCGCCGAACAGCTGCGCGCGACTGTCTGGCCGCTGATCGATTCGGGCCGAGTCGCCCCGGTGATCGACTCCGATTACCCGCTGGCCGAGGCCCAGAGCGCCCACGAGCGCATGGAAAGCTCGGCCCATATCGGAAAGATCGTGCTGTCGATCTGACGCAATCCCGCCCAGAGCCTGCCATCGTTTCGCCACAGGGGCATAGTCGGCCGCTGTTTTGTAACGCATTGGAAACACTCAGTTTCGGGGCGTTTCAGGCATTAACTCGGCGTAAATGTGGCGATAAGGTGTCAGACATGTAAGCACCTGCTCGTTTCGACATGACCAATTCCTAGGTTCGGGTGTCTGTCCATGTAGGTACCGCGCTATTTCGCGCGATTTTGGTGAGGGTAATGCCGAGCCCTGTGGCTGCCTGGTGCGGCAGCAGGCCAAGGCTAAAGAGGCCGGCCACCCAGGCCGGTGCGTAACCAGTGCTTGGGTAGGGCGGCGGGCGGGGTTTCCCCGTCCGCCGTTCGGTTTTTGGGGGTCAGTCGACCGGCGGCATCAACGCGCCGTTCAGGCGGCAATCGTCGTCGATATCCTCGCCGCAGCGCCGTGGTACGAGGTCGCGGGTGAGGCAAAGCCGCGCTTCCTGGATGCGGCCGTTCTTGCAGGTGATCGTCAGCATGTCCGCGGCCCAGCCGGGATTGGCCGCGAGGAACGCGTCTTCGACCACGCGCGCGGGCAGGCGCACGGTCTTTGGCAGCTTGCGAAACACCTCTGGCCGCGTCACCGCCTCGTAGGCGCGGCGGGCCGCGTCGAAATAGGCATCGGCGGTCAGCCCCGAGCAGCGGCCGTGCTTTTTCCACTGGTGCCAGGCCAGGCCCGCGCTGCCCATGATGTCGGTCATCGCGCGGGTGTCGGCCCGCGACGGGTCGCGCCGGGGCGTGCGGCAAAAGCTTGGCCAGCCTTCCTCGTATTGCGGCCAGAGGCCGTGCAGCATCCAGCCCAGCCCACGCCCCGGCGCGCATTGCGGCGCATCGCGCCGGGCGCCTTCGGACGCGCACCAGCCCGGCGACCAGCTGAGCGACAGCACGTAATAGTCGAACCGCCCGGCCCGCTCGTCCTCGGCGCGGGCGAGCGTGGCAGACAGGATCAGCAGCACCAGCCAGCGCATTTTCTCTTTTCTCCGAACTCCGGCGTGACTATATAGCCTGACAACCTCCCCGAAAACGAGGACCCGCGCCAGACCGGCGCAGCCGTTTTCCCGGCGCGGGAGAGATGTGGTCTAAAGGAGTAGCCCGATGAACAAGCCGATCATGGCGAAAGCCACCGCCGTGTGGCTGGTCGACAATACCACGCTGAGCTTCAGGCAGATCGCCGAATTCTGCGGCCTTCACGAGCTTGAGGTGCAGGGCATCGCCGACGGCGACGTGGCAACAGGCGTCAAGGGATTCGATCCGATCACCAACAACCAGCTTGAGCAGGCGGAGATCGACAAGGGCGAGGCCGATCCGGCCTACACGCTCAAGCTCAAGTTCAACCCCGCCGCGCTGGGCGAGGAAAAGCGGCGGGGGCCGCGTTATACGCCGCTCAGCAAGCGGCAGGACCGGCCCAACGCGATCTTGTGGCTGGTCAAGTTCCACCCCGAGCTGACCGACGGCCAGATCGCCAAGCTGGTGGGCACCACCAAGCCCACGATCCAGACGATCCGCGAGCGCACGCACTGGAACATCGCCAACATGCAGCCGATCGACCCGGTGGCGCTGGGCCTGTGCAAGCAGTCCGAGCTGGACGCGGCGGTGCAGAAGGCGGCGAAGAAGAAAGAGGCCGAAGGCGCGCTGATGTCGGATGACGAACGGCGCAAGCTGGTATCGACCGAGCAGTCGCTGGAGATGGAGACCGAACCGAAGATCCCGACCGCGATCTCGGGGCTGGAAACCTTCACGCTGGGTGGCAGCGACGACGACGAGAAGCAAGACGACCTGCCCGACGCCGACAGCCTGTTCAACCTGCCCGACAACGACGACGACGACGACGAGGACGAAGACAAGGGCGGCCGGTAAGCCCGGCCCCCCTCACAGCCCCTTTCGGGCCTTGAGAGCGGCGCTGATCGTGCCGTCGTCGAGATAGTCCAGCTCGCCGCCGATGGGCACGCCCTGGGCCAGCGACGTGACGCGCACGCCGGTGCCCTCCAACTCGTCGGCGATGTAATGGGCGGTGGTCTGGCCGTCGACCGTGGCGTTGAGGGCGAGAATGATCTCGCCGATGGCCTCGTCCCGCACCCGCGCGATCAGCTGGGGGATGCGCAACTCTTCCGGCCCCACCGATTCCAGCGCCGACAGCGTGCCGCCCAGCACATGGTAGCGCCCCTTGAAGGCCTGCCCCCGCTCCATCGCCCAGAGGTCGGCCACGTCCTCGACGACGCAGATCTCGCCGGTGGTGCGGCGCGCGTCGGCGCAGATATCGCAGATATCCCCGGTACCGATATTGCCGCAAACGGTGCATTCGCGCACCGAGGCCGCGACGGCGTGCATCCTGTCGGCCAGGGGCATCAAGAGCACCGCGCGCTTCTTGATGAGGTGCAGAACGGCACGGCGGGCCGACCGGGGCCCCAGCCCCGGCAGCCGCGCCATCATCTCGATCAGCGCCTCGATGTCGCGCCCTGCATCGGCCAATGCGTTATACCGGCAGGTCCATCCCCGCGGGCAGCCCCATCTCTTCGGTCAGCTTGCGGGTTTCTTCCTTGGCGGTCTCCATCGCCTTTTCCTGCGCGTCCTTGATCGCGGCGAGGATCAGGTCTTCGACCACTTCCTTTTCCTCGGCATTAAAGATCGACGAATCTATATCGAGGCCGGTCAGCGTGCCCTTGGCCGTCGCCGTGGCCTTGACCAGCCCCGCGCCGCTTTCGCCCACAACGGTCATGCGGGCCAGGTTATCCTGCAACTCGGCCATCTTGCCCTGCATTTCCTGCGCGGCCTTCATCATCTTGGCCATGTCGCCCAGGCCGCCCAATCCCTTGAACATCTCGCTCTCCTTTTGCGTTCAGCTGTCTTCGAACGGGTCCCATTCATCCTCGACCTCGGGCAGCGCCTCGGCGGCGGCCGCCTGGGTGAGGGCGTCGGGGGTTTTTATGTCGGTGATCCGCGCCTTGGGGAAGGCGTCAAAAACGGCGCGGACCAGCGGGTGCTCTTTTGCCTCGGCCTCCAGGCTCAGCCGCTCGGCGTCGCGGGTCTCGGCGATGGTGGGGCCGCCGCCCGTGGCCTCGACCGACACTGCCCAGCGATACCCCGTCCAGGCCTTCAGCCGGTCCGAGAGGCGCGCGGCAAGATCGCGGGGCGCGTCGGACGTGGGCTCGAACGCGATGCGGCCGGGCGAATAGCTGACCAGCCGCACCCCGGTTTCCACATCGATCAAGAGCTTGGGCTCGCGGTTGGCGCGGATCAACTCGACCACATGATCGAAGCTGGCGTAGTGGGCAAGCGCCGTCTCGGGCTGGGTGGCAAGCGCGGTGGCGGGCCCGCCGCCGCCCCTGGGCGCGCGGAGCGCGGCATGGCCCTGGGCCCCGGTGGGGGGGCTGCCGCCGGCGGGCCGATGCGCGCCGCCGCCACCGCCCGGCTGCGGCGGCGGAGCGTCCTGCAGCCGCCGCACCAGATCTTCGGGGGTGGGAAGCGTCGAGACATGGGTCAGCCGGATCACCGCCATCTCGGCGGCCATCATCGCGTTGGGCGCCATCGCGACCTCTTCCAGCGCCTTCAGCAGCATCTGCCACATCCGCGTCAGCACCCGCATGTGCAGCGCCTTGGCCATGGTCTGGCCGCGCGTGCGTTCGTCTGGCGAAACGGTGGGGTCGTCGGCGGCCTCGGGCGTGATCAGGATCACGCTCAGCCAATGGGTGATCTCGGCCAGGTCGCGCAGCACGGCCATCGGGTCGGCCCCGTCGGCATATTGCGCCGACAGTTCGGTCAGTGCGCCGGCGGTGTCGCCCTTGACGATCAGTTCGAACAGGTCCAGCACGCGGCCCCGGTCGGCCAGCCCCAGCATCGCGCGCACCTCGTCGGCCGTGGTCTCGCCCGCGCCCTGGGAAATCGCCTGGTCCAGCAGGCTCATCGCGTCGCGGACCGAGCCTTCGGCGGCGCGCGTGATCAGCCCCAGCGCCTCGTCCGAGATCGGTGCGCTTTCCAGCCCGGCGATCTGTTTGAGATGCGCGATCATCACCTCGGGTTCGATCCGGCGCAGGTCGAACCGCTGGCAGCGCGACAGCACGGTGACCGGCACCTTGCGGATTTCGGTGGTGGCGAAGATGAACTTCACATGCGCGGGCGGCTCTTCCAGCGTCTTCAAGAGCGCGTTGAACGCGCTCGTGGACAGCATGTGAACCTCGTCGATGATGTAGATCTTGTAGCGCGCCGAGGCGGCGCGATAGGCGACGCTGTCGATGATCTCGCGGATGTCGCCCACGCCGGTGCGGCTGGCCGCGTCCATCTCCATCACGTCGACGTGCCGCCCCTCGGCGATGGCCACGCAATGCTCGCAGTGCCCGCAGGGCTCGGTCGTCGGGCCGCTTTCGCCGTCGGGCCCGATGCAGTTCATGCCCTTGGCGATGATCCGGGCGGTGGTGGTCTTGCCCGTCCCCCGGATGCCCGTCATGATGAACGCCTGCGCGATCCGGTCGGCGGCAAACGCGTTTTTCAGCGTGCGCACCATCGCGTCCTGGCCGATCAGGTCGGCAAAGGTGGCGGGGCGGTATTTGCGGGCGAGCACCTGATAGCCGGTGCCGGGCGTGTCGGGCATGAGCGTTCTCGGATTCGCGGACCGGGGCTCAGGGTAGGGGGCGCGGCCGCCGGCGTCCAGCGGCAGGCGCATGTCCCGGCCGCGGTCAAAGTGTCTGGGTGGCGATGGCGCCGCCGTAGATCCCGAGGATCAAGAGGCTTTCGACCCCGATCCCGGCGGGGCCGTGGCGTTGACGGTAGAGCATTCCCAGGATCAGGACCGCCGTCATCATCATGCCCACGACCAGCCAGAAGAGGTCGGGCGTGCCGATGGCGTGGTAGATCGAGCCGTCGCGATAGCCGACATCCGAAAAGGTCAGAAACAAGACGTCGAACGTGTTGCCGCCGATGATGCCGCCGACGGCCAGTTGCAGCGCACCGCGCCGGATCGCGCCCAGCGTCGTGACGAGTTCGGGCAGCGAGGTGATGACCGCGGTCATCAGCGCCCCCACCATCGAGGCGTTGAGGTCGAAACGTGCGGTAAGTTCGGCGGCCCCCAGCGACAAGGCCCAGCCAGCGGTGGCCATCGCGGCCATGAGCCCGGCAAAGACCAGCACCAGAACGGCGGTCCGGCGCGGTTCGGGGTCATCCTCGTCGGGCACGTCCTCGCGGGTATCGCGGGTGCGGACCGGTCGCCACATCGGCGCCTCGCGCACCCGCTGGGTGGCAATACTGCCCACCGCGAATAGCACGACGAGCAGCGCCGAGACCGGATGCACCGACCAGAACGAAAGCTCGGGCAAGGTGTAGGCCGCCAACGGCAGCGTCAGCATCAGCAGCAGGAGCGCGCCTTGAAAGACATTTGCCAGCTCGGCCGCCGCGTGTTCCAGGTTGGCCTTGCGGTGCAGCAGGTCGGCCAACGCCAGAAAGGCGGTTTGCGCCGCGATGCCGCCGATGCCGTTGGAAAAGGCCAGCGAGGCGTGCCCATCAAGCGCGGCGGTCACCGATACCACCGTGCCGGACAACGACGTTGCCGCCCCTAGCAGGACGCCGCCCACCACCGCCTCGCCCAGCCCGCTGCGGTCGGCCAGACGGTCGGCGAGGGCGGTCATTCTGAGCCCGCATAGCAAAATGACGAGTGCCGCGGCGGCACAGACGCCCAAGAGCGCCCCGACAGGCAGGTCTGAAATCATCGGGATGAGCATAAGGCGTTCCGCGACGCGACCACAGTGGGAAATGCCTGCCTGGGGTGCGTCGCCGGACGTGTCGGGGAAAGGTGAGAGGTTGGACAGCGACCCGAACGGGGCTCGCTACGGCTGCTTCCTTCCGGACCTGACCGGGTTGGCGAGGCGCTCGCCCGCGCCAACCTCTCGAGCGGATACATAAGCGTCACGCCACGGATTCGCAAGCCTGGGGCGCGGCCAGCCGGGCGCGTTGCTCGCGCAGGATGGCGGCCCTCCTGCGCAAACCCTCTGCCCGGACAGAGGTGCGGCGCCTGTTTGTCACGTGGCCTCGCGCTCGGCCCAGCCGGCGAAGATGCGTTCGAGGAAGACGACCACGTAAAACAGCACGATCCCGAGGAAGGCCAGCGCGATCAGCACGGCAAACATCAGCGGGTAATCGGCGCTGATCTTGCCGCTGTCGAAGAGGTGGCCCAGCCCCTTGCCGTGGGGCTCGACGATTTCCATCAGGTTGGTGCCGATGAAGGCCAGTGTCACCGCAACCTTCAGCGCCCCGAAGAATTCGGGCAGGGTTTTCGGCAGGGCGATCTTCCAGAAGATCGTGAGTTTGGATGCCCCCAGCGACCGCAGGATATCGCGGTATTCGGGCTCAAGCGTCGACAGCCCGATGGAGACCGACACCGCGATGGGAAAGAACGAGATCAGGAAGGCGATCAGCACCGTGTTCATGTCATGCTGGCCCACGAACATCAGCGCGATGATCGGCACCACGGTCGCCTTGGGAATCGCGTTGAACCCGACCAGCAGCGGATAGAGCGCGTCGCGCATGGTGCGCGAAAAACCCATGACCATCCCGAGGCCCACGCCGAACACCACGGCAAGGCTGAGCCCCGCCACCGTGCGCCAGAGCGTCTGCCAGCCGTATTCGAGAAACAGCCAGCGGAATTTCCAGAACGCGGGCCAGAGATCCGACGGCGAGGCCATCTTGTAGTTGGGCCAGCCCTGCACCCAGACCAAGAGTTCCCACAGCACCAGGACGACGACCATGGCGATGGCCGGCACGGCGACCTTTCTCAGGCTCATGCGGCACCCTCCTGGGGCGCGCGCCCCTGGGCGATGCGGATCTGGTCGCGCAGGATGTGCAGCATATCGACCGCGCGGGGTTCATAGAGCACGTCAAGCGTGCGGTCCTGCGGCAGGCCCACCTTCAGCACGTATTGCGCCGTGGCCGGGCGCCCCGACAGCACCACCACCTCGTCGGCGAGAAACACGCTTTCGCGCAGGTCGTGGGTGATCAGAAGCGCGGTGAAGGGTTCCTTCATCCGCAAATCATGCATCGTCTGCCACAGATCTTCGCGGGTAAAGGCGTCGAGCGCGCCGAAGGGTTCGTCCATGATCAGCACGTCGGGCTTGTGCACGATGGCCCGGCAGAGCGAGGCGCGCTGGCGCATGCCGCCCGAGAGTTCCGAGGGGCGCTTGCCTTCGAACCCGTCAAGCCCCACGAGCGACAGCAATTCCTCCGCCCGGGCGATGCGGTCGCGCCGGGGCATGGACGGGGCCACGATTTCCAGCGGCAAGATCACGTTTTGCAGGATCGACCGCCATTCCAGCAGCACCGGGTTCTGAAACGCCATTCCCACGGTCTTGCGCGGGCTCGTCACCCGCTCGCCATGCAGCCATACCTCGCCGCGGTCGGGCTTCATCAACCCCGCGATCAGCCGGGTCAGCGTGGACTTGCCGCAGCCCGAGGGGCCCACCACGGCACAGAAATCGCCCTCCGGCACCACAAGGCTGAGGTCGTCCAGCACAGGCAGGGGGCCTGTAGCGGTCTGGTAGGCATGGGTCACGCCCTTGATCTCGATCAGCGCCTCGCCCATCGCGGCCTCGTGTGACTTTTGAAAATCGGCGCCTCCGGCGGCGCGATCCCGACATGACGAAGGGAGGAGAAGAAAGACCGAAACCACGGTCGCCGGAGGCAATCCCGAGCGGGGGAGAGAGGCACCCGCGCGGGAATTGGGTCAGTCGAGGGGGAAATTGCCCTCGGGCAGGTAGGCGTCGGTAAAATAGAGCGACGCGTCGGGCGCGTTCTTGAACACGTAGGTCTCGGCGACCTGTTCCAGCGCCTTTTCCATGCGCTCGGGGTCGATCCCGCCCATGCCGTTGGCCTTGGTGTAGTCGGTCACCACGTTGGCCGCGATGGCCAGCTCCAGCCGGCGCTGTTCCAGCGCGACATCCGCCGCGGGGTTGCGCGCGGCCACGGCCTCGGCACCCATTTCTGGGTCGGCGATGACGTCCTTCCAGCCCGCGGCCACGGCCCCGAGGAAGCCCTCGACCAGCTCGGGGTTGGCCTCGGCGAAATCGGTATTGACGATGATCGCGTTGCCGTAAAGCGCAAGGCCGTAATCGGCCATCAGGATGGTCGAGATGTCGTCCTCGGGCACGCCGAGACGGACGAGGTTGAGATAGGACGAGAAGGAAAAACCGGTGACGGCGTCGACCTTGCCCTCGGCCAGCATCGGCTCGCGGGTCGGAAAGCCCACCGGCTCGACCGTGATCTTGCTCATGTCCAGGTCGTTGGCGGTGGCGAAGGCCGGGAACTGGGCCCAGGCGCCGTCGGGCGGCGGCGCGCCCAGCACCTTGCCCTCAAGGTCTTTCGGGGCCTCGATGCCCAGCGACTTGCGGCCGACCACGGCAAAGGGCGGCTTGTCGTAGATCATCATGACGGCGATGACCGGGGCGCCGGGGTTCTGGTCGAGGAACTTGATCAGCGAATTGATATCGGCAAAGCCCATGGGGAACGCGCCGGTCGCAACCTTCGGGATGGCGTCGAGCGAGCCTTGGCCGGCCGATACCTCGACATCGAGTCCGGCCTCGGCGAAATGGCCATTGTCGATGGCGGCGAAATAGGCGGCCGAGGGGCCTTCGAACTTCCAGTCCAGCGCGAAGGGCACCTCGGTTTGTGCCAGCGCGGGTGTGGCGGCAAGCGTCGCGGCGGCGGCCAGCGCGGCCAGGGTCTGTCTCAGCATCGGGACCTCCTCGTCACTATTTGAGCCAGACTGCGCGAGCGGCCGGGCAAGCGGGAGGGGCGGCGCGCGCCGCCTGCGGGCCGGATGCGCAAAACAAGGCGGCGCGCCGTTGGATTGAGCGCGCCGCCTGTTATTTGGGCGAAAGTTGATCTAAAGCGCGATGCGGAACCGGGCAAAGCCGTCTGGCCCGTCGCCGGCGGGCTGGACGTTCAGACCCGGCACGCCGTCGGCATAGGCCGCCGCGCGCGGGCCGGTGTCGAACAGCACGGTGGTGCCCGGCATCGGGGCAAAGCGCCAGTTGCCGTCGGCGGCGGGGTTGATCGTCCCCTGTTCCACGATGAAGCGCACGATCACGTCGCGGTTGGTATCGGGGCCTTCGAAGATCACCGTGTCGCCCTTGGCGCCGGGGAAGTCGCCGCCGCCGCCGGCGCGGTAGTTGTTGGTGGCGATGACGAATTCCATGTCGTCGGTTACCGGCTGGCCCCGCCAGGTCAGGTTTACGATCCGGCTGGCCTCGGGGTTCAGCGGTTTGCCCTTGGCGTCGAAGCGCGAGGGCTGGCTGAGGTCGATCTGGTACTCGACCCCGTCGATCACGTCGAAATTGTAGCTGGGGAAATCGGGGTTCAGCAGCACCTGGTCCTGCGCGCCCGGCGTGATCTGGTTGAACATCCCCGCCGAGCGTTCCAGCCAACCCTTCAACTGCGCGCCGTTCACCCGCACCGCGCGCACCGTGTTGGGGTAGAGGTACAGGTCGGCCACGTTCTTGATCGCCACGTCGCCCACGGGCACGTCGGTGTAATAGTCCGGCCCGCCCCGGCCCCCGGCCTTGAAGGGCGCGGCGGCCGACAGCAGCGGCAGCCCTTCGTGCGCGGTGCCCTTCAGCATCTGGGCGATGTACCATGTCTGCGCGTTCGAGACGATCTGCACCGAGGGGTCATCGGCCACCAGCGCGAAATAGCTGTGCAAGGGGGCTGCCGTCTTGCCCACGGCGCGGCGGACATAGGCCAGCGTCTCTTGATGCTCTTTTGCCACCGCGTCCAGCACATGGGGCTGGCTTTCGACCAGTGGCGTGATCGAGCGGTCTTCGTTACGGCGCGCGATGGGGCGCAGCGCGCTTTCATGGGCCACGATCCGCCATGCGCCCCCGTCGCGTTCCAGCATAAGGTCGATCACCCCCAGGTGCGAGCCCCAGAAGCCGCCCATCACCGCGGGTTTGCCATGGATCGTGCCCTTGTCGGCCTCCACGCCGGGCAGGTCCGCGAAGGCGGGGCCGGGGAAGGGCAGGTGCTGGTGGCCGGTCATCACCGCGTCGATCCCGTCGACCGCGGCCAGCGGGATCGAGGCGTTTTCCTGCCCGGCCACATGGTCGGCCTCGCCGAGGCCGGAATGGCTGAGCGCGACGATGATGTCGGCGCCCTCTTCCTTCATCTGCGGCACCCAGGCGCGGGCGGTCTCGACGATATCGCGCGCGGCGACGCGGCCCTCCAGATGCCGCCGGTCCCAGGTCATGATCTGCGGCGGGACGAACCCGATCAGGCCCACCTTGATCGGGTGCGCGTTGCCGGCGCCGTCGGTCAGGGTCCTTTCCAGGATGATATAGGGTTTCACCAGCCCGGTATCGGCGGTGGGGCTTGCCCCCAGCGTCTTGGCGATATTGGCCGAGATCACCGGGAACGCGGCCCCGGCCAGCGATTTCATCAGGAAATCGAGCCCGTAATTGAACTCGTGGTTGCCCAGCGTCGAGGCGTCGAAGCCCACCGCGTTCATCGCCGCGATCACCGGGTGCAGGTCGCCCTCGCGCATCCCCCGCTCATAGGCGATGTAATCGCCCATCGGGTTGCCCTGCAGGAAATCGCCGTTGTCCAGCAGCATCGAATTGGCCGCCGCGGCGCGGATATCGGCGATATGCGCCGCAGTGCGGGCCAGCCCCACCGTGTCGACAGGCCTGTCCGCGTAATAGTCGTAGGGAAAGACATGCACGTGCAGGTCGGTCGTTTCCATCAGGCGCAGATGGGCCTGGTTGGCGGCAGCCAGGGCCGAGAAGGGATGCAGCGCGATCAAGGATGCCCCCGCGGCGGTGCCGGCCAGAAAGGCGCGGCGGTTGACGGTCGATGTCCGGTGGGTGGTCATTGGGTGCTCCTTCGGTGTGCGGCTGCCGAGCAGACCTAGAGTACCACCATCACGGGTGTTTGACATAGAGCAGGCGGCGGCGGCCGTGCGCGGGGCAAATCGTCCCCCCACGCGCGCCTCGGCGATTGCCCTGCGCCGCCCCCCGTGGCAGGGACAGGGAAGTCAGCGCGAGGGACAGGCAAGGGTGCGGGCGGCAGAGACGGTGACATTCGGGGGCGGCGGGCTGGATCGGGCGGCGCATCTGCGCAGCGACCCGGGCGCGCTGGCCCGGTCATGGTCCAACGCGGCGGCGCGGGTGCTGCCGCTGTGGCGCGACAAGCCGCTGTTCGCGGGCGGGGCGCTGGGCTGGATCGAACCGCGCCACGCGCTGGTGCGCGACCGGCGCAACGGCGCGATCTTTCTGGGCCTGGCCGGCGGGGCGGCCCGTTTCGCCATCGACATGTCCGACTGGCAGCCCGAAGAGATGCCCGACACGCTGGGCGCTTTTGTCGACATCTCCGAACAGCACCATCCGGACCTGCCCGACGACCATCGCTTTGCCGAGCTGCGCCGCGGGATGACCTGGCTGACGCCGCTGGAGGCAGAGCTTGCCGCCACCGCCCGCGGGCTGATCGCCTGGCAGAAGAGTCACCGGTTCTGCGCGCGCTGCGGGGCTGACAGCGCGCTGGCGCAGGCCGGCTGGCAGCGGGTCTGCCCGGCCTGCGGCGCGCATCATTTCCCGCGCACCGACCCGGTGGTGATTATGCTGATATTGAGGGGTAATTCGGTGCTCTTGGGCCGCTCTCCCGGCTGGCCCGAAAGGATGTATTCGCTGCTCGCCGGTTTCGTCGAGCCGGGCGAGACGGTCGAGGCCGCGGTGCGCCGAGAAGTGTGGGAAGAGGCGGGCATAAAGGTGGGGCCTGTCGATTACCTGGCTTCGCAGCCCTGGCCCTTTCCGGCCTCGCTGATGATCGGGTGCCGCGGCGTGGCGACGAGCGAAACCATCACCGTCGACCCGGTGGAGATCGACGATGCGCTCTGGGTCAGCCGCGAGCGGATGCTGGCGATCTTTGCCGGCGAGGACGACACGATCCTTCCCGCGCGCCAGGGCGCCATCGCGCGGTTCATCCTGTCGCACTGGCTTGCCGACCGGCTGAGTTGACGCGAAAACGGTGCGGGGGAAAACTCTGCATGCAAAGACGCCAAGGAGAGAAGGCATGAAATTCTCGACCCGCGAAGATATCGAGGCACCGATCGAAAAGGTCTTTGCGCATCTGTCCGATTTCGAGACCCACGAGCGTGCGGTGCTGCATCGCGGCGCCCAGGTGACGCGCATCGACTGCCTGGCCGCGCCCGGCGCCGGCATGTGCTGGCTGACCAGGTTCGAGTTTCGCGGCAAGCCGCGCGAAGTGGAAACCGAACTGACCGAATACACCCCCGACGAGGCGATGGAGCTGAAGGCCGAAAGCAGCGGCCTCGTCGGCATCACCCGGATCGACCTCGTCGCGCTGTCGCCGCGCAAGACGCGTTTGGCGGTCAGCCTCGATGTCAAGCCGCAGACCATCTCGGCACGGCTGGTTCTTCAGGGCCTGCGACTGGCCAAGTCGAACCTGAGCGATCGGTTCAAGACCGGCATTGCCCGCTACGGCCGCTATATCGAGGGGGCATAACGGCAGGGCCTGTGGCCCTGTCGCGGCGCGCAAAAATATGGCGCGCGCCCTACACGATTCGATCGAACCGTTTCAACTGAACTATCTGCGCTGGGCGGTCGCCGGAGTGATCCTGTTGCCGTTTACGATACGGCATTGGCAGCCAATCGCGGCGGCTTGGGCCACGCACCCGTTGAAGTTGCTGATCCTCGGCTTTCTGGCGGTCACGGCTTTTAACTGGCTGCTCTATTCTGGCCTTCAGCACAGCAGCGCCTCGGCGGGGGGCGTCATGTTCGCACTGTCCGCTGTCATCATCGTATTTTTTTCCAGGCTGTGGCGGGGTCGCCTATTGCGCCAACGCGACATTGCCGGCGCGGCGCTCGCGGTCCTTGGCGTCGGTCTTGCCATGCTTGATGAAATGGCTCGGCTTGCCTCGTCCCATCGGCTGTACGGGCCGATTTTTTTGTTTGCGGCCTCGACAGTCTGGGCGCTCTACACGGTTTGCCTTAGGCGATGGAGCATTCCGCTGTCGCCATCTGCCTGTCTGGCCACAACGGTCTTTTCGGGCCTTGTCATCATGACCCCCGCCGCCGTTTTCATGGAGATGCCGGATCCCCGCGCCCTGCTCGACCCGGCATTGGCGAGCGGGATTTTGTTTCTGGGTGCCGGGTCTTCGGTGGCGGCGTTCTGTGCCTGGCAGGCCGGCGTCGCCCGGTTTGGGGCCGCTCGCGCGGGTGTTTTCCTGAACCTCGTTCCGGTTTTCGCCGTTCTGCTCGGTCTGGTCTTTCTCGACGAGGCGTTGACCTTGCCCAAGGCGGCAGGGGTGGCCTTGGTTTTGACTGGCCTGACATTGAATCAAACGGGAAATCGGCCCCTGTAGCCCAGGCCCCGATGCGGGCGCGCGATGGGCTCTGATCCAAGTGGCATGGGATTGTGAACGGCAAGCGGGCCCAGGCCACGCTCGCCCATCGGGCTCAATGCCCGCATCTGCGGCCAAGATAACCGTCGGCCGCTGCCCTCAGCGTCGCTTCGGGTCGGCCGGGTAGACGCCCAGAAGCGCCATGTGCGAGGTGAAATAGTTCAGCTCTTCGAGCGCCAGCCGCACGTTGCGGTCGTCGGGGTGGCCTTCGATATCGGCATAGAACTGGGTGGCGGCGAAGGTGCCGTCGACCATGTAGCTTTCCAGCTTGGTCATGTTTACGCCGTTCGTCGCAAAGCCCCCCATCGCCTTGTAGAGCGCGGCGGGGATGTTGCGCACCCGGAAGACGAAGGTCGTCATCATCCCGGCCTTGCCGCGGCGCTTGAGGTCCATCTCGCGCGACATGATCAGAAAGCGCGTGGTGTTCTTGTCGTGGTCCTCGATATGGCGGGCCAGCACGTTCAGGCCGTAGATCTCGCCTGCCAGTTCCGAGGCCAGCGCAGCTTGGGACGGATCGCACAGATCGGCGATATGCTTGGCCGAGCCGGCCGTGTCGGCGGCGCTGACGGGTTGGATGCCGTATTCGCGCAGGAAATCGCGGCACTGGCCCAGCAGCACCGTGTGGCTGAGCGCACTGTGCACGTCCGACAGCCGCGCGCCGGGCACGCCGAGCAGGTTGATATGCACCCGCACGAAGGCCTCGTCGATGATATGCAGCCCGGAATCGGGCAATAGCTGGTGGATGTCGGCGACGCGTCCGTAGGTGGTATTTTCCACCGGCAGCATCGCCAGATCGGCCGCGCCCTTGCGGACGGTTTCGATCACATCTTCGAAGGTTCGGCAGGGGATCGCCTCGTGATCGGGCCGCGCCTCGCAGCAGGCCTGGTGCGAATAAGCGCCGGGCTCTCCCTGAAAGGCGATGCGTCCGGTCATGTTTCCCCCCTTGCTGTCGGCCGCACCCGGAGGCGCATCGGCCGGGTAAGTACACCTTGCCAAGTCGAAGGGGAAGCGCATAGGTATTACCCGGGAAAAGACGCCAACGGGAACGCGACATGTTCGACACAATGACCTTGACGAAGGTCGTGGGGGCCTTCTGCGGGGCACTGCTGATCTTTCTGCTGACAAGCTGGGCCTCGGACGGGCTTTACCACGTTGGCGGGCACGGCCACGAAGAGCCGGTTTATCCGATCCTTGCCGAAGACGACGGGGCTGAAGAGGCCGCCGAACCTGTCGAAGAGGTGCCGATGGCAGAGCTGCTGGCCGCGGGCGACGCCGGCGCAGGCGCTCGGGTTTTCGGCAAGTGCAAGGCCTGCCACAAGCTGGAAGAAGGCGCCAACGCCGTCGGACCGTCGCTTTACGGCGTCGTGGGCCGCGCGGTGGGCTCGATCTCGGGCTTCAACTATTCCGGCGCGCTCGACGGCACGGCCGAGGCCTGGACCCCTGAAGAACTGTACGCGTTCCTCGAAAACCCCAAGGCCTATGCGCCGGGCACGTCGATGAGCTTTGCCGGGCTGCAAAAGCCCGAGGACCGCGCCGACGTGATCGCCTATCTTCAGGCCGAGGGCAGCTGATCCTCCGGACGCGTTGAAACGGGGGCGCGCCCGGCGGGCGCCGCCCTTTTGCGGGCCTGCTCGCGCTTCGCTCACATATTCTCAACTTGAACACTCGACCTCGCGCTCTTTAGCTTACATCCCAAGGAAGGCCGGGCATTCGCCCCGGCAGATACAGGGGAGTGACGCCATGAAAGAGTGCCGTTCGGCCCGCGCCGCCGCGATGAGCCTGCCCGACATCAGGCCATGGACCGTTCTGGGGGCGCTGTTGCTGGCGCTCTGGGCGTCGGTGGCGGTTGCACAGGATGGCGTGACACGGGCGCACGGCATCTCCACCTTCGGCGATCTGGCATACCCGGCCGATTTCGCCCATCTCGACTACGTCAATCCCGACGCGCCCAAAGGCGGCGAGATCTCGGTCTGGGCCTTCGGATCGTTCGACTCGATGCATCCCTACACCACCAAGGGCCGTGCCGGCGGGCTGGCCACGGTGTTCTTCGAGTCGCTTCTGTCGGGCACCGCCGACGAGGTGGGCGCGGCCTATGGCCTGCTGGCCGAGGCGGTCGAATACCCCGATGACCGGTCCTGGGCGATCTTCGACATCCGCCCCGAGGCGCGGTTTTCCGACGGCAGCCCGCTGACCGCCGAGGACGTGGTGTTTTCCTTCGAGCTGTTCCGCGACAAGGGCCTGCCCAGTTTCCGCGTGCAACTGCGCGGCCAGGTGGAGCGCGCCGAGGCGCTGGACGAGCACCGGGTGAAATTCACCTTTGCCGACGGCGTGCCCACCCGCGACCTGCCGCAACTGGTCGGCAGCCTTCCGATCTTTTCCAAGGCCCATTACCTGGACAGCGGCCGCGACTTCGAGGAAAGCAGCCTTGAGCCGCTCCTCGGCTCGGGGCCCTACGTCTTGCAGGAGCTCGACGTTGGCCAGACCATCGTCTACGCCCGCGACCCCGATTACTGGGGCGCCGATCTGCCGATCAATGTCGGGCGCAGCAATTTCGACCGCATCCGCATCGAGTATTACGCCGACTACAACGCCGCCTTCGAGGGCTTCAAGGGCGGCACCTACAGCTTCCGCAACGAGGCGTCGTCAAAGAGCTGGGCCACCGGGTACGAATTCCCCGCGGTGCAAGAGGGCTGGGTGCAACGGGTGTCGCTGCCCGATGGCAGCCTTGCCACAGGGCAAAGCTTCGTCTTCAACCTGCGCCGGCCCCAGTTGCAGGACCCGCGGGTGCGCGAGGCGATCGGGCTGATGTTCAATTTCGAATGGTCCAACGAAAAGCTGTTTTACGGTCTCTACGAGCGCATCCATTCCTTCTGGGAAAACAGCCACCTTGCCGCCGAGGGCGTGCCCGGCGAGGCGGAGATCGCGATTTTGCAGCCGCTGGTGGCCGAGGGTCTGCTGCCTGAGACGATCCTGACGGAACCGGCGGTGATGGCGCCGGAATCGGGCGACCGGCAGCTCGACCGCCGCAATCTGCGCAAGGCGTCGGCGCTGCTCGAAGAGGCCGGCTGGGTGGTTGGCGACGACGGGATGCGCCGCAAGGACGGCAAGACCCTCAAGGTCGAGTTCCTCAACGACAGCCAAACCTTCGACCGGGTGATCAACCCCTATGTGGAAAACCTGCAAAGGATCGGCATCGACGCGGTGCATACACGGGTGGACAACGCCCAGGCGACCAACCGCGAACGGTCCTACGATTTCGACATCGTCACGACGCAATTCCCGATGGATTACGTTCCCGGCTCTGGTCTGCGCCAGTATTTCGGGTCGGAAACCGCCGATAGCTCTGTCTTCAACCTGATGGGGTTGAAGGACCCGGCGGTGGACCGGCTGATCGACACGGTGCTCGATGCGACCAGCGACGAAGAGCTGACCGTCTCGGTCAAGGCGCTCGACCGGGTGCTGCGGTCCAAACGCTTCTGGGTGCCGCAATGGTTCAAGGATACGCACACCGTCGCCTATTACGACATGTACGAGCATCCCGAGCCCCTGCCGCCCTACGCGCTGGGAAATCTCGATTTCTGGTGGTACAACGCGGAAAAGGCCAAAGACCTAAGGGCCGCCGGCGCGATCCGGTAGAAAAGCGAGCAGAACACACCCCATGGGCGCCTATATCCTTCGGCGATTGCTGCTGATTATCCCCACGCTCCTGGGGATCATGATCATCAATTTCACGCTCACCCAGTTCGTGCCGGGCGGTCCGATCGAACAGATCATTGCCCAGCTCGAGGGCGAGGGCGACGTGTTTCAGGGCATCGCCGGCGGCGGCGACGTGGGCGAGACCATCCAGGCCGGCGATAGCGATTACGTGGGCGCCCGCGGCCTGCCGCCCGAGTTCATCGAAGAGCTCGAGCGCGAGTTCGGCTTTGACAAGCCCCCGTTGCAGCGGTTCCTCAACATGATCTGGAACTACGCCCGCTTCGATTTCGGCGAGAGCTATTTCCGCTCGATCTCGGTGGTCGACCTGGTGCTGGAAAAGATGCCGGTCTCGATCACGCTGGGGCTGTGGTCGACGCTGATCGCCTATCTTGTCTCGATCCCGCTGGGCATCCGAAAGGCGGTGAAGGACGGCTCGCCCTTCGACACCTGGACAAGCGGCGCGATCATCGTGGGCTACGCGATCCCCGGCTTTCTGTTCGCGGTGCTGCTGCTGGTGGTGTTTGCCGGCGGGTCGTACCTGCAATGGTTCCCGCTGCGGGGGCTGGCGTCGGACAACTTCGACGATCTCAGCCTTCTGGGCAAGATCGGCGATTATTTCTGGCACATCACGCTTCCGGTGCTGGCCTCGACGATCTCCAGCTTTGCCACGCTGACGCTTCTGACCAAGAATTCGTTCCTGGACGAGATCAAGAAGCAGTACGTCATCACCGCAAAGGCCAAGGGGCTGGGCGAGGGGGCGGTGCTTTACGGCCATGTCTTTCGCAACGCGATGCTGATCATCATCGCGGGCTTTCCCGGCCTTTTCATCAGTGTTTTCTTCGGCTCGTCGATCATTATCGAGACGATCTTTTCGCTCGACGGGCTGGGGCGGCTGGGCTTCGAGGCGGCGGTGGCGCGCGATTACCCGGTGATCTTCGCCACGCTTTACGTGTTCGGCCTGATCGGGCTGCTTGTCGGGCTGTTGTCCGACCTGATGTATGTGCTGGTCGACCCCCGGATCGATTTCGAAAGCCGGGAGACCTGAGCGCATGTTCACCCTCTCGCCCCTCAACCAGCGCCGCTGGCGCAATTTCAAGCGCAACCGCCGCGCCTACTGGTCGCTGATCATCTTTTCCATCCTCTTCGGCCTGTCGCTTTTCGCCGAGGTGATCGCCAATGACAGGCCGATCTACGTGCAGTATCGCGGCGAGAGCTTCTTTCCGATCTACAGTTTCTACCCGGAAACCGCCTTTGGCGGCGACCTGCGCACAGAGGCCGTCTACCGCGACGTCGAGGTGCAATGCCTGATCGTCACCGGTGGCGTGCTGGATTGCTGGGACTATCCCGAAGAGCTGATCGAGGATGCCGAGGACGGGGTAATCGACGGCGAGGAAATCGAGAAGGGCCGCCTCATATGGCCGCCGATCCCCTACAGCTATTCCACCGTCAACGACATCGAGGGCACCGCGCCCTCGCCGCCCGATGACGAGCATTTGCTGGGCACCGACGACACCGCGCGCGACGTGGTGGCGCGGGTGATCTACGGCTTCCGCCTGTCGATCCTGTTCACGCTGATGGTCACCACCATCGCCTCGCTGATCGGGGTGGTCGCCGGGGCCGTGCAAGGCTTTTTCGGCGGCTGGGTCGACCTTGTGTTCCAGCGCGTCATCGAGATCTGGACCTCTACCCCGCAGCTTTACATCATCATCATTCTCTTCGCCGTGCTGGGGCGAAGTTTCTGGCTGCTGGTGTTTCTGACCGCGCTCTTCGGCTGGCCGGCGCTGGTGGGCGTGGTGCGGGCAGAGTTTCTGCGCGCGCGCAATTTCGAATACGTGCGCGCGGCACGGGCGCTGGGTGTTTCCAACTGGACCATCATGTTCCGCCACATGCTGCCCAACGCCATGGTGGCCACGCTGACCCTGCTGCCCTTCATCATCACCGGCACCATCGGTACGCTGGCCAGCCTCGACTTTCTCGGCTTTGGCCTGCCCTCTTCGGCGCCGTCGCTGGGCGAGCTGACCCTTCAGGCCAAGCAGAACCTCCAGGCGCCCTGGCTGGCCTTCACCGCGTTCTTCACCTTCGCCATCATGCTGTCGCTTCTGGTGTTCATCTTCGAGGGCGTGCGCGATGCCTTCGACCCGAGGAAGACGTTCCAATGAGCGCGGTTCTGAAGGTCGATAACCTCTCGGTCAGCTTCCGGCAGGACGGGCGGGACATGCCCGCGGTCAAGGGCGTCAGCTTCGAGGTGGGGCGCGGCGAGACCGTGGCGCTGGTGGGCGAATCCGGCTCGGGCAAGTCGGTCACGGCGCTTTCTACCGTGTCGCTGCTGCCGGGCAGCGCGACTGTCACAGGCTCGATCACCTACGAGGGTGAAGAGATGATCGGCGCCTCCGAGGCACGGCTCAGGGATGTGCGGGGCGACGATATCAGCTTCATCTTCCAGGAGCCGATGACCTCGCTCAACCCGCTGCACACCCTGCAAAAGCAGCTGGGCGAAAGCCTGGCTCTGCACCAGGGGCTGACCGGTTCGGCCGCGCAGGCGCGCATTCTGGAACTGCTGCACAAGGTCGGCATCCGCGACCCAGAAAGCCGGCTGAACGCCTATCCGCACCAGTTGTCTGGCGGCCAGCGGCAGCGGGTGATGATCGCCATGGCGCTGGCCAACGGCCCTGACCTCCTGATCGCAGACGAACCCACCACCGCGCTGGACGTGACCATCGAGGCGCAGATCCTCGAACTGCTGGCCGAGCTCAAGCGCGAAGAGAACATGAGCCTGCTTTTCATTACCCACGATCTGGGCGTCGTGCGCCGCATCGCCGACAAGGTCTGCGTGATGAAGGATGGCGAGATCGTCGAAAGCGGACCGACCGAGACGATATTCCAGACCCCCCAGCACCCCTACACCAAAATGCTGTTGGCGGCCGAGGCGGTGGGCGGGCCCGACGCGGTCAAGCCCGACGCACCCGAGATCGTGACGACCGAGGGTCTGCGCGTCTGGTTTCCCATTCAAAAGGGTCTCTTGCGGCGCACGGTGGGCCACGTGAAGGCGGTGAACGACGCCGACATCTCGGTACATGCGGGCGAGACGCTGGGGGTTGTGGGCGAATCCGGTTCCGGCAAGACGACGCTGGCGCTGGCGATCATGCGCCTTCTGTCCTCCGACGGGCGCATCGTGTTCCAGGGCCGCGACATCCAGGGGTGGAAGTCGCGCCAGCTCAGGCCGCTGCGCCGCGACATGCAGATCGTGTTTCAGGACCCTTACGGCAGTCTCAGCCCGCGCATGACGGTCGAACAGATCGTGGCCGAGGGTCTGGGCGTGCACGGGGTCGAACCGGGGCATTCCAAGCGCGAGGAGGTCGCGCAGATGCTGACCGAGGTCGGCCTCGCCCCCGAGATGATGCACCGCTACCCGCACGAATTTTCGGGCGGCCAGCGCCAGCGTATCGCCATCGCCCGCGCGATGATCCTGCGCCCGCGGCTGCTGGTGCTGGACGAGCCGACCTCGGCGCTGGACATGACGGTGCAGGTTCAGATCGTCGAGCTGTTGCGCGATCTTCAGCGGAAATACGACCTGGCCTATCTCTTTATCAGCCACGATTTGCGCGTGGTGCGCGCGCTCAGCCACAAGATGGTCGTGATGCGTCAGGGGGATATCGTCGAATCCGGCTCGGCGGACGAGATATTCGACGCGCCGAAAACCGAATACACCCGCACATTGATGCAGGCTGCCTTTGGCGTGCCCGGGGCTGCCCCAGCCCCGGGCGCCGCCTGAGGATCAGATCGCCGAGCTGTGCCCGGCCTTCGACAGGTCGTACGCGTCGAAGCCCCGTGCGATCATTCGCGTGAGTGGCCGGCCCGCCTCGGGGATGGAAAGGCCGTCGTTGGTCACGTCCACGAAGCCGGGGAAGGCGTCGGCCACCTCCTGGAACATCGCGTTCAGATCGGGCTTGGAGATCCCGAACGTCTCGGTGATCTCGGCGGTGTCGATGCGGAACTCGCACATCAACTGCTCGATCATCCGCGCCCGCATGTTGTCTTCATGGGTGAAGACATGGCCGCGGCCGGTGGCAAAGCGCCCGTCGCGGATGCGCGCGGTGTAGTCGGATGTCCCGCTGAGGTTTTGGGCGTAGCCCTGCGGAAACTTCGAGATCGACGAGGCGCCGAGGCCGATAAGCGCCGGCGCGGTGTCGTCGGTGTAGCCCTGGAAGTTGCGGCGCAATTCGCCCGCATCCAGCGCCACCGCCAGCCCGTCCTCGGGGCGCGAGAAGTGGTCGATGCCGATCTCGCGGTAGCCGTCCCACAAGAACAGCTTCTTGGCGGTCTCGTAGAGCTTGAGCCGCGTCTCGGGGCTGGGCAGTGCCTCGGCCGGGATCATCGACTGGCGCCGCGCCATCCACGGCACATGCGCATAGCCGTAGAGCGCCACCCGGTCTGGCGAGAGCGACAGCAGCTTCTGCACCGATTCCGCGATCCGCTCGTTCGACTGGTGCGGCAGGCCGTAGAGGATATCGGCATTCAGGCTGTCGATGCCCTTGGCGCGGATCATGTCGACCGCGTCGCGCGTCACGTCATAGCTCTGGATCCGCCCGATGACCGACTGGATTTGCGGATCGAAGTCCTGGATGCCGATCGAGGCGCGGTTCATCCCCGCGCCGGCCAGCACGTCGAGCCGGGCCTCGTCGATCTCGTTGGGATCGATCTCGACCGAGAATTCGCCCTCTTCGTGCATCGGCGCGATGGCGAAAATCGATTCGGTCAGCTCCTGCATCATGTCGGCCGCCAACAGCGTCGGCGTGCCCCCGCCCCAGTGCAGGCGCGACAATGTCACGCCCTCGGGCAGCCGGCGGCCCAGCATCGCGATCTCGGATTTCAGCGTATCGAGATAGGCGCGAACCGGCGCGTCCGAGCGGGTGCCCTGCGTGCGGCAGGCGCAGAACCAGCACAGCCGGCGGCAGAACGGCACATGGATATACAGCGATATCCGCGAACCGGGTGCGATCTGGTCGACCCACCCGGTGAAGTCTCCGTCATCTACCGATGCCGAGAAATGTGGTGCCGTTGGGTAACTGGTGTACCGTGGCACGCGCGCATCGAATAGACCGAGACGCGTGAGTTGCGATTCGGTGCTCATTGTTCTACGTTTAGCCGACCAACGGATCGCAACCTTGATCGAAGTCAAAACACCGGCGCCATGGCTCTGAGCGAACCCTTCATTAAGAATCATGACTGCGCCGATTGTCCCATTCGACATCGCGCCGTCTGCGCGCGTTGCGAAACCGACGAATTGCGCGAACTTGAGGAAATGAAGTTCTACCGGACCTTCGAGGCCGGCCAGACCGTGATCTGGTCGGGCGACCGGATGGATTTCGTCGCCTCTGTGGTCGAAGGAATCGCCACCCTGAGCCAGACCATGGAAGATGGTCGCACCCAGATGGTGGGCCTGTTGTTGCCGTCGGATTTCGTCGGCCGGCCGGGGCGCGAGATCGCCGCCTACGACGTGATCGCGACCACCACGCTGACCATGTGCTGCTTTCGCAAGAAGCCGTTCGAAGAGATGATGGCGCACACCCCCCATATCGGCCAGCGGCTTTTGGAGATGACGCTGGACGAACTGGATGCGGCGCGCGAATGGATGCTGCTGCTGGGGCGCAAGACCGCGCGCGAAAAGATCGCCAGCCTGCTGGCGATCATCGCGCGCCGCGACGCCTCGCTCAAGCTTGCGACCACGCGCCGCAAGATCGTGTTCGACCTGCCGCTTACGCGCGAGGCGATGGCCGATTACCTCGGGCTCACGCTTGAAACCGTCAGCCGGCAGATCTCGGCGCTCAAACGCGACGGGGTGATCGTGCTGGAGGGCAAGCGCCACGTCACCGTCCCCGATTTCGACCGCCTGCTGGGCGAAACCGGCGACGACGCCGACGGCGGTCTGCCGACCTGATCGCCGGCGCCCCGCCGCGGGCAAGGCGCCGGGGGCGTCAGTGGGCCATCAGCACCGGCACTTCGGTAAATTCCAGCATGTGACGGGTCGCGCCGCCGAGGATCGCCTCGCGGAACCGCGAATGGCCGTAGGCGCCCATCACGATCAGGTCCGCCTCGATGTCCTGCGCGTGGCGGCGCAGCACGTCGGACACGCGGGGCATGGTCTTGGCCAGAACAGAAATTTCCGCCTTGACCCCGTGCCGCGACAGCATTTGCGACAGCGCGCCGCCCGGGTCCGACCGGTCGGCGCCGTGCTGGGGCGGGTCGATCACCGCGATGTTCACCGCCTCGGCGGCTTTCAGCAGAGGCCGGGACTGCTTGATCGCGGCCAGCGACTCGGCGCTCATGTTCCACGCGACGACGATCTTCTGGCCGATATTGGCGGTGTCAGAGCCCTCGGGGACGATCAGAAGCGGCGCGTGCCCATCGAACAACACCGCCTCGACCGCGGCCTCGTCCTCGATCCCGCGGCCTTCGCCGTAGGGGCGCGGCATCACCACAAGATCGGAAAACCGCGAACGCTGAGCCACCAGATGGCTGAGACCCGCGATCTGCGCTACCGCGGCCTCGCACGCCCACGCGATGCCTTCGTGATCGAGCCGCGCCTTGACCGCGGTCTCCATCGCTTCAGAATCCTCCTGAGCCTTTTGCAGGGTCTCCTGCTGAATGAAGGCGTTGGTGCCGGCGTAGTAGTATCCGGTCTGGGTGCGATCGACGCCCAGGCACAATACGTCGAGATGCGCGTCCTCGCGCCGGGCGAGGGTTATCGCCGGCTCCAACGCCGATTCCTTGAGATCGGTATCGGTGAGGATGGTGAGAATGGTCTTGTACTCCACGAAAGGGCCTCCTTCCCGTCGGGGTGACGTCACCCGGCACAGTAGGGCTATGAGGATTCGCGGGGCTTTGACCTTGATCAACTTCGTTTTGGAACTATTCCAGCAAGGCTTGACTTGGATCAATGCGCATTTCTGCATACGATTGGATACGTCACGGTGTCGTGAGGGAGTCGGCCGAGTGCATTCGGCTCTGAAGTACAAAGGGATACTCCGAAATGTGGGACTACGCTAAGGTCGCCATGTTCGGCGTGATCGCGGTTTGCGCCGCAATCGCTGCGAACTATGCGCGCGACATGGCCTACCTCGTGCATGCGTTGATCATCATGCTCGTCGCGGCCGGTATGATGGTTTACACGCTGCGCCGCATGGGCGAAGCCAAGCCGGTCGTCGATACGACCGCCTATATGGACGACGTCATCCGCGCAGGCGTCATTGCCACGGCCTTTTGGGGCGTGGTGGGCTTTATCGCGGGCACGTTCATCGCCAGCCAGCTGGCCTTTCCTCAGCTCAATTTCGAATGGGCGCAGGGCTATGCCAACTTTGGGCGCCTGCGGCCGCTGCACACGTCGGCGGTGATTTTTGCCTTTGGTGGCAATGCGTTGATCGCAACCTCTTTCTACGTGGTCCAGCGAACGTCGGCCGCGCGCCTGTGGGGCGGGAACGCGGGATGGTTCGTGTTCTGGGGCTATCAGCTGTTCATCGTCCTTGCGGCCACCGGCTATCTGCTGGGCGCGACCCAGTCCAAGGAATACGCCGAGCCCGAATGGTATGTCGACTGGTGGCTGACCATCGTCTGGGTCGTCTACCTCGCGGTGTTCTTCGGCACGATCCTGAAGCGCAAGGAAAAGCACATCTACGTCGCCAACTGGTTCTACCTCAGCTTCATCGTGACCATCGCGATGCTGCACGTGGTCAACAACCTCAGCATTCCGGTGTCGCTCTTCGGCTCCAAGTCTGTGCAGCTCTTCGCCGGCGTGCAGGATGCCATGACCCAGTGGTGGTACGGCCATAACGCGGTGGGTTTCTTCCTGACCGCGGGCTTCCTGGGGATGATGTACTACTTCGTGCCGAAACAGGCGGAACGCCCGGTCTACAGCTACAAGCTGTCGATCATCCACTTCTGGGCGCTGATCTTCCTCTATATCTGGGCCGGTCCGCACCACCTGCACTACACCGCGCTGCCCGACTGGGCCTCGACGCTGGGGATGGTGTTCTCGATCATGCTATGGATGCCCTCGTGGGGCGGCATGATCAACGGCCTGATGACGCTGTCGGGCGCCTGGGACAAGCTCAGGACCGACCCGATCATCCGGATGATGGTGGTCTCGATCGGCTTCTACGGCATGTCGACCTTCGAAGGTCCGATGATGTCGATCAAGGCGGTCAATTCGCTGTCGCATTACACCGACTGGACGATCGGCCACGTGCATTCCGGTGCTCTGGGCTGGAACGGCATGATCACCTTCGGTGCGCTCTACTTCCTGGCCCCGCGGCTTTGGAACAAGGAGCGGCTCTACTCCTCCGCGATGGTATCCTGGCACTTCTGGCTGGCCACGATCGGCATCGTTCTCTACGCGGCGTCGATGTGGGTGACCGGCATCATGGAAGGCCTGATGTGGCGTGAAGTCGACGCCCAGGGCTTCCTGGTGAACAGCTTTGCCGACACCGTGGACGCCAAGTTCCCGATGTACGTGGTTCGCGCCGCGGGCGGGGCGATGTACGTCACCGGCGCGCTGATCATGTGCTACAACCTCTGGAAAACCGCGACATCCTCGCCCGCCCGCCAGGCGGCGCCCGTCGCGGCTCCGGCTGAATAAGGAGCCGAGCAATGGCAATTCTCGATAAACACAAGATCCTAGAGAAGAACGCCTCGCTGCTTCTGGTGTTCAGCTTCCTGGTTGTCACCGTCGGCGGTCTGGTCGAGATCGCGCCGCTCTTCTACCTCGAAAACACGATCGAGGAGGTCGAGGGCGTGCGGCCCTACTCGCCGATGGAGTTGGCCGGGCGCGACGTTTACATCCGCGAAGGGTGCTATGTCTGCCACAGCCAGATGGTGCGCCCGATGCGCGACGAGGTGGAGCGCTACGGCCACTACTCTCTCGCGGCGGAGTCGATGTACGACCATCCGTTCCAATGGGGGTCCAAGCGGACGGGGCCGGACCTTGCCCGCCTGGGCGGGCGGTATTCGGATGACTGGCACGTGCAGCACCTGCGCGACCCGCAATCGGTGGTGCCCGAGTCGGTCATGCCGAAATACGCCTTCCTCGAAAACCGGATGCTCGACGGCGAATACATCGGGGACCTGATGCGCACCCACGTGATGGTGGGCGTGCCCTATACCGAGGAGATGCTGGAAAACGCCAGGACGGATTTCCAGGCCCAGATCGACCCCTTCGCCGATGGCGTGGACGGTCTGCTCGAACGGTACCCGGGCGCGCAGGTGCGCAACTTCGACGGAAATGACGGCATCTCGGAGATGGACGCGCTGATTGCCTATCTGCAGATGCTGGGGACGCTGGTCGACTTTTCGACCTTCGAGCCTGACGCGAGCCGGTAAGAGGACGCAATGGACACATATTCCGCCATGCGCCACTTCGCCGACAGCTGGGCGTTGCTGGCCCTGACGGTGTTCTTCGTGGGCGTGGTTGTCTGGGTGTTCCGCCCGGGCAGCACGCCCCAACACCGGGACAGTGCGAACATCCCCTTCCGTCACGACGACAAACCCGCCCGCACCGAGACGACCCATGACGGTGCGACTTCCAACAAGGAGGCGCGGAAATGAGCGCGAACGACAAAAGAGACCCGGACGAGGTGGAAACCACCGGCCACCAATGGGACGGGATCGAGGAGTACAACAATCCGCTGCCGCGCTGGTGGCTGTGGACCTTCTACGCCTGCATCCTTTACGCGCTGGTCTACATGGTGCTTTACCCGGCCTGGCCGCTGGTCAAGAGCGCGACACCGGGCCTTCTGGGCTACTCGACCCGTGAAAACGTGGAAAAGGAAATCCAGAAAGTCGCCGAAATGAACGCCGATCTCGTCGCCCAGCTGGAGTCGGTCGAGCTCGACATGGAAGCGATCCGTGCCGACGATGCGCTTTACAATTACGCCGTCCAGGGCGGCGACGCGGTGTTCAAGACCTATTGCGCGCAATGCCACGGCTCAGGCGCGGCCGGTGTTCAGGCCTCGGGCTATCCCAGCCTGATCGACCCCGACTGGCTGTGGGGCGGCACGCTTGAGGAGATCTACTACACGGTCACCCACGGCATCCGGAACGAAGACGACCCTGACGCGCGCTGGTCGCAGATGCCGGCCTTCGGCGACGACTACCTGACCGACGAGGAAATCGACTCGGTCGTGCAGTATGTCCGGCAAATTTCGGGGCAGGAACACGATGCCGCATTGGCAAGCGCCGGAGAAACGGTATTCCTCGATAACTGTGCAGCCTGCCACATGGAGGACGGCACTGGAGACCGCTATCAGGGCGCCCCGAACCTGACCGATGCGATCTGGCTATACGGGGGCGATGTCGAAACGCTGACCGAGACGGTCCGGTATGCGCGTTTCGGGATCATGCCCTCGCACGCCGAGCGTCTGTCCGAGGCCGAGCGCCGAGCGGTTGCAGTGTACGTTCATACCCGTGGCGGCGGCGAGTGACACAACGACTTCCGGGGGCCGCAAGGCCCCCGGTCGATGGCACCGGCCCCCGTCCTGTTCGCGCGTTTCCAAGGGGGTCGGTGTCTATCTATACTTATTCTAAGTCGCCCGTCCAGCCCAAGCTGCCCATACCCCTTTTCCCGAAGCGTCCCGCCGCGATATGTGATCGGCCCGCCGCTTTCATTCCCGCCGGGTGCGGTCTATCACCACACCATGCGTCACACAGCGCGGCCCTGGCGCCCGGGGCCGGCCGACCAGTCCCGATCCTGAACGGAGTGAGCTTGTGAGCTCGACAGACCAGCCCCCCGATCGCCTCTATTCCGCCCGCGAACCGATCTTTCCGCGGCGTGTTTCCGGCAAGTTCCGCAATCTGAAGTGGTGGATCATGGCCGTGACGCTGGGTATCTACTACCTCACGCCCTGGATCCGGTGGGACCGCGGCCCCAACATGCCCGACCAGGCGGTGCTGATCGATCTGGCCAACCGGCGTTTCTTCTTCTTCTGGATCGAGATCTGGCCGCACGAATTCTACTTCGTCGCGGGCCTTCTGATCATGGCGGGTCTCGGCCTCTTCCTGTTCACCTCGGCGCTGGGACGGGTCTGGTGCGGCTATACATGCCCGCAGACCGTCTGGACCGACCTCTTCATCCTGGTCGAGCGCTGGGTCGAGGGCGACCGCAACAAGCGCGTCAGGCTGTGGAACGCCAAGTGGGATGGCCGCAAGACCCGGCTGAGGCTGACCAAGTGGATGCTGTGGCTGCTGATCGCCGTCGGCACGGGCGGGGCGTGGGTGTTCTACTTCGCCGATGCGCCGACGCTTTTGTGGAACCTTGTGACGCTTCAGGCGCACCCGGTGGCCTACACCACCATCCTTGTTCTGACGCTGACCACCTTCGCCTTCGGCGGGCTCATGCGCGAACAGGTCTGCATCTACATGTGCCCCTGGCCGCGTATCCAGGCCGCGATGATGGACGAGGATACCATCACCATCGGGTATCGTGACTGGCGCGGCGAGCCGCGCGGCAAGCATCGCAAGGCCGCGGGGGCCGAGGTGCTGGGCGACTGCATCGACTGTTATGCCTGCGTGAATGTCTGCCCCATGGGCATCGACATCCGCGACGGGCAGCAACTGGCCTGCATCACCTGCGGGCTGTGCATCGACGCCTGCGACGAGGTGATGGAAAAGATCGGCAAGCCGCGCGGCCTGGTCGACTACATCGCCCTGTCCGATGAGGCGCGCGAACGCGCGGGCCACGCGCCCAAACCGATCTGGAAGCATGTCTTCCGTTTCCGCACCATCCTTTACACCGTTCTCTGGGCGGCGGTCGGTGTCGGCCTTGTCGTCGCGCTGTTCATCCGCTCGGAAATCGACCTGACCGTGTCGCCGGTGCGCAACCCGATCTACGTGACGCTGCCCGACGGCTCGATCCGCAACGTCTACGAGGTGCGCGTTCGCAACAAGTTCGGCGAAGACCGCTGGTTCCAGATCGGCGTGACCCCGAACGACGTGTTCAGCGTCCAGGTCGAGGGCGCCGAGACCGGCCTCGTCTCGGTCCCGCCCGACGCCAGCGAATTGCAGCGCGTCTATGTCGTGGCGCCGGCCGGCAGCGACGCCGCCACGGCCCCGCGCACCGAGCTGCGCATCTGGCTGCACGATATCGAGGGTGACGACCGCGCCTTTGCCGATACCGTCTTCAACGGAACCGGAACGGGGAAATGAGCGAGAGAAAACTCACCGGGCGCCACGTGCTGATCATCACGGTCACGGCCTTCGCTGTCGTGATCGGGGTCAACCTGACGCTGGCCTTCCAGGCGGTCAGCACCTTCCCCGGCCTGGAGGTCGACAACAGCTACGTCGCCAGCCAGAAATTCGACGCCGCCCGCAACGCGCAAGAGGCGCTGGGCTGGCAGGTGGCGCCGCGCTACGAGGACGGGGTGCTCAGGATCACCTTCACCGACATGGCCGGCCGCGCGGTCGATGTGGCCCGGCTCGACGCGACCGTGGGCCGCGCGACCAACGTGCAACAGGACCAGGCGCCGGATTTCAGCGGCTACGCGGGCGATTTTTCCGCCCCGGTCGACCTGGCGCCCGGTTACTGGAACATCCGGCTGGAGGCCGAGGCGCCCGACGGCACCCTGTTCCGCCAGCGCCTGGAGCTTTACGTGAGGGGCTAGGCCCATGGGCAGCATCGAAACCTCCCGACCGGCCGCCTGCCCCGCCTGCGCCGTCGCGCCCGCTGCCGAAGAGCTGGCCGAGGGCAGGGCACCCGACAAGGCGCAGCTTTTCCTCTCGCTGCCGACGATCCATTGCGCGGGCTGCATCGCGGCGGTGGAACGGGCGCTGAACGCGATGCCCGGCGTGCGCGAGGCGCGCGTCAACCTTACGCTCAAGCGCGTGGCGGTCGAGGCCGAGCCCGACACGACCGCCGACGACCTGATCGCCGTGCTCGACCGGGTCGGCTATGAGGCGCACGAACTCGACCCCGGCATCATCGCCGCCACCGCCACCGACAAGGCGGGCCGCGATATCCTGATGCGCATCGCCGTGTCGGGCTTCGCCATGATGAACGTCATGCTGTTGTCGGTCGCCGTCTGGTCGGGGGCCAGCGACGCGACGCGCGACATGTTCCACTGGATCTCGGCGGCCATCGCCCTGCCGGCCATCGCCTTTTCTGCCCAGCCGTTCTTTCGCAACGCCCTGTCGGTGCTGAAACACGCGCGCCTCAACATGGATGTGCCGATTTCGCTGGCGATCCTGCTGGCCGCCGGCATGTCGCTGTACGAGACTGCCCAGCACGGGCCGCACGCCTATTTCGACGCCGCGCTGTCGCTGACCTTCTTCCTGCTGGCGGGCCGCTATCTCGACCACCGCACCCGCGCCGTGGCGCGCTCGGCGGCCGAGGAACTGGCCGCGCTCGAGGTGCCCCGCGCGCTGCGCCGCGCCGCCGACGGGCAGGAGGAAACCGTCGCCATCTCGCAAATCGCCGTGGGCGACGTGGTACTGGTGAAACCGGGCGCGCGGGTGCCCGTCGACGGGGTGGTGGCCGAGGGCCAGTCGGAAATCGACCGCTCGCTGCTGACGGGCGAGACGCTGCCAGCCTTTGCCGGCCCCGGCGCCCGGCTGAGCGCGGGCGAGGTCAACCTTACCGGGCCTCTTTCGGTCACGGTGACGGCGGCTGGCGAAGACAGCTCGCTGCACCGCATGGCCGACCTTGTGGCCGTCGCCGAAAGCTCGAAAAACCGCTACACGTCGCTGGCCGACCGGGCCGCGCGCATCTACGCGCCGGGGGTGCATCTGCTGGCGCTGGCGGCCTTCCTCGGCTGGCTGGCCGGCACTGGCGGTGACGTACGGCTGGCGCTGAATATCGCCGTGGCGGTGCTGATCATCACCTGCCCCTGCGCGCTGGGCCTCGCCGTCCCGGCGGTGACCACCGCGGCCTCCGGGCGGCTGTTCAAGAAGGGAATGCTGATCAAGGACGGCACGGCGCTGGAGCGGCTGGCCGAGATCGACACCGTTGTCTTCGACAAGACAGGCACGCTGACCCTGGGCACGCCCGAGCCCACCAACCTGGGCAACCATCCGCGGCGCGAGCTGGAAATCGCGCTGGCGCTCGCCGGTCCGTCCGCGCACCCGCTGGCCAAGGCGCTGGCCGAGGCCGCGCGCAAGGCCGGCATCCATCCCGCGCCGCTGACCGACGTGCACGAGGTGCCGGGGCACGGCGTCGAGGGGCGGCTTGGCGGGCAGATAGTGCGGTTTGGCCGCGCCGCCTGGCTGGGCGCCGAGGCCGGCCCCGAGACCGCCGCCTGGTTGCGCGTGGGGCAGGGGGCCCCGATCGAGTTCACCTTTGCCGACAGGCTGCGGCCCGGCGCCCAAGAGGCCGTGGCCGCGCTGCGCGCGCGGGGGCTCGAGGTGCGGCTCTTGTCGGGCGATGCCGAGGCGCCGGTGGCCGATCTGGCCGGCCGGCTGGGCATTTCCGAATGGATCGCCGGTGCCCTGCCAGAGGAAAAGGCCGAGGCCGTGGCCGCGCTCAGCCGCGGCGGCAGGCGGGTGCTGATGGTGGGCGACGGGCTGAACGACACTGCGGCGCTGGCCGCCGCCCATGTCTCGATCTCGCCGGCCACGGCCCTCGATGCCGCGCGGGTGGCCTCTGATATCGTGCTATTGGGGCAAGACCTGGCCCCCATCGCCGAGGCAGCGACCACGGCGAAAAAGGCGACCCGCCGCATTCATGAGAACTTTGCCATCGCGGCGCTTTACAACATGATCGCCGTGCCGATCGCGCTGGCGGGCTTTGCCACGCCGCTGGCCGCCGCGCTGGCGATGTCGGCCTCTTCGATCACCGTGTCGCTCAACGCACTCAGACTGAGGTGAACCGATGGAGATGCTGGCCTATCTGATTCCGATCTCGCTCAGCCTCGGCGCGCTGGGACTGGCGGCGTTTTTCTGGGCGCTCCGCTCGAACCAGTTCGACGACCCGGAGGGCGACAGCCGGCGGATACTCAACGACGAGTGGGACGACCACCCCAAGCCCTGACGCCTGTCAGGAGCGCGGGCCGAAAAGCTGGCATTCCGCGCCGCGGGACTTCAGCCGCCGGCAGGCCAGCGCAGCCTGATCCTCGGTCATTCCCACGAAATTGGCCTCGAAACCGCGGCTGTTCTGCACCACCTTGCGCAGCGCGTCGTCAAGCGTGCCAAGCTCGCGCAGGGCGGTTTTCAAAAGCACCCTCTCGGCCTGGTAGCGCGATCCGTAGCGGCCGACATTTATGCCCCAATGCCGCCCGCCGGACGACGACAGGCGCGTCACGATCTCTTGCCCGGCGTCGGGCTGGGCGGCGCCCTGGGCCGTCGGGCGCGCGCTGGCAAGCGACAGCGCGGCGGGGCGGGGCCTGGGCGCGACGGCGACAGGCACGGCCGCGGCGGTCGCCGTCGGTGCGGTGGGTGTCGGCGCGGGGGCCGTGGCGGCCTCTTCGACGGCCTTCAGGATGTCGTCTTCAAGCGCGGCGATCACAGTGCCGGCGGCGGGTGCCGCGCTGGGCCGTGGCGCCGGCCGCGGCGACCGGGTGACGGCGATATCGGCGCTGGCCACATGGTGGCCATAGGCCGGGCGGCGGGGCTTTTTCATCGCCACGCGCGACGGCGCGCGCTGAAAGCCGAGATCGAGCAACTCGGCCACGCGGGCGTTGCGCGTGGCCGACGAGCGCCCCCCAAAGACGGTGGCGATGATCCGCTCGTTGCCGCGCTCGGCCGAGGCGACGAGGTTGAAACCCGCCGCGCGGGTATAGCCGGTCTTGATGCCATCCGCGCCGCGATAAGAGCCCAGCAGCCGGCGGTTGGTGTTCGATACCGTGCGGATGCCCGCATCGGTCGAAATGCGTGAGAAGAGATTGTAATATTGCGGGTAGTCGAAAAAGAGGTGCCGCCCCAGCGTGGTCATGTCGCGCGCGGTCGACAGGTGCCCCGCTTCGGTCAGGCCGTGGGCGTTCTTGAAGGTCGTCCGCGTCATCCCCAGCGATTTGGCGGTGCGGTTCATGCGCCGGGCAAATGCGGCCTCGGACCCCTCGATGGCCTCGGCGATGGCGGTGGCCGCGTCATTGGCCGATTTCACCGACGCGCCCCGGATGAGATAGCGGAACCGGATCTGCTGCCCGGCGCGCAGTCCCAGCTTGGACGGCGGCTCGGCCGCGGCCTTTTTCGAAATGCGCACCATGGTGTCAAGCGATATCTCGCCGTTCTCCACCGCCTCGAAGGCAACGTAAAGCGTCATCATCTTGGTCAGCGATGCCGGGTGCAGCCGCGAGTCGGCGTTGCGCGAATGAAGCACCTCGCCGTTGCGCGCGTCGATCACCATCGCCGCATAGGGCGCTGCCTGCGCCTGGATTGCGCTGAGGGCCACAAGACCCGCGAAGTAAACGGAAATCAGCCCGATCCGGGCCGTACGCCCCAGGTTTTGCACCTTGCCTGCCTTTTCACTGCCTCGTTCCGCCGGGTTTTCCCGGTCGGTTGTTAGATTAACAGTACCACACCCCAAAGGCGCAGAAAACAATTCTTTTCAAGGGTTTTTGAGCTGTTCTTTCAGTCCAGATATGGGGCCGGGCCGGCATCTGTGCACTAGATGTCAGGCCAGTCGCCCGACCAGATCGGGCAGCCCGGCCAGATCGGTCAGTTCATGGAACCGGGGGTGGTCTTGGGGCACTTCGGCATGTTCCAGCGCCCAGGTCAGATCGTGGGGCACGAACACCCCCCAGGCGCCGGCGTCCAGCGCCGGGATCACGTCGGAGCGCAGTGAATTGCCAACCATCATCGCCCGTTCGGCCCCATCGCCGTGGCGGCCAAAGATCTCGCCGTAGCGCGGCGCGGTCTTGTCAGACACGATCTCGACCCCGTCGAACAGCTCGCCCAGCCCCGATTGGGCGAGCTTGCGCTCCTGGTCCAGCAAATCGCCCTTGGTGATCAGCACGATGCGGTGGGACGCCGCCAGCGCCTCGACCGCGTCGCGCGCATGGGGCAACAGCTCGATCGGGTGGTTCAGCATCTCCTGGCCCGCGCGCAAAAGCTCGTGGATCACCGAGGACGGGACACGCTCGTCGGTAACCTCGATGGCGGTTTCGATCATCGACAGCACGAACCCCTTGATGCCGAACCCGTACTGCCCGAGGTTGCGCCGCTCGGCCTCGGTCAGCCGCTCGTACAGGTGATCGGGCTCGGCATACTCGGCCAGAAGCGTGGCGAATCGCTCTTGCGTCATCTTGAAAAAGCGCTCGTTCTGCCAGAGCGTGTCGTCGGCGTCGAAGCCGATGGTGGTGACAGAGGCCGTCATGAACATCTCCTGCGGCGGGGCGCGCGTGACAATGCTACGCTGAGGCCCCTTTTCAGACCCCGGCCCTCGCATATATAAACAGATCGAGCCCAAGACCACCCAGATTGCCGGAGCCGAACGCCTTGACCGTCCGACCGCTGATGATGTCCGACCGCGAGGACCGCCCCGATGATGAAACCGGGGTGATCACAAAAACGCGGCCAAAGACCCAGCGGCCGCCGCTTTACAAGGTGCTGCTGCTCAATGACGACTACACCCCGATGGAGTTCGTCGTGCATGTGCTGGAGCGGTTTTTCGGCATGAGCCACGCCCAGGCGTTCGAGCTGATGCTGACCGTTCACAAGAAGGGCGTCGCGGTGGTGGGGGTGTTTTCCTTCGAGGTGGCCGAGACCAAGGTGGCGCAGGTAATGGATTTCGCCCGCCGTCACCAGCACCCGCTGCAATGCACCATGGAAAAGGAATAGGGCGTCGCGCCCGCGCTCCATGGCCGACAGCCGATTGTCCCTTGCGCTCGCCTCCGGTGCCGCCGTGCTGCCCGCCGATGGCACGATTTGCGTGGTCAATCCCGGCGCGGGCTCTGACCTGACCGCGCTGCCGGCCGAACGGGTGCGGATCGTCCAGCGGCGAAAGCCCGATCACGACGCCTGGGCGGCGCGCGGCTATCGCGTCGCGGCGGTGCCCGAGGGCGATTGCGCGCTGGCCGTCCTTTACCTGCCGCGCGCCAAGGACGAGGCGCGCGACCTGCTGGCCGATGCCGTGACGCGTACCCGCGGCGGCCCGGTGATCGTCGACGGGCAAAAGACCGACGGCATCGACAGCCTGCTCAAGGCCTGCCGGGCGCGGGGCCACGTCGGCGCCCCGCTGGCCAAGGCCCATGGCAAGCTCTTCGTGTTTGGCGCGGCGCCCGATGCAATGGCCGATTGGCGCGTCGCCGAGCCGGCGCCGATAGAGGGCGGCTTCGTCACCCTGCCCGGCGTGTTCTCTGCCGATGGCGTCGACCGCGCCTCGTGCCTGCTGGCCGACGCGCTGCCGGGGCTGAAGGGGCGGGTGGCCGATCTGGGCGCGGGCTGGGGCTATCTGGCCGCCCGGGCGCTGGCGGCCAGCCCAGATATCGCCGAGATGCACCTGATCGAGGCCGACCATGCCGCGCTGGACTGCGCGCGGATCAACGTGGCCGACCCGCGCGCGCGGTTCCACTGGGCCGATGCCACCCGCTTTGCCCCCGAGAACGCCTTTGACGCGGTGATCTGCAATCCGCCCTTCCACGCCGGCCGCAGCGCCGACCCCGAACTTGGCCGCGCCTTCCTGCGCGCCGCCGCCGCGATGCTGGCGCCCCAGGGCGCGCTCTACGTGGTCGCCAACCGGCACCTGCCTTACGAGCGCGAGCTCGGCGCGCTGTTCCGCGAGGTCGCCGAGACCGGCGGCGACGCGGGCTTCAAGGTGATCCGCGCCTCCCGCCCGCAGGGCCGCCCTCGCCCCTCTCGCTGACATCCCCTAAGCTGCGCGCAGAATCAGGAGGCCCGCCCATGTCGTTCTCGATTGTCGGCAAGACCGCCATCGTCACCGGCGCTGCCAATGGCGTGGGTCTGGCCATCGCCCGGCATTTCGCCGACCACGACGCCAACGTGATGTTCGTCGACATGGACGAGGCCCGGTTGATCGACGAGGTCGGCAAGGCGGCCGAGCGCGAGGGCAATGTCCGCTATTTCGCCGGCGACCTGCGCGAGCGGCTGACCGTCGCCAACCTGCTGTCGGCCACGATCGACGCTTTCGAGCGTATCGACATCCTGGTCAACGCCAGCCGCCAGATGGTGCCCTCGGACCCGCTCGACCCCGATGCCGACGCGGTCGAGATGCTGATAGAGCAAAACGTGATCACCAGCCTCAGGCTGAGCCAGATCGTCGCCAAGCGGATGATCAAGCAGGCCGAGGACGAAGAGCTGGAAGAGGGCTCGGCCGGGGCCATCATCAACCTGTCCTCGATCGCGGCGCGCCGGACCCATCCCAGCCTGCTGGGCTATTCGGTCAGCTCCGCCGCGCTCGACCAGTTGACGCGCTCTCTGGCGGTCGCGCTGGCGCAGCACCGGATAAGGGTGAACGCCGTCGCCTTCGGCTCTGTTCTCTCGGCCAGCCTCAAAGGCGCGCTGAAGGACAATTCGGACTACCGCACCGATATCTGCGAACACACGCCGCTTGGGCGCATCGCCAAGCCCGGCGAGGTGGCCGAAGCGGTGCAGTTCCTCGCCTCGGAGGGGGCGCAGTTCGTCACCGGGCAGATCCTGACGGTGGACGGCGGGCGCACCCTGCTCGACCCGGTGAACGCGCCGGCGCACTAGGGTCCGGCCCGACAACGGCAGCCATCCACGGTCTGCTATGCGGACGGAGGAGACGCCGGTATTGCGGCGGCGCTGGGGGGCTCTGCCCCCCGTCCTCCGGACTCCCCCCGGGATATTTGGAGCCAGAAGAAACCGCTGCCTGGTTCTTCTTGGTCCAAATACCCTGGGGGTCGGCCGCGAAGCAGGGCGAATCCGATGGTCGCAAAGCGCTCTTGGAGAAAACCCGCGCGTTTGGACCGGATCACGGGTTTTGGCGCTGAACCTCGGGATAAGTCTTGCGGCAGATTGCCAGGTCGCGGGCAGCCCTGCGCGCAAGCTCGGTGCGCTTTTCCTTCAGCCCTGCCAGCTTGCGCCGCTCGGCGGCGAGGTCGACGGCCGCGGGGCGGGTACGCATCTCGACCTCGCGCACCTGGCAAAAGCCTGAATAGATCCGCCCGTCCTTGCCGCGCCGTGGGCAGGGCCGCATGCGCCAGACGCTCACCGGCTCGCGCTCCAGCCCGTAGCCGCGCGCCAGCGTCGCCTCGGTATCGGAGGCCAGCGCATCGATCACCCGCAATTCGCGCAACGCGTCGGCCTCGCACAACTCGCGCGGCGTGGCGCAGGCGCCCAGCAGGGCGAGGGCACAGAGGGCGAGGGCGCGCATTATCGGTCTCCTGTCAACTGTGGCCCCAGTCTAGGGCGCCCGAGCCCGGCCGGGAAACCCCTGCGGCATGTTGGCACGGCCGGTCCAAAGCTGCTAGGTCTGAGGCACTCGAGGGAGACGCCCATGACCGAACAGTTCGACGACAAGAAGACCCGCGCCAGCGCCTGGTTCCGCAGCCTGCGCGACGAGATAGTGGCCGCCTTCGAGGCGCTGGAGGAGGCCCAGCAAAGCGGCCCCTTCGCCGAGGCGCCCGCCGGCCGTTTCGAGGTGACGGAAACCCGCCGCGAGGCCGGCGATGGCGGCGGCGGGCTGATGAGCGTGATGCGCGGCGGGCGGGTGTTTGAAAAGGTCGGCGTCAACGTTTCGACCGTCTACGGCACGCTGGGGCGCAAGGCGCAGGCCGCGATGGCCGCCCGAAAGGGGCTGGAGGGCATGGAGGACGACCCGCGCTTCTGGGCCTCCGGCATCAGCCTTGTGGCCCATATGCAAAACCCCCATACGCCGGCGGTCCACCTGAACACCCGCATGTTCTGGACGCCGCATGGCTGGTGGTTCGGCGGCGGCACCGACCTCAACCCCTGCCTGCCCTACGACGACGACACCGAGGCGTTTCACGCGGTGCTCAAGGAGCATTGCGACCGCCACGACCTCAGCCACTACCCCCGCTTCAAGGCCTGGGCCGACGAGTATTTCTACGTCCCCCACCGCCACCGCGCCCGTGGCGTGGGCGGTATCTTTTACGACGACCTGAACAGCGGCGACTGGGAGGCCGATTTCGCCTTTACCCAGGATGTCGGCCGCGCCTTCCTGCCCGCCTACCTGCCGCTGGTCGAAGACCGCCGCGACACCGCCTGGTCACACGAGGACCGCGCCGCGCAACTGGCCCACCGTGGCCTCTATGCCGAATACAACCTGCTATACGACCGGGGCACGAAATTCGGGCTCGAGACCGGGCACGACCCCGACGCGGTCCTGATGTCGATGCCGCCGCTGGCGAGCTGGCCTTAGGCCGGCGCGACCGCCGCGGCCGCGCCGCCTGGCCTATCCCAGATCGGGTTCGGTGGCCTTGAAGGACGCGACGCCCTGCATCGCCTGCCACCAGTCGGCCATGCCCGGCACCTGCAGCAGCGCATCCTTGTCGGGCGTCAGCGAAATGTAGAACATGATCGGCGCGAGGAAGTAATCGGCGAGCGTCGGGGCATCGCCGGCCAGCCATTTCGCCTGACCCTTGTTTTCCATCAGAAGTTCCAGCAGCGTCTTGGCGGCTTTCATGCACTCCGCATGAGCATCGTCATCCGGGCCGCCGATGAACTCTGGAAAGAGGTGATAGCCGGCCGCGCCGATGAGGGCGTCGTAGCCGTAAGCGTTGATCAGGCTCATCGCCTCGTTCATCAGGGCCTTTTCCCGGGCCTTGTCCGGAATCAGCGCCGGGTCGGGCCGGGTGTCCTCAAGATACCGGCAAATCGCGTCCGTCTCGCGGATGCGGATACCGTCGATGTCGAGCACGGGAACCTTGCCGAACGGGTGGCGGGCGAGGTGTTCGGGCTGGCGCGGTTCACCCTCCAGAACGTTGATCTGCGCCTGATCGAAATCGACACCCTTGTCGTTCAACACCGTTTTCACGGTTCGAACGTAGGTCGATCCGTCGAAACCATAAAGCTTGGTCTGGTCGGCCATGTCTCTCCTCCTCCTTGGGTGGTCCGGAACACCCGGCCATCGTCGCCTTGCAGGGCTTGATCTAGCGCGGTCTTCGGGTTCGGACAGAACGGCGCGCGCCCGGCCTCTTGGCACAAGGCGGCGGCAGCGGGCCGGGTTGGACGAAGGTAACCCTCCAAAAGGGCATCCCCCGGACCGGCCGTCCGGGGGGCGAGAAACGCCTGGCGTCTCGGCCCCCAATCGCCGCGAGCAAGACGTTCACATTCTCCGGGTTCGCATCGGGGTGAAACTTCTCCGGGTTCGCATCGGGGTGAAACCGTGCCCGGGTCTGAAGATATGCGGGCCCTTCGGGAAGGCGTCCTTGATGCGCTGGGTTTCGTCGATCGACTCCTGCCCGCCGGTCATCATCAGCGAGGGCGCCATGTTGCCCTGCACGCAGCCATCGACCTGCATGTTGGACGCACCACACGCGGCGTCGAGCGCCACGCAGGTCGTGGCGAAACCTGCCCAATCGCGACTCCTTGATCCACCTTGCAACCGGATTTTCCGTCCTGTTCAGGAACAAGGGCGCGGGTGGTCTTGTTGGGCGGGAGATGGCAAGGAACGAAAGGAGGAAACGACATGAAATTCCTTACTGCAAGCGCACTTGCCCTGTCCGTTGCCGCGACCGGCGCGATGGCCGAGAACCACGAGGCCAGCAATTCGCAGACCGGCAACAGCACCATGCAGACCGGCAACGGCACCATGGGGTCGGGCGACATGTCCAAGTCGATGGAAGGCCGCGAGGACCTGATTCGCACGCGCGACATCACCGGCGGTGACATCTACACCTGGAACGAGACGCAAGATGAAGTCTGGAGCCCGACCGGCGTTCATCAGAGCGTCGGCGACAACTGGAACCAGATCGGCGAGATCGAGGATGTGGTCCTGTCGCATGACGGCGAGATGATCGGCGTCGTGGGCGAAGTCGGCGGCTTTCTCGACGTAGGCGACAAACACGTGATGATACCGGTCGACGACGTGAACCTCGTGGCGGTCGACAACCGCGAATACGCGCTGGTCACGCGACTGAACGAAAAAGACCTGCAAAACAGGGAAAACGTGGATGAAGGGTTCTGGAACTGATCCCGGTTCATCTCAGGAAGAAGGCCGCCGGGATATCTCCGGCGGCCTTTCTTGTCTCTCAGGGTGCTGCCGGGGTTAGCCCCGAAGCGCCTCGAGCATGACGTTCACATTCTCCGGGTCGGCATCGGGGGTGATCCCGTGGCCAAGGTTGAAGATATGCGGGCCCTTCGAGAAGGCGTCCTTGATGCGCTTGGTCTCGTCGATCAATTCCTGCCCGCCGGTCACCATCAGCGAGGGCGCCATGTTGCCCTGCACGCAGCCATCGACCTGCACGTTGGCCGCGCCCCACGCGGCGTCGACCGAGTTGTCGAGCGCGACGCAATCGGCCCCCGTGGCCTTGGCGAAACCGATGTATTTTTCGCCGGCCTCGCGCGGGAAGGCGATGCAGGGCAGGCCGGGGTGGCGGGCCTTGAGTTCGGCGATGATCTTTTTCGCGGGCTCCAGCGCGTATTTGTCGAACGCCTCGCCCTTCAGCGAGCCCGCCCAGCTGTCGAAGATCTTGACCACCTCGGCCCCGGCTTCGACCTGCTTGGACAGGTATTCGATGGTGGATTCGGTCAGCAGGTCCATCAGCGCGTCGAAGGTGGCCGGGTCCTCGACCCGCATCTTGTGCGCGGGCGCCTGGTCCTTGGTGCCCTGACCGGCGATCATGTAGGTGGCCACGGTCCATGGCGCGCCGGCAAAGCCGATCAGCGTGGTTTCCGACGGCAACTCGCGCGACAGGATGCGCACGGTTTCGTAGACCGGGGCCATGTGCTCGTGGATGTCGTCCTTGCCCTTGAGCGGGGAAAGTCCCTCGGGCCCGGTGATGGTCGACAGGCGCGGACCCTCGCCGGTGACGAACCACAGATCGGCGCCCAGCGCCTGCGGCAGCAGCAGGATGTCAGCAAACAGGATTGCCGCGTCGAAGCCGTAACGGCGGATCGGTTGCAGCGTAACCTCGGCGGCGAGCTCGGAATTGTAGCACAGCGACAGGAAATCGCCCGCCTCGGCCCGGGTGGCCCGGTATTCCGGCAGGTAACGCCCTGCCTGGCGCATCAGCCAGACCGGCGGCACGTCCTGGATTTCACCCGCGAGCGACCGCAACAGTTTTTTGGTTTCCGCCATCGTCATCCCCGTTTATTGCTGGCGCCTGTCGTCCCCTGCTTGCGGCAGCATGTCAAGTCGGGCCGAGTTGTCAGGACGACGTGACGCGATTACAGGTAGGCGCATGGCACTGACACTTCCCTCCCCCGCTTCCCCCCTCAAGATCGGCACCCGCGGCTCGCCGCTGGCCGTCGCGCAGGCCCATGAAACCCGCGCGCGGCTGTCCAGGGCGTTCGACCTGCCCGAAGACGCCTTCGAGATCGTGGTGATCAAGACCACCGGGGACCGCGTGCTCGACCGCCCGCTGAAAGAGATCGGCGGCAAGGGCCTCTTCACCAAGGAAATCGAGGACGCGATGCTCAACGGCGATATCGACATCGCCGTGCACTCGATGAAGGACATGCCGGTGGAACAGCCCGAGGGGCTGATCCTCGACACTTACTTGCCGCGCGAGGATACCCGCGACGCCTTCGTGTCGCTCAATCACGCGCGGCTGGCCGACCTGCCCGAGGGCGCCGTGCTGGGCAGCTCGTCGCTGCGCCGGCGCGCCCAGCTACTGAACTTCCGCCCCGACCTCAAGGTTGTCGAGTTCCGCGGCAATGTGCAGACCCGGCTGAAAAAGCTGCAGGACGGCGTGGCCGAGGCGACCTTCCTCGCCATGGCCGGTCTCAACCGGCTGGGGATGAGCGAGATCGCCAAATCCGGCATCGAACCCGAGGAAATGCTGCCCGCCGTGGCTCAGGGCGCCATCGGCATCGAGCGCCGCATGTCCGACGACCGCTGCGCGGAAATGCTGGCCGCGATTCACGACACGCCCACCGGCCACCGGCTGGCCGCCGAACGCGCCTTCCTCGCCGCGCTCGACGGGTCCTGCGAAACGCCGATCGGCGGGCTGGCGCTCTTGGAAGGCGAGCGGGTCTGGCTGCGCGGCGAGATCCTGAAACCCGACGGGACCGAGCGGATCGCGGGCGAAGACCGCGCGCCCATCGGCGAGGCCGCCGAGATGGGCCGCAGGCTGGGCGAAAGGCTGCGTTCGCAAGCGGGCGAAGGATTCTTTGACTGGGTTCAGGGCTAAGGCACCGGGCAAGACGGCAAACGGCGCCGGGCGGGAAACCCCTGTCCGGCGTTTTGCGTTTCCGCCAGATGCAGGCACCCCGCCCCGCGACTTCGCGCAGCCCCTTCCCGTCGTCCCGCCGGGCGACCCTGTCGCGTTCCTGCTTGACGGTCCGGCCCGGCAATGCTCGCCTGACGCGGCCTCTTGAGGAGCCCGCCCCATGCAAAACGACCCGCTGCTCACCCCCTATCGGCTCAAGCACCTGACGCTGCGCAACCGGCTGATGTCGACGGCCCATGAGCCCGCCTACTCCGAAGACGGCATGCCGAAAGAACGCTACCGCCTCTACCATGCCGAAAAGGCGAAAGGCGGCATCGCACTGACCATGACCGCGGGGTCGGCCGTCGTTTCGCCCGACAGCCCCGAGGCCTTCGGCAACCTCCTGGCCTACCGCGACGAGATCGTGCCATGGCTGCGCGACCTCGCGGACGCCTGCCACGAGCACGGCGCGGCGGTGATGATCCAGCTTACCCACCTGGGCTGGCGCACCGGCTGGAACAAGGGCGACTGGCTGCCCGTGCTCGCGCCGTCGCCGCTGCGCGAACCGGCCCACCGCGCCTTCGCCAAAGAGATGGAGGGCTGGGACATCGACCGCATCGTCGCCGACTATGCCGCCGCCGCCCAACGGATGCAGGCCGCCGGCCTCGACGGGATCGAGTTCGAAGCCTACGGCCATTTGATGGACGCCTTCTGGTCCCCCTACCAGAACCGGCGCGACGACCAATGGGGCGGCTCGCTCGACAACCGCCTGCGTTTTACCTGGGCGGTGCTCGACGCGGTGCGTGCCGCCGTGGGCTCCGAGTTCATCGTCGGCCTGCGCATGGTCGCCGACGAGGATTTCGACAAGGGGCTCAGCCGCGACGAGGGGGTGGAGATCGCAAGGCGGCTGGCCGACAGCGGCAAGGTCGATTTCCTCAACCTCATCCGCGGACGCGTGGCCACCGACGCCGAACTGACCAGGGTCATACCGGTGCAGGGCATGGCCGCCGCCCCCCATCTCGATTTCGCGGGCGAGGTGCGTGCCGCCACCGGCATACCGATGTTCCACGCCGCCAAGATCGCCGATGTCGCCACCGCGCGGCACGCGGTTGCGGACGGCAAGCTCGACATGGTCGGCATGACCCGCGCCCATATCGCCGACCCCCATATCGGCCGCAAGATCGCCGCGGGGCACGAAGACCGCATCCGCCCCTGCGTCGGCGCCACCTATTGCCTCGACCGCATCTACGAAGGCGGCGAGGCGCTCTGCCTGCACAACGCCGCCACAGGCCGCGAGGCGTGGATACCGCACGACATTCCGAAGGCCGGGACAGCCCGCCGCGCGGTCGTGGTCGGCGCCGGCCCGGCCGGGCTTGAGGCCGCACGCGTCGCCGCCGAGCGCGGGCACAAGGTCACGGTCCTCGAGGCCGCCGACCGCGCCGGCGGCCAGGTCGCCCTGCTCGCCGCCAACCCGCGCCGGCGCGAGATGTCGGGCATCGTCGACTGGCGCCTCGCCGAGCTTGACCGGCTGGGGGTCGAGATCCGCTACAACCTCTACGCCGAGGTCGACGACGTGCTGGCCGAAGACCCCGACATGGTGGTGATCGCCACCGGCGGCCTGCCCCAGCCCCCCGAAATGCAGGGCGCCGAGCTGGCCGTCTCCTCCTGGGACATCCTGTCCGGCACGGTGAAACCCGCCGCCCGCGTGCTGGTCTACGACGACAATGGCGGCCACCCGGGGATGAGCGCGGCAGAAGTGATCGCGCGCGCCGGGGCCACGCTGGAAGTCGTCAGTCCCGAACGCTTCTTCGCCCCCGAGATGGGCGGGCTGAACCACGCCCCCTATGCCGCGGCCCTCGCCGAAACCGGCGCACGGGTAACGATCAATACGCGCCTTACCGCGTTGCGCCGCGAGGGCAACGAACTGGTCGCGACGCTGGGCTCCGACTACGCGCGCGGCGCGACCGCCGAACGGCGCGCCGACCAGGTTGTGGTCGAACACGGAACCGCCGCCCTCGACGATCTCTACCACGCGCTGAAGCCGCAGGCGCGCAATCGCGGCGCGATTGATTACCCGGCGCTTCTGGCTGCCGCCGATCCGTTTCCAACCTGCAACCCCGACGGCCGCTTTACCCTTTATCGCATCGGCGACGCCGTCGCCTCTCGCAATGTCCACGCCGCGATCTATGACGCGCTGCGGTTCGGTCTGCGCTGGTAGTGACCGCTTTTTTTTAAAAATGAGCGCCTGCGGCGCAAGCCTTTCGTCTCGGCCCCGGCCCTGGGGCCGGGGCCTCGGGGCCTCCGGCGGGGATATTTCGGGCCAGAAGAAGCCGGCGCGCTCTTCCCGCTTCTTCTGGCTGGAAATATCCCGGGGGGGCCGCCCGCAAGGCGGGCGGCGGGGGCAGCGCCCCCGAAACCCGTGTCAGTCCCGCACTCGGTCGACCAGGTTCAGCACCGAGGGGCCCATCGCCTCGACGATGAGGCGCACGCCTTCCGCGTTGGGGTGGATGCCGTCGGGCTGCATCAGCGCACGCAGCGCGCGGCTATCCCCCTCGTCGACGCGCAGCCCGGCGAGGAAGCTGTCCACGAGCAGCGTGTCGTACTGCTCTGCCAGGTCGGGATACATCGCGTCGAAGGCGGCCTTGTAGTCGGGGCCGTAATTGCCCGGTGCCGAAAGGCCCACCAGCATCACCTCCACGCCCTTTTCCTGCGCGATGCTCAGAACGCCTTCGAGATTGGCGCGGGAGGTCGCCGGGTCGATGCCGCGCAACAGGTCATTGCCGCCAAGCGCCACGATCATCGCGTCCACTTCGGGCGTCAACGTCCAGCCGACCCGCGACAGGCCTCCGGCAGTGGTATCGCCGGAGACGCCGGCATTGATGAGCTCCACCTCGGCGCCCTGCGCCGTCAGCCAGGCCTCCAGCTGCGGCACGAAACCGTCGCCCTGGGCAAGCCCGTAGCCCTGGGTAAGGCTGTCGCCGAGCGCGGCGATCACCACGGGTTCGGCATCGACGGGCAGCGCGACCAGCGCCAGAACCGCCGCGAGCTTGAGCGCGCGCCGCCGCGCCCCATATGCAAGGGGAGCAATCCGTTTCAGAAGGCCCGCCATGGCAGACCCCGTGCTTTCCCTTTCCGATGTCACGCTGACGCTGGCCGGCAATGCCGGTCCGGTCGAAATTCTGCACGGCATCGAGCTGGATGTCGGGCGGGGCGAGACCTTGGGGCTGGTCGGTCCGTCTGGGTCGGGCAAGTCCTCTCTCCTCATGCTCATGGGCGGGCTGGAGCGCGCGACGTCGGGCCGGGTTTCGGCGCTGGGCCATGACCTGACAGCGATGAACGAGGACGCGCTGGCCCGGTTCCGCAGGCAGCATATGGGGGTGGTGTTCCAATCGTTCCACCTGATTCCCACCATGACCGCGCTGGAAAACGTCGCAACGCCGCTGGAGCTGGCCGGCCACGCCGACGCCTTTGACCGTGCCGAAGCGGAACTTCGCGGCGTGGGGCTGGGCGCGCGGCTCGACCACTACCCGAGCCAGATGTCGGGCGGCGAGCAGCAACGGGTGGCGCTTGCGCGCGCCGCCGCGCCACGGCCGCATATCCTGCTGGCCGATGAGCCGACGGGCAACCTCGACGGCGCCAACGGCGCGGCGATCATGGATCTGCTGTTCGGGCTGCGCGACCGGCACGGCGCGACGCTGGTGCTTGTCACCCACGCGAGCGAACTGGCCGCGCGCTGCGACCGGGTGGTGCGGCTGGCCGACGGTCGCGTCGCCGGGGAAGACCTGCGGAGTGCCGCGGAATGAGCCTGCGCGTTTCGGCGAAGATCGCCCGGCGCGAGCTGCGCGGAGGGCTCAGGGGGTTTTACGTCTTTCTTGCCTGCCTTGCGCTGGGCGTGGCGGCCATCGCCGCCGTGGGCTCGGTGCGCGAAAGCATCGAGGGCGGGCTGAAGCGCGAGGGCGCGGTTCTGCTGGGCGGCGATGGCGAGATGTCCTTTACCTACCGTTTCGCCGACGCGGATGAGCGGGACTGGATGGCGACGACCGCCGCCCGCGTGTCGGAGATTGTCGATTTCCGGTCGATGGTGGTGGTCGAGCGCGACGGGGCGACCGAGCGCGGCCTGACCCAGGTCAAAGGCGTCGATGACGCCTATCCACTCTATGGCGCTGTCGAGCTGGACCCGCCAATGCCGCTGGACGCGGCGCTTGCCGGCAACGGCGCGGTGATGGAGCGGGTGCTGGCCGAGCGGCTGGGCCTGGCTCCCGGCGACGCCTTTCGCCTCGGCACGGGCGACTACACGCTGTCTGCGCTGCTGACGCGCGAGCCTGACGGGGCGGGCGACGGGTTCGGCCTGGGGCCGCGGCTGTTGCTGCGCACCGCGGCGCTGGAGGGATCGGGGCTGCTCGAACCCGGCACGCTTTTCGAGACCAAGTACCGCCTGGCCCTGCCCGGGGGCGACCTTGCGGCGCTGGAAAAGCGGGCCGAGGCCCGGTTTGCCGATCAGGGCATGCGCTGGCGCGATGCGCGCAACGGCGCGCCGGGGATGACCGTTTTCGTCGACCGGATGGCCTCGTTCCTGGTGCTGGTGGGGCTGGCGGGCCTCGCCGTGGGTGGGGTTGGCGTTTCGGCCGCCGTGCGCGCCTATCTCGACGGCAAGACCGAGGTGATCGCCATACTGAAAACGCTGGGCGCCGAGGGCCACACGATCCTTTGGGCGTATCTGATCCAGATCGGCGCGCTGGCGGGGCTGGGCATCGTGCTCGGGCTTGGGCTGGGCGCGCTGGCGCCGCTGGCGCTGGGCCCGGTGATCGAGGCGCAATTGCCGGTGCCGGCCGAGTTTACGGTGCATGCGGGCCCGCTGGCCGAGGCGGCGCTTTACGGCGTGTTGACCGCGCTGGTGTTCACATTGTGGCCGCTGGCCCGCACCGAGGAGGTGCGCGCGGCGGCGCTGTTCCGCGACGCCACGGGGCCCGAGCGGGCCTGGCCGCGGCCGGTCTATGTGGCGATCACGGCGGCGCTGGCCGCGGCCCTGATCGGCGTGGCTGCGTGGTTTTCGGGCGTGCCGGAGCTGGCGCTCTGGTCGGCCTTCGGCATTGTCGTGGCGCTGGGCCTGCTGGTGATCGCGGCGGCCGGGCTGCGGTGGCTGGCGCGGCGTGCGGCGCGGACGCACATGGTGCGCGGGCGCACCGCGGCGCGGCTGGCGCTGGGCGCCGTGGGCGGGCCGGCGGGCGAGACCGTGTCGGTAGTGCTGTCGCTGGGCCTTGGGCTGAGCGTGCTGGCCGCCGTGGGCCAGATCGACGCCAACCTGCGCGCGGCCATCGCAGAGGACCTGCCCGACGTGGCGCCCTCCTATTTCGTGGTCGACATCCAGGGCGACCAGCTTGCGGGTTTTCTCGACCGGGTGGACAACGACCCGGGCGTGTCCAAGGTCGAGACCGCGCCGATGCTGCGCGGCGTGATCACGCGGATCAACGGTTTGCCCGCGCGCGAGGTTGCGGGCGATCACTGGGTGATCCGGGGCGACCGGGGCGTGACCTATTCGGCCACGCCGCCCGAGGACACGGTCATTACCGCCGGGGATTGGTGGCCCGAGGGCTACGACGGGCCACCGGTGATGAGTTTCGCCGACGAGGAGGCCGAGGAGATCGGGCTCAAGCTCGGTGACGACGTGACCGTCAATATCCTGGGGCGCGACATCACCGCCAAGGTCACCAGCTTTCGCGAGGTCGACTTCTCGACCGCCGGGATCGGCTTTGTCCTGTCGATGAATCCGGCTGCCCTGCAGGGGGCGCCGCATACCCACATCGCCACGATCTATGCCGACCCCGAGGCCGAGGCGGCGATCCTGCGCGACCTGGCCACGGCCTATCCCAACATCACCGCGATCCGGGTGCGCGACGCGATCGACCGGGTGGCCGAGGTGCTGTCGAGCCTCGCCGCGGCGATCACCTACGGGGCGGCGGCGACGCTGGTTACCGGCGTGATCGTGCTGATCGGGGCTGCGGCGGCGGGCGAGCGGGCGCGGGTCTACGAGGCGGCGGTGCTGAAGACCGTGGGCGCGGTGCGGCCGCAGATCTTGCGCTATTTCGCGCTGCGTTCGGCGCTTTTGGGCGCGGCGGCGGGGGCCGTGGCGATCGTGGCCGGAGGCCTGGCCGGCTGGGCGGTGATGACCTTCGTGATGGAGGGCGGCTACCGGTTCGAGCCGGTTTCGGCGGTGCTGATCGTGGCCGGCGGCGCGATGGCCACGCTGCTGGCCGGGCTGGGTTTTGCCTGGCGGCCGCTGGCCGCGCGGCCCGCGCGGGTGTTGAGGGCGCGGGAGTAGTCACCGGCGCGCGCACCGGCCTGAGCTTTCGCAAGGCCGACGCCGCCGGGGGCCCTGCCCCCGGACCCCCGGGATATTTCCGGCCAGAAGAAGACAGGCGGTGGGGAAAAGCCGTTTGCCGGGGGCAAGAGCCTGTCTGATGCGCTCAACGCCGGGCGGTTGCGCTGCGCACCTGGGCCACCGCCACCGGGATCACCACGGTCAGGAACAACAGCCGGAACACGTGATGCGCCGCGACGTAGGCCGGGTCGGCGTCGAGCAGCAGCGACATCGCCATCATCGTCTCAAGCCCGCCCGGCGCAAACGCGATCAGCGCGTTCAGGATCGGCAGGCCCAGGAGGCGCGCGACCAGCGCGGCGAACCCCAGCGCCACCAGCGCGGCAAAGCCGGTCAGCAGGCTGGCCGCGCCGAGCGATTGCAGCATCATCCGCGGCGTGACCCCGGCAAAGCGGGTGCCGATCAGGGTGCCCATGGTCACGAAGGCGGGCAGCGACAGCCATTGCGGCACGCCGCCCTCGATCAGTGCCGCGCCGTGGCCCACCGCCGACAGCCCCATCGCGCCCAGCAGCAGCGCCGCCGGCACCCTGATCCGCTTGAGCCCCATCCCGGCCGCCAGCGACAGGGCGACAAGGCCGGCCAGAGCCACCGGCGCCATCGGCGGCGCGGCGGGAGGCAGCGCCGGCAAATCGCCCGTCCCAAGAAGCGGCGCCAGGACCGGCACGATCAGCGTCAGCGCCAGCACCCGCAGGCTCTGGATCATTGTCACCCGCGGCAGGTCGGCCCGCACGTCCGACGACAGCGACAGCACGAAGCTCAGATGCCCCGGCGTGGCGGCCAGAAGCGCGCTCATCCGGTCGAAGCCGAAGACGCCCTGCAACAGCCGCGTGCCGCCGGCGAAGATCGCCAGAACGGCGAGTGCGAGCGCAACCAGGCTGATCGGCCATTTCACCGCCGTGGCCACGGCTTCGGGCGTGACGCTGGCGCCCATGTTGACGCCGATCAGCACGAAACAGGCATCGCGCAGCCGCGCGGGCACCGTGACGTGCAGACCCGCCAGCGCCGCCAGCGTGACCGCCAGCGACGGGCCGGTCAGAAACGGCGCCGGCGCGCCCAGCAAGGCGGCCAGCCCGGCGCCCAGAGCGCCGACGATAAGCGTGCGGATCGCGGCCCACATCGGGTTGGGGTCTCCGGCTCGGGGTTGGCCGGGGTGCGCGCGTTCGCCCCGGCCTGGCGCCCAAGCAACCGCCAGGCCGGGGGAAAGTCAATCGCCGCAGCGCGGTGGCACCAGATCGGGGTCGACCATGCCGGCCGCCTCGCGCGGTCGATCGTCGTGACGCAGAACCGGGGCGAACCGGCGAACCGCCCGGCCGGCATCTCGGCCCTGGTCAATGCCCGGCCAGGCGTCGCTTCGATCGCATCATCCCTCTGGACGGTCCAGCGATGCGGCGAAGAACGGCGCGAAATGGTCCAGCACCGCTTGCGGGTTTTCCTCGGGCGCGAAATGGCCGCTGTCGCAGGAGGCGTCGGCGAGGTCGGGCGCCCACCGGGCCCAGAGCGCCGCGGGCGCATCGGTCTGGGCGGGAAAGCCGATATCGGACCACAGAAAGAAGACCGGGCAGGCGATGGTGCGCCCGGCGGCACGGTCGGCCTCGTCCAGCCGTCGGTCGGTGGTGGCCCCGGCGCGATAATCGGCGCACATCGCGGCGATGCGCGCGGGGTCGGCGGCTTGCCGCCGGTAGGCGGCCAGCGCCGCGCCCGCAAACGCGTCGAGCGATTTCGCCTTGGTCCAGCTTTGCAGCGTGTGTTCGATATAGCCTACCGGGTCGGCGCCGATCAGGCGCTCGGGCAGCGGCGCGGGCTGGGCGAGAAAGGTCCAGTGATAGGCCTTGAGGGCGAGGTCGGCCGACCACGCGGCCCAGAAATCGCCCGTGGGCACAACCTCGACGATGCCCAGCCGCGAGACGCGCGCGGGGTGGTCGAGCGCCAGCCGATAGGCCACCCGCGCGCCGCGGTCGTGGCCCAGAACGCCCGCGCTGTCGAGGCCGAGCGCGTCCATCAGCCCGACGATGTCTCGCGCCATCTGCCGCTTGGAATAGGCCGTGTGCCCGTCATCGTCCGCCGGTGCGTCGCTGTCGCCATAGCCGCGCAGGTCGGGCACGATCACGTCGAAGTCGCGCGCCAGCGCCGGCGCGACGGCGGACCAGCACATGTGGTTTTGCGGGTAGCCATGCAGCAGGATCAGCGGCGCGCCCGCGCCCCCGCGGTGCATGGCCAGGCGCAGCCCGCCCACATCGACGCGGCTTTTGGCGAACCCTTCGATATCCGATGTCATGGCGGCCTCCGTCACGGTCAGGCTAGGGCCGCGGCGTGCTCAGGTCCAGTGCGCGGGTGCCTGGGCATAGCCGATATAGAGCGGATGCCTGGGGTGGCCCGCCTTGGTCAGCCCAAGGTGAAAGAGCGGCAGGCCGGTGGCGCGGAGCAGCCGCTCGACCTCTGGTCCCCGGTCGAGATGCGCGCCATGCGCGCCCCAGGCGCAGACGATCTGGTCGGCCCACGGGGCGCTCTGGGCGATGGCGGCATCGTTGCCGGGCCCGACCGGGTCGGGCGCGGCGCGCATGAGCTTTGGGTCGGTGGCGCGGTAGGCGAAGATGTTGGTCACCCGGAAGGCGCCGAAGCCCAGCGCCCGGGCACGGCGTTCGCAGCGTTCGACCGTGGGGTCGTTCTGCACCTCGGTCGCGGTCGAGGGGTTGAGCATCACGAAAAGCGCGCGCCGGCCGGCCGGGTCCCACACGCGGGTCAGCAGGTAGCGGTAGGCCTCGCAGTCGGAATAGACGGCCTCGGAGGCGGCGTCGCCCTTCAGGTGGGTGCGGGTGATCATGGTGCGGTTTGTGGCAAGGCCCGGGCGGACAGGCAAGGGGATAGCCCCGTTTTGAGCCGTCCTGGCATGCCGCGACCGCATGCCGGTCCGCTTCAGGCCCGTTGCGGTCATTGGGTTTCGCCGCGCTTTCGCGCGGCGACACTCAGGGTATTTCAACCAAGAAGAAGCAGGCAGCGGTTTCTTCTGGCCCCAAATATCCCGGGGGGAGTCCGAAGGACGGGGGGCAGCGCCCCCCACCGCTGCGCGACCGCCATCGGCAAGCCGCTGCGTCCCGTTTGGCGGAATTCTTCGAGAAATCCTGCGCCGGGTCAGTTGTTGAACACGCGGCTGGGGTGCAATTCGCCCGCCTTGTAGATGCCCACCGCCACCGCCCGGCCATCGAGCGAGGCCCAGGCCTCGTCGCCGTATTCGGCGTCAGAGGCCAGCACGATCCCCGGGTTGCCGTTGCGCAGTTTCGCGGCGCCGTCCGGCGTGGTGGGCAGTTCGGGCAAATCGACCAGCCCCCTTTCCAGCGGGTGCAGCAGCGCGTCGATCTCGGGGGTCTTGGCCAGCGCCTCGATACGGTCGAGGCTCACGCCCTCTTCGGCGTCGAACGGCCCCGACCAGACGCGGCGCAGGCTTTCGACATGGCCGAGGCATCCAAGCACCTCGCCCAGGTCGCGGGCGATCGCGCGCACATAGCCGCCCTTGCCGCAGACCATCTCCAGCTCGACATGGTCCGCATCGGGGCGCGACAGCATCGTCAGGCTGTCGACATAAAGCGGGCGGGCCGCGATCTCGACCTCTTCGCCGGCGCGCGCCATGGCATAGGCGCGCGCGCCATCCACCTTGACCGCCGAGAATTGCGGCGGCACCTGCTCGATATCGCCGGCAAAGCGGGGCAGGGCGGCGCGGATATCGTCGTCGCCGGGGCGGGTGTCCGAGGTCGCGATCACCTCGCCCTCGGCATCGTCGGTATTGGTGGCCGCGCCCAGCCGCACGGTAAAGCGGTAGGCCTTGAGCGCATCGGTGACGAAAGGAACGGTCTTGGTCGCCTCGCCCAGCGCCACGGCCAGCACGCCGGTCGCGGCGGGATCAAGCGTACCGGCATGGCCCGCCTTCTTGGCGCCGAAGGCCCAGCGGACCTTGCCCACCACGGCGTTCGAGGTCATGCCCGGGGGCTTGTCCACCACCAGCCAGCCCGAAATGTCGCGTCCCTTGCGGCTGCGTCCCAACCTTTGTCTCCGTCCGTCGTGAAGCCCGCCTGCTAGCGAAGCCGGCGCCGCCCGTCAACGCGCCGCATCGACCACGGCGCCCACGATGGGCCCCATCGGCAGCCCGCCATCGGCCCGCCCGAGGCCCGGGGCGTAAAGCTTGGACACCTTGCCGTCGAGATAGAGAGCCTGGGGCGTTTGCAGAACGTCGCGGAAAAGCCGGCCGAATTCATGAAAGGTGACGGGCCGGTCGGAGATTGCGAAATGCACGTCGCCGGCGGTATCGACCCCGACGCCGTTTCGGACGTAGCGCGAGTTGCTGTCGACCAGGAAGCGCGGATGCAACCGCCCGTCGATCACCAGCATCGGGCCGGATTGCGTGGCATGGGCGCAGGCCGGCGGGCCGGCGAGGTAGGCGCGCGTTTCGATCACCTGTGCGCTGCCGTTTTGCAGGCAGAGGATGCCGTTGGGCAAGAGGCCGAAATTGCCCGGCCCCGCGCTTGCGACCGCGGCGCGCTGCTGGCGGCCATCCTCGATATAAAGCCCGACCGGGCTGCGGTCGGCGTGGTACATGCCGGCATTCATTGCAAAGGCGAGATCGGCGCCCCGTGCCGAGAGCATGTCGCGCACCCTTCGAAAACTGCCCAGCACCGCGCCGCTTTCGTCGATGCGAAAGAGCCTCAGCTCGGTTTCGGCCGGGTCGAAGGAACAGATCGTGTAGCCCCGCCCCTCGTGGCTGGCGGTGCGGCAGGCGGCCTCGGCCGCGCCGCCCAGCGCAAAGAGCGCCAGCAGGCCGGCCAGCGCGCCTTTAACGCTCATCGTCGTCGGCGCGGTCCAGGTCGCGGCGCACGTTCTCCTGCGACAGAAGGCGGCGGGTCTCGTCCATCCGGTCGAAGGTTTCGTCCAGCGCAAAGCGCAGCTCGGGGGCGAATTTCAGCGACAGACCCTTGGCAACGATCCGCCGCAACTCGCCCCGGTTGCGCCGCAGCGCGTCGAGCGCGCCCTCGGCGTCGCGCCCGCCCAGCGGCAGCACGAAGGCCGTGACGACCCGCAAATCGGGCGTGGCACGAACCTCGCCCACGGTGATCGACATGCGGTTCAGCTCGGGGTCGTGCACCTCGCCGCGTGCCAACACCTCGGAGAGGCGCCGGCGGATCAGTTCGCCCACGCGAAGCTGGCGCTGGCTGGGCCCTGCGCCCTTGGAATATCGGTCTCTGGCCATGCCTCGCATCTAAGCCCTGGGGCGGGCTTTGCCAAGCCGGGCTTTGCAAGGGGCGCGGCGCTCGGCTACACCCGGGCGCATCGAATACCACAGGAGGGCGTGCGATGGAGACCCTGCCGGGCATTGTGATCATGGGCGCCTCGGGGCGCATGGGGCGGATGCTGACCCACGGCGTGCTGCAAAGCGACAAGGCGCGGCTGATCGGTTGCGTCGAAAAGCCCGGCCACCCCTGGGTCGGCCGCGACGTGGGCGAGGCGATGGGCGGGCCCCGCGTGGGTCTGCACGTCACCGACGACGCGGTGTCGGCCATCGCCCAGGCCCAGGCCGTGATCGATTTCACCGCGCCCGCGGTCACCGTGGCCACTGCCGAACTGGCGGCGCAGGCCCGCGCGGTGCATGTGATCGGCACCACTGGGCTGGGCGACGAGGACCTCAAGCGCCTCAAGGCCGCCGCGCGTCACGCGGTGGTGGTCCGGGCCGGCAACATGAGCCTCGGGGTCAACCTGCTGGTCCAGCTCACCCGCAAGGTGGCTGCCGCGCTGGACGAGGATTTCGACATCGAGGTTGTCGAGGCCCACCACCGGCACAAGGTCGACGCGCCCTCGGGCACCGCGCTGATGCTGGGCCAGGCCGCCGCCGAGGGGCGCGGCGTGGCGTTGTCGGAGGTCGAGGATCGCGGCCGCGACGGTATCACCGGCGAGCGCGCGCGCGGCGCCATCGGGTTTTCGTCGATCCGCGGCGGCGACATCGTGGGCGAGCACGACGTGATCTTTGCCGGCGCGGGCGAGCGGATCTTGCTGCGCCACGTGGCGACCGACCGGGCGGTTTTCGCCCGCGGCGCGCTCAAGGCCGCGCTTTGGGGACAGGGCCAGCGGCCGGGCGAATACGACATGCTCGACGTTCTGGGACTCTGAGAGTCATCCGATCCGCGCGCTGCCCCGTAATGACATGCATGACCCGGATCGCATACATATTTGCCGTCGCCGCCCTGACGGCCAGCCCCGCGCTGGCCGAAGGTTTTCAACCCGTGGAAAACCGAGACAGCTTCGTGTCCTTGATCGACGGCCGGTCACTGACACGGTTCGGCATTCGTCTTGAGGTTTCGCCTCGCGGCGACATCACCGGGCGCGCATTCGGACGCGAGGTCTCTGGCGATTGGCGCTGGGACGGCCGGTACTTCTGCCGCGATCTCACCTTCGGCGCGGAGAGCCTGGGGCCCAACTGCCAGGCGGTAGAGGTGCGCGGAAGCACGTTGCGCTTTATCGCCGACAAGGGCGCCGGACAGCGGGCCGATTTGCGCCTCGACTGAGCCGTCAGAAATCGACGGCGATGCCTTTCCTCTCCCAATCGCCGTAGCGCACGGGCTCTGGCCCGTCGCGGCCGCCCAACTCCTTTGGCATCGACATCTCCCGCGCTTTCTTGCGCCGCTCCTCGGCTTCTTGCAGGGCGCGCTGTGCGGCGGGGGGCAGGTCGGGGCGGTCGGTGTCGGGCATCGGGCGGCTCCTTGTGGGGGGCAGGGCTTTGATATACCTCGGCGCGATGGGCTGGCAAGCGGAGGGTCGCGGATGGCCGAGGGGCGGGACAAGGCGCGCGAGGCGGCGCTGGCGCTGGTGCGCGGCGTGCTGGAAGAGCACCGGCTGATGTCCGAGATGACCGGGCCCGAGGGCCCCTTGGCTGCGCTGGAGCCGGCCGAGGCCGCCCGGGCCCAGCGGCTGGCCGCCTCGACCTTGCGCCATACCGGCCGGGCCGACGTGGTTTTGAAGCCGTTGATGCGCAAGCCCCCGCCGCCGCCGGTGCGCGCGATCCTGCGATTTGCCACGGTGGAAATGCTGCAAGAGGGCGCAGCGCCCCATGGCGCGGTCAACGCCGCAGTGGCGCTGGCCCGGCGGGACCGCCGGTCCGAGGCGTTCAAGGGGTTGGTCAATGCGGTGCTGCGCAAGGTGGCCGAAACCGGGCCCGAGGCGTGGGCCGCGCTGCCGCCCCAGCGCTTGCCGGGCTGGTTGCGCGGGCGGCTTGACAGCGCCTGGGGGCGCGCCGCGGTGACGGCGATCGAGGCCGCGCATGCCGCGGGCGCGCCGCTGGACCTGACCCCGAAAGACAGCGACGCGAGGGCGCTGGCCGCCGAAACCGGGGGCACCGCGCTGCCCACGGGCAGCGTGCGGCTGGAGGGCGGCGCACAGGTTTCGGCGCTGCCGGGCTATGACACGGGCGCGTGGTGGGTGCAGGACGCGGCCGCGGCCCTGCCGGCCCGCTTGCTGGCAGCGCAGCCGGGCGATCGGGTGGCCGATCTCTGTGCCGCGCCCGGCGGCAAGACGCTGCAACTGGCCGCGTCGGGGGCGCAGGTCGTTGCGGTGGATATTTCCCAGGCGCGGATGGCACGGGTCGAGGAAAACCTCGCCCGCACCGGGCTGATGGCCGATCTGGTGGTGGCCGATGCGCTGAGCTGGCGGCCCGACGCCCCGCTTGACGCGATCCTGCTGGATGCGCCCTGTTCGGCCACCGGTACGATTCGCCGCCACCCCGACCTGCCCTTTGCCAAGGACGGCGCCGCGATCAAGCCGCTCTTCGCGCTGCAAAGCGCACTGATCGATCATGCCGTGAGCCTTCTGAAACCCGGCGGACGGCTGGTCTATTGTACCTGTTCGCTGCTGCCCGAAGAAGGCGAGGCGCAGCTCGCCGCCGCGTTGGAGCGCCACAGGGCGCTCGAGGTTCTGCCCGCCGATCTGCCTGGGGTTGAGCCCGCCTGGCAGGCCCCGGCGGGCGGGCTGCGCCTGCGCCCCGATTTCTGGCCCGGGCGCGGCGGGATGGATGGGTTTTTCATGGTGGCCTTGCGCAAAACCGCCTGAGACACGGCCTTGCCCGGTGACACCCGGCAGGCCCGCCGGTATGCTGCGCCCATAAAAGCCACGGCCCGCGAGCAGACACCAAAAATCATGGCAGGCGCCCCCCCAGAAACCACCAGCCCGCGCCACAGGCCGGGCCGCCGGATGGACCGGCTGCATGCCCGGCTGAGCACGCTGGCCCGGCCCGCCACCGGCTTTGTCTCGCAGCCCGAGCCGCGCACCATCGGCAGCTATGCCCGCGGGCGACAGCTGATCGCGGGCAATTTCCTGTTCGCCGGTGATCTGCTCGCGGCGCCGCAGACGGCACCGTGGGATCTGGCCCACCCCAGCGCCGAGTTCGAGAACGAGGTGCACGGCTTTGCCTGGCTCGACGATCTGGCCGCGGTGGGTGACGGTCCGGCGCGGACCCGCGCGCAGGACTGGACCTGGGCCTGGATCGAGCGCTACGGCCGCGGCCGCGGTCCGGGCTGGACGCCCGATCTGACCGGGCGCCGCCTGATCCGCTGGATCAATCACGCCCTGTTTCTGCTGAACGGACAGGAAAGCGCGGCGTCAGAGGCCTATTTCCGCTCGCTCGCCCAGCAGACGATCTTTCTCAGCCGGCGCTGGAAAAGCGCCCTGCCGGGCCTGACCCGGTTCGAGGCGCTGACCGGCCTGATCTATTCCGGCCTCGCGCTATCGGGCATGGGCCGGTACGCCGGGCCGGCGGTCAAGGCGCTGTCGCGCGCCTGCGAGAGCGAGATCGACAGCGGCGGTGCGATTCCCACCCGCAACCCCGAAGAGCTGATGGAGGTGTTCACCCTGCTCACCTGGGCCGCCGCGGCGCTGTCCGAGGCCGGGCAGGTGGCGCCCCGGCCGATCGGCGAGGCGCTGGAACGGATCGCGCCGACGATACGGGCGCTGCGCCATGCCGATGGCGGGCTTGCGCGCTTTCACGGCGGCGGGCGCGGCGCGGAGGGGCGGCTCGACCATGCGCTCGCGGCCTCGGGGGTGCGGCCCCATGCGCTGACCGGGCTGGCGATGGGCTATGCCCGGCTGTCGGTCGGGCGCACGACCGTGATCGTCGATGCCGCCGCGCCGCCCGCGGTGGCGGCTTCGGCCAACGCCCATGCCTCGACACTGGCCTTCGAGCTGACCTCGGGCCGCCGACCGCTGGTCGTCAATTGCGGCTCCGGGCGCAGCTTCGGGTCGGACTGGCGCCGCGCGGGCAGGGCCACGCAATCGCATTCGACGCTGGCCATCGAGCGGTTTTCGTCGTCGCGCCTGGCCCCACGCGAAGGCAACGGCCGGATGCTGCTGGTGGACCGGCCCGGCGACGTGGGCGCGCGCCAAACCGTGGGGCCCGCGGGCGTGAGCCTGGTCGCCTGGCATGACGGCTATCGGGCGACCCACGGGTTGACCCATTCGCGCAGCCTCGACCTCGGACCGGACGGGCGCGCGCTGGCCGGCGAGGACATCCTGGCCACGGTGACCGAGGCCGACCGCAAGCAGTTCGACCGGGCGATGGACCGCGCGCGGCTGGCCGGCATCGCCTTTGCGCTGCATTTCCACCTGCACCCCGACGTCGACGCGGCGATCGACATGGGCGGCGCGGCGGTTTCGCTGGCGCTTAAGAGCGGCGAAATCTGGGTGTTCCGCCACGACGGCACGGCCGAGCTTAGCCTCGCGCCCAGCGTCTATCTGGAAAAGGGCCGCGTCAAACCGCGTTCGGCCCAACAAATCATTCTATCCGCCCGCATGATGGAGTATGCGGGCCAGATCACCTGGAGCCTTGCCAAGGCGCAGGAGACCCCGCAGGCGGTGCGCGACCTCGTGCGGTACGACGATCTGCCCATGGACTGAGACCATAACGAAGGACTGACCGAATGACCGACCTCGTGCCACTGCGCCGCGCGCTGATTTCCGTATCCGACAAGACCGGACTGGCCGAGCTGGGCCGGGCGCTGGCCGGCCGCGGGGTCGAGCTGCTGTCGACCGGCGGCACCGCGGCGGCACTGCGCGAGGCGGGGTTGGGCGTGGTCGACGTGGCCGAGGTGACGGGCTTTCCCGAGATGATGGACGGGCGCGTCAAGACGCTGCACCCGATGGTGCATGGCGGGCTGCTGGCGCTGCGCGACAACCCCGAACACGCCAAGGCCATGGCCGATCACGGCATCGGCGCGATCGACCTGCTGGTGGTCAACCTCTACCCGTTCGAAGCCACCGTTGCGAAAGGCGCCGATTACGAAACCTGCATCGAGAATATCGACATCGGCGGCCCGGCGATGATCCGCGCCGCGGCCAAGAACCACGCCTTTGTCGGCGTGGTGGTCGATACCGATGATTACGCCGCGCTTCTGGCCGAGCTCGACGCCAATGGGGGCGCCACCGGGCTGGCCTTCCGCCAGAAGCTGGCGCTGACGGCCTATTCCCGCACCGCGGCCTACGACGCCGCCGTGTCGGGCTGGATGGCCGGCGCGCTGGAGGAGACGGCGCCGCGCCGCCGGGCCTTTGCCGGCACGCTGGCCCAGACGCTGCGCTACGGCGAGAACCCGCACCAGAAGGCGGCCTTTTATACCGACGGCACCGGCCGGCCCGGTGTGGCCACCGCCAGGCAGTGGCAGGGCAAGGAACTGAGCTACAACAACATCAACGACACCGACGCCGCCTTCGAACTGGTCAGCGAGTTCCTGCCCGGCGGCGGGCCCGCCTGCGCCATCATCAAGCACGCCAATCCCTGCGGCGTGGCCCGCGGCGCCAGCCTGAAAGAGGCCTATTCGCGCGCCTTCGACTGCGACCGCACTTCGGCCTTCGGCGGTATCGTGGCGCTGAACATGAAGCTCGACGAGGAAACCGCGCGCGCCATCGCCGAGATCTTTACCGAGGTGGTCATCGCCCCGGGCGCCGACGACGCGGCCAAGCAGGTGTTCGCGGCCAAGAAGAACCTGCGCCTGCTGACCGCCGACGGTCTGGCCAACCCGGCCCAGCCGGGGCTGGCCGTGCGGCAGGTTTCGGGCGGGTTCCTGGTGCAGGACAAGGATAATGGGCGGATCGGGCCGGACGATTTGCAGGTTGTGACCAAACGCGCCCCCACCGAGACCGAGATCGCCGACATGCTGTTCGCCTGGAAGGTGGCCAAGCACGTCAAGTCGAACGCCATCGTCTACGTCAAGGACGGCGCGACAGTCGGCGTGGGCGCCGGCCAGATGAGCCGGGTCGACAGCACCCGCATCGCCGCGCGCAAGTCCCAGGACATGGCCGAGGCGCTGGGCCTGTCGATGCCGCCGACCAAGGGCTCCGTCGTGGCCTCCGACGCCTTTTTCCCGTTCCCCGACGGCCTCCTGACCGCGGCCGAGGCCGGCGCCACGGCGGTGATCCAGCCCGGCGGGTCCATGCGCGACGACCAGGTGATCGCGGCGGCCGACGAGGCGGGGCTGGCGATGGTGTTCACCGGTATGCGCCATTTCCGGCACTGAAGGCGATGCGGGCTCTCACGGCAACCGCGCTGGGCGTTTTCCTGCTCGACCAGGCGAGCAAGGTTTTCGTCCTTTACGGGCTGGGCCTCGCGCACCGGCTGGCCATCGACGTTGTGCCACCCTTCCTCAACCTGCGCATGGCGTGGAACCGGGGCTTGAATTTCGGCCTGTTCTCGAACGAGACGGACGTGATGCGCTGGGTCTTCGTCGGTGTCGCGCTGGCGGTCTCGGTCTGGGTGGTGCTCTGGGCGCGGTCGCAGCCCGGCCAGGTTGCGGTGCAACTGGCCGCCGGTGCGCTGGTGGGCGGTGCGCTGGGCAACGCGCTCGACCGGGTGGTTTACGGGGCGGTGGCCGATTTCCTGAACATGTCGTGTTGCGGCATCAACAACCCTTTCGCTTTCAACATCGCCGATGTCGGGGTCTTTGCCGGCGCCATTGGCCTCGTGCTCTTCGCCGGGCGGCACAAGACCCCGTGACGGGCACCGCGCCATCGGTTAAACATCGGGCCAGTGTGACGAAGGAGCCCGAGATGCGCATCGCGCCTGCATTCCTGTTGGCCTCCGTGGCGGCGGCGATGCTGCTGGCCGGCTGCAGCCGCAACAGCCAGCCGCAGTTGATGAATGTCGGCGCTGGCGAGCGCAGCCCCGACGAGTTTCAGGTGCTGCCCGGCAAACCGCTGGAGATGCCCGAGGATTTGGCCGCGCTGCCCGCGCCCACCCCGGGCGGCGCCAATCGGACCGACCCCACCCCCAATGCCGACGCCGTGGCCGCCCTTGGCGGCAACCCGGCCCGCGTGGCGCGCAGCGGCGGCGTGCCCGGCGCCGATGCCGGGCTGATCGCGCACGCGACGCGGTATGGGCTGGCCGGCAACATCCGCCAGACGCTGGCCGCCGAAGACCTGGAATACCGCCGCCAGAACGACGGGCGGCTGCTGGAACGCTGGTTCAACGTCAACGTCTATTTCCGCGCCTACGAGCGCCAGTCGCTCGACCAGCACGCCGAACTGGAACGCTGGCGCCGCGCCGGCGCCCGCAATGTTGGCGCGCCGCCGGAACAGGACTGAGCCGCGCGCGCCCAGACCCCGGACAACACGCGCCCAGCGCGCCGTCTGCCCGCGCAACGCCGCCCGGTCACATCCCCGTAGGCGGGCTTGAACCGGCGCCACGGCGGCGTAGCTTGAAATCGACGATCCTTTCGGAGAGATGCCCCATGCCGCGCCTTCCCGGCCTTGTCGTTCTGGCCCTCAGCCTTCTTGCCCTGCCGGTCCGCGCCGAGCAGGTCACAACTTTTGCCCTCGACAACGGCCTTGAGGCCGTGGTGATCGAGGACCACCGCGCCCCGGCGGTGGTTCACATGGTCTGGTACCGGGTCGGCGCCGCGGACGAACCCGCGGGAAAGTCGGGCATCGCCCACTTCCTGGAACACCTGATGTTCAAGGGCACCGACGACCTGGCCCAGGGTGAGTTTTCCGACATCGTCGAGGCCAATGGCGGCTCGGACAACGCGTTCACCTCGTGGGATTACACCGGTTATTTCCAGCGCGTCGCGGCCGACCGGCTGGGCCTGATGATGCAGCTCGAGGCCGACCGCATGACCGACCTGGCGCTGACCCCCGAGGACGTGGCGACCGAGCGCGACGTGATTCTCGAAGAACGCAACCAGCGCACCGAAAACAGCCCCGGCGCACTGTTCAGCGAACAGCGCCAGGCGATACAGTATGTCAATCATCCCTACGGCACCCCGATCATCGGCTGGAAACACGAGATGGAGGGGCTGAGCCGCGCCGACGCGCTGTCGTTTTACAAACGCTACTATGCGCCCAACAACGCCATCCTCGTGGTGGCGGGCGATGTCACCCCCGACGAGGTGCGCGCCCTGGCGCAGGAGCATTACGGCTCACTGACCCCCAGCGATGGCCTGATGCCGCGTGCGCGCCCGCAGGAGCCGCCCCAGCGCGCCGAGCGGCGATTCACGTTTTCCGACCCGCGGGTCGCGCAGCCCTATGTCTCGCGCAGCTACCTGGCGCCCGAGCGCGACCCGGGCGACCAGAAGACCGCGGCCGCGCTGACCTACCTGGCCGAACTGCTGGGGGGGCAAGGCGCAACATCGCTGCTGGGCGAGCGGCTGCAATTCGATCGGCAGGTAGCGCTTTATACCGGTGCCTTTTATCGCGGGCTGTCGCTGGACGACACGACCTTCAGCATGGTCGTGGTCCCGGCCGAGGGCGTCGACATGGACGAGGCCGAGGCGGCGCTGGACGAGGTGATTGCCGAATTCCTGGCCGAGGGCGTCGACGAAGAGCTGTTTGCCAGCGTCAAGATGCAGCTCCGCGCCTCTGAGATCTATGCCCGCGACGATATCCAAGGCCTGGCGCAACGTTACGGCAGCGCGCTGACCAACGGGCTGGGCGTCGACGACGTGCAGGTCTGGCCCGAGGTTCTGCAATCGGTCACCGCCGACGACGTGATGGCCGCGGCGCGCGATCTTTTCGACAAACGGCGCGCCGTGACCGGCTGGCTGACGCGGCCTGCGACCGACGCCACGGAGGTGACCCAATGATCCGTTTCGCCCTTGCCGGCCTTCTGGCCGTGGTAATGGCGCTGCCCGTCCGGGCCGCTGTTGAAATTCAAGAGGTCACCTCGCCCGGCGGCATCGACGCCTGGCTGGTGGAAAGCCACGACATCCCGTTCCTCGCGCTCGAAATCCGGTTCAAGGGCGGCGCCAGTCTGGATGCGCCGGGCAAGCGCGGGGCGATCAACCTGATGACGGGGCTGTTGGAAGAGGGCGCCGGCGACCGCGACGCCCGCGCCTTTGCCCGCGACCGCGACGCAATGGCCGCCAGTTTCCGGTTCGACGTCTCGGCCGATGCGCTGTCGGTCTCGGCCAAGGCGCTGACCGAGAACCGCGAGGCGGCGATGGCGATGCTGCGCGAGGCGCTGGTCGCGCCGCGCTTTGACGCCGACGCGATCGAGCGGGTGCGCCAGCAGGTGCTGTCGGGGCTGCGGTCAGACGCCAAGGACCCCGATACCATCGCCATGCGCAAGCTCGACGCACTGGCCTTTGGCGATCACCCCTATGGCTCTGCCATCGAGGGCACTCCCGAAAGCGTGTCGGCCCTGACCCGCGACGACCTGATCGCAGCCAAGGACAGGGTCATGGCGCGCGACCGGCTGTATGTGGGCGCGGTCGGCGACATCACCGCCGAAGAGCTGGGCGTGCTGCTCGACCGGCTGTTCGAGGACCTGCCCGAGGTCGGCGCGCCGATGCCGCCCGACACCGAGGTGGCGCTGACGGGCGGCGAGACGGTCGTGCCCTTTGACACGCCACAGGCCGTGGCGGTGTTCGCACAGCCGGGGATCGAGCGCGACGATCCCGATTTCTTCGCCGCGTTCGTGCTGAACCAGGCGCTGGGCGGGGCCGGCTACGGATCGCGCCTGAACGAGGAGGTCCGCGAAAAGCGGGGGCTGACCTATGGCGTCTATTCCTACCTGATGCCGATGGACCATGCGGCGCTGGTGATTGGCCAGGTCGCCTCGGCCAACGGGCGGGTCGCCGAGGCCATCGAGGTGATCCGCGCCGAATGGCGGCGCGTCGCCGAAGAGGGTATCACCGCCGAGGAACTGGACGAGGTCAAGACCTACCTGACCGGCGCCTACCCTCTGCGGTTCGACGGAAACGGCCCCATTGCACGCATCCTGGTGGGGATGCAGATGGATGATCTCGGCATCGATTACATCACCACCCGCAACGACAAGGTGAACGCGGTGACGCTGGAGGAAGTGCGCCGAGTCGCGGGCGCGCTTTACCGCCCCGACGCGCTGCATTTCGTCGTGGTGGGGCGGCCTGAAGGGCTGGACGCGTCGAACTGATACCCTAGTGAATCGGCCCAAGCCATGCTAATGCTTGTGGCATGATTATCGCCAACCCCAAGATAGGGCACAACCCGCCCCCTATTCGCCAGCTCGACGAGGCCGCGATCAACCGCATCGCGGCCGGCGAGGTGGTCGAGAGGCCCGCCTCGGCGGTAAAGGAGTTGGTCGAGAACGCGCTCGACGCGGGCGCACAGCGCGTCGAGGTTGCCTATGCCGACGGCGGCAAGACGCTGCTCAGGGTGCGCGACGACGGGCACGGTATGGCGCCCGATGACCTGCCGCTTGCGCTGTCGCGCCATGCGACCTCCAAGATCGACGGGACCGATCTGCTGAACATCCACAGCTTCGGCTTTCGCGGCGAGGCGCTGCCCTCGCTGGGCGCGGTGGGTCGGCTGACCATCACCTCGCGCGCACCGGGCGCCGAGGCGGGCGAGATCGCGGTCGCGGGCGGAGCGTCGGGCGCGGTGAAACCCGCCGCGCTGAGCGCGGGCACGGTGGTCGAGTTGCGTGATTTGTTCCACGCCACCCCGGCGCGTCTGAAATTCCTCCGCTCAGACCGGGCCGAGGCGCAGGCGATCGGCGATGTGGTGAAACGCCTGGCGATGGCGGAACCTTTCGTCGCCTTCACCCTGCGCGATGTCTCGGGCGGCGGCGAGGGGCGGGTGATCTTCCGTGCCGATGCGGAAACGGGCGATCTGTTCGACGCGCTGCACGGGCGGCTGGCCCGGGTGCTGGGCGCCGAGTTCGCCGAGAACGCGCTGAGGATCGAGGCCGAGCGCGAGGGCATCGGGCTGACCGGCTATGCCGCGCTGCCCACCTATTCGCGCGGCTCGGCGGTGGCGCAGTACCTGTTCGTCAACGGCCGCCCGGTGCGTGACAAGCTGTTGATCGGGGCATTGCGCGGCGCCTATGCCGATTTCCTGTCGCGCGACCGGCACCCGGCGGCGGCGCTGTTTCTCGACTGTGACCCGCACCGGGTTGACGTGAACGTGCACCCGGCGAAGGCCGAGGTGCGCTTCCGCGAGCCGGGCGTGGTGCGCGGGCTGATCGTCTCGGCGCTGCGCCACGCGCTGGCCGAGGCCGGGCACCGGGCCTCGACCACGGTGGCGGGCGCCACGCTGGGCGCGATGCGCCCCGAGCCCTCCGGCCCGGCGCGCGTCTACCGGATGGACCGGCCCTCGCCCGGCGCGCTGTCGGCGGCCTACTCCGGACAGGCCCCGGCCCCGGCCCCGCAAGCGGCCGGCCCGGTGCTTGCCCCCGGCCTTGCCGAACCCTCGGCCCGCTTCGAAGACCCCGCCTCATCGCCCGAGGCCGAGGCGCTGCCGCTGGGCGCTGCCCGCGCGCAGGTCCATGAAAACTACATCATCGCCCAGACCGAAACTGGGCTCGTGATCGTCGACCAGCACGCCGCGCATGAGCGGCTGGTTTACGAAAGGCTCAAGCGACAGATGGCCGAAACCGGCGTTGCCGCGCAGGCGCTGCTGATCCCCGAGATCGTCGAGATGTCAGAGGGCGATTGCGCCCGGCTGATGGAAATCGCGGGCGAGCTTGCCCGGCTGGGCCTGACGGTCGAGCCCTTCGGCCCCGGCGCGCTGGCGGTGCGCGAGACGCCGGCGATCCTGGGCGAGGTCGATGCGGGCGGGATGCTGCGCGACATCCTTGATGAGCTTGACGACATGGGCGAGAGCCTGACGGTGCAGGCCAGGGTCGAGGCGATCCTCAGCCGCGTGGCCTGCCACGGCTCTGTCCGCTCGGGCCGCCGGATGGGTGCGGACGAGATGAACGCGCTCTTGCGCGAGATGGAGGCGACGCCCCATTCGGGCCAATGCAACCACGGGCGGCCGACTTACGTGGAACTGAAACTCTCCGATATCGAGCGGCTGTTCGGGCGGACATGATCGAGATCGGCGAAACCCTCGTCATCGGCGGGCGCAGCTACGCATGGACCGACCCGGTCATCCTGGGGGCCGGCGGCGGGGCCGGGCTGGTGCTGCTGATCCTGTCGCTGCTGCTGCTGGCGGTGGTCCGCGCGGGGCGCTCGGCGCGGATGGCCGAGCCGCTGATTTACCAGATGAACCAGTTGACCAGCCGGGTGCAGGCGCTGTCGGACGGGCAGCAACAGCTTGCCGGCGGGCTGACACACGTCTCCGACGCGCAGGCGGCCAGCCAGTCGAACCTGCTGAACCTGATGGAAACCCGCCTCGCGCAGGTCAGCGAGCAGATGAACCAGAACCTGCACGGCTCGGCCCGGCGCACGGCGCAGTCGCTGGGCGAGTTGCAGCAGCGGCTGGCCACCATCGACAAGGCCCAGGCCAATATCGAGAAACTGTCAGGCGACGTGCTGTCGCTTCAGGACATCCTGTCGAACAAGCAGACGCGCGGCGCGTTCGGCGAGATCCAGCTCAACGACATCGTATCCAAGGCGCTGCCCGCGGACAGCTACACGATGCAGGCCACGCTATCGAACGGCAAACGGGCCGATTGCCTGATCCAACTGCCCAACCCGCCGGGTCCGATCGTGATCGACAGCAAGTTCCCGCTGGAGGCCTACGAGGCGCTGCGCCGCGCCGACACCCAGTGGGAGCGGACCGAGGCGGCCAAGATGCTGAAAACGGCGGTCAAGGCGCATATCAAGGCGATTTCCGACAAGTATATCCTCGACGGTGAAACCGCCGACGGCGCGCTGATGTTCCTGCCCTCCGAAGCGGTCTATGCCGAGCTTCACGCCAACTTCCCCGAACTGGTGCGGGAAGGCTTTGCCGCGCGGGTCTGGATCGTCTCGCCCACCACATGCATGGCCACGCTGAACACGATGCGCGCCATCCTGAAGGACGCGCGGATGCGCGAACAGGCCGGCGCGATCCGCAAGACCCTGAAACAGCTTCATCGGGATATGGAACTGGTGGTCGAAAGGGTGGACAGGCTGACCACCCATTTTGGCCAGGCTCGCGCCGATCTCGAAGGCATCGGCGCCGCCGCAGAACGCGCGGGCAAGCGCGCCGCGCGGCTGGACAATTTCGATTTCGAAGATCCGGCGCCGGGCACGCCGCGCGTGGTCGCGCTGAGCGAGCCCGGCGAGTAGCTCAGATCCCGAGGAAAGGCTGTGCCAGCCGCGGGATGAGGCCCGAGAACCTCAGCGGCGCGTCGGTCGCCGCCAGGCAGATGCAATCGTGGCCGGGGGCCGCGACCGGGGTATGCTCAAGCTCTTCGTTGGCGACCTCGACGTCGCCGGGGCCAAAGACATCCGCTTCGTCCTCGAAGGCGCCTTGCAGCACAAGCGTCAGCTCGGTGCCGCGGTGGCCGTGATCGGGCACCGCCACGCCAGCGGGGATGTAGAGCAGTCGCACCGAGGCGTCCTTCGATGTCGGCAGGATCGCTTGACGCACACGGCCGCCGACCGATTTCCATTCCACCGCGTCGATATCGCCGCCCACGTACTCGCGCAGGGGTTTGGGCAGCAGCGCATCCTCGGCGGTGGTGGCAGGTGCCGTGATCCGCTCTTCCTCGGGCACGTCAGAGATACGCTTCATCGTGGCGGCAAAGCTGTCCTCGGCCATCTCGCACGTATCGGTCTCTTCCAGTACGGCGCCGCCGACAGCCTCGAAAGAGGCCAGGCGCGCGCGGCATTCGTCGCACATCGACACATGGGTCGCGACGACGAGGCCGAACGCCTCGGGAAGATTGCCGGCGGCATAAGCCATCAAAAGCGGGTCGGTGAGGTGGTGTTTTATGGTCATGTTCATCTTCTTCTTCACTTCATCTCGTGGCGCAGGCGGTCCAGCGCCAGGCGTATTCGGGATTTGATCGTGCCCAGCGGCAGTCCGGTCTCTTCGGCGATCTCGCTATGCGACATGTCACCGAAATAGGCCCGTTGGATCAGCATCCTCTGCTTTTCGGGCAGGGCGGCCAGCGCCGTGCCCAGTTTCTCGCTCTCCTGTTGCAGGGCAATGGCCTCGTCCTGCTCGGGCTCGTGTTCGGGGCCCCATGTCAGGTCTTCGGGCTCTGGCCGGCGGTTTTTCCGCAGCGCGTCGATCCGGCGGTTCCGGGCGATGGTAAAAACCCATGTCGCCACGCTGGCCCGCTCGGGGTCGAACAGATGCGCCTTATGCCAAAGCGTTGCCATCACGTCCTGTGCACATTCCTCTGCAAGGGCCGGATCGGCCCCCGATTTCATCAAAAACGCCTTCACGCGCGGTGCGAAGTGGGCGAACAGCTCGGCAAAGGCGGTTTCATCCCTTTCCGTTTTCACCCGCGCCACCATTTCGGACCAGCGCGTGTCGACCGTATCCTTTTCCGTCACGGACCTTGCCCCTCCAGACCGGTACACTCCTTTCGCGCCGTCAACATAAAACGCAGGCGGCAGGGGCGCATCCGATTTCTCGACAGCGGCGGTTCCGTTCAACATACCCTTTCTACGCGGCCCGCCCGGGATTGGATCACACCCGATTGTATTAATCCGGTTACGCCCCTCCTGCGTAAATGCAACAGTGGCCACAAAAGACCAGCAAAGGGACAAGTGAATGCCGTTTGAATATGTAGCGGGCGCCTCGCGGCGCATCGCCGTAATTGGTGCGGGAGTTTCGGGCCTTGGTGCGGCTCATCTGCTGGCGCGCGATCATCGCGTGGTTCTTTACGAGGCCGAGGGGCGATTGGGCGGCCATGCCCGCACCGTGATCGCCGGCAAGCGGGGAGATCAGCCCGTCGATACAGGGTTCATCGTGTTCAATTATGCCAACTATCCCCACCTGACGCGGCTCTTCGATGAGCTTGGCGTGCCGGTGGCGAAATCGGACATGAGCTTTGGCGCCTCGCTCGACGGGGGCAGGTTCGAATACGGCTTGCGCAACCTCAGGGCCGTTTTTGCCCAGCCCGCCAACATCGCCAACCGCAAGTTCTTGCGGATGCTGCGCGACGTGGTCACCTTTAACGGGCGGGCGCTGGAGGTGGCGAACGACCCGACGATGACGATCGGCGAATTCCTCGACGCGCTCGGCACCGGCGACTGGTTCCGCGACCGCTATCTGTTGCCCCTGTCGGGTGCCATCTGGTCGACGCCGAGTCGCGGCATCCTGGAATTTCCCGCGCAGGCGATGATTCGCTTCTTCGAAAACCACGCGCTGCTCAGCCATTCCGGACAGCACCAGTGGTACACGGTCGAGGGCGGCTCGGTCGAATATGTCCGCCGGCTGGAGATCGCGCTGGCCCGGCAGGGGGTCGAGACCCGGCTGAAGGCGCCGGTTCAGGCCGTGCGCCGGGCCGCCACGGGCGTCGATCTGCGCGCAGCGGGAGGCGATTGGGAAAGCTTCGACGAGGTGGTCTTTGCCTGCCACTCCGACCAGGCGCTGACGATGCTGGCCGGCAGCGACGCAACCGAGGAGGTCGCCGCGCTGTCCGATATCCGTTATCAACCGAACGAGGCCGTGCTGCATGCCGACACGGCGCTGATGCCCAAACGCCGCGCCGCCTGGGCGAGCTGGGTCTACACCGAAGAGACCGGCAAGGCGTCCGACCGGATCGACCTGACCTACTGGATGAACTCTCTGCAACCGATCCCCGCGGACGATCCGCTTTTCGTCACGCTCAACAGCCAGCGGCCGATCCGCGAAGAGCTGATCCACGACACGGTCACCTTCGACCATCCGGTCTACGACCTCGCCGCCATGGCGGCGCAGGGCACGCTGCGCGCCATGAACGGGGGCGACCGGCTGTGGTTCTGCGGCGCCTGGATGAAGAACGGGTTCCACGAAGACGGGCTGGCCAGCGCCGTGGACGTGGCCGAGGCCATGACCCGGCGCGCACGCGGCGCGGTGGCGGCGTGAGCGGCACGGTCGAACATATCCGCGCGTCCACCTTTCACGGGCGCCATGGCAAGGTGGACCACCGGTTTCGCTACTCTCTCGACTACGTGCTGTTCGATGCCGAGGCACCGGCGCCGGCGCGCCCGCGCCTGTTTTCGCGCAACCGCCGCAACCTCATGACGGTGCGCGACCGCGACCATGGCGGGCCGCGGGGGCAGGGGCGCGGCGCGGACTGGGTGCGCGAGGTGCTGGCCGCCCACGGTGTGGGCACCGCCGATGGGCCGGTGCGCCTGCTGACCATCCCGCGGATGCTCGGCGGCTGGTTCAACCCGGTCAGTTTCTGGCTGTGCGAGGGCGCCGACGGCACCCTGCGTGCGGTGGTCGCCGAGGTGAATAATACAGTGGGCGAGCGGCACAGCTATCTCTGCGCTCACCCGGACGGGCGGGCCATCGTGCCGACCGACACGCTGGAGGCGCAAAAGGTCTTTCAAGTCTCGCCGTTTCAGCAGATCGGTGGCGGCTACCGCTTCCGCTTCGACATCCGCGCCGACAAGCTGGGCATCTGGATCGATTTTCGCAATGGCGACGAGGGTCTTTACGCGACGCTGACCGGCGACCGCGCGCCGCTGACCGACCGGGCGATCCTGCGCTCGGTCTGGCGCCGGCCGGTGGGCAGCTACCGGGTGCTGTCGCTGATCCACTGGCACGCGCTTGTCCTTTTCATCAAGGGCGCACGCTTTCGCCGCTTTCCCAAGCCGCCGGCCGACGAGGTCAGCTGATGGCCAGGGCGGCGCCCTTGCCCGGCTACGCGGTGTTCGCCGCGCTCCTGGCCTCGGCCGGGCTGCCGATCTATATCCACGCGCCCAAGTTCTACGTCGACGAATACGGCGTCAGCCTCGTCGCGCTGGGCGCGGTCCTGTTCGGGCTGCGCCTCTTTGACGTGGTGCAGGACCCCGCGCTCGGCTGGCTGTCCGAGCGGCTGCACCGTGTGCGCGGGCTGGCGGTGGTTGGCGCGCTGGTGTTGCTGGCAGGCTCGATGCTGGCGCTTTTCGCCGTGGCGCCGCCGGTGGCACCCCTGCTCTGGTTCGGCCTGACGCTGACCGGGCTGTTCAGCTCGTTCAGCTTTCTGACCATCACGTTCTACGCCCAGGGCGTGGCGCGGGCCGGGCGGATGGGCGAAAAAGGGCATGTCCGGCTGGCTGCCTGGCGCGAGACCGGCGCGTTATTGGGCGTCAGCCTCGCCGCGGTGGCGCCGACCGCTCTGGTGGCGGCCGCGGCGCATCCATTTGCGGCCTTCGCCCTCGGGTTCTGTGCTCTTGCCGTTCTGGCGGGCGCGATGATGCGGCGCGAATGGTCCTTGCCCGCCGCATCGGAACCCTCGGGCGCCCGCGAGGTGCTGGCCGACCCGGTGGCCCGGCGGCTGTTGCTGGTGGCCCTGGCCAACGCCACCCCGGTGGCCGTCACCTCGACGCTGTTCCTGTTCTTCGTCGAAAGCCGGCTGGCCGCGCCGGGCTGGGAGGGCCCGCTCTTGCTTCTGTTTTTCCTCGCCGCTGCGGCGTCGGCGCCGCTCTGGGGCCGCGCGGCCCAGCGTTTCGGGGAAAAGCCGGCGCTCTTGGCCGGGATGGTGCTGTCGATCGTGGCGTTCGGGTTCGCCGCCATGCTTGGGCCGGGCGACCTGGTTCCCTTTGCCGCGATCTGCCTCGCCTCGGGCGCTGCGCTGGGCGCGGACATGACGCTGTTGCCCGCAATTTTCGCCGCCCGCATGGCGCAGATCGCGCCCAATGCGGGGCAGGCCTTCGGCCTGTGGTCTTTTGTCTCGAAATTCACGCTGGCCTTCGCCGCGGTCACGCTGCTGCCGCTGCTCGACCTGGCGGGGTTTTCCGCCGGGGCCGATAACCCCCAGACCGCACTGACCATGCTGAGCGTTCTCTACGCGCTGGTGCCCTGCGCACTGAAACTGATTGCGATCGCGCTTTTCGCCGCGACGCCGCTGACCAAGGAGGTGTACGCATGACGCCGATTCTCGCCTTTTCTCTCGGGGCGCTCACCATATTGGTGCTGGCCATGATCCGGCCGCGATACATGGGGTTTTTGGCCCAGAAACCAGAGGATTATGCCGGTTCGGGCCCACAGTTCGACCTGCGCAAGCACCTGAACGGCCCGATCCTGTGCGAGGGGGTGGTCTACGGGCCGATGGGCCGCGTGACCTCGCGGTTCGTCGCCGACATGGAGGCACACTGGGAAGGTAACACCGGCACCATGACCGAGGAGTTCCGCTATGACAGCGGCGCAACGCAGAGCCGGTCCTGGACCTTTACGCTGGGCAATGACGGGCATATCCGCGCCGAGGCGCCCGACGTGATCGGAACCGCTGAGGGCGTCCAAAAGGGTTCTGGTGTGCAGCTGCAATATCGTATCAAGCTGCCGAAGGATTCGGGCGGTCATGTGCTCGAAACCACCGACTGGATGTATTTGATGGAGAACGGCGCGATCATCAATCGCAGCCAGTTTCGCAAGTTCGGCATCCCCGTGGCGGAACTGGTGGCGACGATGCGCCCGAAGGAGGCTATGTGAGGGACTTCACCAATAAACGCTACTGGGTCGTCGGCGCGAGCGAGGGGCTGGGCCGGGCTGTCGCCGAAAAGCTGAACCGCATGGGTGCCGAGGTGATCCTGAGCGCGCGCAGCGACGATCGGCTTGCAGATCTGGCCAAGGTCCTGCCGGGCCGCTCGCAGGTCGTGCCGGTCGATGTCTCCGACAGTGCCTCGGTGAAGAAGGCGGCCGAAGAGGTGGGCGATATCGACGGGGTGCTCTACCTCGCCGGGGCCTACTGGCCGCAAAGCGCGCAGGAATGGAACGCCGAGCAGGTCGAGGCGATGATCGACGTCAACCTGACCGGCGCGGTGCGGGTGATGGGGGCGGTGATGCCCAAGTTCCTTGAAAAGGGCGCAGGCCATATCGTGTTGACCGGCAGCCTTGCCGCCTTTCGCGGTCTGCCCGGCGCCATCGGCTATTGCGCGTCGAAGGCCGGCGTCATGGCGCTGGCCGAAAGCATGTATGCCGACCTGCGCGGCACCGGCATCGACGTGCAGGTGATCAACCCCGGTTTCGTAAAGACGCGCCTGACCGACAAGAACGATTTCAAGATGCCCTTCATCATGGAGCCCGAAAAGGCGGCGCACGAGTTCATCGAACACATGGAAACCGACAGTTTCCACCGCAGCTTTCCCGAGTTGTTCTCGTGGGTGTTCCGGCTGGGCCGCTTTCTGCCCGACTGGGCTTATTATCCGATTTTCGCCCCCAGGCGCTGAGACAGCCCCTTGTGCATCCCGCGGGGCCGCGCGAAACTGTGGCCCCGTTCGGAGGAGAGATAATGGAAGAGCTGTTGGAAATCAGCCCGCGCAAGGTGGTGCAGGTCATCTTTCAGGCCCGTGAAAAGTCGATGGCCGAAGCCGAGCTGCGCGCCTTCATCGCCGCCATGAACGATGACGAAAAGGCCAGCCTCGTCGCGCTGACATGGATCGGGCGCGAGACCTTCGATGCCGACGACCTGGAAGAGGCGATCGCCACCGCCAAGGCCGAGGCCACCGCGCCGACCGAGGATTACCTCGTCGGAATGCCGCTTTTTGCCGATTTCCTCGAGGCCGGGCTTGAGGCCATCGGGATATCGCCCAGCGAGGTGGAAGAGGATTTCTTCGACCGCTAGGCGCCCGTCATGCAGCGCCCACGAAAAAGGCCGCCCCACGGGGCGGCCTTTTCGGCATACGCTGCGCGGCGCCCTCAGCCCTGGCGGGCCTTGAAGCGGCGCTGCGTCTTGTTGATCACGTAGACCCGGCCCTTGCGGCGCACGACACGGCAGTCGCGATGACGCTGCTTGAGCGAGCGGAGCGAGTTTCTGACCTTCATGGTCCTCTCCTCATTTCGCGGCGCGTCCCTGCGCCTTTCGGTTTCGATGTCCGCGCCGCATGCGGCGCGGGGTGTCATGGTGGGCGGTACTGGGATCGAACCAGTGACCCCTACGATGTCAACGTAGTGCTCTACCGCTGAGCTAACCGCCCGAACGAGTTGAACCCACCTGCCCAAACGTAAAAGGACGCGGCGGGCCCGCGTCGGTTCGCAGGTCTATAAAAGGAGTCGGAAAATGGTTCAAGAGCTTTTGGCAAGCCCCGAAATGCGGCTATAACGCGTTTCCAGAAGGAGTGCCGATGCAGACGGATCCCTACGCCCTGTTCCTGCCAGCCGCGCGCACGACGAGCGTGGTGTTTTCCTCGCCCCATAGCGGGCGGGACTATCCGTGGGCCTTTCTCCGGCAGACCGTGCTGGACGAGCGCGCCGTGCGCTCTTCAGAAGACGCCTTCGTCGATCAGCTGTTCGCCGACGCGCCGCAGATGGGCGCGCCGCTGCTGGCTGCGCGGATGCCGCGCGCCTATGTCGACCTCAACCGCGCGGCCGAGGAACTGGACCCGGCGGTGATCGAGGGGGTCAGCGCGGTGGGCCACAACCCAAGGGTCAGCTCTGGCCTGGGCGTGATTCCGCGCGTGGTGGCGAACGGGCGGGTGATCTATCGCGGCAAGCTGCCGCGCGCCGAGGCCGAGGCGCGGCTCGACGGCTATTGGCGGCCTTACCATGCCTGCCTGCAACGGCTGCTGGACGAGGCCAATGCGGCGTTTGGCGAGGCGATCCTGATCGATTGCCACTCGATGCCCCACGAGGCCATCGAATCGGTTTCGGGCGGCGGCAAGGCCACGCCGCACGTGGTGCTGGGCGACCGCTTCGGCGCCTCTGCCGAGCCCGACGTGGTCGACCGGATCGAGGTGGCGTTTCGCAATGCCGGACTCAGGGTGGGGCGCAACACGCCCTTTGCCGGCGCCCATATCACCCAGCGCTACGGTCGCCCGTCGCGCGGGCAGCACGCCATCCAGGTCGAGATCGACCGCGCGCTTTACATGGACGAGGCCGAGATCCGGCCGAGCCGCGACTACCGCGCCTTCAAATCGGTCCTGAGCTCGGTCATCGCCGAGATCGCCGAGATCGGCCGGGGCCTGGAGATGCCGCTGGCCGCGGAATAGCGCCGGCGCGCCCGTGGGACGGACGGGAATCGGGTATTTTTGCCAAGAAGAAGCAGGGCGTTCAGCGCAGCGACCGCCCCTTGAGAATTGCCTGTGCGCCGAAACGTGCGCGGATCGCGTCGCTGGCGCGTTCCGCCTTGAGCCGCCGCGCCTCGTTCGGGTCGAGCAGGTCGCCCGAGAGATCGGCGCGCTCGGCCGGGCCGATGTCCGACAACCCCACGCCGATCAGCCGGAACGGGCCCGCCTCGCCCGACTGGTCGAAGAGCGCGCGGGCGGCCCGGTAGAGGCGGTCGGCCATCTGGGTGGGCTCGGGAAGGGACTGGCGCCGGGTGACGAGGCGGTGATCGGCGCGCTTGAGCTTGAGCGTGACCACGCGGCCGGCGCGGCCCTTGGCCTTGGCGCGATCCGCCACCTTTTCGGCCAGCCGCCAGATATGGCCGTCGAGCAGATCGGCATCGGCGGTGTCTTCGGCGAAGGTGGTTTCGTTGGAGATGCTCTTGACCGGCGCGTTGGGCGAGACGCGCCGGGCATCGCGCCCGCGTGCGAGGTGCCAAAGCCGCGTGCCCATGCTGCCGAACCGCGCGGCGAGGTCGGCCTCGTCCCAGCGGCGCAGGTCGGCGAAGGTATGGATGCCGGCGCGGTCGAGCGCGGCCTGGCCCGCGGCACCGACGCCCCAGATCAGCCGCACCGGACGGTTGGCGAGGAACTCCTCGGTCTCGGCCCGGCCGATCACTGAAAAGCCGCGGGGCTTGTCGAGATCGGAGGCGATCTTGGCGAGGAACTTGTTGTGCGACAGCCCGATCGAGCCCGAAAGGCCCAGCTCGTCCTCCATCCGTTTCACCAGCTGCGCGAGCATCAGCGCGGGCGGCGCGCCGTGCAGCCGCTGGGTGCCGGTGAGATCGAGGAACGCCTCGTCCAGAGACAGCGGCTCGACCGCCGGGGTGAGCCGTTGCATCATCACGCGGATCTCGGCCGAGGCGGCGGCATAGGCCGCGCCGCGCGGCTTGATCACCACCGCCTCGGGGCAGAGCGCCAGCGCCTTGAACATCGGCATGGCCGAGCGCACCCCCTTGACGCGCGCGATGTAGCACGCGGTGGAGACCACGCCGCGCCGGCCGCCGCCGATGATGACCGGCTTGTCGGCAAGGGCGGGGTCGTCGCGCTTTTCCACCGAGGCGTAGAACGCGTCGCAATCCATATGCGCGATGGAGAGGGTCAGCAGTTCGGGGTGGGCGACGATGCGCGGCCGGCCGCAGTCCGGGCAGCGGGGGCCGGCGTCGAACAGGGTGAGGCAATCTCGGCATAGGGCGGGCATTGGGCCGGTCCTGTCTGGCGGCAGGGGCGCACAGGGCAGGATGCCGCGGTGGCGGGGGGGCGTGCAAGGTCTTCCGTCGCGTCCCGGCGCGGGGCATAGTGCGCGCATCGGGGCATGGGATTTGAGACAATGGATTTGGAAACCCTCATCGCGGAGTTCGTGGGCGGCAACCTGGTGGTGCTGCTCTTGGCGGGGCTGGTCATCCTCAGCATCGTGCTGGGGGTGCGGATCGTGCCGCAATCGGAAAAGCATGTGGTCGAACGATTTGGCCGGTTGCGCGCGGTCCTGGGGCCGGGGATCAACGTGATCGTGCCCTTCCTCGACCGGGTCGCGCACCGGATCTCGATCCTTGAGCGGCAATTGCCGACGGCCAGCCAGGACGCGATCACCGCCGACAACGTGCTGGTGCAGGTCGAGACCAGCGTCTTTTACCGCATCATCGAGCCGGAAAAGACGGTCTACCGCATACGTGACGTGGATGCCGCCATAGCCACCACCGTGGCCGGCATCGTGCGCGCCGAGATCGGCAAGATGGAACTCGACGAGGTTCAGTCCAACCGCTCGCAGCTGATCTCGACGATCAAGGCGAGCGTCGAGGACGCGGTTGACAATTGGGGGATCGAGGTCACGCGGGCCGAGATCCTGGATGTGAACCTCGACCAGCAGACCCGCGACGCGATGCTGCAACAGCTCAACGCCGAGCGCGCACGCCGCGCGGCGGTGACCGAGGCCGAAGGCCACAAGCGCGCGGTCGAGCTGAACGCCGATGCCGAGCTTTACGCCGCCGAGCAATCGGCCAAGGCGCGGCGCATCACGGCCGAGGCCGAGGCCTATGCGACCCAGATCGTCGCCCAGGCGATTGCCGAGCACGGCATCGAGGCCGCGCAATACCAGGTGGCGCTGAAACAGGTCGAGGCGCTGACGGCGGTGGGCCAGGGCGAGGGCAAGCAGACCATCGTGCTGCCGGCCCATGCGATGGACGCCTTTGCCGACGCCTTCAAGATGCTGAAGGGGCGGGTTTGATGCTGTCGCTCTGGTGGGTGTGGCTGGCCGCGGCGGTGGTGCTGGGCATTCTGGAGATTCTGGCGCCGTCCTACATCTTTGTCGGCTTTGCCATCGGGGCGGCTGTCACCGGCGGGCTGATGTGGCTGGGGATGACGCTGGCGCTGCCTTGGACGCTGCTGGTTTTTGCGTTGGTCTCGCTTGCGGCGTGGCTGACGCTGCGCCAGCTCCTGGGGATACGCAAGGGCCAGGTCAAGGTCTGGGACCGCGACATCAACGAGGACTGAGCGGGCCTCAGGCCCGGTTCGGCCGCTGCGCCTGGGGCGAGGCGAGTTCCGCCGCGATGGCGCGGGCTGCCGCGCGCGGATCGGCGGCCTGCCAGACCGGGCGGCCGACGACCACGTGATCGGCGCCGTTTGCAATGGCCTCGGCAGGGGTCGCCACGCGTTTCTGATCGCCTAGTTCGGCGCCGGCGGGGCGCACGCCGGGGGTGACGATCAGTTTGCCCTCGGCCTGGGGCAGGGCGCGGATCCTCGCGGCCTCCTGGGGGCTGGCGATCACGCCGTCGGCCCCGGCCTCCAGCGCCCGCGCGGCGCGTTCGGCGACGATTTCGGGGATGTCGCCGGGCCGGATCAGGCTGGCGTCGAGGTCGGACCGGTCGAGCGATGTCAGGATGGTGACGGCCAGGATCTTCATGTCCGACCCGCCTGCGCCCTCGCGCGCCGCGCGCACGACGTGCGGGTCTCCATGGACGGTGAGGAAATCGAGATCGAACCGGGCGAGGCCCCGCACAGCCGCCTCGACCGTTGCGCCGATATCGAAAAGCTTCATGTCGAGAAAGATGCGCTTGCCATGGGCATCCTTCAGCTCTTGCGCCAGCGCGAGGCCGCCGCCGGTCAACATCCCCAGGCCGATCTTGTAGAACGAGACGGCATCGCCGATCTCGGCGGCAAGGGCCAGCCCGGTATGGGCGTCGGCGACATCGAGGGCGACGATCAGTCGGTCATCGGCAGGCATGGCGCGGGCTCCGGCACGGGGGATCGGCCGTTCCTAGCGCCGCGGCCCTTGCCCGTCCAGCCCCGGCGGGGCTCAGGCGGCCTGGATCAGTCCTGCATCTGTCAGAAATTCCAGCTGCTTCCTGCCGGTGCGGTAGCCGGGCATCCGCAGCATCTGGCGGCTGGCCTCGGCGATCAGCGCGTCCGACAGTGCCGCGTCGCTGGCGCCTTCGGGCAGCGGCACGGCGCAGTCGAAATGTACCCAGTCGCGCCCGGCCTCCGCCAGGTGGCGAAAGGCGACGTGGCCGGTCAACACGCCGTCCTGCGCATTGGCGTTGATGCCCTCGACTTCGATCGACACGACTTGCATGGCGGAATCCTTCCTTTCTGCTCGACCCCGCTCTTGTCCGGGGCGCCTGTCAGGCAGGTCAACATGCGCAGCATGTCGGGCAATCGTGGCGCCGAGATGGCGGTTCGCGGCCGTTTTCTGGTCCGCGCCCGCGGTCTTGAAACGGCTGGCAGCGCTCTCCAAATCAAGAGCGAGGCCCGAGAGGGACGCGCCGCCGGGCGGGCGTTCCACAAAGCGGGCGCTTTGAACAAGGAGAGACCGATGAACCTGGAGAAGTTCACGGAACGGTCGCGTGGTTTCCTGCAAGCCGCCCAGACCATCGCAACCCGCGAAAACCACCAGCGGCTGGCGCCCGAGCATCTGCTCAAGGCGCTGATGGACGACGAGGAGGGGCTGGCCTCCAACCTGATCCGCCGGGCCGGCGGCGCACCCGAGCGCGTGGTCGAGGCGGTGGATGCAAGCCTCGAAAAGATGCCCAAGGTCACCGGCGATGCTGGACAGATCTATCTCGACCAGGCCACGGGCCGCGTGCTGGACGAGGCCGAGAAGATCGCCAAGAAGGCCGGCGACAGCTTTGTCCCCGTCGAGCGCGTGCTGATGGCGCTGGCCATGGTGCGTTCCAAGGCCAAGGAGGCGCTGGATGCGGGTGCGGTGAGCGCCCAGAACCTGAACGCCGCGATCAACGACTTGCGCAAGGGCCGCACCGCCGACACGGCCAGCGCCGAGGAAGGGTACGACGCGCTGAAGAAATACGCGCGTGATCTGACCGAGGCCGCCGAGGACGGCAAGATCGACCCGATCATCGGCCGTGACGAGGAAATTCGCCGCGCCATGCAGGTTCTGTCGCGTCGCACCAAGAACAACCCGGTGCTGATCGGTGAACCGGGCGTCGGCAAGACCGCGATTGCGGAGGGTTTGGCCCTGCGCATCGTCAACGGCGACGTGCCCGAGAGCCTGAAGAACAAGAAGCTGATGGCGCTGGATATGGGCGCGCTGATCGCCGGCGCGAAATACCGTGGCGAGTTCGAGGAACGTCTCAAGGCGATCCTCAGCGAGATCACCGCGGCGGCGGGCGAGATCATCCTCTTCATCGACGAGATGCACACGCTGGTGGGCGCCGGCAAATCAGAGGGTGCAATGGATGCGGCCAACCTGATCAAGCCGGCGCTGGCCCGCGGCGAGCTGCACTGCATCGGCGCGACCACGCTGGACGAATACCGCAAGCATGTGGAAAAGGACGCGGCCCTTGCCCGCCGGTTCCAGCCGCTGATGGTGGAGGAGCCCACGGTCGAGGATACCGTGTCGATCCTGCGCGGCATCAAGGAGAAGTACGAGCTGCACCACGGCGTGCGTATCTCCGACGCCGCACTCGTGGCCGCCGCCACGCTGTCGCACCGCTACATCACCGACCGGTTCCTGCCCGACAAGGCGATCGACCTCGTCGACGAGGCGGCCAGCCGGCTGCGGATGGAGGTGGACAGCAAGCCCGAGGAACTGGACGCGCTGGACCGCGAGATCCTGCAAAAGCAGATCGAGGCCGAGGCGCTGAAGAAAGAGGACGACGCGGCCTCGAAGAACCGGCTGGAAAAGCTGGAAAAGGAACTGTCGGAGTTGCAGCAGCAATCGGCCGAGATGACCGCCAAGTGGCAGGCCGAGCGCGACAAGCTGGACAGCGCGCGCGAGCTGAAGGAACAGCTCGACCGGGCGCGGGCCGAGCTTGACCATGCCAAGCGCGAGGGCAACCTGGCCAAGGCGGGCGAACTGTCCTACGGCGTGATCCCGCAGCTTGAAAAGCAACTGGCCGAGGCCGAGGCACAGGATGACGACGTGATGGTCGAAGAGGCCGTGCGCCCCGAACAGATCGCGCAGGTCGTCGAGCGTTGGACGGGCATTCCCACATCGAAGATGCTGGAAGGCGAGCGCGAAAAGCTGCTGCGCATGGAAGAGGAACTGGGCAAGCGCGTGATCGGCCAGAAAGCGGCGGTGACCGCCGTCGCCAACGCCGTGCGGCGCGCCCGCGCGGGGCTCAACGACGAGAACCGGCCGCTGGGCTCGTTCCTGTTCCTGGGCCCCACCGGCGTCGGCAAGACCGAGCTGACCAAGGCCGTGGCCGAGTACCTCTTTGACGACGACCAGGCGATGGTCCGGATCGACATGTCCGAGTTCATGGAAAAGCACTCGGTCTCCCGTCTGATCGGCGCGCCTCCGGGCTATGTCGGCTATGACGAGGGCGGCGTGCTGACCGAGGCCGTGCGCCGGCGCCCCTATCAGGTGGTGCTGTTCGACGAGGTCGAAAAGGCGCATCCGGAGGTCTTCAACGTGCTGCTCCAGGTGCTCGACGACGGCGTGCTGACCGACGGGCAGGGCCGCACGGTCGATTTCAAGCAGACGCTGATCGTGCTGACCTCGAACCTCGGCAGCCAGGCGCTGAGCCAGTTGCCCGAGGATGCCGATGCAGCCGCGGCCAAGCGCGACGTGATGGACGCGGTGCGCGCCCATTTTCGGCCCGAGTTTCTGAACCGTCTGGACGAGATGGTGGTGTTCGACCGGCTGACGCGGACGGACATGACCGGCATCGTCGAGATCCAGCTGCGCCGCCTGCAAAAGCGGTTGGCCGCGCGCAACATCACGCTGGACCTGGACGCGGGCGCCGAGAAATGGCTGGCCGATGCCGGGTACGACCCGGTCTATGGCGCAAGGCCCTTGAAGCGCGTGATCCAGAAAAGCCTTCAGGACCGGCTGGCCGAGATGATTCTTGGCGGCGAGGTGCATGACGGCGACACGGTGCCGGTGCATGCGGGGGCCGACGGGCTGATCGTGGGCGACCGCGTCGGCGGGTCGGACCGGCCCTCGCCTGAGGACGCCGTGCTGCACTGATGCCCGGACCAACCGAGTGGGAAAGGCCCTGCCGCACGGCGGGGCCTTTTCATTTCCGGTTGGCGGGCGGTGGCCGCGCGCGCCCGGCGAATCCTTTGGGCGAACCTGCGATTCGCGGTTATCTTTGGCTTTAGCTGAAGTCGGCAGGCAGTCAGCGAAATCGGTGTGTGCCAGTCCCTCATCGCCAAGTCGAGGAAGCCGCACATCATGACCAGGACCAGACCCACCGCCCGCCGCAACCGCCCGACCCGCACCAGCACCCCGGCCACGGCCTTTCGACAAGAGCCGCCGGGCTTTGGCCGCGCGGGCTTCGGCTTTCTTGACGATGACGAAATTGCCTGGATGAAGGCCCGTGTCGAGGACGTGCTGGCCGATTACGGGGTCGCGATCCTGCACCCCGAGGCGCAGAAACGGCTGCGCGCGGCCGGTGCCCGGCCCGGCCGCGACGCCAACCGCCTGCGCCTGCCGCGCGGGCTGATCCGCGAGGCGATGGAGGCCACGCCCAAGGCCGCGCGGCTGGCGGGAAAGCTGCCGCAGCTCGACATCGAGCTGCCGCGCCCCGACCGCGGCTTCGTCATGCGCACGGGCACCGGGGCGCACGGCTATGTGGACCCGCGCGACGCCAGTTACCGCAACATGGACCTCGCGGCCGTGTCCGACATCGCCGCGGTGGCCAGCACGCTGGACGAGGTCGGGTTCATCGCCCATCCCTTTGTCCACGGCGTGCCGGAAAAGACCGCCGACATCCACAGCTTTGCCCGGCTCATCGCGCGCACCCCCAAACATGTCTGGATGCAGCCCTACCAGTGGGAAAACGTCGATTACCTGATGAAGATCGCGGCCATCGCCGCCGGCGGCGAGGACGCGCTGCGCGAAACCCCGATCACCAGTTGCATCACCTGTTCGTTCACGCCGCTGGAGTTCAAGTTCATGGACAGCCAGTGCATCATCGCGGCGGGCAGATACGGGGTGCCGCTGCACGCATGTGCGCTGCCGTCCTCGGGCGGGACGGCGCCCTTGTCGGTGGGCAGCATGGCGATCATGGCCGCGGCCGAGATCGTGGGCATGACCGTCATGGCCCATGTCCTGGCCCCCGGAACGCCGGTGATCTCAACGCCGCTGATGTTCACCCTCGACATGCGCACAGGCTCGGCGTTGCAGGCCTGTGTCGAGTCGCTTCAATCGGCGAGCGTCGCGGTGCAGCTGATGAAACGCGGCTGGGGGATGTTGGCGCATACCTATGGCGCCGGCTCGGATACGCCCGACGTCGACCACCAAGCCATGGCCGAGCGCGCGCTGCTGGCCCAGATCGTGGCGCTGAGCGGCGCCGACATCCTGGGCGGGGTGGGCCAACTGGAATGCGCGACCGTCTTCAGCCCGGTTCAGGCGGTCCTTGACAACGAGATCGGGGCGATGATGCGCCGCCTCATCCGCAAGCCGCGGCTGGAGCGCGAGGCGCTGAACTGGGACGAGGTGATGAGGGTGCCGGCCGGTGGCCATTTCCTCGATTCCGCGCATACCATCGCGATGTGCCGCGACCAGTTGGCACCGCGGATCTTCACGCGGCAGGGCCGGGACGACTACGAGGCATCGGGGCGGCGTACCTCATTCGACGCGGCCCGCGAGGCGGCGCTTTCCGCGATTGCCGCTGCCCCCGAAGGCGGCGTTCTAAGCGCAGAGCAAGAGCGCGAGATCGCCGCGCTGATCGCCCATGCCGACGAACATATCGTGGCCGCCTATGCCGGAAAGGTTACTGTGATCTAAGGGGCCGAAGAATGCGACTGGCGGCTACCGCGAGCGGCCATTCGGGCGGCGGCACCGTCGGGCGGACCCGCCAATGGAAAAGGCCCCGCCGGGGGGCGGGGCCTTCGTGTCTCGCGGTACTCAGACCAGCAGGTCGATCGAGGCCGCGTCGCCCGCGATTTGCAGGTCGATGCTTTCGGCAGCCGCGCCATCGACCAGCGCCCAGATCACCTGCCCTGTGGGGGCGTAGGTGATGAACGCCTCGGCCACGCCGGCCTCGCCCGCGTCCGCGGTCTCGGCGAAGGCGAGGACGAAGTCGTCGGCCTCGGCCTCTGCGCCGAAAAAGAGCGTGTCTTCCGAGGTGAAGTCCTGCACCCAGTCGGTGCCGTGGCCTGCCACGCCGAGATGGAAGAACGTGTCGGCGCCCGCGCCGCCGTTCACCCGGTCATAGCCATAGCCGCCGTTCAGGAAATCGGCGCCCTCGTTACCATAAAGCACGTCACCCAGGCCGTTGCCCGCCAGCACGTCGTCGCCGGCCTGCCCGGCCAGGAAATCGGCCCCGGCGCCGCCGGTCAGGGCATCCGAGCCGTCCATGCCGTAGACGGTGTCGTTTCCTGCACCGGCCGAAACGGTGTCGTCCCCGGCGCCGGCAAAGATCACATCGGCGAGATCGTCCTCGGCAGGGCCGCCGACGATGCGGTCGTCGCCGTCGCCGCCATTGAGACGATCGGCGCCCGCGCCACCCAGAACGGTGTCGTCACCAAGCCCCGCGATCACCACGTCATCGCCACCGCGGGCGTCGATGTAGTCTGCATCGGCTCCGGTATCGAAGCTCTCGTCGGTGTCGTCGCCGATCAGGAAGTCGACGTCGTCCGCGCCGTCCGAGGCCAGCAGGTCGGCGGGCAGCAGCACCCCGTCGATGACATGGACGATGCCGTTCGCGGCCTGGATGTCCAGCGCGCGCGGCATCGGGTCGGCGATGTCGGGGTCGAGGTCGGCAAAACTGACCGCATCGCCGTCGACGGTGACGCCGATCTCGGGCCCGGCCAAGGTCGTGATGCCGTCGGCGGCCAAGACCTGGCTCGATTGCAGCGAGCCCGGCGCGACGTGATAGGTCAGCACCGTGGTCAGCAGCGGGATCGGATCGCCCGCGTTCAACAGCGTCAGCCCGTCGACGAGATAGGACCAGGCCCCGGCTTCGTCGCTGCCGCTGTAACCCAGCGCCGATGCGAGGCTGAGGAAGGCGTCGTCATCGGGGGCAAACACCGTCAGGTCGGCGGTCTCGTCGGCCAGCGCATCGACGAGGCCGGCCGCGCTCACCGCGGTCAGCAGCAGGTCGAAATCGGCGCCGTTATCGTCGAACTCGCCACCGCTGGCGGCCACGATACCGGCAATCGTTTCGGCGTCGTTGCCGGGCAGGTCGATGGGCAGCAGAACCCGGTCGATGACATGCACGATGCCGTTGTCGGCCTCGATATCCGTCGCCACCAGCGACGGGTCGAGAAGGTCGGGCTCGGCATCGACGAGCGTCGGCAGGTCGGGCGCGATCGTGGCGCCGTTCAGCGTGTCGAGCGACTCGGCGGCGGACACGGCGGCGCTGTCGAAGATGCCGGGTGAGACGTGATAGGTGACAACGTCGAACAGCGTTTCGGCCGCCACGTTCTCGGTGAGGAACGCCGATACCGCGGTCTCGTCCGCCGCATCGCCGGTGTAGCCCAGATCAGTGGCAAGGGCGCCGAACGCGTCGTTTGTGGGGGCGAAGACCGTCACGCCGGCATCGGCGGCGGACAGCGCGGCGACGAGGTCGCTCTCTTCGATATTTTCGTCGAGGTATTGCAGAACGCCGACAAGGATCGAGAAATCCGGGTTGTCGACGGCGATTTCGGTAATTGTAGCCATCAAAGATACTCCGATTGTCCCTCCGATAAACGGCCCGGCGCGAGGGCCGGGCCGTCATCTGGGCGTCAGTTGGGCAGGATCACCTGGTCGATGACGTGGATCACGCCGTTCGAAGCCTCGATATCGGCGGTCGTCACATTGGCGCCGTCGACGGTAACGCCGCCATCGGTGCCGATGGTCACTTCGCCGCCCTGCACCGTGCCGGCCATCATGCCGTCGGACAGATCGGAGGACATCACCTTGCCCGGCACCACGTGGTAGGTGAGGATGCCCACCAGCTGGTCCTTGTTCTCGGGCAGCAGCAGGCTCTCGACGGTGCCTTCGGGCAGCGCCGCGAAGGCTGCGTCGGTGGGTGCGAAGACCGTGAAGGGACCTTCACCCTTCAACGTCTCGACCAGGCCCGCCGCCTCAACGGCGGCAACCAGCGTGTTGAAGTCGCCGGCACCAGCGGCGGTATCGACGATATCCATCGAGTGGCCGCCCGCGAGCGCGGGGCCCGACAGCATGGCGGCGGCGGTTAGCGAAAGAAACGTTCTGCGGATCATTAGACAATTCCCTTTGTTGGACACAGGCACCCAGTGGCTGGGCTGCCTTCCGTACGCGGGAGTTAGGGCGCAGATCGGGTCTGCATCGTGGGGGATTCCCGCCGATGTCATTTGACGAAAACGCGCCGCGCCCTAAGCCGGGGCACGGCGCGATGTCATCTCAAATTCCGTTCAGAATGTTTGAAGATCCGTGAACGAGATACCGGCTCAGTCGAGCCCCACGGCCTCGCGCGCTATCGTGTCGAGCAGCGCCTCGACCTCTTTCATCGGGCCCTCGGGAAACTGGCGATAGCCGATCGTGGTTTCGTCGGGGCTGTCGGGAAACTGTAGCACGAAGATGTCGTAGGGGCAGAACTTTATGTTCATCGGTTCGGCCTCCATCACCTTGCGCGACAGCTTCGCCGAGCAAAAGCTGAAGATATCGGCCTTGAGGAAGATCGTGACGTCCGAGCCGACATCGGCCTTGGTGCGCTCCAGCATGTCGCCGGTATGGCTGACGCTGTCGATTACCAGGCCTTGGCCCAGCACGGCGTTTTCCAGCCCGAACACCACGTCGTCGAACGTTTGATCGACCGTGTAGGTGACGGTGTCCTCGGCGGACGCGCAGGTGGCGGCAACGGCCATGGCCGCCGCGGCGAGAACTGTTTTCATGGAATCCTCCCAGTTTCCCCGTGCTGCCGGGGGGTTGTCTGATACGATCTGTCCGCGCACTCTAACCTCGGCGACCCCGGCAACCTTGATCGAGGTCAAACTGTCGCACAGGTGCAGGGAGGCATCATGGGCTGGGCGTATTACGCATTGCAGGTGATGGCCGGTGCCTTTGCGCTGTTTCTCGGCTTCATGTTTCTCTTGGTGCTGGTGTTTTATGTCATCGACAGCCGCCAGGCCGGAGACGCGATACGGCGCAACTATCCGGTCATCGGCCGGTTCCGCGGGGTGTTCACCCAGCTTGGCGAGTTCTTCCGGCAATATTTCTTTGCCATGGACCGCGAGGAGATGCCGTTCAACCGCGCCCAGCGCAACTGGGTCTACAATGCCTCCGCGGCCAAGGGGAACACGGTGGCCTTCGGCTCGACCCGCAATCTGAACATCCCCGGCACGCCCATCTTCATGAACGCGGTCTTTCCGCCGCTGGACGATCAATACGCCTCGACCGAGCCGATGGTGATCGGGCCCCATTGCCGCGAGCCCTATCTCGCCCCGTCGATCTTCAACATCTCGGGGATGTCCTACGGCGCGATTTCGAAACCCGCCGTGCGGGCGCTGACGCGCGGCGCGAAACGGGCGGGGATCTGGCTGAACACCGGCGAAGGGGGGCTGTCGCCCTATCACCTGGAGGGCGGTTGCGACATCGTCTTTCAGATCGGCACGGCGAAGTTCGGCGTGCGCGACGTGGCCGGGGGCTTGAGCGACGACAAGCTGCGCGAGGTGTCGGCGCATCCGGAAGTGAAGATGTTCGAGATCAAGCTCAGCCAGGGCGCCAAGCCCGGCAAGGGCGGTATCCTGCCCGCGGCCAAGATCGATCAAGAGGTCGCCCGCATCCGCGGCGTGCCGATGGGGCAGGACGCGATCTCGCCCAACCGGCACAAGGAGGTCGACGATTTCGGCGATCTTTTGGACCTCGTCGCCCATATCCGCGAGGTCACCGGCAAGCCGGTCGGCATCAAGAGCTGCATCGGCTCGGCCGATCCCTGGTTCGAGCTGTTCAAGGAAATCAAGAAGCGGGGCGAGGAAAGCGCGCCGGACTTCATCGCCGTCGACGGCGGCGAGGGCGGCACCGGAGCGGCGCCCATGCCGCTGATCGACCTTGTCGGGCTGCCATTGCGCGAGGCGCTGATCCGCATGGTCGACCTGCGCGACCTTGCCGGCCTGCACGAGCGTATCCGCATCGTCGCCAGCGGCAAGCTGGTGGCGCCGGGCGATGTGGCCTGGGCCATTTGCCTCGGCGCGGATTTCGTCACCTCCGCGCGTGGCTTCATGTTCAGCCTGGGCTGCATCCAGGCGCTGAAATGCAACAAGAACACCTGCCCCACCGGGGTCACGACGCACCAGCCACACCTTCAGCAGGGTCTGGTGGTCGAAGAAAAGGAAAAGCGCGTGGCGGCCTACGCAAAATCGGTGATCCAGGAGATCGAGACCATCGCCCATTCGGTCGGCGTGGCCGAACCGCGCGAGATGCGCCGCAGGCATATGCGGATCGTGAAGGACGACGGCACGTCGGTGCAGATGAACGAGATTTTCCCATCCGTGAACCTGGCCGAGCATGGCCTCGCCAGGGCCCGCGGCCACAAGCAGTTCGAATTGGCGCTGCAGCGGCTGGACGAGGTCTGACCGCGCTGCCACCGGGCCCTTTGTTTCAGGGCGGTGCCGTCGGTGTGAGACGAGTTGTTTTCACAGCGCGATGGCGCGCACCTAAGTTGACCTTGGGACCGATGGGAAAGGAATTCCAATGGCAGGCCGCTGGCGCAACACATTGAACTGGTCGGACGTCACCCCGGAGGCTGCCTATCTCAGCCGCCGTCAGATCATGGCTGGGGCCGGGGCGCTGGCGCTGGGCGGGCTTGCCGGGCAGGCCCGTGCGGCCGAGGGCGGGCTGGAGCCCAACACGTTCGAAGAGATCACCAGCTACTGCAACTTTTACGAATTCGGCACCGGCAAGGAAGACCCCAAGCGCAATGCCGGCGCCCTGACCGTCGATCCGTGGTCGGTGAAGATCGACGGGTTGGTCGACAAGCCCGGCACCTACGACCTGGCCGACATCCTGGAAGGCGTCTCGCTTGAGGAACGCATCTACCGGCTTCGCTGCGTCGAGGCCTGGTCGATGGTGATCCCCTGGGTCGGGTTCGAGCTGGCGGACCTGCTAGATCGTGTCGGCGTGCAGCCGGGCGCGAAATACGTGGCCTTCGAGACGCTCTTCCGCCCCGAGGAGATGCCGGGCCAGCGCGCGCCCATCCTCGACTGGCCCTATGTCGAGGGGCTGCGACTGGACGAGGCGATGCACCCTCTGACGATCATGGCGACCGGGCTTTACGGTCAGGACATGCCCAAGCAGAACGGCGCGCCGATCCGGCTGGTGGTACCGTGGAAATACGGCTTCAAGTCGATCAAGTCGGTGGTGCGGATCAGCCTGACCGAGACCGAGCCGCCGACCACGTGGAACAAGGCCAGTGCGCGCGAATACGGCTTTTACTCGAACGTGAACCCGCAAGTGGACCACCCCCGCTGGAGCCAGGCCACCGAACGGCGCATCGGGGCGGGGCTGTTTTCCAAGCGTCAGCCCACGCTTATGTTCAACGGCTATGACGAGGTTGCCGACCTCTATGCCGGGATGGATCTGAAGAAATTCTTCTGATGGGGCTGGCAGGCACGATCAACGGCGCGCTGCGGCGTGTGCCGGCCTGGCCTGTTTATGTGCTGGGGATGCTGCCGGCGCCCTGGTTTCTGTATCTCGGCCTCACCGGCGGGTTGGGGGTCGAGCCCATCGAGGCGCTCGAACACCGGCTGGGCGTGACGGCCTTGCAGTTTCTCGTCGCGGGGCTGGCCGTCACGCCGCTGAGGCGCCTGACGGGGATCAACCTGATCCGCTATCGCCGGGCGCTGGGGCTGGTCGCCTTCTTTCACCTGTCGCTGCACCTTGCGACGTGGCTCTTTCTCGACCTGCAATCGTGGCAGCTGATCTGGGCCGATATCGTCAAGCGGCCCTATATCACCGTCGGCATGGCCGGGTTCGTGTTGCTGGTGCCGCTGGCGCTGACCTCGAACAGCCTGTCGCTGCGCCGGCTTGGCCCGGTGCGCTGGCGGCGCCTGCATCGGCTGACCTATCCGGCGGTTCTGCTGGGGGCGATTCACTACGTGATGCTGGTGAAGGGCTGGCAGATCGAGCCGCTGGTCTATCTGGCGGCGATTCTGGCCCTTCTGTCGCTTCGGATTCGCCTGCCAAGGCGCAGAGTCGCCGTCTAGGTACCGGTTTTGGGCGGGATTCTGGGGAAGACTCTGTGGAAAATCGCCCTCGGCGCCTTTTCGTCCGCCGCAATGGGGGCGGCGGGCTGGGGCGGCACATGTGGTCTAGTGCTCTGGGAC
>NZ_RWGU01000048.1:225000-370815 GCF_003944755.1 Rhodovulum robiginosum
TCTGGATCAAATCAAGCGCGAGAAGGGCGTTTGGTGGATGCCTTGGCAGTAAGAGGCGATGAAGGACGTGATACTCTGCGATAAGCCATGAGGAGCCGAGAATAGGCTTTGATCCATGGATTTCCGAATGGGGCAACCCACCTGACAGTTCGTTATTGTTAACCTTCGGGTTATCAATAATGGGCTGAAACAGGTACTTTGAGGCTGAACACATAGGCTTCAAAGAGCAAACCCGGGGAACTGAAACATCTAAGTACCCGGAGGAAAGGAAATCAACAGATACTCCCCTAGTAGCGGCGAGCGAACGGGGACCAGCCGAGCCGTGAGTGTGACCAGAACTGGTTGGAAAATCAGACCATAGTGGGTGACAGTCCCGTATGGGAAGCATGATCGGACGTATTAAGTAGGGCGGGACACGTGAAATCCTGTCTGAAGATCGGGGGACCACCCTCGAAGGCTAAGTACTCCTTACTGACCGATAGCGAACCAGTACCGTGAGGGAAAGGTGAAAAGCACCCCGACTAGGGGAGTGAAACAGTACCTGAAACCGAGCGCCTACAAGCAGTCGGAGGCTCCTTGCGAGCTGACGGCGTACCTTTTGTATAATGGGTCATCGACTTGGTCTCACGAGCAAGCTTAAGCCTATAGGTGTAGGCGTAGCGAAAGCGAGTCTTAAATGGGCGTTGAGTTCGTGGGATCAGACCCGAAACCGAGTGATCTAGGCATGTCCAGGATGAAGGTACGGTAACACGTACTGGAGGTCCGAACCCACACCTGTTGAAAAAGGTCGGGATGAGGTGTGCCTAGGGGTGAAAGGCCAATCAAACTCGGAGATAGCTGGTTCTCCGCGAAATCTATTTAGGTAGAGCGTCATCCGAATACCCCGGGGGGTAGAGCACTGGATGGGTAATGGGGCCCCACAGGCTTACTGATCCTAACCAAACTCCGAATACCCGGGAGTACTAGATGGCAGACACACGGCGGGTGCTAACGTCCGTCGTGGAGAGGGAAACAACCCTGACCTACAGCTAAGGCCCCCAATTCGTGGCTAAGTGGGAAAGCAGGTGGGACGACCAAAACAACCAGGAGGTTGGCTTAGAAGCAGCCATCCTTTAAAGATAGCGTAACAGCTCACTGGTCTAATCAAGTTGTCCTGCGGCGAAGATGTAACGGGGCTCAAGCCACGAGCCGAAGCTTAGGACTGCGTATGCAGTGGTAGCGGAGCGTAGTGTGATAAAACCCATGCCTCTTCTGCACCCCTCGGGGTGCATCGGAGGCCAGGGTTTGACTGTGAAGCCGGGGCGTGAGCCATCCGGTGGAGTGATCACTAGCGAGAATGATGACATGAGTAGCGACAAACAGGGTGAGAGACCCTGTCGCCGAAAGTCCAAGGGTTCCTGCTTAAAGCTAATCTGAGCAGGGTAAGCCGGCCCCTAAGGCGAGGCCGAAAGGCGTAGTCGATGGGAACCTGGTTAATATTCCAGGGCCAGGAGGATGTGACGGATCGGAGCGGCGTGCAGTCCTTATCGGATTGGGCTGCATCTCAACCGGTTCCAGGAAATAGCCCTCCATCAGACCGTACCCTAAACCGACACAGGTGGACTGGTAGAGAATACCAAGGCGCTTGAGAGAACGATGTTGAAGGAACTCGGCAAAATACCTCCGTAAGTTCGCGAGAAGGAGGCCCGGGCCATGAGGTCCGGGGGCACAAACCAGGGGGTGGCGACTGTTTACTAAAAACACAGGGCTCTGCGAAGTCGCAAGACGACGTATAGGGTCTGACGCCTGCCCGGTGCCGGAAGGTTAAAAGGAGGGGTGCAAGCTCCGAATTGAAGCCCCGGTAAACGGCGGCCGTAACTATAACGGTCCTAAGGTAGCGAAATTCCTTGTCGGGTAAGTTCCGACCTGCACGAATGGCGTAACGACTTCCCCGCTGTCTCCAACATCGACTCAGCGAAATTGAATTGCCTGTCAAGATGCAGGCTTCCCGCGGTTAGACGGAAAGACCCCGTGCACCTTTACTACAGCTTCACACTGGCATCAGGCATGTGATGTGCAGGATAGGTGGTAGGCTTTGAAGCAGGGACGCCAGTTCCTGTGGAGCCATCCTTGAGATACCACCCTTCGCCTGCTTGATGTCTAACCGCGATCCGTTATCCGGATCCGGGACCCTGTGTGGCGGGTAGTTTGACTGGGGCGGTCGCCTCCCAAAGAGTAACGGAGGCGCGCGAAGGTTGGCTCAGAGCGGTCGGAAATCGCTCGTTGAGTGCAATGGCAGAAGCCAGCCTGACTGCGAGACTGACAAGTCGAGCAGAGTCGAAAGACGGCCATAGTGATCCGGTGGTCCCGCGTGGAAGGGCCATCGCTCAACGGATAAAAGGTACGCCGGGGATAACAGGCTGATACTGCCCAAGAGTCCATATCGACGGCAGTGTTTGGCACCTCGATGTCGGCTCATCTCATCCTGGGGCTGGAGCAGGTCCCAAGGGTATGGCTGTTCGCCATTTAAAGAGGTACGTGAGCTGGGTTTAGAACGTCGTGAGACAGTTCGGTCCCTATCTGCCGTGGGTGTAGGATACTTGAGAGGAGTTGCCCCTAGTACGAGAGGACCGGGGTGAACGATCCACTGGTGGACCTGTTGTGGCGCCAGCCGCAGTGCAGGGTAGCTATGATCGGAAAGGATAACCGCTGAAGGCATCTAAGCGGGAAGCCCCCCTCAAAACAAGGTATCCCTGAGGGCCGTGGTAGACCACCACGTCGATAGGCCGGAGATGTAAGCGCGGCAACGCGTTCAGTTGACCGGTACTAATTGCCCGATAGGCTTGATTTGATCCAGTAGAAGCCAGGCTTCACGGATCGAAAGCAGCACACAAAAGAGTACTGACTTGGAACGGTTTCTTCCTCGGTTTGGTGGTCATAGCGCGAGCAAAACACCCGGCTCCATCCCGAACCCGGCAGTTAAGTGCCGTAGCGCCGATGGTACTGCGTCTTAAGACGTGGGAGAGTAGGTCACCGCCAAACCTAGAAAGAAACCGTGTTGTATCTCTCGATACGATGACCAACCACACCGAATGACAGGCGCCCTTTTCGGGCGCTTTTTTTGTGGCCGTGCACCTGTCAGGCGCACGGCGCTCGTCATTTGGTCAAGATCAGCTTTCCCGCCCGCGTGATCCGCAGAAGGTAGGGCTGGCCGTCGAGGTCGATCACGACGCTCGTGCCGCCCTGCATCAAATCGCGCGCATCATAGGCCGGGCGCGGGCATGCGTTGTCCTTGCGGTCGGCCATGGTCGTCAACGCAGTTCGTGGGTTTCGATGCTGTCGATGAGATGTTCGAACATCCGGGCGCTGTCGGTGATGTCGAAGAGCCCCATCGACAGGGCCTCCCAGACCAGATGGCGCGTGGTGTCGCGCGGCGCCTCTGCGATGCCGGCGCGCGTGGCTTGGCTCAGCTCGTGCATTCTCACCTCCTGTGGCGTGAACGACTCCGGGCTTGTCCGTCGCGGATGGCTGGGAATCTCTGCCGATAGCCTACCGAAAGACTCGGAAATGTAAAGTCCGATTGTTTCACTTGGGTTTATGCGGCGGGTGCGCCTAGAGCGACCCGCCATTGGCAAAATAGGCCTCGGTGCCGCGCGCCTCGACCGACTCGGCGATGCGCTTGAGCCCATGGATATAGGCCGCCTCCCGCATCGAGACCGCCATCTGATTCTGCACCAGCCAGATCGCCTGGGTCTGGGTCTCGATCACCGATTTCAGGTGATCGCGCACCCGAGAGCCGTCCCAGTAGAACCCCGAGCGATTTTGCACCCATTCCAGATGAGACACCGTCACCCCGCCCGAATTCGCCAGAATGTCGGGCACGACGTTCTTCCCGGCGGCCAGCAGAACCCTTTCGGCGTTGGCCGTGACCGGACCGTTGGCCAACTCCAGCACAACGCGGGCCGCGATACGTTCGCAATTGGCCTCGGTGATCTGGCGTTCCAGCGCCGCGGGCACCAGCACGTCGCATTCCTGTTCCAGAAGCTCGGGGTTCGACATCTCCCGCGTCTGCCCGTGCCCCGCGGCGCCCAGCACGCCGCCGTTGAGATGTTTGTGTTCCATCACCGACAACGGGTCCAGACCGGCAGGGTCGTAGATCGCACCGCCGGAATCGCTGACACCGACGATGCGGTAGCCATCTGCGTGCAACAGCTTGGCGATGTGATAGCCGACATTGCCAAAGCCCTGCACGATCACCGAGGCGTTATCGGCGTTCAGCCCGAACGCGCTCTCCAGGTGGCGCAGGGCGTAATAGCCACCGCGCGCCGTGGCGTCGGTGCGCCCCGCCGTGCCGCCAAATGCGATCGGCTTGCCGGTAAAGGCCGAGGGCATCGGCCGGCCGCTGATCGAGGCGTATTCGTCCGCCATCCAGGCCATGACGATGCCGTTGGTGTAAAGATCGGGCGCCAGGATATCGCGGTCGGGCCCGATGAAGGCCGCGAAGGCCTCGACATAGGCGCGGCTCACCCGTTCGAGCTCGGTCCGCGACAGCGTCTTGGTGTCGACGCAGACCCCGCCCTTGCCGCCACCGAAAGGCAGATCGGCCACCGCGCATTTGAAGGTCATCCAGAACGCCAGCGTCTGGATCTCGTCGAGGCAGACGCCGGGGTGAAAGCGGATGCCGCCCTTGGTGGGGCCGCGCCGGTCGTTATAGCGGCAGCGCCACGCCGGCAAGGCACGGCGGCTGCCGTCGTCCATCCGGATCAAGAGTGTGGCCGCCAACGTCTCGCGCGGGGCCTTGAGCTCTTCGAAGACGTCGGGATGGATGTTCAGCCGCTCGCAGGCCAGCCGCAGGTTGTCCTGCGCGGCCGGAAAGAGCGGAACGGGTGCGGGCATGGCGGTGTCCTGCATGGGCCAAGCTTCCCGCGCCGGCGCGCGCTTGTCCAGCATGCATGGCCACCTGCGGCCCGCGGATGCGTCAGGCGGTCACCGGCTGGGCGGGGGCCTGCGCGTAAGAGGCCTCGAAAAAATAACCTACCATCTCCGAGACCTCGTCGCGGCTGTATTTGCGCGGCTCGACCTCGAACTCTGCCATGCGGCCGATACGGCGGGTCGGTTTGAAGAACCGCTCGACATGATGGTATTGCTTTCGATTGACGTAATCGTCGAACAGAATGGTTGCCGGTCGGGTCAACCGCAGGCACGTGGCCACGAAACAGCCCGGACGAAACCGGCCATCGATCAGAACCAGGTCGGGCATCCGAAAAAACGCCTCGTCCCAGACCGCAAGGGGGTAGCGGTAAAACTGCGTCCACTTGGAGGCGTTCACGGGCCGTCCCCAATCGCCCGTCGCACCGATATCGACGTAATAGATCAACGCTTGCGAGGGCAAGGCGGAGGTATCGAGCGCCCGTTGAAGACCGATTGCCCAATCGAAATCGCTCTCGACGCTGAAGATTAACTTCGATGGCCGGCTGGCGGCATAGGCCGTAGACCCGCCCGACCCGTACTCGAGGATGACCTCCGCCGCGTCATACCGGGATTGGACGTGCTTGCGTTCCTTCTCCGGAAAGCTCAACTCCGGTAGGTCCATGTCGCTCCCTTCCTCTGCCATCGGCTTCATTAACCTTTCTCGACAAGGGCGTGAAGCCCTGTTGGCAGCGCGTTGAGGGCTTCAACATGGCGCGATGGCGGTGGTAAGGAGGTTACTGCGGCACGAGCGGATATACACAGGCGAGAACGGCATGGAAAATCAGACCAACCGTCCCAGCAATTACCAGTCAGGCAAATACTGGCAGGAACGGATGGACATGCTGTATTACCAGTATCTGGATTATATCGTGCGAACCGTTGCCAGCTCGGCAGAAAGCATGATCGACGTGGGCAGCGGCAACTGCCCCTATCTGGAATGGTTCGACTGGATTCCCGAACGCTACTCGGTCGACATCCGCGTGCCGTACAACTCGCCCGCCGTGAAGGGCATGAAGGGCGACATACACAGCATGGATTTCAAGCGGAAATTCGACGTGTGCACCTGCTTCCAGGTGCTCGAACATGTGCCCGATGCCGGAAAATTTGCGCAGCGCCTGCTCGAACTCAGCGATCTTACCGTGGTGTCGGTGCCGTTCAAATGGCCCGAGGGGCGGACCAAGGGCCATGTGCACGACCCCGTCGATTGCCCGAAGCTGACCTCTTGGTTCGGCCGTCGCGCAAATTACCAGATCGTCGTGTCGGAGCCATTTCGCAAGGTGAAATCCGACCGGCTGATCGCGATTTACCACCGCGATCCGTCCGTGGAGTTTTCCAACGCGGCGGTCGAGGGCCGGATCCGGCGCGAAGACGGAATGCGCCCAAGTCTGCGCCGCTAATCCAATGCCGCGTCGGCGGGGGCGACCCGCACATCGCCGTACTCGACTGTGACGAGCAGGCACGCGTCCACCTGCGCCCCGCTGCCGGGTACGATGATCTGCACACCATCGGTCTGAAGCAGTTCGAAGAAGGCGGGGTGAAACTCCAGGGCTACGCCAGATTTCCTCTGCGCGCTGTCCAACTGCACGCGATGCGTCACGCCGACCGTGCCCCGTGCCGCGGCGGCGATCTCGGCCATGCGGGCGACCACCTCTGAACGGCTCAGATCGCCGATCAGGTGCAGGTCGCACTGCGCCGGAGCCGCGTCGCGGTCGAACATTTCGCGCGGGATCATGGCCATCCGCCGGGCCGTGTTCTCGGGTGTCAGGCCATCGGGGCGTTGGTGCCAGTAGCGGCAAATCTCGCGATAGTAGTGGCGCAACCCGTTGTAGACCGTGCTGACATGCGTGAGCTTGGTTCGGGTGAGCGAGGACTCGCCGTCAAGCGCGAAGGCGAGCGGCGCTTCGCGCACGAGGCGACGCACGGCGCTTTTTCCATAGCGCGACTGGATACGCCAGATGAACTCGGTATCGGCGCCCACGCGCAGGTTGTCCCAGCGGCCCACCTCGCGAACGATATCGCGGCGGAACAGAAATGATGAATGGCTCCAGTGAATCACAGCGTCGGACAGGCGCCAGTTCGTCGTGAACCGCATGTCGGGGCGGACCCGCGCCCAGTGGGTCACGACGCCCGTCGTCGCCACATCGGAGGCGAGCGCGGCGACCTGCGTCGCAATCTTCTGCGGGTGCGACCAGTCATCGGCGTCATGGGTGGTGACGAAGCGGCCGGTCGCGCGCTCCAGGCCGGCATTGCGGGCCGGGTAAGCGCCCTGATTGCGCGGTTGCCGAAGCGGAACGATGCGCGGGTCTTCACGGGTCAGCGACTGGACCACGTCAAAGGTGCCGTCCGTGCTGCAATCGTCGACGACGATGATTTCGAGCGATGGGTATGTCTGGTCCAGCAAGGAACGCAGCGCGGTTTCGATCGTCGCCTCGGCGTTGAAGGCGGGCATGATGACAGAGACAAGCCCGGTATTCGCACGCACGGCTTGCGCGGCGGGGCAGGCAAGATTGGACAAAGCCAAGGGGCGGTCTGGGTCGCGCAGGGCGATGGGCGCAAAGCCGCGGTTTGCGAGGACCGCGTTGATCAGCGCCAACCGCGCGTCGTCATCCTCTTCGGCACTGGCGCGGGCAAGCAGCATGTCCGGGTCATCCGGCGGGCAATCGCAGCTTTCGAGGCATCTCCGCGCCGCGTCGGCGTCGCCCCGCTGAAGATGGAGAAACCCCAATCGCATCTGCAGTTCCTTGCGGTCGGCAAGGTCTGGTGCATAGAGGGCAATGTCCTCCAGCACCTTCCGGGCACGGTCCGGCTCGTCCTGAAAGGCGTACCAGGTTGCCAGATGGTAGGCGGCCTCGAACCGGATGTCTGGTTCGACCTCCGGACCGTCGGCGATTTGTCGAAGGCTCTCGGCGGCGTCTTTTCCCCGCCCGCCCCACATATGGCTGGTCAGCCGGTACACCGCCTTGAGCTGCGGCGTGGCCTTGGGGCGCCGTCCCTCGGCGGCGCCAAACAGGATATAATGCAGCAAAGGGTTGTAGCCGCTCTCGGCCACGTCCGAGTAGACCTCCAGATAAAAGGCGGTATCGAAGGAAGGGTTCGGATCGCGGCCCATCCGCGCGCCGTATTTGACGTAGTGCTCGACCGGATCAAAGCCGAGGCTCGCCACATCAGGATAGGTTTCGCGGTACCATTCCTGGTCGACGCGCCCCGATTCGCGGATGGTGTCGATCTGGTCCTGGGTATTCATGGGGCTGTTCGGTTCCGGCTCTTGATGATCCCTGTTAGTGCATCGCAGGCGCCTGATCCATGGTGGCGCTGCTCTTGTCCTCGTCCCGTTTGTAGCGCGATCCGACTATGATCCGCAGACGGGTGCAACCGACAAGACAAAACACCCTGGTCACCCTCCGCAAAGCGGCGCCGGTCGTGGGGGTCGGACGCCACTTGAAAACCGACATGGTTTGTTATAGCTGCCACGCCAAGCGACTGTCAGAAACGGCAACGTTGAGTCCTTCGATGATCCTCGCCGGCGGCCATGCGCCCGCTTGGCGATTGCTAGAACGGCGCGTTGCGGGCCGCGTTACAGCCGAACTTCGAAGGGTGGGCCTTGAAGACGATGAAACTGAAGTCGCCGCAGCTTTATCTGTCCATTCCCTTCTGCAACGACGCATATCTCTACATTCGGAAAAACGCCTGCAGCAACTTCAAGCGTCTGATCGTCGAGACCAGCGAGATCCAGAAGCCAAAGCAAGAAACGGCGCTGCATTTCGCCAACTCTCGATACCGTATTTCCAGCGTTCGGCACCTTCGCAACCGCCGCGTCTTGTGCGTGGTGAGAGAACCGATTGGCCGCATCCATTCGGCGTTTCTGAACCAGTTCATCCAGAAGTTAGACGTCCCCGGCAACAATATCCGCAAACAGGCTGACGAAAGCCTGTCAAAGCCCGTCGTCGAGGCTACCGCCGACGACTTCTTTCGCGACGTGGTCATGGCCCGGAGCGACGTCGACCTGCACTTCCTGCCGCAGGTGAAACATATGGCCGATGTCCCCCATGAGATCTGGCCGTTGGAACGTCTTCACGACCGGGCCTCCGAGGCGTGGGGCGACGAGATTGCGGATCGCTTTTTCAAGTCTCACGTGAACTACACCTCCAACATCAATCGGATCGAAGGCGACTACCGGTCTGCATCGATTGGCGAGTTGGCGCAGATGTTGTCCGAAGGTGTTTTCCCAACCATCCGGTCGCTTCTCGGCGACGAGACACACGAAGGCCTCAGGCGGATGTACATGGACGACACGTCCCTCCATGAAAGATCCCTCGAAGCGTAGTGCCGAAGGACCTTTCCCCGGCGCAGACCGGTTTTCCCAGTGACGCCGGCTGTTGGCCCTGTGACGGGAACACGATGTGGGCCTTGGCCGCACTGCGCCATCCGGGCCGGGGCCCGTCACGGCGGGGTCAAGGCGTGACCCGCCCGCCCCTGCCGGTGGGGTCGGGCGCCTGTTGCGAAGGCATTATCACTGTGGAACTGAGCGCGGTCATGCACTAACACAGAGTGCAAATCGCTCTCGCGGGGCAGACCACCGACGAGAACATGATTGCCGGTCTGCTTGAGGAATGAGCACGTCAAACTGGAGACTTCTATGGCGAAGCGGGCACTGATTACCGGGATCACCGGTCAGGACGGGTCGTATCTGGCAGAGCTGCTGCTGGAGAAGGGCTATGAGGTGCACGGGATCAAACGTCGTGCCTCGCTGTTCAACACCCAGCGGATCGACCACGTCTTTCAGGATCCGCATGAGCCCAACCCAAAGCTGAAGCTGCATTATGGCGATCTGAGCGACACCTCGAACCTCACACGCATCCTGTGCGAGGTCGAGCCTGACGAGGTCTACAATCTCGGCGCGCAGTCGCATGTTGCGGTCAGCTTCGAGGCGCCCGAATACACGGCCGATGTGGACGCGATTGGCACACTGCGCCTGCTGGAGGCTATCCGGTTTCTCGGTTTCGAGAAGAAGACCCGCTTTTACCAGGCGTCGACCTCCGAGCTCTACGGGCTCGTCCAAGAGATCCCGCAGACCGAGACCACCCCGTTCCATCCGCGTTCGCCCTATGCGGTGGCCAAGCTCTACGCCTACTGGATCACGGTGAACTACCGCGAAGCCTATGGCATGTACGCCTGCAACGGCATCCTGTTCAACCACGAGTCCCCGCGGCGCGGCGAGACCTTCGTGACTCGCAAGATCACGCGCGGCCTGGCAAATATCGCCCAGGGGCTGGAAGACTGCCTCTACATGGGCAACATCGACGCCCTGCGCGACTGGGGGCATGCCAAGGATTACGTGCGCATGCAGTGGATGATGCTGCAGCAGGACGTGCCCGAGGATTTCGTCATCGCGACCGGCGTGCAGTACTCTGTACGCGAGTTTATCGTTTGGTCCGCTGCCGAGCTGGGGCTGACGCTGGAGTTTTCCGGCGAGGGTGTCGACGAGATCGCCACCGTGGCTGCAAACGAGGGCGACAAGGCGCCGAGCGTCAAGGTGGGCGACGTGATCATGCGCATCGACCCGCGCTATTTCCGGCCGGCGGAGGTGGAAACCCTGCTCGGCGACCCGTCCAAGGCCAAGGCCAAGCTGGGCTGGACCCCCGTAATCACCGTGCAGGAGATGTGCGCCGAAATGGTCCGCGAGGACCTCAAGGTCGCGCAGCGGCACGCGCATCTTAAATCGCACGGGTTCGACATGCCCATTGCACAGAGCGGCTGACCCAGCGCCGTTCGGATGCTAGCAAGCGCGTTTCGAGGAAAACCGAGAGTATGAAAGTCTTTCTCACAGGCGGAAGCGGCATGGTCGGCCGCAACGTGATAGAGGCTGCCCGCGCGGCGCAGCACGACATGATCGCACCGGGCAGCCGGGATCTAGATCTGACCGATCGCGCCGCGACCTTTGCCGCGATCGCCGAGATCCAGCCAGACATCGTCATCCATGCCGCGGGTCGGGTCGGTGGTATCCAGGCCAACATCGCCAATCCCGTGGGCTTTCTGGTCGATAATCTCGATATGGGGATGAACGTCGTTCTGGCGGCGCGCGCGGCGAACGTGCCGCGCGTGCTCAACCTCGGATCGTCGTGCATGTACCCGCACGCGGCGCCGAACCCCCTGAAGGAAGAGCTGGTCCTGACAGGCGCGTTGGAACCGACAAACGAGGGATACGCGCTGGCCAAGGTGGCCACATCGCGGCTTTGCGATTATGTCAGCCGGTCGGAGCAGGGGCTGTCTTACAAGACGCTGATCCCGTGCAACCTTTACGGACTGCACGACAAGTTTGACCCCAATGTCTCGCATCTGGTGCCGGCCATCATCCGCAAGGTCCACGAGGCCAAGCAGAACGGCGACGGCACGGTCGAGATCTGGGGCGACGGGCTGGCGCGGCGCGAGTTCATGTTCAGCGGCGACCTGGCCGACGTGATCTGGGAATGTGTCGAACGCTTCGATGATGTGCCGTCGCTGATGAATGTCGGCATCGGTCGGGACTACACCATCAACGAGTATTATCAGGCCGCGGCCGAGGTGATCGGCTGGTCGGGCGAGTTCGTGCACGATGTCACCAAGCCCGTCGGCATGAAACAGAAGCTCGTTTCGAACGAGCGGCTGACGTCGTTCGGATGGACGCCGGAAACCAGCCTGAAGGACGGGCTTGCGAAAACCTACGAGCATTTCCTGGCCGTCACCAAGCAACAACGCGTTTGAAGCCGAGGCATATCCAAAATGAGCACGATCAACTTTCCTCTTGCGACCTCCTCCTGGGATGAACGCGAATACGCGGCGATCGACCGGGTGATCAAATCGGACCGCTTTTCGATGGGCCAGGAGGTCGCCCTGTTCGAAAAGCAATTCGCCGAGGCGATGGGCGCCAAATACGCGGTCATGGTCAACTCGGGCTCTTCGGCCAACCTGCTGATCGCGGCCTCGCTGCGCTACCATTCCTCCTACGGCTTCGAGGACGGCGCCGAGGTGATCGTGCCGGCGGTATCGTGGAGCACGACCTACTTTCCGCTGTTCCAGCACGGCATGCGGATGAAATTCGTCGATATCGACCGGGAGACGCTGAACTACGACCTGACAGCGCTGGCCGAGGCGATCGGCCCGAACACGCGGGCGATCATGGTGGTCAACCTGCTGGGAAATCCCAACGAATTCGACGCGATCACGGCGATGGTCGGCGATCGCGACATCATGATCATCGAGGATAACTGCGAATCCCTCGGGGCCACCTACAAGGGCAAGCAGGCGGGCACGTTCGGGGTGGCGGGCAGCTATTCCTCGTTCTTCTCGCATCATATCGCCACGATGGAGGGGGGCCTTGCCGTCACCGACGACGAGGAGTTGTTCCACATCATGCTGGCCGTGCGCGCCCATGGCTGGACACGCAACTTGCCAAAGGAAAATCTCGTCACCGGCACCAAGAGCGACGATCCCTTCGAGGAATCGTTCAAGTTCGTCCTGCCCGGCTACAACCTTCGCCCGCTGGAGATGAGCGGCGCATTGGGCCAGGAGCAGATCGCCAAGCTGCCCATGATTGTCGAGGAGCGGCGCAAGAATGCCGATCTCTATCGCGAGATCATGGCGGATTTCCCGCAAATCGCCATCCAGAAAGAAATCGGCGAAAGCAGCTGGTTCGGCTTTTCCATGGTCGTGAGCGAGACGGCCGGCATCGACCGCGCGGCCCTGATCGGCAGCCTCGGCGCCAACGGCATCGAATGCCGCCCGGTTGTGGCCGGGAACTTCGCCAAGAACGAGGCGGTGAAACGCTACATTCCGCACGACATACACGGGACGCTCGACAATGCGGATTACATTGACCGGAACGGCTTGTTCATCGGCAACCACCACTACCCGCTCATCCAGCAGTTTCCCTATCTGCGAAAGGCCCTGAAGGAGGCACTGGGATAACCGCCAATGCCAGGGTACTTCGAAGATTTCGTCCGCCGGATCTGTGATGAACAGGGGCTTGTCGATATCGGCCCCGAGGGTCGCGCAAGCCAAAGCTCGTTCTCCAAATGGTCTCGAAAAGAAGACGCGCAGCGGGCCGTTACCGATATCGGACAGGCGGATTTCGCATTTCACACCGAAAGAGAGGCGGGCGCCTGGTGGCGGCTCGACTTTGAAAGCACCCATTTCCCCGATCTGATCTGTATCGAAAACCGCGGGAGAGAGGCGTTCTGGGACCTCGCGTCGAGGGTCCGGGTCAAGGTCTCGGCGGACGGCGAGGACTGGACGACGCTTCACGAAGGAAACCTGTTCTTCGGGAGCTTCCAGAACGGCACCCCGCTGTTGCTGCCGCTCGGTGGGAGGCTCGCGGTTCGTTCCATCCTCGTGGAGAATGATCCGCAGGCCTATTTCCACCTGCGCTCGGTCAAGGTGTTCGCACGCAAGCTGCACGTGCCGGCGGGTAAGCCCGTTACCTTTGTATCCAACAGGACCGATGGGTTGGGCGAGCGTCTCAAGGCGCTGGTGAACTGTATCGCGTTATCTGAATACTACGATGGGGATTTCGCCTTCGCCTGGAAACCGATTTCCAATTCCGTCTCGGACCAGCACGCAATCGGCAAGCCGCAAGACATTTTCTCGCAGGCGTTCATCGGGAAACATCTCTCCGAGCAAACGCCGGATAAGACCCTCAAGGATTTCCTCAAGGGAACATCCAGGGGCCAAGGGCGCGGCGCAAAAGCACATTCGCATCCCGTCGTCATCGACGTTCCGCAAAGAAGCATATATTCTTTTGAGCCCCAGCTTGAATCCGTTATCTCCCGCAAACATCTGAGCGAAGCTTTCTCGAAAATAGAATTCTCAGAGAAAATGGAGAAGGCAGCCGAGTTGGCGCGCTCCGTAGACATCCCTGCAGGATCTATCGGGATGCATTTGCGGGCCGGGGACATTATCTTTGGTCGCTACAGGTACAATGCCCGATATTTGAACAAGGTGGTTCCTTACCCGATCGCGCTGAGATTCGTGCAAAAGCAAAATGAATTCGGCCGAAAGGTCGCGCTTTTCGGGCAGGATCAGGAATTGTGTAAGGCGATAGAGGCTTCTCATGACGCCGTCTTCGCCGGTGGCTATCACGCCGAGTACGGGTTCGATAATCATCAGGCCGCCTTGTTCGACATCGTCCTCATGTCGCGTTGCGCAACGGTTGTGGCAGGCAACAGCGGATTCTCGCAGATTGCGCAGATCATCGGCATGTTTGAAACGATAGAGCCGACCAAGATCTTCCAGCCCGAAGAGGCGGTGGGCGCCATATTGGAAGAACTAAGTCCTGGCGGTGCAAAGCTCGAAGCGCATGACTTTCAAAAGGCGTTTGCCTGCAGCTATGCCTTGAATATGTTCCCCAACCAGGTTTCCGAACTAGAAGCCATTTCGCTGATGCAATTGGCATGCCGGATGGACCCTGACAACGCATTCTATTTCATGCTTCTTGCGATCTTGAACTTCCGGATTGGAAATATCGACGCGTCGCAAGAAATTCTTGAGACTTTGATAGACGAAGATTCACAAAAGTCCTCGTTTGGCTCTCTTTGGAACCTTGTCTCGACGATACATCCGGACGGCAGCTTTGCCATTGACCGGCAGGTGCGCGCGCTGACGGAAATGGCCGAACAGGGCGTTCCCGCTGCGTCGGGCATTCTCGCGCTGTTTCATAAGCTCAAGGGAGACACCAAGAATGCGGGCCGGCACCTGGACAGGTTTTTGACCTCGCACACCCACACGGCGTCGGACTACGTAGAAAAGCTGAGAGGCCAAGGCTGAACTCCGGCCGATATGGCCGGTCCTTCAAGTTGTCACGACAGCCCGCGGCCGACCGCTTGATCGGCCAATCTCCAGGATCGGGGCCGAGCGGCTGAAAACGCGCGCCGCCTAAACAAGCAGTTTTCTTAGCTTGGCCTGCACTGCCTCTTGCGACGAGGCACGGCGGACGAAACGAAGCCCTCGGTCAACCTGTGCGCGATACGCCTCTGGATCGGCAAACAGCGCGCGTGCCGTCTTTGCGACGTCCTGCGGCAAGGCGTAAACCGCGCCATCGCCGAACGTGCTTTTGAAATCGGGCGACAGGATCGCGACCCGCCCCGCGGCCATCGCTTCCATCGCGTTGCGCCCGAACTCTTCGATATAGTCCTCGTGGACGTAATGGACGAATACATCGAGGTCTTGCAGGAACTGGTTTACCGCGACGCTGTCGAACTCGGCCACATTCCAGTTTTCAGGCCGCGTGCCGAGGCTCTTGAGCGCGGTGCGTGCGCCGCCAAGCAGATTTACGCTGATCCCTTCGGCATCTGCGCAATAGGCTGCGCCCAGCGTTTCGGGGGCCGAGGGCCATTTCGTCCAATGGTCTCGCGCGTGCCGGCCTATCCGGATCGGGCGCGCCTTGCCCAGCCCCTCTGGCAGGGGCGGTGTGTCGTCGGGCAGGGTGCCGTGGAACGGCGGGTACCAGATATCGTCATGGATACGGCCGAAGCCGCCCACGCGCTGAAGGATTGCGCGCACCCGCGGCGAGATCGGAATCCAGACCGGGTCTAGCCCGAACAACTCTCGGCAGAGGGCGCCGGCCTCTTCACCGTCGTAGTAGAAGGGCTTTTGCGACCAGCACTGCATCGGCGATTGGTTGACCAGTACGGCAAGCCGATCGGCAGAGATCGTCGGTACCCCGTCGATGCGGGTCCCGAGGATCGGCGGATGATGGACGATCACCAGCTTCGCGGTGATCTTGTCTTCGGGCACCAGGATATCGACGCCGGGGTCGTACGAGAGTTCGAGATACTCCTTTGCCACCTCCGCGAATTTCAGATCGAAGCGCGGCCAGTGGAAAAGCCCGACCCGCAGCCCCTCGGCCCGCGCCGCGGCGATGTAGCCCTCGTTGCAGCGCCGCGTGCCGCCGAGCAGGCTGAGGTCGGAGACGAGCACTATGTCGTAGGCGGTGTTTTTCGCCCAGTTCTTGGGCGCAAGCCCGGCCGGGATCGGAAACGGGTCTTTCATGCTCCGGCGCGTCAGGGCAAGCTTGCCACCTTTCGCCTGACCCCGCGTCTGACGCCAGTAGGTCGCCTGCCGGGCATATTCCTTGCGGATGCCGAAGGTCAGGCTGTTGAGGCTGGTTCCCTTTTGCTGGGTCAGCGAGTTTTCATGCACCAAGAAGAACGACATCGGCACGTCGGGCAAGACATCCTCGATCGCGTCCTGGCCCCACAGCGTGCGAACGCGCTGCAACAACTCGTCGTCGGCATTGGCCGAGACCCCGTCCCACTCGCCCAGTTTCGCCAGATCCGCGCGCCGCATCAGCAGAGACGGATAGGACCGGTGGACGTACTCGAGGTTTTCGCGCTGCGGGCGCAGTATAAAGCGCAGGTCGGGATGCACCCGCACCATCCGAGACCAGGTCGCCTTGAGACTGGGCCGTGCCATTAGCGCGCGCATCTGCAATTCGATCATCTGCGGATGCGACCAGTCATCGCTATCATGCACGGTCACGAAATCGCCAGTGGCCCGGGCCAACGCATTGTTGCGATTGGAATATGCCCCGACATTGACGTCGTTGCGAAAGACCTTCAACCGGGTGTCGCGGGCCGCTAACGCCTGCAGCTTTTCCCAGCTGTCGTCGGGGCTGCAATCGTCGACGGCGACGATCTCGAGGTTGCGCCAGGTCTGCGCCAGAAGCGAGCCGATCGAGGTCTCGATGAAATCCGAGGCCTTGTAAACTGGAACCAGGATGCTGACGAGCGGGCCATCGACCGCGCGGTCGCCCGGTGCCGCGTCGCGCCAGTTGCCGAAGACGACGCCGCGAGCCGGATCGGCAAGCGCGACCGGCGAAAGCCCGGACGCGGTGAAGATCGCGTTGATCGTCTCGAAACGCTCGTGCTGGCCGGCACCCTCGGCGAGCGCCAAATTGCAGCGGGCACAGGCGAAATCGCCATCCATTCGTTGATCCAGCACGAAGTCGATCATGGCGCGGGCTTTTTCGAACTCGCCCAAATGAACAAGGCACTCGATAATCAGAAGCTTGCACTTCTTCGAGCGGAAGAAACCGCGGTCGAAATCGCTGATCCGCAAAAGACGCCGCAGCGCCTTGTCCCAGAGGCCCTGAAGCGAGTACCAGCGCGCAAGCACGAAAGCCGCACGGGTTCGGTCGCGTTTGGAGTAACGCGATGAACCGATGGCCGCCTCAAGATGGTTCAGCGCCGGCTCTGAAAAACCGCCCCAGAGCTTGCGCTCGAGATCCTTGACGGGAAAGTCGTCGGTGACGGGGCACGGGGTGGCATAGTGATCCAGGAAATGTGCGAGCGCGTCGGTGTCATTGGCCAGCGCGTGGCTGGCCGCGTAGCCGCGGGCGTCGAAAAGGGGGCCGGGGTTGCGCCGCAGAACGGCACCATAGCGGGCATAGTGATCGGCCGGATCCATACCCACCAAGCCCACATCGCGGTATTCCTGGCAATACCAGTCGGGATCAAACAGCAGCGTGTCCTTCAGCCGGTTCTTCCCAGTGTTTGGCGACAAAATCTCTGAATCTGACATGTTTCGCCTCCGTCGACAGCGCCGGGTCACTGTCTAAATATTGCTGCGGGTCACCCAAATCAGGGGCACGCCACGGGTAGGTATAAAGCTATACTCGCACGACACAACCTGAGGACCTCGCCACATGCCCTGCCATTTCCCTAGGGCTTGGAAGTCACGCTTTGCTGACAGTACAGCCATCCTGCAAGTTCCGTGAACTCGTGATGGTTCGGGCAGGTTTCAGAAACCAGAACTGCTTGTTTTTCAGGCTTCGCCCGACCCGGACGTCCAGCCGATCAGGCACGCGCTTTTCGGCGCTGCGTCATTGATGGTCAGGGCGTATTTCGGGACGAGACAGACGGCGTCAGTGCACGCCCTTCGTCTCGGCCGAACAATTGAAAGTGGACAAGAGCATTCCATCCCGCGCGGGCGACGTCCGGGTTGGCAAGGTAATAGGACATCGTATCGAATGCCGGCCCGGGATTGCGGCCCTCGCGCGCCCCGAATCGCAGGTAATGCTCTGCCGGGTCGTGTTCGCTTGCGCTGACGTCCGGATAGGTGGTCTGGTACCATGTCCCGTCGAACTCGGCGGCGTCATGCAGCGCCTTGATCTGTGTTTTCAGGTCAGGCATGCCGCTGCGGGCGTAAGCTTGGCGAAGAGCGCGGTCAGACAGGCCGGCCCGAAACCGTTCGATCTCGGCGCCGTTCAGTGCGTCGCGCACGGTTTGTCGCGCGGTCAGGTCCGCGCGGATGGCTTCGAGCTTTTGGTGAGAGTCTTCCGCCATACGCGTCAGTGCCGCAGTTTCGAAAAAGCGTAGCTCTTGCGCTTCTGAAACGTCGGCCCGCGCCTTGTCGAGCTGCGCCTTGATGTCATCCAACGCGCGCTGACGACTGGCCGCGTCCGCTTCGTTTTCTTGTTTCTGATGTGCGATCGTCGTCTCTGCCTCGCTCAGCCGGTCGGAAAGCGCGGCATGCGCCTGCTCCAGCTTCTCTCTCGCTTGCGTCTCTTGGCTGAGCTTGGTGTTTGCCGTGGCCGCACGCGCCTCGGCGGCCTTGGCGGCCTCTTTCCAGCGTTGCGTTTCTTTTTTTGCCTCGTCCCTTTCGGCGTTTGCGGTCTTGCGGTCTTTTTCAAGCGCCTCGATCTGTTTTTTCGCTTCGACGAAGTTTTCGGCTGCGCGTTCCTGCTCTTTGTCGAACAGCCGCGCCTGGAGTTCACCGATCACCCTGGTGCGTTCTTCATAGGCCGATTTGGCCTCTTCCAGCGCCGTCCGGGTCTGTTCGTTCTCGCTCTTTATCTCGTCGAGCCGCGTTTCCGCATCGCGCAACTGCTTGAGAAGACCCTGCTCAACCTCATCCGCGTCCCGAACCCTCTGTTCGAAAGCATGTGCGCGGCCCAGCCGTGTAAAGACCTGACGCACCTCGGAATGTCCGGGGTCGCCGAGGTCGAGCTCGGCCAGGCGTTTCAGTCGTTCCTGCTGCTTGGGGCCGTACAGGATCGCCGTCAGACCCTTGCCATGGTCAAAGCGCATGCTCTGGCGGTCCGTGCAAAGCGACTGAACCAGAGCCCGGCGCATGGCGTTGTCCGTAACATCCTTGGTGCCGTGAAGAACGATCACGGCGCGTTCCGAGAGCTTGCCAAGCCAATGATCGACCTCGGAAATCGGTGCGTCCCCGGCGTTGAGGTCGATATGCATCAGATCGACAGAGCCGTCACGAAAACGCGCCGGGTCGGCGGCTGCGGGGCCATCGACCAGCGACGAGACATCCTCGTAATACTCTTCGCTTTGCACGCGGACGGCGTCGGGAATACCGGCCCCGTCTTTTTCACCTGTGTGGAGACCGAAACACTGCGTGCTGCAGGCCGTTCTTTCCGATGCCTGGCAATATGCAAAATAGCTGACGCTGCTGCCGAGGCCGAGGTCGACCAAGATCGCTGGCCGGCAGGTTTCGACGAGCCAGAACAGGAAAGGAATGTGCAGAACCGCGTCGTCTTGCTGAAGATGCCGTGCCTTCCAGAACAGGCTGCGAGACGAAAGCGGCTGGATCATGTCGGCGACGGGGAGTGTTCCCTGAAGGTCCGTCGCGGGAGAAATCGAAGAGGGCATCGGGATCGCATCACCTTTGGGCGGTCGGTGGAGTTGCAGTCCACCGAGGACGGCATAGTTGGTCGCACCCATTTTGACAAGAAGCGGCACCGCGCCTGGTACCGCATCCGGTCATCGCCCGGCCGCTCCTTGCTCTTCCAAACCCCGAGCCCCGGGAAAGTCGCCCCTCGCGCGACTTGGCGCCTCAGCCCGGCTCGAAAATCCTCTCGCGATGCTCCTTCAGGTAGATGCGCAGCCACGGGGTGTAGCTGTCGGGCGCGCGCTCCACTTCGCGGGCCAGTTCGTCGAGCGCGATCCATTTCACGTCCATCACCTCGTCGGGGTTGGGCGCGATATTCAGGTCGGCGCCCGCGGCGGCGATGAAGATATCGACCACCTCGTGCTCGATCAGCCCGCCGCCCACATCGGCGCGGTATTCCACCCGGTCGCGGTGGTTCAGCGTAAGCCCGGTGATACCCAGTTCTTCCTCCAGGCGGCGGCGGGCGCAGGCCTCGGCGCTTTCCTCCCAATGGGGGTGGGTGCAGCAGGTGTTGGCCCAGTAGCCCGGCGTGTGGTACTTGCCCAGCGCCCGGCGCTGGATCAGCACCTTGTCGCCATCCATCACGAAGACCGAGATCGCCTTGTGGCGCAGGCCCTTCTGGTGGACCTCCAGCTTTTCGACCGGTTCCAGCTCGCCGTTCACCCAGGCCGGGATCATGTCGTTCATGTGGAGAGCGGCGAGACCAGGCCCGTCAGGTGGGCGACGTTCTTGATACCGATCTTGATATGCGCGAGCGGGCGCTTTTTGGTCAGCCGCTTGTTCATGTAGGATTCGAAGGTCAGCCTTTGCACGTCGATATCGTGGCAGAGCGACACGAACCGTTCGCGCCGTTCGTCCGACTTGTAATAGGCGTCCTGCATCGCCTGCAGCGCCTTGAAGACGTTCTTGTGATCTTTCATGAACATCTGCCGCGCCAGTTTCAGATCCGACGCCCGGCCCGAGGCCAGCGCCGCCGACACGGCCGACGCGCCGACGCGCCCGCCGTACATCGCGTAATAGATGCCTTCACCCGAAGACGGCGCCACGGTGCCGGCGGCATCGCCCACAACCACCACGTCGCGCCCGTTGTCCCATTTCGCCATCGGCTTCAGCGGGATCGGCGCGCCTTCCTTGCGCAGGGTCTCGCATTGGGCGAGGCCCGCCATCTGCCGCAGCTCGGCGGTGGCCTGTTTCAGGTCGACCCCGTCGACGCCCGTGCCCATACCGACCGAGCAGGTGTTGCCGTGCGGGAAAACCCAGCCATAGAAATCGGGGCTGATGCGCCCGTCATAGATCACGTCGCAGCGGTTGGGCTGGTAGTTGCCCACGGCGGCAGGGGCGTCGATGATCTCGTGATAGGCGATGACGTAGGGGATGGTGTCGCCGCCGGGCACCTCGGCGCGGGCCACGTCGGACCGCGCCCCGTCGGCGCCGATGATGTACCTGGTCTGGAGCTTGACCTCCTCGCGGGTCTCCTTGTCGCGGTAGATGAGGAAGGTCTTTTCCTCCTCGCGGTCGACGCGAAGGAAGGTGCCGGTGTGCCGCTCGGCGCCGGCCTTTTCGGCGCGGGCGCGCAGGAACGGGTCGAAATCCTTGCGGTCGACCATGCCGACGAAGCCGTCCTCGATCGGGATGTCCACGTGCCGGCCCGAGGGCGAGATCATCCGCGCGGTGTCGATCTTGGCGACGAGCTGCGCGTCGGAGATATCGTACTCGCGCATCAACTGGGGCGGGATCGCACCGCCGCAGGGCTTGATCCGGCCCTCGCGGTCGAGAAGCGCCACCTTGTGGCCCGAGCGGGCCAGGTCTTCGGCGGCCGTGGCCCCGGCGGGCCCGCCGCCCACGACGACTACATCATAGATCATCAGTCCTCACTCCCCGGGCACCAGGCCCGCATTCTCGGTTGTCGGCCGGTTGCCGTCCATGATCCTGAGCGCCATCCAGGCGGAAAGGCAAAACAGGATCGCCTCTGTCAAGAACACCACGCTGAAGGCCGGTGCGTCGCTTGTCATCGTGCGCAGCGTGTCTGCGGCGGCGGCACCCAAGAGCCCGCCAAAGCCTGCCGCGATGGCCTGCGCCGCGCCCCACAGGCCCATCCGCGTGCCTTCGCGCGCGTCGCGGCCCTCGCCGGCCAGCGCCATCATCGCGCCGATCGCGGCCACCGCGAACATGCCGTTGAAAAAGCCCATCAACACCACCGCCGGCAGCAGCGGCAGGTCGGGGCGGTACATCCCGATGCCCGAGATCAGCGCCAGCGCCGCCGCCGAGCCGATGCAGCCCCCGACGACCCAAGACCTGAGCGAGCCGAAGCGCAGCCCGGTCGCGCCCAGGCCCACCACCACCATGCCGAGGAACACGCCGCCGTTCTGCGCGCCCGAGAGCGAGGTGGACTGGCCGGGGGTAAAGCCGAAGACGAGGCCCGAATAGGGCTCCAGAATCAGCTCTTGCATGAAATAGGCCGACATCGACAGGAACACGAAGAGGGTAAAGATGCGCGCCTTGCGCTCGGCCCAGACCTCTTTCATCCCGTCCCAGAATGGCATCTCGTCGGGTTCCTTGCGGGCGATGACGCGGCCTTCCACGCCCCAGACGGCCAGCGTGGTGACAACGACCGCGCCGCCGGTGACGATGGCGACGATCTTCATCAGCAGTGCCGGCGTGTAGGGGTCGAGAAATGCGCCCACGGTGCCGGCCGTCACGGCGATGCCGGCGATCATCATCAGCCAGGTGATGGTGGCCGCCGCGGCGCGCCGCTCGGGCGCGGTGGCGGTGGCCAGGAGCGCCAGCAGCGATGTACCCGAAGACGCCACCCCGAGCCCGATCAGCGCGTAGGCGAGGATCGACAGCAACAGCCCCGGCCAGAACGCATGGTCAAGCACCAGCACCCCTGCGGCGGCCCCGAAGCCGCCCAGCGCAAGGATGACCATGCCGCCGATGATGAACCGCGTCCGCTGCCCCTTGGTGTCGGACATGAAGCCCCAGGAGGGCCGGGTGATCTGGATGCCGTAATGCAGCGCCACCAGCAGGCCCGGCAGCACGGCGGGCAGGGCCAGCTCGACCACCATCAGCCGGTTCAGCGTCGACGTGGTCAGCACCACGATCGCCCCAAGGCACATCTGCACGAGGCCGAGCCGGACAATGTTGAGCCAGCTAAGCGTCATGCGCCGCCCCCAAGGCTGCGGATTGCGAAGGCAGAGACCATCATGCCCGAGACGTAGAGAACGACGCCCACGCCGTTATACCACGGCGCCTTGCCCTTGGGGTCGCGCATCATCACCGACATCGCCCAGAACTGCGCCAGCAGAACGGCGGTGACGGCGGCGGCGTGGAACGGCCTGTCCCAAAGCCAAAGCAGGGTAATCACGACGACCTGCGGCACCGCCATGACGATGGAGGCCACCCAGGCGGCCTTTTCCGGGCCCATGGTCACGGGCAGCGAGTTGACGCCCATCTTGCGGTCACCTTCGAGCGCCTTGAAATCGTTCAGCGTCATGATCCCGTGCGCGCCGATGCCGTAAAGCAGGGCGATGACGACGACGTATATCGACGGCGCCCCGGCCGACAGCACCGCCGCGCCGGTGAACCAGGGCAGCGATTCGTACGAGAGCCCGACCAGGCCCGGCCCCCACCAGCCCGATTTCTTCAGCCGCACGGGCTCGGCCGAATAGGCCCAGGCCGCGGCCACGCCCAATAGGGTGGCGCCAAAGCCCCAGGGGCCCAGCTGCCAGCCGATGAGAAGCGACAGGAGAGACATCGCCAGCGCGATATAAAGGCCCCAGCGCCCCGGGATGCGCCCCGAGGGAATCGGGCGGTCGGGCTCGTTGATAGCGTCGACATGACGGTCGCACCAGTCGTTGGCGGCCTGGCTCATGCCGCAGACCACCGGCCCGGCCAGGAACATGCCCAGGATCACGAGACCGGGTTTCGACAGCGGTGATACGCCGGACGAGACCGTGCCGCACAGATAGGCCCACATCGGCGGGAACCAGGTGATCGGCTTGATCAGCGTAACCATGGCCGCGGGTTCGGGCAGGCGGCGATCCGGAACGGTGGGGATATCGGTCATCTTCGTCTTGTTTCCTGGGCGATGGTCGCGGCGTCTAGCTGTCGGCGCCGTCGCGGCTCAAGAGCCCGTATTTGCGCAGTTTCACGTAGAGGCTCTGGCGCGAGAGCCCCAGCATCTCGGCGGCGGCGACGCGGTTGTTGCGCGTCAGCTCGACCGCCGTCTCGATGCACATCTTTTCCACCACGTCCGTCGTCTCGGCGACAATGTCCTTCAGTGACGCAGTCCCGACCAATTCCATCACGCTGCGCACCGCGTCGTCCGATACGGCGACGCCGGGCTTGCGCACGACCTCCATCCGGCTGGCGTCGCGGATCACGAAGGCCAGCACCGGCGGCGTGTTGTCGCCCAGATATGTCGCCGAGATTTCGACCGAGACATGCGCGCCGTAATCGCCCGCCAGCTTGGTGGCGAACATCCGCATCTGCCCCGTGCGGGTCGCGTTTTCCACCAGGACCCGCAGATCGACGCTGCCGCGCACCAGGTAGTCGGCCAGCGACTTGCCCTTGACAGAGGACAGGTCCGAGGCGTCGGCGAGCCCGAGAAAGGCGTCGTTGGCGGTCAGGATGATCCCGTCGCGGTCGGCAAAGACGATGGCGTCCACCCCTTCCCGGAACAGCGCGGTCAACCCGGAGGTCAACTCGTCGGCCACGCTTTCCGCGGCCTCGGCGGTGTCGATCCGGCAGAGCAGCAACTGCTCGCCCGCGGCGCGAAAGGCCGTGGGCGTGACAAGTACGCGCTGCTCGGCCCGGCGCAGGTTGAGCTCCAGCGGGCGCACGGACTCGGCCTGAGCGGCTGCCGAAAGGCTTTGCATGAACTCGCCGCGCCGGCGGCCCTCGAACTCCTGCGAGAAGATCGTGCCGATCACGTCTTCGCGGGCCACGCCGATCAGAGCGGCCGCGGCGCTGTTGGCATCGATCACGCGTCCGGAATTGACCGAGACGAAGGCGAAGGCTTCGCGCGCCGCTTCGAGCAGCACGCGGTAGCGCGTGTCGTACTCGCGCTGGGTCTCGTAATCGCGTTCCAGCGCCATTTGCGCTTCGATCAGCTGCACCTGCATCTCGGCGATCGGGCGCAGGTCGCGGCCCAGCATCAGCAGGACGCTTTCGTCGGGGCCGATCCGGTGGAAGGAGTAGCGCACCGGGAAATCCCAGTTTTCACGGTCGGTGTGGTTGAGCTCGACCGCCTTGTCCGACTCGCCGCCGCCGGCAAAGATCTCCAGCATCTTCTCCAGCTTGGGCTGGCTGTCGGTGGTCAGGAAATCCCGCAGATCCAGGCCTTCCCAGTGGTCGAGCTTGCCAAAGCTGCGGTGCGCCTGGTTCACCAGTACCGACAGGACCCGCCCTTCCTGGGAGATGACGAGAGAAATGTCCGCCGCCGAGGCGATGATGTCGCCCAAGAGTTCGGGCGCGATCAGGGGGATCGCGCCGCTGCTCCAGTATTTCGTTCCGCGCGACGTCACGGTCTGGTCTCCGGTCCGCGGGACCGCCTCCTCATCAATCCGCCTCCGGCCGGGCGAGGGCGGCGAGGGCGGTTTTCAGACCGCACAGGCGAAGCGCCTCTTTCGGGTCAGAGGTGGCAAAATCCACCCCGGTCAGGGCCTTTACATCCTTCCCGCGCTCAAGAACGGTGCCGCCCAGAACGATGGGCGCAGCCCAGGCAGAGGCTTGCCGAACGTTCTTGACCAGATTGTGCAGCGAATCAAGCTTGGCGCTGGCCGACGCCGAGAGCGCGATCATGTCGAACCGGCGGGTGCCGAGCTTTTGCAGGATCTCGTCTTCGGGCAGGCCCAGGCACAGGCAGACCGACAGGCCCAGCCGGCGGAACTGGCTGGCCGCGGTCATGCCGCCGAGGGTGTGAAACTCGTCGAGGGGAACGACGATCATGATGTTGGGCGCTTTCGGGTCGGCCGCGCCATCCATCGTCCAGAGCCGCCCAAGGTCGCGCAGGATGGCCTGCAGCCGGGCAACCCCGATCGTCACCTCGGCAAAGCTGAGCTCGTCATCGGCCCAGCGCTGGCCCAGGGCGCGCGCCGCCTCGGGGATATAACCGTCGAGGATGATCGAGATGCTCAGCCCGTTGGCGCGCAGCTCGGCCAGCGCGCCGGCGTCGATGGTGGCGCTTCGCTGCAGGATCGCGGCGCAGAACTTGTCGAGGATCTCGCCATCGACGGCGTGGTCCGACAGGCTGGCCTTGGAGGCCAGGACGGACAGAACCTTGGAGGCCAGCGATTCGACCTCGTCATGAAGGTGCAGCGCATCGTGATGGGAGTGATGCGAAACCTCAGGCATCTGCGCCTCCTCTGCCTTGGTGGCCGCGCGCCGAGTCGCTTGGGCGGGCCGAACCGCGGTACGGGCCGGCCGGGCCGAAGTGGTGGGACATGTTGTCAAACAGGATTGACACCGCTAGCCTTGCCCTCGTTCCGGAATCACTCAATTCTTGAGCAACACCTTATAATTTAACCACTTTAATATCCGCCGCCTCGCATGTCTCTGGCACCGGACAGGTCGGAGTGTAAACTCAAAAAGTGTAAATTACAATTGACACTTTCTGGCGTCGGGCGCTAACTTGAGCACGCCACCGTCTGTCAGGGAGTCGGAGGATGTCTAAGCGCACGGAACGCGCCGCTGCCGCGGTCCAACTCTATACCGAAGAACAACGCCGTCGCCGGGACGAAACCGTCTGGACGGTCGTTCAGGGCGTTCTGGCGCCGCTTCAGTTCCTCGTTTTCCTGGTCTCGCTCGGGCTGGTTCTGCGCTACGTTTTCACCGGCGCGGGCTACGACGCGGCGACGATATCGATCATCGTCAAGACCGGCGTTCTCTACACTATCATGATCACCGGCGCGATTTGGGAAAAGGTCGTGTTCGGCCGCTACCTCTTCGCCCCCGCCTTCTTCTGGGAGGACGTGTTCTCGATGCTCGTGATCGCGCTGCACACTCTCTATATGTGGGCGCTGATCACCGGCAGCATCGGGCCCATGGGGCAGATGGGCATCGCGCTGGCCGCCTACGCCGCCTATGTCATCAATGCCGGCCAGTTCCTGTGGAAGCTCAGGATGGCTCGCCTGCAAGGCGCGCGGCAGGCCGAGGCTGCGGCATGACCGACGCCGCGCACCTTCCCCCGGCCCCCGCCCGCGGCTGCCGCGATGTGCCCGTCCTGAAAGAACGGGGACAGCGCGAGGTTTTTTGCGGACTGACCGGCATCATCTGGCTGCACCGCAAGATGCAGGACGCGTTTTTCCTGGTCGTGGGCTCGCGCACCTGCGCGCATCTGCTGCAAAGCGCCGCCGGCGTCATGATCTTTGCCGAGCCGCGTTTCGGCACCGCGATCCTGGAAGAGAAAGACCTCGCCGGGCTCGCCTGCGCCAACGAGGAGCTGGACCGCGAGGTCGACCGGCTGCTCTCGCGCCGGCCTGACATCCGCCAGCTTTTCCTCGTCGGCTCCTGCCCGTCTGAGGTGATTAAGCTCGACCTGCACCGCGCAGCCGAGCGGCTGACCCAGAAACACGCCCCCCATGTGCGGGTGCTGAACTATTCCGGCTCGGGGATCGAGACGACCTTTACCGAGGGCGAGGATGCCTGCCTCGCCGCCATGGTGCCGACCCTGCCCGATACCGACGAGCGGCAGCTCTTGATGGTCGGCGCGCTGCCCGACGTGGTCGAGGATCAGGCGCTGGGCCTCTTGCGCGACATGGGCGTGTCGCCCGTCCGCTGCCTGCCCGCGCACCGCGCGGCCGAGGCCCCTGGGGTGGGGGCCGGCACCGTTGTCGCCCTGACCCAGCCCTTCCTCAACGAAACCGCCGCGCATCTCGAACGCCGCGGCGCGCGCACCCTGCCCGCGCCGTTTCCCTTCGGCGAAGGGGGGACGACGGCTTGGCTGTGGGCCGTGGCGCAGGAATTCGGCGTGGATGCCGACACCTTCGCCAAGGTCACAGAGGCGCCCCGCGCCCGCGCCCGCAAGGCCATCGCCGGCGCGGCCGAGACGCTGAAGGACAAGTCGATCTTCTTCTTCCCCGACAGCCAGCTCGAGATCCCGCTGGCCCGTTTCCTGACCCGCGAATGCGGGATGAAGGCGGTCGAGGTGGGCGCACCCTTCATCAACAAGCAGATCGTCGGACCCGATCTCGACCTGCTGGCCGAAGGCCCCACGATCGCCGAGGGGCAGGATGTCGATCTGCAGCTGGAACGCTGCCGCGCGGCACGCCCCGATCTGACCGTTTGCGGCCTGGGTCTCGCCAACCCGCTTGAGGCAGATGGTCTGGCGACAAAATGGGCAATTGAGCTTGTCTTCACCCCCGTCCATTTTTACGAACAGGCCGGAGATCTTGCCGGCCTGTTCGCCCGCCCGTTGCGCCGTCGTGCGTTGCTGAGCGGTCTGGAAGGCGCGGCATGAAGCTGACTGTCTGGACATATGAAGGCCCGCCCCATGTGGGCGCGATGCGCGTTGCGACCGGCATGACCGGTCTGCACTACGTACTGCATGCGCCGCAGGGCGACACCTATGCCGACCTGCTGTTCACCATGATCGAGCGGCGCGGCCACCGCCCGCCGGTCAGCTACACGACCTTTCAGGCGCGCGACCTGGGCGCCGACACCGCGAACCTGTTCAAGACGGCACTGCAGGACGCCCGGGAGCGGTTCCAGCCGCAGGCGATGATCGTGGGTTCGTCCTGCACCGCCGAGCTGATCCAGGACGACCCGGAGGGCATGTCGGCGACGATGGACCTGGGCATCCCGATCATCCCGCTGGAACTGCCCAGCTATCAGCGCAAAGAGAATTTCGGCACCGACGAGACCTTCTTCCAGATCGTCAAGCGGCTGGCCCGCCCGATGGACCGCACGGCCCATGTCAGCGCCAACCTGATCGGGCCCACCGGCCTTGGCTTTCGCCACCGCGACGACATCGTCGAGGTCACCGCGCTGCTTGAGGAAATGGGCATCTCGGTCAACGTGGTGGCGCCGATGGGCGCCAGCCCGGCCGACATCGCCCGCATGGGCGCGGCCCATTTCAACGTGCTGATGTATCCCGAACACGCCGAGGCCGCCGCCCGCTGGGCCGAGCGCAACCTGGGCCAGCCCTACACGAAAACCGTGCCCATCGGCGTGGGCGCGACCCGCGATTTCATCCAAGAGGTGGCGCAGATCGCCGGCGTCGCCCCCAAGGCCGACGACGCGCGCCTGCGGATGCCCTGGTACTCGCAATCGGTCGATTCCACCTACCTGACCGGCAAGCGCGTGTTTCTCTTCGGCGATGCCACCCATGTGCGGGCGATGGCCCGCGTCGCCCGCGACGAGATGGGCTTCGAGGTGGTGGGCATGGGCTGTTACAACCGCGAATTCGCCCGCGATATCCGCGCGCTCGCCAAGGAATACGGGGTCGAGGCGCTGATTACCGACGATTACCTCGAGGTGGAACAGGCGATCGAGGAATTGGCGCCCGAGATGATCCTCGGCACCCAGATGGAACGCCATATCGGCAAGCGGCTGGGCATTCCCTGCGCGGTGATCTCGGCGCCGGTGCATGTCCAGGACTTCCCCGCGCGCTACAGCCCGCAGATGGGCTGGGAAGGCGCCAACGTGATCTTCGACACGCTGGTTCATCCGCTGGTGATGGGGCTGGAAGAGCACCTGCTGCACATGTTCCGTGAGGATTTCGAGTTCCACAGCGAGGCCGGCGCCTCGCACCATGGCGGCGCGGCCAAGCTGCGCGCGGTGGACGCGGCGCCGGAACCCGACACCGCCCAGCCCGGCGCCGCCCAGGCGCCCGCCGAGGGCGAGATCGTCTGGCTGTCCGACGCCGAGAAGGAGCTGAAGAAGATCCCCTTCTTCGTCCGCGGCAAGGCCCGGCGGAACACCGAGAAATTCGCGCTCGAAAAGGGCGTGTCCGAGATCAGCGTCGAAACCTTGTACGAGGCGAAGGCCCATTATGCGCGATGATCGCCATATCCCCGGCTACCGAGTTGTCATAGTCACGCTGGATTCCCATTCCGCCGGCCCCGCCGAACGTGTGACCGACCGCCTGGCCGACGATTTCCCCGGCCTGCGGGTCTCGGTCCACGCCGCCGCCACATGGTCGGAAAACCCCGATGCGCTGGCCCGCGCCAAGGACGACGTGCTCAACGGCGACATCATCCTGGTGAACCTCCTGTTCATCGAGGAACATATCAACGCCATCCTGCCCGAGCTTCAGGCCCGGCGCGACCACTGCGACGCGATGATCGGCATCATCGCCGACAAGCAGGTCGTGACCCTGACCCGGATGGGCGAGCTGGACATGTCCAAGCCCGCCTCGGGGCCGATGAAGCTTTTGAAAAAGCTGCGCGGCGGGGCCAAGGACGACGCGGGCCCCAAAAAGTCTGGCGGCGAAAAGCAGATGGCGATGCTGCGCCGCCTGCCCAAGATGCTGAAATACGTGCCCGGCAAGGCGCAGGACCTGCGCGCCTGGTTCATGACCATGCAGTACTGGCTGGGCGGCTCGGACGACAATGTCGAGCAGATGGTGCGTTTTCTCGTCTCGCGCTACGCCCACGAAGAGGCCTGGCGCGGCGGGCATTCCGAGGCGCCGGTCGAGTATCCCGAGGTCGGGCTCTACCACCCCGGCCTGCCGCACGGCATCACCACCGAGATCGACGACCTGCCAAGCCCGGACCAGCCCGTTGCGACCGTGGGCATCCTGATGATGCGGTCCTACCTTCTGGCCTCGGACACCGCCCATTACGACGCGGTGATCCACGCGCTGGAAGAGCGCAACATCCGGGTGATCGCCGCCTTTGCCGGCGGTCTCGACGCGCGCCCCGCGATCGACGCCTATTTCACCGGCGAGGAGGGCGTGCATATCGACACAATGGTGTCGCTGACCGGGTTCAGCCTGATCGGCGGGCCGGCCTATAACGACAGTGACGCCGCGGTCGAGGTTCTGAGCGGTCTGGACATCCCCTACATCGCCGCCCACCCGCTGGAATTCCAGACCCTGGGTCAGTGGAGCAAGTCCTCCGGCGGGCTCGGCCCCGTCGAAACCACCATGCTGATCGCGCTGCCCGAACTTGACGGGGCGATCTCGCCCACCGTCTTCGGCGGCCGCCACAGCCCCGAGGGCTGCACCGGCTGCGCGCATGATTGCAGCTGCAAGGGCGGCACCAAGGCGATGGCCGCCTGTTCGGAGCGGGTGACGACGCTGGCCGCGCGGGTCGAGCGTCTGGCCCGCTTGCGCCGGTCCGAAGTGGCCGAGCGCAAGGTGGGCGTGGTCCTGTTCGGCTTTCCGCCCAATGCGGGCGCTGTCGGCACGGCAGCCTACCTGTCTGTTTTCGAAAGCCTTTTCAATACGCTGCACCGGATGAAGGCCGAGGGTTACGACATGGGCGAGCTGCCCGCCTCGGTGGATGAGTTGCGCAACGTGATCCTGGAGGGCAACGCCAAGCAGTATGGGCAGGAGGCCAATGTCTGTGCCCATGTGCCGGCCGACGACATCGTGCGCGGCACTCCGTGGCTGAGCGAGATCGAGTCGGTCTGGGGGCCGGCGCCGGGCAAGATCCGGTCTGACGGGCGCGGCGTCTTCGTGCTGGGGCACCAGTTCGGCAATGTCTTTGTCGGGGTCCAGCCGACCTTCGGCTATGAGGGCGACCCGATGCGCCTGCTGTTCGAGCGGGGCTTTGCGCCGACCCATGCCTTCAGCGCCTTTTACCTGTGGCTCAAGAACACGTTCGGCGCCGATGTGCTGTTGCATTTCGGGATGCACGGGGCGCTGGAATTCATGCCCGGCAAGCAATCGGGTATGGGCGCGCGCGACTGGCCCGACCGGCTGATCGGCGACATGCCCAACGTCTATCTCTACGCCTCGAACAACCCTTCCGAGGCGACGCTGGCCAAGCGGCGGTCGAACGCGGTGACGGTCACCCACCTGACCCCGCCGCTCGCCTCGTCGGGCCTTTACAAGGGCCTGCAGGAGCTGAAGGACAGCCTGACCCGCTGGCGCCAGACCCTGCCCGACAGCCCCGACCGCGCCGACCTGGAAGAGCTGATCGCAATGCAGGCCGACGCCGTCGACATGGGCGGCACGCCCCCCGAGGACCTGTGGCTGAAGCTGCTGGAAACCGAGGACGCGCTGATCCCCGACGGCCTGCACGTCCTGGGCCGCGTGATCTCGGACGACGAGCGTGTCGAGCACCTGCGGGTGATGGCCGAAACCGACGACGACACCCGCGAGCGCGTCGATTACTGGCTGCAGCAGGACACCGAACTCCCCGCGCTGATGCGCGCGCTGGGCGGGCGCTATATCCGGCCGGTGCCGGGGGGCGACCTGATCCGCTCGGCCGAGGTGCTGCCCACGGGCCGCAACATCCACGCCTTCGACCCGTTCCGCATGCCGACCCTTTTCGCGATGCAGGATGGCGCGAAACAGGCGCAAAAGCTGCTGGACACGCACGCGTCGCTGCCGCGCTCGGTCGCAATGGTGCTGTGGGGGTCGGACAACATCAAATCGGACGGCGGCCCCATCGCCCAGGCGCTGGCGCTGATGGGCGCCAAGCCCCGCTTTGACAGCTACGGCCGCCTTTCGGGTGCCGACCTGATCCCGCTGGAGGAACTGGGCCGGCCGCGGATCGACGTGGTGATGACCCTGTCGGGCATCTTCCGTGACCTGCTGCCGCTGCAAACGCGGATGCTGGCCGAGGCCGCCTGGAAGGCCGCCATGGCCGAGGACGAGCCGCTGGAGATGAACTTCGTCCGTGCCCATTCGCTGGCCCATGCCGAGAAGATGGGCGTCGACATGGACACCGCCGCGCTGCGCGTCTTCTCGAACGCCGAGGGCGCCTATGGCTCGAACGTCAACGGGCTGGTCGACTCCGGCGCCTGGGGCGACGAGGACGAGCTGGCCGACGCCTACGAGGCGCGCAAGAGCTTTGCCTACGGGCGCGACGGCAAGTCGGCGGCCAACGCGGCGCTGCTTCAGCAGACACTCAAGGACGTGGATGTCGCCTACCAGAACCTCGAAAGCGTGGAACTGGGCGTGACCACCGTCGACCATTACTTCGATACGCTGGGCGGGATCTCCCGCGCGGTGAAACGCGCCAAGGGGAGCGAGGCCGCCGTCTATATCGGCGATCAGACCCGCGGCGAAGGCAAGGTGCGGACACTGCAAGAGCAGGTCGCCCTTGAAACCCGGTCGCGCAGCCTGAACCCGAAATGGTTCGAAGGGATGCTGCGGCACGGGCACGAAGGCGTGCGCCAGATCGAGGCGCAGGTCACCAACACCCTGGGATGGTCGGCAACGACTGGCCAAGTGGAGCCCTGGGTGTATCAGCGGCTGTCGGAAACCTTCGTCCTGGACGAGGAAATGCGCAAACGGCTGGCCAGCCTCAACCCGGCGGCCTCTTCCAAGCTGGCGAACCGCCTGCTGGAGGCGCATGACCGCAACTACTGGCAACCCGACGCCGAGACCCTGGCCGCCCTGCAAATGGCGGCCGACGAGCTGGAAGACCGGCTCGAAGGAATTGCGGCCGAATAGAGCCGCGACAGGAGGGAACATGAGCCCGAGAGATGAAATTCCGGTACTGAGAGGCGAGGACGGCGAAGGCTCCGTCCAGGTCCATCAGGACGAGACGATGAAGATCGAGGGGGCCAAGGTCTTTTCGGTCTACGGCAAGGGCGGGATCGGCAAATCGACCACGTCTTCGAACCTCAGCGCGGCGTTTTCCATGCTGGGCAAGCGCGTGCTGCAGATCGGATGCGACCCCAAGCACGACAGTACCTTCACCCTGACCGGCCACTTGCAGCCGACGGTGATCGACGTGCTGCGCGACGTGGATTTCCACCCCGAGGAGCTGCGCCCCGAGGACTTCGTGACCGAGGGCTTCAACGGTGTGCAATGCGTCGAGGCCGGCGGCCCGCCCGCGGGCACCGGCTGCGGCGGCTATGTCGTGGGCCAGACGGTGAAGCTGTTGAAACAGCACCACATGCTGGAAGACACCGACGTGGTGATCTTCGACGTCCTCGGCGACGTGGTTTGCGGCGGCTTTGCCGCGCCGCTGCAACATGCCGACCGCGCGGTGATCGTCACCGCCAACGATTTCGACTCGATCTACGCCATGAACCGCATCATCGCCGCGGTGCAGGCAAAATCGAAAAACTACAACGTGCGGCTCGCCGGCTGCGTCGCCAACCGGTCGGAAAATACCGACGAGGTCGACAGGTACTGCAACGTGGTGGGCTTCAAGCGCATCGCGCATATGCCTGCTGTCGATGCGATCCGCCGGTCGCGGCTGAAGAAGAAGACGCTTTTCGAGATGCCCGACGACGAGGACATCGTGCATTGCCGCGCCGAATATGTCCGCCTCGCCGAGACGCTGTGGAACGGTACCGATCCGCTGGCGCCCGCGCCGCTGCCCGACCGTGAGATCTTTGAATTGCTTGGGTTCGACTGATGGACAGCTACGCCCGCACCCGAGAACGGCTTGAGACCTACTTCGACCGCACCGCGTCGAAGACATGGGAACGGCTGACCTCGGACGCGCCCGTCTCGCGCATACGTCAAACGGTGCGCGAGGGGCGTGACCAGATGCGCGCGGCAATGCTGTCGCGCCTGCCGTCGGACCTGACGGGCAAGCGCGTGCTCGACGCCGGGTGCGGCGCCGGGCCGATGACGCTGGAACTGGTGCAGAAGGGCGCCGAGGTGACGGCCGTCGACATATCGCCCAGCCTGCTGGAGGTTGCGAAAAAGCGCATCCCCGACGGCTACCACTCACAGATCACCTTCGTCGCCGGCGACATGCTGTCCGACGCGCTGGGCCGGTTCGACTACGTCATGGCGATGGACAGCCTGATCCACTACAAGGCGCGCGACATCGCCGCCGCCCTGGGCACGCTTGCCTCGCGCACCGACGAGAAAATCGTCTTTACCGTCGCGCCCAAGACCGCGCTGCTGAGCGCGATGCATGTCTCGGGCAAGCTTTTCCCGAGGTCCGACCGCTCGCCGCGGATCATTCCCCATTCCGAGGCCGCCATCGCCAAGGCGCTGGAGAAAGCGGGCGTGCGGGGCGAACTCAACAGCGTGCTGCGCGTGAGCAAGGGCTTTTACATTTCCCAGGCGATGGAGCTTTGCAGATGAGCAAGAAGCCCCATCCGCTGACCCGCCTGACCGCCGAGTACCTGCCGTTTGCGGACGCAGCCTCGGAGGGTTTCCCGCTGAAGGACCTGCTGCGGCTGTCGCTGTTCCAGGTTTCGGTCGGCATGGCGACGGTCATGCTGTTGGGCACGCTCAACCGCGTCATGATTGTCGAGCTTTCGGTGCCGGCGATGGTGGTGGCCATCATGGTGGCGCTGCCGGTGCTGGTCGCGCCGTTCCGGGCGCTGATGGGGTTCAAGTCCGACACATACCGCTCGGCCATCGGCTGGAAGCGCGTGCCCTACATGTGGTTCGGCTCGCTCTGGCAGATGGGCGGGCTGGCGATCATGCCGTTTTCGCTGTTCATCCTGTCGGGCGACCAGACGCTCGGGCCCACATGGGCCGGCGAGGTACTGGCGGGTCTGGCCTTCCTCATGACCGGTCTTGGCATGCACATGACGCAGACGGCGGGACTTGCCCTCGCCTCGGACCGTGCGACGGACGAGACGCGGCCGCGGGTCGTGGCGCTGCTTTACGTGATGTTCCTGGTCGGCATGGGGGTTTCGGCGCTCATCATCGGCTGGCTGCTGCGCGATTTCTCGCAACTGCGGCTGATCCGCGTGGTGCAGGGCGCCGCGGTGGTCACCGTGGTGCTCAACGTCGTCGCGCTGTGGAAGCAAGAGCGGATGCGGCCGATGAGCAAGCAGGAGCGCGCCGCGCCGAAACCGCAATTCGCCGATGCCTGGGCCGATTTCGCCAGCGGCGGGCAGGCCGGGCGCCTGTTGGCGGTTGTGGCCATCGGCACGCTGGGCTTCAACATGCAGGACATCCTGCTGGAACCCTATGGCGGTGAAATCCTCGGCCTGTCGGTCTCGTCGACGACGATGCTGACGGGTATGTGGGCCGCCGGCGCGCTCGTCGGCTTCGGCCTGGCCGCACGCTGGCTGTCGGCGGGGATGAGCGCCTACCGCATGGCCAGCCTCGGCATCCTCGCGGGCATCGTCGGTTTCTCCGCGGTGATCTTCGCGGGTCCGCTGGTCTCGGCGCCGGTCTTCTTTGCCGGCGCGGGCAGCATCGGCTTCGGCGGCGGTCTCTTCGCCGTGGCCACGCTCACTGCCGCGATGACCATGCCCGTCGGCGGTGCCGCCGGGCGCGGTCTGGCGCTGGGCGCCTGGGGCGCGGCCCAGGCCACCGCTGCGGGGCTGGCCACGGCCTTCGGCGGCACGCTGCGTGACGCTCTGAACCATATCGCGCTTTCGGGCGCGCTCGGCGAGGGGCTCAACACCCCCGCCACCGGCTATGCCGCGGTCTACAACATCGAGATCGCGCTTCTGTTCCTGACACTCATCGTCCTTGGGCCGCTTATGCGGCACAGGGGTATCCAACCCAATCCCAACAGGGAAACCTCGGCCAAGATCGGGCTGGCCGACCTTCCCACCTGACCCGGAGGATCAAACCCATGGTGGCAACCTTCTTTGGAAATTTCGACCTTGCCAGTCTGTCGATCTGGCTGTTCTGGCTATTCTTCGCGCTGCTGATCTTCTACCTGCAGCGCGCCAACATGCACGAGGGCTTCCCGCTCGAGGACGAGAACGGTAACCCCGCGCCCAACCAGGGCCTGTTCCCGCTGCCTGAGCAAAAGACCTTCAAGCTGCCCCACGGCCGCGGCGAAGTGACCGTGCCCAACGGCAATCGCGACCCGCGCGCCATCGAAGGCCTGGCAATGAAGCAGCTCAACGGTAGCGGCGGCTTCCCGTTCGATCCCACCGGCGACCCGTTCGCCGACGGTGTTGGACCGGCTGCCTGGTGCATGCGCGAGGACGAGCCCGAACTTGACGGCAAGGGCCATCCCAAGATCCAGCCGATGGCGGTGCTCGACAGCTTCCACGTCTCGGCCGGGCGCGACCCGCGCGGCATGACGGTCGTCGCCGGTGACGGTGAGGCCGTGGGCAGCGTGGTCGACCTGTGGGTCGATGAGCCCGAGTCGATGATCCGTTACCTCGAGGTCGAACTCGACGCGGAGCATGGTGGCGGCAAACGCCTGCTGCCTCTGACCCTGGCCAGGGTCAGCTGGACCAAGCCGACGGTCAAGGTGCACTCGATCTATGGCAAGCACTTTGCCAACGTTCCCACGACCAAGTCGCCGACCCAGGTGACCAAGCTCGAGGAAGAGAAGATCTGCGCCTACTACGCCGGCGGCAAGCTCTACGCCGACATCGAGGAGCGGCTCGAGTCGCAAATCTGAGGATAAGGAAATGGCGCACGACGAATTCGAAGAATTCGAGCCCGTTCGCGGCCTGCCCGCGAAGCTCCCCGAGGGCGAGGAAATCCTCTGGCAGGGGGCGCCCGACTGGTGGGCGCTCGCCAAGGAGGGGCTCTCGCTTTACTGGGTGGCGGGGTATTTCGTCGTGCTCTTCCTCTGGCGGGCCGTGGTGGCGGCCGAAACCATGCCGGTTCCGACCGCCGTGGCCTCGGCCTCGATCTTCCTGCTTATGGGGGTGGCGGGCTGCGGGTTGCTGATGCTGATGGCCTTTTTGCAGGCGCGGGCCGCGGTCTACACGGTGACCAACAAGCGGGTCGTGCTGCGCATCGGCGCGGCGCTCTCGATGACGCTGAACCTTCCCTATACCTGGATCGGCAACGCCAACCTGGCCTTGCGGAAATCCGGCACCGGCACCATCGCCTTCGAACTGATGGGAACGCACCGGTTTTCCTACCTGATGTGCTGGCCTCATGTCCGTCCCTGGCGGATGGCCCGTACGGAACCCGCGTTTCGCTGCATCCCTGACGCGGCGATGGTCGCCAAGATCATCGCCGGCGCAGCGGAAACGCGGGTTGCCGAACCCAAGATCGCCCGCGTCAAAGATGACGCGGTCGCAGCGGAGTAACCCATGAAAGATCCGAAAAAACCCGTCCGCGGGCACCACCACGATGACGAGGAAATGATCCCGCCGGTGCTGCTCAAGGCGGTTTTCGCCCTGGTGCTCTGCTCGCTTCTGATCGTGGCCTATGCCAGGATCACCGACAGGCCGCTTTCCGCCAATCCCGACGACAGCGTGGGGATCGACAAGGAACGGCCCATCGTGCTGCAAGGCTCGATGTCCGGCTCGGCCACGGTGCTGACTCCGGAAGGCGAAATCATCGCCGAATACGCGGAAGACGAAGGCGGCTTTGTCGCCGGCGTCTGGCGGGTGCTGCAACGGGAGCGCAAGAAACACGGCGCCCCGCTCGACGCCCCAATCCGGCTGGTCCGCTTCAAGGACGGCCGGCTCTCTTTGCGCGACGATGCCACCGGCTGGCGCGCAGAGCTCATCGGCTTTGGTGCCGATAACGCGGCAGTTTTCGCGCGACTGCTGGACGACGTCGAGGGGTAACGGAACATGCCCCTCACCACAAAAAACAGGGAACCGAGAAATGGGACTATTTACCCGAGAAAAGGAGACTGCGCCCTGCACGGTTGAAGTCTCTCACAAGTTCGAAAGCCTTCACGCGCATGTACGCTTCAACAACGGGGCAGTCGTCTATCCGGGCGACGAGGTGCAGGTGCACGGCCCCGAGATCATGGCCCCCTACGGCGAGGTGGTGAGCGAGGACCGCACGGCGACGATCATGCGCGCCAGCGCGTTGGAACGTCTCTGGACGCGCATGACCGGCGATTTCGAGGTCATGGAGCTCTGTGAGTTCTCCTTCTCCGAGGAGGCCACGCTATGAACGTCCATACCGCAGATGCGACCACCGTCGAAGAGGGTCTCGCGATCCAGGAGAGCCAGGCCGTTCTCGACAGCGAAACCGCCACCGCCGTGGCGATGCAGGACACCCTGCTGACGCCGCGCTTCTACACCACCGATTTCGAAGAGCTCGACTCGATCGACGTCTCCCCCGTGCGCACCGACTGGGACGCGCTGATCGCCGAGATGAAGGCCGACCCCAACAAGGGCCACTTCAAGAAGGACGAGAACTGGGACACGGTCGACTGGGACGGTATGGAGCCGGCCCTGAAGAAAGAGTTCATCGACTTTCTCATCAGCTCGTGCACGGCCGAGTTTTCGGGCTGCGTGCTGTACAAGGAGATGAAACGCCGCGGCGCGAACAAGGACGTCACCGAGCTGTTCCAGCTCATGGCCCGCGACGAGGCACGCCATGCAGGGTTTATCAATGACGCGCTGCGCGAGGCCGGGATCGCGGTGAACCTGGGATTTCTGACCCAGAAGAAGAAATACACCTACTTCCGGCCCAAGTTCATCTACTACGCCACCTACCTGTCGGAAAAGATCGGCTATGCCCGGTACATCACGATTTTCCGGCACCTTCAGGAAAATCCCGAAAGACGCTTTCACCCGATCTTCAAGTGGTTCGAGGAGTGGTGCAACGACGAGTTCCGCCATGGCGAGGCCTTCGCGCTATTGATGAAGACCGACCCCAGGCTGACCTCGGGCGGCAACGTGCTGTGGATCAAGTTCTTCCTGACGGCGGTGTTCGCAACGATGCATGTGCGCGACCACCAGCGGCCGGCCTTTCACGAGGCGCTGGGCGTCGACACCGACTGGTACGGGCACGAGGTGTTCCGCAAGACCTCGGACCTGTCGAAGCAGATCTTCCCGATCACGCTGGACATCGACCACCCGCGCTGGGCGAAAGGGCTGAAGATGCTGCAGCGCGCCAGCGCCGACATGGACGCGGCCAAGCGCAAGGGCGGGCTGGGCGGCAAGCTGGCCGAGGCCTCGGCCGGCGCCCGGGCGGCGACGGCGTTTGCCATGCTCTACACCATCCCCGCCAAGCGCCATGAGGTGCCTGCCTCGACGCGTCTGGAGCCCGTCTACTGATGGGCGCGACCTGGGTCGCCGCGCTCTTGGCGCTGTTTATCTGGTGGTTCTCCACCGGGGCGATCCTGGTCATCGTCCGCCGCGCGGAACACCGCGGGCGGACGGCCCACCAGCGGGCCGCGCTCTTTACCCTGCCGGTGCTGGCCTTCGCCATCGCCGCCTTCGAGGTGACGCGGCACATGGAAACCGTCACCGCCTCTTACGGCGCCTTCCTGGCGGCCATCGGCATCTGGGGCTGGATCGAACTGGCCTTCCTGACCGGGGTGATCACCGGGCCGAACCGGCACCATTGCGACGACGAGGTGACGGGCTGGGAAAGGTTCGTGCGCGCCTACGGCACCATCGCCTATCACGAGACGCTCTTGGTGATCGTCGTCTTCGCCATGGTACTGACCAGCCAGGACGCGCCGAACACGGTCGGCCTGTGGACGTTCATCGTCCTGTTCTTCGCGCGCATCTCTGCCAAGCTGAACCTCTTTCTCGGCGTGCCCAAGATCAACACCGAGTTCCTGCCGACACCGCTGGCCCACCTGCCCAGCCATTTCCGCATCTCGAAGATGAACTGGATGTTCCCGATTTCGGTCTCGGCGCTCAGCTTTGCTGTCTATTGCTGGCTGGAACGCTTGATGGTCACCGCCGCGCCCCATGAACAGGTCGGGTTTGCCCTGCTATCGGCGCTGACGGCGCTGGCGCTGCTGGAGCACTGGCTGATGGTGCTGCCGCTGCCCGACGAGAAACTCTGGCGGTGGATGCTGCCGGCCCGCAAGACCAAGGAAAAGACAACCAAGATGACAGGGGGAGACGCCCATGGATTTTGAAGCTGCGTTCCAGGGACAGCTCGACGCGCTCAAGCAAGAGGGAAACTACCGGATTTTCGCCAATCTGGAGCGCCAGTGCGGCGCGTTTCCCCGCGCCAAGAACCGCGACGACGAAGACGACCGCGAGGTGACCGTCTGGTGCTCGAACGACTATCTCGGCATGGGCCAGCACCCCGAGGTGACGCGCGCCATGGTCGAGACGGTGGAACGCTGCGGCGCCGGCGCCGGCGGGACGCGCAACATTTCGGGCACCAACCACCACCACCTGTTGCTGGAGCGCGAACTGGCCGAGCTGCACGGCAAGGAGGCGGCGCTTCTGTTCACCTCGGGCTACGTGTCGAACTGGGCCGCGCTCTCGACCCTGGGCAGCCGGCTGCCCAACGCGGTGATCCTGTCGGATGCGCAGAACCACGCCAGCATGATCGAGGGCATCCGCCATTCCCGCGCCGACAAGGTGATATGGAACCACAACGACCCCGAGGATCTGGATCGCAAGCTCGCCGCGGTCGGCCCGGACCGGCCCAAGATCGTGGCGTTCGAATCCGTCTACTCGATGGACGGCGATATCTGCCCGATGGCCGAGATCGTAGAGGTCGCCGAAAAGCATGGCGCGATGACCTATCTCGACGAGGTCCACGCGGTCGGCCTTTACGGCGCCCGCGGCGGCGGGATCTCCGAGCAGGAGGGGCTGGCCGACCGGATCACGCTGATCGAGGGCACGCTGGGCAAGGCGTTCGGTGTGGTCGGCGGCTACATCACCGGCTCGGCCGCGCTCTGCGATTTCATTCGCTCCTTCGCCAGCGGGTTCATCTTCACAACCGCGCTTCCCCCCGCGGTCGCGGCGGCGGCCACCGCCTCGATCCGGCATCTAAAGCTCAGCGACTGGGAGCGGCAGAAACAGCGGCGCAACGTGGCGCGCCTGCGCGCGCGTCTCGATGCCGAGGGCATCCCGCATCTGCCCAACCCCAGCCACATCATCCCGGTCATGATCAAGGACCCGGTGAAATGCCGGATGATCAGCGACATCCTGATGGAAGAGTGGGGCATCTACGTGCAGCCGATCAACTACCCCACCGTGCCCAAAGGCACCGAGCGGCTGCGCATCACACCCTCGCCGCTGCACACCGAGGCCGATATCGACCATCTGGTCGCGGCGCTGTCCACGCTCTGGCAGCAGTGTGCCATTTCACATGCAGTCGCCTGAATTTGTCGTGTGAAGCGATTGACGCCGACCGGCCGGCGCTACATGGTACCCGCGGTTGTTTTGAAGTCAGGGAGAGACGCATGAAAATGAACCTGGTGCTGGCCGCCGCGATGAGCCTTGCCGCCGCCGCTCCCGTCTTGGCCGAGAGCCATGGCGGCATGGTCGAGGCGTCGGGCGACGCCGCTGCCGGCGAGAAAGCCTTCCGTCAATGCATCGCCTGCCACGTCGTCGAGAACGACGAGGGCGAAACGCTGGCCGGCCGCGCCGCCAAGGTCGGACCCAACCTTTATGGCGTCGCCGGGCGCCAGGCCGGTCATATCGAAGGTTTCCGTTACTCCAAGTCGATGGAAGAAGCGGGAGAAGAGGGCCTGGTCTGGACCGAGGAAGAGTTCGTCAGCTACGTGCAGGACCCGACCTCCTACCTGCGCGAGTATCTGGATGATGCCAAGGCCCGCGGTGCGATGACCCACAAGGTCCGCAAGGAGCAGGAAGCGATCGACGTCTACGCCTATCTTGCAGACCTCGCCAAGTAATCGCTTTTCGGTATGACGAAAGGGCCGCCGGTTTTTCGGCGGCCTTTTTGGTTTTCGGCTCAGCGCGGGATGTGGCGATCGAGAAACGCCATGATCGGCTCGGTCACCGGGCCGGGGGCCTCTTCGTGCGCAAGATGCCCGAGTTCGGGAAACTCGGCCAGTTCGGCCCTGGGCATCCGCTCGGCCGCGCGCCGTGCCTCGCGGGGCGGGACGGCGTGGTCGCGCGCGCCGGTGATAAAGAGACAGGGCGTGTCGATGTCCGGCAATTCGGCCTGCAGCCCGTCCAGCGTCCATTGCGCCATCATGGTCAGCGCCGCGTCCACATGGTGGCGGTCCGAGATCAGCCGATGATAAAGCGCCAGCCCCTCGGGGCTGAGTTCGCTGCCGGTCGAGCCGATGAGCGCGCGCACGCTGGCCTCCGACGCGGTGAACCGGGCGAACATGGAGGCGGTGAACGGGTTGAGCGACAGCATCCGCGCCGTCATCGGGAAAAGCCACCCGGCCATGCCGGCGAAATTGGCCAGCGCCGCGTTGATGCCGACGATGGCCCGCGGCGGCTGGGGCAGGTGCCTGACCATGCGCAGCGCGATGGCCGCGCCCGCGGAATGGCCGACGATGGCCTCTGGCGTCAGCCCCTCGCTGGCCATCAGCGCGGCGATGTCCGCGCTCATCGGATCCAGCCCGCAGCGTTGCCGCGCGCCCATCTTGGTAAAGCCCTGTCCGGGCAGGTCGAGCGCGACCACCCTGTACCGCTCTGCCAGGATCGGCAGCACGTCGCGCCAGCTGTGGGTCGCGCCCCCGGTGCCGTGCAGCAGCAGAACCAACGGGCCCTCGCCGGCCTCTTGCACATGCCAGTAGTGGGGCCGGTGGCGCACGAAACGCGAATACTGGCGGTTGGGCCAGTCCGCGCCGTCGCGCCGCCAGTCCATCGGCTCAGGCGTCCAGAACCGCCGAAACCGCCGAGGACAGGCGGTTGGCATCGGCACGGGGCAGGGGAATGTACGGCGCGCCCATCGCATCGGCCAGCACCTTGAGGCTGCGCTCGGGACGCATCCCCATGTCGATCACCATGCCGGGCAGGTTGTTCAGCCGCAGCGCCTGGGCCATGCGCGTGGCGTCTTCGGCGGCGATGGCCCGGTTGGCGGTGCCCTCAAGCGTGATGTTGGCCCGCCCGTCGGTCAACAGCGCCACGGTGGGCGTCATGCCCCGCCCCGACGCGGTGGTCGCCACCTCCAGCGCCAGCCGCAGCCCCGCGGCCAGCGGCGTGCCGCCGCCGCCGGGCAGCGCGGCCAGCCTCCGTTTCGTCTGTACCAGCGACCGGGTGGGCGGCAGCAGCAGCTCGGCCCCCTCGCCGCGAAAGGCCACCAGGGCCACGTGGTCGCGCCGGGCGTAGGCCTCGGCCAGCAGCAGCTCGACTGCGCCCTTGGCCTCGGCCAGGCGCGTCATCGCGGCCGAGCCCGAGGCATCGACCACGAAGATCAGCAAACGGTCGCTCTTTTCCTCGTAGCGTTTCACGCGGATGTCGTCGGTGCGGATATGCAGCTTGCGCTCGATCAGCGAGTCGCGGCGGCGGATGGTCTGCCACGGCGCGGCGGCGCGGAGCGTCGAGATGATGTCGACGCGGGTCTGCCCGTCGATCCGGCCCCGGCGCGACGGGATCGGCCGGCCGCGCCGGTTGCCCTTGCGCTTGGCGCCTGCGCCCGCGCCGCCCTGGCCACGCTGGGCCTTGCCGGCGGCAAGCTGGGCCAGCAGGTCGGCGGGCAGCGCGGCCTGGGCGGCCTCCAGCAGGATGTCCTGCAGCGGCAGGTCGTCGAGCGATTGCTCGCCCTCGTCGCCACCGTCGGGGTCGTCCTGCGGGTCCTCGGGCGGGGGCGGGGTGTCGTCCTCAGGCGGCTCTTCGGGCTCGGGCTCGGGGAACTGGGTGGCGCGAGGTGCGAGCACCAGCTCGACCGCGGCGGCCACGTCGTCGGTCTCGACCTCGCTCTGCCCGGCCAGCGCGGCCAGCGCCTTGGACATGCGCAGCGCCAGCATGGGTGCGCGCAGACTGTCGATGCCCAGCCGAACGGCCACGATGGTGAGGTCTTCCAGGATGCCCGGCGCGGCGCGCACCGCCGCCAGCCGTGCCCGCGCGGCGGCCAGCCCCTCGGGGTCCAGCTCCAGCGGATCGGTCTCGCCCCAAGGCAGCGCGTCGAGGTCGACATGCACGCCCAGCCGGTCATTCAGCGCCACCGGCAGCGCCTCGTCGGGCTCGGCGCCTTCGTCGAGCGCGACCAGGCAATGGCCGATATTCTGGTCGAGCGCCCCGGCCAGCCGCGCGGCGAGGCCCGGCGTCGCGCGCTCGGCCATTGGCAGCACCAGGAGCGCGGGCTTGGCCAGGATGCCGGCCCGTTCCACCACCTTGCCGGAGGCCAGCGTCGCGGCCAGGTCGATGCCGCCGAAAAGCTGTTCGTCGCCGATCGAGGGGTGCAGCCGGCGCTGGGGCAGGGGGATGACCGACAGCCCCGCGACAACGCGGTCGCGCACCGGGCCGGACCGGGCGCGCAGCCACATGCCGCCCAGGCCAGCGGGATCGACGGCCAGCGCAGCCAGCGCCGTCTCCACCCGTTCCCAAGGCGACATCGGCGTTGTCACGCCAGCACCTCCTCCACCACGCGGGCGACGCGCGTCGTCGAGCCCGCCTCGTCCAGCGGGTCGCGGCGCAGCCGGTGCCGCAGGCAGGAGGACGCGACGCTGCGCACATGTTCGCGGGTCACTTCCTCGGCGCCCTCGAACCCGGCCAAAGCGCGCGAGGCGCGCAACAGTGTCAGTTCGCCCCTCAGCCCGTCGGACCCCAGTGCGAGGCACAGCTCGGCGCAATCGCGCAGCATCGAGTCGGGGGTCTGGACCTGGCCGAGATGGGCACGCGCGGCGAGGATCTTGTCGCGCAGCACCGCGTCTTCTTGCAGCCAATGGGCCATGAAGCCCTCGTAGTCCATTTCATAGGCGTCGCGGCGGCGGATCACTTCGATTCGCACGTCGATATCCTTGGGCGAGACCACTTCGACCGACAGTCCGAACCGGTCGAGCAGCTGCGGGCGCAATTCGCCCTCTTCGGGGTTGCCCGAGCCGACGAGGACAAAGCGCGCCGGATGGCGGATCGACAGCCCCTCGCGCTCGACCACGTTCTCGCCCGACTGGGCGACATCGAGCAGCAGGTCGACGATGTGGTCCTCCAAGAGGTTGACCTCGTCGATATAGAGATACCCGCGATTGGCGCGCGCCAGCAGCCCCGGCTCGAACGCCTTTTCGCCCGAGGTCAGCGCCTTTTCAATATCGAGCGCGCCGACCACCCTGTCTTCGGTGACGCCGAGCGGCAGGTCCACCACGGGGGTGGCCCGCTCGACGATGTCATGCTGACCGACATGCGCCCATTCGGGGCACTTGTCGAGCGTGGGAGAGTTCACCGGGCAGCCCGCGACCACCTGGATCGGCGGCAAGAGCGCGGCGAGCGCCCTGACCGCCGTCGATTTCCCCGTCCCGCGATCGCCAAAGACCAGAACGCCACCGATAGCAGGGTCGATGGCCGTCAGTACCATCGCCTGTTTCATCTCCTCCTGGCCGACGATCGCGGAGAAGGGAAAGGGTTGTGTCATGCAGGTTCTTCCGTTTTCTTCGGCGCCTTCTTTTTCTTCTTCTTCGGCGCCGACTTGGGTTCGTCAAATGTACGGCCCGTGGCGAGCAGACTCATCGGGCTTCCGCCCTCCCACGTACCCTCTTCTTTCAGGATGTTGAAGCGGGCATACAGTTCTTCCTTGAACCAGTCGCCTTCGCGGACCTTTTCAACCGCGTGGCCATGCGGGCAATCGCCATAGGCAAAGCCGCTCATTTGGTCGGCGTTGTTCCACAGGGAGAAGGTCACCTGCTGCACCCAGGGCACCTCCGCCATGCCGATATGGAAGACGCAGTTGGGGTGCTTGGCCACCCGTTCCTGAACTTCCGGCACCTGGGACCAGAATTGCAGCGCCAGGGGCAGCTTGACGGTGGCACGGGTCAGCACGGCGATGTTGCCGCTGTCGTCGGGCTTTTCGGTGACATCCAGCGGCTCGACGCCGGACCACATGCCGCGCGCCGAAGTGGGCGCCAGGTAGATGGTGTAGGTTTCGCAGGAATGATCGCGCAGGGTCTTGTGCGTGATGCTCTTGGCCAGCCCCTGCTCGGCGGCGTCCATGTCGACCCAGACGCAGAGGATCGCATTCACATCCACGTTCGGGCGCGGGTTGAAGCCCTCGTCGGACCCGGTGCCCAGCATCTTGAAGAACTCCAGCCCCGGCTCGTTCTTCAGCGCGAACCGTCCGCGTGCCATCTGGCTGAACGCTTCCAGCCGTGACGCCCAGTTGTCGTACCGAAAAAAGCTGATCGTGGTGACTTGCATGAGCGATTCTCCTTCGAGACTGTCAAGTATGTGTGACACTTTGGGTGCGACCGCAAGGGCGGTGCCCCTCTGCGAACGCTTAGGCTAGGAGTCATTGTAAACTAAACTAGACAGGTTTAACCTAGCGACATGATGACACGAGTCGATCCCGAACTGGCAGACGAAGCCGCGCGCGCGCGAGGGCCGCATGCCATCGTAATCGGCGCGGGGCTGGGTGGTCTGGCGGCCGCGATGCGGCTGGGCGCCAAGGGCTATCGCGTCACGGTGATCGACAAGCTGGACGTGCCTGGCGGGCGCGGCTCGGCGCTGTGGATGGACGGCCACCGGTTCGATCTGGGCCCCACCATCGTCACAGTGCCGCAGATCTTCCGCGAGCTCTGGGCCGCCTGCGGGCGCGATTTCGACGCCGATGTAAACCTCGTGCCGATGGACCCGTTTTACCAGATCGTCTTTCCCGATGGCGAGCGGTTCACCGCGCGGCAGGACACCGAAAAGATGCGCGCGGAAGTCGCGCGGCTGTCGCCTGGCGACCTGGCCGGCTATGACAGGTTTCTGAAAGACAGCGAGAAACGCTACTGGTTCGGGTTCGAGAACCTCGGCCGCAAGCCGATGAACAAGTGGTGGGACCTCATCAAGGTGCTGCCGGTTTTCGGCCTGCACCGCGCCGACCGCTCGGTCTACGCGCACGCCGCGCACCGGGTGAAGGACGAGCGCCTGCGCATGGCGCTGTCGTTTCACCCGCTCTTCATCGGCGGCGACCCGTTCAACGTGACCTCGACCTACATCCTCGTCAGCTACCTCGAAAAGGAATTCGGGGTGCATTACGCCATGGGCGGCGTCGCGGCGATCGCCCAGGCCATGGCCAATGTCGTGGCCGGGCAGGGCGGCCTCATGCGGATGGAAACCGAGGTGGACGAGATCCTCGTCAAGGACGGCCGCGCGCGCGGCGTAAAGCTGGCCGGGGGCGAGGTGATCCCGGCCGATATCGTGGTGTCGAACGCCGATTCGGGCTTTACCTACCAGCGGCTCCTTCGCAACCACAAGCGCAAGCGCTGGACCGACCGCCGGCTCGACCGGACCCGCTGGTCGATGGGCCTGTTCGTCTGGTATTTCGGCACCAAGGGCACACGCGACATGTGGTCCGACGTGGGCCACCACACCGTGCTGAACGGGCCGCGCTACAAGGGGCTGGTGCGCGACATTTTCTTCCGCACCGATCACCTGGCCGCGGACATGAGCCTTTACATCCACCGCCCCTCGGTGTCCGACCCCTCCTGCGCGCCCGAGGGTGACGACACGTTCTACGCCCTCTCGCCGGTGCCCAACCTGCATGACGGCGCGCCGGTGGACTGGACGGCGATGGGCGAGCGCTACCGCAAGATGGTGCAGGATTTCATGGAAGAGTCGCTGTTGCCCGGTCTGGGCGAGCGCGTGACCGCCAGCACTTATTTCACGCCCGAGACGTTCCGCGACCGCTACCGCTCGCCCCACGGCGCCGGTTTTTCGATGGAGCCGCGGATCCTGCAAAGCGCCAATTTCCGTCCCCACAACGTGTCGGAAGAGGTCGGCGGGCTTTACCTCGTCGGCGCCGGGACGCATCCCGGCGCGGGCCTGCCCAGCGTGATCACCTCGGCCGAGGTGCTGGCGAAACTCGTGCCCGATGCGGCACATGTCGCGGCCGAGTGACATGATTGCACCGGCGGACCTCGCCTATTGCGAAGCAGCGATCCGCACCGGGTCGTACTCTTTCCACGCGGCCTCGCGGCTTTTGCCGGGGCGGGTGCGCGACCCGGCGCTGGCGCTATACGCCTTTTGCCGGCTGACCGACGATTCCGTGGACCTGACCGACGAGAAAAGCGCCGCGGTGCTCAGCCTTGGCGAGCGGTTGGAGCTGATATATCGCGGCACGCCCCGCGATGCGCCCGCCGACCGGGCCTTCGCCGCCGTTGTCGAACAGTTCGCCATGCCCCGCACCCTGCCCGAGGCCCTGCTGGAAGGCATGGCGTGGGACGCGATGGAGCGGCGCTATCCCACGCTGTCGGGCGTCTACGCCTATTCCGCGCGGGTCGCCGCGGCCGTGGGGGCGATGATGACCGTGCTGATGGGGGTGCGCTGCCCCTATGCGCTGGCGCGGGCCTGCGACATGGGCGTGGCGATGCAGCTGACCAACATCGCCCGCGACGTGGGCGAAGATGCGCGCGCCGGAAGGCTCTACCTGCCGCTGGACTGGTTCGAAGACGCCGGGCTCGACCCCGAGGCGTTTCTTTCCGATCCGCGGCCGACGCCCGAGATCCGGCGCATGGTCAAACGGCTGGTCGCCGATGCCAACCGTCTCTATTTCCGGGCCGAGGCTGGTCTGTCCGAGCTGCCCTTGTCGTGCCGCCCGGGCATGTTTGCGGCGCGGTATATCTACGCCGGCATCGCGGCCGAACTCGGCCGCGCCGATTATGACAGCATCACGCGGCGTGCGCATACCACCAAGACGCAGAAACTCGGCTGGCTTGCGGCATCGGCAATCAAGGCCGGCTCCGGCGCGGTGATGCCGCGCTCGGCGGTACTCTATGCCAAGCCGCTGCCCGAAGTTGCCTATCTGGTCGAGGCCGCCGCCGATACCAAACCCGACCACAGCCCCTGGGGCCAGGGCCGCACCGGCGAACTGATCTCTGTGCTGGCGCAGCTCGAAGCGCGCGAGCGCGCGCGGCGTGACGCATTGGCCACGTCGGCGCGGCGCGCTAGCTAAGAAGAAGATTCGATTTTCGCCCTTAGCGCAGGAGGCCCACCGTGAGCTTCGACTGGATGCTGTTCGCCCTCTTCATGGGCACTGCCATGGCGGCCGGTTCGACCGGCGCCTTTTTTTCGCCCGGCTCGTGGTACGACCGGCTGGACAAACCGGGCTGGACGCCGCCCAACTGGCTGTTCCCGCTGGCCTGGCTGGTGCTTTACATCGCCATGGCGGTGGCCGCCACGCGGGTTGCGGTCTCGGGTCATCCCGGCGTGATCTACGCGCTGGCAATCTGGGGCCTGCAGATCGTGTTCAACACGCTCTGGTCGCCGGTCTTTTTCGGCCTTCACCGGCTCGGCCCGGCGCTCGTGGTGCTGCTGGGCATGTGGGCGTCGGTGCTGGCGATGGTGGTGGCGTTCTGGCGGGTCGACCTCACGGCCGGCCTGCTGGTGGCGCCGTATCTCGTCTGGACAAGCTATGCCTTCGCCCTGAATTTCGTGATCTGGCGGCGCAACCCCGGTGCATCCGAGATGCAGGCGGCCTGAGGCCGCCTGGCGCAACGCCGAGGGTTTTATTGGCCCGCCGCTGGTGCGACGCGGGCCCTACTCGGCAAAGCGCCAGCCGCGCCGGCGGGGCACCTTGACGGCCAGCATCGGCTTCAGCCAGGGCGAGGCGAAGCGGTTGAGGTCGAGCGCCTCGTGCACGCCCACCATTTCTTCCCCGAAGACCTTGGTGCGCACGGTCGAGCGGCAGTAAAACGGCGCGTCGAGCATGTCATGCACCTGGTGGGGCACATAGCCCGGGTCGGCCCGGGTCTCGCGCCGCACCTGCCACAGCGACCGGCGGAACCGGGTGCGCGGCGGCGCGTCGATCACCTCGACCGTGCCATCGGCACCGAAATGCAGGCCAACCGCCAATTCCGAGCCATCCCTCACCGTCGCGTCGTAAAAGCAGTAGGCGCCGTTGTCGTGCGTCGGGAACCGGCCCCAGGTCCAATAGCTGAAATCGTCTTCCAGCGCGTGGATCCCGAAATTGGCGTCGAAATAGCCGTGGCCCGTCCAGTGCCAGCCCGGCTGGTTCAGGTCGACCTCGATTTCCGACGACGGCGCGAAGGGGCGCCAGACATGGCTGCCATCGGCCTTGAGCGGCAATTCGACGTCCGTGACCGCCGAAGGCGTCACTGTCACCCGGCCCTTGAGCCGGTGCATGTGCGGCCAGGCCAGTTCGTCGATCTCGACGATCAGCTTGCCGCCCTCCCAGCGCAGCGACGAGGGCCCCACCTGAAAGGTTGTCGGCGTCTGGCGCAGCGCGGGCTGGCCGCGGTCGGTCATCGTCCAGCGCCCGCCGCGCCCGTAGGTGGCCACGTTGATGCAGACGTGGTCTTCGGGGTTCTTGCGGCCCGACCAGCGGTACCACGGAGAGAAGACCGAGCCGATGAAGGCAATGATCGAGATCTGTTGATTTCCGTCGTTGCTTATGCCGTCGACGTACCACCAGGCATAGCCGTCGGGCGGGACGTCGAGGTTGAAGCAAGGTCCGTCAATATCGCCGCGGCCGCGTGCCGGCCGGAGAGGGTTGCCATGGGAATGCCCGCCCCCGGATGCGCCCCGCCCCCCGCCAGGTAGACCCCCGGCACCGTCAGACGGGCCGTCGGTCTCTGAAAGGCCGCCATCAGCCCGTGCGGGCTCCGCCCGTAGAGGGAGCCTTCCGACGCCGGAAACAGACGTGCGAAATGACGGGGCGTTGTCAGCCATTGCACCCCGGGCCGGGGATCGAAGGTCAGCCCGAACCGGGCCAGCGTTTGGAAGGTGCGTGTCCGGCACGTCTCTTTCTCCTCGTCCGTCGCCTCGGCCCCGTCCGCAGAAGGGGAGGCGTTCATGATGATCTCGAAGCGTTCGATCCCGTCGGGCTGCTGGCCCGTGCCCCTGTCCTGGGCGCAGATATAGAGCGTTGGGTCCTCGGGCATACGGCCCTCGGCGATGGGGCCGAACTCGTTCTCGGGCGCGTCGCAGAAGAACACGTTGTGATGCACCATCTCGGGCCCGTGGGGCACCGCCGCAAAGCTCCAGACATAGGCCGACAGGCTGCGGGGCCGGGTCGCGGCCTCTGGCAGAGCATCGCGCAGCGCCTCGCCCATCAGCCCGGCGCCAAGCGCCGCGGGGTCGCCGTTGAAGACCACGCGCTCGGCCGGCAGGCGGGTGCCGTCGTCGAGATAGACCGCCGCGACCGCGCCGTTCTGTATCTCTATGCGCGTGGCGGCGGTTTCAAAGCGAAAGCTCACGCCTTGCGCCCGCGCGAGACGCTCCAGCGACCGGGCCAGCTGGTGCATACCGCCCTCGACCCGCCAGACCCCCTGGGCCTCGGCATGCCAGACCAGCCCGAGAATGGCCGGCGAACGAAAGGGCGAGCCGCCCACATAGGTGGCGTAGCGGCCGAAAAGCTGGGCCAGCCGGCGGTCCGAGAACTGCGCCGCAAGGCTTTGCGCCAGCGTCCTGTGCGGCGCCATGGCCGGGATAAGCGCGGGGTGCCGCATCACATGGGCGGTGAGACGGCCCATCGAAGGGGTGACCGCGCGCATCATCGGCGCGTCGAACGCCTCGAACAGGCGCTTGGCGCGGCGGCAGAACGCCTCGAACTCGGCCCTGGCCCGGGCGCCCGCGAAGGCGCCCACCGCCTCGGCGCTGGCCGCCTGGTCAGCGTAAAGATCCAGCGTGCTGCCATCGGGCCACCAGTGTCGGGCCAGTACCTCTTCACGGTGTAGCGTCACATAGTCGCTGAGACGGGCGCCGACGCTGTCGAAAAGCTCTTCGAAGACCGGTCGCAGGGTCATCACCGTGGGGCCTGCATCGACCGGCCCGGCATCGGTCGTGAACGTGCGCATCTTGCCGCCCGGCACCGGCGCGCGGTCGATCACGGTCACATCCAGCCCGGCATGGGCCAGCCGGATCGCGGCCGAAAGCCCGCCCATGCCGGCGCCGATGACAACCACCTTCTCGGCGGGTGCGGCCATTGGTTCTCCTCAAGAAATATTGACTCGAAAGGATAGAGTGTCCAATCTGATTTACAATCTCAAATGTCTCGTCAGGCTGACACGCTCTGACGCATCAGACGACAGGAGTTTTCAATGGGGCTTTCGCAACGTGTCGAGTCGGCCATAGGGGCGGCGATCCGGCAAGGGCAGGGCGACTCGGCGCCGGCACAGCTTGCTTCGGCGCTCGAATACTCGGTCACGCCCGGGGGCGCGCGCATCCGCCCCACGATCTGCCTGAGCGTGGCGATGGCCTGCGGTGACGACAAGCCGGCGCTTTCCGATGCCGCCGCCACCGCGCTGGAGCTGATCCACTGCGCCAGCCTGGTGCATGACGACATGCCCTGTTTCGACGATGCCGATATCCGCCGCGGCAAGCCCACGGTGCACAAGGCCTATGGCGAGCCGCTGGCGCTACTGACCGGCGACAGCCTGATCGTGATGGGCTTCGAGGTGCTGGCACGCGCCGCGCCCCACGATTGCGAGCGCGCGGTCGAGCTGATCCGCATCCTCGGCAAACGCACCGGCATGCCCTTCGGCATCTGCGCCGGGCAGGGCTGGGAAAGCGAAGAGACGGTCGATCTGTCCGCGTATCATCAGGCCAAGACCGGGGCGCTGTTCATCGCCGCGACCCAGATGGGTGCGGTCGCAGCGGGGCAAGAGGCCGAGCCCTGGCAAGAGCTGGGCGCGCGCATCGGCGAGGCGTTCCAGGTCGCCGACGACCTCAAGGACGCGCTGATGGAGGCCGAGCAGATCGGCAAGCCCGCGCATCAGGACGAGGCCAACAACCGCCCCAACGCGGTGTCCGAACTCGGCGTGCCGGGCGCGGTGGCGCGGCTCAACGACATCCTGTCCGGCGCCATCGCCTCGATCCCGTCCTGTCCGGGCGAGGCGGCGCTGGCGCAGATGGTGCGCAAGACCGCCGATCGGCTGGTGCCCACGGCGGCCGCCCAATACGCAGCGGAATAATGACCGACACCTTGTCGCAACCCGGCCCCGCGCAACCTGCGCGGGGGGGCGGTTGGCGTCGCTGGCGTAACCGGCGAATCGCGTCGCCCGCCTTTCAAAGCTGGGCCAGCCGGTTTTTTCTCACCCGCGGCCGCTCTCGCCGCGAGGGTGAGCGGCTGTTCGATCTGGTTTCGGGCTTTGTCTATTCGCAGGTGTTGCAGGCGGTCGTCGAACTGGACCTCCTGGAGGCCCTCCGCGACGAGGCCCAATGCACCGCGGCGCTGGCCGCGCGCACCGGTATCCCCGAGGACCGGATAGAGGCGCTGGCCCAGGCCGCCACCGCGCTGGATCTGTTCGAGCGGGTGAAGGGCGGCTATCAGCTTGCCCCCCTCGGCGCGGCGCTGATGGGCGTGTCGGGCCTGCGCGAGATGATCCTGCACCACAAGGTGTTCTACCGCGACATGGCCGATCCGGTGGCGCTGCTGAAAGGCGAGGGCGAGACCGAACTGGCCCGGTTCTGGCCCTATGTCTTCGGCGCCGGCAGCGCCGAGGACCCGAGCGTGGCCGAGCGTTATTCGAAACTCATGGCCGACAGCCAGACGCTGGTGGCCGAGGAAACGCTGCGCACGGTCAAGCTTGACGGGGTGCGGCACCTTCTGGACGTGGGCGGCGGCACCGGCGCCTTTCTGGCCGCCGTGGGTGCAGCCTATCCGGACCTGAAGATGACGCTGTTCGATCTGCCCGCGGTGGTGCCCGCCGCCGAGGCGCGATTTCAAGAGGCCGGCATGGCCGGACGCGCTGCGGTTGTCGCCGGCAGCTTTCGAGACGACCCGCTGCCGCAGGGCGCCGATTCGATCTCGCTGATCCGTGTGCTGTACGACCATGCCGATGAAACCGTCGAGGCGCTCCTGGCCAAGGTTTTCACCGCGCTGCCCCCGGGCGGACGGCTGATCGTGTCCGAGCCGATGTCGGGCGGTCGCAACCCTCAGCGGGCGGGCGACGCCTATTTCGCGTTTTACTGCATGGCGATGCAAACCGGGCGCGCACGCTCGGCCGAGCGGATCGCCGGACTGATGCGCAAGGCCGGGTTCGAGAGGGTCGAAACCCCGCGCACGCGACGGCCTTTCATCACGTCGGTGGTGACCGGGTGTAAACCTGATGCGGCGAATGGCGCAGGTTAAGATGTCTAATTAGGTTGACACTTTGCCCTGTCAGAATAGACTGACAAAAAGTTGAACACCCGTAGACGTGAGTCTCGGACACCGGACTCACCGACATCGAGGGGGAGGCGCAAATGCAAACGACGGCTGTCATCCTTCGAGGGCCCAGGGAGCTGGGTCTCGAGCGGTTGACGCTGGCGGAGCCGGGCGCCAAGGACCTTGTCGTGCAGATCAGCCATTCGGGCATCTCCACCGGCACCGAAAAGCTGTTTTACACTGGAAACATGCCCCCTTTTCCGGGGATGGGCTATCCGCTGGTGCCCGGCTACGAGGCGGCCGGCGAGGTGGTCGAGGCCGGGGCTGAAACGAATTTCAAGATCGGCGATCGCGTCTTCGTGCCCGGTGCGAATTGCTACGAGGGGGCCTTTGGGCTCTTCGGCGGTTCGTCGCGGCGGATCGTCACGGATGCCAGCCGGGTGACCCAGATCGACCCGGGGCTGGGCGCCGAGGGCGCGCTCTTGGCGCTGGCCGCGACCGCGCGCCACGCGCTGGCCGGCGTCGACAAGAAGATGCCCGAACTGATCGTCGGCCACGGCGTTCTGGGCAGGTTGCTCGCGCGGTTGACCATCGCCGCCGGCGCCTCGGCCCCCACCGTGTGGGAGATAGACCCCGACCGCCAGGGCGGCGCGTTGGGCTATGACGTGATCCACCCCGATGACGACCCGCGCCACGACTACCGCACGATCTACGACGCCTCGGGCGTGGGGTCGCTGCTCGACAGCCTCATCACCCGCATCGCCAAGGGCGGCGAGGTGGTGCTGGCCGGGTTCTATACCGACCCGCTTTCCTTCGCCTTCCCGGCCGCCTTCATGAAAGAGGCCCGGCTGCGCATCGCTGCCGAATGGGACCGCGAAGACCTGATTGCAACGCGCCAGCTCGTCGAGTCTGGCGCGTTGTCGCTGGGGGGGCTCATCACCCACTCGGTGCCCGCGGAAGAGGCCGCAGAAGCCTATGAAACCGCATTCAACGATCCTGCATGTCTGAAAATGATCCTGAACTGGGGAGCCGCGCATGACGCTTGACGTCCCGAATATCAAAGACATCGATCAGCGCCTTCGTGACGAGGCGAATGAGCCGCTGGACGACGAGATTCCCGTGACCGAACCGACCAAGAAAACCCAGATCATCGCGATCTACGGCAAGGGCGGCATCGGCAAATCTTTCACGCTGGCCAATCTCAGCAACATGATGGCCGAGCAGGGCAAGCGCGTGCTGCTGATCGGCTGTGACCCGAAATCGGACACCACGTCGCTGTTGTTCGGCGGCAAGGCCTGCCCGACCATCATCGAGACCTCGACCAAGAAGAAGCTGGCCGGGGAAGAGGTGAAAATCGGCGATGTCTGCTTCAAGCGGAACGGCGTTTTCGCGATGGAGCTCGGCGGGCCCGAGGTCGGCCGCGGCTGCGGCGGGCGCGGCATCATCCACGGCTTCGAGTTGCTGGAAAAGCTGGGCTTCCACGATTGGGATTTCGACTACGTGCTGCTCGACTTCCTGGGCGACGTGGTTTGCGGCGGCTTCGGCCTGCCCATCGCGCGGGACATGGCGCAAAAGGTGATCCTGGTCGGATCGAACGACCTGCAATCGCTCTACGTGGCCAACAACGTCTGCTCGGCGGTCGAATATTTCCGCAAGCTCGGCGGCAATGTCGGCGTCGCGGGCCTGGTGATCAACAAGGATGACGGCACCGGAGAGGCGCAGGCCTTTGCCGATGCGGTGAACATCCCCGTTCTCGCCGCGATCCCGCAGGACGAGGACCTGCGCCGGAAATCCGCGAACTACCAGATCGTCGGAAGCTCTGAAAGCAAATGGGGCGATCTGTTTGCCGGGCTGGCCAGCGCGGTTGCCGAGGCGCCGCCGATCCGGCCTGCGCCGCTCGACCAGGACGGCCTTCTTGGCCTTTTCTCGCCCGAGGAAACCGGCGCCGGGTTCGAGTTGCAGCCCGCCTCCGACGAGGACATGCGCGGCAAGAACGCCAAGCCCAAGAAATCGCTGGAAGTGGTCTACGACGATGTTTGACCTCAAAGAGCTTTCCCGCTGGGACGCGGCGCTGGAGCGCCTTGCGCAGGACAAGACCCCCGCACCCGAGGCCCAAAAGGCGCCCGAAAAGGCGCCGGCGCCCGTGCGGGAGATGGAGGACGCATGACCGAAGAGGTCAAATACGATGAGGCCCACACCGCCGAGGTGATCGAGGGCGCCCCGCGCGCGGCCGAAGGCCAGCGCGACGGGGCCGACCCCGCCCTTGGCGACGGGATGGGCTGCCATGCCGGTGCCGCCGAGATGGACAAGGCCGCGCGCGCCGCCGGGAAATCCGAAATTCTCGATCAATACGCCAAGGACTACCCGCAGGGGCCCCATGACCGGCCGCAAAGCATGTGCCCGGCCTTCGGAAGCTTGCGCGTGGGCCTGCGGATGCGCCGCGTGGCGACCGTACTGTCGGGCTCGGCCTGCTGTGTCTACGGGCTGACCTTCGTCAGCCATTTCTACGGCGCACGGCGGTCGGTGGGCTACGTGCCCTTCAGCTCGGAAACGCTGGTCACCGGCAAGCTGTTCGAGGACATCCGCGACAGTGTGCACGAACTGGCCGATCCTGACCGGTTCGACGCCATCGTGGTCACCAACCTGTGCGTGCCCACCGCCTCTGGCGTGCCGCTGCGGCTGCTGCCGACCGAGATCAACGGCGTGCGGATCGTGGGTATCGACGTGCCGGGCTTTGGCGTACCGACCCATGCCGAAGCCAAGGACGTGCTGGCCGGCGCGATGCTGAACTACGCCCGGGCCGAGGCCGAGGCGGGCCCGGTGGCCGCGCCCGAGGGCGGCGTGTCCGACCGACCCACCGTCACGCTGCTGGGCGAGATGTTCCCGGCCGACCCGGTAATGATCGGCCGTATGCTCGACCCGCTCGGGCTTGCCGTCGGCCCCGTCGTGCCCTGCCGCGAATGGCGCGAGCTTTACGCCGCGCTCGACTGCGGCGCGGTTGCGGCGATCCATCCGTTCTACACCGCCTCGATGCGCGAATTCGAAGCCGCCGGCCGGCCCATCGTGGGCTCTGCCCCCGTGGGCCATGACGGCACCGCCGACTGGCTGGCAAATATCGGCGACGCCTTCGGCCTGCCGGCCGACAAGGTGGCCGCGGCGCAAAACGCCGTGCTGCCCGCCATCAAGGGCGCGCTGGCCGGTGCCCCCATCGACGGCACGATCACCCTGTCGGGCTACGAGGGATCGGAGCTTTTGGTTGCGCGCCTGCTGATCGAAAGCGGGGCGGATGTGCCCTATGTCGGCACCGCCTGTGCACGAACCAAGCAGTCCGAGGCCGACCGCGACTGGCTGGAGGCCCGCGGCGTCAAGGTCGTCTACCGCGCCTCGCTGGAAGACGACAAGGCGGCGATGGAAGCGATCAAGCCCGACCTTGCCATCGGTACCACACCCGTGGTGCAGGCGGCCAAGGAGTTGGCGATCCCGTCGCTTTACTTCACCAACCTGATCTCGGCGCGGCCCCTTATGGGCCCGGCCGGGGCCGGCAGCCTGGCGCAGGTCGTCAACGCCGCCATCGCCAACAAGGCCCGCATGGAGCACATGCGCGAGTTCTTCGAGGGCGTCGGCGCGGGCGACACCGCCGGCGTCTGGGAGGGCGACCCGAATCTGCACCCCGAGTTCCGCGCGGCTCACCAGAAGAAGCTGGACAAAAAACGCCGCGCCGAAAAGGCGCAGGAGATGATCTGATGCTGATCCAGGATCATGACAGGGCCGGGGGCTACTGGGGCGCGGTCTACGCGTTCACCGCCGTCAAGGGCCTGCAGGTCGTCATCGACGGGCCGGTCGGGTGTGAAAACCTGCCGGTGACCTCTGTCCTGCATTACACCGACGCGCTGCCGCCGCACGAGCTGCCCATCGTCGTCACCGGCCTGGGCGAGGAAGAGTTGGGCCGCGACGGCACCGAGGGCGCGATGAAGCGCGCCTGGAAAACGCTCGACCCGGCGCTGCCAGCGGTGGTCGTCACCGGCTCCATCGCCGAGATGATCGGCGGCGGCGTCACGCCGCAGGGCACCAATATCCAGCGCTTCCTGCCGCGCACCATCGACGAAGATCAATGGGAAGCGGCCGACCGGGCGATGACCTGGCTCTTCACCGAGTTCGGCATGACCAAGGGCCGGATGCCCCCCGAGAAAAAGCGCGAAGAAGGCGCAAAGCCGCGGGTCAATATCCTTGGGCCGATGTATGGCGTGTTCAACATGCCCTCGGACCTGGCCGAGATCCGCCGGCTGGTCGAAGGCATCGGCGCCGAGGTCAACATGGTGCTGCCCCTGGGCGCGCACCTGGCCGAGATGCGCAACCTGGTGAATGCCGACGCCAATATCGTGATGTATCGCGAGTTCGGACGCGGCCTCGCCGAGGTGCTGGGCAAGCCCTACCTGCAGGCGCCGGTGGGCATCGACTCGACCACCAAGTTCCTGCGCAAGCTGGGCGAGATGCTGGGCCTCGACCCCGAGCCCTTCATCACCCGCGAAAAGCATTCGACGATCAAACCCGTTTGGGACCTGTGGCGTTCCGTCACGCAGGATTTCTTTGCCACGGCCAGCTTCGCCATCGTGGCGAACGAGACCTATGCCCGCGGCATCCGGCACTTCCTGGAAACCGACATGGGCCTGCCCTGCGCCTTTGCCGTGGCCCGCAAAGCGGGCGCAAAGACCAACAACAACGAGGTTCGCGCGCTGATGGCACAGCATCGGCCGCTCGTCGTCTTCGGCTCGATCAACGAGAAAATGTACCTTGCCGAGCTCTCGGCGGGGCACGGTCCGAAGCCTGCGTTCATCCCCGCGGGCTTCCCTGGTGCAGCGATCCGCCGCGCGACCGGCACGCCTTTTATGGGCTACGGTGGGGCCACTTATCTGGTTCAGGAAGTCTGTAATGCGTTGTTCGACGCGCTTTTCCATATCCTGCCGCTCGGAGCCGAAATGGACTCTGCCGCGGCCACGCCGACAAAGCTGCGGCGCGACTTCCCGTGGGACGAGGACGCCCAGGCGCTTCTCGACAAGATCGTTGCCGAACACCCCATTCTCACCCGCATCTCTGCCGCCAAATCCCTGCGTGACGCCGCCGAGCGCGCCGCGCTGGAACAGGGTGCCGAGCGCGTGGTGCGGGAAACCGTCGAAGCCCTCAGGACCGGCGGAATCGAAAAGCTTTCAACAGGAGGACGGACATCATGACCGATCAGACTTCCGACATGCACATGGTGCGCACGCACCGTGCGCCCAGGGCGGAATTCACCGTCTATTTCGCCATCATCTTCTTGGCCGCTTTGCCCTTGGCGGTGATCGCCTGGGCGCTGGCGCTGGTCAAGCAGGGCGACCTGAACACCAAGGGGCCGATCTCGCGGGCATGGAGCCAGGCGCGGATCATCACGCCCATGATTTTCTCCGCCTGACCAAGGTCATGCGGACAAACGAAATTCGCCCATCCCCCCGGTTGGGCGAATACTGGCAGGGCACGAGGCTCTGTCGGAACCCGGCCGCCGGGGTGCGCGGCATCAGTCTGACGATCCGGAGGAAAGTTAATGGCTGAATCTGACGTGTCGTTCACCGGTCTGACCGACGAGCAGGCGCAGGAAATCCACGCTGTCTACATGAGCGGGCTTTGGTTGTTCGCAGCCGTTGCCGGTGTCGCTCACCTGGCAGTGTACATCTGGCGTCCGTGGCTCTGAGGAGGACCTGAGAAATGGCAAAATTCTACAAGATCTGGATGATCTTCGATCCGCGCCGTGTGCTCGTGGTGCAAGGCGTGTTTCTCATGCTGCTGGCGGTGATGATTCACCTCTTCGTGCTCAGCAACCCCTACTTCAACTGGCTGACCGTCGCTGCCGAGAAGGCCGCGGGCTAAACGCCCCGTCCTTAACGGCACCGGCATGGCCAGGTGACAAGAAAAATGCTGCGGGCGGGAGCCCCGATCTTCCGCCCGCAGCGATCTCAAGGACAAGGACGGCTGAGGCCCGGACGGACACGGCCGCCATTTGCGGAGACAGACGATGGCACTGCTCAGTTTTGAGAAGAAGTATCGCGTCCGTGGAGGGACGCTCATCGGTGGCGATCTGTTCGACTTTTGGGTGGGGCCTTACTATGTAGGCTTCTTCGGAGTAACGACAGTTTTCTTCGCTACCCTCGGTACCCTGCTTATCCTCTACGGCGCGTCCATGCAGGGGACTTTCAACCCGTGGGTGATTCATATCGCCCCCCCCGACCTCAGCTACGGTCTGGGGATCGCACCGCTCGCCGACGGCGGGCTATGGCAATTCATCACGGCGTGCGCCCTTGGCGCATTCATCAGCTGGGCCCTGCGCGAGGTGGAAATCTGCCGCAAGCTCGGGCTTGGTTATCATGTGCCGATCGCGTTCGGCTTCGCGATCCTGGCCTATATGACGCTGGTCGTCTTCCGCCCGTTGCTGATGGGCGCCTGGGGGCACGGCTTCCCGTACGGCATCTTCAGTCACCTCGACTGGGTGTCAAACACCGGCTACGCCTACCTGCACTTCCACTACAACCCGGCGCACATGCTGGCCATCTCGTTGTTCTTCGCAACGGCGATGTTCCTGGCGCTGCACGGCGCGCTGGTGCTCAGCGCCTGTAACCCCGAGGAAGGCGAAGAGGCGAAGACGCCCGACCATGAAGACGCGTTCTTCCGCGACTTCATCGGCTACTCGGTCGGCACGCTGGGGATTCACCGGGTCGGCTTCCTGCTGGCCATCAACGCGGTTTTCTTCTCCGCCGTCTGCATCATCATCTCGGGTCCGCTCTGGACCGAGGGGTGGCCTGAATGGTGGACCTGGTGGACCGACCTGCCGATCTGGCCGGATGCTGCCGCCGCTGGAGGGATGTAAAAATGGCTGAGTATCAGAACATCTTCACCCAGGTTCAGGTCCAGGGCCCGCCCGACTGGGGCATGGACAACGACAACAACATGATGGAGGAGCGCGTCGGCGGCATCGGCCATGTCGGGTTGCTCGGCTGGTTCGGAAACGCCCAGCTCGGTCCGATCTATCTTGGCTGGACCGGCATCGTCGGGCTGCTCTCGGGCTTCATGGCCATCTTCATCGTCGGGCTCAACATGCTCGCTCAGGTGAACTGGTCGCTGGTCGAGTTGCTGCGCCAGGGCTTCTGGCTCGCGCTCGAGCCTCCGGGGCCGGAATACGGTCTCGGCGTCCCGCCGCTGAGCGAAGGCGGCTGGTATCTGATCGCCAGCTTCTTCCTTCTGGTCTCGGTGATGACCTGGTGGCTGCGCGCCTATCTGCTCGCCCGCGAGCACAAGATGGGCAAGCACATTGCCTGGGCTTTCGCCGCGGCGATCTGGCTGTTCCTGGTGCTGGGCCTCATCCGCCCGCTCATGATGGGCAGCTGGTCGGAAATGGTGCCCTACGGCATCTTCCCGCACCTCGACTGGACCACGGCCTTCTCGATCCGCTACGGCAACCTCTACTACAACCCGTTCCACGCGCTCTCGATCGCGTTCCTCTACGGTTCTGCGCTGCTCTTTGCGATGCACGGCGGTACGATCCTGTCGGGCGCCCGCTTCGGTGCCGAACGCGAGCTGGAGCAGATCTACGACCGGGGCACGGCGGCCGAGCGGACGGCGCTGTTCTGGCGCTGGACGATGGGCTTCAACGCCACGATCGAAGGCATCCATCGCTGGGCGTGGTGGTTCGCGGTGCTGACCCCGATTACCGGCGGCATCGGCATCCTGTTGTCGGGCACCGTGGTCGACAACTGGTTCATCTGGGCCCAGGAGCATCACTTCGCGCCTGAGTATATCGCACCCTACGGCTACGAAGCCTATACTGGGCAAGGAGGCTGACATGCTGAGAATCCCCAAATGGTACAAACAATGGTCCGCGGATAATCCGACCAAGCTTTACGGCCCGGGGATCGTTGTCGGTACGATTGGCTTTGCGGTGATCGTCGCGGTGTCTGCGGTGGTCTTCACCAACCCCTACAAGACGACCGACTTCCAGACCGGTCCGCGGGGCATCGGGATGGCCGTGTCCAAGTTCGTCAAGGACAACCCGCAGGACGATCCCTACGCTGCGCAATACGTTGCCTACGAGCGTGTCGAGGTGCCGGAAGGCACCCCGACCGCGGCCGAGGCCTACGGTGACAGCGTGGTCGCCTTCGGTGACATGGACCAGGCCAACTTCGACCAACTCACCAAGGCTATGAGCGAGTGGACCGGTGCCGATATCGTGCTTTACGATAACGGCGAGGTTGACGCGAACATGCTCGAGGTGACCCAGAACTGCATCGAGCTGACGCAGTACCTGAACACCGACTGGGACGGTCACAACCTGGCCTCTGACGGGCGTGGCGTGAACTGCTACACCTGCCACCGGGGCGAGCCGATCCCGCCGCAGTCGTGGTTCAAGGCCGGTGCCGTGAACGCTTCGGCGACGGGCTGGGCGGCGATCCAGAACCGGGTGATGCTCGACAACAAATACACCCAGAGCGAGTTCACCTCGCTGCCGGTGGATGCCGTCGAAAAGTTCCTGCTCGATGGCGAGAGCATCAAGGTGCACGACCTGGAATCGAGGGTCAACACGTTGCCCGGCGATCCCACCTGGCAGAATGCCGAGCGTACCTTCTCGTTGATGAACCATCAGTCCAACTCGCTGGACGTGGGCTGTGTCTACTGCCACAACACCCGTGCCTTCTACGACGGCACCCAGGTGACGCCGCAGTGGTCCAGCACCATCACAGCGCAGCAGATGCTGATCGACATCAACCAGTATTACCTGGAACCGCGCGCCGAGCTTCTGCCGGCCTCGAGCCTGGGTGACGAGGGCGATGCCGGCAAGGCCAACTGCGCCACCTGCCACATGGGTGTCGTCAGCCCGCTGAACGGCCGGAACATGGTCGCCGAGTGGCCGGAACTGGCCGCGCCGCTCGAGTAAACGAACACGGCCGGGCGCGGGTTTCCGCCCCGGCCATATTCCATCGGGCCCTTAACGGGGTCCGATATTCGGGGCCTCCACACCCCGGTTCCCTTCCTGTCAGACACAGGACACTGGCGCCGTGTGGAGATACAAAACCACACGGCGCTTTTTTTATCGCGGGAGAAGAGAAATGAACACACCGCTGACCCCCACCCTGGACCGCGTCGCCGGTCCGGCCGACCTTCGCTCGATGAACCTGGGCGAGCTCTCCACGCTCGCCCGCGAGTTGCGACAAGAGGTGATTTCGGTGGTCAGCGAAACCGGCGGGCATCTGGGCTCGTCGCTGGGTGTGGTCGAGTTGACCGTGGCGCTGCACGCGGTCTTCAACACGCCCTTCGACAAGCTCGTCTGGGACGTCAGCCACCAGTGCTATCCGCACAAGATCCTGACCGGGCGGCGCGACCGTATGCACACCCTGCGTCAGGGCGGCGGCCTGGCGGGGTTCTGCAAGCGCACCGAAAGCGAGTTCGACCCGTTCGGCGCCGGCCACAGCTCGACCTCGATCTCGGCCGCGCTGGGCTTTGCCGTCGGCCGCGACATGGGCCTGCCCACAGGCGATTCCATCGCGGTGATCGGCGACGGTTCGATCAGCGCCGGCATGGCCTACGAGGCGCTGAACAACGCCGGCCACGAAAACCGCCGGCTGTTCGTGATCCTCAACGACAACGAGATGTCGATCGCCCCGCCCGTGGGTGCGATGTCGAAATATCTCTCGGGCCTTTACGCCGACACGCCGCTGGGCAAGCTGAAGGACATGGCCGAAGATTTCGAGGCCGCCCTTCCCGGCCCGATCCGCGAAGGCGCGCGCCGCGCGCGCCAGCTCGTCACCGGGTTCCCCGGCGGCGGCACGCTGTTCGAGGAACTGGGGTTCGACTATATCGGCCCGATCGACGGGCATGACATGAGCCAGCTCATGGCCGTGATGCGCGCCGCGCGGGCGCGCGCCGCGGGGCCGGTGCTGATCCATGTCTGCACCGTCAAGGGCAAGGGCTACCGCCCCGCCGAGACCGCGGCCGACAAGTATCACGGCGTGTCGAAATTCGACGTCGTCTCGGGCGCGCAGAAAAAATCGAAGGGCAACGCGCCCTCCTACACCTCGGTTTTCGGACAGACCCTGACAGACGAGGCCGCGCGCGAGTCGCGGGTGGTCGCGGTCACCGCGGCGATGCCCTCGGGGACCGGGCTGAACATCATGCAGGACCGGTTCCCGGCGCGCGTCTTCGACGTGGGTATCGCCGAACAGCACGCTGTGACCTTTGCCGGCGGCATGGCCGCGTCGGGGCTAAAGCCGTTCTGCGCGATCTACTCGACCTTCCTGCAGCGCGGGTACGACCAGTTGGTGCATGACGTCGTGCTGCAAAAGCTGCCGGTCCGCTTTGCCATCGACCGCGCGGGGCTGGTGGGCGCGGACGGATCGACCCATGCGGGTGCCTTCGACCTCAGCTATCTTTGCTGTCTGCCCGGTCTCACGGTGATGGCCGCGGGCGACGAGGCGGAACTCAAGCACATGGTCGCCACCGCCGCGGCCTATGACGAGGGGCCCATCGCCTTCCGCTACCCGCGGGGCGAAGGGCTGGGCGTCGAGATGCCCGAGCGGGGCGAGGTCCTCGAGATCGGCAAGGGGCGCATCCTGCGCGAGGGCAGCCAGGTCGCGCTGCTGTCGCTGGGCGCGCCGCTGGGCGACGCGCTTAAGGCGGCCGAGGCGCTGGAGGCGCGCGGCATCTCGGTTACCGTGGCCGATGCACGTTTCGCCAAGCCGATGGATACCGACCTGATTGCCCAACTGGTCGCTCATCATGCGGCGCTGATCACCATCGAGCACGGCTCGGAGGGTGGGTTCGGTGCGCAGGTGCTGCACTGGCTGGCACGCACCGGACGGCTGGACAAGGGGCTGGCGGTGCGCACCATGACCCTGCCCGATACCTTTATAGAGCAGGCCAGCCCGGCGGCGATGTATGCCGAGGCGAAACTGACCGCCGACGACATTGCCGACACCGCGCTCTCGGCGCTCGGCGTGGCCCCGGCCCAGTTCGGCACGGCCCGCGCCTGAGCCGCGCCACAGCCGAAAACGACCTCAACGGCGGGCCCCGGGGGCCCGCCGTTTTGTTGCCTGCCTCTTGTTTAATCGCTTCGCTCGCCTTAGTCGTATTTTAAATCGTGAATGTGAAAGCCCTGCGCCGTGCGCCTGCCCGCCTTCAAATCCGTCGCCCGCTACCTGCCGATTCTGGACTGGGGCCGCCACTACGGCATCGGACCGCTGACCAACGACATGGTCGCCGCGGTGATCGTGACGATCATGCTGATCCCGCAATCGCTGGCCTACGCGTTGCTGGCCGGTCTGCCGGCCGAGATGGGCCTTTATGCATCGATCCTGCCGCTCGTCGCTTACGCGATTTTCGGCACGTCGCGGGCGCTGGCGGTGGGCCCGGTGGCCGTGGTGTCGCTGATGACCGCCGCGGCGGTGGGCAACCTGGCATTGCAGGGCACGGCGGAATACGCGGCCGCGGCCATCGCGCTGGCCTTTCTGTCGGGGCTTTTCCTGATCCTGCTCGGTGTTTTCAGGCTGGGGTTTCTGGCCAATTTCCTCAGCCACCCGGTAATCGCGGGGTTCATCACCGCAAGCGGCATCATCATCGCCACCAGCCAGCTCAAGCACATCCTGGGAATCCCGGCCTCGGGCCATACCCTGCTCACGCTTCTCGGCTCGATCATGGGCAATCTCGGCCAGATCAACATCTGGACGGCGATCATCGGCATCGGCGCCACGGCGTTCCTGTTCTGGGTGCGCAAGGGGCTGAAACCGAAACTGCTGAAGGCGGGCCTGCCGCCGCGCCTGGCCGAGGTTCTGGCCAAGGCCGGGCCGGTGGCGGCTGTGGTCGTGACCACCTTCGTCACCTGGGCGCTGGGGCTCGGCAACCGGGGCGTGGCCATCGTCGGCGAGGTGCCGCAGGGCCTGCCGCCGCTCACCTTCCCCAGCTTCGACGCCGACCTGTGGACCAGCCTGATCGGCTCGGCCGTGCTGATCTCGATCATCGGCTTCGTCGAATCCGTCTCGGTCGCCCAGACGCTGGCCGCCAAGAAACGCCAGCGCATCGTGCCCGACCAGGAGCTGATCGGGCTGGGCGCGTCGAACATCGCCGCATCGGTCTCGGGCGGCTACCCGGTGACGGGGGGGTTCGCCCGTTCGGTGGTCAATTTCGATGCCGGTGCCGAGACGCCAGCGGCGGGCGCCTTTACCGCCATCGGCATCGCGGTCGCGGCCATGGCGCTGACGCCGTTGCTGTTCTTCCTGCCCAAGGCGACCCTGGCGGCGACCATTATCGTGGCGGTGCTCAGCCTCGTCGATTTCTCGATCCTGCGCACCACCTGGGGCTATTCCAAGGCCGATTTCGCCGCCGTCGCCGCGACGATCCTGCTGACGCTGGGATACGGGGTGGAAATCGGTGTCTCGGCGGGGGTCGCGATCTCGGTGGCGCTGTATCTCTACCGCACCTCACGCCCGCATATCGCCGAGGTGGGCGTGGTGCCGGGGACCGAGCATTTCCGCAACATCCACCGCCACGCGGTCGAGACCGACCCGGCTATCCTGACGATCCGCGTCGATGAAAACCTCTATTTCGCCAATGCCCGCTTCCTTGAGGATTACCTCTACGACCGGGTGGTGGGCGACGAGGCTGTCAAGCACGTCATCCTCATGTGCTCGGCGGTGAACGAGATCGACACCAGCGCGCTGGAATCGCTCGAGGCGGTCAATCACCGGCTGGGCGACATGGGGCTAAAGCTGCACCTGTCCGAGGTGAAGGGGCCGGTCATGGACCGCCTGAAAAAGACCCATTTCCTGCTGGACCTGACCGGCGACGTCTACATCTCGCAATACCAGGCATTCCGCGACCTCAGCCGCGTGCGCGAAAAGGCCGCCGAGGCCAAGGACGCCCCGGCCTAGTTGGTCACCACCAGATCGGCAGGCAGGCGGCGCGCATCCACCAGCCGCGCGTTGGCCATGTCGTTGCCTTCGGCCCGCGCGGCGGCCTCTTCGGGGGGCAGCCCATGGTCCAGCCAGCGCGCGGTGAGGCGGTGGCGCAGCGCCGCCTCGGGCACCGACAGGTAGACCGCGACGTCCCAAAAGGGCCTCAGGTCGCGCCAGACCGGCGCATCGAACAGCAGGTAGTTGCCTTCCAGAACCACGGTTCGGCACGCGGCCCCGACGCAGCCTGCCCCGGCAATGGCGATGTCGCGCGCGCGGTCGAAGACCGGGAAATAAACGTCCTCGGGCTCATGCAGCGCGCCGACCAGCCGCAGAAAGCCGCCCGCGTCGAAAGTTTCGGGCGCGCCCTTGCGCGGCAACAGGCCCCGTGCCGTCAGGATGCGGTTGTCGAGGTGAAACCCGTCCATCGGCACCACGCTCGCGCCAAGCGCCTCTGCCAGTGCCGAGGCCAGCGTCGATTTCCCGCTGCCGGGTGCGCCGGCAAGGGCGATCAGGCGGCGGGTCGCACATGGGGCGGGCAGCGCTGCCATGATCTGCCGCAGGGCACTGGTGTCCGGCGTCATGTCCAGGCCTCCCGAAGGGCTGCGAGGGGTGGGGAATTTGCGGCCAATTGGTCGGAGTGAGAGGATTCGAACCTCCGGCCCCTGCCTCCCGAAGACAGTGCTCTACCAGGCTGAGCTACACTCCGACCGAGTGCACGCCGATTACAGCGGCGTGCATTGATTTGCAAGGGGGCATTCGCCCCCTCGCGCCCTCAGAGGCTGGCGTCGAGCGCGGCCAGCACGGCATCGCCCATTTGGCGGGTCGAGGCGGGCGCGCCGCCCTCGGCCTGCATCAGGTCTGCGGTGCGCACGCCGTCGGCCAGCACCGTTTCCACGGCCTTTTCCAGCCGCGTCGCCTCGTCGCCCTGGTCGAAGGAATAGCGCAGCGCCATGGCGAAGCTGAGGATGCAGGCGCAGGGGTTGGCCTTGCCCTGGCCGGCGATATCGGGCGCCGAGCCATGCACGGGTTCATAGAGCGCCTTGGGCCGGCCGTTGGCCATAGGCGCGCCGAGGCTGGCCGAGGGCAACATGCCCAAAGAACCCGTCAGCATCGCCGCCACGTCCGACAACAGATCGCCGAACAGGTTGTCGGTGACGATCACGTCGAACTGCTTGGGCCAGCGGCAAAGCTGCATGCCGCCCGCATCGGCATACATGTGCGACAGCTCGACCTCGGGATAGCTTTCGTCATGGACCTTCTGCACCACCTCGCGCCAGAGGATGCCCGATTCCATCACGTTGGCCTTCTCCATCGAGCAGACCTTGCCCGCGCGTTTCTTCGCCAGCTCGAAGGCAGCCCGCGCCACGCGGTCGATCTCGGACTCGGTGTAGCGCTGCGTGTTGATGCCGACCCGTTCGTTGCCCTCTTCGAAGATGCCGCGCGGCTCTCCGAAATAGACGCCGGAGGTCAGCTCGCGCACGATCATGATGTCGAGGCCCGCGACGACCTCGGGCTTGAGCGAGCTGAAATCGGCCAGCGCGTCAAAGCACTGGGCGGGGCGGAGGTTGGCGAAAAGGTCCATCTCCTTGCGCAGGCGCAACAGGCCGCGCTCGGGCTTCAGGCTGAAATCGAGAGTGTCGTATTGCGGCCCGCCCACGGCGCCCAGCAGCACCGCGTCGACCTCTTGTGCCTTGGCCATGGTCTCGTCTGACAGCGGCACGCCGTGCACATCGTAGGCCGCGCCGCCGACAAGGTCTTCGGTGACGTCGAAGGCAAGGCCGCGCTTGGCGCCGAACCAGTCGATGATGCGGCGCACCTCGGCCATCACCTCGGGGCCGATCCCGTCGCCGGGCAGGATGAGAAGGGTGGGGTTGGTCATGGGCGGTGTCCTCGGCTGAAAGGCTGCACGAGGGCGTATCCGCTCGGCCCCGAGGGGTCAAGGCAGGGCGATGTCGACCCAGACCAGCCGGTGGCGCGAGGCGCGCGCGGCCTCCTCGGCCGCCGGTCCGTCGGCGGGCCAATGGACCCCGGCACCCAGCACGCGGAACGCGGCATCGGGCAAGACATAATCGACACGCAGGTTGCCCGGCCCGTCTTCGGGCCAGTCGACCGTGTCATGCGCCGGCTCGCCCCGCTGCCCGTCGCCCGCGCCGGCCTGCCGGGCGCCGTCGCTGCCGGGTAGCGGGTCCTGAAGGCGCGGATGGGCCAGCAGCGCGGCAATCGCCCCATGGCGGCCCGCGCCGTCGGCCGGGTCCAGGTTGGCATCGCCCATCAGCACCACGGGCCCCGCGGGCGCAGGCGCGCCGGGCAGTGCCCCGTCGAGATAAAGCGACCAGAGGCGCAGCTCGTCGCGGTTGCGCAGGCCGTTACGGTCCTCCGGCCCGTCAAAGACCGGGGGCGTGGCATGAAAGGCGAGGATGTGCAGCACCGTGCCGGCCACCTGCACCGGCACGTCCCAATGCGCGGTATTCGACAGGCGTTGCACCGACTGCGCCCCGGCGCTGGGAAAGGGCCGCCCGTCGAGCACGGGCAGGGTGGCGCCGGGCAGGTCGGCCCACAGGAGCGATGAGAAATCGCGCACCGCGCGCGGATCGACCGGATAGCGCGACAACAGCGCCAGCCCCCCCTGGCCGGGAAAATGCCCAAAGCCCTGCGCGTCGCCCGGCCCATGGCGCTGGCCATCGCCGTCGAGATCGGCGCCGCTGGGCTGTCCGCTGTTGGGAGGTCGCGCAAAGCGGTGAGCGTAGGGCGCGCCCTGCGCCGCCAGACGGTCGGCCAGTGCGTTCAGCGCGGCGCCGTCATGATCGTAATCGACCCCCTGCAGCAGCAGGATATCGGGGTCGGCCCGCGCGATCACCGCGGCGAGGGCGGCGACCTGCGCATCGTCGCCCGCGGCGATGTCGGCCAGCATGAGGCCGGGGCCGCGTCGGGAAAGCTCGGTGTTGTAACTTGCCACCCGCAGCGTGTCGGCAGCCGCTGGACCCAGCGCCAGCGCAAGCGCCAGCGCCAGCGCGGTGGCGCTCAGGCTGGCACGAAGGTGCCCTTTTCGTCGTCCTTCGCAGGCTCGGCCCGGCGGCGCTGATCCTCGATCAGTTCCGCGATGCGGCCGATGGCGATGCCGCGCATGAACAGGCTTGCGGGGAGAAGGGCCCATGCCGACACCGTCCAGATCATGGTCTGCGCACTGGTCAGCGTCACCGGGCTGAAGAGGTAGGACGACGCCTTGAACGCGACCGGGATCAGGAATGGCAGCAAAAACCCTAACGCCACGTTAAAACGGGCGTCGCGTGCCAGCCGCTTGACCACATCGCCGCCGGCGGTGGGGTCGAACGTGGGCAGGTTGACCCAGACGTTGAAGGTCATCTTGTGCGAGGGCCAGTGGCGCGCCCGTGCCAGGGCCACGAAGATGGCCAGCGAGAGCAGGGAAATCAGGTAAGCCAGGCCCGCGGCGGTGCGCACCAGCATCACCTGGTGGGCTTCGGTCCCCGGCGGCAACGCCAGCACCAGAAGCCGCACGGGGCTGTAGGGGAAGTCGGTGGCCTGCGCCACCAGGGCGCCGATGGCGGCCACGAATTCGGTAAAGGGCGTGGGCATGGATTGCCCGCGCGTGATGACGGACAACAGGAAGACCGTCAGGAACATCGTGACGAATCTGATCCGGTTGAACGGGGGCGCATCGCGGAATTCCACAAGGACCGGCGACTCGGCGGAGTATTCGAAGATCGTAAGGGCGGCCGCGAAGATCGCGACCAGGGCGACGACCTGCGTCGCATCGGCGGTGACGCCCGGCAATAGCAACGAGGGCGTGGCGATGAGCCAAACGACCAATGTTGCGCGCACAATTGTGCCTATCAGCTGACTGATCATTGCTCTGCCTCTCCGTCCTTGCCGGACGCGGACAGGCGCCACGTCGCGGCTTTCAGACGTGTTATTGAATTATGGCGCGTCGCCTTATCTTTGCCCACTTTTTGCCTTCTTTCATCTCTTCCAGCAAGACACGGGCTAAGGTTAACGATTCCAATCGGGCAATTTCGTGGAGAAACTGTCGCCGCTTTGCATCAATTCATGCACCAAAAAGGGGCTGCCCTGCAGGACAGCCCCTCTGGCCACATCATCTTGTGGTTGTTTGGAAATCAGACCCAAGGACGCTGTTGACCGGCCTGGGACTCGTAGGAATCGATGGAGGCGGCCTTTTCCAGGGTCAGCCCGATATCGTCGAGACCGTTAATCAGGCAATGCTTGCGGAACGGGTCGACCTCAAACGAAATGACCTCGCCATCCGACGTGGTGATGGTCTGCGCCTCAAGATCGACGGTCATCCGGGCATTGGCGCCCTTCTCGGCATCCTTCATCAGGATATCCACCTTCTCCTGCGGCAGCGGGATCGGCAGGATGCCGTTCTTGAAGCAGTTGTTGAAAAAGATGTCGGCAAAGCTGGGCGCGATGACGCAGCGGATGCCGAAATCCTTGATCGCCCACGGCGCATGTTCGCGCGACGAGCCGCAGCCGAAATTCTCGCCCGAGACGAGGATCTCGGCCTCGCGGTAGGCCGGCTGGTTCAGCACGAAATCGGGTTTTTCGTTGCCCTGTTCATCATAGCGCATCTCGTCGAAGAGGTTCACGCCCAGCCCGGTGCGCTTGATCGTCTTGAGGTACTGCTTGGGGATGATCATGTCGGTGTCGACATTGACCTGCGGCAGCGGTGCGGCGATGCCGGTGAGTTTCTCGAACTTGTCCATCGTTGCGTTTCCTTACACCGTTTCCGCCGTCAACTCGCGCACATCCGTCAGATGCCCCGTCACCGCAGCCGCCGCGGCCATGACCGGGCTCATCAGATGGGTGCGCCCGCCGCGGCCCATGCGGCCCTCGAAATTGCGGTTGGAGGTCGCCGCGCAGCGTTCGCCCGGGGCCAGTTGGTCGGGGTTCATGCCCAGGCACATCGAACAGCCCGCAAGCCGCCATTCGAAGCCAGCGTCCGTGAAGATGACGTCCAGCCCCTCTTCCTCGGCCTTGGCGCGGACAAGGCCCGACCCCGGCACGACCATGCCGCGCACGCCGTCGGCCAGCTTGCGGCCCTTCAGAACCTCGGCCGCGGCGCGCAGATCCTCGATGCGCCCGTTGGTGCACGACCCGATGAAGACCGCGCCGATCTTGATGTCCTGCAAGGGCGTGCCGGGGGTCAGCCCCATGTAGTCGAGCGAGCGCCGCACCGCATCGACCTTGCCGCCCGCGAAATCCTCGGGCGCGGGCACCTTTTCGGTGATCGGCAGCACGTCTTCGGGCGAGGTGCCCCAGGTGACCACCGGCGCGATATCCTCGCCGCGGATGGTGACGACCTTGTCCCAATGCGCGTCGTCGTCGGAATAAAGCGTCTTCCACCACGACAGCGCGGCCTCCCACTGCGCGCCCTTGGGCGCGTGAGGCCGGCCCTTCACATACTCGAAGGTCTTTTCGTCCGGCGCGATCAGACCCGCGCGCGCGCCGCCCTCGATCGCCATGTTGCAGACGGTCATCCGCCCTTCCATCGACAGCGCGCGGATCGCCTCGCCGCAATACTCGATCACGTAGCCGGTGCCGCCGGCGGTGCCGGTCTTGCCGATGACCGAGAGCGTGATGTCCTTCGCGGTCACGCCGGGCGGCAGTTGCCCGGTGATCTCGACCTTCATGTTCTTGGACTTGCTCTGGATCAGCGTCTGCGTGGCCAGCACATGCTCCACCTCGCTGGTGCCGATGCCGTGGGCTAGCGCGCCGAAGGCGCCGTGGGTGGCGGTGTGGCTGTCGCCGCAGACCACGGTCATGCCCGGCAGGGTCCAGCCCTGTTCGGGGCCGACGATATGCACGATGCCCTGACGGATGTCGGAGACCGGGTAGTAATTGATCCCGAAATCGCGCGCGTTCTTGTCCAGCGCCTCGACCTGGATGCGGCTTTCCTCGGTCATGTTGGCCACGATCTCGCGGCCTTGCGTGGTGGGCACGTTATGGTCGGGCACGGCGATGGTCTTTTCCGGCGCGCGCACCTGCCGGCCGGCCATGCGCAGCCCCTCGAAGGCCTGCGGGCTGGTCACCTCGTGCACCAGGTGGCGGTCGATATAGATCAGGCAGGTGCCGTCCTCGGCGTGATCTACCAGGTGGGCGTCCCAGATTTTGTCGTAAAGTGTCTTGCCGGTCATGGATGTCTCCGCGGCTTGTCTTCGGTCATTGGGTCATGTCGGGGTGTGCACCGCCTCATAGGCGGGCCAGCACCGAATGCGTCGCGCCGAAAAAGCGCCAGGGCAGGCGCGCGCGGTCGTCCATGTCAAAGATGCGTTTCATGTCCGATCAGATACGCCTTTGCCCGTTGCCGATCAAGGGCGCGCGCTTGTCGTGCCCGCGCCCGCCATGCGATGCTGCGCCAAAGGACACCGGATGGAAATCGACCCGACCCCCATTCTCGATCAGCTCATGGCGTTCGCCGACCAGGCCAGCGCATTCGCCGACAGCCTCACGCGCCCCGGTTGGCGCCTCTATCAGATCGCGATTGTCGTGGGGCTGGCGGCGCTCGCGCAGGGCCTTGCCTGGGCGCTGCAGACCCCCGCGCATGAATGGCTGCGCAGCCGCGAGGGCTGGCCCAGGTGGCGGCTGCGCGTCGCCCTGATCCTGCTCAGGCGACTTCGGCTGATCCTGTTCGTGGGCCTGGCCTGGATGCTGGTCTGGATCATGCGCGAGGTGACATGGCCCTCGCGCAGCTACCTGGTCGGCATCGCCGCGACGCTGGCCGCGGCCTGGCTTGGCGTCGGGCTCGCCGCGCGGCTGGTGGTCAACCCGGTGCTCCGGCGGATCGTCACCTGGGGGCTGTGGGTCTATGTGACGTTCTACGTTCTCGGCATTACCGAAAACGCCGCCTCGGTGCTTGAAAACCTCGCGGTGGATCTCGGCGGCACCCGCCTCTCGGCGCTGACGCTCTTGAAAGCGGCGGTCCTTACCGGGCTGCTGTTCACCGCCGCCCGGCTGATCGCACGCAATTCGGCCGCGCGCATCCGCGCCGACGAGACGATCTCGCCCTCCATGCAGGTGCTGATCGTCAAGGTGATGCAGGTCTCGCTCTATGCCGCGGCGGTGTTCCTCGGGCTCGAGGCGGTGGGAGTGGACCTTACGGGGCTTGCCTTCCTGTCCGGGGCGATCGGCGTGGGGCTCGGCTTCGGCCTGCAAAAGGTCGTGTCCAACCTCGTCTCTGGCGTCATCATCCTGCTCGACAAGTCGATCAAGCCCGGCGACGTGATCAGCCTGGGCGAAACCTTTGGCTGGATCAACGCGCTGGGCGCGCGCTACGTCTCGGTCGTCACCCGCGACGGCAAGGAATACCTGATCCCCAACGAGGACCTGATCACCAGCCAGGTGGTCAACTGGTCCCATTCCAACGAGTTCGTGCGGCTCGATATCCATTTCGGCACCGCCTATGCCAACGATCCGCATCTGGTGCGCAAGGTCGCGGTCGAGGCGGCCGGATCGGTGCCTCGCGTCCTCGGCGCCCGCCCGCCGGTTTGCCACGTTGTGGGCTTCGGCGACAGCTCGGTCGACTACATCCTGCGGTTCTGGATTACCGACCCCACCGAGGGGCTGACCAATGTCCGCGGCGCGGTGTTCCTGGCGCTTTGGGATGCCTTCAAGGCCGAGGGCATCGCAATCCCCTTCCCCCAGCGCGAGGTGCGCCTGCTCGACCGCGACGGCGCGCCGGACGGGTAGGGGCCTTGTCTGGCCTCGACGCCGCCCCATCTCTTCGGCGGAACGCGACGGGAGGCGGCGATGAACGCTCACTGGACGGCGCCGTGGCTGCTGGCGGCGCTGGTTGCGACATGGGGCGCGACGACGATGGCATTCGCACAGACGACCTATCGCGGCTACGAGGCGCCGCCCTATACAGTCGAGGCCCGGGACGGGCCGGTAGAGCTGCGCGATTACGCGCCCTTCACGGTGGCCGAGGTCACCGTCAGCGGCCGCCGCGGCCCGGCGATCCAGACCGGCTTTCGGATTCTCGCCGGCTATATATTCGGACGAAACCAAACGCCCGCGGGCGCGTCGGAAAAGATCGCCATGACGGTTCCGGTGACCCAGGCGAAGGCCGAAGAGGGCTGGGTGATCCGCTTCATGATGCCCGCGGGCAAACGCCTCGACGCGCTGCCCGCGCCCGAAAACGCCGCGGTCCGCCTGACCCGCACCGCACCCGAACGGATGATCGTCATGCGCTTTTCGGGCCGCGCGACCACCCGCGCATTGACCGAGCAGGCCGAGCGCCTCGCCGCCTATGCGCGCGCGAACGACCTCGAAATCACGGGCGCGCCGCGGTTCATGTTCTACGACGATCCCTTCACCCTGCCGTGGCGCCGCCGCAACGAGGTCGGGCTTGTTCTCGCCGATTGAGAAAGAGCCGCTACCGCGCCGCAGCCGCTGTCATTGAGATTTCGCACAGGCGATGCTACCTTATGTGTGTGCCCGGCGCCGGGGCTTTTGGATCGGCGTGCCACGAAGGAGGACGATGTCCTGTCTAACATTGCAGAGGCGGTCAACCTCATGACCGCACCGAACGCAGCCATGACCGGGCTTCCCACGGATGTGTCGAGCGAAGACTTGCTTGATTTCATTCTCGCTTCCCTCAGCGACGACAAGGCCGAAGACATGATCTCGATCGACTTGCGCGGCAAGTCGTCCATGGCCGATTACATGGTGATCTGTTCGGGCCGCTCCACCCGCCAGGTGGCGTCGATCTCGGAGAAGCTGAAAGACCGGCTCAAGCAGGAACTCGGCCGTGGGGCCAAGCTGGAGGGCAAGGATCAGGGCGACTGGGTCCTGATCGACGCGGGCGACGTGATCGTCCATGTCTTCCGCCCCGAGGTGCGCGAGTTCTACCAGCTCGAAAAGATGTGGATGCCTGCCGGCGCCGCCACCGCGCGCGCCTGAATGCGTCTTGCCATCTGCGCCGTGGGCCGCCTCAGGGCGGGGTCCGAGCGCGCGCTCGTCGATGACTACCTCGCACGGGTCGACCGCACCGGGCGGGCGCTGGGCCTCGGGCCCGCCACCGTCACGGAGGTGGACGACCGAAAGGGCGGCGGCAAGGCGGCCGAGGCGCAGCTCATATCCCGCGCGCTGCCCGAGGGCGCCCGGCTCTGCGTGCTCGACGAACGCGGCAAGACGCTCAGCTCCCCCGGTTTCGCCGACCTCCTCGCGCGCTGGCGCGACGAGGGCCAGGGCACCGCGGCCTTCGTGATCGGCGGGGCCGACGGGCTCGACCCCGCTCTGGTTGCCCGGGCCGATGCCACGCTTTCCTTCGGGCCCATGGTGTGGCCGCATATGCTGGCGCGCGTGATGCTGGCCGAACAGCTTTACCGCGCCACGGCGATTCTCGCCGGCACCCCCTATCACCGCGTCTGATCTTCTTCTTGGCCCAAATACCCGATCCGCGCCCGGGAACCGGGCGCCCGGAAAAGGCGTGGCCCGAAGGGCCGCAATCTGATGGCCGGCGGTTGTCCTCCCCCGGCCCGCCGCCTAGAACGGGCGCAACCGCGAAAGGGCCCCTTCCATGACCGCACCCAAACCCGTTGTGCTTTGCATCCTCGACGGCTGGGGCCTCGGCCCCACCCATGACGACAACGCCCCCGAACTGGCCGAGACGCCCAATTTCGACCGGCTGATGGCCGGCTGTCCCCATGCAACGCTGACCACCCACGGCCCCGCTGCCGGGCTGCCCTCGGGGCAGATGGGCAATTCCGAGGTGGGCCATACCAATATCGGCGCCGGCCGCGTGGTGGCGATGGACCTGGGCCAGATCGACCTCTCCATCGAGGATGGCAGCTTTTTCAAGACCCCCGCGCTGAGGGGCTTCATCGACAAGGTCAAGGCGGCCGGCGGCACGGCGCACCTGATGGGGCTGGTCTCCGACGGCGGCGTGCACGGCCATATCCGCCACATCCTCGCCGCGACCCGTGCCATCGCCGGGGCAGGCGTGCCGGTTGCGATCCACGCCATCACCGACGGGCGCGACGTGGCGCCGAAATCGGCCGACCGCTTCATCGCCGAGTTGCAGCAGGGGCTGCCCGAGGGCGCCCATATCGCCAGCGTCATCGGGCGCTACTACGCGATGGACCGCGACAATCGCTGGGCCCGCGTGCAGCTTGCCTATCACGCCATGGCCAGCGGCCTGGGCGAAGAGGCGGACACGCCCGTCGAGGCCGTCACCGCCGCCTACGCGCGGGGCGAGACCGACGAGTTCATCGAGCCCTCCGTCATCGACGACGCACCGGGCATCGCCGATGGCGACGGCCTGTTCTGCCTCAACTTCCGCGCCGACCGGGCGCGCGAGATCCTGCGCGCCTTTGCCCAGCCCGATTTCGACGATTTCGAAACCGGCAAGCGGCCTGAACTCTCGGCGATCCTGGGCATGGTCGAGTATTCGACCGACCACAGCCGTTGGATGGACACGGTGTTTCCCAAGCGCGAGCTCGTCAACACGCTGGGCGAATGGGTGGCCAAGCAGGGACTGCGGCAGTTTCGTTTGGCCGAGACCGAGAAATACCCCCATGTGACCTTCTTCCTGAACGGCGGAAAGGAAGACCCCGAAGAGGGCGAAGACCGGTTCATGCCGCCCAGCCCCAAGGTCGCCACCTACGACCTGCAGCCCGAAATGAGCGCGCCCGCCGTCACCGACAAGCTGATCGAGGTGATCGGCGCGGGCTACGACCTGATCGTGGTGAATTACGCCAACCCCGACATGGTGGGCCATACCGGCGTGATCGAGGCCGCGGTCAAGGCGTGCGAGGCGGTCGACAGCGGCCTGGGCCGGGCGCTCGCCGCGCTGAAATCCGCCGGCGGCGCGATGATCGTGACCGCCGACCACGGCAATTGCGAGACCATGGTCGACCCCGAAACCGGCGGCCCCCATACCGCGCACACGCTGAACCCGGTGCCGGTGATCCTGGTCGGCGGGCCCGAGGGCGCACGGCTGCATGACGGGCGGCTTTGCGATCTGGCGCCGACCATCCTGCAACTCATGGGGCTGCCCCAGCCGCCGGAGATGACCGGCGAAAGCCTGATCGAGCCATGAGGGCGGGGCGCGGCCTGCTGGCGGCGCTGGCCCTGGTGCTGGCCGCGCCGGGGGGCCTCGCGGCGGCCGACCCGGCGGCAGAGGCGCGTGCCGCTGCCGAGTCGCTGCGCGCGGCGGGCAATCTGCTGTCCGGGGCCGAAGAGGCCAAGGACCGCGTCGCCGCCCTGACCGAGACCGTGCGCGCCTACGAGGCGGGGCTTGCGTCGCTGCGCGCGGGGCTGCGCCGGGCGACGATCCGCGAACGCGCCATCGCGCGCGGGCTGGAGGCGCGGCGGCAAGAGCTGGGCCAGCTGCTGGGTGTGATGCTGGGGATGGAACGCACGCCCGAGGCGTTGCTGCTGCTGCACCCGTCGGGCCCCGTGGGCACCGCGCGCGCCGGCATGATGCTGGGCACGGTGACGCCCGCTTTGCAGGCCGAGGCCGAAATTCTGCGCGCCGAACTTGAGGAGATCGCCACGCTGCGCGCCCTGCAAGAGGCCGCCGCCGGGGCGCTGGCCGACGGGCTGGCCGGCGTGCAGACGGCCCGCACCGCGCTGTCGCAGGCGGTCGCCGAACGGCGCGAGCTGCCGCGGCGCTTCGCCGCTTCGCCCGATGCGCTCAAGAGCCTTCTGGAAAATAGCGACACGCTCGACAGCTTTGCCGCCGGCTTGGCGCGGGACAGCGGGCAGGGCCCGGCCGAGCCCGGCTATGCCTTGCCGCCGCTGCCGTTGCCGGTCAACGGCACGCTGCTGCGCGGCTATGGCGAGACCGACGCCGCCGGCATCAGCCGCCCCGGCGTGGTGCTCGCCACGCGCCCGCTGGCGCTGGTCACCGCGCCGGCGCCGGCCACGATCCTTTATCGCGGCCCGCTGCTGGACTACGGAAACGTGATCGTGCTTGAGCCCGCGCCTGGCATTCTGATGGTGTTTGCGGGGCTTGCCGAGGTCTATGGTGCGACGGGAGAGGTGGTTCCGGCGGGGTCTCCAGTGGGCCTGATGGGCGGTGCCGCCCCCGATGCCGCGGCCTTTCTGAAGGCGGCGACAGAAGGCGGTGGTTCTTCACAGCCGGAAACGCTTTATATAGAGGTGAGAGAGGGCGACACGCCCGTTGACCCCGCCGGGTTGTTCGAACTGGACAAGGATTGACGACGCCATGAAGAAATTCGTGATGGCCGCGCTGGGCGGCACCCTCGCCGGGGCGGTTCTGGCCACGCAGGTGGCAGGCCCGCTCGTCGCGCAGGAAGCCAGCCGCAAGAGTTCGGTCTACGAGCAGCTCGATCTTTTCGGCGACATCTTCGAGCGCATCCGCGCGCAATATGTCGAACCCGTCGAAGAGGCGGAATTGATCGAGGCGGCGATCAACGGGATGCTCACCTCGCTCGACCCCCATTCCAGCTATTTGCCGCCGAAGGATTTCGACGACATGCAGGTGCAGACCCGGGGCGAGTTCGGGGGGCTGGGCATCGAGGTCACCCAGGAAGAGGGCTTCGTCAAGGTCGTCTCGCCGATCGACGGCACGCCCGCAGACGAGGCTGGCATCGAGGCCGGCGATTTCATCACCCATGTGGACGGCGCAAGCGTTCTGGGCCTGACGCTCGACGAGGCGGTCGAGCTGATGCGCGGGCCCGTGGGCAGCGAGATCCTGATCACCGTGGTGCGCGAGGGCGTGGACGAGCCCTTCGAGGTGACCATCATCCGCGATACGATCAAGCTGACCGCCGTGCGGTCGCGCGTCGAGGGCGACACGGTCGTGCTTCGCGTGACCACCTTCAACGACCAGACCTATCCCAACCTGAAAGAGGAGTTCGAGCAATCCGTCGAAGAGCTGGGCGGGTTGGAAAGCGTGAACGGCATCGTTCTCGATCTTCGCAACAACCCCGGCGGGCTGCTGACCCAGGCGATCAAGGTGTCCGATGCCTTCCTCGATGCCGGCGAGATCGTGTCGACCCGCGGCCGCAACCCGCAAGACAGCGACCGCTACAACGCCCGCGACGGCGATCTGACCGAGGGCAAGCCGATGGTGGTTCTGATCAATGGCGGCTCGGCCTCGGCCTCGGAAATCGTGGCCGGCGCGCTGCAGGATCACCGCCGCGCCATCGTGGTGGGCACCAAGAGCTTCGGCAAGGGCTCGGTCCAGACGGTGATGCCGCTCAAGGGCGACGGCGCGATGCGCCTGACCACCGCGCGCTACTACACGCCCTCGGGCCGCTCGATCCAGGCTTTGGGCGTGTCGCCCGACATCGTGGTACAACAGCCGCCCACCCGTCCGACCGACGATGAAGAGGACGAGGCCGCACCGCGCCGCGGCGCCCGCTCCGAGGCCGATCTGCGCGGCCGGCTGGACAATGACAGCATCACCGAGGACGAGCGCCGCCAGCTCGAGGAAGAGCGGGCCAAGGCCGAGGCCGCGGCGAAGCTGCGCGAAGAGGATTACCAGCTGGCCTATGCCATCGACATCCTCAAGGGCCTCTCGGCGCTGGGCACCGAACAGTAACGGGGGAGGGCCGGCCGCAACGGGCCGGCCCGTCGAATCGATGACACCTGAAGAGGCCGAAAAGCTGCCCTATCGCCCTTGCGTGGGCGTGATGCTGACCAATGCCGAGGGCCGCGTCTTCGTGGGCCAGCGCAACGATTACGAGATGCCGGCGTGGCAGATGCCCCAGGGCGGCATCGACGCGGGCGAAACGCCCGAGGCCGCCGCCCTGCGCGAGCTGTGGGAAGAGACCGGGGTAAGCGCCGACCTGGTCGAGGTGGTCGGCCGCACCTCGGACTGGGTGCATTACGACCTTCCGCCCGATCTCTTGGGCAAGCTCTGGAAGGGGCGCTATCGCGGGCAGAAGCAGATCTGGTTCCTGATGCGCTTTCTCGGCACCGATGCGCAGATCAACATCGCCACCGAGCATCCCGAATTCGTCGAATGGGCCTGGCTCGACCCGGCGCATCTGGTCGAGAGCATCGTGCCCTTCAAACGCGACGTCTACGCCCATGTGGTGGGCGAACTGGTGCCCAAGATAGCTCCGACGGGGTAGGGCGGCGCAGAGCTTTCGGAAAAGGCCGGCGATGCCGCGCGCCAGCGTCGGTTTGACAGGCGGCATGACGCGTCCATACGAAATATGCCCGTGACCCCGCCGCCCGGCGGGAGCATTCGCCGCACTGGCGCTGCGGCCTTGCCGCGGGCTAGGGTCCGCCGCGACAGCCCCCAGCGAAGGATTTGCCCGCGATGGACGATGCGTTGACGACCCGCTGCGGCGGGGCTTGCGAGCTCTGCGGCGCCACCGAGGGGCTGACCGCCGCGCCCGTCGCCCCCCGCGAAGACGCGGTCGCCCTCTGCACCGCCTGCACGGCACAGGTGGCGGGCGGCGAGCTCGACCCCCCGCACCTGCGCTGTCTGCAATCGGCGATGTGGAGCGAGGTGCCCGCCGTGCAGGTCGTGGCCTGGCGGTTGCTGACCCGCCTCTCCGATACGGAAGGCTGGGCGCGCGAGGCGCTGGAGATGCTCTATCTCGACCCCGACCTTCAGGCTTGGGCCGAGGCGGGACTGGCCCCGACAGGCTCCGGCCACCGCGACAGCAACGGCGCCGAGCTGGCCCAGGGCGACACGGTGGTTTTGGTCAAGGACCTGCCGGTCAAGGGCGCAGGTTTCACCGCCAAGCGCGGCACGGCGGTGCGGGGCATCGCGCTGGTGCCCGACAATCCCGACCAGATCGAGGGGCGGGTCGAGGGGCAGCGCATCGTGATCCTCACCAGGTTCGTCAAGAAGCGCTAGGCCGGATCGCTCGGCCGCTGCGCGCCGCCTTTGGGCGGTCAACTCGAAGTTGGCGACGCAGTCGAAGCGCGCGGTCTTGCCGGTCGTGAGCGTCCAGAGATACCCGAAATGCAGCGCCACCCCATCGCCGTCTCGGGTGCAGTCGAAGACGTGGCGCAGCGTGGTGGCCGCCCGGCCTCGTCACAGCAAGGCCGCTGGCCGATACGGCGGTTCGCGATCAGGCCCCGGCCCGGTATCGCCCTGCGGGGCGGGCGTAATGGACCGAGATAGGCCGGGCGCGGATCATGCGGGGCATCTGGGCCGGGGCCGGTCAATCCGGTGCCCGGCAGGGCATTGACAAGCGCGCCGCGCGCGCCAGACTTGCGAGAGAACAAATAGAGAACACACCCGAGTCGCCATGGGCTTTGCCGAACTCTCCGCCACCTCGAACTTCACCTTCCTCACGGGGGCCTCGCACCCCGAAGAGTACATGAACCGTGCCGCGCTGCTGGGGCTGGGGACGCTGGCCATTGCCGACGAGAATTCGGTGGCCGGCATCGTGCGCGCCCATACCGCCGCGCGCGAGATCGCGCGGCAGGTGCGCCTGCGGCAGGCGGCGGACAAGGACCCCATCGGCCCGCCCCGGCCGGCGCATGTCCCCGCCCCGCCCGGCGCGCCGATCTACATGGTGCCGCGCCTGATCCCCGCCGCGCGGCTGGTCCTGACCGACGGCTTCGCCGCCACCGCCCTGCCGCGCGACCGCGCCGCCTGGGGGCGGCTCTGCCGGATGCTGTCGGCAGGCCGGCTCAGGGCCGACAAGGGCGCCTGCCAACTCACCTTCGACGACCTGCTGGAATGGGAATGGGGTGCGGGGCTCGACTTCCTGCTTCACCCGCCACGGGCGCAAACGATGCAGGGCGGCGCGGGCGCGTGGCCGACACAGGCGACCCGGCTGGCGCGCCGCTTTCCCGGTCAGGTGTCGCTGGCGATGGCGCCGGCCTATGACGGGCAGGACGCTGCCCGCTTCGCCCGCCTCGCCGCGCTTGCTGCGCGGCTGGGCCTGCCCGCCGTCGCCACGGCCGCGCCGATGATGCACCATGGCCGCCGCCGGCGCCTCGCCGACGTGCTGACCGCGATCCGCACGGGCACAAGGGTCGACGACCTGGGCCGCGCGGCGCTGGCCAATGGCGAACAGCGGCTGCGCAGCGAGGCCGAGATGCTGCGCCTTTTTGCCGGTCACGAGGACGCCGTGCATCGCAGCGGCGAGATCGCCGCGCGCTGCGCCTTCTCGCTGGACGAACTGCGCTACGAATACCCCTCGGAGCTGACCGGGGACGAAACCGCCGCCGGGCGCCTGTCACGCCTCGCCCGTGCGGGGCTCGGCTGGCGCTACCCCGCCGGCGCGTCCGATCGGGTGCAAAAGATGCTTGAGCACGAACTGGCGCTGATCGCCAAGCTCGGCTACGAGCCCTATTTCCTGACCGTCCACGACATCGTCCAGTTCGCGCGGGGCCGCGGCATCCTCTGTCAGGGCCGCGGCTCGGCGGCCAATTCGGTCGTGTGCTACGCGCTGGGCATCACCTCGGTCTCGCCCGAGATCGGCACCATGGTCTTCGAACGCTTCGTGTCAGAGGCCCGCGACGAGCCCCCCGATATCGACGTCGATTTCGAGCATGAGCGCCGCGAGGAGGTTATCCAGCATATCTATGCCCGCTACGGCCGCCACCGCGCCGGGCTCTGCGCCACGGTAATTCATTACCGTGGCAAGCGCGCGGTGCGCGAGGTGGGCCGCGCCATGGGCCTGTCGGAAGACACGCTGGCCGCGATGTCGAGCCAGATCTGGGGCTGGGGCTCGGGCCGGATCGAGGGCCACCGCCTGCGCGAGATCGGGCTCGACCCCGCCGACCCGCGCCTCAAGCGCACATTGGCGCTGATCCATGAGATCCAGGGCTTTCCCCGGCACCTGTCCCAGCATGTGGGCGGCTTTATCGTCACCGAGGGGCGGCTCGACGAACTGGTGCCGATCGAGAACGCCACGATGGAGGACCGCACCGTCATCTGCTGGGACAAGGACGATATCGACGCCCTTGGCATCCTCAAGGTCGACGTGCTGGCGCTGGGCATGCTCACCTGTATCCGCAAGGCGTTCGAACTGATCGCGCACCACCAGGGCCAGCGCTTCGACCTCGCCTCGCTGCCGCCCGAGGATCCGGCGGTCTACGACATGCTCTGCAAGGCCGATTCCTTAGGCGTCTTCCAGGTGGAAAGCCGGGCGCAGATGAATTTCCTGCCCCGGATGCGGCCGCGCAGCTTTTACGACCTGGTGATCCAGGTTGCGATCATCCGCCCCGGCCCGATCCAGGGCGACATGGTCCACCCCTACCTGCGGCGCCGCAACGGGGAGGAGTCGGTGAAATTTCCCTCCGACGCGCTGGGCCGGGTGCTGGGCAAGACCCTGGGCGTGCCGCTCTTCCAGGAACAGGCGATGCAGATCGCGATCACCGGCGCGGGGTTCACCCCCGAAGAGGCCGACCGCCTGCGCCGGTCGCTGGCCACCTTCAAGAAGCATGGCAATGTCAGCGAGTTCCGGGGGCGCTTCCTGAAAGGCATGGCCGCAAACGGCTATGACCGCGACTTCGCCGAACGCTGTTTCAGCCAGATCGAGGGCTTCGGCTCCTACGGCTTTCCCGAAAGCCACGCGGCGAGTTTCGCGCTTCTGGTCTACGCCTCGGCCTGGATCAAGCGCCACCACCCGGCGGTCTTCGCCTGTGCGCTGCTCAATTCCCAGCCCATGGGGTTTTACGCCCCGGCCCAGATCGTGCGCGACGCGCGCGAGCACGGGGTCGAGCTGCGCCCCGTCTGCATCAACGCCAGTTTCTGGGACAACACGGTGGAACCCGACGGCGCCGGCGGGCTGGCGCTGCGCCTCGGCTTTCGCCAGATCAAGGCCCTGCCCGAGGCCGAGGCCGCCTGGATCACCGCCGCCCGCGGCAACGGCTATCGCAGCGTCCAGGATGTCTGGCGCCGGGCCGGCCTCGCGCCGGCGCTGATCGCGGCGCTGGCCGAGGCCGACGCCTTCGCCGCGCTCGGCCTGTCGCGCCGCGCCGCCCTCTGGGCCGCCCGCGGCCTGACCGCACCGACGCCGCTGCCGCTCTTCTCCGCCGATCTCGACGGCGAAGCGGCCGACGAGCCCCGGGTCGCGCTGCCCGCGATGAGCGAGGGCGAAGAGGTGGTCGAGGATTACCTGGCGCTGCGCCTCACGCTGCGCGCCCACCCGGTCGCGCTGCTCCGGACCCGGCTGACGCCGCCCTTGCGCCCGGCCCCGCCCCGCCCCAAGGCCGCGCCCGTGACCTGCGCCGCGCCATAGATTTCATGCCTCCGGCGGGGATATTTTCGGCCAGAAGAAGCAAGGGATCATTAACCATGCCGTGTCACTCTGGTCACGCGGTACAGGCGGGGACGCCGATGACCGCGCCAGGAGAAAGCCCCTGTCCCCACGCCGGGGGCGGGGGCTGACGCCTCCTGCTTCTTCTGGCCGAAAATATCCTCGCCGAAGGCAGCCGACGCAGTCGGCTCCCGACGCGCCGCCCTCACCGCAGGCGCTTCAGCAGATCGAGGCTGGCATAGCCGTCGGGCACGATGCCCACCGCGCTTTGGTAGGCGCGCACCGCGGCGATGGTGTTGGGCCCGATCTTGCCGTCGATGCCTTGCGTGCTGAAACCCGCGCGGGTCAGGCGTTCCTGCAACTCCTTGCGCTCGACAAAGCGCAGGGCGCGGTCGCCCCGGGGCCACTCGGCCTGGATCGGCGGGCCGCCCTTGATCCGGTCCGACAGGTGCCCGACGCCGATCACATAGGCGTCCGCGGTGTTGTACCGCTCGATCACCGCGAAATTGTCGAAGATCATGAAGGCCGCGCCCCGCGCGCCGGCGGGCAAGAGGATCGAGGCGCGGCCGTGATCGGGCACAACGCGCCCGGCCATGTCGCGCACGCCCATCGCGGCCCAGTCGCTGGGCATCCGCAAGGTGCTGCGGCTGGCGAGCCTGTGGTCGAAGCCGCGGGGCAGCTGCACCTCGACCCCCCAGGGCTGGCCCTTGCGCCAGCCAAAGCGCGCGAGGTAGGCCGCCGTCGAGGCCAGCGCGTCGGCCGGATCATCGGCCCAGATGTCGCGCCGCCCGTCGCCGGTGAAATCGACCGCATAGGCCAGAAAGGAGGTGGGGATGAACTGGGTATGCCCCATCGCCCCGGCCCAGGAGCCGGTCATGTTCCGCGGCCGCGTATCGCCCGATTGCAGGATCTTCAGCGCCGCGATCAGCTGGGCCTCGAAAAACCGCCCGCGCCGCCCGTCATAGGCCAGCGTCGCCAGTGCCTCGACGATCGGGGTCGTGCCGCGATAGGCGCCATACGCGCTTTCCAGCCCCCAGACCGCGACGACCACCTCCTTGTCGACGCCGTAGCGCGCCTCGATCTGCTCCAGCACCTGCCGGTGCTGCACGAGCGCGGCCTTGCCGTTCTCGATCCGCGTCTCAGAGGCGGCGCTGTCGAGGTAATCCCAGATCGTCTTGGTGAATTCCGACTGGTTGCGGTCTTTCTGGATTACGTCGGTGTTGTAGCGCACGCCTTCAAAGGCCGTGTCCAAGACCCGGGGAGAGATGCCCTGAGCCTGTGCCCGGCCGCGAAAGCCCTCGATCCAGCGTTGAAAGCCGCGATTGGCGGTGGAGATCTGCGTGGTCACCAGCGGCTCCTGTGCAGCCGGCCGCGGTTCGGGGCGGGGTGAGGCGGGCGTGTTGGCCAACGCCGCCGAAACCGCCATCACGAGCGCCACGGCGGCGCCGGTCGCAAGTCGTATCACAGTCATGAAGCCCCCTGCTCGCTCGGGTCCGCTTTTTGCGCAAGTGTACCCTTTGACGCGCCAGTCGCAAAGCGGGGATCGTGGCGGTCCGCCGGTTTCCGCCGCTCAGCGGCGCTTGCGGATGACCTTGCGCTTGGCCTTGGCGGCGGCCTTTTTCGCCTTGGCCGGCGCGCGGCGGGCGGGTTTTCCGCGCGTGCGGGCCGGACCACGGCCCAGCGTCTTGCCCTCGATATCCAACAGCTCCAGCGTCAGCCCGCCGGTGACCGGCACCGCCTCGGACAGCCGCACGGTGACGCGCTGGCCGATGCCGATTTCCAGCCCGGTATCGGCGCCCATCAGGGTCTGCGCCTCTCGGTCGAAATGGAAATACTCGTTGCCCAGCTCGCGGATCGGGACAAGCCCGTCGGCCCCGGTCTCGTCGAGCTTCACGAAGACGCCGAAGCGCGCGATGCCCGAGACGCGGCCGGTGAATTCGTTGCCCACCCGTTCCGACAGGTAGGCGGCGAGGTAGCGGTCGGTGGTGTCGCGTTCCGCGGCCATCGAGCGACGCTCGGTGTCGGAGATATGCTCGGCCGTGGCCTCCAGCGTCTCGATTTCGTCGGGGCTCAGCCCGTCCTTGCCCCAGCCATGCGCGGTGATCAGCGCGCGGTGCACGATGAGGTCGGCATAGCGGCGTATCGGCGAGGTGAAATGGGCGTAAGAACGCAGCGCGAGGCCGAAATGGCCCAGATGTTCGGGCGAGTAATAGGCCTGGGTCATCGAGCGCAGGGTCGAGAGATTGATCAGCTCGGAAAACTCGGTGCCCATCGCCTGGTCCAGCAGGTCGTTGAGGTGCCGGGTCTGCAAGACCTGCCCCTTGGCCAGCGTAAAGCCCGAGGCCGAGGCGACCTCGCGCAGCGCGTCCAGCTTTTCGGGCGAGGGTTCCTCGTGCACGCGGAACAGCAGCGGCCGGCGCAGGCGGGTCAGTTCCTCGGCGGCGGCGACATTGGCGAGGATCATGAATTCCTCGATCAGCCGGTGCGCGTCCAGCCGGTCGCGGAACTTGACCGAACTGACATGGCCGTCCTCGGAAAGCTCGATCCGCCGCTCGGGCAGGTCCAGGTCGAGCGGCTGGCGCGCCGCGCGGGCCCTGGTCAGCGCCTCGTAGGCGGCATAGAGGGGGGCGATCACGTCAGCCATCAACGGCGCGGTGCGCTCATCGGGCCGGCCGTCCTGCGCCGCCTGCACATCGGCATAGGCAAGTGCGCCGGCCGATTGCATCAGGCCGCGGGTAAAGCGGTGGCCGATCTTGGTGCCATGGGCGTCGATCTTCATTCGCACGGCCACGCAGGCGCGCGGCACGCCTTCGTGCAGGGAACACAGATCGCCCGACAGCCGGTCGGGCAGCATCGGCACCACCCGGTCGGGAAAATAGGTTGAGTTGCCGCGCTTGCGCGCCTCGCGGTCCAGGGCGGTGCCGGGCCTGACGTAATGGGCCACGTCGGCGATGGCGACCCATATGACATAGCCGCCCCCGTTCTTCGGGTCGTCGTCGGGCTGGGCCAGCACCGCGTCGTCGCGGTCGCGGGCGTCGGGTGGGTCGATGGTGACGAGCGGCAGGTGGCGCAGGTCTTCGCGCTCGCCCAGCCCGGCGGGCTTGGCCCGGTCGGCCTCGGCGATCACGTCGTCGGGGAAGGCGTCGGGGATGCCGTGCTGGTGGATGGCGATCAGGCTGACGGCCTTGGGCGCGGTGGGATCGCCCAGCCGCTCGACGATGCGGGCGCGGGGCAGGCCCATGCGGGCGCGCGGCCCGGCCTGTTCGGCCTCGACGAGCTCGCCGTCCTTGGCGCCGTGGGTGGCGCCGGCGGCGACCTGCCATTCCTTGTCGGCGCCCTTGTCGATGGGCAGGATCCGCCCGCCCTCGGCCCCCTTGCGGAAGATGCCGAGGATGCGCGCGGGGTTGGTGCCGATCTTGCGGATCAGCCGCGCCTCGTACTGGTGCTCGTTGCCTTTCACCTCGGCCAGCCGCGCGAGGATGCGGTCGCCCGCGCCCAGCGCCGGGTCGGTCTGGCGTGCGATATAGAGCACCCGCGGCTCGGCCCCCTCTCCATGCCATTCCAGCGGCTTGGCGAAGAGGTCGCCATCGTCGTTGGGCGGCAACACCTGCAGCACGCTGACCGGGGGCAGCTTTTCGGGGTCGCGGTAGGTCTTGCCCTTCTTCTGAAGGTGCCCCTCTTCCTCGAGCTCGCGCAGGATGCGCTTGAGGTCGATCCGGTCGGCACCCTTCACCCCGAACGCCTTGGCGATATCGCGCTTCGAGGTCTGGCCGGGATGGTCGGCGATCCAGTCGAGGATCTGGGGTTTCGAGGGGATCTGGCTCATGCCCCCAGACTATCACGCGGGCCGGATCGCGTCAGCCGGAAAGCGCCGCAGAGCCGTTGAAATAGCCCGCCAGGATGCGCCGGTAGATGCCGGTCAGCGCCTCGATCTGGGCCACCTCCACCCGCTCGTCGACCTGGTGCATGGTCTTGCCGACCAGCCCGAACTCGACCACCGGGCAATGGTCCTTGACGAAACGCGCGTCCGACGTGCCGCCCGAGGTCGAAATCTCGGGGCGCTGGCCGGTTTCGGCCTCGACCGCGCTGGCCACCAGCGCCGAGAGCGGTCCGGGGGGCGTGAGGAAGCTTTCGCCCGAAACCTTCACCTCCATCTCGATTGTCGTGCCGGTCTCTTCGGTGACGCGCGCGGCCTCGGCCCGCAGCCAGTCGCTCAGGCTGTCCGAGGAATGCGCCTCGTTGAAGCGGATGTTGACCGTGGCATGACAGAGGCCGGGGATGACGTTGTTGGCCGGGTTGCCGGTGTCGAAGGTGGTCACGGCCAGCGTGGAAGGGTCGAAATGCTGGCTGCCCTCGTCGAGGCGGTAGGCCGACAGCCGCTCGACCAGCCGCGCCAGCGCCGGGATCGGGTTGTGCGCCCGGTGCGGGTAGGCCGAATGGCCCTGCACCCCGTGGGCCGCGAAATAGGCGGTCATCGAACCGCGCCGGCCGATCTTCATCATGTCGCCCAGCGTCTCGCGCGAGGTGGGCTCACCCACCAGGCAGACGCTCATGTGCTCGCCCTCATCCGCCATCCAGTCGAGGATCGCGGCGGTGCCATCGACCGCGTCGCCCTCTTCGTCGCCGGTGATCGCCAGCACCACGGCGCCGTCCGGCGGCGTTTCGGTCACGAAGGCGGTGGCGGCGGCCACGAAGGCGGCCACGCCCGATTTCATGTCGGTGGCCCCGCGCCCCCAGAGCCAGCCGTCACAGACCGCGCCGCCGAACGGGTCGGATGTCCAGGCGGCGGTGTCGCCGGCGGGCACCACGTCGGTGTGGCCGTTGAAGCCAAAGCTTTTCGGATGCCCCCTGGCGCCCCAGCGTGCGAAAAGGTTGGACACCTCGCCGCGGTCGGCTCGATGACACTCGAACCCCGCGGCCGTGAGCGCCGCCTCGAGCAGGCCAAGCGCGCCGCCCTCGCGGGGCGTGACCGAGCGGCAGCGGATCAGATCGGCGGTGAGGTCTGTCGGGTCGATGGGTCTGGCCAAGGGTTCTGTCCTTTGCATGGGGTGCCCAAGCGATAAACCGCGGCGGCGCGCGGGGCAATGTTGCAGCGGCGTAACACGCGCCGCGGCGGCGGAGAGGTTCGAAAACAATGGCTTAAAATGTCCCTCGTTTTGGGCCATGGTCGCGAAAAAGAACAACAGCCGAGGCAGAAGAGGGCCATGCGACACCCTGCGGCCCGATCGGGCGTGACGCGCCCCCCTTTTTCGGGGGTCTTTTCGTGTGGCCCGCCGGCAAAGGGGCGCCCGCGATGAACTGGATCGCCCTGTCCACCCCCGAGAACGTGCCTCTCCCGCCGGGACCTGCGGCGGCGCATGCGGCCTGCCCGCCGCGCGACGGGCTGATCCCGCGGGGCGGGCTGGTGATGGAGGTCGATCTCGGCCGCGACACCGGGGCCGAAGAGACCCTCTTGCTGCTGCACCGGCAGGGCGACCTGATTAGCCACGTTTCGTTTCACCGCGCGCCCGGAGGGCAGTTTGCCTTCGCCCAGCGGCTGGGCAAGGAACGGCGCCAGCAAGTGCTTGCCGTGCCCGCACCGCGCTGCGTCGGGTCCGCCCGCCTGACGCTGAGTTGGGATTGCGCCAGTGGCCGTGGCCTCTTCGCGCTGGAGCTGTTGCAGGAGGGCACTCTGGTTCGGCGGGTCTTTGCCAACCCCTTGCCCTGGCGCCGCGCCGACATTGCCGAGCTGGAGCAGGGCGGGCCCGGCGCGCACGTGGGCCCGGCGATCGGGTATTTCGGCCTGTCCGACCGGCCGCTGCCGGTGGGGCTGGCCCCCAGCCTGGCCACGGGCACGCCGGTGCGCACCGCGGAAGGCTATGTGCCGGTCGAGCGGCTGCGCCCCGGCGACATGATCGAAACGCTCAGCCACGGGCCCCTGCCGCTTTGTCACACCCACGGGTGGGAGCTGCCGGCCCGCGGCCTGTTCCGGCCCGTGCGTCTGTTGGCGCCGTTCATGGGGCTCAGGCGCGATGTGATGGTCGCAGCCGGGCAGCGGCTGGTACTGGGCGGGGCCGATGTCGAGTACATGTTCGGCGCCGAGGCGGTGCTGGTCGAGGCGCGGGCGCTGGCCGGCACCATCGCCGCGCACGAGGAAGGCCAGGCCCGCACGATCCGCTATCACCATGTCCTGCTCGAACAGCACGCGGTCCTCGACGTGGCCGGCTGCGCGATGGAAAGCCTTTACATGGGCGGCGTCAGCGGCCAGCCAGAGCTCCTGGCCACCAGCTTTCTCGGCGGTCTCGCCCCCGAGGCGCTGCCGCGCCATGACACCGACGATCTGCGCACGCTCAGCGATTACGAGGCCGCCGCCCTGCTGGCGGCGATGTCGCGGCTCTGACAGGCGTCGGGCGCTAGCTGGGGCCGGTGGCCACGCGTCGCGTCGCCAGCACCCATTCGGTGAGATCCGACAGCACGCCGCCCGCCGCGGTATCGTACCCGGCAAGGATGCTCTCGTTGCCGAGGTCGGCCACGGCCACCTCTGCGGAAAAGCGTCGGGTGGCCACCACCGAGGCGGCGTCTTCGCGCACCAGCCGCGCGATCAGGGTCACGCGCACCACCGCGCTCTCGGTGCCGGGCACCAGCGCGGCATGGAAATCCGTCAGCCTCGTCACCAGCGCCACGTCCCCGGATGTCGATAGCGGCCGGCGCCCGACGAAGCGAAACGCGCCGGTGCGCTCGAACCCGTCGACCATGGCGGTCTGCAGCATCACGGGCGCGTTCTCGCTCCACCGTGCGTCGGGCAGGTACTGGATCTGGGTCGGGCTGGGGCGCACCATGATGCTTTCGGTGTCGAGCGCGCCGCTGGCTGCGGGAACCTCGACGACGAAATCGATCGCCTGTGCCCGGCCGCGCGCGACCGGCAGCGTGGCGGGCGCGCGGATTTCGTAGACATTCTGCGGCACGTTCGTCCGGCTGAGCGCCCCGACGGCGGCACAGCCCGAGAGCGACACGGACAAAGCGAGACAGAGAATAAGCAGGCGCAGCATAAGCATCCCTAACGTCTGAAGACCGGGTCTTCGCGCCCGAGAAAGTAGCGGGCGGGATCGCGGTCGATCCGGGTAACGAGGCGGTCGAGATTTGTTACAAGCTCGCGCATCTCGCGTGCGAGCACGGTGTATTGCGGCAACCCGCCATCGGCAAAGGCCCTCAGCGGCGGACCGAGGCTGGCGGCGGTGCGCTGCACCTCGTCGGCGGCGGCGGTGGCGCGTTCGGCGGTTTGGCGCAGCTCGTTCGTGATCGCCGGCACATCGTCGGAGACCTGCGCGATGGCGTCATCCAGCCGCGAAAGCGTGTCGCGCAACTGGGTGGTCATCTCGCCGACATCCTCGTTCAGCACCTGGTCGGCCGAGGTAAAGGCGCGGTCGGCGGCGGCCAGCGCGGCATCCCCGGTCTCCAGCGCCGTGTTGAGGCGGGCAAGCGTTTCGTTGGCGTTCGAAAATGTCTCGGTCACGGTCTCCAGCGAGGTCGACAGCTCGGCCGAAATGCCGTCGATCCGGCCGGCCGCGGCCGAGAGATCGGTGCCCACCGTGTCGACCACGCCCGCCGCTGTCTCGGTGGCGTCGCGGATATCGGCGACGATTGCGGGCAGGTCGTTCTCGGCAAAGGTCGCCGCCGATGCGACCACGCGCCCGGCCTCGGCGATCAGCGACCGGGCCTCGGCGACCAGCGCGGTGCCGTCGACCGCGAGGAACGTGTCGAACCGCTCGGCGGCGGTATCGATGCTGGTCATCGTGCGCGACATGTCGGCCAACATGACGTCGGCGGCCTGCAATGTCGATTCCGCCTGTGCGAGCCGCGCCGAGGCCAGCGTGCCCGTGGAGCGGAATTCCTGCAGCATCGCGCGGGCGTCGGCCCCGATCTCGTCGATCTGCCGGCGCACGCCGTCGGCGGCCTCGGTCATGTCGCTCACCAGGCGCGGCAGGTCCTCGCGGATGAAGACATCGGCGGAATCGAGCGCCGCGCGCCCGCTTTCCAGCGTGGCATCGCCTGTCTCTAGCGACTGCTCGGCCCGCTGGGCAAGGTCGGTCACCGCCACGAGGGTGGTGTCGGCGGTATCCAGCATATCCACCGCGGCCACCGATATCGCCTCCAGCCGGCTGGTGAAGGCGGCGATTTCCTCGCTCGACGTGGCGATCGTGTCGGTCACCGACGAGAAATCGTCGAGCGCGCGGCCCAGATCGCCCGAGGAACGTTCGAGGTTTTCCAGGATCGACGTGATGCGCGCCTGGTTTTCGGGGCCGAGCAACTCGGTCAGTTGACGGGTCAGTGCCAGCACCTCTTCGATGATCGCGGGGGCGTCCTCGCTGAGGGTCTGCAGCACAGATCGTCCGGCGGGTATGACCGGGATTTCCTCTTCCGTCTGCGCCTTCAACAGCGGGTCGCCCTGGTCGCCGGCGGAGAGGCTGACAAAAGACAGCCCCGTGACGCCCTGGGATTCGATGGTCGCCACCGTGCTGGTGCGCACGGGCGTGTCGGCCTCGACCTCGATGCGCACCCTGATGTTGCCGGTCTGTTCAGGCGACAGGCGCACGTCCACCACCTGGCCCACCGGCAGCCCGCTAAAGCGCACCTCGGACGCGGTCGACAGCCCCGAAACGGTGGGAAACTCGATATCGTAATAGGCGAATTGCCGGTCGAGCTCGACCCGCGCGAACCACATGAAAAACAGCAAGAGGCCGACAAAGCCGGCCAGCGTAAAGGCCCCGATCAGGACGTAATTCGCACGGGTTTCCATCTGGATCGCTTACTCCCTTGCCGAATGCGCCGCAATCGCGTCGCGCGCGGCGCGCGCGCGGGGGCCGCGAAAATACTCCTGCACCCAAGGATGGTCGACATCGAGCATCGAGTCGATGGTGCCGGTCACGAGCACACGCTTTTCGGCCAGAACCGCGATCCGGTCGCAGGTGGCATAAAGCGTGTCGAGGTCATGGGTGACCAGGAACACGGTCAGCCCCATGGTGCGCGAAAGGCTGCGGATCAGGTCGTCAAAGGCAGCCGCCCCGATCGGGTCGAGCCCGGCCGTAGGCTCGTCGAGAAAGACGACCTCGGGGTCGAGCGCCAGAGCGCGTGCCAGCCCCGCGCGCTTGCGCATGCCCCCCGACAACTCGGCCGGGTACTTGTCGCCGGCGTTCCACGGCAGCCCCGACAGCGAGATCTTGAGCCGCGCCAGCGCCTCGCGCGTCTCTGCGGTCAGATCCGGAATCGCCCTCAGCGGGACCTCGACATTCTCGACCACGCTCAGCGATGAAAACAGCGCGCCGTCCTGGAACATCACGCCCACGCGTTCGCTCAGGGTCTGAAGCTCGGCCTCGCGTGCGCGGTAGACATCGGTGCCCAGCATCCTGACCTCGCCCGCCGCCGGGGCCTGAAGCCCCGCGATGGTGCGCAGCAGCACCGACTTGCCGGTACCCGAGCCGCCCACCACGCCCAGAACCTCGCCGCGGTAGACGTCGAGATCCAGCCCGTCATGCACGACATGCGTGCCGAACTGGTTGCGCAGGCCGCGGACCTCGATGACCGTCTCTGCCATGCCTAGAGCCCGATCTGCTGGAAAAAGATGGAAAACAGCGCATCGGCCAGAATCACCGCGAAGATCGCGGCCACCACCGCCGACGAGGTCATCCGACCCAGCGACTCGGCGGTCTTGCCCACGGCCAGCCCCGCCTGGCAGCCGATCACCCCGATCAACAGCGCGAAGACCGGGGCCTTGACCAGGCCCACGAAGACATTGGCCACATCGGTGCCTTCGACCAGCCGGGTCATGAACATCGCCGGCGAGATGCCGAGCTCGATCCACGACATCAGCGCGCCGCCGAACAGGCCTGCAAGGTTGGCGATCAGCCCGAGGATCGGCAGCATCAGGATCAGCGCCAGCACGCGCGGCACGATCAGCGCGTGGCCCGGATCGATGCCCAGCGTGCGCATCGCGTCGATCTCTTCGCGCATCTTCATCGACCCGATGGCCGCGGTAAAGGCCGAGGCGGTGCGGCCGGCCACGATGATCGCGGTCAGCAGGATGCCCAGCTCGCGCAGGATAGAGATGGCGATGAGGTCGACCACGAACACCTCGGCGCCGAACTGGCGCAGCTGCGCCGAGCCCTGAAAGGCCAGAACCACGCCGATCAGGAAGGCCATCAGCGACACGATTGGCACCGCCTGAAGCCCCACCGTTTCGCAGTGATGGGTCAGGGCCGTCAGGCGAAACGCGCGCGGACGGGCGATAATCTGGGCAAGGCGGCTGAGAAACAGGCCAAGTACGCCGGAGAACTCGGTCATGGCCAGGCGCACGCCCACCACCTGCTGGCCGAGCCCGGCAAGTATGGCGATCAGGGCACCGGGGGCCTTGGCCCGTGCCTCGGGGGCGGGCAGCGCCTCTGTCACGGTGTCGAGGATCTGGCCGATGTCGCGCGAGGCGCCGACGATCTCGGCCCGCCGTCCATCCTCGGCGCGGGCCTTTTGCGCCGTGGCGATGGCCCAGGCGATGCTGGTGTCGATCTGCGTTGTGCCCGACAGGTCGAAGACGAGCCCGTGATCGGGCGCGACCTCGGACAGGGCACGGTGAAAGTCCGGAAACTCGTGCAGGCCGAGCGTGCCGACAAGCACCGCGCGGGCGGCGTCGGGCTCGGTCTCGATCGTGAAAGAGCCCTCTACCGGGCGCGCCGAGTGTTCCATCAGGGGCTTTTCTTGCATGGACCGGGGCCGCATGAAACAGAATGTTGTGACAATGGCGCCGCTTTGGCTGGGTGCCCGGTCCTGATCTGTGCGCCGGGGCAAGGAGGGCGGAGCGCCCGGCGGTCGTTTCGGCTGGTGCCTTCCGCGCCGGGTTCGGTCATTCGTGCCTCGTATCCCGGACAGGTCCGGGGCGCGTGCGGCTGTTCCAACCGGCAGGTGCAGGCGGGTCGCGGTCAAGAGCTCGCCTCGGGCGATAATAGGACCAGAGGCCACAAAGACCGGTCTGCGCCACCCGCGCTAATGCGCGTCGGGCGCGTCGGGGCGGCGGACGATGCGCTCGGGCTGCGGCAGGCCGGCCTCGGCCGCGATCTCGAAGCGGTTCTTCCGCGACCGCTCGGTGGCCGACTTGAGCTGCCCGCAGGCGGCCATGATGTCCTCGCCGCGCGGGGTGCGGATGGGCGAGGCGTAGCCGGCCTTGTAGACGATGTCGGCGAAGGCCTCGATCCGGTCCCAGTCGGACCGCTCGTAGGGGGCGCCGGGCCATTCGTTGAAGGGGATGAGGTTGATCTTGGCGGGGATGCCCGAAATCAGCCGGATCAGGCGGCGTGCGTCTTCGTCGCTGTCGTTGACGCCCTTGAGCATCACGTATTCAAAGGTGATCCGCTCGGAATTGGACAGTTTCGGATAGGCCCTGAGCGCGTCGAAGAGCTGGGCCAGCGGGTATTTGCGGTTGATCGGCACCAGCGTGTTGCGCAACTCGTCGGTGGTGGCGTGCAGGCTGACGGCCAGCATGCAGCCGATCTCGGTCCCCGCCCGCGGGATTTCGGGCACGATGCCGGATGTCGAGAGCGTGATCCGGCGGCGGCTCAGCGAAATGCCTTCGCCATCCATGGCGATCTGCATCGCGTCGCGCACTGCCTCGAAATTATAAAGCGGCTCGCCCATGCCCATCAGCACGATGTTGGAAATCAGGCGGGTCTCGTCCTTGGGGTGGCGCCCCGGTTCGGGCCATTCGCCGAGGTCGTCGCGGGCCAGCATGATCTGGCCGACGATCTCGCCGGCGGTCAGGTTGCGCACCAGCCGCTGGGTGCCGGTATGGCAAAAGGTGCAGGTCAGCGTGCAGCCCACCTGGGACGAGATGCACAGCGTACCACGGTCGGCCTCGGGGATGTAGACCACCTCGACCTCGTGACCCCCGGCGATGCGCACCAGGTATTTGCGCGTCCCGTCGGCCGATACGGTGCGGGTGACGACCTCGGGCAGCGCGATCGTGAACCGTTCGCGCAGCAGGGCGCGATAGTCTTTCGCAAGGTTGGTCATCGCGTCGAAGTCGCGCACGCCCTTTTGGTAGACCCACTGCCAGAGCTGGACCTCGCGCATACGCGCCTGTTTCTCGGGCGTGCCGGCGGCCACGAGGGCCGCGCGCAACTGGGGCCGGGTGAGGCCGACGAGATTGGTCTTGCCGTCCGCGGTCGCGGCGTTTCGCGGAATCGTCCTGGCCTCGGGCGTGATCGGGGTCGGGGCCGTCATGGGGCGCGTCTCCATCTTCGGGATGGGCTTTGATATAGGATTCGCGCGGGAAATGAAACAAGGGCCCCGGCATGTGCCGCCGGGGCCATCAGGCGCCGTGCCGGTCGCGGGCTCAGCCGCCGCAGCGTGTCTCGGCCTCTTCCGTCGCCGCGGTGAAGCCCAGAAGCGAGAACGTGTCTTCGGTCTTGGTGCCGCGCGACGACAGGCCGGTGAGGGTCGCCGCCGTGCCGCGCTTCATCTCGGTCAGGATCTTGGCGTCGTCGGCCTTGGAGGCGGGCCAGGCCCATTCGCCCTCGGTAAACAGCTCGTAGCTTGAGTCGCCTATGTCCATCTTGACGGTCGATCCGTCGGCGAAGGGATAGCCGCCGGTGAACGACACCTCGCCGGCCACGCCCGAGCCCGGACGGAAGGACACGAACAAAAGGATTTCGCCCCGGCGCACGGCCACCACCCGGCCGTCGCGGGTGTTGACGGTTTCCTTGGGCGCAGAGACCGCCCAGCATTCGGTCGGGTCGTCTTCGACGAAGACGCTCCAGTCGGTTTTCGCGGCGACGCGGTTGGTGGATTCCTGCGCCTGCGCGGCCCCGGCGGCCAGCATCATCGCCCCGCCGATCACGCCGCACCGCATCCAATTGGTGATGTTCACTGCAGCCTCCAGCTGTCCTTGCCTCGGTGCCCGCCGGCCGGCGTTTTGCGCCGGCCCGTTCGTGCCGCGGGCGGTGGTTGTCCCGATGGCGCGAACCTAGCGTGAAACCGCTGTGGCGTAAAAGCCCTGATCGCGGAAAATTGCCCAGCCCCGGCGGTGCGTGGGCGGATGCCGCAGGCGCCCGGCCCGCACCGTGGCCCCGCGCGGGCGGCATCGGCCCGTCCGGCCTGCGCGGGCCGGCGGTGATCCGCCCCAAGTCGCGCCCGCTCTCAGGCGGCGAAATCGGATCGTGCGTAGCCTTGCAGGTACAACAGCGCGGTCAGGTCGCCGTGATTGATGCGGATATCGCACTGGGCGGCGACGGCGGGCTTGGCGTGCAGCGCGACGCCCGCGCCGGCCAGCCCCAGCATCCCGAGGTCATTGGCCCCGTCGCCCACGGCCATCACCTGGTCCAGCCCGATGCCGCGGTCGGCGGCGACGCGCCTCAGCGCCTCTACCTTGGCCTCGCGGCCGAGGATCGGCTCGGCCACCTTGCCGGTCAGCTTGCCGTTCGCCACCTCCAGCGTGTTGGCCTGATGCGCGTCAAAGCCCAGCACCTTGGCCACCCGTGCCGCGAAATTGGTGAACCCGCCCGAGACCAGCAGGCAATGGGCGCCACTTGCCTTCATCGTGGCGATCAGCGCGCGCCCGCCGGGGGTATAGCTGATCCGGTGTGCCAGCACGCGGTCGATCACGCCCGCGTCGAGCCCGGCCAGAAGTCCTACACGCTCGCGCAAGGCGCCTTCGAAATCCAGCTCGCCATTCATTGCCCGCGCGGTGATCTCGGCCACGCGGGGGCCGATGCCGGCCTCGGCGGCCAGTTCGTCGATGCATTCCTGCTGGATCATCGTCGAATCCATGTCGGCGATCAGCATCTTCTTGCGCCGTCCCTCGGCCGGCTGGGCGACCAGGTCGATGCCTGTTGCCTGAAGTTCGTCCCAGATGTCCCAGAAATTGCCCGGTACGCGGTCCACGGCGAATTCCGCAGCCACTCCGGGGGCCAGCCAGGCCGCGTCGCCCCCGCCCCAGGCGTTGCGCAGCGCCTCGATGGCGGCGGGCTCCAACGACGGCCGGGCCGGGTTGGCGATGAGCGTGACGACGTGCATGGGCGGCTCTCGGTGCGGCTATCGGCTGCCCGCCTTTAAGCACGGGCTTTCGCCGAGGGCCAGAGGGCCGAAACGCGGCAATTGACCCTGATCAAGCAGGGGCCGCCGCGTTTCGGCGTAGTGCGCGCCCTGACCTTATGACGGAAATCGCCCATGCCGCCCGAGCCGAAAACCGATCTTTCGATGCGCGCCCTCCTGCCGTTCCTTGGGCTTACTTGGTTTTGTCCTGGGGCATTCTGGCATTTTGGCTGGCCATACCGGTGACGCTGGCCGCGCTGTTCGGGCCGCTCAGCGGCACCAAGCGGCTGTTCCTGCTCGCCGTCTACGCACCGGCCTTTGCCGCGATCGCGCTGGTGCTGGGCCATGCCGGATGGCGGGGGCTTGGCCGCTACCTCGCGCGCCTTCTGCTCTGGCGCGGCCATTGGGGATGGTATGCCGTGCTGATCGTCGGGTTGCCCGCGGCGTTTGCTCGTCAAGGGCGTCCCGCTTGGTGTGCCCTTTGCCGATGGCTGGGCCGGGCTTGCGGCGCTCGTTCTGGTGCGCAGCCTGACCGGCCCGGTCGAGGAAATGGGCTGGCGCCGGGTGTAGCAGCCACTCTTGCAGCGGCGCATGGCCCCTCTCTGGGCAGGGCTCGTCGTCGGCGCGATCTGGGGGCTGTGGCATCTTCCGGCGTTCTTCCTCAGCGGCACGCCGCAGAGCGCCTGGGGGTTGCTGCCCTTCCTCGCAGGGACCGTTGCGACAAGCGTCATCATCACCGGCCTCTTCAACGCCGCTCGGGGCAGCCTGCTTTTGCCGGTGCTGGCCCATGCCCGGCGCAACAGCCCGCTCTGGCCCGACGCCCAGCCGCACGACAGCTGGTTCTTCGTGGGCCTCGCCGTCCTTGTCGTGGGGCTGAACCTGCGCGCCTTCACCCGGTGCGATGGCGCGGCCACGGCGGTGATCGACTAGCTGCAAGCGCCCCGGCGCCGCCATGTCGCACCCGCGGTCCGTGCTGCCGCATATGCGCTGTTTTTGCACTTGCCGCGACGCGGGAACGGGCGTATGCGCGGCGGTGGGACACCCCTCCCCAACGAGGGGCGCATATCTGGAAGGATAGCACCAATGGTCATCGAGACTCCGGCGACGCGGCCGGCAAACCCGCGTTTTTCCTCTGGCCCCTGCGCCAAGATTCCCACCTTTACCCTCGACAAGCTGAACGACGCCGCCCTCGGTCGGTCGCACCGCGCCGCGGTGGGCAAGGCCAAGCTGAAGGCCGCGATCGAGACCACGCGCGAGGTTCTCGGCGTGCCGGCCGACTACAGGATCGGCATCGTGCCGGCCTCCGATACCGGCGCGGTGGAAATGGCCATGTGGTCGCTTCTGGGCGCCCGCGGGGTCGAGATGCTTTCCTGGGAAAGCTTCGGCGCGGGCTGGGTGTCGGACGTGGTCAAGCAACTCAAGCTCGACGCCACCGTGCGCGAGGCCGGCTATGGCGAGATCGTCGATTTCGGCCAGGTGGATTTCGACAAGGACGTTGTCTTTACCTGGAACGGCACCACCTCGGGCGTGCGCCTGCCCAACGGAGACGCGATCCCGGCCGATCGCGAGGGCCTGACCATCTGCGACGCGACATCGGCCGCCTTTGCCCAGGACCTGCCCTGGGACAAGCTGGATGTGACCACCTTCAGCTGGCAGAAGGTGATGGGCGGCGAGGCCGCGCACGGCATGCTGATCCTGTCGCCCCGCGCGGTGGAGCGGCTGGAAAGCTACACCCCCGCCTGGCCGCTGCCGAAAATCTTTCGCCTGACCAAGGGCGGCAAGCTGATTGAGGGCATCTTCGAGGGCGCCACGATCAACACCCCCTCCATGCTGGCGGTCGAGGACTACCTCGTCGCGCTCGACTGGGCCAAGGGCCTCGGCGGCCTGCCGGCGCTGATGGCCCGCGCCGATGCCAACGCCGCGGCGGTGCAGGCCTTCGTCGACGCCAGGGACTGGATCGAGAACCTCGCGGTCGATCCGGCGACGCGGTCCAACACCTCGGTCTGCCTGAAATTCACCGACGCGCGCATCGCCGACGGCGCGGCCTTTGCCAAGGCCGTGGCCAAGCGGCTGGAGGCCGAGGGCGTGGCGCTGGATGTCGGCGCCTATCGTGACGCGCCCCCGGGCCTCAGGATCTGGTGCGGCGCCACGGTCGAGACCTCGGACATCGAGGCCTTGATGCCCTGGATCGAATGGGCCTTCGAGGCCGCGATCGCGGCGCAGACCGAAGCGGCCTGACCCAGCGCGGTGGGTTCACACCCGCCCCACATCGACGCGCCGTAGGGTGGGTGTAAACCCACCCTCGTTTCCCAGACAATCAGACAAGGACCATTGACATGGCCCCCAAAGTTCTCGTTTCCGACAAGCTGTCGCCGACCGCCGTGCAGATCTTCCGCGACCGCGGCATCGAGGTCGATTTCGAACCCGATCTCGGCAAGGACAAGGACCGGCTGGCCGAGGTGATCGGCCAGTATGACGGCCTCGCCATCCGCTCGGCCACCAAGGTGACCGAAAAGATCCTCGAGGCCGCCGAAAACCTCAAGGTCGTCGGCCGCGCCGGGATCGGCGTCGACAATGTCGACCTTCCGGCCGCCTCGAAAAAGGGTGTGATCGTGATGAACACGCCCTTCGGCAACTCGATCACCACTGCCGAGCACGCGATTTCCATGATGATGGCGGTGGCGCGCCAGATCCCCGAGGCCAACGCCTCGACCCATGCCGGCAAGTGGGAGAAATCCCGCTTCATGGGGGTCGAGCTGACCGGCAAGACGCTGGGCCTGATCGGCTGCGGCAATATCGGCTCTATCGTCGCCGACCGCGCCATCGGGCTCAAGATGAAGGTGCTCGCCTATGACCCCTTCCTCAGCCAGGAGCGTGCCGACAAGCTGGGCGTGCAGAAGGTTGAGCTCGACGAGGCCCTGAAGCGTGCCGATTTCATCACGCTCCATGTGCCGATGACCGAGAAAACGGCCAACATCCTGTCGAAAGAGAACCTCGCCAAGACCAAGAAGGGCGTGCGCATCGTCAACTGCGCCCGCGGCGGGCTGGTCGACGAGGCCGCGCTGGCCGCGCTTTTGCAGGACGGCCATGTCGCGGGCGCGGCCTTCGACGTGTTTGCCGAGGAGCCGGCCAAGGACAACGTGCTGTTCAACCTGCCCAACGTGGTCGTCACGCCCCATCTCGGCGCCTCGACCAGCGAGGCGCAGGAGAACGTGGCCCTTCAGGTGGCCGAGCAGATGTCGGACTACCTGCTGACCGGCGCGGTGACCAACGCGATCAACATGCCCTCGATCACCGCCGAAGAGGCCAAGGTGATGGGCCCGTGGATCGCGCTGGCGGGCCATCTGGGCGCCTTCGTCGGCCAGATGACCGACGAGCCGATCAAGGCGATCAACATCCTGTATGACGGGGTGGCCGCCGAGATGAACACCGCGGCGCTGAACGCCTCGGCCATCTCCGGGGTGCTGAAACCGGCAAATCCCGAGATCAACATGGTCTCGGCGCCCATCGTGGCCAAGGAACGCGGTATCGCCATGTCGACCACGACGCAGGGCAAGTCGGGCACCTTCGACGGCTACGTCAAGCTGACCGTCGTGACCGCGACGCGCGAACGCTCCATAGCGGGCACCGTGTTTTCGGATGGCAAGCCGCGCTTCATCCAGATCAAGGGCATCAATATCGACGCCGAGATCGGCGAGCACATGCTCTACACCACCAACAAGGACGTCCCCGGCATCATCGGGGCGCTGGGCGCCACGATGGGGGCGCATGGCGTGAACATCGCCAACTTTACCCTGGGCCGCACCAAGATCGGCGACAGCGCGATCGCGCTTTTGTATCTCGATCAGCCGATCCCGGCCCACGTGGTCGAAGAGCTCAAGGCCACCGGCCTGTTCCAGCAGGTGCGCCCGCTGGAATTCGAGGTCGGCTGAGCCGCGCTCCTTGAATCCCGAGGGGCCCCCGCCGCATATCGGTGTGGGGCCCTTGTCATGTTTTTGCGATAGGACCGCAGGATGCGAAGCTATGCGATCGGCGATATCCACGGCCACCTGGACAAGCTTCTGGAGGTGCAGGACCGCGTGGCCGCCGACAAGGCGCAGGTGGGCGACCGGTACGCGCCGGTGGTGCATCTGGGCGATTTCGTCGATCGGGGGCCCGACTCGGCGGGCGTGCTGACGCATCTGGCCCGCGGCGTGGCCGCGGGCGCGCCCTGGGTTTTGATGAAGGGCAATCACGACCGGCTGATGCGGCTCTTCCTCTACGAAGATCCGCGGCCCGACCCGGCGCGCCCCGGCGTGATTTGGCTGGACCGGTCGGTAGGCGGGCGCGAGACGCTGGCCTCTTACGGCATCGACGTCTCGCCCGACGTCCCGATTGCCGAGATCCACGCCCAGGCGCTGGCCCGCGTGCCGCAGGACCATGTCGATCTGCTTGACGCGCTCAAGCCCGGCTTTCGCTATGGGGGGGTGTTCTTTTGCCATGCGGGCATCCTGCCCGGCGTGGCACTGGAGGCCCAGATCGAGGACGACCTGATCTGGATCCGCGACCTGTTTCACATGGACCGCCGCGACCATGGCGCGCTGATCGTGCACGGCCACACGCCGATCAAGGCCGTCACCCATTACGGCAACCGGGTCAACCTCGACACAGGGGCCGCCTATGGCGGGCCGCTTTCGGCGGTGGTGATCGAGGGCGGCGCGGTCTTTGTGCTGACCGAAGACGGGCGCCGCCCGTTGTTGCCCAAGGGGCGTTGATCGGCGCCCGCCCTCAGCGGTTGCGGATCTGCTCGAACTCGAAGGCGGTCAGGCGGGGCAGCGTCATCGGCCCGAAATCCGCCAGCGTCTCGACATGCGGAAAGAGCGACAGGAACAGCGTCCGCGTGTCGAAATCCATCATCTCGCCGGCGGTCGGGCCGGGATGGAAGCTTTCGACCTCGACCCCGTTGGCCAGCAGGATCTGCTGTCCGGCAAGCGCCAGGTGAAAGACCGTCAGCGGTGCCGCCGGATTGACTGCAACGGTGCTGATCCCGTCGACAAAGGCGGTGGCGGGCGCGACGGCGGAGGGGCTGCCGAGCATATCCTCGCACCCCTCGTGGCGGAACAGCAGCCGCGCACGCGGCCCCAGCACCAGATCGGGGCTGGGCCGGCCAAATCCCATGCTGTCGGTGGTGAACCGGGTCAGGCGCAGCGCGTTTTCCGGTCGGTCGGGCAGGCGCGGGTAGAAGACGGTAGACCCCACCCACATCAATTGCCGCGCGCCGGCGGCTGTCTCGACCGCCATGCCGGGGTGCAGATCCTCGATGGCCACGGGGCCTGCGGGGGTTGCGATCAGCGTGCCGCGGGCAAAGGCCGCAAAGGCGTCTTCGAAGGCTGGCGTGGCGGGCGCCCGGCGGATGAAATCGACGACCTCGCCGGCGGCGGTGATCCCCGAGATCTCGTATCGGCGCATCAGCGGGGCAGAGCGTGGCGGGCGGCGGTCGCCGCGCGCTGCGGGAAACGCGCTGGATTTGGGCGCGGTGTAGTCCGCCACCATTTCGGCGGCGAAGATATCGGTGCGGGCCATGCGATCAGTCCTTCCGGTCTGGTCACATCTGCAAAGGCCCCCACCCGGCTGCAGAGAGACCCCTACTGTTTGCCTTTTAGATACGGCCGATGTCAAAGCCTTTGATCCATTCGCCGGTATTGCGCTTCAATCCCTGGGGCGCGGCCCGGTTTGTTGCGTTTTGGCCATCACGGTTGCCACATTTGCCACGCGATTGTGGCAGCCTGCCCGAATCGAAAACCCCCGCCGAGGGGCGGAGGTTTGCGGGTCGGCCGGCGGTGCGTGCTCAGGCGGCGGCGCGGCTCAGGCGACGCTTGCGCGCGCCGCGGTCCCACGGCAGCTGTACGGTGGTCTGTGCGGTTTCTTCCAGAACCCAGCTCATCCAGCGGCGCTTGGTTTTCATGTCTTTTCTCCTTGCTCTGCCTCTTCCGGCGCGTGTCTGGCCGGTGTTTCTACCGTCCCTCGGCCGTGACCGGCCTTGGGTACAGACTGGCAGGGGTTAGCGGCAGGTTTTGGGCAGGCGCGGGGCCGGATTCGGGCCTTGTCGCGCCGGGGGTCAAAGCCGGATGGCAGAGACCAGGCGCCCATAATCGGCCTCGCCCGCATGGACGCTGCGCCGGTAAGAAAAGAATCTCTGGGCGTCGGAATAAGTGCAATGCCGCGTCCACTGGGCCTGGCCCACGCCCGCCGCGCGCAGGCGGAAAAGGCCGAAGGCGGGCAGGTCGAAGAGCATACGGTCGCCTTGGCCCTGCGCGAAGAACCGGCCATAGGCCGACTCCGCGGCCATGAAGGTTTCGAAGAATTCGGGGCCCACCTCGTAGGCGCGCTGGCTGATCGTCGGACCGATCACGGCCACGGTGTCCTGCCGCCGGGCGCCCAGCGTTTCCATCGCGTCGAGCGTGGTTTCCAGCACACCGGCCAGCGTGCCGCGCCAGCCCGCATGGGCGGCGCCGATCACCCCCGCCGCGGCATCGGCGAACATCACCGGCTGGCAATCGGCGGTCAGGATCGCCAGAGCCAGCCCCGGCGTCGCCGTCACCATGGCATCGGCGCGCGGCGGCGTCTGCGGCGGCGCATCTAGGATGACAGCGTCGGCCGAATGGACCTGGTTGAGCGTGATCAGCTCTGCCGGGGCGACGCCCAAGGCGGTCGCCACGCGGGTGCGGTTGATGCGCACCACCTCCGAGAGGTCGGACGAGCCGTTGCCGCAGTTGAGCCCGGCGAAGATCCCCGACGAGGCACCGCCGCGCCGGGTGAAAAACCCGTGGCGGAGCGGGGCGAGGGTGTCGGAGGTCAGGATTTCCAGCGTCATGGGCCGACTCCGGGCGGGGCGGGGCAGCCCTTGGGCACAAGGGCCAGCGTCTTGAAGAACGTTCCCATTTCCTGCGGATGGGTCAAGCGGCGATGTGCGGCGATATGACTTTCCAGCGCCGGGCCGGTCAGCCCGCGTGCCAGCGCCTGCGCCCGCGCGGTGATGCCCAGCCGTTCGAGGAACACGCCCTGGGGGGTCATGGGCCCGGCCTCGACCCCCGCCGCGGCGCGGGCCAGCGCCTCGAAATCCACGTGGGCGGTCAGGTCGGCGGCACCGGGATGGGCCAGCACTGGCTCGGGTTTGTGGCCTCGCACCGCCTGCAGCGTGTCGCCCAGCGAATGCCAGCCGCCATAATCGACGATCAGCGCCGCGCCGCCATGGGCGGCGATCCGGGCCGCGAGCGTCGCGGCGATGGGCTCGGCCGCGGCGCAGGTCTCGACGATGTCGCCCGGTTCGGTGTCGTCCAGCCGGTGGTCGAGCGCGGCCAGGGGCGCCGGGGCCGACAGCCCGAGGGCCAGCGCGCCGTCCGCCAGCCCGACCTGCCGCTCGCGCCAGCCCGCCGCGTCGCGCTGGAACTGGCGGATCGGCAGCGCGTCGAAGAACTCGTTGGCGACCAGGAAAAGCGGTGCCTCGGGCAGGGCGCCGGCGCGGTCGGCCCAGGTCACGTCCAGCCCGGCGAGCGCGGCGCGCTGCGCGGCGCGCAGCACGGGCGAGCCCTCGACCAGATGCACGCGCATCGCGGCGTGAAACCCCGGCACGGCGCGGGTGGCGCGCAGAGCGTCGGCCATCAGCGTGCCACGGCCCGGCCCAAGCTCGGCCAGGGTAAAGGGCGACGGCGCGCCCTGGTCCATCCAGGCCTGCGCCAGCCACAGCCCGATCATCTCGCCGAACATCTGGCTGATCTCGGGGGCGGTGGTGAAATCGCCCGCCGCGCCGAACGGGTCGCGCGTGGTGTAATAGCCATGCGTGGGGTGCATCAGGCACTCGGCCATGTATTCGGCCAGGCTGATCGGCCCGGTGGCGGCGATGCGCCGGATCAGGATCTCGGCAAGCGGCGTCATGCCCGCCGGCGCGCGATCGCCAGAAAGATCAGCCCGACCGCCACCATCGGCAGCGACAGCAGCTGGCCCTGCGTCAGGCCGATGCCGTCCCAGTGCACCGCATAGCCCATCGGGTTGTCCGGCGCGACGAACTGGAAATCGGCCTGCCGGAAGAATTCGACGCAAATCCGCGCCAGCCCGTAGCCGATGAAGAACACGCCCGCGACCCATCCCGGCCGCTTGAGCGCATCGCGCCGCCAGGCAAGCCACAGCACCACCGCACCCAGCACGAGCCCCTCGAGCGCGGCCTCGTAAAGTTGCGAGGGGTGGCGGGCGCAAGGCACCTGGTCCCAGCCAGGGCAGTATTGCGCCAGCTCGCCCGGAAACACGACCGCCCAGGGCACGTCGGACGGGCGGCCCCAGAGCTCGGCATTGATGAAATTGGCGATGCGGCCGAACAACAGCCCCGGCGGCGTGGCCATCGCCAGCGCGTCGGAGGCCGAAAGAAGCGGAATGCCATTGTGCCGCGTGAACAGCACCAGCGCCACAATCACCCCCAGGAGGCCGCCGTGAAAGGCCATGCCGCCCTGCCAGAGCATCGGGATCTCCCAAGGGTGGCTCAGGTAATGCCCCGGCTTGTAGAAGATGACAAAGCCCAGCCGCCCGCCGAGGATCACGCCCAGGATCACCCAGGTCAGCAATTGCTCGACCTGCGCGGGCGTCATCGGCGCCTGGTCGCCGGGCCAGAGCCGCGGTGCCTTGACCGCCGCCACCACCAGGCGCCAGCCCAGCAACAGCCCCGCGATATAGGCCAGCGCGTACCAGCGCAGGGCGAACTCGATGCCGAAGAGCGACACCGAGAACAACTCGGGGCTGAGGTCGGGGAAATTCAGGATGGCCTGCATGGCTGCCTCTCTGCCTACCGCGCTGCGGCGAAGTCAAGCTTGAGCTTGCCGCGCCTGCGGCCCATATAAGGGGCGAATGTAAATGTCAGAGGCCGCCATGCAGACCCAGAACAAATTTCTCGACGACATGTCCAAGCTGATGACCAACGCGATGGGCGTGGCCCAGGGCGCGCGGGACGAGGCCGAGACGGCGATGAAGAGCATGATCGACCGTTGGCTGGCCGACCGCGATTTCGTGACCCGCGAAGAGTTCGACGCGGTGCGCGCCATGGCCCAGAAGGCGCGCGAAGAGAACGAGGCGCTGAAAGCGCGCATCGACGCGCTGGAGGCCGCGGCCAAGTAACGGCCCGACCCGATTTTCTGCGCGAGGGGCGCGTCCGGGAAAACCGGGCGCGCCCCTTTGCATTCGCCGGACGCGCCTGCGGCGCGGGTGGGTATTTTTGCCAAGAAGAAGCGGGCAGGGCGCGCGTTGGGGGCGCGCGCGCCACGCCTACGAGCCGTGAACGCGCCTACAACATGTTGCGGGCTGGCGCGAAGCTGTCACAAAAATACTGCTTTACAGGCGCGGCCATTGCCGACACGATATTTAGTGAGGCCGCATGTTTTTCATGCCGGACCTAGAGCAGGCACCTAAGCCTTGTGGGCTGCCACCCACGCAAGGCTACAACCAAAGAGGCCGGGCATGTCGCTTTCCGAAGACTATCTTCAGACCGAGGAACTGCACCCCATCGACATCGTCGAGCATCTGGCCGAGCACCATGAGTGGGAGTTCGACCGCGTCACCGACGACCAGATCGCCATGGCGGTCGAGGGGCAGTGGCGGACCTACTCGATCACGCTGGCCTGGTCGGCGGCCGACGAGACGCTCAGGCTGATCTGCACCTTCGAGATGGAGCCGCCCGAGGACGCGCTGCCGGCGCTTTACGAGACGTTGAACCAGACCAACGACATGTGCTGGGCGGGCGCCTTTACCTATTGGCAGGCGCAGCAGCTGATGGTCTGGCGCTACGGCCTGGTGCTGTCGGGCGGGCAACTGGCCAGCCCCGAACAGATCGACCGGCTGATCGGCTCGGCCGTGCTGACCTCCGAGCGGTTCTACCCGGCGTTCCAGCTGGTTGCCTGGGCGGGCCAAAGCCCCGAAGAGGCGCTTCAGGTGGCCATTGCCGAGGCCTACGGGCGCGCCTAACCTGCCCCCCGAAACCACAGGGGGCTTTGCGATGGATATGGACGAAGTCCGCCGCCGGGGGCTGGTGCTTCTGGGCTGCGGCAAGATGGGCTCGGCGCTGCTTGAGGGCTGGCTGGCGGGTGGCCTGCCTGCCGGATCGGTGTGGGTCGAAGACCCGGCGCCCGGGCCGCGGCTGGAGGATCTGGCGGCCGGGGGGCTGCATCTGAACGCCGAATTGCCCGAGGCGCCGGCGATCGTGTTGCTGGCGGTCAAGCCGCAGATGATGGATGCGGCGCTGGGCCAGGTGGCCCGGTTCGGCGGGGGCGGCACGGTGTTCGTTTCGGTCGCCGCGGGCAAGACGCTGCGCTATTTCGTGGAACGGCTGGGTAGCGGGACGCCGGTGGTGCGCACGATCCCCAACACGCCGGCGGCGATCGGCCGGGGGGTGACGGCATTGATCGGCAATGCCGAGGCGGGGGAGGCGGGCGTGGCCCTGGCCGAGGACCTGCTTTCGGCGGTGGGCCAGACCGTGCGGCTGGACGATGAGGACCAGATGGATGCGGTGACGGCCGTTTCCGGCTCGGGGCCGGCCTACGTGTTCCACCTGATCGAGGCGCTGGCCGCGGCGGGCGAGGCGCAGGGGCTGCCGGCCGAAATGGCGATGAAACTGGCCAGGGCGACGGTGGGCGGCGCCGGGCAACTGGCCGAGGATGCAAAAGAGAGCCCGGCCGAGTTGCGCGTCAACGTGACCTCGCCCCAGGGCACCACGGCCGCCGCGCTGGAGGTGCTGATGGACCCCGAAAGCGGCTTTCCGCCGCTTCTGCGCCGGGCGGTTGACGCTGCAACGCGGCGGAGCAAGGAATTGGGGTCATGAGCGAGATTTCCTTCGACGACTTTCTCAAGGTGGACATAAGGGTCGGCCGGATCACGCGGGCCGAGCCCTATCCGGAGGCGCGCAAACCGGCGATCAAGCTATGGGTCGATTTCGGCCCCGAGATCGGCGAGAAGAAAAGCTCGGCCCAGATCACCGCCCATTACGCGCCCGAGGATTTGCCGGGCAAGCAGGTGATGGCGGTGGTCAATTTCCCGCCGCGCCAGATCGGCAAGGTCATGTCCGAGGTGCTGGTGCTGGGCGTGCCCGACGCCGATGGCGAGGTCGTGTTGTTGCGCCCCGACCTGGAGGTGCCATTGGGCGGACGGCTGTACTGATGGCGCGGATACTGATCACGCGGCCCCTGCCCGAGCGGGTGATGGAGGCGGCCTATGCCCTGGGCGATATCGAGCTGCGCGAGAGCACGGCGCCGATGAAACCCGGCGAGATGCGCGCGGCGCTGGCGATCTTCGATGCGGTGCTGCCGACGCTGGGCGACATGTTCTCGGCCGAGGTCTTCGCCGAGGTGCCGCACCCCCGGGCGAAGCTGCTGGCCAATTTCGGGGTCGGCTACAACCATATCGACGTCGAGGCGGCGCGGGCCGTGGGCGTGGCGGTCACCAACACGCCGGGGGCCGTGACCGACGCCACCGCCGATATCGCGCTGACGCTGATCCTGATGAGTTGCCGACGGGCGGGCGAGGGCGAGCGGCTGGTGCGCGCGGGCAAGTGGACGGGCTGGCACCCGATCCAGATGCTGGGCCAGCACGTGACGGCCAAGACCGTTGGCATCATCGGCATGGGCCGCATCGGGCAGGCCGTGGCGCGGCGGTGCCACCACGGGTTCGGCATGGAGGTGGTGGCCTTCAACCGATCGCCGATCGAGACCGATCTGCCGGTGCGGCAGGTGGCGACGCTGGCCGATCTGGCCGCGGCGGCCGACGTGGCGGTGGTGGCGGTGCCGGGCGGGCCCGAGACCCGTCACCTGATCGGGGCCGAGTTCTTCGCCGCGATGAAGCCCAGCGCGCATATCGTGAACATCGCCCGCGGCGACGTGGTCGACGAGGTCGCGCTGGTGGCCGCGCTGCAGACCGGCCAGATCGCCGGTGCCGGGCTGGATGTCTACGAGTTCGAGCCCAAGGTACCGCAGGCGCTGATGCGGATGGACAATGTCACCCTTCTGCCCCACCTGGGCACTGCCGCGCTGGAGGTGCGCGAGGCGATGGGCATGATGGCGGTGGACAACATCCGCGCCCATCTCGCCGGGGAGACGCTGCCGAACGTTGTTTAGGGGCGCGGAATCGCGGTCGCCGCCGCACCCGGCAGGCTGTCCATATGCGGCAGGCCGATCAAAGTTCGACCTACCGTGTGAAACGGCGTTTGATCTATTTCCCGAACAGGGACCGCTTAGCGCCCGAAGGAAAAGCGTCGCATCAGCACCAGCGACACCGAAAAGCTATCGTCCGACTGAACGATGGGCGAATCCGCTGCGTCGCCCATCAGGCGCTCCCATGTCACGGTGCCGTCAAGGCTCCATTCGGGCGTAAACTGATAGGTCGCACCGAATTCGATACCGGCGCCAACGAGCCCTTCTCCTGGTGAATAGGCCGAAAAAGCAGAGCTTGATGCTTCGGCCGGCGACACGCCAAAATAGGTTGAGGTGTAGCTATCCGAGCCCCAAAGCGCCCGCGGCCCAACCGTTAGGGTAAGCTCGGTCGTCGGGCGAAAAATCGCGTCTGCGCCCACTTCCGCCACCCAGCTTTCATGGCCTATGACACCGTATCTGACGTCGGCAAAGGCCAGAAAGCCGTTGGTCTGATAGCCGATACCGCCGCCCAGTTCGACGCTGAGATCAACATCGTCCAGTCCCGCCAATTCCGAGTAATCCGAGTCGTTTCGCGGTCCGATCAGGCGAAAAGAGCCGCGTGGCCGCAACCCCATGGCCACGGCGTTGGGGTCGGGATCGCCGAATTCCAACTTGCCAATGCGCAGATGCCCGAACTCGAACCCGCCGGTCACACCTGCCTCGTAATCTTCGGATCCGAAGTACTCCGGGGCGACGATACCGCCGAGACCCGCCGAGAACGACAACCCAACGCCGGATTCGGCAGAGGCCATAAGCGGCGTGATCGAAATGACCGTAGCGAACAAAGCGGTTCTCATATGATACCTGTGCCTTTCGGATGCGCGGCAAAAGTCGCAAGATTTATTCTCTAGCTAGAAACCTAGCGTGTCGCATCAGCAAATAAAGTGTGAATCGTCTTCCGCGAAACGGCAGGGCCGCACGCATACCTATTGTCCGAGTGTCCGGTCTTGCCGCGCACGGCAGAAGGCCCAGAGGTCGCACGGCAGTGACCGATGGCCTACGTCCGCAGAGGGCCGGAATTCGCCTCCACGCCTAAGCTTGCACCTCGAAAGGCAACCTTGCGCCGCGCAGCGGCCCCTAACCGTCGCCCATCGCCTCGCGCCAGTGGCGCCGGCAAAGCGACAGGTAGGTTTCGTTTCCGCCGATCTGCACCTGGGCGCCGTCCTTCGCCGGCTGCCCGTCGGGGCCCATCCGCACCACCATCGTGGCCTTTCGCCCGCAATGGCAGATCGTGCGCACCTCGCGCATCTCGTCGGCCAGCGCCAAGAGCGCGGCCGAGCCCGGGAACAGATCGCCCCTGAAATCGACGCGCAGCCCGTAGCACATGACCGGCACGTTCAGATCATCCACCGCGCGGGCCAGTTGCCAGACCTGGTCGCGGGTCAGGAACTGGGCCTCGTCGATAAAGGCGCAGGCGCAAGGGCCCCGGGCCAGACGGCTCTCGATTATGTCAAAGAGGTCGTCCGCGGGGCCGAAGGTCTGGGCCGGCTCGCCGATGCCGATGCGCGAGGCGATGCGGCCCGGCCCCGCGCGGGTATCCAGCCGCGCGGTCAGCAGCAGCGTCTCCATCCCCCGCTCGCGGTAATTGTGCGACGCCTGCAGCAGGATCGTCGACTTGCCCGCGTTCATGGTGGAGTAGTGGAAGTAAAGCTTGGCCATGGCCTCAGCCTTGCAGGCTTTCCACCCCGAGCTCGCCCTCTTCGCGCGATTTCATCGCCAGCGCCGCGGCGTGGCTGGCGGCGGCGGTGGTGAAATAGGGGATACGGTCCGACAGCGCCACCGCGCGCATCGAGCGCGAATCCGACACCGCCTGCGTGCCCTCGGTGGTGTTCATCACCAGGTGCACCAGCCCGTCCTTCATCACGTCGACGATGGTGCGCCCGCCCTCGTAGGCCTTGTTGACGATCTCGGTCTCTATCCCGTTGGCGGCAAGGAACTTGGCCGTGCCGCGGGTGGCGAGAATGGAAAAGCCCAGGCCGGTCAGGATGCGGGCAGTCTCGGACAGTTGCGGTGTCTTGTCGGCATCCTTGATCGACAGGAACACGCAGCCCTGGTGCGGCAGGTCGGTGCCCGCGCCCATCTGCGCCTTGAGAAAGGCGCGGGCAAAGCTGTGGTCGTAGCCCATCACCTCGCCGGTCGAGCGCATCTCGGGGCCGAGCAGCGTGTCGACGCCGGGGAAGCGGGCGAAGGGCAGCACTGCCTCTTTCACGGCAAAGCCCTCGATCTGCGGGTCGACCAGGGTGAATTCGCTCAGCTTTTCGCCCGCCATCAGCCGCGCGGCAATCGACGCGATGGGCGAGTTCACCGCCTTGGCCACGAAGGGCACCGTGCGGCTGGCGCGCGGGTTGACCTCGATCAGGTAAACATCGCCATCCTTGACCGCGTATTGCACGTTCATCAGGCCGACCACGCCCAGCTCCAGCGCCAGCGCGCGGGTCTGGCGCTTGAGTTCGTCGACGATCTCGGGGGCCAGCGAATAGGGCGGCAGCGAGCAGGCCGAGTCGCCCGAATGGACGCCCGCCTCTTCGATGTGCTGCATGATGCCGGCGACGTGTACGTCGGCCCCGTCGCACAGAGCGTCGACATCGACCTCGGTCGCCCCAGACAGGTAGCTGTCCAACAAAACCGGCGATTTGCCCGAGACCACGACGGCCTCGGAGATGTAGCGTTCCAGTTGCGCGGTGTCGCGGACTATCTCCATCGCCCGGCCGCCGAGCACGTAGGAGGGCCGGATCACCAGCGGGTAGCCGATGGCCTCGGCCGCCTCCATTGCCGCCTCGGCCGAGGCGGCGATCGCGTTCTTGGGCTGCTTGAGGGCCAGCTTGTGCACCAGCGCCTGGAACCGCTCGCGATCCTCGGCCAGGTCGATGGCGTCGGGCGAGGTGCCGAGGATCGGGATGCCCTCGGATTGCAGCGCATCGGCCAGCTTGAGCGGGGTCTGCCCGCCGAACTGCACGATCACCCCGTGCAGCGTGCCGCGGTCTTGTTCGACCCGCAGGATTTCCATCACATGTTCGAAGGTCAGGGGCTCGAAATACAGCCGGTCCGAGGTGTCGTAGTCGGTCGACACGGTCTCGGGGTTGCAGTTGATCATGATCGTCTCATAGCCCGCGTCGGTCAATGCGAAGCAGGCGTGGCAGCAACAATAGTCGAACTCGATGCCCTGGCCGATCCGGTTGGGCCCGCCGCCCAGGATCACCACCTTCTTGCGGGTCGAGGGGCGCGCCTCGCACTCGACCTCGCCCATCACCGGGGATTCGTAGGTCGAGTACATGTAGGGCGTCTGCGCCTCGAACTCGGCCGCGCAGGTGTCGATCCGCTTGAAGACGGCGGTAACGCCCAGATTGAGCCGCGCCCGGCGCACCTGCGCCTCTTCGCGGCCGGTGAGCGTGGCCAGCCGCGCATCGGTAAAGCCCAGCATCTTGAGCTGCCTGAGGCCCTCTTCGGTGACCGGCAGCCCCTCCTTTCGGATGCGCTCTTCGGCCTCGACGATTTCGCGGATGCGCGACAGGAACCACGGATCGAAACTGGTGGTGGCCTGGATGTCGTCATCCGACATGCCATGACGCATCGCCTGGGCGATCAGACGCAGGCGGTCGGGCGTCTGTTTCGACAGCGCGGCGACGATCCGGGCGTGGTCCGGGGCGCCCTCGATGGCGATTTCGTCAAATCCGGACAGGCCGGTTTCAAGCGAGGCCAGCGCCTTTTGCAGCGACTCGTGGATCGTGCGGCCGATCGCCATCGCCTCGCCGACCGATTTCATCGCGGTCGTCAGCTCGGCCTTGGCGCCGGGGAATTTTTCGAAGGCAAAGCGCGGGATCTTGGTGACCACGTAGTCGATGGTCGGCTCGAAACTCGCGGGCGTGACCTTGGTGATGTCGTTGTCCAGTTCGTCCAGCGTGTAGCCCACGGCCAGCTTCGCGGCGATCTTGGCGATGGGAAAGCCCGTCGCCTTGGAGGCCAGCGCCGAGGATCGCGAGACGCGCGGGTTCATCTCGATCACCACCATGCGGCCGTCTTCGGGGTTGATCGCCCATTGCACGTTCGACCCGCCTGTCTCGACCCCGATCTCGCGCAGCACGGCGATGGAGCCGTTGCGCATCATCTGGTATTCCTTGTCGGTCAGCGTCAGCGCGGGCGCCACGGTGACGGAATCGCCCGTGTGCACGCCCATCGGGTCGACGTTTTCGATGGAACAGACGATGATCGCGTTGTCCGCCTTGTCGCGGACCACCTCCATCTCGAATTCCTTCCAGCCCAGCAGGCTTTCGTCGATCAGGATCTGTTTGACCGGCGAGGCATCCAGCCCGGTGCGGCAGTAATGCTCGAACTCCTGTCGGTTATAGGCCACGCCGCCCCCGGTGCCGCCCAGTGTGTAGGCGGGCCGGATGATCGCCGGCAGGCCGACATGTTCCAGCGCGGCCATGCATTCTTCCATCGTGTTGGCGATGGTGGCCTTGGGGTTTTCCAGCCCGATGCGGTCCATCGCCTCGCGGAACAGCTTGCGGTCCTCGGCCATCTCGATGGCGGCGCGGTTGGCGCCGATGAGTTCGACCCCGAACTTGTGCAGCACGCCCATGTCGGCCAGTTTCAGCGAGGTGTTCAGCCCGGTCTGCCCGCCCATGGTCGGCAACAGCGCGTCGGGGCGTTCCTTTTCGATGATCTTGGCGACGACTTCTGGCGTGATGGGCTCGATATAGGTGGCATCGGCCAGCCCCGGGTCGGTCATGATCGTGGCGGGGTTCGAGTTGACCAGGATCACCCGGTAGCCCTCTTCCCGCAGCGCCTTGCAGGCCTGTGCGCCGGAATAGTCGAATTCGCAGGCCTGACCGATGATGATGGGCCCCGCGCCGATGATCATGATCGATTTGATATCGGTTCTCTTCGGCATGGCCCGTCCCCCGGAATGGCAAATCCTCGCGGGTTATAGACAAGCGGGATGGGCGCGCAAGGGTGGGACGCGCTTTTTCGCACTCAGCCCGGCGGAGCGGCCCAGGCGGGCGCGGCACGCCCCTCCGGCGGGGCCGGTCGGGCCGCCGCCCGTGCCATGCGAAGCGCGATCAGCCCCAAGAGCCCGGCCAGCAGCGGCACCGTCAGAAGCACCGGCAGATGCGCGCCCTGCGGCAGCGCAATGAGCGTGCGAAAGGCGGCAAAAGCGGTGGCCACCGCGAACAGAAACAGCAGAGCCGCGCCACGCCACGCCGGAAACACCCCGACCAGGCCGGGCATCAGAAAGAGCGCGGTCAGGTAGTAATGCGCCCAGGCAAGCGGCGCGCAAAGCGGCGCCAGCAGGCAAAGCGCAAGCACCGGCAGGCGCACCCGGTCGGGGCCCGGCGGCAGGGCGCGCCCGACGAACAGGAGATAGGCCAGCCCGGCGGCCAACACCGCCTTGACGGCGAGGCCGACCCACAGCGGCTCTGCGATGAGATCCTGCTTGCCGACCGCCAGCTCCGGCAGGCCGCCGCCGATCAACTGCGACGTCTTGATCAGGAAAACCTCCAGCGAGAAATTCGTGACCGCCGGCGCCACCGCGCCGCTGATCTGCGACAGCCGTTCGGCGAATTCGGCATGCAGCCCGTCGGGCACCAGCGCAAGGCTGAGCGCGGCAAGGCCGGCGAGGCTGACCGCGAACCCGGCCAGCGCCCGGCGGCTGCCGGAAATCAGGAAGACCAGCGCAAAGACCGCCGGGGCGAGCTTCAGCGCCGCGGCCAGCCCCAGGACGGCCCCGGCCAGCCCGGCCCGGCCGGCCAGCAACCGCTCCATCGACAGCAGCACGAGAAAGCTGACCAGGATCTGCGGCTGGTTGAGCGAGATCGCGTAGCCCGAGATGAACGAGGTCTGCAGCATCGCGACCGAGATCAGCGCCCAGCCCCAGCGCGGCAGCCAGACCGGCCGCATGATCCGGGCGGCAAGCGCGACGCTGGCCGCCATCGCCGCGATGTTCAGCACCTGCGCGCCGTTGAAAAAGCTTTGCGGCCCGACCGCGTGGGCCAGCGGCGCCAGCAAGACGGCCCAGAGCGGCGGATAGACGTAAGGCACGGCCAGTTCGTCGGGATGGCCCATATCGGCCACCGCCTGCGCCCAGAGCGGCGGCATGTCGCCCACCAGGATACCCGGCGGCGCGGCATAGACCTGACCGGGCAGGCCCGCGCCCTGGAACCACGCGGCGAAATAGACGGCGGAAAGATCCAGCCCCCAGATATTCCAGCTCGCCTGGATCGCCAGCACCGCCCAGGCGGCCAGAATGAATGCCGCGGCGAGCCGGTCGCGCTGGTCTTTGCCTGTCCGTGTCATCGGCCCTCTCGACAACGTGGTTTGCGTTTCGGCGACAATATTGGCGATTTGTGCCCATTATGCGGCGCGGCTGTGGAACCGCGCGGGCCGCGGGCCTATCTCAAGCTGCATGTCCAAGACCGACCCCATGCCTGCCACCGCGCCCGGCGAAAGGGCGCGACAGCGCCTGTGGGCCGAGTTCGCGCTGCTTTTCGTGGCTGCGCCGCTGGCCATGGCGCTGGCGCTGCCGCCTGCGGCGCTGTTTCCGGCGCTTTTCACGCTGACCGCCTTGGGGCTGGGCCTGTTGCACGTCACCGAAGGGTTTCACTGGCGCGAGCTGGGGCAGGGGGTGCGGCGGATCGACTGGCGCGCGGTGCTGATCTTTGCCGCGGTCACGCTGGCCGTGGCGCTGGCGGTGGTCTTCGCCACCGCGCCGTCCAGCGCGTTTTCGCTGGTCCGGGAGCGCCCGGTCCTGTTCGCCATGATCGTCCTGCTCTACCCGCCGCTTTCGGCCTTGCCGCAAGAGATCGTCTTTCGGCCGCTCTTTTTCCGCCGCTACGGCGCGCTCTTGCCCGGCCTATGGCCGGCGATAGCGCTCAACGCCGGGCTCTTTTCGCTGGCGCACCTGATGTACTGGAGCTGGATCGTCGCGGCGATGACCTTTTGCGGCGGGCTCGCCTTCGGCTGGGCCTACGAGGCGCGGCGGAATTTCCCGATGGCGGTGGCGATGCACAGCATTGCGGGCTGGGTCCTCTTTGCCGTGGGGCTTGGCGTTTTCTTCTATTCGGGCAATGTCACCCGCCCGTTCTGACGCAGGCCGAACTGTCACAGCCAAGCTGACAGTTTTTTGACTTGTGTCAATTCTGATTGACAGTGGATGTGTCATGTTCCGCTCCGAACCACGGGGAGTCGATCCATGCGTATTGTCTTTATCCATCCCAACTACAAGTCCGGCGGCGCCGAGATCGCGGGCAACTGGCCGCCGGCCTGGGTGGCCTATCTCACCGGGTCGCTGCGGATTGCGGGATACGACGATATCACCTTCCTGGACGCGATGACGCACAACCTGTCGGACGACGACATCCGCGCCAAGCTGAAGGACCTGCAGCCCGATGTCGTGGCGACGACCTCGATCACGCCGTCGATCTACGCCGCCGAGCGCATTCTGGAAATCTCGAAGGAAGAGGTGCCCAGCGCGGTGCGGGTCCTCGGCGGCATCCACGCCACTTTCATGTTCAAGCAGGTGCTGTCCGAGGCACCCTGGGTCGACGTGATCTGCCGCGGCGAAGGCGAAGAGATCGTCGTCGAGCTGATGAACGCGATCCGCGACAAGCGCTGGCCGGAATGCCGCCGCGACATCAAGGGCCTGGCCTTCCTCGACGGCGACGAGATCGTTGCCACGCCGGCCGCGCCCACGATCAAGAACATCGACGCGCTCAAGCCCGACTGGAATATCCTCGACTGGGAAAAATACATCTACATCCCGCTGAACTGCAAGGTGGCCATCCCCAACATGGCGCGCGGCTGCCCGTTCACCTGCTCGTTCTGCTCGCAGTGGAAGTTCTGGCGCGACTACCGCATCCGCGACCCCAAGCTGGTGGTCGACGAGATCGAGGACCTGGTGAACAACCACGGCGTCGGCTTCTTCATCCTTGCTGACGAAGAACCGACCATCAACCGCAAGAAATTCATCGCCTTCTGCCAGGAGTTGATCGACCGCGGCCTGCCCGACAAGGTGAAATGGGGCATCAACACCCGCGTCACCGACATCCTGCGCGACGAGGAATACCTCTCGTTCTACCGCAAGGCGGGGCTCGTGCACATCTCGCTCGGCACCGAGGCGGCGGCGCAGCTGAAACTCGACCAGTTCAACAAGGAAACCCGCGTCGAGGACAACAAGCGCGCGATCCAGCTCTTGCGCGAGGCCGACATCCTGACCGAGGCGCAGTTCATCGTGGGGCTCGACAACGAAACCCCCGAGACGCTGGAAGAGACCTTCCAGCTCTGCTGGGACTGGCAGCCGGACCTGGCCAACTGGGCGATGTATACGCCCTGGCCGTTCACGCCGCTCTTCCAGGAGTTGCACAACAAGGTCGAGGTCTTCGACTACTCGCGCTACAACTTCGTAAACCCGATCATGAAGCCCGAGGCGATGGACCGTGCCGAGCTTCTGGACCGGGTGATGAACAACTATCGCCGGTTCTACAGCCGCAAGGCGCTGTTCCACTATCCATGGCGCGGCACCGGGTTCCGCCGCCGGTATCTGCTGGGTTGCCTCAAGGCGTTCCTCAAGGCCGGCGTGCAGCGCTCGTTCTACGATCTGGGCAAGAACAACTACTGGGGTCCGCAATCCAAGGACAAGGTCAAGTTCGACTTCGACATGACCCGCCAGCCCGCTCAGGCGCAGATTGATGACTGGGTGTCGAACGCCGACAAGGCCGCGCAGGCCGCGGCCAAGCGCAAGTCCAAGGATGCCAGCTTCAAGATGCCCGTGGACGATGCCAAGACCAACGCCGCCAAGCAGGCGGCCGAGGCCAAGGTCTGCGGCGGCGGCGACCAGCAAATGGAAGACGCCTGATGTTCGACGATCCGACCGGGCGCGCCGGCCGGATCGGCCCCAATGCCGTGCTCCAGCTTCTCCCTGTGCTGGAGCAGGCGGGTGGCGCGGCGCTGCGCGACGACATGCTGCAAGAGGCGGGGCTGAACGAACCCCCGTCGGATACCGGGCTGATGGACGAGGGTCCGGCCGCCGCCATGCATGCCGCGCTGCGCCGCAGCCTTCCCGAGCAGGCGCCCGCCCTACTCCGCGAGGCGGGCGCCCGCACCGGGGAATATATCCTCGCCCACCGCATTCCGGCCTTTGCCCAAATCATCCTGAAGATTTTGCCGGCCGCGCTGTCGGCGCCGATGCTGGCCAAGGCCATCGCCAAGCATAGCTGGACCTTCGCCGGCTCCGGCGCGTTTCAGGTGGTCTCGACCCGGCCGCTGGTGTTCGAGCTGACCAACAATCCTCTGATCCGCGGCGAGGTGGCCAACGCGCCGCTGTGCGTCTGGCACGAGGCGGTGTTCGACACCCTGTTCCAGACCCTCGTCGACAAGCGCCTGACCACGCGCGAAACGACATGCGCGGCTGCGGGCGGGCGCATCTGCCGGTTCGAGATTTCCCGACGCTGAGCTACTGCGCTGCGATCGACGTGCGCGCCTCGGCGGGGCCGATGTAGTCGCGCGTCAGCGGCACCGCGTCGGCGCGTTTCGCCAACTGCATCTGGAACACCCCCTGCCGGTCGACCTCGAAGGTAGCCTGGCAGGCTATCAGGTAATACCGCCACATCCGTATGAACCGCTCGTCATACGCCGCGCGCACCTGGTCCAACCGGGCCTCGAACCGGTCGCGCCACGCCGCCATCGTGCGCGCGTAATGCAGGCGCCAAACCTCGAGATCGGTCAGCCAAAGATCGGCGCGCTCGACCGCGCGCGTCGCCTCGGACAGCGAGGGCACATAGCCACCGGGAAAGATGTATTTCTGAATCCATCCCGCGGTGGTGTGCGGCGGCGTCGACCGCCCGATCGTGTGGATCAGCGCCACCCCGTCGGGCGTCAGCAGATCGCGCACCTTGGTGAAATAGGTGGCGTACTGGGGCAGGCCCACATGTTCGAACATGCCCACGCTTACGATCCGGTCGAAAGGCCCGTCGAGTTTGCGGTAATCCATCAGGCGCAGATCGATCCGGTCGGACAGCCCCGCCGCCGCCACGCGCTCGCGCCCCAGCGCCAGCTGGTTTTCCGACAGCGTCACCCCGGTGACCCGCGCGCCGTAATCGCGCGCCAGCGTGATCGCCATGCCGCCCCAGCCGCAGCCGATATCGAGCACGCGCATGTCCGGCTCGATCAGCAGCTTGGCCGCGATATGCGCCTTCTTGGCGGCCTGGGCCTCGTCCAGCGACATGTCCGGCCGGGCGAAATAGGCGCAGCTATACTGCATGTCGTCGTCCAGGAAGAGCCGGTAGAGATCGTTCGACAGGTCGTAATGATGGGCGACGTTGGCGCGCGCCGATCGCGGCGTGTTGCGCTGCACGAAGGCCCTGACGGCATAGCGCGCGGCATCGGCCGTGCGCGCCCAGCGGGGCAGCCCGCCAAGCTGCCGGTTGCGCAGCAGGAATGTCATCAGATCGTGCAGCCGGTCGCCCTCGATGGTCAGCCGCCCGTCCATGTAACCCTCGCCAAGGGCCATCTCGGGATCACGGCAAAGCGCGCGGACGAGGGCCTCGTCGTGCAGCCTGATCCGAAGCGACAAACCACCCCCCGGGCCGTAGCGCCGCCGCGTCCCGTCGGGATACTCGGTTTCCAGTTCGCCCTCGCGGATAAAGCGCGAAAGCATTCTATCAAAAAGCGTTTGCCACATCGCAAAACCCACCCGAATTGTTGGTTCCGTGGCGATACCCTGTTTCTAAAATAACCCGAATCGGCGGCTGCGCCAAATCCCTGCTCGCGCGTCCCTTGACTTCGGTGTCCATCGGGGGTGTATCGGCGCCGATCCGACCCAACCCGTAAGGAATGCCCGATGCACCCGTTTCGCAGCCATACCTGCGCCGATCTGAACAAATCGAACGTGGGCGAGACCGTGCGCCTGTCGGGCTGGGTGCATCGCGTGCGCGACCACGGGGGCGTGCTGTTCATCGATTTGCGCGACCATTACGGCATGACCCAGGTGCTGGCCGACCCCGACAGCCCGGTGTTTTCGCAGGTCGAAAAGGTGCGCAGCGAATGGTGCATCCGCATCGACGGCGCGGTGAAGGCCCGCGACGAGAGCCTGATCAACCCCAGGCTGCCCACCGGCGAGATCGAGGTCTATATCCGCGACATCGAGGTTCTGGGCGCCGCGCAAGAGCTGCCGCTGATGGTGTTCGGCGATCAGGAATACCCCGAGGAGACGCGCCTGCGCTATCGCTATCTCGACCTGCGCCGCGAGGCGATGCAGCAAAAGATGATGCTGCGCTCTGACGTGGTGGCCTCGATCCGCCGTCGGATGTGGGACCAGGGCTTCCGCGAGTTCCAGACGCCGATCATCACCGCCAGCTCGCCCGAGGGCGCGCGCGATTTCCTGGTGCCCTCGCGCCTGCACCCGGGCAAGTTCTACGCGCTTCCCCAGGCGCCGCAGCAGTTCAAGCAGCTCTTGATGGTCTCGGGCTTCGACAAGTATTTCCAGATCGCGCCCTGCTTCCGCGACGAAGACCCGCGCGCCGACCGCTCGCCCACCGATTTCTACCAGCTCGACATGGAGATGAGCTTCGTCACGCAAGCGGACGTGTTCGACACCGTCCAGCCGGTGCTGGAGGGCGTGTTCGAGGAATTCGGCGGCGGCCACAAGGTCGACAAGCACTGGCCGCAGATCCGCTTTGCCGACGCGATGAAATGGTACGGCACCGACAAGCCCGACCTGCGCAACCCGATCAAGATGCAGGACGTGTCGGATCATTTCCGCGGTTCGGGCTTCGCGATCTTCGCCAAGCTCTTGGAGCAGGACCGCACCGAGATCCGCGCCATTCCGGCGCCCGGCGGCGGGTCGCGCAAGTTCTGCGACCGCATGAACAGCTATGCCCAGAAAGAGGGCCTGCCGGGGATGGGCTATATCTTCTGGCGCGACGGCGAGAACGGCATGGAGGCCGCGGGGCCGCTGGCCAAGAATATCGGCCCCGAGCGCACCGAGGCGATCCGCAGCCAACTGGGCCTCGGCAAGGGCGACGCGGCGTTCTTCCTCGGCGGCAAGCCCTCGGCCTTCGAGGCCGTGGCGGGCCGCGCGCGCAACGTGATCGGCGAAGAGCTGAACCTCACCGAGCAGAACCGCTTTGCGTTTTGCTGGGTCGTCGATTTTCCGCTCTACGAAAAGGACGACGAGACCGGCGCGATCGACTTTTCCCACAACCCGTTCTCGATGCCCCAGGGCGGGATCGAGGCGCTGGACGGCGACCCGCTCGAGGTGCTGGGCTACCAGTACGACTGTTCCTGCAACGGCTACGAGATCCTCTCGGGCGCGATCCGCAACCACCGCCCCGAGATCATGTTCAAGGCGTTCTCGCTGGCGGGTTACAGCGAAGACGACGTGCGCGCGCGCTTCGGCGGCATGGTCAGCGCGTTCCAGTACGGCGCTCCCCCCCACGGCGGCTGCGCGGCGGGTATCGACCGGATCGTGATGCTCTTGGCCGACGAGTCGAACATCCGCGAGGTTATCCTGTTCCCGATGAACCAGCGCGCCGAAGATCTGATGATGGGCGCCCCGTCCGAGCCTACGAACGAGCAGTTGCGCGACCTGAGCCTGCGCGTGATCGATCAGGAATAGGGCAGGCACGGTCGTGCCGGGGTGTCGCGCAATCGCCGGTCAGAGCCCTTTGCGGCCATCGGTTTTGCCCCGCTTCGCAACGCGACCGGCCGGGGGCCTTGCCCGGTCGCCATTGCCAGTCGGACCAATAGCGCGACAATGGCGACCGCATGGGTATTTGGACCAAGAAGAAGCAGACAGCGGTTTCTTCTGGCCGCAAATATCCCGGGGGGAGTCCGAAGGACGGGGGGCAGCGCCCCCCATGCGCCGCTGCAATGCCGGTGCCCGCTCCGTCCGAATCCCAGACATTGCCGACGACCCCGCCCGCCTTGTCGCACGCGGCGATCAGTCGGCCACCGGCGCCCTCAGTCCTCCTCTGCCGTTCCGGCCCACCCTCGGGCGCGGATCGTGGCCCCGTCCGCGTCGAGCGGGGGCGCGGAGCGATCGAGCGACAGCCGGCTTTCGGAAAAGCGCAGCGGCGTGCGCACGCCTGGGATCCCCTGCGGGTCGATCTTCAGGCGCCGCGCCACGACCTGTGGGTCGGCGAAGACATCGGCCATGTCGTTGATCGGCGCCGAGGGGACCACGGCCTGTTCCAGCCGGTCCAGCAGCACGGCGCGCGTCCAGCCGGCCAGCGCCGATGACAGCGCGCCGATCAGCGTCGCGCGGTTGTCGACCCGGTCCCGGTTCGTGCGGTAGCGCGGATCGTCGGCCAGCTCGGGCTGGCCGATCACCTGGCAGAGCCTGCGGAACTGCCCGTCATTGCCCGCCGCGATGATCACCTGCCCGTCGGACACCGGGAAGACCTGGTAGGGTACGATATTGGGGTGCTGGTTGCCCATGCGCCCCGGCGCCACGCCGGTGGCAAGGTAGTTCATCGCCTGGTTCGCCATCAGCGCCGTGGCGCTGTCCAGCAGCGACACGTCGATATGCTGTCCGCGCCCGGTGCGCGCCCGTTCGGCCAGCGCCGCCTGGATGCCGATCACGCCATAAAGCCCCGAGACGATGTCGGTGACGGCCACGCCCACCTTCATCGGTTCGCCCTCGGGGCTGCCTGTCACCGACATCAGCCCCGACATGCCCTGGATCAGGTAGTCGTAGCCCGCCCGCGCCGCATAGGGCCCGTCCTGCCCGAAGCCGGTGATCGAGCAGTAGACCAGCCCGGGGTTGGCCGCCGAGAGGCTGGCGTGGTCGAGCCCGAACTTGGCCAGGCCCCCGAGCTTGAAATTCTCGATCAGGACGTCGGCCTCGCCGGCCAGCCCGCGCACCAGCGCCAGGTCCTCGTCGGAGCGGAAATCGGCCGCGACAGACCGTTTGCCCCGGTTGGCGGAATAGAAATAGGCCGCGCTCGGGTGCTCTTCCCCGCCTTCGGGTCGCTTGATGAAGGGCGGGCCCCATGTTCGCGTGTCATCGCCCGCCGGGCTTTCCACCTTTATCACGGTGGCGCCCAGATCGGCGAGGCACTGGCCGATCCACGGACCGGCCAGGATGCGCGCCAGCTCCAGGACCTTGAGGCCCTCCAGCGGCCGGCTCATGCGAAGGCCTGAAGCCCTGTCTGCGCCCGTCCGAGGATCAGCGCGTGGACATCGTGGGTGCCTTCGTAGGTGTTCACCGTCTCCAGGTTCTGCGAATGCCGGATAACGTGGTAGTCGGCCATGATCCCGTTGCCGCCATGCATGTCGCGCGCCAGCCGGGCGATATCCAGCGCCTTGCCGCAATTGTTGCGCTTGATCAGGCTGATCGTCTCGGGCGCGGCCAGCCCCTCGTCCATCATCCGGCCCACCCTGAGCGCGGCCAGCAGGCCAAGCGCGATCTCGGTCTGCATGTCGGCCAGCTTTTTCTGGAACAGCTGGGTCTGGGCCAGCGGGCGTTTGAACTGGGTGCGCTCAAGCCCGTATTGGCGCGCGCGGTGCCAGCAATCCTCGGCGGCGCCCATCACGCCCCATGCGATGCCGAACCGCGCCCGGTTGAGACAGCCGAAAGGCCCTTTCAGGCCCTCGACACCGGGCAACAGCGCGTCTTCGCCGACCTCGACATCCTTCATGACGATCTCGCCGGTGACCGAGGCGCGCAACGACAGCTTGCCGCCGATCTTGGGGGCCGAAAGGCCCTTCATGCCCTTTTCCAGGACGAATCCCTTGATCTTGCCGCCATGGGCCTCGGATTTCGCCCACACCACGAAGACATCTGCGATGGGGCTGTTGGAAATCCACATCTTGGCGCCGTTCAGCACATAGCCGCCCTCGGTCTTTTTGGCGACGGTCTTCATCCCGGCGGGGTCGGAACCCGCATCGGGCTCGGTCAGGCCGAAACAGCCGATCCACTCGCCCGTGGCGAGCTTGGGCAGGTATTTGTGCTTTTGCTCTTCGGTGCCGTAGGCATTGATCGGGTACATCACCAGCGAGGACTGCACGCTCAGCATCGAGCGATAGCCTGAATCGACCCGCTCGACCTCGCGCGCGGCAAGGCCGTAGGTCACGTAGCCGGCACCAAGCCCGCCGAATTCCTGCGGAATGGTGATGCCCAGCAGGCCCATCTCACCCATCTCGGCAAAGATCTCGGGCGCGACGGTTTCGTTCAGGTAGGCGTCGGTGACGCGCGGGGCCAGCTTGTCGGCGGCATAGGCGGCGGCGCTGCCGGCCACCATGCGCTCGTCTTCGCCGAGCTGCGCGTACAGGTGGAACGGGTCCGCCCAGTCGAAATCCGAAAGCGAGGGGCCCAATCCCTTGGCCTGTCCGTCTGCCATGTCCTGTCTCCTTGTCTCTTGCTGGCGGGTCCGGTCCCGCACGCTCCCCGCGATCCGGCCTGGGACCACCGCGCCGAGCAGCCCGTTGCCCGAAAGATAGCCCGCATCGGCGGCGCCGGAAACGCCGCGGGCTGCGCCGCCGACCGCGTAAGCATTGGGCAGCGCCACGCCGTTCTTGTGCATCAACCGGGCGCGGTCGTCCACCGCCAGCCCGCGCTGGGTGTGAAACAGCGCCCCCGTCACCCGGACCCCGCAATATGGCGGGGCGGGCGGCGTGGCGGGAAAGGACCGGCCGAATCCGTCCTGCCCGCCCGCCGGGATCGCGGCCAGCGTGCGGGCGACGGCGTCGGGCGGCAGGCCCAGCGCCCCGGCCGGAGATTGGGGCGTATCGGCGGTCTTGATCGCGCCCTGCGCCTCGGCCGCAAGCCCGGGTTTCGATCTGATATGGTTCGGCCTGATCATGCTGCTGGCGCTGGAAATCAGCTTTGCCACGCCGCCCTTCGGCCTGCTGCTCTTCGTGATGAAGGGTATGTCGCCGCCCGGAACGACGATGCGCGACATCTACATGTCGGCGATTCCGTTCATCCTGTGCGCGCTGGTGCTGGTGGCCCTGCTGACCGGTTTCCCGGCGCCGGCATCCTGGCTGCCAAGTCTCTGAGGGGGTCGAGAGAGGGGGATGTGTCCGCAGCCGGACGCCGCGTCAAAGCGCGTCGACGGTGACCGCGATGCCGGCCTCGACCATCCCGCCCGGGCCGTCTTCGTTCGGGAACAGGGTGCCGGCCAGTGCGACGGCCAATGACAACACGCCCGCCATCAATACACCCCAGTTCAGGGCCGCGCGCAGGCGGCTGGAGGCAAAGCGGACTCGGGCGGGCATCGTCATGGCGGGGCTCGTTCTGGTCTGACACTGTAGGCTGTGCCGAGGCTGCCCACGGAAATCGGCGGAAATGGGGCACCTCGCGGGCGGCTTGCGGGCGATTTGCGCCTTTCGCGCTGCTGAGGTTTTCGGCTAGACCGCCCGGTATCAGGAGCCTCTGCAATGACCGACCCCGCCCCCCTCGGGCCCCGCGTGCCCGGATGGCGCCCGCCCCCGCGCCCGCCCCGGCAGGCGCTGACGGGGCGCTACGTGACGCTCGAACCGCTATCGGCCGAGGCGCACGCGGCCGAGTTGCACCGCGCCAACAGCGCCGATGCGGCGATCTGGACCTATCTGCCCTACGGGCCCTACGCCGACGAGACCGCCTTTGCCGCATGGATGCGCGGCGCCACCGCGGGCGAAGACCCGGTGTTTTACGCGGTTCGCCCGGCCGCGACCGGCCGCGCCGAGGGCGTACTCAGCTTTCTGCGCATTGCGCCCGAGGCCGGCAGCATCGAAATCGGCCATGTCAATTTCTCGGCCGGGCTTCAGCGCAGCCGCGCCGCCACCGAGGCGTTGACGCTGGCGGTGGGCTGGGCGTTCGAGGCCGGCTATCGCCGGGTGGAATGGAAATGCAACGCGCTGAACCTGGCCTCGCGCCGGGCGGCCCAAAGGCTGGGGCTCAGCTACGAGGGGGTGTTCCGCCAGCAATCGGTGGTCAAGGGGCGCAACCGCGACACCGCCTGGTTCGCCGCCGTGGATGGGGAATGGCCAGCGCTGAAGGCGGCCTACCGGGCGTGGCTGGACCCGGCGAATTTCGACGCGGAGGGGCGGCAGCGCGTGGCGCTTGGCGCGCTCACCGCTCCGGTGCGGGCGGCGTCTGACCCGATGTTGGGCTGAGGGGTGCGGCGCCAGTCTTGCGCAGCGCAGAGGTGCCGCCGGTTGACCGTGACGGGGCGCTCTCTTCGAGGCGCGATAGGAAAGGGCGCCTTGTCACCCACGCTCTGACATTGGACAGACGATGGTTTCGGCACCAAAAGGCACGCCGCTCGGCCTTTGCCGCGCCTGCCCACGGGCAGGTGCGGCGCGGCTCCGGTTGCGACCGGGAGAACGGCGGGACTGTCCCGCCAAGCTGATTGACATGGTTCGGGGCGACCGCTTCGGGAAGCCGCGAACATCTCGGCCCTTGCGCCCCCGTCCGGCAAATCCGATAACCGCCCAAACCCGCCAGGAGGAGACCCCATGATCGGCCGTTTGAACCATGTCGCCATCGCCGTGCCCGACCTGAAGGCCGCCGCGGCGCAATATGCCGATACGCTGGGCGCCAAGGTCGGCGCGCCCCAGGACGAGCCCGACCACGGCGTGACCGTGGTGTTCATCGAGCTGCCCAACACCAAGATCGAGCTGCTGTACCCGCTGGGCGAGGCGAGCCCGATCAACGGGTTTCTGGAAAAGAACCCCGCGGGCGGCATCCACCATATCTGCTATGAGGTCGACGATATCCTGGCCGCCCGCGACCGGCTGAAGGCGCAGGGCGCCCGCGTGCTGGGCAGCGGCGAGCCCAAGATCGGCGCCCATGGCAAGCCGGTTCTGTTCCTGCACCCCAAGGATTTCAACGGCACCCTGATCGAGCTGGAACAGGTCTGATGGGGATCACGTCCGCGATTGTCCTGTTCGCGGTGATCTGGTTCATGGTGCTTTTCATCGTGCTGCCGATCAGGCTGACGACCCAGGGCGAGGCCGGCAAGGTCGAGCCCGGCACGCCCGAAAGCGCCCCCGCTGCACCGAACCTCAAGCGCAAGGTCCGCATCGTCACGCTGATCGCCGTGCTGATCTGGGCCGGGGTGGCGGGTGTCATCCTGTCGGGCGCGGTCACCGTGCGCGACATCGACATCTTCAACCGGATGGATCCCCCGCCAGCCGATGGTAGAGGTGGGTGAACACCGCCGCGCCCAGGATCGGGATCACCAGGTTGACGAGCGGCAGCGACAACGGCACCGCCATCAACAGGCCGGCGGCAAAGATCGTGCCCCGGTGACGCTTGCGCAGGGCGCTGGCCGCCTTGCGCCCGATCCGCCGCATCGCGGCCATCTGGAAATACTCCCGCCCCAGCAAGAACCCGTTGACCGCCCAGAACAGCAAGGGCGCAAGCGGCCCGACGAGGAAATAGAGCACCAGCGCGACAAGGTTCACCGCCACCAGAACGCCGAGAAAGCTGAGGCTGTCGCCAATCTGGTCGAGAAACGGGGGACTTTCAGCCGGGGGCAGGTCGGGGTAATGCCGGGCCTCGACCGCCTCGGCCACGTCGTCGAGAAAGATGCCCATGAACGCCGCCGCGACGGGCACCATCAGAAACACCGACAAGACAAGCATCAGCACCAGCGAGGCGCCCGAGAGCAATTCGTCGACCCAATGCACCTCGCCCAGCCAGGGCAGGGAAAAACTGTCGGGCACGACCCAGCCGATCACGCCGAAGATCAGCGCGTAGATGCCGAAGAGCAGCGCCACGGTCAGCCCCAGTCCCAACAGCAGCACCCGCAGGAAACGCCGGTCGCCGACCTGGCCGAGGGTCTTGAGAAACGCGCCGAAGATCATTGCCGCACCCAATTCGTTATGGCGTCGAGGTCGGGGCGCGGCCGGTCGGGCGGTTCGGCGGTCTCGGTCCCGATATGGATGAAACCCGCCACCTGTTCGTGTGCGCCCAGCCCGAGGCCCTGTTCGAGGAAGGCGCGGTCATGCGCAGGCCAGCCCGACAGCCAGTTCGCCCCCCAGCCCGCCGCCAGCGCGGCATTCAAAAGCGCCAGGCACACCGCGCCCGCGGAATAGAGCTGTTCGATCTGGGGGATCTTGTCGCTGGGTTTGGGGGCGGCGATCACCGCCACGGCCAGCCCGCTTTGGGCAAAGGCGGCCTGCGCCTTGTCCACCGTCGCCGGTTCAAGCTCCAGCGCGCGGCCCCGGTCGGCGGCCAGCTCGCCCAGCCGCGCCAGCGCCGCACGCTCCAGCACGATAAAGCGCCAGGGCACCAGCTTGCCGTGATCGGGTGTGCGCGCCGCCGCGGTCAGGATCGGCCGCAAGGCGTCGCGGTCCGGCACCGGGGCGCGCAGCGTCTTGGCGGGCCGCGACCTGCGGGTCAGCAGAAATTCCATCACGTCGGGTCGCGGGGCGGGCATCGGCGCTCTCCTCTGGTCTGCCACTGATGTCGGCCATTGCGCGGCCCGGTTCAACCCCGGCTTGACGCCCGCCCGCATGGCGGGTCAAGTCTCGTGTCATGTCTGCGACCGACCTGACCCATCTTGCCGCGCCCGGCACCGAGATCGCCGTGCGGGTAACGCCCAAGGCATCGCGCAACGCGATCACGCCGCAGGACGGCCGGCTGCGCGTCTACGTCACCACCGTGCCCGAGGCCGGCAAGGCGAACGCGGCGGTGGTCAAGCTGTTGTCGAAGGCGCTGGGCGTGCCGAAATCGCGGCTGGTGCTGGTGCGCGGGCAATCCGCGCGGGACAAGCTGTTTCGCGTGCTGGGGTAGGGCCCACGCGCGCCAGGGCCGGTTCCGGGCGGTTGCGCCCCCTGGTCGTGCCGTACCCGGCACGGCACCCGCCGGGGGCGCCGCCCCCGGACCCCCGGGGGTATTTGGACCAAGAAGAAGCAGCCGGCGGCGACAGGTTGGAGACGTGGCGCCCGAGTTCGCCGCGCGCCGCAGGCGCGCTCCGGCCTAGCGCTTTTTCCGCGCCGCCCTGTAGACGCCTTCGGGCAGGTCGAGCGCCGCGGCGAGTTCGGTGATCTGCGACAGCGACAGGGTGATCGTCTGCACCCGGTCGGTGCGCGGGTCGAGCTGTTCGACGGTCACGCAATCCTCGAAGGCGTTGATGGTGACGTCTTCCTGCAAATGCTGGCCACCCTCGTCGATGAGGGTGATCACGGTGGCGTCGAAATCGTGCTCTATGGTGAACATGACGCCACGCTAGCGCGGGCCGCGCCCGCCCTCAACCGCGTTCGGTCCGCCGGCGGTGCATCGCGTAGAGCAGCGGTGCGGCGATCCGGTCATAGCCCAGCCGGGCCAGCGGAAACACCACCGGCAGCGAGACAAGCCGCGCGAGCCAGCGAAACCGCGGCATCTCGCGCCAGAGCGCGACGAAGGCGGGCAGGCCCGCGATCAGCCGCCCGTCGCGGACCACGTGAAAGCGACGCGCCGCCTGCGCTTCGCTCAGCCCCAGCCGCGCCCGTTCGGCGCTGCCCAGCCCGTGATAGCGAATGGGCAGCCCCCTGCTGTCGCTGTAGCGGCGATAGCCCGACACCTCGCGCGCACAGATCGGGCAGGTCTCGTTATAGATGACGTCGATGTCTTGCGTGCTCATGCCGCAGCACATAGCGGGGCGCGCCGGCGGGAAAACCCCGGGACCGCGCGATTACGCCGATTTGACACGAATCAAGGCGGCCCCGCGCGGCTTGCCGGTATCCATGGCCTTAACGCGCAGCAACAGGAGGGCGTCATGTCCGGCCAGAGCAAATTCGACGAACATGCCGATCTGGTCCAGAAGATGGCCGAGGCCTTGGGTATCGACCTGACCGAGGCGATGATGGCGGGCAACTGGACCCCGGAAGACATGCAGGCCACGGTCAAGCGCTGCCTGGGCTGCACCGACCCCGCCCATTGCAAGGGCTGGCTGACGGACAATGCCGCCGGCAGCGAAGAGACCCCGGGCTATTGCCGCAACAAGGACCTTCTGGAGGCGATGCGGGTGCGCCTGACGCCCGCCTCTTAAGCGATGGATGACAGCGGCAAACTCTCGACCCATTTCTGGCTGGCTCAGGGCATGGCGCGGACCGTCGGGCTCAAGCTGCCGGCGGAATTGAAGGCAGGCCGGCTCGACCGGTCGGACCTGGCCCATTTCGTCGCCGAATGCTGCTGCTGCGACCGGACCGATCATTGCATCTCGTGGTTGGCCGTTCAGGCCAGAGGTGCCGAAACGCCGCCGGTCTGGTGCGCGCTGAAGCCGCGGATCGAGGCGCTGAAAGAAACCGCCTGACCGATCAGCCCTCCGCCTGGCGGCCGATGAGAACCGCGATCAGACGCATCTGTGCGCCGCGTTCGCCATGGGCGAGATCGGAGATCGTGCTGTCGGCCGTGGCCCCGTCATAACCTGCCTGGCGCAGCCGCGCGGTCAGCGTTTCGGGGGATTCGTCCAGCACGGCGGCCACCGCGCCGAGGGGGGCCTCTTCGATCGCGTGGAGCAGCGCGAAATCGGGGCGGCCGCCGCCGGTCCCGCCCGCCAGCGGCAGGAACGAAAGCCCCAGTGCCAGCGCGAATACGGCAACCGCCGCCTGCCCGCGCGCGCGTTTCATATGCGCGGTGAAGGGGCGCAGGTTGACGAAGACGTGCAAGAGCGCGGCGGCGACGAAGATCAGCCCGACCCATTCGTGGACCACCTTGTTCGTCATCGTGGAGGCGTGAAAGAACATCAGGAGTCCGGTGACGGACATCAGGAGGAAGGCGCCGATGGTCAGCGGCGTGGCGAATTTTCGGACAAGAGGCATCGGTCGAACCTTTCGATATGTGCGATGCCCGTGTCACGCTGTGGTGCCAAATATCCGTCGTCTCTGCGACGCGGTGGCGCATCGGCAGCGAACTGTACTATCCTAGGCTGCGCCCCATAATCCGCCGCTTTATCGAGATTTGCCTTGGCTTTCGTGACCCGTGACCGCGTGCGGTTGTTTCCTCGCATCATCCTTTTCGGATATTTGCTCGCCGCCTGCCTGACGATCGGGTTCTGGTTTGCCCAGCCGCTCTCGGGGGTATCGCATCCGGGGGGCGACTTCATCGCGTTCTATGCCGCGGGCAAGCTGGCGGCGGCAGGGCAGGCGACGGCCGCCTATGACATGGCGTACTTGCGCGAGACCTATATGGGCGTTCTGCCCGGCGTCGACGGCTATATCGGCTGGTACTATCCGCCCAGCTATTTCCTTCCTTTCCATTTTCTGTCGGGCCTGCCCTATTTCGGTGCGCTGGCGCTCTGGCTGGGGGCAACCGCGGCCGCCTTTGTTGTCGCCGTCCGGCCGTTGATCCGCAGCGCGCGCGAGGCCTGGGTCGTCGCTGCCGCGCCGCCGCTGTTTTACAACATGTTCGACGGTCAGAACGGCTTTCTGACCGCGGCGCTGATGGTGTGGCTTTACCGTGCGCTGCCGGCCCGGCCGGTGGCGGCCGGCGTCGCGCTGGGTCTATTGGCGGTCAAGCCTCATCTCGCGCTGCTTTTCCCGGTGCTGCTGATCGCGTGGCGGCAATGGCGCGCGCTGGCCGCGGCGGCGGCAACGGTTGCGGCGACGACCCTGGTGTCGGCCGGTCTCTACGGGCCCGAGCCCTGGGTGGTGTTCTTCACCGAAAACCTCAACGGCCTGTCGCGCCTGCATCTCGATGCCCAGGTCTTTCAGATCACACGGATTTCCTCGCCCTTGTCCTTCGCGCTGTCGCTGGGCTGGAACGCCACGGCGGCGCGGGCGTTGCAAATCGGGTTTGCCGCTGCGGTCGTCGCGGTGCTGGTGCTGCTGGTCCGGCGGGGGGCGGATCGCCGCCTGGTCTTTGCGGTGACGGCGGTGGCGGCGGTGCCGGTGGCGCCGCACAATTTTCTGTACGACTGGGTGATCCTGGTGCTGCCGATGCTGATCCTGTGGCGCGCGGTCGAGGCGTCGGGCCTTCGCCGGTTCGAGATGCCGGTGATCCTTGTGGTCTACGCGGCGGCCCTGCCGCTGGGCAGCCTGCCGCGGCACTGGCCGGTGTCGTTCGGGTTCCCGATTCTTCTGGCATTCCTGGCGGTGCTGGTCCGGCGCGCCTGGTGCGATGCGAACGCCGGGGCCGGTCAGGCGGTCTCGGTCGCCAGCCAGCGCGCGGCCTCGTCGGTGGTGCCCACCAACTCCCATGTGATGACCGGCAAATCGTAAGGGTGATCGGCCTCGATCAGGGCCACGAGGTCGGCGCGTCGGGCCTCTGTCGTCTTGAAGGTGACCTGGACCTCTTGCTCCTCCTGCACCGCGCCGTCCCAGTGAAACAAGCTGAGCACGACGGGCGTGATGTTGGCGCAGGCCGCCAGCCTGCCGGCCAGCGCGTCGGCGGCAAGGCTGCGGGCGGTGTCGAGATCGGGGCAGGTGGTGGTGAGGTGGAGCATGGGAGCCTCTTGGGTCTTGAGCGGGTGGAGTTGCGCGGCGCGACCCCGTCATTGAGGCGCATGGGCTCAGGGTATCGCAAGGTCGAATGAAGGCCGTGGCGAGGGCGGCCGGCGGGCGGCTTGGCCGAGCGCGGCGGTCGTTCGGCCCGCCGCAGGGCAGGCGGAACGAGCTGCCGGGCCTGGTAACGCGCCCGCACGGGCCCGGCGCGCAGGGCGTTTATGCGTCCGCGGGTTTGCCCCACAGATCGTACTCACCCGCCTCGTCGACCTCGACGGTCACGATTTCGCCGGGGCGCAGCCCCTCGGCGCCCTCGTCGATGAACAAACACCCGTCGATCTCGGGCGCGTCGGCCTTGGTGCGGCAGGTGGCGATGCCGTCGGCGTCGACCTCGTCGACGATCACCTCCAGCTGCCGGCCCACCTTGGCCGCCAGTTTCGTTTCGGAAATCGCCTGGGCCTTTTCCATGAACCGGTCCCACCGGTCCTGCTTTACCGCGTCCGGGACGTGGTCGGGCAGGGCGTTGGCCCGCGCCCCGGCGACGTCTTCGTATTGAAAACAGCCGACCCGGTCGAGCTGGGCCTCGTCGAGCCAGTCGAGCAGGGTCTGGAACTCGGCCTCGGTTTCGCCGGGAAAGCCAACGATGAAGGTCGAGCGCAGCGCGATATCGGGGCACACCGCCCGCCACGCCGCGATTTCGTCCAGCGTCTTGGCCGCGGCGGCGGGGCGGGCCATGCGTTTGAGCGTGTCTGGGTGGGCGTGCTGAAAGGGGATGTCGAGATAGGGCAGGATCAGCCCCTCGGCCATCAGCGGTATCAACTCGCGCACATGGGGGTAGGGATAGACGTAATGCAGCCGCACCCAGGCGCCCAGCCCCCCCAGATCGCGGGCCAGATCGGTGATATGGGCGCGGTGGCCCTTTTCCGCGGCATGTTTCATGTCGACGCCGTAGGCCGAGGTGTCCTGGCTGATCACCAGGAGTTCCCTAACCCCGGCCTCGACCAGTTTTTCAGCCTCGCGCACCACCGCATGGGCCGGGCGAGAGACCAGCCGGCCGCGCATGTCCGGGATGATGCAGAACCGGCAATGGTGGTTACAGCCCTCGGAAATCTTGAGATAGCTGTAGTGGCGCGGGGTCAGGCTGACGCCAGCGGCCGGCAACAGGTCGATGAACGGGTCGGGGTCGGGCGGCACGGCGGCATGCACCGCGTCCAGCACCTGTTCGTACTGGTGCGGCCCGGTGACGGCCAGCACGGTGGGATGGGCGCCGGTGATGTAATCGGGCTCGGCGCCGAGGCAGCCGGTGACGATGACCCGGCCGTTTTCGTTCAATGCCTCGCCGATGGCCTCCAAACTTTCCGCCTTGGCGGAATCGAGAAAGCCGCAGGTGTTCACGATCACCGCGTCGGCGCCGTCATAGTCGGGACTGATCGCATAGCCCTCGGCCCTGAGCCGCGTGAGGATGCGCTCGCTGTCGACCAGCGCCTTGGGGCAGCCGAGGCTGACCATGCCGATGGTCGGCTGGCCGGGGCGGCGGGGCTCGGCGAGGCGGGCGCGCGGTGCGAGGTCGGGGCGGAGGTCGGGCGGGTTTTGCGGCATGGCGCCGCTAATAGCCGGTTCCGGCCGCCTGCGGAAGGGGCCGGGTCAGGTGGGGCGCCGTGTCTCGCCCGCGCGGGCCAGCGCCAGCCGCGTCAGAAGCGGCCCGACAAGTTCGAAAACGATGGTGGTGGTGATCGTGACCGAGAGCAGGAGCTGGCCCAGCTCCGGCAGGGCTTTGCTGGCCACCAGCGCCATGCCCAGCGCGACGCCGGCCTGCGGCGTCAGCGCGACCCCGATCCAGCCTGCCTGCCTGGGCGACAGCCCGCCCAGCCGGCCGCCGATCCAGCCGCCCGCCAGCCGTCCTGCCAGGCGCAGCACGACGACCCCGGCAGCCAGCGGCAGCGCCGCGTCGGCCGCGCGCAGGTCGACCGCGGCGCCGGCCAGCACGAAGAAGAGGGTCAGGAAGGGCCAGCTTATGTGCTCGATCTCGTGGAACGCATAGCTATGGTGGCGGGCGAGGTTGACGATCACCGCACCGGCCGCCATCCCCGCCAGGAGAAACGACACCCCCAGCCACAGCGAGAGCCCCGCGCAGAGCAGGACGAGCCCCAGCGCCTCGGCCAGCGTCGGTTCGCCGGGCCGGATGCGGCCCGTGGCGTAAGAGGCTGGCAGCCCGAGGGCGAGGCCCAGCGCCAATGCCAGCCCGACCTCGGCCAGCCCGTCGGCCAGCCCCGCGCCGAGCCCGGCCGCGCCGCCGAGCAGTAGCCCAAGAAGCACGCTGAAGACGATCACGCCCCAGGCGTCGTCTATGGCGACCACGCCCATGAGGGTCTGCGTCATCGGCCCGCGTGCGCCGGTCTGGCGGACAACATCATGGGTTGCCGCCGGGTCCGTGGCCAGCCCGATGCCCCCCAGAAGCAGCGCCAGAGCGACGGGCATCCCGGCCAGCCAGAGGCCGCCGGCGATGATCGCGAGGCTCAGGCCGGCCACCGCCAGCGACACCGCGAGAATCGCGCCGCTGCGGGCGCGCAGCGCCTTGCGCGAAAGCTCGCCACCGAGAAGGAAAGCCACCATGGTCAGCGCCAGATCGGCGGTGAGCGCCTGCCATCTCTGCGCGTCGATCGGCAGAAGGTCGGCCCCGGTGGGCCCGATCGCCAGCCCGAACAACACCAGCAGCGTGATGCGCGGCAGCCGCGTCAGCCGGCCCAGCGCGTCAAGGGCGAGGCTCGCAAGCAAGAGCACGCCGAAGGTGATCAGAAGCAGGCTCTCGGTCATGTCGGGCGGGCGGCTGCCGGGGCCTTACCGCTTGCGGTCGCGCCGCGAACTCATGGGCTGGAAGGCGACGCCGACATGGGCCTCGCAATAGGGCTTGCCCGGCTGCACCGGCAGGCCGCAGAACCAGAAATCAGGGGTCGCGGGGTCGCCGATGGGCCATTTGCAGGTCCGCTCGGTCAGCTCCATCAGGCTCAGCTTCTTGGCCGATTTCTCGATCTCGCGGACCGAGGCCAGCGCCTCGGGGCTGATCTCGTTGGCCGAGGGCTGCGGCGGCAGGGGCTGGCCGGCGGGCACGATCTGCTTGCGCGCCGAGGCCCCGGCGGGTGCCTCGGCGGCGGCGGGCTTGACCGGTTCGGCAGGCGGGGCGGTCTCGGCCGCGGGGGCCGGTTCTTCAGCCCTGGCCGCGGGCTTGTCCTTGGCGGGCGCGGGGGCGGCCGGTTTCGCCGCCGGTGAAGCCGCCGCCGGAGCCGCGCCGGCGCGGTTCGAAAGGCCCAGCCGGTGAACCTTGCCGATCACCGCGTTGCGCGTGACGCCGCCCAACTCCTTGGCGATCTGGCTGGCCGATTGCCCCTCGGCCCACATCCTCTTCAGCGTCTCGACGCGTTCTTCGGTCCAGGACATCCTGCATTCCTTGGGCTTATTCAACGGCTGGCCGCCGCAGGCGATACCGCCCGCCGCGCGCCCCGTCTTGGAGAATTCCACTTGGCCCCTATTCTAATAGGGGCCGGCACCGGGTTACAAGCGCATCGCGTCACATGGGGGACAGGCATGGAAAATACAACGGGCATGGGCGTGCGCCGCTTCGGCCAGGTCAACTGGCTGGGCCTCTACACGCTCGCCGCGCGCGAGACCAGCCGCTTTCTGGGGGTCTGGACCCAGACGCTCGCCGCGCCGCTGGTGACCGCCGCGCTGTTTCTCGGGGTCTTCTCGCTGGCCATCGGTCCCGCGCGGGGCGAGGTGATGGGCGTGCCCTTCATCGAATTTCTCGCACCGGGCATCCTGATGATGACGGTGATCCAGAACTCGTTCGCCAACACCTCGTCGTCCATCGTCATTTCCAAGGTACAGGGCAACATCGTCGACACGCTGATGCCGCCGCTTTCGGCGTGGGAGCTCGTGGCGGGCTACACCGTGGGCGGCGTGGCGCGCGGGCTGTTCGTGGCGCTGGCGATCGGTGCGCTGATGGGGGCGGTGCTGGGCATGGGCGTGGCGCATCCCGTCTGGGCGCTGGTCTTCGTGCTGCTCGGCGCGTCGTTCCTCTCGGGGCTCGGCATCGTGGCCGCGATCTTTGCCAACAAGTTCGACCAGATGGCCGCGATCACCAATTTCATCATCACCCCGCTCAGCTTTCTCTCGGGCACCTTCTACTCCATCGAACGCCTGCCCCCGGCGATGCAGGTCATCACCCATCTCAACCCGGTCTTCTACCTGATCGACGGGGTGCGCTACGGCGTGATCGGACAGTCCGACAGCTCACCCTGGCTGGGGCTGGCGGTCTGCACGCTGTCCACCGCGCTGGTGCTGACGCTCTGCTGGCACTGGTTCCGCCGCGGCTACCGGATGAAGCCCTGAACGGCACTGGACAGCGGCGCGCGACCCCGCTAAGAGCGGCGCCATGGCACAGCCCCTTCACACCGCGCCGCTGCGACGCCGACGCCCCCGCGTCTGACGTCCCCCGCGCGCCTGCGCCACCACGCCCCCTTTTGCATCGTTGACACCGGCCCCGTGCCTCGGGCACCTCTTGGGCTTCTATTCGAAGGATTTCCTGCGATGATCCCGTCCGTCCTGCCGACCTACAACCGCGCGCCTCTCCGCTTCGAGCGGGGCGAAGGTACCTGGCTGATCGCAGAGGACGGCACCCGATATCTCGACCTCGGGGCGGGCATCGCGGTCAATGCGCTGGGCCATGCCCACCCCGCGCTGGTCGAGGCGCTGACCGAACAGGCCGGCAAGCTCTGGCACCTGTCCAACCTCTACGAAATCCCCCAGCAGCAGGCGCTGGCCGATGCCCTGGTCGAGCAGACCTTTGCCGACACGGTGTTCTTCACCAATTCCGGCACCGAGGCCTGCGAACTCGCCGTCAAGATGGCGCGCAAGTACTGGTCCGACAAAGGCAGCCCCGAGCGGGTGAACATCGTTACCTTTTCCGGCGCCTTCCACGGCCGCTCGTCCGCGGGCATCGCCGCCGCGGGGTCGGAGAAGATGACCAAGGGCTTCGGCCCGCTCTTGCCGGGTTTCGTCCACCTGCCCTTCGGCGTCCACGGGTCGGTGCTGAGCAACGCCATCGACGACACCGTTGCCGCGATCCTGGTCGAGCCGATCCAGGGCGAGGGCGGCATCCGCCCGCTGCCCGACCCCTGCCTCAAGGGGCTGCGTGACCTCTGCGACGACACCGGCACGCTCCTGATCTTCGACGAGGTGCAATGCGGCATGGGCCGGACCGGCAAGCTCTTCGCCCATGAATGGGCCGGCATCGCGCCGGACATCATGATGGTGGCCAAGGGCATCGGCGGGGGCTTCCCGCTGGGTGCCGTGCTGGCGACGGAAAACGCCGCCGCCGGCATGACCGCGGGCACCCACGGCTCCACCTATGGCGGCAACCCGCTGGCCTGTGCGGTGGGCGCCAGGGTGCTCGAGATCGTCGGCGATCCGGCCTTCCTCGACGCGGTCGACCGAAAGGCCGGCGGCCTCAGGCAAAAGCTCGAAGGGCTCGTGGCCAACCATCCCGACATTTTCGAGCTCGTGCGCGGCACCGGTCTGATGCTGGGCCTGAAATGCCGGGTGCCCAACGGCGATGTCGTCCAGGCCTGCTATGCCCAGAACCTGCTGACGGTGCCGGCGGCCGACAACATCGTCCGCCTGCTGCCGCCGCTCACCATCACCGACGAGGAGATCGCCGAGGCCGTCGCCCGGCTCGACGCCGCCGCCGCCGCCCTGGCCGCGACCACTGCGGCAGAGAGCTGACGCCCTTCCTTCTTCTGGCCGAAAATATCCCGGGGGGTCCGGGGGGCTGGCCCCCCGGCGCCGCCAAGAAACGAAAGCGATCCGATGCCCCATTTCCTCGACATCGACATCACCCCGGCCGGCGACCTGCGGGCCATGATCGACCAGGCCCACGCGATGAAGACCGCGCGCGCGGGTCAGCCCAGGGGCGCGCCCGACGCCGTCCAGCCGCTCGCCGGCCAGATGGTCGCGCTGATCTTCGAGAAACCCTCCACCCGCACGCGGGTCAGCTTCGATATCGGCGTGCGCCAGATGGGCGGCGAGAGCATGGTACTGTCGGGCCAGGACATGCAGCTCGGCCATGGCGAGAGCATCGCGGACACCGCGCGCGTGCTGTCGCGCTATGTCGATCTCATCATGATCCGCACATTCGAAGAGGCCACCCTGAAAGAGATCGCCGAGTATGCCACCGTACCGGTGATCAACGGGCTGACCAACCGCAGCCATCCCTGCCAGATCATGGCCGACATCCTGACCTTCGAGGAAAACCGCGGCCCCATCGCGGGCAAAAAGGTGGTCTGGTCCGGTGACGGCAACAACGTCTTCGCCAGCTTCGCCCATGCCGCCGCGCCCTTCGGCTTCGATCTCACCTTCACCGGGCCCGAAACGCTCGATCCCGAGCGCGCCATCATCGACGCGGCGCGTGCCAAGGGCGCGACGGTCGAGATCGTCCGCGATCCGGCCACGGCCGTGAAAGGCGCCGACCTGGTGGTCACCGATACGTGGCTGTCGATGCACGACCCGCAATCGGCGCGCGAACGGCGGCACAACCAGCTGCGCCCCTACCAGGTGAACGACGCGCTGATGGCCCATGCCAAACCCGATGCGCTCTTCATGCATTGCCTGCCGGCCCATCGCGACGAAGAGGCGACCAGCGCGGTGATGGACGGCCCGCATTCGGTGATCTTCGACGAGGCCGAAAACCGGCTGCACGCGCAAAAGGCCATCCTGCGCTACTGCCTGGGCGTCTGATCGTGGCGCCCGCCCGTGGACAGGGCGGGCGCATCCGGGCTTAACTGCGCCCGGCCCGTGGTTGTTGAGGGAGGGCGGGGCCGATGGCCGAAACAGCCGAGTATTTCGGAGAGTACGACTACGTCGTGGTTGGCGCGGGCTCGGCGGGCTGCGTGCTGGCCAACCGCCTCAGCGCCGACCCGAAGGCCCGGGTGCTGCTGCTCGAGGCCGGCGGCAGCGACAACCGGCTGTGGGTGCATGTGCCCGTCGGCTATCTTTATGCGATGGGCGACCCCAGCCTCGACTGGTGCCTGAAAACCGAGCCCGAGCCGGGGCTGAACGGCCGCGCGCTGAACTATCCCCGCGGCAAGGTGCTGGGCGGCTGTTCCTCGATCAACGGCATGATCTACATGCGCGGCCAGGCGCGCGATTACGACCAATGGCGGCAGATGGGCAACCCCGGCTGGGGCTGGGACGACGTGCTGCCCTATTTCCGCCGGTCCGAGCGGTATCACGGCGGCGAGGACGAGCTGCACGGGGGTGCGGGCGAACTCAGGGTCGAGCGTCAGCGCCTGAATTGGCCGATCCTCGACACGGTGATTTCGGCGGCCGAAGAGCTGGGCATCCCCCGCACCGACGATTTCAACCGCGGCGACAACGAGGGCGCCGGTTATTTCGAGGTCAACCAGAGGGGCGGGCTGCGCTGGAACGCGCGCCGTGCCTTCCTCGACCCGGTCAAGGGCCGCGCCAACCTGCGCATCGTCACCGGCGCCGAGGTCGAGCGGCTGACCTTTCAGGGTCGCCGCGTGACCGGGCTGGTCTTCCGCCAGGACGGCCGGCTTTGCCGGGTGACCGCCGGGGGCGAGGTCGTGCTGGCCGCCGGGGCCATCGGGTCGCCGAAAATCCTCGAACTATCCGGCATCGGAAATCCCGATGTGCTGCGCGCCCACGGCATCGACATGCTGCACGAGTTGCCCGGCGTGGGCGAAAACCTGCAGGACCATCTGCAGATCCGCACCATTTTCCGCATCACCGGCGCCAGGACGCTCAACGATCTCTATGCCAGCCCGCTTGGCCGGCTGCGCATCGCCGCCGAATATGCCCTGAAACGCTCGGGCCCGATGGCCATGGCGCCCAGCCAGCTGGGCATTTTCACCCGCTCGGGCGCGCAGCACGAGACCCCGAATATCGAATACCACGTCCAGCCCCTGTCGCTGGAAAAATTCGGCGAGCCGCTGCACAGCTTTCCCGCGCTTACGGTGTCGGTCTGCAACCTGAGGCCCGAAAGCCGGGGTGCGTGCCATATCCGTGGCGCCGACCCCGGGGCCGCCCCCACGATCCGGCCCAACTACCTCTCGGCGCCGGCCGACCGGCAGGTGGCGGCCGACAGCATCCTTCATGCCCGCCGCCTGATGGCGACCCGGGCGATGGCCCCTCACGACCCGCAAGAGATCAAGCCCGGCCCCGAGATCACCTCGCAGGACGACCTTGCGCGCGCCGCCGGCGACATCTCGACGACGATCTTCCACCCGGTCTCGACCGCGCGCATGGGCACCGACCGGATGGCCGTCGTCACGCCCGAACTGACGGTGCACGGCGTCGCGGGGCTGAGCGTCGCCGACGCCTCCGTCATGCCGACGATCACCAGCGGCAACACCCACGCGCCCGTCACGATGATTGCTGAAAAGGCGGCCGAGATGATCCGCGCCCGCGCCTGAGCCTCAGGCGGCCGCGGCGGCGGTGCCGCGGTCGGGTTTCGGGAAGGGCACCAGCCGTTCGCGGTCTTCGTCCCAGAGCTTGAGCGTGAAACTGCGCAGCGCCTCGGGCCAGCCGATCACCGGCAGGTCGTAGTCCGCACGCAGCGCCCGGTGCGCCCGGCGCAGGTTGTAGCCGGGAATGCGCGCATTGAAGTGGTGGATGTCGTGATAGGCGATGTTGCCCGTCGCCAGGTCGAACCACCAGCCGAGGTCGAGCGCCGAGGACCCCTGCAACGCCGCCCGCGCGGCGTCGTGCTCTGGCTTGCGGTCCCACCACGTATCTTCGAAATTGTGCTGCAGGTAGACGAGGAACACCCCCGTGACGGCGGCAACCGAAACCGTGGCGCCGTAAACGGCCAGCCCGGCCCACCCCGCCAGCAGGTAGATCGCCCCCACCCAGCCCGCCAGCGCCGCGTCATGGGCCAGCACCCCGCCCGCGCCCGCCTTCATCGCGTTGCGCGGCCAGCGGTAGCGCAGCACGTAGACAAAGAGCCCGCCCACCGGCAACAGAAACAGCGGGTGGCGGTAGATGCGATAGCCCAGCCGCCGCAGCGGCCCCGCGGCCTGCCATTCCCTTAGCGTCATCGTATGGATCTCGCCCGCCTCGCGCGCGGCGAGGTCGCCGATATGGGCGTGGTGCAGGTTGTGATTGTATCTCATCGCCGCGTAGGGCGTCAGCGTGAAGGTCGACAGCGCGTGGCCCGCGAGGTCGTTCCACCGCCGCCCGGCAAACAGCGAGCCGTGCCCGCAATCGTGCTGCAACACGTAAAGCCGTACGCCGGCCAGGGCGTTGACGATCACGAGCGTCCCGACAAGCGGCCAGACCCCGAGGCATTGCACCGCCAGCCAGAGCGTTGCGAAATAGACCGCGAAACTCGTCAAAAGGCTGAGCGCCGCCTTGCGGTCGTCCCGCTCGGTATAGCGGCGCAGCGCCGCCCTGATCGTCGCCTCCGGCATGGTCCCACCTGCCCGCCCGTTCGGTCGCGGCACCAGATCAACTCGGCCTCAGGATAGCCGAGATTGCCTTTCGGTTCCATCATGGCATGGCGGTTGCGGTGCGGGACTCACCCCTTCCGTTTCGCCCTCAGGGTCGGGGCGGCGACGGTCGGGTCCTCGGGCCAGGGGTGCCGGGGGTAGCGGCCGCGCATGTCCTTGCGCACATCGGCGTAGGAACTCGCCCAAAAGCCGGGCAGATCCATCGTCGTCTGCACCGGCCGCCCGGCGGGCGACAAGAGCGTGACGCGCAGCGGCAGGCGGCGGGGCCCCACCGTGGGGTGAACGGTTACGCCGAACATCTCTTGCAGGCGCAGCGCGATCTCTGGGGCCTCGGCGCCATAGTCGATAGGCACCCTGCGCCCCAGCGGCGTTTCGAAATGGGGGGGCGCGAGGCGGTCGAGGGTTTGCTGCTGGTCCCAGTTCAGCGCGGCCTTCAGCGCCGGGGTCAGGTCGAGCCGCTTGAGGTCTTCGGCGGTGCGCAGTCCGTCCAGGTGGGGTAACAGCCATTCCTCCAGCCCTGCCATCAGGCCCGCGTCCGAGAAATCGGGCAGCTCGGCGCCTTGCCCGCGCATCAGTTCCACCCGCGCCTGCAGGCGCCGCGCGGCGTCGGTCCAGGGCAGGCCCAGCTCGCGCACGCCCTCCAGCATCGCGCGCGCCACGGCCTCGGCCGGCGCGTCCTTCCACTGGCGGTCCTCCAGGATGAGCGCGCCAAAGCGTTCCTGCCGCCGCGCGATCACCCGGCGCTCGCGCCGGGACCAGTCGCAGACCGCCTGCCAGGCGATGGCGTCGCCATGCACCGCGCGAAGCTCTCCTTCGCTCAGAGGCGCGGCAAGCCGCACCTTGGCCTCGCGGGCATCGCCGTCAAGGTCGAGCGCCACGATCAGCCGCGCGCCCGCCAGCGGGTCGTCCGCCGCCAGAACCGCGCCCTTGCCGCCCGACAGCACGTAGCGCGGATCGTCGCCCTTGCGGCGCAGGCCCACACGGTCGGGATAGGCCAGCGCGGCCATCTCGCCCGCGCTCAGCTCGCGCGGGGCCGCGGGGGCCAGCCGCGCCAGGCGCCGGCCCTCGGCGCGGATCCGCTCCAACGCCGGGCGGGCCGGG
>NZ_RWGU01000010.1 GCF_003944755.1 Rhodovulum robiginosum
CCCAGACGATCAGGCCCGCGGGCCGGTAGACGACGAACGCTTCCTGCACGTCGTCATCGCCCGACCGCCCGGTTTCGGGCGACGAGGTATGGGTGAACTGGACGTTGAAGTCGTCGGCCGAGGCCGTGGCATCGCCGAAGAGCAGCACGTCGCCATCGGCGGCGGTGTAATCCTGCACCCAGTCCGAGCCGTGGTTGGCGATGCCGAGGTGATAAAAGCTGTCCGCCCCCGCGCCCCCGTTGATCCGGTCAAAGCCGAAGCCCCCGTTGACGAAATCGTCGCCATCCCCGCCGAAGACGAGGTCGGACAGCGCCGAGCCGGTGATCACGTCGTTGCCGGCCTGCCCGCGCAGGTCGTCGGCGCCGAAGCCGCCGGCGATGGTGTCGTTGC
>NZ_RWGU01000009.1 GCF_003944755.1 Rhodovulum robiginosum
CTGCCCGCCTCGGGCGACCAGGCGGCGATCCTGGCGCTGGACGAGACCGAGGGCAATACCGGCGACGTGGGCCGGTGGCTGTTCAACGTGCGCTCGGGCGACATCGTCAGCGCCGACATCCCGCCCTTGCCCGACCGCGGCGCCACCGGCTGGACCTCGGGCGACCCGCACCTGTCGACGCTGGACGGGTTCGACTACGACTTCCACGCCGCGGGCGAGTTCGTGCTGTCGCGCGGCATCGGCGATGCCGGCTTCGAGATCCAGGGCCGCTTCACCCCGGTGAGTGACGACCTGACGGTGATCGAGGCGGTGGCGATGCGCGTGGGCGACGCGGTCGTGATGATCGACGGGGCCGATGCCCAGCCGGTGCTGATCGACGGCGT
>NZ_RWGU01000008.1 GCF_003944755.1 Rhodovulum robiginosum
GCGACGGAGATCGAGAATTTCGGCTCGGTCGCCGTGGGCGCGGGGCGGATCTACCGCGAAGACGACAGCTACACGGTGGTCTATTCGGGCCGCGACGGCATCGTGAACGCGGGCGACAGCCGGATGATGGTCGATGTGCGCGACGGCCGGGTGGATGTCGCCGTGCGGGCCAACGCCGAGCTTGTGGGCGATGTCGAGGGGCTGCTGGGCAATGCCGACGCCGACCCCGACAACGACGTGGCGCTGGCCGACGGCACCGTGCTGGCCCGGCCGCTGGCCTATGACGACCTCTACGGCGCCTACCGCGACGACTGGCGGGTG
>NZ_RWGU01000006.1 GCF_003944755.1 Rhodovulum robiginosum
GCTCGCGCGTCTGCGGCATCGGGCCGTCCGCCGCGTTCACCACAAGGATCGCGCCGTCCATCTGCGCCGCGCCCGTGATCATGTTCTTCACGTAGTCGGCGTGGCCGGGGCAGTCCACGTGCGCGTAGTGCCGCGCGTCGGTCTCGTATTCAACATGCGCCGTCGAGATCGTGATCCCGCGCGCCTTCTCCTCGGGCGCGCCGTCGATCTGGTCATACGCCCGGAAATCCCCGAAATACTTCGTGATCGCCGCCGTCAGCGTCGTCTTGCCGTGGTCAA
>NZ_RWGU01000007.1 GCF_003944755.1 Rhodovulum robiginosum
TTGACCACGGCAAGACGACGCTGACGGCGGCGATCACGAAGTATTTCGGGGATTTCCGGGCGTATGACCAGATCGACGGCGCGCCCGAGGAGAAGGCGCGCGGGATCACGATCTCGACGGCGCATGTGGAATACGAGACCGACGCGCGGCATTACGCGCACGTGGACTGCCCCGGCCACGCCGACTACGTGAAGAACATGATCACGGGCGCGGCGCAGATGGACGGCGCGATCCTTGTGGTGAACGCGGCGGACGGCCCGATGCCGCAGACGCGCGAGC
>NZ_RWGU01000004.1 GCF_003944755.1 Rhodovulum robiginosum
TGGTCGCCGGTATAGCTGTGGATCGTGGTCATGAAGCCGCGATTGATGCCGATGGCGTCGTTGAGCGCCTTGGCGACGGGGCTGAGGCAGTTGGTGGTGCAGGAGGCGTTGGAGACGACGGTGTCGCTGGCGGTCAGCGTTTCGTGGTTGACGCCGTAGACGATGGTCTTGTCGGCGCCGGCGCCGGGGGCGGAGATCAGCACGCGCCTGGAGCCGTTTTCCAGGTGCATGGCGGCCTTGTCGCGGTCGGTGAAGATGCCGGTGCATTCCA
>NZ_RWGU01000005.1 GCF_003944755.1 Rhodovulum robiginosum
TGGTCGCCGGTATAGCTGTGGATCGTGGTCATGAAGCCGCGATTGATGCCGATGGCGTCGTTGAGCGCCTTGGCGACGGGGCTGAGGCAGTTGGTGGTGCAGGAGGCGTTGGAGACGACGGTGTCGCCGGCGGTCAGGCTCTCATGGTTGACGCCGTAGACGATGGTCTTGTCGGCGCCGGCGCCGGGGGCGGAGATCAGCACGCGCCTGGAGCCGTTTTCCAGGTGCATGGCGGCCTTGTCGCGGTCGGTGAAGATGCCGGTGCATTCCA
>NZ_RWGU01000002.1 GCF_003944755.1 Rhodovulum robiginosum
AGATCCAGGGCCGCTTCACCCCGGTGAGTGACGACCTGACGGTGATCGAGGCGGTGGCGATGCGCGTGGGCGACGCGGTCGTGATGATCGACGGGGCCGATGCCCAGCCGGTGCTGATCGACGGCGTTGCGACGGAGATCGAGAATTTCGGCTCGGTCGCCGTGGGCGCGGGGCGGATCTACCGCGAAGACGACAGCTACACGGTGGTCTATTCGGGCCGCGACGGCATCGTGAACGCGGGCGACAGCCGGATGA
>NZ_RWGU01000003.1 GCF_003944755.1 Rhodovulum robiginosum
TCATCCGGCTGTCGCCCGCGTTCACGATGCCGTCGCGGCCCGAATAGACCACCGTGTAGCTGTCGTCTTCGCGGTAGATCCGCCCCGCGCCCACGGCGACCGAGCCGAAATTCTCGATCTCCGTCGCCACGCCGTCGATCAGCACCGGCTGGGCATCGGCCCCGTCGATCATCACGACCGCGTCGCCCACGCGCATCGCCACCGCCTCGATCACCGTCAGGTCGTCACTCACCGGGGTGAAGCGGCCCTGGATCT
>NZ_RWGU01000047.1 GCF_003944755.1 Rhodovulum robiginosum
CCCGAGATCGTTGATCGCGACCACCTCGATATCGGTGCGTCCCGATTCCACGATGGCCCTGAGAACGTTCCGCCCGATGCGGCCGAACCCGTTGATGGCGACTTTAACTGTCATCTTGTTGTTCCTCTCTCTGTCTCTGGTGCTGTCTTCCGGCGCCAGATGCGGAAAATCCGCCCCAAGGTCAAGCGCCCGAGGGGCGCGTCAGCGCCAGAAGGCGAGATACTCGATCAGCCCGAAGAGCTTGCGGGCGAGAAAGAGCGTGCCGGCGCCATCCTGCAGCAGGATGTCGAGGCCGAGCGCGGCGGCAATGATCAGCAAGAGGATGGCGGCGATGCGGTTCGTCATCGGCCTAGAGCAGCGTCCGGACCTTTTCGGCCACCGCCTCGGCGGTGATGCCGAAATGGCGGTAGAGCTCGTCGGCGGGCGCCGAGGCACCGAAGCCGTGCATCCCGACAAAGCCCGATTTCCCGCGCTTTCCGCGTTCTCCGTAAAGCCAGCGGTCCCAGCCGAAGCGGATCGCCGCCTCGACGGCCACGCGGACAGGCCCGCCGGGGAGGATGCGCTTGCGGTAGGCCTCGTCCTGCTCTTCGAAGATCTCCCAGCAGGGCATCGAGACGACGCGGGTGCCGATGCCCTCGGCCTCGAGGATCGCGCGGGCCTCGACCGCGATGGCCACTTCGGAGCCGGTCGCCAGCAGGATCGCCCGGCGCCTGGCCTCGGAATCGGCGATCACATAGGCGCCACGGGCGGTGAGGTTGACGCCCTTGTGATCGGTCCTGAGCGTCGGCAGGCCCTGGCGCGACAGTGCCAGCACGCTGGGGGTGGCCGTGGCGGTCAGCGCCAGTTCCCACGCCTCGGCGGTTTCGACCGTGTCGGCGGGGCGGAAGACGTTGAGGTTGGGCTGGGCACGCAGGGATGCCAGCTGTTCGACGGGCTGGTGGGTGGGTCCGTCTTCGCCCAGCCCGATGCTGTCATGGGTCAGCACGTAGGTCACCGGCATGCCCATCAGCGAGGACAGCCGGATCGCCGCGCGGGCGTAGTCGGAAAACACCAGGAAGGTGCCGCCATAGGGGCGCAGCCCGCCATGCAGCGCGAGGCCGTTCATCGCCGCGGCCATGCCGTGTTCGCGGATGCCGAAATGCAGGTAGCGGCCCTTGCGGTTTTCCGGGGAAAACTCGCCCAGGTCGCCGGTCTTGGTGTTGTTCGAGCCGGTCAGGTCGGCCGAGCCGCCCACGGTTTCGGGCATGACCGGGTTGATCACCTCGAGCGCATGTTCCGACCCCTTGCGGGTGGCCAGCTTGGGCGCCTCGTCGCTGATCTGTTTCTTCAGCGCCTTGATCCGGGCCGAGAGCCTTTTCGGCGGCTCGCCGGCCAGGACGCGGGCGAATTCGCGCCGCCGCGCGTCCGACAGGGCCGCGCGGCGTTCTTCCCAGGCCAGCCGCTCGGCGGCGCCGCGGCGCCCGATCTCTTCCCACTGGGCCTTGAGGTCGGGCGGGATGTCGAAGGGCTTGCGGTCCCATCCATAGGCGGCCTTGGCATCGTCGATCAGCGTCGTCTCGGTCAGCGCGCCGTGGGCCTTGGCGGTGTCCTGCGCGCTGGTGCCATAGCCGATATGGGTGCGGCAGGCGATCAGCGTCGGGGTGTCCGAGGCCCTGGCGGCGCCGATCACCCGGTCGATATCCTCGGGGTCGTGGCCGTCGCAGTCGTAGACCGACCAGCCGGCGGACTCGAACCGCTTGATCTGATCGGTGCGGTCGGCCAGCGCCACAGCGCCGTCAATGGTGATGCCGTTATGGTCCCAGAACACCACGAGCCGGCTGAGCGCCTGGCGGCCGGCCAGCGTGATGGCCTCCTGGCTGACGCCTTCCATCAGGCAGCCATCGCCGGCAAAGACCCAGGTGCGGTGGTCGACCAGCCGTTTGCCGAAGCGCGCGCGCAGCATTTCCTCGGCGATTGCCATGCCCACCGCGTTGGCCAACCCCTGGCCCAGCGGGCCGGTGGTGGTTTCGATCCCGCGCGCCGCACCGTATTCGGGGTGGCCCGCCGTGACCGAGCCCAACTGGCGGAAGCGTTTGATTTCGTCCAGCGACACGTCGGGCGATCCGGTGAGGTAGAGCAGCCCGTAAAGCAGCATCGAGCCGTGGCCGTTGGACAGAACGAAGCGGTCGCGGTCGGGCCAGTCGGGATGGGCGGCGTCGAATTTCAGGTGTTTCCCGAACAGGACCGTGGCGATGTCGGCCATGCCCAGCGGCATGCCGGTATGGCCCGAATTCGCCGCGGCGACGGCGTCGAGCGCGAGCGTGCGCAGCGCGGCGGCCTGGCGCCAATGCTCGGGATGGGCCTGGGCAAGGGCTTGGATCTCCATGGCGCGCCGTCTCCTTGCAGATGGGGTCGGTTTTGCTTAGCAGGGCCGGCGGCAAGATCAAGCGCGGCGTCCGAAGGACGGGCGAGGGGGGGCGAAATTCCCCCGCGCATTGGCTAAGATTGTTCGATAATACGAGAGCCGATTCGCGCCCCCGCGGCGCCGGGATGAGTACAGACGGGACCGGGAGCAGGCAGCATGAGCGATATTTCGCAACTCGAAGGCCGCATAACCGCGGCGCTGGAGCGGATCGGTAATGGGGTCGAGGCGCTGAAAGCGGCGCCGGCGACCCCGCCGGTCGAGGACAAGAGCGCCGAACTGGCCGCGTTGGCCGAGGCGCTGGAGTCCGAGCGCACCGCCAATGCCCAGCTTGAAGAGCGGGTGAAGGCGCTGCACGAGAAACAGCAAACCAAGCTTGCCGGGCTTGAGCGGCAGGTGGCCGCGCTGAGCGAGCGCGCCGACCAGAGCGAGGCCGAGGCCGCGCATTTGAAAAAGGTGAATGCCGCGCTGCGCAGGGCCAATGCCGACCTGCGCGCGGCCAACGCCCAGGGGCTGGGCGATGCGGGCGCGATCAATGCCGGGCTGGCGGCCGAGCTGGAGGCGCTGCGCGCGCTGCGCGAGGGCGACCGGGCCGAGCTTGACGGGATTATCAGCGAAATCGCCGAGCTGGTGCCGGCCGAGGAGGAGACGCGCAATGCCTGACGTTCAGATCATGATCGGCGGGCGGGCCTTCGAAGTGGCCTGCCAGGAAGGCGAAGAGCCCTACCTGCGGGCGGCTGCCAAGCTTTTGGACGTGGAAGCCTCCAGCCTGGTGGAGCAGATCGGTCGCCTGCCGGAATCGCGGATGTTGCTGATGGCCGGGCTGATGCTGGCCGACAAGACCGCCGCGCTGGACGAAAAACTGAACAGCGTCGAGGCGGCGTTCGAGCAGCAATCGACCGAGATCGAGCGGCTCAAGGCCCGGCCCGTGCCGACGCCCGAGCGGGTGGAGGTGCCGGTGATCCCGGCGGCGGTGACCGAGACGCTGGCCGAGATCGCCGCGCGTGCCGAGTCGCTGGCCGATGCGGTGGACGACGCCGCGGCGAAGTCGGCGTAGGCCGCCGCGTTCCGGGGCAGGAATGGCAGGGTCAACGCGATGCCCGGACGGGCCGCGCGGGCGCGATCAGCGGGGGCGCGTGCGACCGCCGCGGGTTGCCTCGCGGCGCAGCCGGCGGCGGCGCAACAGCCCCTCGACGGTGTCCTGAACGTGCCCGTAGACCACGGCCGCGCCCAGCATGGCCATGATGGCGCCGACAAAGGTCAGCATGCCGCCGATAAAGCCGAAGAAGGCGCCGTCGGGCAGCCACCAGCCCAGCAACAGCATCACGATGCCCACAGCGCCGACGACCGCAAAGCTGCGCGCCATGCGAGCGGGGTCGCCCCAGTTCTGTGCCAGTAGCAGGCGTGCCAGCCGCGAGCCGGCCTTTTCGCCCTCGCCGGCGCTGGCCCGTTCGGCGAGGCCGGGCGAGCCCTGCATCTCTGCGGACAGGCTGTGGCCGGGCGCGGCCTTCCAGCCCTTGGGCGTCAGGATGTCGATGATCGGCGGGGTCTTGAACTGCAGGCCGGCGCGGGGGCGCTCGGCCGTCCCGTCCGCGTCGGTTTCGGGATCGGTCTGGGCATCGGACGTTTCGGTCATGGTATCGCTCCGTTCGGAGGAAGGGGGCCTTGAAACGATTGGATCGGCGGTTTCGATCCCCGCGGCCGCGGGGCGCGTCTGTGCGGGACGGGCGGGGGCCATTTTGCGGGCGGGCGCCGTGCCCACACGTTCGGCCCGGGCCTTCAGACGGGTCCGCAGGGTCTGCAGCGCCGGCCATGACACGAACAGTGCCGACAGCGCGACGACGGACAGCGCCAGGCCGGGGCCCGCCGCCAGAAACAGCGCGCCCGCCCCGTAGGCCGCGACCAAGATGATCACCAGGTCGCGCGACCGGTTCTGCTCTTGCGGCGGCTGGCTATCGTCGGGCGGGCTCATCGGGAGGTCTCCCTGCTATTTCGGCGGCGCCGGGTCGGCCAGCGCCGCAGGGCCTGACATCTGAACAAGATATGTGCCCTGCGGCGCGCAGTTGAAAAGGGGGCGGCGCTGCGGCGCCGGGTCGCGTGGACCTCAGGCGTTGGCAGCGCGGATCTTGTCGGCGGCAGCCTTGTCGTAGTTCACGCCCTTGTCCTCGAAAAGCTGGTCGAGCTCGCCCGACAGCGTCATCTCGGTGATGATGTCGCAACCGCCGACGAACTCGCCCTTGACGTAGAGTTGCGGTATCGTGGGCCAGTCGGAATAGTCCTTGATGCCCTGGCGGATCGCCTCGTCTTCCAGCACGTTCACGTCCTGGAAGTCGACCCCCATGAACCCAAGCACTCCGGCCACGCGGCTGGAAAAGCCGCATTGCGGCGCACCCTTGGTGCCCTTCATGAACAGCACCACGTCATTGGTGGTCACGGTGTCTTCAATGCGCGTCTTCGTGTCGGTCATCGTTGCGTTCCTCTTCCTGTTCGCGAGCCTTCACCGGCTCCATGATTGCCCATCCGCCGAGAACGGGGGCCAAGCCGCACGCCGTCGCCGCCAGGCGCGCATCGCCCACCCCGAACCGGCGGTCCGGCGTCCGCGTGGCAAACGTACCCTATTTGCGCTCGCGGCCATCCTTAGTCGGGCGCGCGGGTGGTCAGCGCCAGCGCGTGCAATTCCCCGTGAGAACCGTCCATCTTGCCCTTGAGCGCGGCGTAGACGGCGCGCTGCTGCTGAACGCGGTTCATACCGCGAAAGCTTTCGTCGATCACCTCGGCGGCGTAGTGATTGCCGTCGCCGGCGATGTCGGTGATGGTGATCTGCGCATCGGGAAACTGAGTGCGGATCAGGGTTTCGATCTCTTCGGGCGCAATGGCCATCTGGATGCGTCCTTTCTGTTGTCATTGAAGATGTAAGGGAGCGCCGGGGCCGGGGCAAGCCGTCAGCCCGCGCTGACCTTGCGAAGCATTCCCTTCACGGGCCACCCGTCCGCCGCGGCGCCTTGCAGGCCTAGCCCAGCGCCTTTTCGAACGCGCCGCGGTAGAGCGCCGAGAGTTCGGCCAGCGGCGCGCTGGCGCCGTCGAAATCGACCGTGCTGCCGCCGAAGCGGCCAATCGCTGTCAGCGTCACGCCGGCCTTGCCTGCCGCCACCATCAGCGCCTCGGCCGCGTCGAACGGCGCGGCGATCAGGTAGCGCGCCTGGTCTTCGCCGAAAAGCTTGCCGGTGTCGACCGCGTCGAGCTGTACGCCGACGCCGCCGGCCTCTGCCATCTCGAAGGCGGCGAGCGCGAGGCCGCCGTCGGACAGATCGGTGGCCGCCGCGATGAGCCGGCGGTTGTCGCGGATGAATTCGCCGTGGCGCCGCTCTGCCTCGAGGTCCACCGCCGGCGCGTCGCCGTCTTCGCGGCCGAACATCTCATAGAGCAGCGCGGACTGGCCCAGATGGCCCGCGGTCTCGCCCAACAGCAGCGCCACGTTGCCGGGCTGCGGCACGCCAGCGATCAGATCGTCGAGATGGTCGAGCAGGCCCACCGCGCCGATCGTGGGCGTGGGCAGGATCGGCGCGCCGTCGGTTTCGTTGTAAAGCGACACGTTGCCCGACACGATGGGCATGTCGAGCGCGGAACATGCCGCGCCGATGCCTTTGATGGCGCCGACGAACTGGCCCATGATCTCGGGCTTTTCGGGGTTGCCGAAATTGAGGTTGTCGGTGGCGGCCAGCGGCCGGGCGCCCACCGCCGAGAGGTTCCGGTAGGCCTCGGCCACCGCCTGTTTGCCGCCCTCGACGGGGTTGGCGCGCACGTAGCGCGGCGTCACATCCGAGGTGAAGGCAAGCGCCTTGTCGGTACCATGCACCCGGATCACGCCGGCGCCGAGGCCGGGGCGGCGCAATGTATCGGCCATCACCTGGCTGTCGTATTGTTCGTAGACCCACTGCTTGGCGGCGTGGTTGGGGCTGCCGAGCAGCGCCTTCAGCCCCTCGATGGGATCGATCGCCGGCACCTCGGCCATTTCGGCTGCCGCCGGGGGCTCGACCCACGGGCGGTCGTATTCGGGGGCCGAGGAAGAGAGTTTGGACAGCGGCAGATCGGCCCAGCAGGAGCCCTTGTGCATGATGACGAAGCGGTCCTCGGCGACGGTTTCGCCGACGATGGCGAAATCTAGGTCCCATTTGTCGAAGATCGCGCGCGCCTCGGCCTCTTTGTCGGGGCGCAGCACCATGAGCATCCGCTCCTGGCTTTCCGACAGCATCATCTCGTAGGCGGTCATCGCGGTTTCGCGCTGCGGCACCTGGTCGAGGTCCAGCCGGATGCCCAGGCCCCCCTTGTCGCCCATCTCGACGGCCGAGCATGTCAGCCCCGCCGCGCCCATGTCCTGGATCGAGATCACCGCGCCCGAGGCCATCAGCTCCATGCACGCCTCCATGAGGCGTTTCTCGGTGAAGGGGTCGCCGACCTGCACCGTGGGGCGCTTTTCCTCGATGCCCTCGTCGAACTCGGCCGAGGCCATGGTGGCGCCACCCACGCCGTCGCGCCCCGTTTTCGCGCCGAGATAGACCACGGGCATGCCGACGCCCGAAGCGGCCGAGTAGAAGATCTTGTCGGCCTCGGCGAGGCCCGCGGCAAAGGCGTTGACCAGGCAGTTGCCGTTATAGGCGGCATGAAAGCGGACCTCGCCGCCCACGGTGGGCACGCCGAAGCAGTTGCCGTAGCCGCCGATGCCCTCGACCACGCCATGCACCAGTTGCCGCGTCTTGGGATGATCGACCGCGCCGAAGCTGAGCGCGTTCATTGCCGCGACGGGGCGCGCGCCCATGGTAAAGACATCGCGCAGGATGCCGCCCACGCCGGTGGCCGCGCCCTGGTATGGCTCGATGTAGGAGGGGTGGTTGTGGCTCTCCATCTTGAAGACCACGGCCTGACCGTCGCCGATATCGACGACGCCGGCGTTCTCGCCCGGCCCGCAGATCACCTGGGGGCCGTCGGTTGGCAGGGTGCGCAGCCATTTCTTGGAGGATTTGTAGGAACAGTGCTCGTTCCACATGGCCGAAAAGATGCCAAGCTCGGTAAAGGTCGGGTCCCGGTTCAACAGGCGGACGATCTCGGCGTATTCCTCGGGGTTCAGCCCGTGTGCCTGGATCAGTTCGTCGGTGATCTGCGGTTCGGTCATGCGGTGCGGCCCTTCGCGTCATTCGTTGCCCGCTCATAGGCCATGCTTTGCAGGGAAGGAAGGGGTGGTCGGCACGCGCGCCGCGCATGGTCTTCCTCGCGCCCCGCGGTGAGTGGTGGACGATCGCCGCGCGGCTGCCGGCCCTGCGCGCTTTCTTAGCCCTTTCGCCTGTGCCACTGTCGCGCGTGACAATCCCGACACAGGTGGCGCGGCAATGGCAAAAGCGGGCGGACTGGTATTTGCGCCAAGCTCGAACCCGACCGGGATCGTTCTCATGGCGCTGGCCATGTTCTTTTTCGCTTCCGCGGATACGATCGCGAAGTTCATGACTGCGGGATACCATCCCATGCAGATCGTCGGAATCCGGCAGCTTGGCCTGTTCGTCGGCGCGCTCGTCTACCTTTCGATCAAGGGCCTGTCCAAGCTCCGCAGCCGCCGTCCGGGCCTGCAGTTTCTGCGCGGGGTCTGCGCGACGCTGTCGGCCGCGCTGTTCGTCATCGCGCTGAGCTTCATTCCGCTCACCGATGCCGCCTCGATTGCCTTCGCCGCGCCCTTCTTCGTGCCCATCCTGGGTTATCTTCTGTTGGGCGAGCCTGTCGGCGTGCGGCGGTGGGCTGCGATCGTGGTCGGCTTCATCGGCACCCTGATCATCATCCGGCCCGGGTTCGAGTCGTTCCACCCGGCCTATTTCCTCGTCGTTCTAGCCGCGTTTCTGTTCGCCGCACGCCAAGTGATTTCGCGCATCCTTGGCGCCACCGAACCGACGGCGACAACGGTGCTCTTCACCGCGCTGACCAGCGTCGCGTTGCTGGCCCTGGTTCAACCCTTCGTCTGGCGGCCTGTCGCGGCGGGCGATGTCTGGCTTTTCGTTCTCTATGCCGCGGCAGCCGGGTTGGGTGAGTTCCTGGTGATCAAGGCGCTGGAGATCGCGGAGGCCGTGGTGGTCGCCCCGCTGCAATACACCATGATCTTCTGGACAACGGGGTTCAGCTTTTTCGTTTTCGACGCGATGCCCGATACCGTGACCTTTGCCGGTGCGGCCATCATCATCGCGTCGGGAATTTACTCGCTCTACCGTGAACATCTGGCGCATCAGCGCGCCGTGGGCCCGCGGGGTGTCGATAGCAAGTAGGGCCTGCTGGGCGTGCCGGAGGCAGCCGTGTGACCGGGCGACGGGCGACCAACGAGGCGAGCGCCAGCTCGCGCCCCGGACCGGCGCCGTGTCGGCCTGGATAGGGGACCATGACGAACCGCCGGCGCGTGACGCCGTTCGGCAGCTTGGCCTCGCGGCAAAAAAGAGGCCGAGACAAAGCTCGGCCCAAGTCCAACAGGGAGGTAAAGGGAAAGCCTCAACTTTCACCTTCCCTTTCGAAATATTGAGCCAAAACTATACATTCAAGAACAAAAATGCTTCGGCGCGGCAAAGCCGTGATGCCTGTTGCACATATCTCACGTCTTTGGCTGGTCCTTGCGGCGCTGCGCGGAGACGGCGATCTCTTCCATGACGAAGTCACGAAAGGCGCCGATGCGGCGGGAATGGCGTAACTCCTCGGGGTAGGCGAGGTAGACCGGCACTTCGGTGCTTTCCAGATCGGGCAGCACGCGGACCAGCGTGGGAAAGTCCTCGGTCACGTAGTCGGGCAGCACGCCGATTCCCAGCCCGTTCAGTACGGCCTGCAACACGCCGAAATAGTTGTTCACCGTCAGGGTCGAGGGGATGTCGTGGGTCATCAGCTCCTGCACCAGCCGCGCGCCGGCATTGACCTGGGTCGAGGCGATGTTCTGGCAGATCAGGCGGTGCGCGCCGAGATCGTCCATGTTTTCGGGCACGCCATGGGCGTCCAGGTAGTCGGGCAGGGCGTAAAGGCGCATTTTCACGCTCATCAGCCGGCGGCGGATCAGGTCGGCCTGGCTGGGTTCTTTCATGCGGATCGCCACGTCGGCCTCGCGCATCGGCAGGTCGAGCACGCGCTCTTCCAGCATCAGGTCGATCTTGAGCTCCGGGTACTTGGCGTAGAGCTTGGGCAGGCGCTTGGCGAGCCACAGCGAGCCGAAGCCGGTGGTGGTGGTCACGCGCAATTCGCCGAACACCTCTTCGACGCTGTCGCGGATGCGCGCCACGGCGGCGTCCAGCCTCTTGTTCATGGCGGTGGTGGCGTCGAACAGCAATTCGCCTTGCTCGGTGAGAATCAGCCCCCGTGCGTGACGGTGAAAAAGCGTGGTGTTGAGGCTTTCCTCAAGTGCGCGAATCTGCCGGCTGACCGCCGATTGCGACAGGTGCAGCGTATCGCCCGCATGGGTCAGCGACCCCGCGTCCGCGACCGCGTGAAATATTCTGAGCTTGTCCCAGTCAAGCATGGCAATATTGCATTGCCGGTTCTCCTTTTACGCAACACTCTTACCGTTGCGCTTTCACGATTGGCAATCGGAACGGGCGCGGGGATTTGATTTTGTAGGTCAGACTATTTGACCTAACATAGGGCCCAAACTCAAAGAGCAAAGGGAGGGTTCGCATGACTCGTCATGACGTGAGCCTGAACGACCGGTACGACCTGTCGAAGACGCCGGTGCTGTTGAACGGCACACAGGCGCTGGTGCGGCTGATGCTGATGCAGGCCGCCCGCGACCGGGCCGCGGGGCTGAACACCGCGGGCTACGTTACCGGCTATCGCGGCTCGCCGCTGGGCGCGGTCGACATGCAGATGGCCCGCGCCCACGACGTTCTGCAGGCGGCCAACGTGCGCTTTCAGCCGGGGCTGAACGAAGACCTTGCCGCCACCGCGCTGTGGGGAACGCAGCAGGCGGAATTGCGGGGCGAGGGAAGATACGACGGCGTCTTTGGCCTGTGGTACGGCAAGGGGCCGGGGGTGGACCGCTCGGGCGACGTGATGCGCCACGCCAATATGGCCGGCACCGCGCCCCATGGCGGCGTGCTGATGGCGATGGGCGACGATCACACGGGCGAGTCCTCGACCACGTGCCACCAGTCGGACTGGGCGATGGTCGATGCCTACATGCCCGTGCTGTCGCCCGCCGGGGTTCAGGAGATCCTCGATTACGGGCTTTACGGCTATGCGCTGTCGCGCTTCGCGGGGGTCTGGGCGGGGCTGAAGCTGATGAAGGACACCGTCGAGGTGACCTCGGTCGTCGATGGCCGGCCCGACCGGATGTCTTTTGTCACGCCCGGTTTCGACATGCCCGAGGGCGGCCTCAACATCCGGCTGAACGATCACTGGGTGCCGCAAGAGGCGCGCATGATCGACCACAAGCGGTTCGCGGCCGAGGCCTTTGCCCATGCCAACCGGATCGACCGGCGGGTCTGGGGCGGGCCGGGGGCAAAGATCGGGCTGGTGGCCGCCGGCAAGAACTGGCTCGACCTCGTCCACGCGCTCAGCCTTCTGGGCATCGACGAGGCCGAGGCCGAGCGGCTGGGCATCGCCACCTACAAGGTGGGCCAGACCTGGCCGCTGGACATGAAGGGCTTTTCCGATTTCGCCGAGACGCTCGACCTGATCGTCGTGGTCGAGGAAAAGCGCAAGCTGATCGAGGTGCAGGCGAAAGAGGCGATCTTTCACGACCGGCGCGGCCGGCGCATCTACGGCTGGCAGAACGACCGCGGGGAAGAGCTGTTCCCGACGCGGTACGCGCTCGATCCGGTGACGATCGCCGAAAAGCTGGGCGGCATCCTGATCGAGGAAGGGCGCGAGAGCGACCGCCTGCGCGCCGCGCTGACCCGTATTTCCGAGGCCCGCCGCGCCGACAATGCCGAGGAGCTGGCCGCGCGGCTGCCCTATTTCTGCGCCGGCTGCCCGCACAACACCTCGACCCGCCTGCCCGAGGGCAGCCGCGCCTATGCCGGGATCGGGTGCCACATCATGGCGATGTGGATGGACCGCGAGACCTCCGGCTACACCCACATGGGCGCCGAGGGGGCCAACTGGATCGGCGAAGCGCCGTTTTCCACCACGGGCCATGTGTTCCAGAACATGGGCGACGGCACCTATAACCATTCCGGCCGGCTGGCGATCCATGCCGCCGTCGCCGCCGGCGTGACCATGACCTACAAGATCCTCTACAACGACGCCGTGGCGATGACCGGCGGGCAGGGCAACGATGGCGGCCTCGGTCCGCATCAGATCGTGGCCGAATTGCTGGCCGCCGGGGTCAAGGCCGTCGAGGTGGTCTATGACGAGAAAGAGGATATCGACCCCAAGAGCTTCCCCGCCGGTGTGTCCTGCCACCCGCGTGACAAGCTGATGCAGGTGCAGGACCGGCTGAAGCGTACCGAGGGCGTGACCGCCATCGTCTACGTCCAGACCTGCGCCGCCGAAAAGCGCCGCCGCCGCAAGAAGGGCGCCTTTCCCGACCCCGACACGCGGGTCTTCATCAACACCGATATCTGCGAGGGCTGCGGCGATTGCGGGGTGCAGTCGAACTGCGTGGCCATCGTTCCCGAAGAGACCGAGCTGGGCCGCAAACGCGCCATCGACCAGTCGGCCTGCAACAAGGATTTCTCGTGCCTCAAGGGGTTCTGCCCCAGCTTCGTGACGCTCAGCGGCGCGACGGTGCGCAAACAGGCCAGCGCCGAGGTCGATATCGGCGATCTGCCCGAGCCCGTGCTGCCGGCTATCGACGGCACCCATAACATCGTCATCACCGGGGTCGGCGGCACCGGCGCCGTTACCATCGGCGCGATCCTGGCCATGGCCGCGCATCTCGACGGCAAGGGCGCGGGGATGATGGAAATGGCCGGCCTCGCCCAAAAGGGCGGCGCGGTGCATATCCACTGCCGCATCGCCGAGCAACCGGGCGACATCTCGGCCATTCGCGTGGCGACCGGAGAGGCCGACGCGGTGATCGGCGGCGACCTGGTGGTGACGGCCGGGGCCAAGACGCAAGGCTTGATGACCAAGGGGCGGACCGGCGCGGTGGTCAATTCGCACGACATCGTCACCGGCGCCTTTACCCGCGACCCCGAATTCCGCATCCCCTCGGGCCGGCTTCGCCTGTCGCTCGAGGCGCGCATGGGCGAGGCGGTGCAATTTCTCGACACCAGCGAACTGGCCCGCCGCCTGATGGGCGACACGATCTTTTCCAACATGATCGTGCTGGGCGCGGCCTGGCAGCGCGGGCTGGTGCCGGTCGGGTTCGCCGCGCTGGATCGCGCGATCGAGCTGAACGGCGCCGGGGTGGCCGCCAACCGCCGGGCGTTCGAGATCGGGCGCTGGGCGGCGGCGCACCCCGACAAGGCGGCCGAGGCGACCGCGCCCGAGGTGGCCCGGCCGAAGACCCTGGAAGATGTGATCGGCTTTCGTGAAACCCACCTGCGGGCCTACCAGTCGGGCCGGCTGGCCCGGCGCTACCGCCGGCTGGTGGAGCGCGCCGACGACGTGCGCCTGAAAGAGGCCATCGCCAAGGGCTATCACAAGCTTCTGGCCTACAAGGACGAGTACGAGGTCGCGCGGCTGCACCTGGAAACCGAGGAAAAGGCGCGCGAGGTCTTCGACGGCGATTTCGACATCGCCTACCACCTCGCGCCGCCGTTCCTGCCGGGCGGGGACGCCGACGGCCGCCCGGCAAAGCGGCGCTTCGGGCAATGGATGGGCGGGGGCTTTCGCGTGCTGGCCGCGCTACGGCCGCTGCGCGGCACGCCGCTCGACCCGTTCGGCTGGCAGCACGAGCGGCGCCAAGAGCGCCGGCTGATCGCGCAGTACGAGGCCGACATGACCCGCGCGCTGGCGGCGATGACGCCCGACACGCGCGACGCGGTCATCGCGCTGGCCGAGCTGCCGTTGCAGATTCGCGGCTTCGGCCCGGTGAAATCCGCGAACCTGGCCGAGGCCGAGACGCGGCGCGCCGAGCTATGGGCCGCAATCGACGCCGGCGACGCACCGATGCGCGAAGCGGCGGAATAGCGGGGCCCGGAATTTCCTGAAATTCCTGGCAGTATTCCTGCCGGAATTTCGGGCCTGAACAGATGGCCCGGCGCGCGCCGGCGCGGCTTTATAAAAGCTTTGCCGGGGCGCCGTTTTGGTGTAGCTCCGCCTCCAGCCCGGCATCGGAGGCGGGGTACGAGGAGAACGAGGCGGCGATGCGCAGCCAGGTCGCGCGGGATATCAGCTATGCCGGTTCGGCCCAGACCAAGGGGGGGCGGGTGCTGATCCGGGTTCTGGAAAACGCGACCGGCAGGCTCGGCCTGATCCGCAGGGCCGAGGGGTATGACCGCGAGGTCGCCGCCGGGCGCGACTTCTGGGAGGTCATGGCCGAGCGGTACGGGCTCAGCCTTCAGGTCATGGCCGGCAGCCTCGACAACATCCCGGCCGAAGGCCCGCTGATCCTGATCGCCAACCACCCCTACGGCATCCTCGACGGGCTGATGATGGGCTATATCCTGTCCACCGTGCGGGGCGATTTCCGCATACTCGCAAATTCGGTGTTCCGCAAGGCGGCGGAGCTGAACCGCATCATCCTGCCGATCGGTTTCGAGGAAACGAAAGAGGCGATGCGCCAGAACATCGAGACCCGCCGCCTGGCGCTCGATTACCTCGCGCGCGGCGGCGCGGTGGGGGTGTTTCCCGGCGGCACGGTCTCGACCGCCGCGCGGCCCTTTTCCTGCCCGATGGACCCGGGCTGGCGGGGCTTTACCGCGCGGATGGTGGCCAAGTCCCACGCGCAGGTGGTGCCGCTCTATTTCGAGGGGCACAATTCGCGGCTGTTCCAACTGGCCAGCCACCTGCACGAAACCCTGCGCCTGGCGCTCTTGATCAACGAGTTCCGCGCGCGGGTGGACGAGCCCGTGCGCGTGGCCATCGGCGAGCCCATCGACCGGGCGCGACTGAATGCCCATGCGGGCGACACGAAGGCGATGATGGATTTCCTGCGCCGGGCCACCTATGAGTTATCTCCAAGCCCTCTGAAGTCGTTCGATTACGGCTTCGAATTCGATGACAGGCACAGGATCTAGCGCAATGGCGGTCGGCATATTCGATTCCGGGCTCGGCGGTCTTACCGTGCTGGACGCCGTCACGCGGCGCCTGCCCGACGTGCCCTTCGTCTATTACGGCGACAACGCCCACGCGCCCTACGGCGTGCGCGATGCCGATGACGTGTACCGCCTGACCACCACGGGGGTCGAGCGGCTGTTCGCAAGCGGCTGCGACCTGGTGATCCTGGCCTGCAACACCGCCTCCGCCGCCGCGCTGAGGCGGATGCAGGAATCCTGGGTGCCCGAGGGCAAGCGCGTTCTGGGCGTGTTCGTGCCGCTGATCGAGGCCCTGACCGAGCGGCAATGGGGCGACAACTCGCCCCCGCGCGAGGTGGGGGTCAAGCATGTGGCGCTGTTCGCCACGCCGGCCACGGTCGCCTCCCGCGCGTTCCAGCGCGAACTGGCGTTCCGCGCCATCGGCGTGGATGTCGAGGCCCAGCCCTGCGGCGGTCTGGTCGACGCCATCGAACAGGGCGACGAGATGCTGGCCGAGGCGCTGGTGCGCTCTCATGTCGAGGCGCTGAGCCGGCGGATGCCGCACCCTGAGGCGGCGATCCTCGGCTGCACCCATTACCCGCTGATGGAGGCGGCGTTCCAGGTCGCGCTCGGCCCCGACGTCACGGTCTATTCACAGGCCGATATCGTGGCCGAGAGCCTCGCCGACTATCTCGAGCGCCGCCCCGAGATGGTGGGCGCGGGCAAGGAAACCATGTTCCTGACCACGGGCGAGCCCCGGACGGTATCGGACAAGGCCACCCAATTCCTGCGACGACGGATCGAATTCGCCGCGGCGTGATTGCGCGGCGCGCGTCCATTCCCTAAATATCCGTCACGTTCCAGGAAGGTCGTTCAATGACCCACTCTATCGCCATCCTCGGCGCCTCGGGCTATACCGGGGCCGAGCTTGTCCGGCTGATCGCCACCCATCCCGATCTGCGCATCGCCGCGCTGTCGGGCGAGCGCAAGGCCGGCCAGCCCATGGCCGCCGTCTTTCCCCATCTGCGCCATCTCGACCTGCCGGACCTCGTGAAGATCGAGGAAATCGACTTTTCCGGCATCGACCTGGCGTTCTGCGCGCTGCCCCACGCCACCAGCCAGGCCGTCATCAAGGAGCTGCCGCGCGATCTGAAGATCGTCGACCTCTCCGCCGATTTCCGGCTGCGCGACCCGGCCGCCTACGAGAAATGGTATGGCAAGCCCCACGCCGCGCCGGAGATGCAGGCCGAGGCCGTCTACGGCCTGACCGAGTACTACCGCGAAGAGATTCGCGCCGCCCGGCTGGTTGCCGGCACCGGCTGCAACGCCGCGACGGGCCAATATGCGCTGATCCCGCTGATAAAGGCCGGGGCGATCGACCTTGACGAGATCGTGATCGACCTCAAGGCGGGGGTTTCGGGCGCGGGCCGTGCGCTGAAGGAAAACCTGCTGCATGCCGAGCTGTCCGAAGGCTTTCACGCCTATGCCGCGGGCGGCGTCCACAGGCATCTGGGCGAGTTCGACCAGGAGTTCAGCAAGGCCGCAGGCCGCCCTGTCGAGGTGCAGTTCACGCCCCACCTTATCCCGGCCAACCGCGGGATTCTGGCCACCGTCTACCTGAGAGGCGAGGCGGGGGCGATTCATGACGCCTTGGCAAGCGCCTACAAAGATGAGACTTTCATTCAGGTTTTGCCCTTGGGCGAGCATCCCTCGACGCGCCATGTGCGCGGCTCGAATTTCGTGCATATCGGGGTGGTGGCCGACAGGCGGCCGGGCCGGGCGATGGTGATCGCCGCGCTCGACAACCTGACCAAGGGCTCGTCGGGGCAGGCGATCCAGAACGCCAACCTGATGCTGGGGCTCGACGAGGCGGCGGGGCTGATGCTGGCCCCCTGCTTTCCGTAAGGGAGAGAGACATGCGCGGACTGAAGAAGAAACGGCGGATACAGGTGATCCTGGTCGCCTTCGTGGCGCTGGCGGTGTCGACCGGGCTGATCGGCTATGCGATGCGCGACGGGATCAATTTCTTCCGCTCGCCCAGCCAGATCGCCGACACCCCGCCGGCCCCGACCGAGGTGTTCCGCATCGGCGGGCTGGTCGAGGAGGGCAGCCTGGTGCGCGGTCAGGGCGAGACCGTGCGGTTCAACGTCACCGATGGCGGCGCTGTGGTGCCGGTCACCTACAGGGGCGTGCTGCCCGACCTCTTCGCCGAGAACCAGGGCATGATCGGCACCGGCCGCCTGGTCGATGGCGTGTTCGAGGCCAGCGAGATCCTGGCCAAGCACGACGAAAGCTACATGCCCAAGGAAGTGGTCGACGCGCTGAAAGAGCAGGGGGTCTACCGCGACGCGGAGGGCGAGGCACCGAACGGTAGCTGAGCCCGGCGTTAACCCCGCCCGAGAAATCGTGCCCCCGGTTTTCATTGAAGCCGGGGGTTTTTCATGCGGTCCGTCCAGCAGCTTGCCGAAGAGATCGTCGCCCGAGAGGGCGGCTATGCGAACGACCCGGACGACCCGGGCGGCCCCACCAGGTACGGCGTCACCCTGCACACGATGCGCCGGCTGGGGATCGACCTGACCGGCGACGGTCGGGTCGATGCCCGCGACGTGCAGCGGTTGGGCCGGGCTGAGGCGGCCGAGATCTTCGTCGAGCATTATTTCCGCCGCCCGCGCATCGACGCGCTGCCCGAGGCGCTTCAGCCGGGGGTTTTCGACATGTACGTGAACGCGGGCCCCAACGCGGTGCGGCTGTTGCAGCGGCTCTTGAACGACATGGGGCAACGGGTGTCGGTCGACGGGGTGATCGGCCCGCAGACCATCGCCGCGGCCGAGGCGGCGGCCGCCGCCGCGCCGGGCCATATCGCCGACGCCTACGGTATCGCCCGGCGCAACTACTATTACAGGCTCGCCGACCGCCGCCCGGCCAGCCGCAAATACGCCCGCCGGCGCGACGGCGGCAAGGGCGGCTGGATCCTGCGCGCGGAAGAATTCATCGCGCCGCGGTATCGTCTCAGCGCGGCCGAGCATCGGGCGAGGGTCGCGGCATGGGGCTGATCGAGGGTTTGTTCTCGTTGGTCTTCGGGCAGGGCCGCAACGTGGTGGCCGAGACGGCCGAGGTGTTCCGTGTCAACGCCGAAGGGGCCGACGCGCGCGAGGCGGCGTTGCGCAACGCGGTGCTGGCCGAGTTCGCCGCCGAATTCGCCCACCCGCGCAGGGCGGCGTTCGATCGGGTTGTGGACGGGCTGAACCGCCTGCCGCGCCCGGCGCTGGCCTTCGGCACGCTGGGGCTGTTCGTGGCGGCGATGGTCGACCCGGCCTGGTTTGCCGCGCGGATGCAGGGGCTTGCGCTGGTGCCCGAGCCGCTTTGGTGGCTGATGGGCGCGATCGTCAGCTTTTACTTCGGGGCGCGGCACCAGGCCAAAGGGCAGGAGTTCCAGCGCGCCATCGCCGAGACGCTGGCCCGTGCACCGCTGGGCGTGGCGGCACGCGCGGCGGCGCCGGCGACGGGGCCGAATGCGGCGCTGTCGGCGTGGCGCGGGCAGGCGACGGCAGAGTACCGGGTTGCTGACGCCACGAGCTGAGGGCGGCGCTGGCCCCGGCATACCGCATGCGGTTGCCGGACCCCTTCCCGACATCGCCGCGTGCGGCCCAACGCTCACGTTTGCGTAACCCCCGCCCTGTGCCTTGCGAAAACCCATTGGCGTGCGGGGCCGTCAAGTTTAAGACATGGCTCATGTTTATCGAGCTTGGCCACTTTGCCCTGACCCTCGCTTTCGCCGTCGCCCTGGTGCAGATGGTGATCCCCCTCATCGGTGCCCACAAGGGCTGGAGCGGCTGGATGGCCGTGGCCCAGCCCGCCGCGACCGCGCAGTTCCTGCTGACGGCGTTCAGCTTTGCGGCGCTGACCTACGCGTTTGTCACCTCTGACTTCTCGCTGAGGGTCGTGGTCGCCAACTCGCACACGCTGAAGCCGATGCTCTACAAGATCTCGGGCGTATGGGGGAACCACGAGGGTTCGATGCTGCTATGGGTGCTGATCGTGACGCTTTTCGGCGCCATGGCGGCATGGTTCGGCGGCGGCTTGCCGCCCAGCCTGCGGGCGCGGGTTCTGGCGGTGCAATCGGCCATCGCCGTGGCCTTCTTCGCCTTTATCCTGTTCACCTCCAACCCGTTCGAGCGGCTGGCCTTCCCGCCTTTCAACGGCCAGGACCTCAACCCGCTGTTGCAGGATCCCGGCCTCGCCTTTCACCCGCCCTTCCTCTACCTCGGCTATGTCGGTCTTTCGATCTGCTTTTCCTTCGCGGTGGCCGCGCTGATCGAGGGGCGCGTCGACGCCGCCTGGGGCCGCTGGGTGCGGCCCTGGACGCTGGCCGCCTGGATCTGCCTGACCGTGGGCATCGCGCTGGGCTCGTGGTGGGCCTATTACGAGCTTGGCTGGGGCGGCTTCTGGTTCTGGGACCCGGTGGAAAACGCCAGCTTCATGCCATGGCTTGTGGCCGCCGCGCTGCTGCATTCCGCGATCGTGGTGGAAAAGCGCGAGGCGCTGAAAAGCTGGACGATCCTTCTGGCCATCGTCGCTTTCGGGTTTTCGCTGATCGGGGCGTTCATCACCCGCTCGGGCGTCATCACCAGCGTTCACGCCTTCGCCTCGGATCCCGAGCGCGGGGTGTTCCTGCTGCTGATCCTCGCGGTGTTCATGGGCGGTGCGCTGACGCTCTTTGCCGCAAGGGCCAGCGCGATGGAGGCCAAGGGCGTCTTTGGCCTGGTCAGCCGGGAAACGGCGCTGGTGTTCAACAACATCCTGCTGGCGGTTTCGGCGCTTGTGGTCTTTGTCGGCACGATCTGGCCGCTGGTGGCCGAGATGGCCTTCGACCGCAAGTTGTCGGTCGGCGCGCCGTTCTTCAACATGGCCTTCACGCCGTTCATGATGATGCTGGGGGCGATCCTGCCCATCGGCGCCATCCTGCCGTGGAAACGCGCGCGGCTGGGCCAGGCGCTGCGCCGGCTCGCCCCGGCGCTGGGGCTGGCCGTCGCGCTGGGCGCGCTGGCCTATGCCATGCAGACCGGCAAGACGGCGATGGGGCCGATCGGCGTGATGCTGGGCACCTGGCTGATCGCGGGCGCCGCGGTGGATCTGTCGGTGCGCGCGGGCCGCGGCGGAACCGGCGCCAAGCTGCGCCGCATGGCCCGGCTGCCGCGCTCCGACTGGGGCAAGGCGGTGGCCCATTCGGGGCTCGGCATCACCATGCTGGGCATCGCCACGCTGTTGGCCTGGCAACAGGAAGACATCCGCGTGGCCCAGGTGGGCGAGCGGTTCGAGGTGGGCGAATACGGCATTGTCCTGGAAAAGGTCGAACGCATCGAGGGCCCCAACTACATCTCGACCACCGGCACGATGAGCGTCTGGCGCGGCGATAACAGGGTCTCGACGCTGTTTCCGGAAAAGCGCGTCTATCCGGTGGCGGGGATGCCGACCACCGAGGCCGCGCTGGATAGCGGCGTGTTCCGCGACATCTACCTCGTGATCGGCGATGCGCAGGCCGACGGCGGGTGGGCGGTGCGCACGTATATCAAGCCGTTTGCCAACTGGATCTGGTCGGGTGCGATCATCATGGCGCTGGGCGGGCTGCTGAGCCTTTCGGACCGGCGCGTGCGTGTCGCGGCCGGCGCGCGTAAACAAACCCCGCCCTCGGGCGCGGTGCCCGCGGAGTGACACCGATGATCAAACGCCTTGCCCTGGCCCTTGCCCTGCTCGCGCCGCTGCAGGCCGCCGCGGTCGAGCCCTCGGAAATACTGGCCGACCCGGCGCTCGAAGAGCGCGCGCGCGAGATATCCAAGGGCCTGCGCTGCCTTGTCTGCCGCAACGAGAATATCGACGATTCCAACGCGTCGCTTGCCAAGGACCTGCGGCTGCTGGTGCGCGAGCGGCTGACCGAAGGCGACAGCGACGAAGAGGTGATGGACTACGTGGTCGACCGCTACGGCGAATACGTGCTGCTGCAACCCACCCTGACGGGTTCGAACATCGTACTATATATCGCGGGGCCGGCGATGCTGCTGTTGGGTCTCGGCATCGCCTTCGTCTATATCCGCGGCCGCCGCCGGCAGGAGACCGCGCAGCAAGGGCTGTCGCCCGAGGAAGAGGCCCGCCTGAAAGAGATCATGGGCGAGTAGCCCCTTTCGCCCCCCCGGCTCCTTTGCCATGGTGCGCGCGGCAGGGGCAGAAAGGGCAGCGCCATGGTCTACAAGGTCATAGAATACCGGGTCGAGGCGGATGTGGCGGTGATCACGCTGAACCGCCCCGAGGTGATGAACGCGCTCAACACCCAGATGCGTGCCGAGATCCTCGACGCCATCGGCCACGGCGCGGCCGAGGCGCGCGCGCTGGTGCTGACCGGCGCGGGCCGCGCGTTTTGTTCGGGGCAGGACCTGGGCGACCGGGTAAGCACCGCCAGCCACGACCTGGAGCGCGTGTTGCGCGACGAATACGAGCCGATGCTGAAGGCGATCACCGATTGCCCGATCCCCACCATCGCCGCTGTCAACGGCGCGGCGGCGGGGGCGGGGGCCAACCTGGCGCTGGCCGCCGACGTGGTGATCGCCTCTGAAACGGCGATGTTTCTGCAGGCCTTCGCCCGGATCGGGCTGATCCCCGATGCTGGCGGCACCTATTGGCTGCCCCGGCAGATGGGGCTGGCCAAGGCGATGGGCGCCGCGCTGTTCGCCGAGCCGATTTCGGCGCGGCAGGCTGCCGACTGGGGCATGATCTGGGAGGCCGTGCCCGAGGACCGGTTCGAGGCCCAGTGGCGCGCCCGGGCCCGCCACCTCGCCGAGGGGCCGACGGCGACCTACACGCGGCTGAAACAGGCGCTCAGGGCCAGCTTCGACAACGATCTGGACACCCAGCTTGCGCTTGAGGCGCACCTCCAGGGCGAATGCGGCGAAAGCCGGGATTTCAAGGAAGGCGTGGTGGCCTTTCTGGAAAAGCGCAAGGCGCGGTTCGAGGGCCGGTAGGGGCGCCGCGCGCGCGGTGGTCTCAGTCCGTCGGGACGGCCTGCCAGCGCGCCTCGAGCGCCTCGATGGCGCGGACGCGTTCCTCGGTCTTGGGGTGGCTCATCAGCCAGGCGGGTACTGCGCCGCCGCGCGCCTCGGTCAGCTTTTCCAACTTGGAAAACAGCGATTTCTGCGGCTCGGTGCCGATCCCGGCCTTGGTCAGCAGGGCCGCGGCATAGGCGTCGGCCTCGTATTCGTCCTGCCGGCTCAGCCGCGCGGCCAGAAGCGTGGTCAGCGCGTTCGCGATGTAGATTCCGATGCCCGGCAGGATTCGGCCCAGCACCATGGCCAGCGCCGTCCTGAGCGCGTTCTGCCCGGAAAAGTCGATCATCCGCCGCCGCGCATGGCCCAGCGCGACATGGCCCAGCTCGTGCGCGATGACGCTGGCCAGTTCCTCGGCGCTGACCTCGCCATCGCGGTAGCGGTTGTAGAACCCCCGCGTCAGGAAGATGCGCCCGTCGGGCGCGGCCAGCCCGTTGACCGGGTCGATCTCGTAGAGGTTCACCCTGATGCGCGGCAGATCCAGCGCCTTGGCCATCCGGTCGGTCAGCGATTTCAACCGCGCATCGGCCAGTTCCGACGAGCGCGCGTCCAGCTCGCGCGACGTGCGCCAGCTCGAAAAACGGTACATCGCCAGCGCATAGAGCACGGCAAGAAGGATCGGGGTGAACTTCAGCATGGTTCAGATATGGGGCCGCGGGCCGGTATGGAAAAGGGTTAAAGCGCGATCAGATCGGGCGCGTGGCGCGACAGGCGCTCGGGGCCGGTTTCGGTCAACAGCACCGAATGGCCGAGGCTCATGGCAAGCCCCGCCTCGCTGTCCATCAGGATCATGTGCAGAAAGAACACCTGGCCCGCGTCCATGGGCTGCGGGTTGCCCGCGAAAAACATCGGGAAATCCACCCAGATCGGCGCAAAGACCGCGCCCATGCCGTAGCCGCAGGCCCTGAGCCGGGCATGGCTGTAGCCCGCGCGGTCCAGCACCTCGGCATGGGCGGCGTAGACATCGCCCATCGGCGCGCCGGGCCGCATCGCCGCCTCGCAGGCCACAAGCGCCGCGCGGGCGGCGTCGTACATTCGCCGCTGCGCCGCGGGTACCGGGCCGATCACGACGGTGCGCATCATCGCCGCGTGATAGCGGGCATGGCTGCCGGCCCATTCGATGGTCACCTGGTCCTCCTCGCCCAGCCGCCAGCGCCCGGCGAAAGACCGGCACATCAGCGCCGCCTGGCCCGAGCCGAGGATGATCTCGTTCGCCGCGGGCTCGCCGCCGCCTTTCAGCATGGCGCCCTGCATCGCGGCCAGGATGTCGCCCTCGAAGGCGCCCGGCCCGAGACAGCCGAGCGCGGCGTCGAGCGCGGCGTCGGCCAGCGCCGCGGCGCGCCGGTGATGGGCGATCTCGGCGGGCGATTTGACCCGGCGCAGATCGCGGATGATCTCGTTGGCCTCTTCCAGCCCCTCGACCGCGCCGGCCACCATGCCCCCGTTATGGGCGGTCAGCCCCGCCGTCCGGGTTTCGATGCCGACCCGGCCCGCGATGCCGAGCCTGTCCAGCAGCGCGGCAAGTGCGCGCTCGGGCGCGGCCCCGGCGGCGTCTTGCCAGATATGGATGCGTTCGCGCGGCAGGGTCGAGGTGAACAGCGCCTGGCGCAGGTCGGGGGTGCGGGTCAGCAGGTCGATCCGGCCGTCGGCATCCAGCACCATGCACTGGAACATGGCAAATCCGAACGTGTCGTAGCCGGTCAGCCAGTACATGCTTTCGGGGGCGAAGATCAGCAGCGCGTCGAGCCCGGCCTGGCGGAGCGCGGCGGCGGCACGGGCGACGCGGGCGGCATATTCGTCGTCGGTGAAATGACGTGGCATGAAACGGATACCTCTGGAACGATTTAACGCCCCAGCATTTTCATCCCCCGCTCGATTCCTTCAAGCGTCATCGGCACCATGCGCCCGTCGAAGATCTCTCGGATCATGCCGATCGACTGGGTGTATTCCCAGAACCGTTCGCGCGTGGGGTTGATCCACAGGTGGTCGGGCCATTGTGCGCGGGCGCGTTCCAGCCAGACCTGCCCTGCCTCGGCGTTCCAGTGTTCGTTGGCGCCGCCGGGGTAAAGCACCTCGTAGGGCGACATCGCCGCGTCGCCCACGAAGATGCATTTGTAATCGGGCCCGTAGGTGTTGAGCACCTCCCAGGTGGGGGTCTGGGCGTCCCAGCGCCGGGCGTTGTCGCGCCAGACGCCTTCGTAAAGGCAGTTGTGGAAATAGTAGTGCTCGAGATGCTTGAACTCGGTCCGCGCGGCCGAGAACAGCTCTTCGACCACCTTGATATGGTCGTCCATCGACCCGCCCACGTCGAAGAAGAGCAGCACCTTGACCGCGTTGTGCCGCTCGGGCCGGGTCTTGACGTCGAGATAGCCGTGGTCGGCGGTGGCGCGGATCGTGCCGTCGAGGTCCAGCTCTTCATGCGCGCCTTCTCGGGCCCAGCGGCGCAGCCGTTTCAGCGCCACCTTGATGTTGCGGGTCCCCAGCTCCACGCTGTCGTCGAGATTGCGGAACTCGCGCTTGTCCCAGACCTTGACCGCCCGGCGGTGGCGGCTTTCGTCCTGCCCGATGCGCACGCCCTCGGGGTTGTAGCCGTAGGCGCCGAAGGGCGAGGTGCCGGCGGTGCCGATCCACTTGTTGCCGCCCTGGTGGCGGCCCTGCTGGTCCTTCAGGCGCTCTTTCAGCGTGTCCATCAGCTTGTCGAACCCGCCAAGCGCCTCGATCTCGGCCTTTTCGGCCTCGCTCAGGTGCTTTTCGGCCAGCCTCTTCAGCCAGTCGCCGGGCAGGTCGACGGCCTCGACCACCGCCTCCATCGGGATCGCTTCGAGCCCCTCGAACGCCTGGGCGAAGGCCCGGTCGAACCGGTCGAGATGGCGCTCGTCCTTCACCATCGCGGTGCGCGCCAGGTAGTAGAACCCCTCGACGTCGTAGGTCACCAGCCCCGCGTTCAGCCCCTCCAGAAAGCTCAGGTACTCTCTGAGGGAGACCGGGATGCCGGCATCGCGCAGGGCATGGAAGAAGGGCAGGAACATCGGTCTAGTACAGACGGTCGAGCAGTACCGAGGCAAAGAGGCCCAGCAGCGCGAAGGCGATGCCGTAGCCCGCCGCGTATTGCGCTATGTCGTAGCCGTTGCCCTTGCGCCGCCGGGCCAGAAGCCCGCCCCAAAGCGCGCCGGCAAGCGCGGCCGGTATCACGATCATGGTCGCCTCCCCGGGCTGAGCGCCGCGATATCGGAAAGTCGGGCGCGCACCTCCTTGTCCGCGCCGAAGCCATAGCGCGCCCAGCCGAGGCTGTCGAGGCGCACCGCCCGCGCCTCGGCCGGGCGGCCGAGATCGTCCAGCGCCTCGGCCTTGATCATCATCATCGTTGCCAGCAGGGCCGCGTTCTGCGCCCGGGCGGTGGCGGCGAGATGGGCATTGATCACGCCAAGGGCGGCATCGGGCTGGCCCGCCGACAGCGCAAAGGCGGCCAGGTGCATCGCCACATGGGCGGCCTGCACCCGCGTTTCGGTCGAGCCTGCATAGATCTGCCCGGCCTGCAGGAAAGAGGCCAGCGCCAGCTCGCCGTTCTCGGCCAGCGCGAGCCGCCCCTGCGCGAACAGGCTGAAGGCCAGCCGCGTGTCGGACCAGCCCTGTCCGCGGGCGATGGCCACCGCGCGGGTGGCGGCGTCGCGGCGGCGGCCGGGCGCGGTGCCGGGGCCGAGCGCGGTTTCGATCGTCTCGATCCAGGCGCGCGGGGTTTCTGGCAGGGGCGGCGGCGCGGGGCGCTGGCCCGCCGGGTTGAGCCGGGCGAGAATGGCGGGCAGGCGGTCGGCCACCGCCTCGCGGCTCATGCCGTTTCTCAGCTCCGGCGCGTAGTAGACGCGCAGGATCAGCATGTCGAACCCGGTCAGGACGGTGTTGAAATTGTCGTCGTTGAAAACGCTCTCGGGCAGCCGGTAAAGGTCGTTGAGCGGCCCCAACGCCTGGGCGATTTCCTCGTGCAGGCAGTCGCGCACCTCCTGCGGGCTGACATCGCCGGGCAGGAAGATGGCCACCTTTTCGCGCCGGGCCAGGGTCGTCCAGTCCAGCGTGCGGCTGCGGCGGGCGCGGCGGTAGGCCTCCCAGCTGTCCACCCGCGGCGCGACGAAGCAGGCGGCCTGCGGCACGGCGCGCTGCAGGGTGGCCCGCGGCACGATCTCGACGGTGATGTTGGCCGGCGCAGCGGCGGGCACGCGGCGGATGCCGATGCCCGCCTCGCGCTGCAGACGGCCGAGCAGGGCGGCCAGGTCGGGCCCGAGGCTGGCCGGCGCGGCGCCGTTGACGCGCAGCGTGATCGGCTCGGCAAAGCGGGTGAGCACCGGCAGCTCCCGGCCGCTTTCCATCCGAAAGGCGAGGTCGAGGAAATCCTTGGCGATCAGCGCATTCGGCCGGGCGGGTGCGCGCGGCCGGGCGATCGAAAAGGTTTTCATGGGCGGCAGTTGCCCGGTGGGCGCGCTGCGGCGGGCGGCGATGTCGTCGGACGGGGCCGCGCAGGCGCCGAGCGCGAGCGCGGCGAGGATCAGCCAGCGCTGCATCGCTTTAGCCCCGCACATATTTGACGAAGGGGGTGAACCGGCCGATGCGGTCGTAAAGCTGCCGGGCGGAATCGTTGAACTCCTGGGTCAGCCAGTAGACCGAGGGCGTGCCGGCGGCGTCTGCCGCGGCATAGACCGCCTCGATCAGCGCGCGACCGATGCCGCCGCCGCGCGCCTCGGCGTCGACGAAGAGGTCCTGCAGGTAGCAGACATCCTCGACCCGCCAGCAGTGCCGGTGACGGATGTAATGGACAAGGCCGGTCGGGGTGCCGTCCTCGATCGCGATCAACCCGTTCATGTCTGGCATGCCCGGGTCGAGAAGCCGGGTAAAGGTCGCCTCGTAAACCTCTGGGGGCAGAGCTGTCTGGTAAAAGTCTAGGTAGGCGCCCCACAGCCGGTCCCAGGCGGCGCGGTCGTCGCTGCGGAGCGGACGGATGATCGGATCGGGCATCGGGGCTGCGGGTCCTTCGGGGATCGGAGCCACAGGATACGGGCGTTCGCCGCATGTGCAAGCGGCGCGCCGATCACATGGGCGGGAAGGGGGCGCAAGGGCGCGCCGTGGTCCGGCGGGTGCGAACGGGGCTGTCGCGGTGGTCATGCCGGTTCGCTGTGCCGGATGGAGCGGACACCGGCATTGCGGCGGCGCTGGGGGGCGCTGCCCCCCGTCCTTCGGACTCCCCCCGGGATATTTGCGGCCAGAAGAACCCATCGCCTGCTTCTGCTTGGTCCAAATACCCCGTCGGATCGCGTTGCGAAGCAAGGCGAATCCGATCTCCGCAAGCGGCCATGGGGCGACCGAGCCCTGTTCGGGAGGGCGTGTCGGTGCCTGCCCTCAACCGCCCCGCCGCGCCATGAAGGCCAGCCGCTCGAAAAGCTGCACGTCCTGCTCGTTTTTCAGCAATGCGCCGTGCAGCTTGGGCAGCGCCGACTTGGCGTCGCGGCGCAGGTCCTCGGGCGTGAGGTCTTCGGCGAGCAACAGCTTCAGCCAGTCGAGCACTTCCGAGGTCGACGGCCGCTTCTTCAGCCCGTTCATCTCGCGGATCTCGTAAAACTGCGTCAGCGCGGCGGTCAGCAGCCGCTCCTTGATGCCGGGGAAATGCACCTCGACGATTCGCTTCATCGTCTCGGCGTCGGGGAAGCGGATGTAGTGGAAGAAACAGCGCCGCAAGAAGGCGTCGGGCAACTCCTTCTCGTTGTTCGATGTGATGATCACGATGGGCCGCGTCGCGGCGCGCACCGTCTCGCCGGTTTCGTAAACGTGAAACTCCATCCGGTCGAGTTCCTGCAGCAGGTCATTGGGAAACTCGATATCGGCCTTGTCGATCTCGTCGATCAGCAGCACCACCTTTTCGGTGGCCGCGAAGGCATCCCACAGCTTTCCGCGCTTGATGTAGTTGGCGATGTCGTGCACGCGCTCGTCACCGAGCTGGCTGTCGCGCAGGCGCGAGACGGCGTCGTATTCGTAGAGCCCCTGCTGGGCGCGGGTGGTCGACTTGATGTGCCATTCGATGATCGGCAGGTTCAGGCTTTCGGCCACCTGGCGGGCAAGTTCCGTCTTGCCGGTGCCCGGTTCGCCCTTGACCAGAAGCGGCCGTTCCAGCGTGATCGCGGCGTTGACGGCGAGCGCGAGGTCGTCATCGGCGACATAGGTTTCGGTTCCGGCGAACTTCATCGGGCATCCTCGGCGGGCAGGGCGATCCTGCCGGCGACCATAGCGCCGCAACTCTGCGCTGCAAGGGCCTGAAATTCGGCAGATCGGCTAGTGACACGGGCGCGCGCTTGGGCTACACGCTGCCGCAGGATCGCCGGGGGGTCGCGCCCCGCAGGGAGCGGCAGGCCCGGCCCGTACCGAGGGAGCAGGGATGAAAGCCGAAGTTTTCTTGCCCGAAGATTACCGGCCCGCCGAAGACGAGCCGTTTATGAACGAGCGCCAGCTCGAGTATTTCCGCCGCAAGCTGAATGCCCTGAAAACCGAAGTGCTGGACGAAAGCAAGAGCACCATCGAGGGGCTGCAGGACGGTGCGCGCAACATCCCCGACATCGCCGACCGCGCGAGCGAGGAAACCGACCGCGCGCTCGAATTGCGGATCCGCGATCGCCAGCGCAAGCTGGTCGCCAAGATCGACTCTGCGCTGCGCCGCATCGAGGAGGGCGAATACGGCTATTGCCAGGAAACCGGCGAGCCGATTTCGCTGAAGCGGCTGGACGCACGGCCGACCACGACGCTGAGCCTGGAAGCCCAGGAACGCCACGAACGCCGCGAGCGGGTACATCGCGACGATTGATCGGGCGGGCTGGCCCACGGGCCCGGCTGCAGGCTTCCGGGAGGGGAAGCGCATGACGTTGAGCGGGCGCAAGATCACCATCCTGGGGGCCGGCATCGCCGGGCTCTGTGCCGCCACGGCCATGGCCCGGCGCGGCGCCGACGTGACCGTGCTGGAAAAGTCCGAGGCGATCCGCGAGGTCGGCGCGGGGCTGCAGATCAGCCCCAACGGCGTGGCCGTGCTCAGGGCGCTGGGGCTGGAACGGGGCCTGGGCGAAAGCGCTGTGCGCGCCGACGCGGTGGTGCTGCGCGACCATCGCGAAGGGCGCGAGGTGATGCGGCTCGACCTGACGCGCAACGCCTATCCCTATTACCTCGTCCACCGGGCCGACCTTATCGCGCTTCTGGCCGAGGCGGCGCGGGCGGCCGGCGTGTCGATCCGGCTGTTGCACGAGATCACGCGGCTGGAACTCGACCCCGGGGGCGCGCGGCTGACCACCGCCCAGGGCGCCAAGTTGCAGGCCGATCTTCTGGTCGGAGCCGACGGGTTGCATTCGGTGGTGCGCAGCGCGCTCAACTCGCATGCGCGGCCGTTTTTTACCGGGCAGGTGGCGTGGCGCGCCGTCGTGCGCGCAGACGGCCCCGTGCCGCCCTTCGCCATCAACCATATCGGGCCCAACAGGCATCTGGTGCATTACCCGCTGCGTGGCGGGCAATCGGTGAACATCGTCGCGGTCGAGGAACGCAGCGCATGGACCGAGGAGGGCTGGAACCACCCCGACGACCCGGCGAACCTGCGTGCCGCGTTCGCCGAATTCCCGCCGGAACTGCGCGCGCTGCTTGATCGGGTGGAAGAGGTTTACCTCTGGGGGCTGTTCCGCCACAGGGTGGCCGAGACCTGGTACAAGGGCCCGGCTGCGATCATGGGGGACGCGGCGCACCCGACCCTGCCGTTCCTGGCCCAGGGCGCCAACATGGCGCTGGAGGACGCCTGGGTGCTGACCGAGGCGCTGGCCCGGTACGACACGATGGAAATGGCCTTGGCCGCTTACCAGGCCGCGCGCCGCCCCCGCACCGAGCGCGTGGTCGAGGCCGCCAGCCGCAACGCCTGGGCCTATCACATCTCCGCCCCGCCGATCCGCGGGGCCGCCCATGGCGCGCTCAGGCTCGCCAACAAGCTGGCGCCGGGATTCCTGGCCGACCGGTTCGACTGGCTCTACCAGCACGACGTCACGGCCCGGTCGGACTAATCGGGCTCAGGCGTCCAGCGTGATCCAGAGCGGCACGTGGTCCGAGGGTTTCTCGCGTCCGCGCATCTCGGTCTCGATCCGGCAGTCGGTCAGCAGGTCGGCGGCTTGCGGGGTCAGCAGCGCGTGGTCGATGCGGATGCCGTCGTTGCGGTTCCAGGCGCCGGCCTGGTAATCCCAGAACGAATAGTGGCCGGGCCCGCGCGTGCGGGCGCGAAACGCCTCGGTGAAGCCGAGGTTGAGAACGCGGCGAAAGGCGGCGCGGGCTTCCGGCAGGGCCAGCGCATCGTCCTTCCACGCCTCGGGGCGGGCGGCGTCTTCGTCCTGGGGGATGACGTTGTAATCGCCCGCCATCACCGCCGGTTCTTCGGCCGCCAAAAGGTCGCGCGCGCGGGCCTCCAGCCGTTTCATCCAGCACAGCTTGTAGTCGAATTTCGGCCCCGGCGCGGGGTTGCCGTTGGGCAGGTAGAGCCCGCAGAGGCGCACTGCGCGGGTGCCGACCACCGTGGCCTCGATCCAGCGGGCCTGTTCGTCGCCGTCATCGCCCGGCAGGCCGCGGGCGACGTCCTCCAGCGGCAGCTTCGACAGGATCGCCACGCCGTTGAAGCCCTTTTGGCCGTGGGTTTCGAGGTTGTAGCCGCGATCCTCGAACGGCTCGCGCGGGAACGCCTCGTCGACCGACTTGATCTCCTGCAAAAGCGCCACGTCGGGGGCGGCAGCGTCGAGCCAGTCGAGCACGGTCTGCAGGCGCGCCTTGACGCCGTTGATGTTGAAGGTCGCAATCTGCATGGCGGTCTGTCCCCTTGTCGGCCGGACTATCCCCGGCGGCGCGGCGAAAGTCCATGCCCGCAGGGTCAGGCGGTCATCTCGCGGGCGGGGCGGTGGCCGGAGGCGGCCAGCCACAGCGCGTCGAGCGCCGAAAGCGCCCCGGCGTCAAAGCCCTGCGTCTCGTCCCAGTAGCGGCCCGAAGGCACCCGATAGCCCAGCGCCGCCTCCTGCACCCCGGCGGCGGCGGCCAGCGCGCCGTCATGGGGCAGGGGCAGGGCGGCGGCCAGCGCCTTGGGCGTGCCGCGGGGAAAGACCAGCCGGCTGGGGCCGCGCGACAGGTTGACCAGCGCACAGCCCTGCCGCGCCGCGCAGATCATCAACCGCGCGGCCTTGGCTTCGAGCGATTGCAGGGTGACGTCGGCGCGCAACGGGTCGGGCGTTCCCTGACCGTAGAAATGGGTGGGGCCTGTGGTAGGGTAGACCATGTCGCAGCCGAGAAAGCCGATGACCTTGGGGCGCAGCGCGAAAAGCGCCCAATAGGCGGCGGTAAAGGTCATTGTTGCGCCCGCGTAAACAATGCCGCCGAAGGCATTGACCGCGGGGATGAAGTCCGCCTCGCGGATCAGGCGCTGGCGGGCGTCGGTCGCGGGCGGCATGCGTCGGGGCGGAAAGTCGTAGGGCGTCACCAGGTCGTCCCAGTCGGGGCGCACGCGCCAGGCGTTGTTGATCGCCACGATCCGGTCGAAGGGCGCGCGCGGCCATGCGCGGCAGGCGGTGACCGAGGGGCCCGAACCCAGCATCAGAACGACGGTCATGGCGCCACCGGGCCCTTGCGTGCAAAGCGATGTTACCGGGTTTTAGCGCGCGGCGGCACCCTGACCAGCCCCGGCGGCGCGCCGGGCCGCGATGGCGGTGCCCGCGGCCCAGCCCGAGGACCAGGCCCACTGGAAATTGTACCCGCCCAGCCAGCCGGTCACGTCCACCGCCTCACCGATCACGTAAAGCCCGGGCTGGTTGCGGCTTTCCATGCTGCGCGCGTCCAGCGCGTCGGTCGCGACGCCGCCCAGCGTGACCTCGGCGGTGCGGTAGCCCTCGCTGCCCGAGGGGGTGATGCGCCAGTCCGACAGGGCGGCGGCCATGTCGCGCAGCGCCGCGTCGGAGAGGTCGGCCATGTTGCCCCGCGGCGCGAGACTGGCGCCCAGATGCGCGGCCAGGCGGCCGGGCAAGAGCGCGGCCAGCGCGTTGGCGGGGCTCTTGCGCCCGGCCTCGGCGCGCAGGGCGCGCAGCGCGGCGAGGGCGTCCCGCCCCGGCAGCAGGTCCAGCGCCACCGCATCGCCCTCGCGCCAGTACGACGACACCTGGAGAACCGCGGGGCCCGACAGGCCGCGATGGGTGAAGAGCAGCGCCTCGTCGAACCCCGCGCCGTTGCAGGCCGCACGCACCGGCAGGCTGACCCCCGCCAGCGGTTTCAGCGCCTCGAGCGGCGCGCCCGACAGCGTCAGCGGCACCAGCGCGGGCCGCGTGTCGGTCACCCTGTGGCCGAATTGCCGGGCGACGCGGTAGGCGAAATCGGTGGCGCCCATCTTGGGGATCGACTTGCCGCCCGTGGCCAGCACCAGCGCCGGGGCGGTCGCCGTCTCGCCGGTCGACAGCGTCAGCACGAACTGCCCGTCACGATGGTCGATCTCGGCCACCGACACGCCGAGGCGCAGCACGGCACCGCCGCGGCGCGCCTCGTCGCGCAGCATCGAAACGATCTGGCGGGCCGAGTCGTCGCAAAAGAGCTGCCCCAGTGACTTTTCATGCCAGGCGATGGCGTGGCGGTCCACCAGATCGATGAAATCCCACTGGGTAAAGCGGGCCAGCGCCGATTTGGCGAAGTGGGGGTTGTCCGACAGGAAATTCTCGGGACCGCAATAAAGGTTGGTGAAATTGCACCGCCCGCCGCCCGAGATCCGGATCTTTTCGCCCGGGACCGCGGCATGGTCGATCAGCAGCGTGCCGGGCCCGGCATGGGCGGCGCACATCAGCCCGGCCGCGCCGGCGCCGATGATGATGCAGGGATGATCACTGGTCATGGCGCTGGCCTACGCAGGTCCGGGTGCAAGGCGCAAGGGGGCCGTGACCCGACGGCCGACGCAGACGGCGCCAGGCGCTTCGCGGGCGTTGTGCGCGATGCAGGCGGGGCGATCGCATTTCGGCAATTCGCAGCGCAGCGGCCATCCGCATTGCGCCCCCGGCGCCGGCCCTGTCGGCGTTGCGCGGTCGCGGCCCTAGCCGTCCTTGCGAACGGTCTTGCGCCCGGTCACCATCGGGCGGATCAGGTTTTCGCCCTTCCATTTCTTGTAAAAGGCGATGGCGGCGATGTGCAGCGCGACAAGCCCCAGCACCACCCAGCTGAGCATCGCGTGCCAAGACAGCGCGGTGCGGGCCCCGTCGTTGCTGACCCAGCCGGCCAGCGGGCCGACGTTGATGTAATCCTCGGGGTCGGCGAACAGCCCCGTGCCGGCATGCACCGCCAGCACGCCCAGCAAGAAAAACACGAACAACCCGCCCACCGGGTTATGCCCGCGCCAGTAGCTGGGCCGCCTGGCGAAGATGCGTCCGACGTAGCGGGCAATCTTGCCGGGCCCGTAGGCGAAGTTGGAAAACCGGGCATGCTCGGGGCCGATGAGGCCCCAGAGCAACCGGAAGGCAAGAAGGCCGAGCACCGCGTAGCCGAAGTAGAAATGCAGGGTCATGATGTCGGGGCCGAACTTGCCCAGCCCCCAGGCGCCGACGACCGCGATCGTCAGCGACCAGTGGAACAGGCGCAGCAGCGGGTCCCAGACCCGGACGGTTTCCAGCGTTTCGCCGTCGGCGTCGCGCGCGGTGCTCGTGTCCTTCATGGCTTAGAAGTCCTTGGCGCGGTAGTCGTCGTGGCAGCCCTTGCAGGTGCCGCCCAGTTTTTGCACGCCCGCGGCGAGTTCGGCCTTGTCGAGACCGGCGACCTCGTTCAACTCGTTCACCGCCTCGACGAAGGCCATGCCCTTTTCCTGCACGCCGGCCATGTCGTCCCAGATCTCGGGAAGGGCGCGGGTCTCGCCGGGCAGGTCGGCTTTCGACGTGCCGGGGGCGTAGAGATGGCCGAGGTTGTAGTTCGTCAGCGTGACGAGGTTGGCGGCATGGGTCTGGGCGGTGGCGCCGTCATACTCGGCCTCGCCCTTCACCATGGCGACCAGTTCGCCCATGTTGGCGCCGAGCAGTTTGTAATAGCCGCGGCGCGCCTCGACGAGGTCTTCAAGCCCCTCGGCCATGGCGGTGGCGGGCAGCGCGGCCAAAACGGCCGTAAGAACGATCTTGCGCATGTAGTCTCTCCAAAGGTTGTGGATGCGTCGCAACGCGGACCTAAAACGGACAGGTCACGATTTTCCGTAGCATTTTTTCCGCGGATCGTTCTACGCGGCGTTGTGACACGTGCGATGAAAATCACCGGCACGACGGGTCACAGTTGCGTGAGGCGCCCGGATTCGCGTCACATCGAGAACGAGGTGCCGCAGCCGCAGGAGCTACTTGCATTGGGGTTGTCGATCGTGAAGCGCGCGCCGATCAGTTCTTCGCTGAAATCGATCGTCGCGTCGGACAGGAAAGGCAGCGACACGCTGTCGATGACCACCTTTTCGCCGCCGCGTTCGAGCACCAGGTCGTCCTCGGAGGGGGCGTCGAGCGTGATCTCGTACTGAAAGCCCGAGCAGCCGCCGCCCTCGACCGCGACGCGCAGGGCCTTGCCCTGGGCGGCGACGCCGATTTCTGACAGCCGCGCGAAGGCGCGCTCGGTCACTTTGGGGGGCAGGGTGAGCGTCATCTCGGCAAATCCCGTATGAAAACCGTTATATCTCGAATATATGGGGCTGGTCAGGCGACGACAAGAACGGGGACGACATGCTGGCACCCTATGCCTGCCGGCCCGAAGACACGCGGGGGCGGCTCTATCCGGAGGACGAAAGCGCCTTCCGCTCATGCTTTCAGCGCGACCGCGACCGGATCATCCACTCCTCGGCCTTCCGTCGGCTGATGCACAAGACACAGGTCTTCGTGGTGCATGAGGGCGACAATTTCCGCACGCGGCTGACCCATTCCATCGAGGTGGCGCAGGTGGCGCGCACCGTTGCCGGTGCCCTGGGCCTGAACGAGGAACTGACCGAGGCCGTGGCGCTTGCCCACGATCTGGGCCACACCCCCTTCGGCCATACCGGCGAGGATGCGCTGGCCGCGCTTATGGCGCCCTATGGCGGGTTCGACCACAACGCCCAGGCGATCCGGATCGTGACGCGGCTGGAGCGCCACTATGCGGGGTTCGACGGTCTGAACCTGACCTGGGAGACGCTGGAAGGCATCGCCAAGCATAACGGCCCGGTGGGCGGCGAACTGCCCTACGCGCTGGCCGAGTACAATGCCCGCCACGATCTGGAGCTTTCCACCCATGCCAGCGCCGAGGCGCAGGTGGCCGCGCTGGCCGACGACATCGCCTATAACAACCATGACCTGCATGACGGCCTGCGCGCGGGGCTGTTCACCGAGGCCGACATCGCCGCGCTGCCCATCGTGGGGGCCTGCTATGCCGAGGTCGACGCGGCCCACCCCGGGCTCGATCCCAAGCGGCGCCGGCACGAGGCGCTGCGGCGGGTTTTCGGAGTGATGGTGGGTGACGTTATCGCCCAGGCCCAGGCGGTGCTGGCCGAAACCCGGCCCGACAGCCCCGCCGATGTGCGCCACATGGGCCGGCCGGTCATCCGGTTTTCCGATGCGCTCTGGGCCGATCTCAAGCAGATCCGGGCCTTTCTGTTCGCGCGGATGTACCGCGCGCCCTCGGTGATGAAGGTGCGCGCCGAGGTCACCAAGGTGGTCGAGGGCCTGTTCCCGCTCTACCTGAAGCGGACTGAGCTATTGCCCGAGAAATGGCGCGAAGACGTGGCCGCGGCGCCCGGCGAGACCGCGCTGGCGCGTATCGTGGCCGACTATATCGCGGGCATGACCGATCGCTTCGCGCTGCAAGAACATGCCCGCCTTCTGGGCGGCTCAGGCTGAAAGGACGGATCATGGCGACAGGGGCGGAAGGCGCGATGGCGCCGGTGATGGCCTTCGCTCTCGTGGGCGCATTGGGGGTGGGGGCGCAATGGCTGGCATGGCGTTTGCGGTTGCCGGCGATCGTGCTGATGCTGCTGGCGGGGCTGATCGTCGGGCCCGCGACGGGTCTGTTCGACCCGGCGCGCGATATCGGCGACCTGATGGGGCCGATGGTGGCAATCGCCGTGGCGATCATCCTGTTCGAAGGCGGGTTGACGCTGAACTTGCATTCGCTGCGCGATGCCGCGCCGGGGGTGGCGCGGCTGGTGGTGATCGGCGCGCCGCTTGGGTGGCTTCTGTCCTCGCTGGCGCTGCATTACGTGGCCGGGCTGGGCTGGGCGACCTCGGCCGTGTTCGGCGGCATCATGATCGTGACCGGCCCCACGGTGATCGCGCCGCTGCTGCGCCAGGCGCGGCTGGCGCGCCGCCCCGCGCAATTGCTGCAATGGGAGGCCATCGTCAACGACCCCGTGGGCGCACTGGCCGCGGTGCTGGCCTTCGAGGTGGTGATCGTGCTGGCCTCGCCGCTGTCGCCCGGCGACGCGGCCTGGGACATGGTCCGCGGCATCGCCTTTGCACTGGTCCTCGGCGTCCTCGCGGGCTGGGGCATCTCGGCCGCGTTCCGCCGGGCGCTGGTGCCCGAATACATGAAGGTTCCGGTGCTGTTCGCCGTGCTGCTGGGCGCCTTCGCGCTGTCAGACTGGGTGCTGCACGAAAGCGGCCTGCTGGCGGTCACGGTGATGGGGCTGGTCATCGCCAATGCCGATCTGCCCTCTTACGCCGAGATGCGCCGGTTCAAGGAACACGCCACGATTCTGCTGGTGTCGGGCGTGTTCATCCTGCTGGCGGCCAACATGAAGGTCGAAACGCTGGCCATGCTCGACTGGCGCGCGGCGGCCTTCGTGGCCGTGATGGTGCTGATCGCGCGCCCGGTGACGGTGCTGGCCTCGCTGGCGTTCTCGCGCGTGCCCTGGCCCGAGCGTTGGCTGGTGGCGCTGACCGGCCCGCGCGGCGTGGTGCTGGTGGCCGTGGCGGGGCTTTTCGGCGAGCGGCTGACATCGCTGGGCTTCGAGGACGGCGCGCGGGTCGCGCCCCTGGCCTTTGCGCTGGTGGCCGCGACGGTGGTGATGCACGGGTTCTCGCTGGCGCCGCTGGCCCGCGCTCTGGGGCTGGCCGGGGCGCAGACGCCGGGGGTGCTGATCGTCGGTGGCTCGCGCTTTGCCACGGCTCTGGGCGAGGCGCTGAAACGGGCCGAGCTGCCGGTGCTGATCGCCGACCCAAACCGGGCGCGGCTGAGCCGCGCGCGAGAGGCGGGGCTGCCCACCTTCTACGGTGACATCCTTTCGGAAACCGCCGAGCACAGCGTCGAACTGGTCAGCTACGGCATGGTGATCGCGGCCACCGACAACGATGCCTACAACACGCTGGTGGCCACCGACGTGGCGCCCGAATTCGGCCGCGAGAACGTCTTTCAGCTCAAGCGTGCCAAGCAGAAGAGCCGGCGCCACGCGCTGCCTGCCACGCTGGGCGGCAGGCCGATCGGCGGCGGGCACGGGTATTACGAAATGAACCGCCTGATGACCGAAGGCTGGCGCATCCGCCTGACCGGGCTGACCGAGGATTACCCGTTGGAAACCTGGCGCGAGGCCAACCCCGAGTCGGTCGTGCTGGGCGTGATCGCGCCCACGGGCGCGCTGAGGCTGGTGGCCGATAGCGACGAAGATCTGCGCGCGGGCGAGGGCAGCAGCCTGCTGTCGCTGAGCCCGCCCGACGAGGCGCAGGCCGAGGCCGGTTGACGCCCCGCGTTCCCGTGGTAGATCACGCCCGACCCATAGGACGCATGACATGAACCTGTTCACCGACATCCGCGCGCTCGTGATCGACAGCCTCGCCGCGATGCAGGCCGAGGGCGCGCTGCCCGAGGGGCTGGATTTCGCCAACGTCGCGGTCGAGCCGCCGCGCGATGCCGCCCATGGCGACATGGCCACCAACGCCGCGATGGTGCTGGCCAAGCCGGCGAAAGCCAAGCCGCGCGAGATCGCCGAGGCGCTGGCCGGCCGGCTGGCCGACGATGACCGCATCGAGATCGCCGAGGTGGCCGGGCCGGGTTTCATCAACCTGCGGCTGGCGCCGGCGGTCTGGCAGGGCGTGATCGACCTGGTGCTGGCCGATGGCGCGGGCTTTGGCCGCTCGGCGATGGGGCGGGGCGAGAAGGTCAATGTCGAATACGTCTCGGCCAACCCCACCGGACCCCTGCACGTGGGCCACACCCGCGGCGCGGTGTTCGGCGACGCGCTGGCGAGCCTTCTGGATTACGCGGGCTACGACGTGACCCGCGAATACTATATCAACGACGGCGGCGCGCAGGTCGATGTGCTGGCCCGCTCGGTCTACCTGCGCTACCTCGAAGCGCATGGCGAGAGCGTCGCCTTCGAGGACGGCACCTATCCGGGCGAATACCTGATCACGGTGGGCGAGGCGCTGGCGGCCGAGGTCGGCACCGCCTATGTCGATCAGCCCGAGGACGTGTGGCTGGCCGAGGTGCGCGCCTATGCCACCGACAAGATGATGGGGCTGATCCGCGACGACCTGAAGGCGCTGGGCGTCGAGATGGATGTCTTTTTCAGCGAGAAATCGCTTTACGGGACGGGCCGGATCGAGGCGGCGATCGAGGCGCTGCGCGCCAGGGGTCTGATCTACGTGGGCGTGCTGGAGCCGCCCAAGGGCAAGACCCCCGAGGATTGGGAGCCGCGCGAGCAGACGCTGTTCAAATCCACCGAACACGGCGACGACGTGGACCGGCCGATCATGAAATCCGACGGCGCCTGGACCTATTTCGCCCCCGACATCGCCTATCACTACGACAAGATCGAGCGCGGCTTCGACCAGCTGATCGACGTCTTCGGCGCCGATCACGGCGGCTACGTGAAACGCATGAAAGCCGCCGTCGCCGCGCTGTCCGACGCCCGCGTGCCGCTCGACATCAAGCTCACGCAGCTGGTCAAGCTCTACAAGAACGGCGAACCCTTCAAGATGAGCAAACGCGCGGGCACCTTCGTGACCCTGCGCGACGTGGTCGAGCAGGTGGGCCCCGATGTCACCCGCTTCGTGATGCTCACGCGCAAGAACGACGCGCCCCTGGATTTCGACTTCGACAAGGTGCTGGAGCAGTCCAGGGACAACCCTGTCTTTTACGTCCAGTACGCCCATGCCAGGGTCTGTTCGGTGCTGCGCAAGGCCGCCGAGGCGGGGATCGCGGTCGACGATCTGACGCTGGCCGCGGCCGATCTTTCGCGGCTCGACCACGAGGCCGAGCTGTCGGTGGCGAAAAAGCTGGCCGAATGGCCGCGCCTGGTGGAAATCGCCGCCCGCACGCACGAGCCGCACAGGGTCGCGTTCTACCTCTACGAGCTTGCGTCGGAGTTCCACGCGCTGTGGAACCGGGGCAACGACACGCCCGCGCTGCGCTTTGTGCAAGAGGACGACCCCGCGCTCAGCCAATCGAAAATCGCCCTTGCCCGGGCCGTGGCCGTTGTTATTTCCGCCGGTCTTGGTATCCTTGGCGTGACCCCCGTGCAGGAAATGCGCTGAGACAAGGCGCACCGGCGCGGGGCTTTGCAGGCAAGAGTATCGGGCGGTGCCACTCATGTGCCGCCCTGCGGGCAGTGAGGCGGAGCATGGCAGAATCTACCTATGACGCATTCGATGCGGGCACGGCGCAGACCGCGCCCGGACGTTCGGCCGCGCGGATCGTCGCCTGGGCCGGGGGGCTGACCTCGGCGGCGCTGGTGGCCGGTCTGGCGGTCTGGGGCTATCAACTGGTCGTGCGCGACGTGTCGGGCGTGCCGGTTGTGCGCGCGCTGGAAGGTCCGGTGCGCATCGCGCCCGAAGACCCCGGCGGAGAGCGGGCGGCCTATCAGGGGCTCGCCGTCAACCGTGTGGCCGCCGAGGGACAGGCCGCGCCCGCGCCCGACCGCGTGGCGCTGGCCCCGCGCCCGGTGTCCCTGACCGACGAGGACAGGCCGGCGGCGGATCTGAGCCCGGCCCGACGGCCCGCGCTGTCGGCCCTGCCCGAGACCGGCGACGCGGCCGGGCAGACCCCCGAGCCCGCCGCGCAGGCAGACGCGGCTGGCGCCGACGCGGCCGCCGAGGAAGAGGGCGCCACGCTGCCCGCCGGCGCGATCGCGCGCACGGTTCCGGGCGTCGCCCATTCGCCGCGCCCGCCGGCGCGGCCCGAGGGCGACCTTGCGGCGCGCATGGCCATTGCCGCGGCCACCGCCGCCGTCTCCCCCGGCATCCCCGACGAGTTGCCCGCGGGCGAGATCATCGCGGGCACGGTACTGGTCCAGCTCGGCGCCTTCGATACACCCGACGAGGCGCGCAGCGACTGGACCCGGCTGAGCGGCCGGTTCGACAGCTTCATGACCGGCAAAAGCCGCGTTGTGCAGGGCGCCGAAAGCGGCGGGCGCAGTTTCTATCGGCTGCGCGCGGCGGGGTTCGCCGATCTGGCCGACGCGCGCCGGTTTTGCGCCGCGCTGATGGCCGAGGGGGCAGACTGCATCCCGGTGGTCGCACGGTGACCGAGGGCGCCGGGGCGTTTTTCTCCGGTTGCGCCGGCCCTGTGCTGAGCGAGGCCGAGCGGCGCTTTTTCGCCGAGGCCAGGCCGCTTGGCTTCATCCTTTTCGACCGCAACATCGAAGATCCCGGCCAGCTGCGCGCGCTCACCGGTGCGCTGCGCGAGGCCGTGGGCCGCGACGCGCCCATCCTGATCGACCAGGAGGGCGGGCGCGTGCAGCGCATGAAGCCGCCCTATTGGCGGCAATGGCGCCCGGCGCTGGAGCAGATGCAATCGGCCGATCCGGGCCGGGCGGCGCGGGCGATGTTCCTGCGCTCGCGCCTGATCGCCGAGGAATTGCGCGCCGTGGGCATCGACGTCAACTGCGCGCCCGTGGCCGACCTTGCCCGCCGCGACACCCACCCGGTGCTGAAGAACCGCTGCTATGGCAGCGATGCGGTCACGGTGATCGGCGCTGCGCGCGCGGTGGCCGAGGGGCTGCTGGCCGGCGGTGTGCTGCCGGTGCTGAAACACATCCCCGGCCACGGCCGGGGCACGCTTGACAGCCATATGACGCTGCCCCGTGTCAGCGCCGACCGCGCCACGCTGGAGGCCGAGGATTTCGCGCCGTTCCGCGCGCTTGCCGACCTGCCGATGGCGATGACCGCCCATATCGTCTACGATGCGATCGACCCCGACCGGGCGGCCACGGTCTCTCCGCAGGCGATCGGGGTGATCCGCGACGAGATCGGGTTCGACGGTCTGTTGATGAGCGACGACATCTCGATGCAGGCGCTCTCGGGCGACATGAAACGGCGCACGGTCGCCGCGCTGCGCGCGGGATGCGACGCGGTCTTGCACTGCAACGGCGATATGGCCGAGATGGAGGCCGTGGCCGAAGAGGCCGGGATGCTGAGCGAGGCGGGCGCGCTGCGCGCCGCAGCGGCGCTGGCGCGCCGCAGGCCGCCCGCGCCCGCCCAGGCCGAGGCGCTGGAGGCGGAACTGGCCGAGATCCTGAAGGGTGACGTTTATGGATGACGCCGGCGAGATCGTGGACAGCATCGAGGCACGCCGCGCCGCCGAGGCGCTGATCGTCGATGTGGACGGCTTCGAGGGGCCGCTCGATCTGCTGCTGTCTCTGTCGCGCACGCAAAAGGTCGATCTGCGCAAGATCTCGGTGCTGCAACTGGCCGAGCAATATCTCGGCTTCGTCGAGCGCGCCAAGGCGCTCAGGATCGAGCTGGCCGCCGACTACCTGGTGATGGCGGCGTGGCTGGCCTTTCTCAAATCGCGGCTGTTGCTGCCGCCCGACCCCGAGGACGAGGGCCCCACGGGCGAGGATCTGGCCGCGCATCTGGCCTTTCAGCTCGAACGCCTGCAGGCGATGCGCGACGTCGCCGCGCGGCTGATGGGCCGCGACCGGCTGGGGCGCGATGTCTTCGCCCGCGGCACCCCCACCGACGTCACCCGTATCCGCCGCGTGACCTACACCGCCACGTTGCTTGACCTGATGCAGGCCTATGCCCGCATCCGCACCCGCGACGATTTCAGGCCATACGTGATGGACCGCGACTCGATCTACACGATGGAAGAGGCGCTTGACCGGATGCGCGGGCTGATCGGCTATGCGGGCGAGTGGATGACGCTGTCGAACTGGCTGCCCGAGGGGTGGGAGACCGACCCGGCGCGGCGCCGCTCGGCCACGGCGGCCAATTTCGCGGCCTCTCTCGAACTTGTGAAACAGGGCGCGGCCGAGATCCGCCAGTCTGCCACATTCGCGCCCATCGAGATCCGTAAGGTGGCGCGGTGAGCGAAGACGACGACGCCCCAACCGAAAGCAGCCTCTTCGAGGCACCGCCCCTGTCGGAACAGGAGCGCATGGTCGAGGCCGTGCTGTTTGCCAGTGCCGAGCCGGTGGGCGTGGCCGACCTGAACGCGCGGCTGCCGCATGGCTGCGACGCCGCCCGCGCGCTGGAGATGCTGCGCCGCCGCTACGAGGGGCGCGGAGTGCGCGTTGTGCGGGTGGGCGAGGCCTGGGCGATCCGCACCGCACCCGACCTGGGGTTTTTGATGCAGCGCGAGACGGTCGAGATGCGCAAGCTGTCGCGCGCGGCCGTCGAGACCTTGGCGATCATCGCCTATCATCAGCCCGTCACCCGCGCCGAGATCGAGGAAATCCGCGGGGTTTCGGTCAGCCGGGGCACCATCGACCAGCTTCTGGAGCTGGAATGGATCCGCTTCGGCCGGCGGCGGATGACACCGGGCCGGCCGGTGACCTATGTTGTCACCCAGGGCTTTCTCGACCATTTCGGGCTGGAAAGCGCGCGCGACCTGCCGGGGCTCAAGGAATTGCGCGCCGCGGGCCTGCTCGACAGCCGGCCGCCGCCCGGCGTGTCCGAAGACGGCGAAGAGGCCGAGGACGAAGGCCAAAGCGACATGTTCGAGGACGAAAGCTGACCCCAAGGAGGGCACGACGATGAATGCGAACCGAATGATCAACATGGCCGTGCGCATCGTGATGCGAAAGCTGATGAACAAGGGCATCAACGCCGGCGTCGATCTCGCCGCGCGGCGCGGCCAGGGCAACGATGACCCCGCCGACCCGCAAAAGCGCGCCGCGGCACAGCAGACCGCCAAGCGTGCGCGCCAGGCGATGCGCGTGACCCGCCGCATGGGGCGGTTCTAGCACCCGGCCGGGCGTTCGCGCCGGTTGCCCGGCGCCCGTGCCTTAGGCTGCGTGGAACACGAAGGACCGCATCGAGACCGAGCCGAGGTCGATGGCGTCGGTCATGAAGCTCAGCGCGTCGCGCGCATCGGACGCGCCGGCGATGGTCAGCGCGGGCAGGTAATGGTCCACCGTCGGGTGCGCCATGGTCAGCAGGGGCCCCAGCCCGCCGCGGTCGGTCAGCGCGGCGAGGTCGCGCGCGGCCAGTCGTTCGGCGAAGAGGGTGTCGAACTCCAGCGCGAAATCCTGAGGTTTGCCGCCGGGGTGCATGGCAGGCAGGTTGTGCACCACGTTGCCCGAGCCAAGGATCAGAACGCCCCGGTCGCGCAGCCCCGAAAGGGCACGACCGACCTCGATCTGGTGGTCCAGCCCCCGGCTCATGTCGATCGAGACCTGGAACACGGGCACATCTGCGTCGGGGTAAAGGAACTTCAGGATCGTCCATGCGCCGTGGTCGAGGCCCCAGGTGTCGTCCTCGGCGCCGTGGTGGCTGGCCAGCAGCGTCGCCACCTCGCGCGCGAGATCGGGCGCGCCGGGCGCGGGATAGTCCTGTTGGTAAAGGGCGTCGGGAAAGCCGTGGAAATCGTGGATCGTGCGCGGCAGGGCCGAGACATCGACCAGCGTCGTGCCGCGGGTCATCCAGTGGGCCGAGACCACGAGGATGGCCTCGGGCCGCGGCAGGCTGCGGCCCAGATCGGACCAGGCGCGGCTGAACGCGGTGTCTTCCAGCGCGTTCATCGGGCTGCCGTGGCCGAGGAACACCAGCGGCATCCGGTCTGAGGGTGCCAGCCGGTCACGAAGTCCGGTCAGGGCCTGGGCGGTGCTCATGTCGGGTCTCCTCGGGGCAGGGGGCCGCCTTGCGGCGGCCCGTTCGGGTCAGGCGAACTGGCCCAGCGTCCTTTGCAGGACCGGAAGGCGCAGTGCGTAGGCGCCGCTGCCCATCAGCACGAGCGCGGCTTGCGCGACGGCCCAGAACAGCGGGTATTCCCAACCGCCGCCTTCGCCGGAAAAGCTCCAGCCATTGCCCCAGTGCGCCCAGGTCGCGCCCAGCAGAACCGGGATCAGCGCCAGCGACACCAGCCGCGTGGCAACGCCGAGGATCAGTGCCAGCCCGCCGGCGATTTCCGCGAAGATAACCAGGTAGGCGAGGATGCCGGGCAGGCCGAGGCTTTCGAAGAAGGCCACGGTGCCGGGGATCGTGAAGACCTGCACCTTCATCAGGCCATGGGCGACGAAGAGCGCACCGCTGGTCACGCGCAGGCCGAGGGCGGCATAGTCGGATTGGGTTGGAGTGGTCATGACTTGGGTCCTTTCCTGCGCCGCCCCGATGGCGGCCCTTGTTGATCTGCGTTGAAATTAGAGCTTGAGGCTTCTCAACGAAATGGCGAAGCTGGTGAATAACTATCCTCAAAACGTTCCTAATGGGGCGCCATGGACATCGTCGACGAGCTCAAGGCCTTTGTCGCCACAGCCCAGACGGGCTCTTTCACGGCAGCCGCCGATCAACTGGGCGTGTCCAACCGCCTGACCTCGAAATACGTGGCCGAGCTAGAGGGGCGGCTGGGCGTCCGGCTGTTTCAGCGCACCACCCGCAAGGTCGGGCTGACCCCCGCGGGCGAGGACCTGATGGCGCGCGCGCCTGCGCTGCTGGACGACCTCGACGACCTGCTGGCCGAGGTTGCCGAGGGGTCGCGCGGGTTTTCGGGTGTCATCCGCATTTCCGCACCGGTGACCTTCGGCGAGGTCTACGTGGTCGGGATGCTGGAGCGGATCGCCCGCCGGAACCCCGGCCTGACCTTCGACCTGCGGCTCAGCGACCGCTACGCGGACCTCGCCACCGAGGGCATCGATGTCGCGTTCCGCATGGGCCGGTCCGAGATGCTGTCGCTCAAGGCGCGCAAGCTGGGCACCTTTCGCAGCATGGTGGTGGCAAGCCCGGGCTACATCGCGCAACACGGCGCGCCGGCCGCGCCCGCCGAGCTGGCCGACCACGGCTGCATCGTCGATACCAACCGGCGATCGCCCCGCCGCTGGGTCTTTCACCGGGACGGGGCCGAGCATGCGGTCAACGTGCAAGGGCGGTTTCACGTCAATTCGGCGCGGGCCGCCGTGCACCTGGCGGCCAATGGCTTCGGCATCGCCTATGCCCCGCGCTTCGTGCTGTTCGACATGCTCGACGAGGGCGCGCTGGTGTCCGTTCTGGAGGCCTACAGCGAGGAAACCGGCCCGCTCAGCGCGGTTTATCTGGAGGGGCGTGTCCTGCCGCGCAAGGTGCGCGCGCTGATCGACTTCGCGGCAGAGGATATCCGGGCCGCCGGCATACTCTGAGGCGCGGCAAAGGCGCTTGCCACCGGCGCCCGTCGGGTTAGCCTGCGGCCATGATCATCTCCCGCGGGCGGCGCTACATCTTCGTGCACATCCCCAAGACCGGCGGCACCGCCCTTGCGCTGGCGCTGGAGGCGCGGGCGATGGCAGACGACATCCTGATCGGCGACACGCCGAAAGCGCGCCGCCGCAAGCGCAGGCTGGAGGGCGTGCAAAGCGCCGGGCGGCTTTGGAAGCACTCGACCCTGGCCGATATCGAGGGGCTGGTGGCGCCCGAGGAGTTCGGTGGATTTTTCACCTGCGCGCTGGTGCGCAATCCCTGGGACCGGGCGGTGAGCTATTACCATTGGTTGCGCACCCAGCGATTTGACCACCCGGCCGTGGCGCTGGCCCGGCGACTGGCGTTCGGCGCGTTTCTCGACCATCCGCAGACCCGTGCCGGTCTGGCGGCGTGGCCCTACGGCCGTTACCTGCGCGACGGCACCGGCGCGGAACGCTGCACCGCCTGGCTGCGGCTGGAGCATCTGGCCGAGGATATCGCGCCATTCGAGGCGCATCTGGGGTTTTCCCTGCTGCCGCTGGCGCGGGTCAACGCCTCGGCGCGGCACCCCGATTTCCGCCCCTATTTCTCGTCTCGCACCGCCGAGCTGATTGCGGAGATCTGCGCCGAGGATGTCGCGCGCTTCGGCTATAGCTTCGAGGACGCGGCGCAATGTTGACCGATCGTGCGCAAACCGTCCCCCAATGGGTCATTTTTGCCGTTTTAGGGACAATGCCCCTTTTTGGGCCAGGTCGCGTCGCAATCCGGACGCGTTAACCATTTCCTATGCAGGGCACGGGCCGACTCGGCCGACGCAGACGCCGATCTGGCCCGGCGGTATCGTGTTTGACCTTGAGGGACGCCATGTTGACGCAGTTGACCCAGGCGCTTGGCGGCGAAAAGCGCAATAACCCCGGCCAAGGGGCGGGGGCCTCCGGCACCGCTGTCGTCGGGAAGGCCGCAGGATTGCCCGTGGGCACGCTTCTGGCCTGCGATGGCACTTGGCGTCGGGTCGACTCGCTTGAGCCCGGCGACCGCGTGCTGACCTTCGATCACGGCCCCCAGCCCATCGTCGAGATCGACGAAGAGGTGACCTGGTGCGAGGGTGCGGACGGCGCCGGCGAAGACTGGCCGTTCCTCGTGCCGGCCGGCGCGTTGGGCAATGTCGAGCCGATGGAGTTGATGCCCGATCAAAGCGTGCTGATCGAATCCGACCTTGCCGAGATTCTATACGGCGATCCTTTCGCACTTTTGCCGGTGGCGCTGCTGGAGGGCGTCAACGGAATCCGCCGTCGCGGCCCCACCCGCGACGGCGTCGATCTCTCCCGGCTGATTTTCGAGCGTGACGAGGTGGTCTTTGCCAACGGATCGGCGCTGCTCTACTGCCCGTGCCTGCGCAAGGGAGCAGGCAGCGCCCATGCCACCGGCTACCCGATGCCGTCGCGCGAAGAGGCGAAGGGGCTGGCGCGGACCTACGCGTCAGCGGCGGCGGGTCCGGCCGGCGCCGCCACCGAGCCCGACCTCGACCCCTATGCCGCCGCGGCCGGCGCGAAACGGTCGTAAAACCGCGCGCCGCTTTCGGCCATCTCGCGCAACAGCGCCGGCGGGGCGAACCGGCCCCCGTGCCGCGCGGCCAGCCCCTCGCATATCTCCACAGCCCGCGCCGCCCCGATCATGTCGAGCCATGAAAACGGCCCGCCCGACCACGGCGCAAAGCCCCAGCCAAGGATCGCGCCCACATCGCCCTCGCGGATATCGGTGAGCACGCCATCCTCAAGCGCGCGCACCGCCTCCAGCACCTGCGCGAAGAGCAGCCGGTGCTGGACCTCGGTCAGGCCGGGCTGGTCCGCGTCGGGGGGGAACCGTTCGGCAAGGCCGGGCCAGAGGCCGGTGCGCTTGCCCGCATCGTCATAGGCGTAAAACCCGGCCTGCGCCTTGCGCCCCATCCGGCCATCACCGGCCAGCCAGAACAGCACCTCGTCCACCGCGCCGTCGGGATAGGCGTCGCCCATCGCGGCCCTTGTCGCCTTGGCGATCTTCACGCCCAGATCGATCGAGGTCTCGTCCACCAGTTGCAGCGGCCCCAGCGGCAGGCCGACCAGCTTGGCCGCGTTCTCGACAAGCGCCGGGTTCACGCCCTCGCCGACCATGCGGATGCCCTCGTTGAGATAGGGGATGATGCAGCGGTTGGCGTAGAAAAAGCGGGCATCGTTGACCACGATGGGCGTCTTGCGGATCTGGCGGACGAAATCCAGCGCCTTGGCCACGGCCCGCGCGCCGGTCTCGCGGCCCTTGATGATCTCGACCAGCATCATCTTTTCCACCGGGCTGAAGAAATGGATGCCGATGAACTGCGCAGGCCGGGCGCTTGCGCGCGCCAGCCCGGTGATCGGCAGGGTCGAGGTGTTGGTGGCGAAAACCGCGTCGGGCCCGAGGACGGCCTCGGCCCGCTCGGTCACCCCGGCCTTTACATCGGGGTCCTCGAACACCGCCTCGACGACCAGGTCGGCGCCTTCGAGCGCGTCATAATCGGCGGTGGCGGTGATCCGGCCCAGCACTTCGGCCTTCTTCTCTTCCGTCGCCTTGCCGCGCTTGATGCCCTTGTCCATGTAATCGGCGGCATAGGCGCGGCCCTTTTCGGCGGCCTCCGCGCTCTGGTCGACCAGCACCACCTCGATGCCCGCCTGCGCGGCCACCAGCGCGATGCCGGCCCCCATCATCCCCGCGCCGAGGATGCCGATTTTCCGCACCCTCTGGTCGGGCACGCCGGCGGGGCGCGAGGCGCCCTTCTCCAGCGCCTCCTTGTTGACGAAGAGCGAGCGGATCATCGCCCCCGAGGACGGGTTCATCAGCACATGGGTAAACCACCGCGCCTCGATCTTGAGCGCGGTGTCGAAATCGACAAGCGCGCCCTCGTAGACGGCCGAAAGCAGCGCCTTGGCCGCCGGGTACACGCCCTTGGTCTTGCCGTTGACCATGGCGTTGGCGCCCACGAAGGTCATGAAGCCCTGCGGCGTGTAGGGCGCGCCGCCGGGCATCTTGTAGCCGCGCGCGTCCCACGGCTTGACCAGATCGGCGTCTTTCGCCTGCAAAACCCACTCCCTGGCGGCGGCGGCGGGGTCCTCGGCCACCTCGTCGATCAGCCCGGCCATCCTGGCCTTTTTCGGGTCCGAAAGCTTGCCCTCCAGCAGGAAGGGCGCCGCGGCCATCGCCCCCATCTTGCGCACCAGCCGCGTGGTGCCGCCCGCGCCCGGAAAGATACCGACCATGATCTCGGGCAGGCCGATCTTGGCCTTCGCGTTGTCGGCGGCAAAGATCCGGTGGCAGGCCAGCGGGATTTCCAGCCCGATGCCCAGCGCCGTGCCGGGCAGGGCGGCGGCGATCGGCTTGCCGCCTTTCCTGGTCTTGGGGTCCATCCCGGCCAGCTCGATCTTGCGCAGCAGGGCGTGGATCTTCATCACGCCCTCGAACAGGCCCCTTGCCGGGTCGTCGCCCGCCTCCTGCTTCATCCGCGCGATAGCGTTGAGGTCCATGCCGCCGGCGAAATCGGGCTTGCCGCTGGTCAGCACGATGCCCTTGACGCTGTCATCGGCCAGCGCCGCGTCGACAAGCGCCTCAAGCTCGGCAAATCCTGCCAGGCTCATCACGTTCATGCTGCGGTCCGGTACGTCCCAGGTGATGGTGGTGACGCCGTCGGCGTCGGTTGCGCTGTGAAACTCGGCCATTGTCGCTCTCCTCACACCCGTTCGATCACGGTCGCAGCCCCCATGCCGCTGGCCACGCACAGCGTTGCCAGCCCGACCTGCCTGTCGGCGCGCTCCATCTCGTCCAGCAGCGTGCCGAGGATGATGGCGCCGGTCGCTCCCAGCGGGTGGCCCATGGCGATGGCGCCCCCGTTGACGTTGACCCGCTCGGGATCGGCGTCGAAGGCCTGAAGAAACCGCAGCACCACGGCCGAAAACGCCTCGTTCACCTCGAAAAGCTCGATATCCGAAATCGCCATGCCCGCCTCGGCGAGCAGCTTTTCGGTCACCGGCACGGGGCCCGTCAGCATGATCGTCGGGTCGGTGCCGATCTTGGCCGAGGCGCGGATGCGCGCCCTGGGCGTCAGCCCGTGGGCGCGGCCGAAATCGGCATCGCCGATCAGCACCGCCGCCGCCCCGTCGACGATGCCGCTGGAATTGCCGGCATGGTGAATGTGCTCGATCCGTTCCAGGTGCGGGTATTTCATCACCGCCACCTGGTCGAAGCCCGGCATCACCTCGCCCATCTCCTTGAACGCGGGTCTGAGCGCGCCGAGGCTTTGCATGTCGGTCTCGGGGCGCATGTGCTCGTCGCGGTCGAGGATCGTCAGGCCGTTGACGTCGCGGACCGGCACCACCGATTTCGCGAACCGACCCTCGGCCCAGGCCCGCGCCGCGCGCCGCTGGCTTTCGACGGCCAGCGCGTCGGCCTGATCGCGGGTGAAGCCGTGTTCGGTGGCGATGATGTCGGCCGAAATCCCCTGCGGTACGAAATACTGCGCCATGGCGACGCTGGGGTCCACGGCGACCGCCGCCCCGTCGCTGCCCATGGCCACCCGGCCCATCATCTCGACCCCGCCCGCGATATAGGCCCGGCCCGCGCCGGCGCGCACCTGGTTGGCGGCCAGGTTCACCGCCTCCAGCCCGCTTGCGCAGAACCGGTTGATCGAAAGGCCGGGCACCTTCTGGTCCAGCGACGAGGCCAGGACCGCGGTGCGCGCGAGGCAGCCACCCTGTTCGCCCACCTGGGTCGCGTTGCCCCAGATCACGTCCTCGACCGGTGCTGCCTCCAGCCCGTTGCGCGCAACCAGCGCGTCGAGCATCTGCGCCGACAGGCCGAGCGCGGTGACCTCGTGCAGGCTGCCGTCCTGGCGGCCCCGGCCGCGGGGGCTGCGCACGGCGTCATAGATATAGGCGTCGGTCATGATCGGACCTCCCGTCGATGTGTCAGGCCCGGTCGGTGGGCGAGCCGGGCATAAGGTCATAGGGGTGTTTCCAGCCGGGCAGGGCGGCAATGCCGTCAAGCCAGCGGTCGATATTCGGCAACGCGGCGCGGTCGAAGCCGAAGGGCTCGGGATAATAAAGATACCCGCAACACGCCAGATCGGCCAGCGTGGGCGCGCCGCCCACCAGCCAGTCGCGCCCCTCCAGCGCGTGGTCCAGCGTCGTCAGCGCCGCCCGCACCCGTCCCGTAAGCCAATTGATCGCCTCGGCCGGTCGCTTTTCCTCGGGCAGGAAATTCATCATGAAGCGCAGCGCGCCGGCCTGGGACGACATCTTGTGATTGTCCCAGAACATCCAGCGCATCACATCGCGCCGCTCGGCCTCGGTCGCGCCGTCGAACCGGCCCGTCTTCTCGGCGACGTAGTACTGGATCACGCCCGACTGGCTGAGCGTGATATCGCCATCGACCATCACCGGCGCCTCGCCCATCGGGTTGAGCGCACGGAACGCGGGCCCGCGCGCCTCGCCGTTGAAGAAATCGACGAAGACCGGTGCCCAGTCGAGCCCGGCCAATTCCAGGGTCAGCGCCGCCTTGTAGGAATTGCCGCTTTCGCCGAAGCAGTAGAGCTGGATGGTCATCGTCCTCTCCCTCCTTTGTGTCTTATCCCGGGCGGCGCGCCCGGCCGAACCGCGGCGCCGTGGGTATTTTTGCCAAGAAGAAGCAGCAGGGCGCGCGCGGTAACCGACCGTTAACCATGCGCGCGCCACCCTTGGCGAGCGGTACAGGCTGGGGAGCCGATGACCGCCCAAGGAGAAGGCCCTCCGCCCCGCGCCTCCACCCCGGTATCGGCCGGGGGCGTCGTCGGGGCGGGGGGCTGGCCAGCCTGCTTCTTCTTGGTCGAAATACCCAATGGCCCGACGCCGGCCACGGGCGCGCCGCGCCCCGGGTCATCGTTTCCGCGCCTCGAGCTCGGCGTTGAAGAGGCGCAGCCGGTGGGTCAGGATCTCGTGGTCGGTCACGCTGTCGAAATGCTCGAACAGAAACGACAGCGCCTCGCCGTCGTCGAGCCCGGCCTCGCGGGAGAAGCGTTTCAGCCGGCGATAGCCGTCTTCGGTCATCGCGACGGGGAAGCGGCGGGTCAGGCGCAGGCGTTTGGGCATCGGCATCTCCTGTCTCGCGGAAAACTGCGCTCAGACTAGAACCTGTCGGCGGGCAGCGCCATGACCGTGTCGGCCCCGGTTTCGATCCGCGCAAGATGAAGCCGGGTCGCGGGCAGGTGGCGGGCCATGTAGTAGCGCCCGGTGGCGAGCTTGGTCTCGTAAAAGCCCGCGTCGCCGCGGCCCTCGGCCAGCGCGGCGCGCGCGGCAGCGGCCGTTTTCGCCCACATCAGCCCCAGGCAGACATGGCCGAAGAGGTGCAGGAAATCGCTGCTGCCGGCCAGCGCGTTCTCGGGCTTTTTCACGCCCTCGGCGACGAAATACATCGCCGCGGCCTGCAGGTCTTTCGAGGCGGCCTTGAGCGGGTCGAGGAAATCGGCCTTCAGCTCCGCGTCGTCCGCATGCGTCTTGACGACCGCCTTCACCATGTCGAAGAAATCCCGCATCGCCTGCCCGCCATCGAGCGCCAGCTTGCGCCCCACCAGGTCGAGCGCCTGGATGCCGTTGGTGCCCTCGTAGATCATGGTGATCCGGGCGTCGCGGACGAACTGGTCGAGGCCGAGGTCGCGCGTGTAGCCGGCGCCGCCGGGCACCTGCTGGGCCAGCACCGTGGCCTCGAACCCCTTGTCGGTGAGAAACCCCTTGATCACCGGGGTAAGCAACGAGATCAGCGCGTCGGCTTGCGCATCTTGCGCCCGGTTCGCGCGGTCGATCAACTCGGCGCCCCAGAAGACCAGCGCCCTGGCCCCTTCGACGAGGCTTTTCTGGTGCATCAGCATGCGCCGCACGTCGGGATGCACGAGGATCGGGTCGGCCGGGCCGTCCGGGTTGGCCGGGCCCGACAGTGCGCGGCCCTGCAACCGCTCGCACGCGAAGTCCAGCGCGCCCTGGTAGGCCGCCGCCGCCTGCGCGTAGCCCTGCAGCCCGACGCCCAGCCGCGCCTCGTTCATCATGGTGAACATCGCGCGCATGCCCTTGTGCGGCTCGCCCACGAGGAACCCGGTCGCGCCCTCGTAGCGCATCGCGCAGGTGGCGTTGCCGTGCAGGCCCATCTTGGATTCGAGGCCGGTGCAGGCGACGGCGTTGCGCTCGCCGGGGTTGCCCTCGGCATCGGGCAGGAATTTCGGGACGAGAAACAGCGAGATGCCCCGGGTGCCCTCGGGCCCGCCCGGTATTTTCGCCAGCACGAGGTGGACGATGTTCTCGGCCAGGTCGTGTTCGCCCGCCGAGATCCAGATCTTGCTGCCGGTGATGGCGTAGCTGCCGTCGGGGCGCGGCTCGGCGCGGGTCTGGATCAGGCCCAGGTCGGTTCCGCATTGGGGCTCGGTCAGGTTCATCGTGCCGGACCATTGCCCGGTGATCATCCTGGGCAGGTACGTGGCCTTTTGCGCGTCGGAGCCATGCACCTGCAGCGCCGAGATCGCCCCGTGGGTCAGTCCCTGGTACATGTTGAAGGCCATGTTGGCCGAGGCGAACATCTCGCCCACCGCCGAATGCAGCAGATAGGGCATGCCCTGCCCGCCATGGTCAGGGTCGGCGTCGAGCGCCGTCCAGCCGCCCGCACACATCTGCCCGTAGGCCGCCTTGAAACCGTCGGGCGTGCGCACGACGCCGTTCTCCAGGTTGCAGCCCTCGGCATCGCCCACCGCGTTGAGGGGCGCCAGCAGCTCGGCCGAGATCTTGCCGGCCTCTTCCAGTACGGCGGCGGTGAAGTCGGGCTCCATCTCGCCATAACCCGGGATGTCGGCGCGGGCGACCTGCAGCACCTCGTGCAGCAGGAACTGCATGTCGTCGACCGGGGGCGTGTAGCTGGGCATTGCGGGCGCTCCCTTTTCGTCGCGGGCTATTCGGCGGCGCGGTTTTGCGGCGTGTCGGCCAGCACGCTTTCGCCCCATGCCAGCCGCTCTTTCAACTCGTCGATGGCCTCGTTCAACTCGTCGCGCTGGCGTTCCATGTCGTCGAGGCGGTCGCGGGCCAGTTCGTAGACCCGGCGCAGCTGCGTGGCGTTGGGATCGTGCGGATCGTAAAGGTCGAGCAACTGGCGGATCTGTTCGAGGGTGAAGCCGAAGCGCTTGCCGCGCAGGATCAGCTTGAGCCGGCCACGGTCGCGCCGCGTGAACAGCCGCTGCTGGCCCTTGCGCACCGGCGCCAGCAATTCCTTGGATTCGTAAAAGCGCAAGGTGCGCGCGGTCACCCCGAAGGTGCGGCACATCTCGCGGATCGTCATCAGGTCGTCGTTCATCTAGTGGGTCCAGTAGAAAATCTAATGCCGCAGAGGTGCCAATGCGCGGCGCCGAAGACAATACCCGGTTACGTTGACGTTAACGTAACGTTGCGTCATTGCGCCGCCGGGGGCTTGCCGATCTGCTGTGCCACGCGGTTGCGCAGCTCTTTCAACTCGGCGATCGACGCTTCGAGTTGGGCCTTTTGATCGGTCAGAACCTTCAGTTGCCGATCGGCCAGCCCGATCACGGCCTGCATCTGCGCTTCGCTGCCGTCCTGGTCGTAAAGATCCAGCCATTGCCGGATCTCTTCGAGGCTGAAGCCGAACCGCTTGGCGCGCAGGATCAGGGTCATCCGCGCGATCTCTCGCGGGGAATAGAGCCGGGCGCGCCCGTCGCGTTCGGGCTGCAGCAATTCGATGTATTCGTAGTAGCGCAGCGTGCGGGGGGTCACCTCGAACCGCGCGCACATCTCCTTGAAAGTCAGGGTTTCGTCGGGCATCCGTCCGGCTCCGCCTGCGCATGGCCGAAGCGTAGATCAACGCCGCCGTCCGGGCAATTCAGTTCAGCAGGCCGGGCGCGAATATGTGAACGGAGTAGGCCACGATCACCGCAGGCACCGCCGAATAGGCGGTGGCCAGCACCGCCGCGCGCGGGTTGAGCGCAATGGCCGGGAACAGCGCGTCGCCGTCGTTCGAGATGGCGTTGCCGATCAGCGCGGCGAAGGGCAGCGCCCCGTTGATGTAAAGCGTGGTGACCAGAACCTGCGGGCCGCAGCCGGGCACGAAGCCCACCACGATGGCGATCAGCGGCAGGATCGGTGCGACCGCGCTGAACCACGCGGCCAGGTCGAGCCCGGCGAAGACGGTGGCGTAATCGTAGGCCAGGTAGGCGCCGATCACCCAGACCGAGATAAAGCTCGTCTCCTCGGCCATACGGGTGACGGGGCCGTCCTTGGCATTGCTCATCGCCTGAAGCGGCGAGGCGGCCCAGATGAACAGGCCCATCGCCGTGCCGGCCAGCGCCAGCCACATGACCGGCAGGCCCAGAACATTCCCGATCTCGACCTGGGCCAGTTGCGCCGCGCCCACGGCCAGGCCCGGCAGCACAGGCACGAGGTAGGCCAAATCGCGGGCGCGCAGCCGGCCGATGCGCGGCGCGATCTCGCAGTCGCCGCCCTTGAAGGTGGCGAACTCGATCCGGTTGAACCGGTCCACGACCCAGCCCGACAGGATACCCAGGACCAGCGATACGGGCAGCACCACGGCGGCCGCGTCGGGCCGGGTTGCAATCAGCAGGAAGGCCGCGTCGCCCATCGTGGCGGTCAGCGCCGCCACCACGGCGCCAAGGCCCACATTGCCCGACGAATAGGCCGCGACCACGATCACCGCGCCACCGCAGCCGGGCGTCATGCCCAGCAGCGCGGCCAGCGGCACCTGCCAGCGGCGTGCGCCGTGCAGCGCGGTGCCGATGTCGAAGCGGAACAGCCGCTCGGCGCCGTAAAACAGCATCAGCGTGGCCGCCACGAAGACGCTGACCTGCACATAGGCGTCGGTCATCAGCCCGCGGGTGACCGCACCCAATTCGCCAGGGGCGGCGGCCAGCGCCATCAGTGCCAGCGCGACGGCCAGCCGCTTGCCGCGGAACGGACCCAGGAAGTCAGACGGCAGCCGGATCTCGTCGGCCGCGGTGCGGAGGAGCCTCGTGGTCATGTTGTCCTGCAATTGCGAATAATTCTCAAATTCGGAAGTTAGCACTTGCAGCACGGCTGGCAAGCCCCAATAAGCGAAATGATCCAAAAAAGGGGGCCGAAATGGGCAATGACCAGGCCGAGGCGGCGCGCCAATTCATTGAATCGATCCCGCATTGCCGGGCGCTGGGCATCCGGGTGGATGACATCGGCGCGGGCGTGGCAGAGCTGTCGATGCCCTACGACCCGAAACTGATCGGCGACCCGAAAAGCGGGGTGATCCATGGCGGCGCGGTCTCGGCGCTGATGGACACGTGCGGCGGGGCCGCGGTGATCAGCCACCCGGCCGGCGCCGCGGGCACGGCCACGCTGGATCTGCGCATCGACTACATGCGCGCGGCCACGCCGGGCCAGCGCATCAGCGCCCGCGCCGAATGCTATCACGTCACCCGTTCGGTTGCCTTCGTGCGGGCCACCGCCCTGGACGAGGATCGAGACAAGCCGGTGGCCACCGCCACGGGCGCCTTTACCGTGGACCGCACCCGGGAGGGCGGGGCATGAGCCGGCCCGCCCCCGAACCCGTCCAGACCATCAAGCAGCGGCGCGACGCGGCGCTTTCGGCGCTGGTACAGGGCGTTCCCTATATCCGGTTCCTCGGCATCGCGTTCGAGCGGCGCGGCGACGAGCTGACGGCGCTGCTGCCCTTTGACGACGCGCTGATCGGCAACCCCGAGCTGCCCGCGCTGCATGGTGGCGTGACCGCCGCCTTTCTGGAGGTCACCGCGATCATCGGGCTGAGCTGGGCGATGATCTGGGACGACCTGGAAAGCGGCGCGCTGGACCCGCTGTCGCTGACCCCCGACACCCTGCCGCGCCTGCCCAAGACCATCGACTTCACCGTCGACTACCTGCGGGCCGGCCTGCCGCGCGACGCCTACGCGCGCGCGCGGGTCAACCGCTCGGGCCGGCGCTATGCCTCGGTTCATGTCGAGGGCTGGCAGGACAAGCGCGCGCGGCTCTTCGCGCAGGCGACGGGGCATTTCCTGATGCCGCAACGCGATGGCTGATATCGCCCGGCCGCCGCCGCCGCTGCTGGGCCATGGCCGGGTCCTCAAGATCGCCCTGCCGATCGTGCTGTCGAACGCCACGGTTCCGATCCTTGGCGCGGTCGATACCGGCGTGGTGGGCCAGCTTGGGCAGGCCGCGCCGATCGGCGCGGTCGGGATCGGCGCGATCATCCTGTCGGCGGTCTACTGGATTTTCGGCTTTTTGCGCATGGGCACCACCGGGCTGACCGCGCAGGCCTGGGGCGCACGCGACCACGCCGAGGTCGACGCGATGCTGTCGCGCGCACTGATGATCGGCCTTGCGGCGGGCTGTGCGATGATCGTGCTGCAACAGGCGATCTTCGCGGGCGCTTTCATGCTCTCGCCCGCCTCGGCCGAGGTCGAGGGTATGGCGCGGCAATACATGGCCATCCGGGTCTGGTCGGCGCCCGCGGCGATCGCGATCTACGGTCTTACCGGGTGGCTGATCGCGCAGGAACGCACCAGCGCGGTGCTGGCGATACAGCTCTGGATGAACGGGCTCAATATCGGGCTGGACCTGTTGTTCGTGCTGGTCTTCGACTGGGGGGTGCCGGGCGTGGCGGTGGCCACCTTCCTGGCGGAATGGTCGGGGGCGGGGCTGGGGCTGTGGCTGTGCCGCGGCGCGTTCCGCGGGACCGCCTGGAAGGACTGGCCGCGGGTCTTCGACCGGGCGCGGCTGCGCCACATGGCCAGCGTAAACACCGACATCCTGATCCGCTCGCTGCTGTTGCAGGCGATCTTCGTCTCGTTCCTGTTTCTCGGCGCCGATTTCGGCGATGTGCCGCTGGCGGCCAACCAGATCCTGCTGCAATTTCTCGAAATCACCGCCTACGCGCTCGATGGTTTCGCCTTCGCCGCCGAGGCGCTGGTGGGGCAGGCGCTGGGCGCCAGGGAACGGCTGGCGTTGCGCCGGGCGGCGCTGATGACCTCGTTCTGGGGGCTTCTGGCCTGCGCCGGGCTGGCGCTGGCCTTCGCGGCTTTCGGCGGCGCGATCATCGACACGATGACCACGGCCGAGACGGTGCGCGCAGAGGCGCGGCTCTACCTGCATTACATGGTCGCCGCGCCGGTGGCGGGGGTGGCCGCGTGGATGCTGGACGGTATCTTCATCGGCGCCACGCGCTCGCGCGACATGCGCAACATGATGCTGTTGTCGGCGGCGATCTACGCCGCCGCGGCGGCGGCGCTGGTGCCGGCCTTCGGCAATCACGGGCTCTGGATCGCCTTCCTGATCTCATTCGTGGCGCGCGGCATCACGCTGGGGCTGCGTTACCCCGCGCTCGAGGCGCAGGCCGCGGGGTAGCGCCACGTTGTTCGGTGCGTTTCGCTGCAAGGCGGTGGCTCGCCTGGCCGGCGATCGGGACGTTCAGTATCGACAGGGAGCCTGTAGCGTTCGCCACCCCGACCGCCGCGCTCCCGACTATTTCCGCAGTTCGATATTCCGCTCCTGGAACGCTGTCGTCGCGTTGGTGTGCGGATAGGGCTGATCCGGCACGGGGACCCCGAGGAACGCGCAGAGCGGCACCCAGCCGGAGCCGAGTTCATGCACCAGCAAACGGTCGGCCGGGATCGCCGACTTCACCTCGGCAGCATGTGCCTCGAACTCCGCCATCGCCCGCTCCTTGGTGTCGAAGCGGTCGCCGAGGAAGACCGTGATAAACTCCTGGATCTGGCGCATATGCGGCGCGTCCGGCGGCATTTCGGTCTCTCGAAAGACCTTGATCGTCTTGCTGTAAGACTCGTACCAGTCGCCGGGATCGCGCATCGACAGGATCACTTTCGCATCCGGGTACCGCTCCGCCGACTCGCGCCAGAAATGGGCGCCGGGCCAGTCGACCTGGGAGCGGTAGCCGTCGAACAGGAGGTCGAGATCGAGCTTTGCACCTCCGCAGAGATGCTCGTGCCACGGCTTCGCCTTTTCGGGATTGTCCCGGATTTCGTGCATGTGATGGCAGGGTCCGAAGCCGAGAACCGTCAACGCCTCGCGCATTGAATCCGTGCCGGTACGGCCAAGGCCCGCGCCGATAATATCCAGTGCCATTCTCAATTGCCTCCTGAAATGCGCCAACCGATCTCGCGGCGAGATTGCTGCGGGACGCGGCAAGGCTTTGGTGAGTGTGGCCGATGCGCGTGTCTTTGCATAGGACCAGTGACCGGTGCCCGAAGTCCGTCTTGCGCTTTCAGCCCTGTGCGGCCGGGGTCCCGGCATTCGGCCGCCTTGGGACGATGAACGGCAGGCGTCGCCCGGGTGACGTCTGATGATGCCCCGATCATTGGGCGAGTGCATTGGAATCAGACGGGTTTCGCGGATGACCCGTTGCCGAGCGCGGCCCTGTCGGGCGTCGTCGCGCTGTCGCAGGGCGACACCGTGGCCGCGGCCGCCATCAATGCCCTCCCCAAAATGAGCAATCTGGGCTACGCTCTTTGTGATCGGAGGAAAACCATGACACCCGTTGTGCAAGCCTGCGCCGTGGCCGCGATCGCCTTTGGAACAGGGGCGGCGACGTTGAGCGCGATGAAGGACGATCTGGCTGACTTGGCGGTGCCGAGCGTTACGTGGGAGCCGGGTGCCGCACTTGACGGCCGCGTTTTCTACACGGAGGACACGATCGAGGAAACCGGTGAAGTGATGCACGATGAGTTGCGTTTCGTGAATGGCCGGTTCCAATCCTCAAGGTGCCAACTCTACTGTGATTTCGGCTGGTCCGACTACAAGACCTGGGCCGAGGGCGACGTCATCCACTTCACCACGACGACCTATTGCCCCGACGCCCCGCACACCGTCGTCTGGTACGGCAAGGTGACAGGTGACCAAATGCGCTTCGACGGGACATGGACCACCCGGCGATGGTACTGGACGCGGCAACTCAACGTTGCCGGACAAGGATCCGTCACACCGCACGACAGCGTGGCCAGTTCCGGGTGAGCGAGCAATCGCGGCCGCCCGGGACCCTCGGCCCGGTCAAGATCGCGCTGCGCCTCGTGGGGCTTCTTGCGGTCGTGATCGCGGCGACCTGGGCGTCACACCTGCTGCGCGAGACGTTGAACCTGGAAATCATGCCAGAGAACGAACAGCAGGTGCACCGGATGATCATGCTCGGATCGGTGGCCTACATAGGGCTCTTGGCGCTGCCCTTCGTGCCGGGGGCCGAGATCGGTCTCGCCATGTTGACTGCATTCGGTGCGGCAATCGCCCCGCTGGTCTATGCATCGACAGTGGTGGCGATGATGCTGTCCTACACGGTGGGCCGCCTTTTGCCGGTCACGGCGCTGGCGCGTCTTTTGTCGGTCTTGCGGATGCGCCGCGCCGCCGCACTGGTGACGCGCGCCGCGCCACTGTCGCCCAGCGCTCGTCTGGCGATGCTGATGGAAAACGCACCGCCCCGCACGGTCGGGCTTGCTTTGCGTCACCGTTACATCGCGCTTGTGCTTACGGTGAACATGCCCGGCAATGCCGTGATCGGTGGCGGCGGCGGGATCATGATGGTGGCAGGTCTGAGCGGGATCTTTGCACCGGTGCCGACGTTTCTTGCGATAGCAGTCGCGGTGTCACCGGTTCCGCTCGGCATCGTGTTGCTGGGCGCTTGACCTCTGGGCCGCACGGTCCGCCACGCAGCAGCCAGAGCCCACCGCACCGAACGGCCGCTCGCGTTTGCTGTCTTTCGTGACCGGCGCGGCGAGCTGTTGTTCCGAGCCCCAAGGGGGCACCCAGGTCGGTGAAAGGTTCTGCTCTCCCAGAAACGCGAGGGATGCAGGGAAGAACAGGCCGGTCGGAACGGTCCATGGTCGGGGGCAGGGCGCCGTCCCAACCGAGACGCCCATCCTTTCAGGTGCTGCAGGACCGACAGGGCCGCTGGGCAGCTTGTGGCGACAGGCCGTATTCATGCGCCCGCAGGCGCTATTTCGCTGACCGCCGGCGATTCATCTGCGCTGATTTCTCTTGGCGCAAGACTGCGAAAAGGCGACAGGCAATCACGCATCGCACAGGGGATTTTTTGGGATGTGGTCTTGGGGCTGCAGGCTGGCAAACAGCCGTTCGGCAAGCGAAACCCTGCGAAATCTTCGGTTTCCACGCGAACTCGTTCTTGCGTTGCAGACCGGCTTGCCTTGGTCTTTCGCCATGATGCCGCATCGCTGGGGCAAATCGCCCGTGCCCGGAGCGGTTGCACGCGGGCGCGGCTTGGTGGACTCTGGGGCGGCGACCGGGCCAGCGCGAAAGGAAAACGCATGAAAATCGACGGCACCCATTATCGCTCGATCTGGCGGACGGCCGAGGGCCGGGTCGAGATCATCGACCAGCGCTGGCTGCCGCACGAGCTGCGCATCGTGGCGCTGGAGACGCGCGCCGATGTCGCCGCGGCGATCCGCGAGATGTGGGTGCGCGGCGCGCCCCTGATCGGGGCCACGGCGGCCTACGGGGTGGCGGTGCAGATGGCCCACGACCCGTCGGACGCGTCGCTGGCCGAAACCTGGGAGGTGCTGCATGCCACCCGGCCCACGGCGATCAACCTGCGCTGGGCGCTCGACGAGATGAGGCGGATCTTGCAGCCCATGGCGCCCGCCGACCGGGCCGACGCGGCGTTCAGGCGCGCGGGCGAGATCTGCGACGAGGATGTCGAGATCAACCGGCGCATCGGCGAGAACGGCCTTGCCATCATCCGCGACATCGCCGCGCGCAAGGGCGGGGGCCGGGTCAACGTGCTGACCCATTGCAATGCCGGGTGGCTGGCCACCGTCGACTGGGGCACCGCCACGTCACCGATCTACCATGCGGTAGAGGCCGGCATCGACGTGCATGTCTTCGTCGACGAGACGCGGCCGCGCAACCAGGGCGCGCACCTGACCGCCTGGGAGATGAACCATCACGGCGTCAGCCACGACCTGATCGTGGACAACGCCGGCGGGCACCTGATGCAGCATGGCGAGGTCGACCTGTGCATCGTCGGCACCGACCGCACCACGGCGCGCGGCGACGTGTGCAACAAGATCGGTACCTATCTCAAGGCGCTGGCGGCACAGGCCAACGGCGTGCCCTTTTACGTGGCGCTTCCCTCGCCGACGATCGACTGGACGGTGTCGGACGGGGTGCGCGAGATCCCGATCGAGGAGCGTGGGCAGGACGAGGTCACCCATGTGCAGGGCCGGCTGGAAGATGGGCGCATCGGTCATGTGCTGATCTCTCCCGACGGGACGCCGGCGCGCAACCCCGCCTTCGACGTGACGCCGGCGGCGCTGGTGACCGGGCTGATCACCGAGCGCGGCGTCGCCGAGGCCAGCGCCGCGGGGCTGGCCGCGATGTTCGCGGAGCGGGCAGTGGGGTAGGCGGTCCGCCCCTCCGATCCGACCCGATGGGCGCAGCTCGACTTGGGGTGCGGCGCGGTGTCGTGTGGGTGGGTCGCCGCTCAGTCCGGCTGGAACCCGGCGATCAGCCGCCGCAGCCCCAGATAGGCGCCGGCGCAGATCGCGATCAGCGTGACCGGGGCGGAATAGGCGAGCGTGGCAAAGGCGGTGACGCCCTGGCCCACGGAACACCCCAGCGCGACCACGCCGCCGATGCCCATCAACGCCGCGCCGCCGACCTGTCGGCCCAGTTCGCGCGGGTCTTCGCAGGCTTCCCAGCGGAAGGTGCCCTTGCGGAGCGAGCCCAGCCAGGCGCCCAGCAGCACCCCCAAGACCGACCCCACCGAAAAGGACAGCCCGCCGGCCGACGAGGTCATCAGCCACATCAGCGTGCGCCCGAGCGGCGCGGTAAATGTATGCCCCTCGACCGGCACCGCGCCCAGGCTGGCCGCGTACAATGCCGACGTGCCCCAGAGCGCCCCGGCGATGGCCAGTCCGGCGCCCGCGCTCCAGGCAATGCGCGCGGGCTCTTCCCTCAACGGGCGATAGCTGAGCGCCCAGCCGAAGAAGGCGAGCGAGACCAGTGCCGCGAATGCCAGCGGCGGCAGGCCAAGCTGATCGCGCACCAGATGCGCAAACCCCTGCATCCCGCCCGAGGGCACCTGCGGAAAGGCCCAGTCGCGCAGCGGCGCGAGCGGACCCGACAGCGTGACGAAGCCGAAGATCGAGATCACCACGACGATCACCAGCGAGCGCAGGTCGCCGCCGCCGAAGCGGGCCAGCGCCCCAAAGCCGCAATTGCCCGCCAGCGCCATGCCGTAGCCGAAGGCGAGCCCGCCGAGGATGCTGGCCAGCGGCATCCACGCGACGGCGTGATAGGCGGTCTCGCCGAGGTTGACCTGGCCCAGCGCGGCCAGAAGGTAGGTGGCCAGCACGCCCGTCCCCAGCACCACGCCCCACATGCGGAGCCGGCGCTGGTCCTGTCCGTAGATCGCGGCCTCGATGGCGCCCAGCGTGCAGAACTCGCCCAGCCGCGCGGCCAGGCCCAGCACAGTGCCGGTGATCAGGCCAATCAGCGCAGCCCAGGCGCCAACCGGAATGATGTCCATCTTGCCTCCCCGCCGGGGGCCGGGCGTGGCCCGACGCCTAGCCTTTGGTCTTTGCCGGCGGCGCGGTCTCGCCGCCGCAGAACATTTCGTACATCAGATCGAGGATGCGCCGCGCCTTGTCGTCGGACAGCGAATAGTAGATCGCCTTGCCCTCGCGCCGGTGCGACACCAGCCCTTCGAGCCTGAGGCGGGCCAATTGCTGGCTGACCGCGGCCTGGCGCGAGGACAGCAGGTTTTCCAGCTCGGTCACGGTCTTTTCACCTGTCGACAGGTGGCACAGGATCATCAGCCGCCCCTCGTGCGAGAGCGCCTTTAGAAACCCCGACGCGCTTTCGGCGTGGTGCATCATGTCGTCGGCCTGGATCTCGCCTTTGCCCTCGATCTTGTCGGGGTCGGCCGGCGGACCGGATCCGTTGGGGTGCGCTGCATCTGCTGTCATGATTGCCGTCATTGGGGTCAGAACCCCATCAGTTGTTCCTCGATGGCGGCGATGCCTTCTCGCGCGCATGCGTCGTCAAGATCGGGGCCCGGAGCGCCCGACACGCCGATGCCGGCGACCAGCGAGCCCGCGGCCTCGATCGGCACGCCGCCGCCCAGCGCCAGCGGCTCGCTCAGGTCGCGGATGCCGGAAAAGATCGTGCCCGGTGCCGTCAGTTCGCCCAGCGCCAGCGTATCGGTGCGGAAGCTGACCGAGGTCCAGGCCTTGCGGCGGGCGGTTTCCTCGACATGGGCGCCGGCGAAGCGGTCGCGCACGAAGGCCTGCATGGTGCCGAACCGGTCGACCACCGCGACGCCCACCTGATAGCCCTCGCCCCGGCAGTATTCCATCGCCGCCACGGCGGCCTCGAGCGCCACCTCGGGCTTGAGCGCCTGGAATGTCACGAAGGCGCCCTCGTCCTGCGCCTGGGCCGACCCTGCCGTCAGCGCAAGCGCTGCGGCACATACCATTTTTCTCATCCTTCGACTCCTCCCTTTTCGATGAGGGACTGTTCCCATTCGGGTTGCTCTCGCAGCATTTTCCCGATCAGTCCCCAGAAAAAATCCTCTCCCGGGTAACCTTCCAGCCGGTCGATCTCGACGCCGTCGCGCAACAGCACGAATGTCGGGGTGAAGACCGGCTTCGACTTGATCGACAGGCCCTCGGGCAGGGGCCCGCGCAGGTCGATCGTCATCAGGGGCGCAACGGCGGCCTCGGGCGTCTTCGGATAGATCGGCCCGATCTCGTTGTGCCACATGATGCAATAGGCACAGCCCGCTTGCTCGAACATCGCCAGGCGAAGCTCCGCCTGCGCGGTCGATGCCATCCCGATCACCCCGAAAAGGGCGAAAAGCCATGCCGAAAATACACGTTTCACTGAAGGTTGTCCCATTACATACATAAATCGTAATTTGTTTTCACGTCTACGGCAAGGGAGGGCCTCGATGCTGGATATTTCCTATGGTGGTGCAGCCATTGCGGGCATCTTGTCGTTCCTGTCGCCCTGCATCCTGCCGATCGTGCCCTTCTACCTGTGCTACATGGCCGGCATTTCGATGTCCGAGTTGCGCGGCGAGGACCACATCCCCGCCGGCGCGGTGCGGCGGCTGGTGATTTCGGCGGTGTTCTTCGCCCTCGGCGTGACCTCGATCTTCGTGCTGCTCGGCATGGGGGCGACGGCGCTGGGGCAGGGGTTCCGCGCCTGGCAGGACGAACTCAGCTACGTGGCGGCGGCGATCCTGCTGCTATTCGGGCTGCATTTCCTCGGTGTCATGCGCATTCCGTTTCTCTACCGCGAGGCAAGGATCGAATCGAAGGCCGAGCCCACCACGGTCGTCGGGGCCTACCTGATGGGCCTGGCCTTCGGCTTTGGCTGGACGCCCTGCGTGGGTCCGGCGCTGGCGGCGATCCTGATGGTGGCCAGCGGGATGGGCGACGTGGTCAAGGGCGGGCTCTTGCTGCTGGTCTACGGGCTGGCGATGACCTTTCCGTTCGTCATCGCGGCGGCGTTTGCCAAGCCGTTCCTCGCCTGGATGCAGCGCAACCGCAAATACATGGGCCATGTCGAAAAGGCGATGGGCGTGATGCTGATCCTCTTTGCCGTGCTGATCGCCACCAACTCTGTGGCCTACATCGCCCAGTTCATGATCGAAAAGGCTCCGTGGTTTTCCAAGATCGGTTAGAATTCGAAGGGAGGACTTGAGATGAAAATGACGACGCTTCTGGCCGCGGCGCTCATCGCGCTGGCAACCCCGGTGCTGGCCGCGCCGATGGGCGATGACGGGCTGCACAAGCCCGACTGGCTGCGCGACACGTTCAAGGACATGTCCGAGGACCTGGCCGAGGCCAAGGCCGAGGGCAAGCGCATGCTGGTCATCTGGGAGCAGCGCGGCTGTCTCTACTGCAAGAAGATGCACGAGGACGTGTTTCCCGATCCGCGCATCCAGGCGCTGATCGAGGAAAATTACTACGTGGTGCAGATGAACCTGTTCGGCGATGTCGAGGTGACCGATTTCGACGGCACCGCGATGAGCGAAAAGGACATGGCCCGCCGCTGGGGCGTGTTTTTCACGCCCACCATGATGTTCATGCCCGAAGACGTGCCCGAATCGGGGACCGCGGCCGAGGCGGCGGTTGCAACCATGCCGGGTGCTTTCGGCAAGGGCACCACTCGCGCCCTGTTCCAATGGGTTCTGGAAAAGGGCTATGAGGGCGACGAGCATTTCCAGAAATACGTGGCCCGTGTCACCGCCGAGTGAAGTAACTGACAAAGGGTCTGGCACGACGTGCGGCGCCCGCTGGGCGCCGTGCGAAACAGTCCTGGTCGGGCGTGCCCGACAAAAGCATGCAAAAAATTAGATTTGTTATTGCATACCGTGGCGCACCTCCGCTACGTTCTGTCGCAGCAATAGGACACTGGGAGGAGTCTTGAAGATGAAAAAGCTTGCGCTAAGCGCTCTGTGTCTCGTGGCCGGAATGGGCATCGCCTCGGCCGAGGTGGTCGCGCCGGGCCAGGTGACCATGGACGAGTACGGCTTCGTTCCGGAACCTCTGACCGATCAGCCGGGTGACCCTGAAAACGGCCGCAAGATCGTCGGCTCCAAGAGCATGGGCAACTGCGTCTCTTGCCATGCGATCACCGACATGGCCCAAGACGTGCCGTTCCACGGCGAGGTCGGACCGCTCCTCGACGGGCTCCCGGACCGCTACCCCGAAGCGATGGTCCGCGGCATTCTCGTAAACTCGAAAAACGTGTTCCAAGGCACCGTGATGCCCGCCTATTACAAGGTGGACGGGTTCATCCGCGTGGGCGACGGCTACACTGGCAAAGCCCTGGAGGGCGAGGTCGAGCCGCTTTTGTCGGCTCAGCAAATCGAAGACGTCGTTGCGTATCTTATGACGCTCAAGGACGAATGATCCCCTAGGGGGTCGTATCCGGAAAAGGAGATGAACATGGAATTCACCAGACGTGGAGCAATCGCGCTCGGCGCCGGCGTGGCCGTCACCCTGATGCTGCCTGCGCGCGGCGCACTGGCCGCTGCCGAAGACAGGATCGCCGAATTCACCGGCGGTGCCGCGACGGGCGAGGGCGGCATCACGCTGACCACCCCCGAGATCGCCGAGAACGGCAACACCGTGCCGATCGAGGTCGACGCCCCCGGCGCCGTGTCGATCATGGTGCTGGCCTCGGGCAACCCGACGCCGGACGTGTGCACGTTCAATTTCGGTCCGCTCGCCGGCGCCCAGCGCGCCTCGACCCGGATCCGCCTGGCCGGCACGCAAGACGTTGTTGCCGTCGCCAAGATGGCCGACGGATCCTTCGTGCAGGCCCAGAACACTGTGAAAGTCACCATCGGCGGCTGCGGCGGCTGAGCGTAGAGGAGAGAAAGACATGGCAGAAGGTGTCAAACCCCGCGTGAAGGCCCCCAAGTCGGCCTCGGCCGGCGAAACCGTGGTCATCAAGACCCTGATCAGCCACCAGATGGAATCGGGTCAGCGCAAGGATAGCGACGGCAACGTCATTCCGCGTTCGATCATCAACCGCTTCACGTGCGACTACAACGGTCAGAACATCATCGACGTGACCCTCGCCCCGGCGATCTCGACGAACCCGTATTTCGAGTTCGAGGCCGTGATCCCGGACGCCGGCGACATGAAGTTCACCTGGTACGACGACGACGGCTCGGTCTACGAAGAGACCAAGTCGGTCGCCATCGCCTGAGGCGCAACGCACGTTTCAAGGGAGGGAAACGCATGAAAATGGCATCGCTCAAGACGATGACCGCCTCGGTTGCGACGCTGGCGCTGTGCGCCGGCGTGGCCACCGCAGATGAAAACGCCGAACTCGTCGTGAACGGCGAAATCCACATGGTCACGCGCACCGATGCGCCCGAGCATTTGGAAAACATCGACGTGATCCGCTCGGGCTGGACCTTCCGCACGGAAGAGACCCAGGCCCTGCAACTGGACGATTTCGACAATCCCGGCATGATCTTCGTGGAAGAGGCGATCGAAGATTGGGACACCGTCGAAGGGTCCGAGGGCAAGGCCTGCGCCGACTGCCATAACGCCGTCGAAGACACGATGGTCGGTGTGCGCGCGGTGTATCCCAAGTGGAGCGAAGCGGCTGGCGAGGTCCGCACCCTCGAAATGCAGATCAACGATTGCCGTGAAAACCGCATGGGCGCTGAAAAGTGGGGCTACACCTCCGGCGACATGACCAACATGGTCGCGCTGATCTCTTCGGTTTCGCGCGGCATGCCGGTCGATGTGGCCATCGACGGCCCGGCGCAAGAGACCTGGGAGACAGGCAAGGAGATCTACTATACCCGCTACGGGCAGCTCGAGATGTCCTGCGCCTCCTGCCACGAGGAAAACTACGACAACTACATCCGCGCCGACCACCTGAGCCAGGGTCAGATCAACGGTTTTCCGACCTACCGGTTGAAGAATGCCAAGCTGAACTCGGTTCATGCGCGCTTCAAGGGCTGCGTGCGCGATACCCGCGCGCATACCTTCAGCCCGGGCTCGCCGGAATTCGTGGCGCTTGAGCTTTACGTCGCCTCGCGCGGCAACGGTCTGTCGGTCGAAGGGCCGTCGGTCCGCAACTAAACCTCGGAAAACCCCGCGCCGGGCGGCTCTGGCGCGGGGTTTTTCCGCTCTGAAATATTCAGTTTCGCGCATGTGAATGGGTGCGAAACCGCTGAGAGAGGACGCTCACACCATGATTTCGCGGAGAGACTTCCTGCAGGCGACGGTCGCGGCCTCGGCCATCTATGGCGCCTCGGGGATCGGCAACTGGGCAAAGCTCGCCGCCCAGCAGGCGTTGACCCAGGACCAGTTGCTGGAGTTCGACACGTTCGGCAACGTGACCCTGATGCATGTCACCGACATTCACGGCCAGCTCAAACCGATCTATTTCCGTGAGCCCGAGATCAACCTCGGCGTCGGCGCCGTGAACGGCCTGCCGCCGCATGTGACCGGCGAAGACTTTCTCAAGATGTTCGACATCAAGCCCGGCACGCCCGAGGCCTACGCGCTGACCTATGTCGATTTCGTCTCGCTGGCCAAGAGCTATGGCCGGATGGGCGGGCTGGACCGTGTGGCGACCGTGCTGAACGCGATCCGCGCCGACCGGCCCGACGCGCTGTTGCTGGACGGCGGCGACACATGGCATGGCTCTTACACCTGTCTGAAGACCGAGGCGCAGGACATGGTCAACGTCATGAACGCGCTCAAGCCCGACGCGATGACCAGTCACTGGGAATTCACCCTCGGCATCGACCGGGTGAACGAGATCGTCGAGGGGCTCGACTTCCCCTTCCTTGGCGCCAACATCTTCGATGCCGAATGGGACGAACCCGCCTACGAGCCCTACCAGATGTTCGAGCGCGGCGGCGCCAAGATCGCGGTGATCGGCCAGGCGTTCCCCTACATGCCGATCGCCAACCCCGGCTGGATGTTCCCCGGCCTCAGCTTCGGCGTCCGCGAAGAGCGGATGTACGAGGTGGTGCAGGAAGTGCGCGACGCCGGTGCCGACCTGGTGGTCGTGCTCAGCCATAACGGGTTCGACGTGGACCGCAAGATGGCCGGCCAAGTGCCTGGCATCGATGTCATTCTCACGGGTCACACCCATGACGCGCTGCCCGAGCCGGTGCTGGTGGGCAACACCCTGCTGATCGCCAGCGGCAGCAACGGCAAGTTCGTCACCCGCCTCGACCTGGACGTGCAGAACGGCCAGATGATGGGATTCCGCCACAAGCTGATCCCGATCTTCTCGGACGTGATCGAGCCCGACGCGGATGTCGCCACGCTGATCGACGAACAGCGCGCGCCCTACAAGGCCGAGTTGGAAGAGGTGCTGGGCACGACCGACACCCTGCTTTACCGCCGCGGCAATTTCAACGGCACCTGGGACGATCTGATCTGCAACGCGCTGATCGAGGAGCGCGAGGCCGATATCGCGCTCAGCCCCGGTTTCCGCTGGGCGCCCAGCCTGCTGCCGGGCGACCCGATCACCCGTGAGGATCTGTTCAACGCCACCTCGATGTCCTACCCCGCGGCCTACCGTTCAGAGATGACTGGCGAGACGCTGAACGTGATCATGGAGGACGTGGCCGACAACCTGTTCAACCCCGACCCCTACTACCAGCAGGGCGGCGACATGGTGCGCGTCGGCGGCATGGGCTACCACATCGACGTCAGCAAGCCCCAGGGCAGCCGGATCACCAACATGACCCTGCTGAAGACGGGCGAGCCGATCGACCCGGCCAGAAGCTATGTCGTCTCGGGCTGGGCCAGCGTCAACGAAGACACCGAGGGCCCCGCGATCTGGGATGTGGTGGAAAGCTACATCAAGCGCATGGGCACGGTGCATGTTGACCCGAACAAATCCGTCAAGGTGACGGGGCCCTGAGCGCCCCCGATCCGGCCCCGACAGCAACTCACACCAACCGACACGAAACATTCCGAATTGAGGAGGAGGTTGCAGACATGACCGACCAGTCACAACCCTCGACCACGCGGCGCGGCTTCATCAAGGCCGGGCTTGCCACCGGCGGCGCCATCGCCGCGGGCGGCGCGGCCAACGCGGCAGAGCCCGACCCGCTCATCACCGAGATCCAGCCCTGGGCGCAGGGCCTGGGCGATGGGGTCGATGCCGTGCCCTACGGCCTGCCCATCGAGTACGAAGACGACGTCATCCGCCGCAACGTGGAATGGCTGACGGCCGACACGATCAGCTCGATCAACTTCACGCCGATCCATGCGCTGGACGGCACGATCACGCCCCAGGGCTGCGCGTTCGAGCGGCACCATTCGGGCGCGATCGAGCTGCGCAAGCAAGACTACCGGCTGATGATCAACGGCCTGGTCGACCGGCCGCTGATCTTTACCTACGAAGATCTCGAACGCTTCCCGCGCGAGAACCGCGTTTATTTCTGCGAATGCGCGGCCAACTCGGGCATGGAATGGGCCGGTGCGCAGCTCAACGGCGCACAGTTCACCCACGGCATGATCCACAACATGGAATATTCCGGCGTTCCGCTCAGGACCCTGCTGGAAGAGGCCGGCGTGCAGACCGAGGGCAAGTGGATCTATGTCGAGGGCGCCGACGCGTCGTCGAACGGCCGTTCGATCCCGCTTGAAAAGGCGATGGACGACGTGCTGGTCGCCTTCAAGGCCAATGGCGAGGCGCTGCGCAAGGAACACGGCTATCCGGTGCGGCTGGTCGTGCCCGGCTGGGAAGGCAACTTGTGGGTCAAGTGGCTGCGCCGCATCGAAGTGACCCCCCAGGCCATCCAGAGCCGCGAGGAGACCTCGAAATACACCGACACGCTGGCCGACGGCACCAGCCGGAAATGGACCTGGGAGATGGACGCCAAGTCGGTCATCACCAGCCCCAGCCCGCAATCGCCGATCACCCACGGCCCCGGGCCGCTGGTCATCACCGGGCTGGCCTGGTCGGGACGCGGCGCGATCGAACGGGTGGACGTCACCATCGACGGAGGCAAGACCTGGCAGACCGCGCGCCTGGCCCAGCCCGGTCAGGACAAGGCGATCAGCCGCTTTTACCTGGATATCGAGTGGGACGGGTCCGAGATGTTCCTGCAATCGCGCGCGGTGGACAGCACCGGCTACGTGCAGCCGACCAAGGACCAGCTGCGCGAGGTGCGCGGCCTGAACTCGATCTATCATAACAACGGCATCCAGACCTGGTGGGTCAACGGGAACGGGGAGGCGGAGAATGTCGAAATTTCGTAATCTGGTGATCGGAACGGCGCTGGTCGGCACCCTGACCGCCGCGCCCGCCTTCGCCGAGAAATTCGGCCTGGGCCGCCCCGCGCTGCCCGAGGAAATCGCAGCTTGGAATGTCGACGTGGCCCCCGACGGCACCGGCCTGCCCGAGGGCTCGGGCTCGGTCGAGGATGGCGAGAGGCTGTTTTCCGACAATTGCGCGGTCTGCCACGGCGAATTTGCCGAGGGCGTCGGCAACTGGCCCAAGCTGGCCGGCGGCGAGGGCACGCTCGACCACGAGGACCCGCTCAAGACCGTGGGGTCCTACTGGCCCTACCTGTCGACCGCGTGGGACTATGTGCACCGTTCGATGCCCTTCGGCGGCGCCCAGTCGCTGAGCGTGGACGAGGTCTACGCGATCACCGCCTACATCCTCTACTCCAACTACCTGGTGGAAGAAGATTTCGTGCTGTCGAACGAAAACTTCCTCGATGTCGAGATGCCGAATGCCGACGGGTTCATCGTCGATGACCGCGAGGAAGCGGAAGCGCATTTCTGGAACGCCGAGCCTTGCATGGAAGACTGCAAGGACAGCGTCGAGATCACCATGCGCGCGGCGGTGCTGGACGTGACCCCCGAAGAGGAAACCGACGAGGTCGCCACCGAGCAGGAAGAAATCACGGCCGCCGCCGACACCCAGGAAGCCGCCGCCCCCGTCGCCGCGCCAGACCCCGAACTGGTCGCCGCGGGCGAAAAGGTCTTCCGCCAGTGTGCGTCCTGCCACCAGATCGGCGAGGATGCCAAGCACCGGGTGGGCCCGGTCCTGAACGGCGTCGTCGGCCGCAAGGTCGCTCAGGCCGAGGGCTTCAGGTACTCGCCGGCGCTGCAAGAAGCGGGCGAAGAGGGCATGGTCTGGGATCACGAGACGCTGGACGCCTATCTGGAAAGCCCGCGTGACGTAATCAAGCGGGGCCGGATGTCGTTCCAGGGTCTGCGTAAGGACGAAGATCGCGAGGCGGTGATCGCTTACCTGCGTTCGTTCAACTGACGCCGGTTTTCCTCCCGATCGGCCCAGGGCGGCCCCCGGACCACAGGGGGTCGCTTTTTCGTGTTTTCGGGCCGGGCTGATTCGATGGTACGGTTCCGTCCGGGAGGACGAGATGCCGACACGACGCCATATGATCGCCGGCGCGCTGGCGCTGGCCGCCGCGCGACCGTCTTTCGCCGACGCCCGCGTTGGCGATGACGGTCTGCACAAGCAAGACTGGTTTCTCGACAGCTTTCTCGAGCTGGGCGACGATCTGGCCACCGCCGCGGATCAGGGCAAGGGCCTGATGGTGCTGTTCGAACAGGCCGGCTGCCCCTACTGCCGCGAATTGCACCGGGTCAATTTCGAACGCGCCGAGATCGTGGATTACCTGACCGCGCGGTACGACGTGGTCCAGCTCGACCTCTGGGGCGCCCGCGCGGTGCTGGATTTCGACGGGCAAGAGCTGGAAGAACGCGCGCTCGCGGCGAAGTGGGGGGTGAACTTCACCCCCACCACGGTGCTGTTTCCCGCCGCGGCGGCCGGGGCCGAGAGCGCCGCCCAGGCAGAGGCGTTCCGCCTGCCGGGCTATCTGAAACCCTTCCACTACCTTTCCGCGCTGGAATACGTGGCCGAGAACGAATTCCGCGAGCAGCCGTTCCAGCGCTACCTGCAGGACAAGTTTGCCGCGTTGCGCGAACAGGGGATCGACCCAGACGTGTGGTGATTTGTCCCACGAGACAAAAGCAGTTGCTTTTCTCGTGCGAGTTGGGCGACGGTTAAAGTCATGAGGGAGAGAGTTTTTTTTGCTCTTGCGCTCGCCTTGGGAGGGGCGGGCGAGGGCGCGGCGGACGGCCATGCCGAGGCCATAGGCGATGCCGAGCGCGGCGCCGAAATTTGGGTCTATTGCAGCGGGTGCCACCAGATCGGCCCGGACGCCGAGATCGGCATCGGCCCGCCGCTGACCGGCATTTTCGGGCGCCGCGCGGCCTCGGTCGAGGGGTTTCCCTATTCCAAATCGATGTCGCGGATGGGCAGCGACGGGCTGACCTGGACGTTGACGACGCTGGATGCCTATATCGAAAATCCGCTGGTTCTTGTCTCGGGCACGCGGATGAGCTTTGAAGGGCTCGAAGACCCGACCGAACGGGCCGACCTTCTGGCCTTCCTGCGCGAGTATTCCGACAAACCGTCGAACATTCCCGAGGCCGCGCCGACGGCCCGGCCCGACTATCCGAAACTGTCCGAGGAAACGCTGGCCCTCGTCGGCGACGAGGCCTATGGCGAATACCTCTCCAGCGAGTGCACCACCTGCCACCAGCGCGACGGGTCCGACCAGGGCATCCCGTCGATCACGCTATGGCCGGAAAAGGATTTTGTCGTCGCCATGCACGCCTACAAGCAAAAGCTCAGGCCGCATCCGGTGATGCAGATGATGGCCAGCCGCTTGTCCGACGAGGAAATCGCCGCGCTGGCCGCCTATTTCGGGTCGCTGAGCAACTGACACGACACCGCCGGGGCAGCCCCCCGGCCACCGATGTGCCTTTGGAAACGCGCATCATCCAAAACGGGAGGAAACTGGGATGACATTCAACCGACGTAACTTTCTCGGCGTGGCCATCGCGGGAACCGCGGCCTTGTCCGCGCCCCGCGTGCTGGGCCAGGCCAAGCCGCACGTGGTGATCGTGGGCGGCGGCGCCGGCGGGGCAACCGCCGCGCGCTATATCGCCAAGGATTCCGACGGCGCGATCGACGTGACCCTGATCGAGCCGACGCGCAAATACTATACCTGCTTCTTTTCCAACCTATATATCGGCGGCTTCCGCGACTTTGCCTCGATTGGCCACACCTACGGCGGGCTCGCCTCCGACTACGGCGTGAACGTGGTGCATGACTGGGTGATCGGGGTGGATCGCGATGCCATGACCGTGACCACCGCCGCCGGGCACAGCTTTGGCTACGACCGGCTGATCGTGGCGCCGGGGATCGATTTCGTCGAGGGCTCGGTGCCGGGCTGGAGCACGGCGGCCCAGAACAAGATGCCCCATTCCTGGAAGGCCGGCAGCCAGACCCAACTTCTGAAAGCGCAGATCGAGGCGATGCCCGAAGGCGGCACCTACTGCATGGTGGCGCCGCCCAACCCCTTCCGCTGCCCGCCGGGGCCCTACGAGCGGGTGTCGATGGTCGCCCATGTGCTGAAGGCCAGCAACCCGACCGCGAAGATCCTGATCGTGGACCCGAAGGAGAAGTTTTCGAAACAGGCGCTGTTCGAGGAAGGCTGGAACAAGCATTACGCCGGCATGATCGAACGCGTCGGCCCGGATTTCGGCGGCGCCAACGTGTCGGTCAACCCCGACGCGATGGAGGTGGATATCGACGGAACGGTGGAAAAGGTCGACGTCTGCAACGTCATCCCGGCGCAGAAGGCGGGCCATATCGCCCATGCCATGGGGCTGACCAACGACAGCGGGTTCTGCCCGATCGACCCGGCCACGATGCAAAGCCAGGTGGATGAAAACATCCACGTCCTCGGCGATGCCACCATCGCGGGCGACATGCCGAAATCGGGCTTTTCGGCCAACAGCCAGGCCAAGGTGGCGGCGATGGCGGTGCGCGGCGCGCTGACCGACTCCCGCGTCTTCCCGGCGAAATACTCCAACACCTGCTGGTCGCTGATCGACACCGAAGACGGCATCAAGGTGGGCGCCTCCTACCAGGCCACCGACGAAAAGATCGCCAAGGTCGACGGGTTCATCAGCCAGACCGGCGAGGACGCGGCGCTGAGAAAGGCCACCTTCGAGGAATCGCTGGGCTGGTACGCGGGGATCACCGCCGACATGTTCGGCTGATCCGCCGCCCGACAAAACGCAGGCTCCGCCCGGCAGGGCGGGGCGGCACGACCGGGCTAGACCTGCATTTCCTTGGTGGCTGACAGGGTCAGTTCCGGGTGATCGCGAGTCACCCGGTCGATATCCCATTGCAGGCGGGTCATGTAGACCACGTCGCCATCGTTGTCGGTGGCCATGTGCTGCTTGTTCTTGGCGGTAAAGGCATCGACCTCGGCCTTGTCGCCATGCACCCAGCGGGCCGAGGTGAACTGTGTCGGCTCGAAGCGGACGGGCAGCCCGTATTCCAGCTCGATCCGGCTGGCCAGCACCTCGAATTGCAGCTGCCCCACCACGCCCACGATGAAGCCCGCGCCCAGCATCGGCTTGAACACCTTGGCCGCGCCCTCCTCGGCGAATTGCATCAGCGCCTTGTCGAGATGCTTGGCCTTCATCGGGTCGCCGGCGCGGCAGTTTTTCAAGAGCTCGGGCGCGAAGGACGGGATGCCGGTGACGCGCAGCGCCTCGCCCTCGGTCAGCGTGTCGCCGATGCGAAGCTGGCCGTGGTTGGGAATGCCGATGATGTCGCCCGCCCAGGCCTCTTCGGCCAGTTCCCGGTCGGAGGCCAGGAACAGCACCGGGTTGGACACCGTCATCGGTTTCTTGCTGCGCACATGGGTCAACTTCATGCCGCGCTTGAAATGCCCGCTCGCCATGCGCAGGAACGCCACCCGGTCGCGGTGCTTGGGGTCCATGTTGGCCTGCACCTTGAAGACGAAGCCCGTCACCTTGTCCTCTTCGGGGGCGATCTGGCGCGGTTCGGCGGCCTGGATCTGCGGTTCGGGCCCGTAGCGGCCGATGCCGTCCATCAGTTCCTTCACCCCGAAGGAATTGATCGCCGAGCCGAACCAGATGGGCGTCATGTGCCCCTCCAGCACCGATTGCGGGTCGAGCGTGGGCAGCAATTCGCGCGCCATCTCGACCTCTTCCAGCAGCTGCTCCAGCAGGTGCTCGGGGACATTCTCGGCGAGCTTCGGGTCGTCCAGCCCCTCGATCTTGATCGACTCGGCCACCTTGTTGCGGTCGGCGCGGTCCATCAGCTCCAACCGGTTGTTGAGCATGTCGTAGCAGCCCAGGAAATCGCGCCCCTGGCCGATGGGCCAGGAGGCGGGCGTCACGTCGATGGCGAGGTTTTCCTGGATTTCGTCGATGATGTCGAAGGTGTCGCGGCTTTCGCGGTCCATCTTGTTGCAGAAGGTCAGGATCGGCAAATCGCGCAGCCGGCAGACCTCGAACAGCTTTCGGGTCTGGCTCTCCACGCCCTTGGCGCCGTCGATGACCATCACCGCGGCGTCCACGGCGGTGAGCGTGCGGTAGGTGTCTTCGGAAAAATCGCTGTGGCCCGGCGTGTCGACCAGATTGAAGCGGAACTTGCCGAAATCGAACGACATCGCCGAGGCCGAAACCGAGATACCCCGGTCCTGCTCCATCTTCATGAAGTCCGACCGCGTGCGCCGCGCCTCGCCCTTGGCGCGCACCTGGCCCGCCATCTGGATCGCGCCGCCGTAGAGCAGAAACTTTTCGGTCAGCGTGGTCTTGCCGGCATCGGGGTGGCTGATGATGGCAAAGGTCCGGCGCCGGGCAATTTCCGGCGGCAGGTCGGGGCGGTTGGTGGGGGCGTCCAGCATGGGGGCGGATATAGGCGAGGGGGGAAGGGGGTGCAATCGTGAAGCCCTGTCTTGCCGATGTCGCGCGGCCGGCGCAGGCTGGTGAGATCATCGGCGCATCAGGGAGGATGCCATGACGTTCGAAGAGATTGCCAACGACCTGGTCGCGGGGGTGCGCGAGGGTCGGGCCAAGGCCAACCTGGACACGCTTTACGCCCCCGACGCCGTCTCGGTCGAGGCGGCGGATATGGGGCAGGGGCGCGAAACCCGCGGGCTGGACGGGATCAGGGCCAAGCATGACTGGTGGGAGGGCGCGATGGACATGCTGGAGGCCACGACCGAGGGGCCGTTCCTGCATGGCCCCGACCGCTTTGCCGTCTATTACGCGATCAAGGCCCGCAGCCGCGAGTCCGGCGATGTCAGCGAGATGCAGGAGGTCGGGCTTTACACCGTCGCCGACGGCAAGATCGTGCGCGAAGAGTTCTTTTACACGATGTGAGGGCTCAGCCCGCCGTGCCGGCCCGCGCGATCAGCAGGTCGCAGGGCGGGTCGCGCATCATGTCGTTGGCCAGACTGCCCAGCAGCGAGGGCGCGGCGCCGGCACGGCCATGGGCCCCCAGCGCCAGAAGGTCGGGGCGCAGCGCCTCGACCTGGCGGGCCAGCACCGTGTGGGCCGCTCCCTCCATGATCTCGACTTCGCCCAGCCGTCCGGGCACGTCCGGGCCCGCGCGCCACGCGGCGAGCTGCCTCTCGGCGTGGTGCAGGAAGGGGGCGCCGGTGCCAGCGCCGCCCGCGGCCGCGACGAAACCGTGATAGGGGACATGCACGGCGTGGACCCCGCATAGATCGGCCTCGGGCGCGATCCGGTCGGCCAATACCAGCGCGGCGGTCGAGGCCGGGGCGAAATCGAGCGCGGCCAGCACCCTTGCATAGGCGTGGTCCACAGGGTCGCGCACCAGCAGCACGGGCCGGGACGAGTGGCGCACGATGCGTTCCATCGTGGTCTCGCGCAGCATGTCGAGAAACGGGCGCGGGCGGTGCAGGCCCAGCACCAAGAGATCGGCGCGGGCGGCTTCTGCCATGGCCGGGATCGTTGCGGGCGGATCGCCGACGAGAACCCGCGTGTCGTGGCGTACCCGGTCGGAATAGGGGATCGAGGCGGCGAACTGCGCCAATTTCAGCTCGGCCGCGCCGCGCATCTGTTCGGCCATGTCCGCCGGCATCGCCTCGTCGATGACGCTGAGCAGGATCACCTCGCCATCCAGCCAGGCCGCGATGCGAAACGCCCGTTGCACGGCCCGGTCGGCGCGGGGCGAGAGATCGGTCGAGACGAGAACGGTGAAGGACATCGACAATCTGCCCTGCTGCGAAACACGACGCGTCCAGCATCGGGGCGGGGTGCGACGGCTGTCAACCCGCTGGCGAAAAGTTGGGGATATACATTGCTTAAGAGGTCGACTTGCCTATGCTGGACGACCCATTGCCCTGGGCCGCGCGCATCGTCCACGAGACAAGAGGAGGCCGCATCTTGAAGACCGTCCTGATCGCCAACCGCAAGGGAGGATGCGGCAAGACCACAATCGCGATCACGCTGGCCGCGGCGCTGGCCGATGGCGGCTGGCGGGTGGCGCTGGCCGATGCCGACCCGCAGAAATCGTCGCTGCGCTGGCTCAAGCGCCGTCCGGGGCGGGCGGCGCGCATCCATGGGCTGGACTGGACCGCGCCGCGCCGGCTGGGCCAGGCACCAAAAGGCACCGACTGGCTGTTCGTCGATGCGCCCGGCGCGCTATACGGCGGCGCGGCCGAGCCGCTGGTGGCCGAGGCCAAGTCGGTGATCGCGCCGATCCTGCCATCTTTCTTCGACGCCGAATCCACCCGCCGCTTCGTCAAGGATCTGCAGCAGATCAAGCGCATCCGAAAGGGCAAGGTCGGCCTTGAGATCGTCGCCAACCGGGTGCGCCCGCGCAGCCGGGGCGCGGCGCGGCTGGATGCCTTTTTCGAGGCGATCGGCCAACAGCCCGTTGCCACGCTGACCGAGCGCGCCGCCTATGCCGACCTCGCCGAGGAGGGGCTGACGATCTTTGACAAGCCGCAAAAGCTCTACGCGCCGATCCGTGCGCAATGGACCCCGCTTCTGGCCGCGCTGATCTGAGGCTCAGGACTGGCCCAGCAGGCGGCGCAGCTCTGCCGCGCCCTTGCCGCGCAACAGCGCGCCGTCGGCCTCGGTGCCGAAATGCGGCCGCTGGGCAAGCAGCGGAAACCGCCGCGCGACCTCGCGCGCCAGGTCCTCGGGCATCCGGCCCAGCATCGCCTCGTTGACCAGCAGGCTCTCGGTCGGGATGCCCTCGGCATAGAGGATCTCGTGGCGGTCGAAGACCAGGTGGAAATACTCGACGAAGCCGCCCTTGCGGATATAGGCGGTGTCGCCGTCCACCAGGTGCTGGGCCTTGACCAGCGCCTCGGCGGTCGAGGTCAGCCGCTGGCGGCCGCGCTGGTAGATGAACAGGCGCTGGTGCTGGCTGACGATCAGGTCGCTTGCGTTGCCCAGCGTGCCCTTGGCGATGACGACGGGCGCGTAGGCGCCGACCCCGCGCACCGTGCGCCGGCCGATCCAGCGCAGCGGTTGGGCGCCGTGGTCGCGGGTCAACAGCCGGTCGCCGACGGACAGGGTTTCGATCGGGCGCTGCTCGCCACCCGCCACCGCGATCATCGTGCCCCGCGTGAAGGCCACCGAGGTGATGTCGGCCAGCCGCACCGGGCCGGGCGCGGTATCGACGCGGATCAGCGCATAGCCGACCCGCGGCTCGACCGGGCCCAGCGGCAGGAAGGCCAGCCGGGCGGCCGGCCCCTCGGAGAGCAGGACCAGCAGCAACTCGACCTGCGCGCCGTCGGGCGCCATCAGCGTCAGCTTGCCGTCGATGCCCAGCCGCTCGCCCGGCTGGCCGATCTCGGTTCCCGCCGCGATCTCGGCCGCCTCGTCGCCTGCGCGCAGCACATGTGCCGACCGGGCGCTGGCGGCCGCCGCGTCGGCGACCGAAAGGTACAGCGCCTCGGCCGCTTCGCGCATCTCGTAGACATCGCCCGGGCACAGCGTCTCGCACGGGGTCAGCGCGTCGCCCTGATTGGCGCCCGCCACGGCAACCAGATCGGCCGCGTCGAAGACGTGGCAGCCATAGCTGGGGGCAGGGGGCTTGGGGATGGAACCGGTCATGGGGCAGCTCGCCAATCGACTTCCTGGGCGCTTTCACTTGGTCTGGCCACGGGCTGCCCCCAATGTGCCGCGCCGACCGCGTCCTCGTTATGGCAATTTTAGGCCCAAAGCGGCGTATCTGCAATTTGCCCGGGGGTCTCGGGACCGGTTTTCAGCGCGCCATCGGGATGCGTTGGCCGCGCCCCGGCGACAATGCCGGGCCGGAAGGTGCCATTGTTCACGCCGGCGCCGCCGGCCCGTCCAAGGGCGCGGCAGGGCGGCCGGGTCGAATCGCCGCGGCGGCCCTTTCGTGCCGCGCGCCGGGCTGGTATCGGGAAGGCGCGGGCAGGCAGGCCCGCAACGGGAAAGGGGAAACGCCGATGGAACTGGGAATCGCGGGAAAGCGGGCGCTGGTCTGTGCCTCGTCCAAGGGGCTGGGGCGCGGCTGCGCCGAGGCGCTGGCAGGGGCAGGGGTCGACCTGGTGATGAACGCGCGCGGCGCGGGCGCGCTGGAAGAGGCGGCCGAGGCGATCCGCGCGGCCAATGGCGTGGCGGTCACCGCCGTGGCCGCCGACATCACCACCGAGGACGGCCGCGCCGAGGTGCTGGCCCAGGCCGGCGACGTGGACATCCTGGTGACCAACGCGGGCGGCCCGCCGCCGGGCATGTGGAGCGACTGGGGCCGCGAGGATTTCATCAAGGCGCTCGACGCCAACATGCTGACCCCGATCGCGCTGATGAAGGCGCTGCTGCCCGGCATGATGGACCGGGGCTGGGGCCGCGTGGTCAATATCACCAGCCAGTCGGTCAAATCGCCCATTGCGGTGCTGGGCCTGTCGAACTCGGCCCGCGCCGGGCTGACCGGCTATGTCGCGGGCACATCGCGGCAGGTGGCGCCGCACGGTGTGACGATCAACAACCTGCTGCCGGGCATCCATGACACCGACCGGGCCGACGCGCTGGACAAGGGCGTGGCCGATAAGGAAGGCATCACGCTGGAGCAGGCACGCGCCAAACGGGCCGAGACCATTCCCGCCCGCCGCTACGGCACGGCCGAGGAGTTCGGCGCGATGTGCGCGTTTCTGTGCTCGCAGCATGCGGGATTTGTCGTGGGGCAGAACATCCTGCTGGATGGCGGCGCGGTGAACGCGACGCTTTGAACCGGGCCGCAGGGCCGGACTTGCCGCCGCCGGGGCGGCTTGCTATGTGTTGCCGAATTCCGAGTGTTTTCATCGGACATGATGCGTGAGGCAGACGGTGAGCACCCCGACACCCCGGCTGGAAATCAGGAACATCACCCGGCGCTTCGGCGGCCGGGCGGTGGTCGACGACGTGTCCCTTACCGTGATGCCAGGGCAGGTGACCTGCCTGTTGGGCCCCTCTGGCTGCGGCAAGTCCACCACGCTGCGCATCATCGCCGGCGTCGACATGCAGGATCAGGGCGAGATCTACATCGACGGCAAGCTGATCTGCGACACGGTTTTCCGCATCCCGCCCGAGCGGCGGGAGGTCGGGCTGATGTTTCAGGATTTCGCGCTTTTTCCGCATCTCAGCGTGGCCGAGAACGTGGCCTTCGGCCTCAACGGCCCGAAAGAGAAAAAGCGCGCCCGGGTGCAAGAGCTGCTGGCCCGGGTCGAGCTCGCGCGGTTTATCGACGACTACCCGCACGAGTTGTCGGGCGGCGAGCAGCAGCGCGTGGCGCTGGCGCGGGCGCTGGCGCCGCGGCCGCGGATCATGCTGATGGACGAGCCGTTTTCGGGCCTCGACAACCGGCTGCGCGACGAGATCCGCGACGAGACGCTGAGCGTGCTGAAGGATGAGGGTACGGCGGTGCTGCTGGTCACGCACGAGCCCGACGAGGCGATGCGCATGGCCGACGAGATCGCCCTGATGCGCGCGGGGCGCATCGTGCAGCAGGGTGCGCCCTATAACCTCTACAACGCGCCGATCGACCGGGCCGCGGCGGCGTTTTTCAGCGATATCAACGTCATCAAGGGCAAAGTTCAGAATCTTCTTACGGATACGCCCTTTGGCCAGTTCCTCACGCCGGCGATGCCCGATGGCGCCGAGGTCGACATCATCATCCGGCCGCAGCACGTCAAGATCGACTTCGACCGCAACGGCCGCGGCCCCAACCCCACGCCCGATGACGGCGTGCCCGCCCGCGCGGTGGTCGAGCGCGCCCGCTTCATGGGGTCCGAAAGCCTGGTGGAGTTCCGGATGGAGTTCGATGGGTCGGTTCTGAAGGCGACCGTTCCCGCCGTGTTCCTTCCCAAGCCCGGCACGCCGATGTGGCTGATGATCCGGCGCGACCGCTGTTTCGTGTTTCCGGCCCCGGGGCAGGAACGGGCGGCCTGAGGGGCGGCGCGGCCGGCCGGGGCGGGCGCTTGCCGACATCCACCCATAGGCGCCCGCCGGGCCGGTCAGGCCCCGCCGACAGTCACCGGCGCGCCGGTGGCCATGTCGGTGCCGATATAGGGCTTGCGCGCCGTCTTCCAGGCCGCGAAGCCGCCCTCCAGATGCGCGGCCACGTCATGGCCCGCCGCCAGATAGGCCTCTGCCACCTTGCGCGAGCGCACGCCCGAGCCGCAGTGGAACACGATCTTCTTGTCGCCGCCCTCGGGCAGGAAGGCGGGGTCGTAGGCCGCCATCGGCAACAGCAGCGCGCCGCGGATATACTCGAACATGTACTCCTGCGGGGTGCGCACGTCGATCAGCAGCACTTCGCCTTGCTTCATGGCCTGTTGCAGGTCGTCGCAGTTCCAGTGCTCCAGCGTCTTGCCGTTCATGTCCTCGGTATGCATGTCCCTGACTCCCATGGGATGAGATGAATCGGTTCGTCCGACCCAACCTTTGGGGAAACCGCAAGGCCGCCGCAAGGCCGTGCGCCCCGCGTACGGCCGAGGCGGGGGGCAATAAATCGCGGTTTTGCGGCGGAATGGGGCTTTGATCTGCCCGCGGAAGCCAATACATGTGTCAAACAGATTTCAAACCGGGACCCGGAGGTGCGCAAGGCGCGGGTCCGTAGGGAGACAGCCATGCTGAACAATATCGGCCTGCCCGGCCTTCTTCTCATCGCCGTCGTCGTGCTGGTGCTTTTCGGGCGCGGCAAGATCTCGTCGCTGATGGGTGAGGTCGGCAAGGGCATCACCGCCTTCAAGAAGGGCGTCAAGGAAGAGACCGAAGAGGCCAAGGAAAGCCTTGAGGCCGCCCGCGACGTGACCCCCGAGGAAGAAAAGGACAAGGTGTAAGCCACCTTGCCCGCTGCCCTGAGGGCCTGATCCCATGTTCGACCTCGGCTGGACCGAACTCTTGCTGATCGGCATCGTTGCGCTGATCGTGGTAGGCCCCAAGGACCTGCCCGGCATGTTCCGTACCCTGGGCCGGTTCACCGCCAAGGCGCGCAACATGGCGCGCGAGTTCCAGCGTGCCATGGATGACGCCGCCGACGAGGCCGGGGTCAAGGAGACCGCCAAGGACCTGCGCGAGATGACCAACCCGCGCAAGATGGGGCTCGACGCGGTCAAGGACGCGGCCGACAGGTTCGAGAAATGGGAGCCCAAGTTCGGCAAGGACAAGGGCAAGACCGACGAAGAGGACGCGCCGGGCCCGGCCACAGCCGAGATGACCGACGAGCGCGCCGCCCATGCCGAACGCTACCGCGCCGCCACCGCCGAGGCGGCCCGCAAGCGCAAGGCCGAAGAGCGCGCCGCCGAGCAGGCCGAAAGCGCCGCCGCCACGACAGGCCCTGACAGCAAGAGCGACGCATGAGCCACGAAGACCAGATCGAAGACAGCTCCGCCCCGCTCATCGAACATCTGGCCGAGCTGCGCACGCGGCTGATCTACTCGGTGGCCGCGTTCGTAGTGGGCATGGTGATCTGCTTCACCGTCTGGAACACGATCTTCAACTTCCTCACCCACCCGATCTGCGGCGCGCTGGCCGAGCGCGGGCAGGATTGCGGGCTTTACCTCATCAAGCTGCAGGAAGGCTTCTTCGTCGCCATCCAGATCTCGCTTTTGGGCGGGTTCGCGCTGGCCTTCCCGTTCATCGCCTACCAGATGTGGCGGTTCGTGGCGCCGGGGCTTTACCGGAAGGAAAAAAACGCTTTCCTGCCGTTCCTGCTGGCCTCGCCGATCATGTTCTTTCTCGGCGCGTCCTTTGCCTATTACGTGGTCACGCCGCTTGCCTTCGACTTCTTCCTGAACTTCCAGCAGGTCGGCCAACTCGCCTCAGAAGGCGAGGAAATCAAATCGGAAACCGCGGGCATCACGTTCCACGGTTCGGTTCAGGAATACCTCTCGCTGACCATCAAGTTCGTCCTGGCCTTCGGGCTGTGCTTTCAGTTGCCGGTGCTTCTGACGCTGATGGGCAAGGCGGGGCTGGTCTCGGCCGCGGGGCTGGGGTCGGTCAGGAAATATGCGGTCGTGGCCATCCTGGTGCTGGCCGCGCTGGTCACGCCGCCCGATGTCATCACCCAGGTCATTCTGTTTGTCGTGGTCTACGGGCTGTACGAGATTTCCATCCTGCTGGTCCGCCGCGTCGAGAAGAAGCGCGAGAAGGAACTGCGCGAACAGGGGCTGTGGTTCGAGGACGACGAAGACGAGGCCGACGACCCGCTGATGCGCGAATTCGACGAGGGCGAGGACACCCCCGAGGGCGGGCGGTGAGCGAAGAAAGCCTGGCCCGCATCGCCGAGGCGCTGGAACGGCTGAGCCCGGCCCCCGCGCCGGCCCCCGACTTCGACGCCGCCGATGCCTTCGTCTGGCATGCCGCCCCCGACCGCCTGTCGCCCGTGGCGCGGGTCAACCGGGTTGATCTCGCGCTGTTGCAGGGCATCGACCGGGCGCGCGACACGCTTTTCGAGAACACGCGCCATTTCGCCCGCGGCCTGCCGGCCAACAACGCGCTTTTGTGGGGTGCGCGGGGCATGGGAAAGTCGAGCCTGGTCAAGGCCATCCACGCCGCCGTGGTCAAAGAGGGCCACGCGCTGAAGATCGTCGAGATCCAGCGCGAGGACCTGCCCACCATCGGCCGGCTGCTTACCCTGATGCGCGCCGCGCCCGAGGCGCGTTTCCTGCTGTTTTGCGACGACCTGTCGTTTTCTCATGACGACGAGCATTACAAGTCGCTCAAGGCGGTGCTGGACGGCGGAATCGAGGGGCGGCCCGACAACGTGATCTTTTACGCCACGTCGAACCGCCGCCACCTGATGCCCCGCGACATGATCGAGAACGAACGCTCGACGGCGATCAGCCCGTCCGAGGCGACCGAGGAAAAGGTTTCGCTGTCGGACCGGTTCGGCCTCTGGCTGGGGTTCCACCCCTGCACCCAGGACGAATACCTCGCCATGATCGACGGCTATTGCACGGCCTACGGCGTGCAGGTCGAGGCCGACACGCTGCGCGCCGAGGCCATCGAATGGCAGGCCACCCGCGGCGCCCGGTCGGGCCGGGTCGCCTGGCAGTTCTTCACCGACCTCGCCGCGCGGCAAGGTGTGCGCCTCTGAATTGCGACATCCGCGGACCCGCCGCGCGCGCCGGGAACAGCGGTTGCCAGCCGGTATGACGGGCGGTCCATACGCCGTGCCTTTTGCTGACGGCGCCGGTCGCGCGGGTTTTATTTTGCCCGCTTGGCAAGGATGGCCTTCGGGGCGATGCCGTCAAATCTCGCCGGGTCGCTTCGGCGGTCGCGCGATGCGCCATCGGGGGGTGTTCGGCCGGGCTGGGGCGACGACTCTTTGCAAAACCGAGGATATTCGGTCTCACCTCGCCGCAAAATTGCCGAATCCACCGGCTACGGTCTTGCCCGTGTGCCGCGCTTGTCTGACGCTTGGCGCATAACGTGAGAGCATGAGCAGACCTCTCGGAGGAAAAGACTATGGCAGGTGTCCTGATTTCGGGCCTCGGCGGCGGCGCAGGGTTCGGCGAGCAGGTTGTCGATCGCAATGACGACGGATCGACGGCGGAAATCGATGTCAGCGAGATTTTCGAAGACGGGCTGAGGTTTTTCGGCCGCAGTTTCGACTCGCTCTGGGTCAATACAAACGGCAGCGTGACGTTCAGCGCACCGCGGCGCACCTACACGCCCACCGCGATCACCGAGGCCAGCGGCAACCCCGAGATCAGCCCGTTCTTCGCCGATGTCGACACCCGCGGCGGCGCCGTGTCGCCGACGCCGGGCGGCGTCTCGCAGGGGACCAACCTCGTCTATTACGATTTCGACGCCGAGAACGACCGCTTCGTCGTCACGTGGGACGATGTCGGATATTTCAACTCGCATACCGATTTGCTCAACAGCTTTCAGCTGATCCTGAGCGACCGCGGCGACGGCGATTTCGATATCGAGTTTCGCTACGAAGAGATCAACTGGACCACGGGCGATGCCAGCGACGGCGTGGGCGGCCTGGGTGGCTCGGTTGCCGTGGCCGGCTATACCGCGGGCACCGGCAACCCGGCCGCCTATTACGAATTGCCGGCCTCGGGCAATCAGGACGCGATCCTCGATCTGGAAAACAGCTTGGGCAACACCGGCGAGGAAGGCTATTGGTTTTTCCGCGTCCGGTCGGGCGACATCGCCACCGCCGATCTGCCCGCGGCGCCGGACTCCGGCGCGACCGGGTATCTCGCGGGCGTGGGCCACGCGGTCACGATGGACGGGGTCAGCTATGATTTCCGCGCCGCCGGCGAATTCGTACTGTTGCGCCAGATCGACGGCGGCCCCTTCGAGGTGCAGGTGCGCATGGTGCCCGAGGGCGACAACGGCACCGTTGCCCAGGCCGTCTCGATGCGGCTGGGCGAGCATGTCGTGCAGATCGATGCGGCCGACGAAAACCCGTTCCGCGTCGACGGGGTGGCCACGCGAGTGGTCAATTTCGGCTCGCTCGACGTTGGGGGCGGGCGCATCTACCGCCTGGACGAGTTGTTCGTGGTGGTCTTCCCCGGGCTCGACGGCGTGGTCAATGACGGCGACGCGCGGCTCAGCCTGCTCGTCGACGACGACGCCCAGCGCATGGACGTGACCATGGAGTTGAACCAGGAACTCATCGGCGGGCTCGAGGGGCTGCTCGGCCTGGCCAATGGTGACCCGGCCGACGATATCGCGCTGCCCGGCGGCGAGGTGCTGGACCGGCCCGTGGACCCCGACACGCTTTACGGCGATTACCGCGAAGCCTGGAGGGTAACGACCTACGACCAAAGCCTTTTCACCTACGATGCCGAGGGCGCGCTGGCCTGCGAACTGGGAGAGACGATCGACTGCTTCGACCGGCCCGACCATCCAAGCAACCTGCTTACGATCGACGATCTGGACGCGGACATCGTGGCCAACGCCCGGATCGAGGCGCTGGAGGAAGGGCTGACCGAGGGCACGTCCGCCTTCGATCAGGCGGTCTTCGACTATGCCCTGACGGGCGACGATACCTTCATCGACTCGGCCGAGGCCCGCGCCGACACGACCGGGACCTTCGGCCTGACGGGCGTGATGCTGGCCGGCAGCGCCGGCGCCGATGAACTGAGCGGCAGCTCGGGCGCCGACAACCTGCACGGGCTGGCGGGCGCCGACCGCCTGGTGGGCCGGTCCGGAGATGACTTCCTCTACGGCGGCGACGGGGCCGATCAGATCAATGGCGGCGCTGGCGATGACAGCATCCTCGGTGGCGCGACCGCGGCCGATGGCAATGACGAGATCTATGCCGGCACCGGCGCCGACCGCGTTCTGGCGGGCCATGGCGACGATGTGGTCTTCGGCATGGACGGCGACGACCTTATCAGCGGCGGCTTCGGCTTTGACGCGCTGCGGGGGCAGGATGGCGACGACGTGATCAGCGGCGGCGCCCAGTCCGACCTGATCTTCGGCGGCGACGGTGACGATTTCATCAATGGCGGCTACGGCTACGACCGCGTCAACGGCGGTGCCGGGGCGGACATGTTCTACCACCAGGGCAGCCTGGGCCACGGCATCGACTGGGTGCAGGATTTCAGCGATGCCGAGGGCGACATGCTGGTCTTCGACTATCCCTATGCCGACCGGTCCGATATCGAGGTGCGCTTTGCCGAGACGCCGGGCGCGGGCGAGGACGGGGTGGCCGAGGCCTTCATCGTGCATCCGCGTTTCAGCCAGGTGGTCTGGGTGCTGATCGACGGGGCCGAGCTCGACTCGATCGACGCGGTGTTCCAGGGCGGCACCTACGACCTGTTGGAGCTGGTCTGAACCGGAACCACCGGCGAATGCTGCAAGCCCGCATGAGGATCGCCTCGTATGGGCTTGGTTTCAAAAATGAAAACCCCATTTCCGCGACTGGCCGTGACCTCGCGCCGCAGGCCGGCTGGGCGGGTCTTTGCCGATGCCCGATGGGGGTGTCGGCGGAACACCGCCTCGTTAACCGCATCTTGTTTGACTTGCCCTTAGCCCTGTCCGAAGCACGCGGATTGAACGCAGCGATGGTGGGGACCCATGAGCAACTCGATTTCACGCCGTCCGGCGCATCTTCTGGCCGCGGCGCTTTTTGCGATGTCCGCCGTCGCGGCCCAGGCCGGGGCGATGTGCGATAACGCGCTCACCCGTGCGATTCCGGCGCGCGCCGCCGGGGCTCCGGGCGGCAGCGCGGTGGTCGAAAAGGTGCGCACGCTCGGCGGCAGCGCGCGCGACGCGGTGATCGCGGGCGAGGTGCTGTCGGGCAACGTGCCGGGCTTTCTGCGCCGTCTGACCCCCGTCGTGCTCAGCGGCCGTGCCGCTGACGGTGCCGCGGTCGAGATCACGCTCTGTGTCACGCCCGGCTATCTGGCCGTGGGCAGCGACCGCGACTTCGTGCGCGTGCCGCTGGGCCTGCCGGCGGCGGCCGAGATCGCCGACCGGTTCGATTTCCTGCTGCCGACGACCCGCATGGTCGATGCGATCCACCGGCAGGCGACGGTTGTTCTCGCGCCGAGCCCGATGGCGCCGACATCGGAAATGACATCGACCGCCTATTTCGCGCAGCACAGCGCCACGATCGACCGCGCCCTGCCGGGCAAGCGGTCGCTGTCGCTGCTGACCGCCGGCCAGAAAAAGGACCTGGTGCTGTCGATGCGGCTGCGGCAGGCGCCGGGGCGGGTGGCGATCTATGGCTGGCACCGCACCAACGGCCGGCCGATCCAGCCGCTCAGCACCGTGCACGGTGCGCGCTATGCCGATTACAGCCACGGTGTGCGCCTGGTCAGCCGGACGGCCTATATCGACGGTCAGCCGCGCGCGCTTGAGGACGTGATGCAGGACAAGCGGCTGGCGCATCTGGTCTCTAGCGAGGGTCCGATCTCGAACGCCCGCGGCCTGCTGGCTTCGCTCTACCGCTGAGGCGGGGCCGCCCCGTCGGCCAGGCCCAGAAACCCCGCCCCGGGCCGCGCGGCGACGGTCTGCACCGCGCTCTTGCCGTTGCGCCCGGCCGAGACGACCCCGACCACCCGCCAGCCCTCGGGCCCCTCGGCCAGCACCGGCGCCCCCGAGACGCCGGTCTGGACCGCGCAATCGAGCCCCAGCAGCCCCGCCCGCCGCGCCAGCGCGGTGCAGGGGCCGTGGCGGCTGAGCGCGTGCGGCCGGTCGCTGCGATAGGCGAGAATGGTGAACGGGCCCTCGGCCGGGTCGCGCGGCGAGGCCGCCGGGATCGGCCGTGCCGCGGCCCCGTCGATGGGCGCGGTCAGCCGGATCAGCGCCAGATCGCCCCGCAGCGTGGCAAAGGTGATGCCGGCGCGGGGGTGATAGGCGGGGTGCAGGATGATCTCGGCGGCGCGGCGATGGGCGGTGAAGCGGCCCTTCAGCCAGCCGGCGAGGAAGTGCACCTGGTGCGGCTCGGCGATCTTTGCGGGGCCCAGCGCATAGAGACAATGGGCCGCGGTCAGCACCAGGTCGGGGGCGATCAGCGTGCCGGTGCACATGCCGCCGCGGTCGAATCCGGTGACGTTGATCCGGCCGATGGCGTGCCAATGCGCATGGGCTGCGTCGTCCAGCACCGCGGGCCGCTCGTCGGCGGCGGCGGGCGGCACGGCGGCAAGCGCGGCAAGAAGCGCAAAGAGGCGGACGAGGGCGGTCACACCCCTTGATATGGCGCCCGAACGCGGCCATGTGAAGCGTCGGTCGGCGCGCCTTGCCAAGCCCGAGGTCTGGCAATAGGGTGCGCCGCGACACGGAACCGGGCGGCCCAGCCGCCCAAGACGGGGACAAAATCTCATGTTCGCAACGCCTGCCTTCGCGCAAGCCGCCGGTGGCGGCGCCGCCGGCGCCTTCGGCTCTTTCATCCCGCTGATCCTGATCTTTGCCATCATGTATTTCCTGCTGATCCGTCCGCAGCAGAAAAAGATGAAAGAGCATAAGGCGATGGTCTCAGCGCTGCGCCGCGGCGACCAGATCGTCACGCAGGGCGGGCTGATCGGCAAGGTGTCGAAGGTCAAGGATGAGGAAGAGGTCGAGGTCGAGCTTGCCGAGGGCGTCAAGGTGCGCGTCGTGCGCCAGACCATCGCCCAGGTTCTGAACAAGACCGAACCCGCCGAGAAAGCCTGAGCCCAAACATGCTGAGCATTCCCCTCTGGAACCGGGTGGTCATCTGGGCGCTGGTCGCGTTCGGCCTGCTCTTCGCGATGCCCAACGCCTTCTATTCCCGAGTCGAGGGGCATAACGATGCGGTCAAGGCGATCGAGGCGCAGGCCTCCACGCCCGAACTGGAGGCCGCCAGGGGGGCCTGGCCCGACTGGCTGCCGGCGACCATCGTCAACCTCGGGCTCGACCTCAGGGGCGGCGCGCATCTCTTGGCCGAGGTGCAGGTCTCCGACGTCTATGCCGACCGGATGGACGGGCTCTGGCCCGAGGTGCGCGATGCGCTGCGCGACGAGCGTGCCACGGTCGGCACGATCCGCCGGATGCCCTCGGCACCCGATGCGTTGCGGGTGCGGATCTCGCAGCCCGAGGGGATGGATGCCGCGCTGCGCGCGGTGCGCGACCTGGCCCGCCCGGTGACGACGCTGACCGGCGTCGGCAGCGCCGATATCGAGGTCGCGTCCGACGGCGACGAGGTGGTGGTGCGCCTCAGCGAGGCCGAAAAGCTGGCCACCGACAGCCGCACGGTGCAGCAGTCGCTGGAAATCATCCGCCGCCGGGTCGACGAGGTGGGCACGCGCGAGCCCAACATCCAGCGCCAGGCCGAGGACCGGATCCTGATCCAGGTGCCGGGCATCGGTTCGGCCGCCGAGTTGAAAGAGCTGATCGGCACCACCGCCCGGCTGACCTTTCACCCGGTCGTGAGCCGCACCGAAGACCCCGACCAGGAGCCGGGGCTGAGAAACGTGCTCTACCCCTCGATGGAGGACCAGGGCGTCTACTACATCCTCGAGCAGACCGCCGTGGTAAGCGGTGAGGATCTGACCGACGCCCAGCCCGCCTTCGACCAGAACGGCAGGCCCTCGGTCACCTTCCGGTTCAACCCCTCGGGCGGGCGGCAATTCGGCACCTACACGTCCGAGAACGTGGGCTCGCCCTTCGCCATCGTGCTGGACGGCGAGGTCATATCGGCCCCGGTCATCCAGGAGCCGATCCTGGGCGGCTCGGGCCAGATCACCGGCAATTTCACCGTCGAGGAATCGACGCAGCTTGCCATCCTGCTGCGCGCCGGCGCGCTGCCGGCCGAGCTGACCTTTCTCGAAGAACGCACCATCGGGCCCGAACTGGGCGCCGACAGCATTGCCGCGGGCAAGGTGGCCAGCATCGTGGCCTTTACCGCGGTGCTGGTCTTCATGGGGCTGAGCTATGGCCTGTTCGGCATCTTCGCCAATGTGGCGCTCTTGCTGAATGTCGGGCTGATCTTCGGGCTGTTGTCGGCCATCGGCGCCACGCTGACCCTGCCGGGCATCGCGGGCATCGTTCTGACCATCGGCATGGCGGTCGACGCCAATGTGCTGGTCTTTGAACGCATCCGCGAGGAGCTGAAGACCGCCAAGGGGCCGGCGCGCGCCATCGAGCTGGGCTATGAAAAGGCGCTGTCGGCCATTCTCGACGCCAACATCACCACCTTCATCACCGCGTCGATCCTGTTCATGCTGGGCTCCGGCCCGGTGCGGGGCTTTGCAATCACGCTGGGTCTGGGCATCCTCACCTCGGTCTTCACCGCCATCTACGTGACGCGGCTGATGATCGTGATGTGGCTGGAACGCCGCCGCCCGCGCACCATAACCGTCTGAGGGAAAGCCCATGCGACTGAAACTGGTTCCCTCCGAAACCAACTGGCAGTTCTTCCGCGGCTCGAAGATGACCTTCGGCGCGTCGCTGGTTGCGATGGTGCTGTCACTGCTGCTCTTCGCGATCCTGGGGCTGAATTTCGGCATCGACTTCCGCGGCGGCACCACGATCCGCACCGAAAGCACCCAGGCGGTGGACGTGGCCGCCTATCGCGACGCGCTGGCGCCGCTGGGGCTGGGCGACGTGTCGATCACCGAGGTGTTCGACCCCGCGTTCGGGGCCGACCAGAACGTGGCGCAGGTGCGCATCCAGGCCCAGGAAGGGCAGGAAAGCGTGACACCCGAGGTGATCAACGCGGTCGAGGCGGCGCTGCAAGAGGTCGATCCGACGATCACCTTCCCCTCGGTTGAAAGCGTGGGCCCCAAGGTCTCGGGCGAGCTGGTGCGCACGGCGATCCTGGCAGTCGGTCTCGCGATCGCGGCGGTGCTGGTCTATATCTGGCTACGCTTCGAATGGCAGTTCAGCCTCGGCGCGGTGGCTGCGCTGGTGCATGACGTGGTGCTGACCATCGGCATCTTCGCGGCGCTCCAGATCAAGTTCGACCTTGCGATCATCGCGGCGCTGCTGACCATCGTGGGCTATAGTCTGAACGACACCGTGGTCGTCTTCGACCGGGTGCGCGAGAACCTGCGCCGCTACAAGAAGATGGACCTCAAAGAGGTGCTGAACCTGTCGATAAACGAAACGCTCAGCCGGACGGTGATGACCTCGTTCACAACGCTGCTGGCGCTGATCTCGCTTTTCGTCCTCGGCGGCGACGTGATCCGCGGTTTCGTGTTTGCGATGATCTGGGGCGTGATCGTGGGCACCTATTCGTCGGTCTTCGTCGCTTCGAACATCTTGCTGATGCTGGGCGTCAAGCGGGACTGGTCGAAATCGGGCGACGGCGGCGCGGGCACGCAATTCGCCAATGTCGATGCCTGAGGCGCTGGGGGCGGCGCTGGCTGCCCCCGGACTTGCCTGGCTGATCCTCGTCTTTCTCGCGGGCGGCCTCGTGCGCGGGTTCACCGGTTTCGGCACGGCGCTGATCGTGATGCCCGTGGCCGGCCGTTTCCTGCCGCCGGCCGAGGCGATCGTCCTGCTGACCGTTTCGGGCATGCTGACATGGCTGGCCATCGTGCCGCGCGCCTGGGCCGAGGCCGACCGGCGCGAGGTGGGCGTACTGGCCGCTGGCGCGGTCATGGCCGCGCCGCTGGGCGTGTGGCTGTTGAGCGTGCTGGACCCCGCGCCGGTGCGCTGGGTGGTCGCCGTGGCCGCGACGGTGACGCTGGCCGCGCTGGTGTCGGGCTGGCGGTATCGCGGCCGGGTGGCGTGGCCGGGGCTGGGCGGTGTCGGCGCCTCGGCGGGCGTGCTGGGCGGGCTGACGGGGCTGACCGGGCCGCCGGTGGTGCTGTTCTACCTCGCCGGGCCGGGCCGCGCGGCGCAGGTCAGGGCCAACACGATCCTGTTTCTCGCGATCCTCGATATCGGCATCGTGGCCAACCTCTTGGCGCGCGACATGGTGACGGGCCGGGCGCTGGGCCTCGGTGCGCTGCTGGCGCTGCCTTACGTGGCGACGATCCTGATCGGCCAGCGGCTGTTCACGCCTGAGCGCGAGGGGTTTTATCGCGCCGCCGCCTATGGGATCATCGGTGCCGCGATCCTGAGCGGGCTGCCGCTGTTCGATTAGGGGGGCGACATGCGCCTGAAAGAGATCCGATATCCCGACGGTTTGCCGGTGGACGGCTACGGCCCCGGGTTCTTTCGCATCGCGGGCGAGCTGTGCGAAGGGCCGGTGCTGATCGCCGCGGGCGCGCTGGTGCCCTGGGCGGGGTTGGAGGACGAGACGCCGTTGACGGCGCTGGCAGGGCGGGTCGATCTGGTGCTGGTGGGCACCGGCGACGTGATCGCGCCGCTGCCGAACCGCTTGCAGGCGCGGCTGGAGGCGGACGGGCTGGGGGTCGAGATCATGGCCAGCCCCTCGGCCGCGCGTACCTACAACGTGCTGCTGTCGGAGGGCCGGCACGTCGCCGTGGCGCTCTTGCCGGTAACGCGGGCGGGCCGGTGAGCGCGGCGCCTTTCGGGTATTTCGACCAAGAAGAAGCGGCGGGGTTTTCCCGCTTTCGGCCTATTGGTCTTTGGGTTATGCGGTGATCCCATGGAATTGGCGGTGAGCGATCTGGCCTGCGCGCGGGGTGGGGTGCCCGTGCTGGAGGGGGTGAATTTCACCCTCGCCGGCGGCGAGGCGTTGTTGCTGCGCGGGCCCAACGGGATCGGCAAGACGACGCTGTTGCGCACGCTGGCGGGGCTGCAGCCGGCGCTGGCCGGCAGCGTGTCGGTGCCGCCCGAGGCGATGGCCTATGCCGCCCATGCGGACGGGCTGAAGGCGACGCTGAGCGTGGCCGAGAACCTGCGGTTCTGGGCCCGTATCTTCGGCACGTCGGGGATCGACGCCGCGCTGGAAGGTTTCAACCTGGTCGAGCTGGCCGACCGGCAGGCGCATAACCTGTCGGCCGGGCAGAAGCGGCGGCTGGGGCTGGCGCGGCTCTTGGTGACCGGGCGGCCGATCTGGGTGCTGGACGAGCCGACCGTGTCGCTCGACCTGGCCTCGGTGGCGCTTTTCGGCGACGCGGTGCGGCGGCATCTGGACGGCGGCGGCGCGGCGCTGATCGCCACCCATATCGACCTGGGGTTCACGGCACGGGAGCTGGACGTGACCGCGTTCCGCGCCGCGCCGCGCAGGCTGGACGCGTTCGACGAGGCTTTTGCATGATCGCGCTGCTGGTCCGCGACCTGACGCTGGCGATCCGGGCCGGGGGCGGGTTCGGGCTCGGGCTCGCCTTTTTCCTGATCGTCGTGGTGCTGGTGCCCTTTGGCGTGGGCCCCGAAGGCGAGATCCTGTCGGCCATCGCGCCGGGCATCCTGTGGGTGGGCGCGCTCTTGTCCTGCCTGTTGTCGCTCGACCGGATCTTCGCCCTCGATTTCGAGGACGGATCGCTGGACTTGCTGGCCACCGCGCCGATCCCGCTGGAGGCGGTGGTGGCGATGAAGGCGGTGGCGCATTGGCTGACCACGGGCCTGCCGCTGACGCTGGCCGCGCCAGTGCTGGGCCTTTTGATGAACCTCGATCCGGCGGGGTACAGCTGGCTGGTGGCGAGCCTGGCGCTGGGCACGCCGGCGCTGAGCATGATCGGGGCGTTCGGCGCGGCGCTGACCGTGGGGCTGAAGCGGGGCGGGCTTTTGTTGTCGCTGCTGGTGCTGCCGCTCTACGTGCCGACGCTGATCTTCGGGGCCGAGACCGTGGGGCGCGGGGCGGACGGGATGGCGACGGCGACGCCGATGCTGATGCTGGCCGGCATCACCCTGGCCACGCTGGCGCTGTTGCCCTTTGCGGCGGCTGCGGCAATCCGTATCAACCTGCGCTGAGCACCTCACGCGCTATTCAATTGAGAAGCATACCTTAGGCTTATAGGAAATCTTCATGTCGCTCTGGGAATACGCCAATCCGCAGAAATTCACGCGCACGGCGTCGGCGCTCTTGCCCTATGTCGGCGGGCTTGCGGCGCTTTGCCTGGCCGTCGGCCTCGGATGGGGCTTTTTCCTGACGCCGGAGGCCGCGAATTTCGGCTCGACGGTCAAGATCATCTACATTCACGTGCCCGCCGCGCTGATGGCGATCAATGCCTGGCTGATGATGCTGGTGGCAAGCCTGATCTGGCTGGTGCGCCGGCACCATGTCAGTGCCCTGGCGGCACGCGCCGCCGCGCCCATCGGGCTGACCATGACGCTGATCGCGCTGGTCACCGGCGCGATCTGGGGCGAGCCGATGTGGGGCACCTACTGGGCCTGGGATCCGCGGCTGACCTCTTTCCTGATCCTGTTCCTGTTCTACCTCGGCTATATCGCGCTCTGGGAGGCGATCGAGAACCCCGACGCGGCGGCCGACCTGACCAGCGTGCTGTGCCTCGTGGGCTCGGTCTTTGCGGTGCTCAGCCGCTACGCGGTCAATTTCTGGAACCAGGGCCTGCACCAGGGCGCCTCTCTGAGCCTGGACAAGGAAGAGAACGTGGCCGATGTGTATTACCAGCCGCTTTTGTTGTGCATCGCGGGCTTCGTGCTGCTCTTCGTCGCGCTGGTGCTGTTGCGCACGCGCACCGAGATCCGCGCGCGCCGGCTGAAGGCGCTGATCGCGCGGGAGCGGATGGGATGATGCCGGAACTTGGGAAATACGCCGCCGCGGTGCTGTCGTCCTACGGCATCTCGCTGGTATTGATGATCGGGCTGGTCGTGCTGTCGCTGATGCGTGGCGCGCGGGTCCGCAGGCAGTTGGACGAGGTGGAGGCGCGCAGGAAGGCCGATGGCTGAGCAACGCAAGATATCATGGCTGATGCTGCTGCCGCCGCTGATCTTCGGGGCGCTGGCACTGCTGTTCTATATCGGGGTCACCCGCGACGACCCGAACGCGCTGCCCTCGACCCGCGCGGGGCAGCCGGCGCCGCCGGTTGCGCTGGTGCAGTTGGGCGAGGGCGCGCCGTTCACCGATGACACGCTGCGCGAGGGCGGGGTCAAGCTGGTGAACTACTGGGCCAGCTGGTGCGCGCCCTGCCGGGCCGAGCACCCGATCCTCGAGGCGCTGGCCGAAGAGGGCGTGGCGATCTACGGGATCAACTACAAGGACGAGCCCGCCAAGGCGCTGCGCTTTCTGTCCGAGCTGGGCAATCCCTTTGCCGCGATGGGCGCCGATCCGGCGGGCCGCACGGCGATCGAGTGGGGGGTGTACGGCGTGCCGGAGACCTATGTCATCGACGCCGAGGGCACGATCCTGATGCGCCATGCCGGGCCGCTGACAGAGCGCATCGTCGCGGACAAGCTGCGCCCGGCACTCGATGCGGCGGCGGCGCGTTAGTTCGCGCCTGCGACAAGCAGAATCAACGCTCCAAACGCGAGAAACTCGAAGAGCGGCATACAAACGGGGATATGTGGGATACGCTGTTTCATGAACCCAGCATAATCCAAAACGCCCTGATTTGGACGATTCTTTAAACGGAATGCCAGAAACGAAATGTTTCCCGAGGCCGTTTCCGGCCGTTTTCGCGGGGCAATCTCGGGGGCCGGGCGGCACTGTTGCCCGACCATGAAAAGCGCCACATTTCCGCCGGCGGCAGGTCCCACAAAGGCGCGCGAAAAACCTGTATCGCGCCGCGAATGAGGCAGGCGGCGATTCGCTGCTGCTTCATGTCGCATTTCGCGGCTCATGGAGGCGCGTGCCTGACGTATCGGGGGGGATGGCCCCGCCGCGGCCCGACGGCCGGCGGCGGGGCAGGGGCGCGGCCGCTCAGGCGGCCTTGGCCAGGTTGCGCAGCACGTAGTGCAGCACACCGCCATGTTCGACGTATTCCTTCTCGATGGCGGTATCGATCCGGCATTTCAGCGTGATGGTCTTTTCGCTGCCATCGGCATAGCCGATGGTGCAGGGCACTTCGGCCCCGGGCTTCAGATCGCCCTCAAGCCCGGCGATCGAGAATGCCTCGTCGCCCTTCAGGCCCAACGACGAGCGGGTGTCGCCGGTGAACTCGAACGGGATCACGCCCATGCCCACGAGGTTGGAGCGGTGGATGCGTTCGAAGCTTTCGGCGATGACCGCCTTGACGCCCAGAAGCGCGGTGCCTTTGGCCGCCCAGTCGCGCGACGAGCCGGCGCCGTATTGCTCGCCACCGATCACCACCAGCGGCACCCCGGCCTCCTGCCAGGCCATGGCGGCCTCGAAGATCGAGGTCTGCTGGCCGTCCGGGCCCAGGGTATAGCCGCCCTCGACCCCGTCCAGCATCTCGTTGCGGATGCGGATGTTGGCGAAGGTGCCGCGCATCATCACCTCGTGGTTGCCGCGCCGCGAACCGTAGGAGTTGAAGTCGCGCACGGCGACCTGGCGCTCGGTCAGGTAGCGGCCGGCCGGCGTGGTGTCCTTGAAGCTGCCGGCGGGGCTGATGTGGTCGGTCGTGACCATGTCGCCGAGGATGGCCAGTGCCCGCGCGCCTTCCAGATCGGCGATCGTGCCGGGCTCGGTGTCCATGCCCTGGAAATAGGGCGGGTTCTGCACGTAGGTCGAACTCGCGGGCCAGTCGTAGGTCTCGTTCTCGGTGGTCTCGACCGACTGCCACTTCTCGTCGCCCTTGAAGACGTCGGCGTATTTCGACCTGAACGCCTCGCGGGTCACGGTGCTTTCGACCAAGTCGGCGATTTCCTTCTGGCTCGGCCAGATGTCCTTGAGATAGACCGCGTTGCCGTCCTTGTCGGTGCCGATGGGGTCGTGGGCGACGTTGATGTTCAAGTCGCCGGCGATCGCGTAGACCACGACCAGCGGCGGGCTGGCCAGGTAGTTGGCGCGCACGTCGGGGCTGATCCGGCCCTCGAAGTTACGGTTGCCCGACAGAACGCTCGTGGCGATCAGGTCGTTGTCGTGGATCGCCTTGGAGATCTCCGGCGCCAGCGGGCCCGAGTTGCCGATGCAGGTGGTGCAGCCATAGCCCACCAGGTTGAAGCCCAGCGCGTCTAGATCCTCTTGCAGGTTCGCCGCCTCCAGGTATTCGCTGACCACCTGGCTGCCGGGCGCGAGCGAGGTCTTGACCCAGGGCTTGGAGGTCAGGCCCAGCGCACGCGCCTTGCGCGCCACCAGCCCGGCGCCGATCATCACGTAGGGGTTCGAGGTGTTGGTGCAGGAAGTGATCGAGGCGATCACCACCGCGCCGTCGCGGAGGGTGTAATCGGCGCCCTCCACCTTGGCCGATTTGCGCGGGTCCACCAGCGCGTCGGGGACGGGGCCCTCAGAGGCCATCGCGGCGGCGTCGATGCTCTCGTCCTCGCCGCGGTACTCGGCCACGACGTTGAAAAAGCTGTCGGCCGCCCGGTCGAGCGGGGTGTGGTCCTGCGGGCGCTTGGGGCCCGCGATCGCCGGCACCACCGTGCCCATGTCCAGCTCCAGCGTGTCGGTATAGACCGGGTCGTAATCGGGCCCGCGCCACAGGCCGTTTTCCTTGGCATAGGCCTCGACCAGTGCGATACGGCCCTCGTCGCGGCCGGTCTGGCGCATGTAGCGCAACGTCTCGTCGTCGATGGGGAAAAAGCCGCAGGTGGCGCCGTATTCGGGGGCCATGTTGGCGAGGGTCGCCCGGTCAGCCAGCGGCAGGTGGTCCAGCCCGTCGCCGTAGAATTCGACGAACTTGCCGACCACGCCCTTCTGGCGCAGCATCTGCACGACCTTCAGCACGAGGTCGGTGGCGGTGGTGCCCTCGACCATCGCGCCGGTCAGCCTGAAGCCCACCACCTCGGGAATCAGCATCGACACCGGCTGGCCCAGCATCGCGGCCTCGGCCTCGATGCCGCCCACGCCCCAGCCCAGCACGCCCAGACCGTTGACCATGGTGGTGTGGCTGTCGGTGCCGACCAGTGTGTCGGGGTAGGCCACCGTCTCGCCATTCTGGTCCTCGTCGGTCCAGACCGTCTGGGCCAGGTATTCCAGGTTCACCTGGTGGCAGATGCCGGTCCCCGGCGGGACCACGCGGAAATTGGCGAAGGCCTTCTGGCCCCATTTCAGGAAGGTGTAGCGCTCGATGTTGCGCTCATACTCGCGGTCGACATTCATCTGGAAGGCGCGCGGGTTGCCGAACTCGTCGATCATCACGGAGTGGTCGATCACCAGGTCGACCGGGTTCAGCGGGTTGATCTTTTGCGCGTCGCCCCCCAGCGCCACGATGCCGTCGCGCATCGCGGCCAGGTCGACGACCGCCGGCACGCCGGTGAAGTCCTGCATCAGGACGCGGGCCGGGCGATAGGCGATCTCGCGGGCGGTCTTGCCGCCCTGCGCGGCCCAGTCCGAAAAGGCGCGGATGTCGTCGAGGCTGACGGTCTTGCCGTCCTCGAAGCGCAGGAGGTTTTCCAGCACCACCTTGAGCGCGGCGGGCAAGCGGGTGAAATCGCCCAACCCGGCGGCCTCGGCGGCGGGAATCGAGTAATAGGCGACGCTCGCGCCCCCGGCGGTAAGCGTCTTGCGCGTATTGGCGCTGTCCTGTCCGACTGTGATGGGCATGGCGGACCTCCGTCATTGATGCGTGGCAGGTTTCACGCTGCTCTTGCCCCATCGGACGGCGTCGATCAAGAGGGCTGCGCACATTTGTATACAATCGTGCACAAGGGCCGGGGCGCCACATCGCGGAAAATCTCGATTCCTTGATTGGCGCGGAGCGGGGGGGTGGGCTAGGACAACGGTAAGAAAACGCAGGGGAAGGGAGATTTATGCCTCGCATCGTCCGCGCGGTCACGTTGATCTGGATCGCCCTTTACGGCGTCGCCCAGGCCGAGGACAGACCGGTCATTATCGAACTGTTCACCTCGCAGGGCTGTTCTTCCTGTCCGCCGGTTGATGCCATGGTGGCAGAGTTGGCCAAGCGCGACGACGTGATTCCTCTGGCGCTGCATGTCGATTATTGGGATTACATCGGCTGGAAGGACGTCTTTGCCCAACCCGGTTTCACCCGCCGCCAAAAGGCCTATGCCCGCGCCGCCCACACCCGCTCGATCTACACGCCGCAAATCGTGGTCGGCGGGGTGGATCACGTGGTGGGCTACCGGCCGATGGACGTGGCGCAGCTGATCGAGGCGCATCGCGACGCGGCAAGCCCGGTATCGCTGAGCATCGTCCGTGACGGGGACGACGTGGTGATTACCGCGAACTCGACCGAGACCTTCGCCGAGGACGCGGTCTTGCAGGTGGTGCGCTACATCCCCGAGCGCGTGGTCGATATCGGCCGGGGCGAGAATGCGGGGCGCACCCTGCGCTACACCAACATCGTCGATGCCTGGAAGGCCGTCGCGCGCTGGGACGGCGCGGCGCCGCTGGTGGTCACGCTCGAGGCAGACGGGGAACATCCCGTCGTCGCCATCGTGCAAAAGTCCGGCCCGGGTCAGATCCTCGCAGCCGCCCGCGTGCGCTGAGCGGCCTGCCGCTCGGGCTTCCAGCGGCGGTGGATCCACAGCCACTGATCCATGTGCGCGCGCACCTGCGCCTCAAGACTGTCGTTCAGCGCCTGTGTCATGGTCTCGGGGTCGGTATGGGCGATGGGCGCTTCGGCCACGATGTCGAAGTTGAGGCCGTCGGGCCGGCGGATGCCGTAGATCGGCACCACCAGCGCGTCGTATTTCAGCGCCATCTCGGCGGCTGACAGCGCGGTTGGCGCGGTCTTGCCAAAAAAGGTCATTGGCGCGCCCTGGCGCATGTACTGGTCGATCACGATGCCCAGCATTCCGCCGCCGCGCAGAAAGCGGATCATGTCGGCGAGGCCCTGCCGCCCGCGCGGAAAGACCGGCGTGCCGATGCGCGAGATTGCGCGCACGTAATGGGCGTTGAAATAGCCGTTGCGCATCGGGTTGTAGAGCCCACCGACGCGATAGCCGCGGGCGATCAGCGCCGCGCGCGGCGCGTCGTAATTGCCGAAATGGCCCGTGACCAGCAGCACCGGGCGGCCCTGCGCGTGCGCTTGCTCCAATGCCTTGGCGCCCGGCCCCTTGACCGGCTCGTCCGCGACGCGGGCGGCGAAGGCGGGGCCGGAATAGATCTCGATCAGCGCGCGGCCGAAATTGGCGGGCACGGCGCGCACCAGCCGCGCCACCTCGGGATCGGGCAGGTCGGGGCAGGCATGGGCGAGATTGGCGCGCACGCGGCGGCCGTAGCCCGCCAGCGGCGCCACGAGGCGCGACACCGCCCAACCGGCAAAGGGAACCCGCCAGCGATAGGGCAGCGCCAGCGCCGCGCCCAGCACGGCGCGGGCGGCGAGGTTTTGGATGAATTCGCGGGGGCCCGTCCGCGGATCGGCCATGGCGCTGCCTGTCGGTTTGCGGCGGCGCGGGGCCGCCTGCGTGCGGCAAGAGATACGCGCCGCGCCGCGCGACCACAAGCCGGGGCCGGGCTATCGCCCGGCCGCGGCGCCCTCGGACAGCACGATATCGCCCGCCTCGGCCTGCTCGCGCAGGCTGGTGACGAGGCGCAGCATCGCATCCTCTGCGACGCGGGGCTTGACCGGGCCACGCTCTTCGATCTCTTCGCGCAGCTGGTCGGCCAGCCGGTGCGAAAGGTTCGACAGGATGAACCCGGCAGCGGCCTTGCTGTCGTCGCGGCCGGCGAGCGCGCCCGACAGCGCCGTGACCAGCACCTCTTGCGGCACGTTGCGCGCCAGCATCGGCACGTCGCGCGGCGACAGGCGGTCGGGGATATGCTCGAAGGTGAAGATCGCCCGGCGCACGCGTTCGGCCAGTGCCGAATCCGCGGCGTCGAGCCCGGCCAGCAGCTCTTCTCTGGTCAGCGCCTGGGCGACGTTGAGAATGGCGCCCATCCGCTCCTCCGGCGGCTCGGTGAAGGCCGGGCGCGGCGCGGCGTCCAGCGCTTCGGACAGGGCCGCGCCGATCCGGGCCACCGTGTCGGGGCCGATCTGGCTGGTGCGCGAGACGGCCAGCGCGATCTGCCGCGCCCGCGCCCCGGGCAGACGCCCCAGAATCGCCGCGGCCTTGGGGTGGGAGAGTTTCGACAGGACGACGGCGGCCACCTCGGCGCCCTCCGCGTCGATCAGCGCGACCAACTCGGCCTCGTCCAGCCCGGCGATCCGTTTCCAGGGGTCGCACGCGCCGCCCTCGCCGCGCAGATCGGCGGCGGCGCGCGCGCTGATCTGCCCTTCCAGCAGGTTTAGTGCGCCGTCCACGCCGCCGGGAAAGGCCAGCCCGCCGTCCTCGATCCGGTCGGCGAACTCGGCCACCACCCGCTCGAGCGTGGCGCCGTCGACAAAGCGGGTCTGGGCCATCTCGCGCGCCAGCCGCGCCTGCAACGCCTCGGGCAGCGTGTCGATGGGCAATGTCACGCCCTCGCCAAGGGCGAGCCGCACGATGACCGCGGCCTTGCGCGCGGGCGGCAGGGCGGGCAGGGCGTCGGGCGGGGGCTGCATCGGCGGGCTCCGGGCTGTGGCTCGGCCCGACCATCCGGCCCCGGGGTTAAGCCGCGCTTAGCGCCGGCGCCCCCGGACAAAAAAAGCGGCGGACCCGACGGGCCGCCGCAAGGCTGAATGAGGGTCGTACGCGGGCCTAGCTGGTCGCCTGGTCCACGCAGGTGCCATTGGTGGCATCGAAGGTCTGGCCCTCGGCACACTGGTTGGCATTCATCTTCTTTTCCCAGCCGCAGCCACCGGCCAGCGCCAAGGTCGGTGCAAGCGCCAGGATCAGCGCCGAAACGATCGTCTTCGCGGACATGAGGTCATCTCCCTGTTTGCGATGGGCCACAAGGTAGCACGAATTGGAGCCATTCCAAATGCGCTTGTGCGGCATCCGCCGGGACCGACCCCCAATGCCGGCCGAATATGCGCCCGGCCGCCCTCAGCGCCGCCGTCAGGACGCCGCGCCGAACACCCGCGCGAAGATCGTGTCGACATGCTTGGTATGATATCCGAGGTCGAATTTCTCTTCGATCTCGGCGGGGCTGAGCGCCGAGGTCACGTCCGGGTCGGCCAGCAATTCCTCTTTGAAATCCTTGCCTTCTTCCCAGACCTTCATGGCGTTTCTTTGCACCAGCTTGTAGGCGTCCTCGCGCGACACGCCCGCCTGGGTCAGCGCCAGCAGCACCCGCTGGCTCATCACCAGCCCGCGGAACTTGTTCATGTTGGCCAGCATGTTCTCGGGGTAGATAACCAGCTTGTCCACGACGGTGGTCAGCCGCGCCAGCGCGAAATCGAGCGTCACGGTGGCGTCGGGGCCGATATTGCGCTCGACCGAGGAATGCGAGATGTCGCGCTCGTGCCAGAGCGCCACGTTTTCCATCGCAGGGATCGCCATGCCGCGCACCAGCCGCGCCAGCCCCGTCAGGTTCTCGGTCAGGACCGGGTTGCGCTTGTGGGGCATCGCGCTGCTGCCCTTCTGCCCCTTGGCGAAGAACTCTTCGGCCTCCAGCACCTCCGTGCGCTGCATGTGGCGCACCTCGATGGCGATGTTTTCGACCGACGAGGCGACAACACCCAGCGTGGCGAAGAACATCGCGTGCCTGTCGCGCGGAATGACCTGGGTCGAGATCGGCTCGGGCGCCAGGCCCAGCTTCTCGCAGACATGGGCCTCGACCGCGGGGTCGATATTGGCGAACGTGCCGACCGCGCCCGACAGCGCGCCGGTGGCCACCTCCTCGCGCGCGGCCCGCAGGCGGGCGCGGTTGCGGTCCATCTCTGCGTAAAAGCGGGCGAAGGTCAGGCCCATCGTGGTGGGCTCGGCATGGATGCCGTGCGAGCGGCCGATCCTGACCGTGTCCTTGTGCTCGTGGGCGCGGCGCTTGAGCGCGGCGAGCAGCCCGTCGAGATCGGCCAGCAGGATGTCGGCGGCGCGCACCAGTTGCACGTTGAAACAGGTGTCCAGCACGTCCGACGAGGTCATCCCCTGGTGGACAAAGCGCGCCTGGTCGCTGCCCACGATCTCGGCCAGGTGGGTGAGAAAGGCGATCACGTCATGGCGCGTCTCGGCCTCGATCGCGTCGATGCGGGCGACGTCGAACTCGACATCCCTGGCCTTCCAGACGGCCTCGGCGTTTTCCTTCGGGATCACGCCGAGGGCGGCCTGCGCATCGCAGGCATGGGCCTCGATCTCGTACCAGATGCGGAACTTGGTCTCGGGCGACCAGATGGCCACCATCTCGGGGCGGGAATAGCGGGGGATCATCGGCGGCGCTCTTTCTCTTGGTCCGGGCTTCGGCGGTCTGATAGACCGCCCGGGCGGGCGCAGCAAGCCGCAGGAGGACGATGCCGGAACTTGAGGCTTTCGCGGGCGCATGGACGCTCGACCGCGTGATCGAGGACGCACGGGCGGGCCATGCGGCGCGGCTGGAGGGCCGGGCGGTGTTCACGCCCGGCGCCGGCGGGCTGATCCTTGACGAGACGGGCATGTTGAGCGTGCCGGGACAGCGGCCGATGCCCGCGACGCGCCGCTACATATGGCGGCAGGGGGCGGAGGGTATCGAGGTCTTCTTCGCCGATGGCCGGTTCTTTCACGCCATCGCGCCGGGCGCCACGCCCCGGGCACGGCACGACTGCCCGCCGGACCTCTACCTCGGTGCCTACGATTTCAGTGCCTGGCCCGGCTGGACCCTCGCCTGGCAGGTCGACGGCGCGGCGAAAAGCTACAGGATGAAAAGCCGCTACCGCCCGGCACCCTGAGGGCTTGCGCGCCGCCCGGGGCTCGGGCAAAACGGGCGGAACGGAATGAAGGGGAGTATCCGATCATGGCCCAGGCCCTGACCGACAAGGTTCTTGCTGAAACGCTTTGGCCCGCGCAGGGCGCGGCGCTGCGCGTGCGGCAGGCGGTGCTGGTGATCGCCGGCATCGCGGCGCTCATCGTGGCGGCGCAGATCAAGGTGCCGATGTGGCCGGTGCCGATTACTATGGGCACCTTCGCGGTGCTGACCGTTGGCGCGGCCTACGGGCCGCGGATGGGGCTTGCCACGATCCTGGGCTACCTGGGGCTCGGCGCGCTGGGCTTCGACGTCTTCGTGGGCTCGGGGGCCGAGTTGAACGGTCTCGAATACATGATGGGCGGCACCGGCGGCTATCTGCTGGGCTACGTCCTGGCCGTGGTCGCGCTGGGCTACGCCGCCCGCGCCGGCTGGGACCGCTCGGCCGGCCGCATGGCGCTGGCCATGCTCATCGGCAACGCGCTGATCTACATCCCCGGCCTGCTCTGGCTCGGCCAGCTCTACGGCTGGGACCAGCCGATCCTCGCCTGGGGGCTTACGCCGTTCCTGATCGGCGACGCGCTTAAGCTGGCACTGGCGGCGCTGTTGGTACCGGGCCTGTGGAAGCTGATCGGACGCGCCCGCGGCTGATCTGCCGGACACCGAATGCCAAAGGGGCGCGGCCACGAAGCCGCGCCCCTTTTTCGTGGCGCCGCCGGCACGGGCGGACCTTGGGTATTTTGACCAAGAAGAAGGGCAGGGGCGCGCCCGGGCCCTTCTTCTTGGCAAAAATACCCCGATCCGGCGCATGCCCCAGGCGGTGGCGCGGCTTTGAGGGCGGGCCGTCGCCCGCCTCTTGCATCGCTGCCGGGCTGCCTTAGGCTGGGCGGCGGCACAGGAGGGCGGGGCATGGCACGGATCGGGATTGTCGGGGGCAACGGCGCGCTGGGCAGCGCTATAGGCGCTGCCTTGCTGGCAGCGGGGGTGCCGGAGGGGCCGCTCTGGATCGCGTCGCGCTCGGGCACGGCCGGGCCGCTGGCCGGGCGCGCGGTGCGCGTCACGGAAGACGCGCAGGAACTGGCCGAGGCGTGCGACGTGATCCTCTTGTCGGTGCCGCCGGCCGAGGCGGGGCGGATCGGCGTCGCCGCGCCGGACAGGCTGGTGATCTCGGTGATGGCGGGGGTCACCCATCGCCGCCTGGCCGCGCTGACGGGCGCGGCCCGGGTGGTGCGCGCGATGTCCAGCCCGGCGGCGGCGCGGGGGCTGGCCTATTCGGTCTGGTTCGGCGGCGGTACGCTGACGGGGGCCGACCGGGCGCTGGTCGGCGGGCTTTTCGCCGCCTGCGGGGAGAGCGACGAACTGGCCGAGGAGAGGCAGATCGACCTCTTCACCGCGATGACCGGGCCGGTGCCGGGCTTCGTTGCCTATTTCGCGGATTGCATGCAGGGTTATGCCACCGAGCGCGGTGTGCCGGCGCCGATCGCCGAACGCGCCGTGCGCCAGCTGTTCCTCGCCGCGGGGCAGAGCCTGGCCGGCGATCCCGAAGGCCCGGCGGCGCAGGTTCAGGCCATGGTCGACTACGCCGGCAGCACGGCGGCGGGGCTGACGGTGCTGCGGGCCGGGCCGCTGGCCGCGGCCCTGGCCGAGGGGCTGGACGCGGCGGCCGAACGGGCGCGCGCCCTGGGTCAGGCGAGCGACGTTTCCACCTGAGAGGCGCGTTCCAGCGTCTGGTGCACGGGGCATTTGTCCGCGATCTCGACCAGCCGCGTGCGCTGGTCGTCATCCAGATCGCCGCTCAGGCAGATCTCGCGGTGGAACCGGTCGACCTTTTGCGCCTTGCCGGCCTCGGCGTCCTGGGCGTGCACCTTGTCATGGGTCACGTCGACCCGGACATCGGCCAGCGGCCAGCCCTTTCGGCGGGCATACATGCGGATCGTCATCGAGGTGCAGGCCCCCAGCGCGGCGGCGAGCAGACCGTAGGGCGAGAGCCCCCGGTCGGTGCCGCCATAGGCCTCGGGCTCGTCGGCCAGCAGGTGATGGGCCCCGGACGTGATATCCTGCAAAAACCCCTCCGGGTCGGCCTCGGCGACGCGGACGACGCCCTCGGGCGCGCCGGGGGGCGGCGCGGGCGTTTCGAGTTCGACATATCGCGCGGCCCAGGCGGCGATCACGCCAGCGGCGTATTCCGCGTCGCCCGCATCCGAGATCAGATGGTCGGCGCTGTCGAGGGTGACGAAGCTTTTGGGGTGCTTCGCGTGGGTGAAGATCTGGGTGGCGTTCTCGATGCCCACCACCGCGTCGCGGGGCGCGTGCATCACCAGAAGCGCGCGGCCGAGGCCGCGGATCGCGGGGTCCAGCGATTCGGCGGCCACGTCTTCCAGGAAATCCGGGCCGATCCGCACGGGCCGGCCGCCGAGGGTCAGCTCCATCACGCCCCGGGTGTCGATGCGCGGATCGGCCGCGGCGAAGTTCTGGGTCACATGCTCGGGGTCGAAGGGCGCGGCGAGGGTGACGACGGCGCGGGCCGAGGGGATGTCGGCGGCGGCCTTGAGGATCGCGGCGCCGCCCAGCGAATGGCCGATCAGCAGGTCGGGGGCGAGGCCGCGCGCCTCGAGATGCCGCGCGGCGGCGACCAGATCGGCCACGTTGCTGGTGAAGGTGGTGTTCTCGAACTCGCCCCCGGAATGGCCGAGGCCGGTGAAATCGAAGCGCAGCACGGCAAAGCCCAGCGCGGTCAGGCGCTGGGCGATGCGGCGCGCGGCGTGGATATCCTTGCCGCAGGTGAAGCAGTGGGCGAAGAGCGCGGTGGCCTTGGGCGGTCCCTCTGGCAGGTCGAGCCGGGCAGCGAGGTCGTGGCCGGCATGGCCCTCGAAACTGATCTTTTCCATCTTCATGGCGGGGCTCCGGGCTGAGTTGCTCAGACCGAGAGTGTGGGCGCGCGCTGCGTGCCGCAAGCCCCGAGGGGCCCGGTTGACGGCAAGGTGAGCGCGCCCGCCCGCCTCAGATCAACTGCATCACGGTATCGGTGATGCCGGACATGTTCATGCTGAAGCCCACGCCGGTCAGTGCCATCACCCGGGCCGTGGCCTTGAGGCTTTCGCCGGCCAGGATGTTGTAGATCAACATGCCGAAGCCGACCGGGAAGGACAGCACCATCAGCGTGGCGGACATGACGTAGACCGCCAGCTGTTCGGGGATGGCCACGGGTTCCTTCGGGGCCTCGAATTTCACGCTTTCGATCTCGATCAGGTCGCTGGCAAAGATCGACCGGCGCGAGCGGCGCAGGTTGTCGTCGTTGGGCGCTATGTCGGGCAGGCGCTTGGCGGCTCGGTTGGCCTCGTTCTCTTCGGCGGCGCTGCGCGCGAAGGCCCCTGCGTCGATCATTTCGGGGCGGGGGGTGCTGACCGGGCGCGAGATCGGGCGGCGCGGCCGGGCGGTGGCGGCCTTCGGCTGGGCCTCGGCGGCCGCGGCACGGGGGGGAGTGCGGGACTGGACAGGGGGGATCTGGACGGTGGGCGTTTCCACCTCGTCGGCGATGAACACGCTGTCGGTGTGGTGCCAATAGACGAAATCGGCATCCTCTTCGCGCAGAAGGTGGCGCACAACGTGGTAGCAGGCCGCGACCAGCACCCGAGGGGCCACGCTGCCGCCGGTCTGGCCGGGGCGGCCAGGACCGTTGCCGGCCTCGATGCACAGCGTCTCGGCGAACTCCATGTCGTCGAGCCCGGTATCGGTACGTGCCGAGCTGCCCGCGGCGCGGCGCAGGGCGCCGACGGTGACCGGCGCGGACCCGCGCGAAATGCGCAGATGCATCTTGTCGCTGGAGAACAGTACCTCGCGGTCCCCGTCGGCCTCGGTGTGGTCGAATTCCAGTGCAATGTTGCGGAACGGCCGCTTGAGGCCGTCGACCATCCCGTCAAAATCGAAGTCCTGCGGGACGGTGAAAAGGATCGTCGCAGCAGCACTGGTCAGTTGATCAGACATTCTTGTCTCCATCGCTCGGAAAAGCTCCGTTGACGCCAAGATGGCCTTCGATTGTGGGAACAGTAGGGCGCAGATAAGAAATTTGTCCCCGTTCGCGGGCCCAAACCGACGATGGTCGCCACATTCGCGACAACTTCGCCAAGGGCGGCGGATTGTTTCCGCGGGACGTGCGCGCAGGAAAAAGGGCGGCCCGAAGACCGCCCTGAGGATCGTGTCATGCGCTGCGTGCAATCAGCAGCTGTAGTACATCTTGAATTCCACCGGGTGCGGCGTGTGTTCGAAGGCGTAGATCTCTTCCCATTTGAGTTCCATGTAGCCTTCGAGCTGGTCCTTGGTGAACACGTCGCCGGCCAGCAGGAAGTCGTGGTCGGCCTCGAGCGACTCGATGGCTTCGCGCAGCGAGGCGCATACGGTCGGGATGCCTTCCAGCTCTTCCGGCGGCAGGTCGTAGAGGTTCTTGTCCATCGCCTCGCCCGGGTCGATCTTGTTCTTGATGCCGTCGAGGCCGGCCATCAGGAGCGCCGCGAAGGCGAGGTAGGGGTTCGCCGCCGGGTCGGGGAAACGGGCCTCGACGCGCTTGGCCTTGGGGCTTTCCGTCCACGGGATCCGCACGCAGCCCGAGCGGTTGCGCGCCGAGTAGGCACGCAGGACCGGGGCTTCGAAGCCCGGGATCAGGCGCTTGTAGGAGTTGGTGGAGGGGTTGGTGAAGGCGTTCAGCGTCTTGGCGTGCTTGAGGATGCCGCCGATGTAGTAAAGCGCCTCCTGGCTGAGATCGGCGTACTTGTCGCCGGCAAAGAGCGGCTTGCCGTCCTTCCAGATCGACATGTTGCAGTGCATGCCGGTGCCGTTGTCGCCCGCGATGGGCTTGGGCATGAAGGTGGCCGACTTGCCGTAGGCCTGGGCCACGTTATGGATGACGTACTTGTACTTTTGCAGGTTGTCGGCCTGCTCGGTCAGGCTGCCGAAGATCAGGCCGAGCTCGTGCTGGCACGACGCCACTTCGTGGTGGTGCTTGTCGACCTTCATGCCCATGCGCTTCATGGTCGACAGCATTTCCGAACGCAGGTCCATCGCGTCGTCGGTCGGGTTGACCGGGAAATAGCCGCCCTTGACGCCCGGACGGTGCCCGGTGTTGCCCATCTCGTACTCGGTGTCGGTGTTCCACGACGCATCGAGCGCGTCGACCTCGTAGGACACCTTGTTCATCTCCAGCGAAAACCGCACGTCGTCGAAGATGAAGAACTCGGCCTCGGGGCCCCAGTAGGAGACGTCGCCGATGCCCGACGACTTGAGGTAGGCCTCGGCCTTTTCGGCGGTCGAGCGCGGGTCGCGCTCATAGGCTTCGCCGGTGTCGGGCTCGACAATCGAGCAATGCACGCAAAGCGTCTTCTCGGCATAGAACGGATCGAGATAGGCGCTTTCGGTGTCGGGCATAAGCTTCATGTCCGAGGCTTCGATTGACTTCCAGCCGGCGATCGACGACCCGTCGAACATGAAGCCCTCGTCGAGGAAATCCTCATCGACGAGATCGGCCATCACCGTCACGTGCTGCAGCTTGCCCCGCGGGTCGGTGAAACGGATATCGACGTATTCGACATCCTCTTCCTTGATGGTCTTGAGAACTGCGTCTTTGCTCATGTGACCCTTTTCCCTTCTTTCTGGATTGGTCGCTCTCGGCCGGGCCCGCCCGACCGGTCCATATCGACGACGCGCGTCAGAGCGCGTCTTCGTCGGTCTCGCCAGTGCGGATGCGGATCGCTTGCTCCACGGGCGAGACGAAAATCTTGCCGTCACCGATCTTGTCGGTCTTGGCTGCGTTCACGATGGCCTCGACGGCGGTCTCAACCTGATCATCGGAGAGCACGACCTCGATTTTGACCTTGGGCAGGAAATCGACGACGTATTCCGCGCCGCGGTAGAGCTCGGTATGGCCCTTCTGGCGGCCAAAGCCCTTGACCTCGATTACCGAAAGGCCCTGCACCCCCGCCTCCTGAAGCGCCTCCTTCACCTCGTCGAGCTTGAAGGGCTTTATGATCGCTTCGATCTTTTTCACCGGTGCCGACTCCCTGCTTGCTGGCGGTTCGCCGCTCGACAGACCACTTTCCCTCGCGCGCGACAATTGGGTAGGATGACGCGCAGCTTGGCGCCCGGCGAAATCTGAGTTGTGCGCCTAAATTTTGTGCAAAACGCCTGCTCATGCGGCGAACTGGAAACTCGATAGGCGGCGCGATGGCCGAGCTTCTCACCTCTGCCCAAATGCGCGCCGTCGAGCAGGCGGCGATTGCCAGCGGTTCGTCAAGCGGGCTGACCCTGATGGAACGCGCCGGGCGGGCGGTGGTGGACGCGGTGTTCACCGAGTGGCCCGACCTGGCCGAGGGGCGGCATCGCGCGGTGGTTCTGTGCGGGCCGGGTAACAATGGCGGCGACGGCTTCGTGATCGCCCGCCGGCTGGCCGTCCGGGGCTGGCAGGTGGAGCTGTTCCTGCTGGGCGACCCGGACAAGCTGCCGCCCGACGCGCGGCGGATGCACGACCTGTGGGCCGCGATGGGGCCGGTGCGCGGCCTCGCCCCCGAAAGCGCGGGCGCGGGGGCGCGGCCCGATCTGCTGGTCGACGCGCTCTTCGGCACCGGGCTCAGCCGGCCGATCCCCGAGGCGGCGGTGGGCGCGTTCCGCGCGGTGCGTGAGCGAAAGGCCGGCGGGCTGCGCACGTCGCCCTGCCGGGTGGTGGCGGTCGACAGCCCCTCTGGGCTCGATTGCGACAGCGGCGAGATGTTGTTGCCAGCTCTTCCGCAAACCGCCGGCCGCGCGGGCGACGTCCAAAGCGTCGCCCCGGCCGCCCGCATGTCGCCCGACGTGCCCTTGCCCATCTCGGCCGATCTGACGGTCACCTTTCACAAGCCCAAGCTCGGCCACTACCTCGGCCATCCGCCAATGCCGTCGGGCAAGCTCGCCGTCGCCGATATCGGGCTGGCCGACTGGGACCGCCCCGAGACGCTTGCGTCTCAACCGCCCAGCGCTGAAAGGGTGCGTCTCGTCGGCCGTATCCAGCACGGCGCGCCGATGCCGGGGCGGATGTGGCCGGGGCCTCTGCTGAACGTTCCCGGGCCGGGGCTGCACAAATACGCGCGCGGCCATGCGCTGGTGCTGGCCGGCGGGCCGGGGCGCGGCGGCGCGGCCCGGCTGGCGGCGCGCGCCGCGCTCAGGGTCGGGGCGGGGCTGGTGACGGTGGCCTGCCCGCCCGAGGCGCAGGCCGAGAACGCCGCGCGGCTTGACGCGATCATGCTGCGCCCGCTGGCCGATGCCGAAGCGCTGGCCGAGATGCTGACGGATAGACGGTTGAGCGCGGTCTGCCTCGGCCCCGGGCTGGGCGTGGGCGCGGCCACCGCGGCGCTGGTGGCTGCCGCCTGCGCGTCGGCCCCCCGGGCGCCCGCGCCCCGTGCCGTCGTGCTCGACGCGGACGCGCTGACCAGCTTTGCGGACGATCCCGACGCGCTTTTCGCCGATCTGCACGCGCGCTGTGTGCTCACGCCCCATGAAGGCGAATTCGCCCGCCTCTTCCCCGATCTCGCCGCGCCCGCGCGGCGCGCGCGCGGTCAGTCCAAGGTGGAGGCCTGCCGCGCGGCGGCCGCGCGCGCCGGCTGCACCGTCCTGCTGAAAGGCCCCGACACGGTGATCGCCAGCCCCGGCGGGGCGGCCTCGATCCACGCCGCACTTTACGACCGCGCGGCCCCCTGGCTGGGAACGGCTGGGGCCGGCGACGTGCTGGCAGGGATGATCGCGGGGCTCTTGGCATCCCCCCAGGCATTCGCCAGCCCGCATCCGCACGTCGAGGTCGCCGCCTGGCTGCATGTGGAGGCCGCGCGCACCTTCGGTCCCGGCCTCATCGCCGAGGATCTGCCGGAAACCCTGCCGCGCGTTTTCCGCGACCTAGGCCTGTGACGTCCGCCCGATTGCGCGCCTGCGGCGCAAGCCTATCTTTTTTGCCGCCCTCCGGGCGGATTCGGGTATTTGGGCCAAAGAGAAGGGGCAAGGGCGCGCCCTGTAGCTTCTTCTTGGCCAAAATACCCTCGCCGAAGGCATCGCGGCGGTCGCCGCGACATGGGCTCAGTTCAGCGCGGCGGCGGGGACTTCCATGCCGTCCGCGTAGATCACCTCCGGCGCATCGAAGCGCAGGGCGAAGCGGCAGGCGCCGTCGTGGTGGATGTCGCGCAGGACACGGGCCCCGGCGCGGGTGACGATACGGTCGCCGGGGCTGAGGAATTCGACCGGAAGCGCGCCGTCCATCGTCAGCACGATGGTTCCGATCGCGAGGTCTCGGGCCTCGGCGCGCTGCGCCTGCGGCCGCGCCAGCCCGGGGGACATGTCGAACATCGCAATACCCGCTCGTTGTTTGCCTGTACTTTTTTGCGCCGAGAATATGGCAAAATTGGGTTGACGGCGAGCCCGAAAGCGGGCGCTTTTTCCGCTCGCATCCTTGGCGGGGCTTTGTTAGAAGGACGCGGATTTGACGGGGCGGCCCTTCGTGGTGCGGGGTCGCCCCGGTGGTTTTGCGGGTGTGGCGGAACTGGCAGACGCACCAGATTTAGGTTCTGGCGCCGCGAGGCGTGGGGGTTCAAGTCCCTCCACCCGCACCAGATGGGATGAGAAGGACGACAAAGATGCAGGTCACCGAGACCCTGAATGACGGCCTGAAACGCAGCTACAAGATCACCGTTTCCGCTGCGGAGCTGGACGCGAAGGTCGACGAGAAGCTGGCCGAGGCGCAGCCGCAGGTGGAGATGAAGGGCTTTCGCAAGGGCAAGGTGCCGATGGCGCTGCTAAGGAAGCAGTTTGGCAAGCGCCTGCTGGGCGAGGCGATGCAAGAGACCATCGACGGCGCGATGAACGCCCATTTCGAGGAATGCGGCGACCGCCCGGCGCTGCAGCCCGACGTCAAGGTCACCAATCCCGACTGGAAGGAAGGCGACGACGTCGAGGTCGAGATGTCCTACGAGGCGCTTCCGGAGATCCCCGAGCCCGCGCTCAAGGAGATCGCGCTGGAGAAACTGGTGGCCAAGGCCGGCGAGTCCGAGATCGACGACGCGCTGGGCAAGCTCGCCGAGAACGCCCAGAGCTTTGCCAAGCGGCGCAAGGGATCCAAGGCCAAGGACGGCGACCAGGTGGTCATCGATTTCGTCGGCAAGGTCGACGGCGAGCCCTTCGAGGGCGGCGCGGCCGAGGATTACCCGCTGGTGCTGGGCTCGCAGAGCTTCATTCCCGGTTTCGAGGACCAGCTACTCGGGGCCAAGGAAGGCGAGGAGGTGACCGTCACCGTGTCCTTCCCCGCGGATTACGGCGCGGAAAACCTGAAGGGCAAGGAAGCCACCTTCGACTGCACCATCAAGGAGGTGCGCGCGCCCAAGCCCGCCGAGATCGACGACGAGCTGGCCAAGCAGTTCGGCGCCGAGGATCTGGCCGCGCTGAAGGCGCAGATCGCCGAGCGGCTGGAGGACGAATACAGCGGTGCCGCGCGCGCGGTGATGAAGCGCGCGCTGCTGGACAAGCTGGACGAGACCGTCGCCTTCGACGTGCCGCCCAGCCTGCTGGAGGCCGAGGCCAAGCAGATCGCGCACCAGCTCTGGCACGAAGACAACCCCGATGTGCAGGGCCACGACCATCCCGAGATCGAGCCCACCGACGAACATCTGACCCTGGCCGAGCGCCGGGTGCGGCTGGGGCTCTTGCTGGCCGAGATCGGACGCAAGGCCGAGATCGAGGTGTCGGACAACGAGATGACCCAGGCGGTGATGAACCAGGCGCGGCAATACCCGGGCCAGGAGCAGCAGTTCTTCGAGTTCGTCCGGCAGAACCAGGCGCTGCAGCAGCAGATCCGCGCACCTATCTTCGAGGACAAGGTCGTCGATTACATTCTCGAACTGGCCGAGGTGACCGAAAAGGAGGTCTCCAAGGAAGAGCTGGAGAAGGCGGTCGAGGCGCTCGACGAAGAGTAGGCCTGCCGCCAGACCTCAGGATCCAAACGCCGCCCTTGGGGGCGGCGTTTTTCTTTTGGCCGGCGCTGCACCATCGGCGCGACATCGACCTGGGTGAGGCCCTGGTTTGCCGGCGCCACATTCGGTATGTCGCTGGCCGGGTCGCGGCTGGCTGCCATGGCCGGCGCAACGAAGAAGGGCCGCGCCATATGGCGCGGCCCTTCGTGATCGCGGTCGGTGAGGTTCAGTCCTCGTCGTCGGACTTGGCGCCGTTGCCGGATTCGCGCTCTTCCTCTTCGATCGCCTCGGCCAGGGCGTCATCCTCGGATGCGGCCGAGCCGATGTCCTCGAAGAGTTCGGAGATTTCGAACTCGGCGGCGGCCTCTTCCTCGGCGGCGAGGTCCTGGATCGACTTGCCGGTGGCCTGCAACTCGGCCTCTTCGGGCGAGCGGGCGACGTTGAGCTCGATCGTGATCTCGACCTCGGGGTGCAGCGCGACGGCCAGCTTGTGCAGGCCCAGCTCCTTGATCGGCGCGGTCAGCACGACCTGCTTGCGGTCGACGGAAAAGCCGGCTTCGGAGGCCGCGTCGGCGGCGTCGCGTGGCGTGACCGACCCGTAGAGCGCGCCCGAGTCGGAGGCCGAGCGAATCACGACGAATTGCTGGCCGTCCAGCCGTGCGGCCATCGCCTCGGCCTCTTTGCGGGTTTCGAGGTTGCGCGCTTCGAGCTGGGCCTTTTCGGCCTCGAAGCGGGCGATGTTGACCTCGTTGGCGCGCAGCGCCTTGCCCTGCGGCAGCAGGAAGTTGCGGGCGTAGCCGTCCTTGACGGAAACGACGTCGCCCATCTGGCCGAGCTTGGCCACGCGTTCGAGTAGAATGATGTCCATCTGTCGCGTTCCTTACTTCACGGCGTAGGGCAGCAGGGCGAGGAAGCGGGCGCGCTTGATCGCGCGGGACAGCTCGCGCTGCTTCTTCGATGAGACGGCGGTGATGCGCGAGGGCACGATCTTGCCGCGCTCGGAGACGTAGCGCTGCAGCAGGCGGGTGTCCTTGTAGTCGATCTTCGGCGCGTTGTCGCCCGAGAAGGGGCAGACCTTGCGGCGGCGGAAAAACGGTTTAGCGGCCATGTCTTACAATCCTTTCCTGAGGCTCTGTATCAACGACGCTCACGGCGCTCTTCGCGCTTTTGCATCTGTACCGAGGGGCCGTCGTCGTGCTCGTCGACCTTGATGGTCAGCACGCGCATCACGTCGTCATGCAGGCGCATGAGGCGCTCCATCTCCTGCACGGCGGGTGCGGGGGATTCGGTGCGCATGAAGGCGTAGTGGCCCTTGCGGTTCTTGTTGATCTTGTAGGCCATCGTCTTGACGCCCCAGTATTCGCTGTCGACGACCTTGCCGCCGTTGTCAGCCAGTACCGTGGAGAAATGTTCGACGAGGCCCTCGGCCTGCGCGTTGGAAAGGTCCTGACGCGCGATAAAGACATGCTCGTAAAGCGGCATGCGAACTCCAGTTCTTTTTACGGGCGCACTTCAAAGGATGGGCTGACCTTCCGCGCCCCACCCACGAGAGGCTGCACCGAGCTTCATTACGTCTGCGGAAGGAATGCGCGGGTTATACACGTCGCGCGACGCCGCGCAAGGGCCGGGGGGCGAGCCGCAGGATTTCTCCATTATTAACACGTTGACGGCGAAGTGGTGCCGCATTCGGCTGCCAGTTTGCGCGCAAACAAAGAAAATGGAGCACTCCGCGATGACCGTTCTCTCGACACATCCGAGTTTGGGGGTGACGCGTGCCCGGCCAATGCATGTTTGTGTGTGTGAAACCAACTGGGGCTACGTGTTTCGATCCGGCACGACCTTCAACGATCGGGCCGCCCTCATCGAACGGGTTTCGGCGATTGCCGGGCTGACCTTCTTCGTGCTGGCCGTGGGCCACTGGTTCTTTCCCGATGCCGATGTTGTCATGCACACGCCGATGGAGCGGCTGGCGTCGAGCTTCGGGCTGGCGTCTGCGGGGCTTGCCTTCGTTTGGATTTCCGAACGCGGCCTGCGCCACGACATCCAGGTCGATCTGGAGCGCCGGCGTCTGCGGCTGACCACCACCAACCGCCGCGGCAAGGCGCGCATCGTGCGCAGTTTCGCCTTCGCCGAGATCACCAGCCTGTTCGTCAAACGCTCGGCCGAGCCCGGCAGACCGGCGCGGCTGTGCCTGCGCGTGGCGGGAAATCGCTGGGATGTCGAGCTGATGCGCGGCAGCGCGGCGGCCCTGGCGGTGCTGCATGGACGGATCGCGGGCGATCTGCGCCCGGTCATGCCGGTTGCCGACGGTTGGGAAAAGGTGGGCCACAAGATCCGGCCGTCCGAGCCCGACGGCGAGGCCGCCTGACAAACGCTGTTCGCCAGCGAATACCGGCCGTTGAGCCCTGGGGACTTGGCCATGCGCGCCAGCGGATGACATCTTCGATATCGTATCACGCAACGGAGTATCGCAGGTGAAGAAATCCGTGTTCGCAGCGGCCGTGGCCGCCTTGGCCGCCGCGCCCGCCATGGCCGAGCGGCAGAAATGCGTGCTGGATTCGAGCTACAGCCAGAACCTCTTTTCTTAAGAGCATCTGGGCTTTTCCACGACTTGGGGGATGTTCTCGGGCGGCGAGGGCGAGATCGTGTTCGACCGCGCGGCGCCGGAACAATCGTCGGTCTCGGTGGCGTTTCCCGAGACCAGCATGTTTACCGGCTGGCAAGCGCGGTTCGAGCATTTGATGTCGGAAGATTTCTTCGGCGCAAGCCCGGACGAGAACGTCACCTACACCTCGACAGGTATCGAGGTCACCGGCGATGAGACCGCGCTGATCATCGGCGAGTTTACGCTGAACGGCGTGACCCGGCCGGTCGTGCTGGACGCACGGCTGACCCAGCAGGGGATGCATCCGATGGCCGAGAAACCCTGGGCCGGCTTTTTCGCCACGACCACGCTGAAGCACAGCGATTTCGGGTTGGGGGCCTATGTGCCCGCGGTCAGCGACGAGGTCGAGCTGCGGATCTCCATCGAGGCGATGCGGGATGAGCCCAGCGATAGCTGAGCCCGTCGTGCCCGGACGCTAAACGCCGCCGCGCCCCATCGCGGCGGCGTTTCGCTGTGGGCTGGCCTGACCCGCCGTGGCGGGCTAGGACTGGGCCGGGGCCGCGGCGGGAGGAAAGGTGCGCGATGCTGGCAGGGCTGTTTTCACCTCGGGCCGTCACCAAGCTGGCCTTCGCGCCGCCTGTGCCGCTGGCCGCGCGGTCCGGGCTGGCGCTGGTGCTGATCGTCCGCAACGAGGCGCGCCATATCGGCGAGTGGGCGGCGTTTCACCGCGCCGCCGGCGTGGCCCATGTGCTCGCCTACGACAATGGCTGCACCGACGCCACGATGCAGGTGCTGTCGCGCGAACTGGGCGACGCGCTGAGCGTGGTGCCCTGGGCGCAAAAGCTTTCCGAAGCCGGAAGCGGCCGGGAGATTCACAACCAGGTGCTGGCCTATGCCCATGCGATCTGCAATTTCGGCCCGCGCTTCCGGTGGATGGGGTGCATCGACGCCGACGAGTTTCTGGTGCCCAAGGGGGCGGGCGATCTGAACGCGGCGCTGGCGGGGTTGGCGGAGTGCCCCAACATCTCGCTGCCGTGGCACAATTTCGGGCGCAACGGGCACCAGGTGCCGCCCGAGGGGGGTGTTCTGGCCAATTACACCCGCCGTGCGGCCGACCCCATGAGCGGCGCGCGCGGCGTGACCAATTTCAAGTGCCTGTTCGACCCGGCGCGGGTGACGGCGGCCAAGGTGCATCAGTTCGACGTCGACGGGCAGGCCGTGACCTGGAATGACCGGGGCGAACGGTTTGCGGTGAAGGACCGGGTGCAGCGGGCGTTCTACTCGGCCGAGCGGATTCAGCTGAACCACTACTACACCCGATCCGAGGCCGAGCTGGTGGCCAAGATCGCCCGCGGGTCCAACCGCACGGTCGCGGCGCGCCGGCATGCCGCGCGGGTGCGGCGCAACGTGGCCAATATCGAGGCCGACGAGGTCGAGGACCGCTGCGCGCTGGCGTTTCTGGAGCGGGCCGGCTGACCGCTCGGGTTGTATCGCGGCGCGGGCGCTAACCCGACGGGAAAGCCAACGCAATTTTACCGCCCGGGCGGGGCGGGGTGCGGCCGGATTGCGCCGGCCCGCGTCTTGTGAAGCGCCGGTCGAGCGGGTAGACCCGTGCGAAATTCTGCTGGAGGCAGGGGATGAGCCGAGCATTCATTTTTCCCGGGCAGGGCGCCCAGACGATCGGCATGGGCCGGGCGCTGGCCGAGACCTACCCGGCGGCGCGCGCGGTGTTCGACGAGGTCGACGCGGCGCTGGACGAAAAGCTGAGCGCGCTGATCTGGGATGGCGATATCGCGGAACTGACACTGACGCAGAACGCCCAGCCGGCGCTGATGGCCACCTCGATGGCGTCGATGGCGGCGCTGGAGGCCGAGGGCGTGGGCGTGACGTCGGCGTTCTATGTGGCGGGCCATTCGCTGGGCGAATATTCCGCCCTTTGCGCGGCCGGGGCGATTTCGCTGGCCGACACGGCGCGGCTGCTGCGCGCCCGCGGCCAGGCGATGCAACAGGCGGTGCCTGTGGGCGAGGGCGCGATGGCGGCACTTCTGGGCCTCGACCTGGAGACCGTGCAGAGCCTTGCAAAGGCGGCGGCGCAGGAAACGCAGGCGACCTGCCAGCCGGCCAATGACAACGACCCGGCGCAGGTGGTGGTGTCGGGCAACAAGGCGGCGGTCGAGCGCGCGGTGGAGCTGGCGAAAGAGGCCGGGGCCAAGCGTGCGGTGATGCTGCCGGTTTCGGCCCCGTTCCATTGCGAATTGATGGGGCCCGCGGCCGCGGCGATGGACGAGGCGCTGAGCCATGTGGCGATCGCGCCGCCCAAGGTGCCCCTGGTGGCCAACGTGCTGGGCCAGGGCACCAGCGACCCGGCGGCGATCCGGTCGCTGTTGGTCGAGCAGGTGACCGGCATGGTGCGCTGGCGCGAGTCCATCGAATGGACGGCACGGCAGGGCGTGACTGAATTCTGGGAAATCGGCGCGGGCAAGGCCTTGTCGGGGATGGTGCGGCGTATCGCCAAAGGCGCGGCGACGCGTACCGTTGGCACACCCGACGAGGCGAAGGCCGCGGCGGACTCCGCAAGGTGAGAGGAACAGCGATGTTCGATCTGACGGGCAAGGCGGCGCTGGTGACCGGCGCTTCGGGGGGGATCGGCGGGTCCATCGCGCGGGCGCTGCATGCGCATGGCGCGACGGTCGCCCTGTCGGGCACGCGGGAGGCGCCGCTCAAGGCGCTGGCGGATGCGCTGGGCGAACGGGCCCATGTTCTGCCCTGCGATCTGTCCGACCCGGCGGCGGTCGAGGCGCTGCCCAAGGACGCGGCCAAGGCGATGGGCAGCCTGGACATCCTGGTCAACAATGCCGGGATCACCCGCGACAACCTGCTTTTGCGGATGTCCGACGACGAATGGCAAAGCGTGATCGACATCAACCTGACAGCGCAGATGCGGCTGTGCCGCGGGGTGCTGCGGGGCATGATGAAGGCGCGCTGGGGGCGGATCATCAATATCGGGTCCATCGTCGGCGCGGCGGGCAATCCGGGCCAGTGCAACTATGCCGCGGCCAAGGCCGGGCTGGTGGGGCTGTCGAAAAGCCTTGCCGCCGAGGTCGCCAGCCGCAACGTCACGGTCAACTGCATCGCGCCGGGTTTCGTGACCACGCCGATGACCGACAAGCTGACCGAAGAGCAGAAGGCCGGCCTGTTGGCGCAGGTGCCGCTGGCGCGGATGGGCGACCCCGAGGAGATCGCCGCCGCGGCGGTCTATTTGGCCAGCCCCGAGGCGGGTTACGTCACGGGCGCGACGCTGCATGTAAACGGCGGCATGGCAATGCTATAGTGGCTTTCCGGCGCGGGCCGAAAGCGTTTGCCTCGCGGAAACGATGTGCTATAGGCGGCGCAGCTTTTGCCGGGGGCATTCCCGCGCTTGGCACTTTCCCGCACAGCGCGGGGCTTGGAGCGGCCCCTTGGGGCCAACAGCAAGAAACGGGCACGGACCCCGAGGAACATGTGAGGAATTGACATGAGCGACATCGCCGATCGCGTGAAGAAGATCGTTGTCGAGCATCTGGGCGTGGAGGAAGACAAGGTGAGCGAGAACGCCTCGTTCATCGACGACCTCGGCGCCGACAGCCTGGACACGGTAGAACTGGTGATGGCCTTCGAAGAAGAGTTCGGCATCGAGATCCCGGACGACGCGGCCGAGACCATCCAGACTTTCGGCGACGCGGTGAAGTTCATCAAGGAAGCCGCCTGAACGGACGGGCCTTGAGACCGACAGAGGGGCGGGTGCCGGAAAGGCGCCCGCCCTTTTTTGTCGCATCGGGCTAAAGCGCGGCGTTAACCGCCTGGCGCAGCTCGGGGTACATGACCCAGACGAAATGTCCGGTTTCGGGATCGGCGGGTCCGCCGAACGCCAAGAGCATTGTGGCGATGTCGCCTTCGCGCGTGGCCGACTGCGGGGCGGGCAGGGCGAGGATGTCGCCGATGGCCCGACCGGCCCTTCCGTAAAGCGCATTGGCCGTTTCGTGGCCCCGATAGCCCGCCGCGGCGGCCAGCGCGCCTGCGGTCAGGCCATCCTCGCCCGCCGCGGCGTGCGCCTGGAGCATGGCGATCTGGGCCTTTGACAGGGCGGCGCGATGGAGCGCGGTTTCATATTCCTGCGTGCTGGGCACCGCGAGGCCGGTATCGGGGTGGATGCGACGGTCGGCGTGGCGCGCCGTCTCAAGCGCGTCGAGCTTGGCCTTGAGGGCGCGGATGGCCGCCTGGGCGGTGGCCCCTTCGGTCTGGGCGACGATACCGCCGCCGGTCTCGCCGCCCTTGGTGAAGGCGCGCGCCAGATAGTCTTGGCGACCAGGCAGTTTGCCGGCCTTGATGGGATGGCCCAGATGCGCGGTTTCTACGATTTCGGACACGGCGGTCTCTCCGGAATTGAGTCGGTCTATTGCGTTTGATCCTTGGGTTGTAACACCGAACCGGGCGGTCGCGACATAGCGTTCGGCGGAATGCGCCGACGACTCCTTGCCCCCCGACTGTTTTGCGCTGTATCAGGAACGCCGAACAAGGCGAGGCAGCCGAACGAGGAGGGGGCAGATGCGTCGAGTGGTGATCACCGGGTTGGGAATGGTCTCTCCGCTGGCCTGCGGGGTGGAGGAAACCTGGTCGCGGCTGTTGGCCGGGCAATCTGGCATCGGCGCCATAACCCGGTTCGACGCCTCGCGGCTGGCCACGTCCTATGCCGCCGAAATTCCTTATGGCGACGGGTCGGACGGCACGTTCAACCCCGACGACTGGATGGAGCCCAAGGAGCGGCGCAAGGTCGATGATTTCATTCTCTACGGAATTGCCGCGGCCGATCAGGCGGTGCGCGATTCCGGCTGGATGCCCGAGGACACCGAGGGGCGCGAGCGCACCGGCGTGATGATCGGGTCGGGAATCGGCGGTCTGAACTCGATCGCCGACACGGCGGTGCTGATCAAGGAGCGGGGGCCGCGGCGCGTTTCGCCCTTCTTCATCCCCGGCGCGCTGATCAATCTTGTCTCGGGGCAGGTGTCGATCCGATTTGGTTTCAAGGGCCCGAACCATGCGGTTGTGACGGCCTGCTCCACCGGTGCGCACGCCATCGGCGACGCCTCGCGGCTGATCATGTTCGGCGATGCCGACGTGATGGTGGCCGGCGGCGCGGAGAGCCCGATTTCCGAGATCGGCGTTGCCGGGTTCAACGCCGCGCGGGCGCTGTCGACCAAGCGTGGCGACGCACCCCACACGGCCTCGCGCCCCTGGGACGCCGACCGCGACGGGTTCGTGATGGGCGAAGGCGCGGGCGTGGTGGTGCTGGAGGAATACGAGCACGCGAAGGCCCGCGGCGCCAAGATCTATGCCGAGGTTCTGGGCTACGGAATGTCGGGCGACGCCTATCACATCACCGCGCCGGCCGAGGACGGCGAGGGCGGTTTCCGGTCGATGCAGGCCGCGTTGCGCCACGCCAAACTTACGCCGGCGGATGTGGATTACATCAACGCCCACGGCACCTCGACGATGGCCGACACGATCGAGTTGGGTGCAGTGGAACGTCTGCTGGGCGAGAGCGCCGAGACGACCACAATGTCCTCGACCAAATCCTCGGTCGGGCACCTTCTGGGTGCGGCCGGCGCGGTCGAGGCGATCTTCTGCGTGCTGGCCCTGCGTGACCAGATGGCGCCGCCGACGCTGAACCTCGACACCCCGCCCGAGGGCACGCGCATCGACCTGGCGCCGAAGGCGGCGGTCGAGCGCGAGATCAGCGTGGTCCTGTCCAATTCCTTCGGCTTTGGCGGCACCAACGCGTCGCTCGTGATGGGGCGGGTCGAAGGCTGATGTGGCGCGCGGTAGCCTCCAACGGTCTGACCCTGCTGGTCGTGGTGCTGTTTTGCGGCGCGGGGCTGGTGCTGTGGGGGCAGCGGCAATACACCCAGCCGGGCCCGCTGGAACAGGCGATCTGCCTGCGCGTGGAGCGCGGCGCGACGCTGTCGCGCGTGTCCGAGCAGCTGGCGGCCGAGGGCGCGGTGACCCACCCGGCGATCTTTCGGCTGGGGGCGGATTACACCGGCCGGTCGGGGCAACTGAAGGCCGGCAGCTTCCTGGTGCGGCCCGGCGCCTCGATGGACGAAATCACGGCGGCCATCACCCAGAGCGGGCGGTCGACCTGCGGCACCGAGTTGAATTTCCGCATCGGCATCGCCAATGCCGAGGTGCAGGTGCGCGAGTTGAACCCCGAGACCGAGCGCTACGAGGTGACCATAGAGTACGATCCGGGCGCGGAGGCCGCCCCCGAGGGCTATGCGGAGCTGGCCGCGCGCGCGGATCTGCGCTACCGCGTGACGCTGGCCGAGGGGGTGACCAGCTGGCAGGTGGTCGAAGAGCTGAAATCGGCCGAGTTCCTTGAGGGCGCGGTGGCCGAGCTGCCCGCCGAGGGCAGCCTTGCCCCCGACAGCTACGAGGTGACGCGGGGCGCGGAACGCGAAGAGCTGATCGCGCGGATGCAGCAGCGACAGGCCGCGATCCTGGACGAGCTGTGGGCCGAGCGCGAAGAAGGTCTGCCGCTGGACAGCCGCGAGGAGGCGCTGATCCTGGCCTCGATCGTGGAAAAGGAGACCGGTGTGCCGCAAGAGCGCGGTCAGGTCGCCAGCGTGTTCATAAACCGCCTGAACCAGGGCATCCGCCTGCAGACGGACCCAACGGTGATCTACGGGCTGACCGAGGGCCGCGCGCCGCTTGGCCGGGGCTTGCGCCAAAGCGAGCTGCGCTCGAACACGCGGTGGAACACCTATGTCATCGACGGGCTGCCGCCCACGCCGATCGCCAACCCCGGCAGGGCCTCGATCGCGGCGGCGCTGAACCCGGACGAGACCGATTTCCTCTACTTCGTGGCCGACGGGACCGGGGGGCACGCCTTTGCCGAGACCCTGGCCGAGCATAACGAGAACGTCGCCCGCTGGCGCGAGATCGAGGCCGAGCGCGGGGGAAACTAGGGCGAGGGGCGCGCGCTACGGCGCCATGAACCTGCGCCGCGCGTCCACGGCGATGTTGTAGCGTTGGTCCAGTTTTGCGATCAGCGCCATGGCGAGGCGCTTTTCTTCCGTGGTCTCGGCGCTTCTGTACGCCAGTTTCGCCCCCGCGAGGAGTTTCTTGAACTCGAACGCCTCGGGCAGCGCGCCCGCGTCGGCCATGATCCGAACCGCCACCTGGGTGGCCATGTCGGTGAAGGCCGCGCCGGACCTGTCCGGGAGCGATGGCCGACCCCCTTTAGATGATCGAGCTTGCCCTCGGCGATTGCCTTGGCGATCTGGCGTTCGACGAGCCCTTGCAGGGATCGGGGCATGTGGTGTCCAACTCTTTTCGGGCGGGGGCCGCGGGGCCAGTGGCAGGCGCCCGCCAGGCTGTGCTGACTGGCCGATCTTATCATTCTTTTGGCCGGGTCTGGCGGTCAAGCCCGGTGCCCTGACATGGCCGCTCATTTTCCATTAACCCTTTGTTAATAATAAACTTCTTGACTCTGCGGGCGGTCCCGGGTATACCTTTGGGCAAGCTGGAAGAAGTGGGCAAGCGGCCAGGGGGCAACCCCCGGGCCGCTTTTTCATTTCTCTCGTGCGGCGGGGCATGAGAAGCGGATCGAAACAGGAATGACAGTTATTACGGCCCTCCGGGGCGAGGCGGCGGCCCAGGCGGTGCTTGAAGAGGCCGAGGCCCATTACCGCCGTACGATTCACGCGCTCGACGCGATTATCGGCGAGATCGAGGCCGGCCATTCACAGCGCGCGAAGGCGTTGAAGGGCGCATTGAGCGACCTTGGCAAGGCGGCCCAGACCGCGTTCGACGAAAGGGAACGAGTTGAAAAGCGTCTCAGAACCGAAACCGGGGGCGAGTGCGGATACGCGCTCGACCTTGCCGAAGCGCGCGCCGAGATCGGGCGCCGACTGGATCGCCTCCGCGCCGCCCAAGCAGCGCGAGGCGTTCCTGAATGAGTTGAGCGAGGGGGCGCTGCTGGCGCTGCCCTACCTTTTCGAGTTCTGGGCGATGCCGCACCAGCTGCCGCCCGAGGGGCCGTGGCGGACCTGGGTGATCCTGGGCGGGCGCGGCGCGGGCAAGACGCGGGCGGGTGCGGAATGGGTGCGCGCGCAGGTCGAGGGTGCGCGGCCGCTGGACCAGGGGCGGGCGCGGCGGGTGGCGCTGGTGGGCGAGACCATCGAACAGGCGCGCGAGGTGATGGTGTTCGGGGAGAGCGGCATCCTGGCCTGCTCTCCCCCCGACCGCCGCCCGACATGGGAGGCGACGCGGCGGCGGCTGGTCTGGCCCAACGGGGCGGTGGCGCAGCTTTATTCGGCGCATGACCCCGAGCGGTTGCGGGGCCCGCAATTCGATGCCGCCTGGGCCGACGAACTGGCCAAGTGGCCCAAGGCCGAGGCGACCTGGGACATGCTGCAATTCGGGCTGCGGCTGGGCCCGTATCCACGGCAATGCGTGACGACAACGCCGCGCAACGTGGCGGTGCTGAGGGACATCCTCGCGCAGCCCTCGACGGTGGCGCGCCATGCCGCGACCGAGGCGAACCGGGCGCACCTGGCGGCGAGCTTCCTGGCCGAGGTGCGGGCGCGCTATGCGGGCACGCGGCTGGGCCGGCAGGAGTTGGACGGGGTGCTGCTGGACCAGGCCGAGGGGGCGCTCTGGTCGCTCTCGGGGCTCGACGCGGCGCGGGTGGCCGAGGCCGGGCCGCTGGACCGGGTCGTGGTGGCGGTGGACCCGCCGGTGACCGGAAACAAGACCTCGGACGAATGCGGGATTGTCGTCGTCGGAGCAACGGTCGAGGGGCCGCCGCAGGACTGGCGCGCGGTGGTGCTGGAGGATGCCAGCGTCGCGGGCGCGGCGCCTGCCGCCTGGGCCGAGGCGGCCATCGCGGCGATGGAGCGCCACGGGGCGGAGCGGCTGGTGGCCGAGGTCAACCAGGGCGGCGACCTGGTGGAAAGCGTGATCCGGCAGATCGACCCGCTGGTGCCGTTCCGCGCGGTCAGGGCCGCGCGGGGCAAGGCGGCGCGGGCCGAGCCGGTGGCGGCGCTCTACGAGCAGGGGCGGGTGAAGCACCTGCAAGGGCTCGACGCGCTGGAGGACCAGATGTGCCGGATGACGGCGCAGGGTTTCGAGGGGCGGGGCAGCCCGGACCGGGTGGACGCGCTGGTCTGGGCGATTCACGAGCTGATGATCGCGCCGGCCGCCCGTTGGCGGCGGCCGCGGCTGCGCGAGCTTTAGCCAGCGCCGCGCAGGCCGAGGGGGCGGGGCCGCCTCCGGCGGGGATATTTCAGGCCAGAAGAACTGGGGGCGGCGGGTCCGGGCGGCGGGCGCGCGCGATGGGTCATGCGAGGAGCGTAGCGAGATGAAGATCAATCCTTTCCGGCGGGCGGCGGCGCGGGCGCCCGAGGCCAAGGCCAGCGCGACCGGCGCGGTGATCGCCTGGGCTGGTGCGGGCCGGGCGGCCTGGACGCCGCGCGATACGGTGTCGCTGACCAAGACCGGGTTTTCCGGCAACCCGGTGGGGTTTCGCGCGATCAAGCTGATTGCCGAGGCGGCGGCGGCGCTGCCGCTGACCTGCCAGGACGCGGCGCGGCGCTACGACACCCACCCGGTGCTGGCGCTGTTGGCGCGGCCGAACCCGGGCCAGGGGCGGGCCGAGCTGTTCGAGGCGCTTTACGGGCAGCTTCTGCTGTCGGGCAACGCCTATCTGGAGGCGGTGGGCGGCGAGATCGGGATGCCCCTGGAGCTGCATGTGCTGCGCTCGGACCGGATGCGGCTGGTGCCCGGGGCGGACGGCTGGCCGGTGGCCTATGACTACGCGGTCGGGGGACGCAAGCACCGGTTCGACATGACCGGCGCGGCGCCGCCCGTTTGCCATATCAAGAGCTTTCATCCGCAGGACGACCATTACGGGCTGTCGCCGATGCAGGCCGCGGCGGCGGCGCTGGACGTGCACAACGCGGCCTCGCGCTGGTCGAAGGCGCTGCTGGACAATGCCGCGCGGCCCTCGGGCGCCATCGTCTATCGCGGGGCCGACGGGCAGGGGACGCTGAGCGAAGAGCAATACGCACGGCTGCAGGACGAGATGTTGAGCTATCACCAGGGGGCGGCCAATGCCGGGCGGCCGATGTTGCTGGAAGGCGGGCTCGACTGGAAGCCGATGGGCTTTTCCCCCTCGGACATGGAGTTTCAGGAGACCAAGGCGGCGGCAGCGCGCGAGATCGCGGTGGCCTTCGGGGTGCCGCCGATGCTGCTCGGCATTCCGGGCGACGCGACCTACGCCAATTACCAGGAGGCCAACCGGGCCTTTTACCGGCTGACGGTGCTGCCGCTGGCGGCCAAGGTTGCCGGCGCGATGGCCGCATTCCTGGCCCGCTTCGGGGCGGGCGAGGTGGAACTGGCGCCCGATCTCGACCGGGTGCCGGCGCTGGCGGCCGAGCGCGAGGCGCACTGGCGACGCATCGCGGCGGCCGATTTCCTGAGCGAGGACGAAAAGCGCACGCTGCTGGGCCTGCCGAAACGGGTGGGTGCATGAGCGGGACGCCGGAGCGATCGGGCTCGCGCTTTCTCTACGCGCCGTTCGAGGTGGCGAATGCCCGGATCGACGCGAACGAACGGGTCGCCGACGAGCGTTGGGCGGCGCTGGAATTCCGGCTGGGGCGGATCGAGACGGCGCTGGAGCGGCTGGAGCGGCGGCTGTGGCTGGCCGTCTATGGCGTGGTGGCCGTGGTGTTGGCGGAAGGCGCGGCCTCGGTGGTGGCGCGGCTGCCGTGAGAAAGGGGACGGGGATGAACGAGACCGACATGGGGCTGGAACGCAAGTTCTGCGCCCCCGAGGCACCGCTCGCCATCGGCGAGGGCGCGGTGATCGAGGGCTATGCATCGCTCTTTGGCGCGGCCGACCAGGGCGGGGACGTGGTGCAGGCGGGGGCCTACGGGGCCTCGCTGGCAGCGCTGGCGTCCGCTGGACGGCGGGTGAAGATGCTGTGGCAGCACGATCCGGGTGAGCCCATCGGCGTGTGGGACGAGGTGCGCGAGGACGGGCGGGGCCTGTTCGTGAAGGGCCGCCTGCTGACCGAGTTGGCCCGCGGGCGCGAGGCGGCGGCGCTGATCGGGGCGGGGGCCATCGACGGGCTGTCGATCGGCTATCGCACCCGGCGCGCGGCACGCGACGGCGCCGGGCGGCGCCTGCTCAGCGAGCTGGAGCTTTGGGAGGTGTCGCTGGTGACCTTCCCGATGTTGTCGCAGGCCCGGGTGGGGAGCAAGGCCAAGCCGGTCCCCGATGCCTGGGCGGGCGACATTGCGGCGGCCTTTGACGAGGCGCGGCGCGCGTTGGGCCGGGGCGTTGAGCCCCGCAATCAGACGGGAAGGTGAGATGAGCGAGACCGAGAGGAACGAGGCACCGGGCCACGATGGGCCGGCGCTGGAAGTGAAACGGGCGCTGAACGGGTTCCTGAGCGATTTCAGGACGTTTCAGGGCGACATCGAAACACGGCTTGAAAAACAGGAAGAGCGACTGACCATGCTGGATCGGAAAACCCAAATCGCCGGGCGCCCGGCGCTGTCGAGCGCGGCTGCGGCAGAGGCGCCCCACAAGAAGGCCTTTGCGGCCTATCTGCGCTCGGGCGACGACGAGGGCCTGCGCGGGCTGGAGCTGGAGGGCAAGGCGCTGTCCAGCGGCGTGGGGTCCGATGGCGGCTATCTGGTCGATCCCGAGACCGCCGAGACGATCAAGGGCGTGCTGCATTCCACCGCCTCGATCCGCTCGATCGCGCAAGTGGTGAGCGTCGAGGCGACCTCGTTCGACGTGCTGGTGGACCATTCCGATATCGGGTCGGGCTGGGCCAGCGAGACCGCCAACCAGGTGGAGACCGACACGCCGCAGATCGAGCGGGTGACGATCCCGCTGCACGAGCTGTCGGCGATGCCGAAGGCCAGCCAGCGCCTGCTGGACGACAGTGCCTTCGACATCGAGGGATGGCTTGCCGCGCGGATTGCCGACAAGTTTTCCCGCGCCGAGGCGGCGGCGTTCCTGACCGGTGACGGGGTGGACAAGCCCAAGGGGTTGCTGGGCCATCCGCAGGTGGCCGACGGGTCCTGGTCTTGGGGCAATCTCGGCTATATCGCCACCGGCAGCGACGGCGATTTCGACGCGATCTCGCCGGCCGACGCGATCCTCGATCTGGTCTATGCGCTGGGGGCGGAATACCGCGCCAATGCGAGCTTCGTGATGAATTCGAAGACCGCGGGCGCGGTGCGCAAGATGAAGGATGCCGACGGGCGCTTCCTGTGGACCGACGGCATGGCCGCGGGCGAGCCCGCGCGGCTGATGGGCTATCCGGTGCTGATCGCCGAGGACATGCCCGACATCGCCGCGGGCGCGGTGGCCGTCGCCTTCGGCGATTTCCGCGCCGGCTACACCATCGCCGAGCGGCCCGACCTGCGGGTGCTGCGCGACCCGTTCTCGGCCAAGCCGCACGTTCTGTTCTACGCGACCAAGCGCGTGGGCGGGGATGTGAGCGATTTCGCCGCGATCAAGCTGCTGAAATTCGCCGCGGTCTGACCGGCCGCCGCGATGGCCGCGCCCGTCGGGGTGCGGTCTGGCGCGCGCCGGGGTTTGCCGCCCCGGTCCAGTTGCTGCCTCCGCCCGGGCGGGGCGGGCCGGCGCGCGCTCTTGATGTGTTCCGGAGGTGCTCGGAGAGCGATGATGATAGTGATGGAGCAAGGCCCGGTGCCCGACGCGGCGCTGCCGGTGGACCGGTTTCGGGAGCATTTGCGCCTGGGGACGGGGTTTGCCGACGACGGCGCGCAGGACGCGGTGCTCAAGGCGCTGCTGAGGGCTGCGCTGGCTGCGGTGGAGGCGCGCACGGGCAAGGCGTTGCTGGCCCGCAGCTTTACCTTTGCGGTCGACGCCTGGCGCGAGGCGGATCGGCAGGCGCTGCCGGTGGCCCCTGTCACGGCGATCCTGTCGGTGGTCCTGCTGGACCGGGCCGGCGAGGTGCATCCGGTCGATGCCGACACGTATGTGCTCAGGCGCGACACGCATCGGCCGCAGCTGGCCGCGGTCAGCGGGGCCTTGCCGGTGGTGCCGCTGGGCGGCTCGGCCGAGATCGCCTTCGAGGCCGGGTTCGGCGCCGACTGGGCGCAGGTGCCGGCCGATCTGGCGCAAGCGGTGATGCTGTTGGCGGCGCATTACCACGAGCATCGCCACGAAGCGGCGCTGGGCGATGGCGGCATGCCGTTTGGGGTGATGGAACTGGTCGAGCGCTGGCGCACGGTGCGCATCCTGGCGGGGGGGGGTGTGCGATGAGCCCCCCGGTACTGGGCCGCAAGCTGGTACTGGAGGCGCCCGAGCGGGTGGCCGACGGGGCCGGCGGCTATGCCGAGACCTGGGTGGCGCGCGGCACGCTCTGGGCCGAGGTGACGCCGCGGACGGGGGGCGAGCGGTCGGGCGAGGAGACTGCGCTGGCCCGCGTGCCCCACCGCATCGTGGTACGCGGGGCGCCCGAGGGGGCGCCGTCGCGCCCTGTGGCCGGGCAGCGGTTTCGCGAGGGCGGGCGGCTGTTTTTCATCCGCGCGGTCGCCGAGGCCGACAGGCGCGGCCGTTACCTGACCTGTTTCGCCGAAGAGGAGGTGGCGTCATGAGCTATGGCCAGGCGTCGGCCTTGCAGAGGGCCGTTTACGCGCGGCTGGCCGGCGATCCGGCGCTGGCGGCGCTGGTGGGGGGCGCGATCTATGACGCGCTGCCGCCCGGGCCTGTGCCGGGCACCTATGTCAGCCTGGGCGCCGAGGACGTGCGCGACGCATCGGACATGACGGGCGCGGGCGCGCTGCACCGGTTCACGGTCAGCGTGATCAGCGATGCGGCGGGGTTTCAGGCGCCCAAAGCGGCGGCGGAGGCCGTGGCCGACGCACTGACCGGTGCGGCGCTGAGCCTCGACCGGGGGCACCTTGTTGGGCTGTGGTTCGACCGGGCGCGGGCGAAGCGCGTGGGCGCGGGCGACGGGCGCCGGATCGACCTGCGCTTTGCCGCGCGGGTTTCGGACGACTGATTTAGCGGAGAATGGAACAATGACGGCGCAGAACGGCAAGGATCTGTTGATCAAGCTCGACATGACCGGCGACGGTCAGTTCGAGACCATCGCGGGGCTGCGGGCCACGCGCATCGGCTTCAACGCCGAGACGGTGGACGTGACCAGCCTGGAATCGGCGGGGGGCTGGCGCGAATTGCTGGCTGGCGCGGGCGTGAAAACGGCCTCGATCAGCGGATCGGGCGTATTCAAGGACGCGGGCACCGACGAGCGGGCGCGGCAGATATTCTTCGACGGGGAGACGCCTGATTTTCAGGTCATCATTCCCGATTTCGGGGTGGTGCAGGGGCCGTTCCAACTGTCTTCGATCGAGTATGCCGGCAGCCATAACGGCGAGGCCAGCTATGAGTTGAGCCTCGCCTCGGCCGGCGCGCTGAGCTTTACCGCGCTGTGATGGCGAACCCATACGCGGGCGAGGTGGTGCTGGTGCTGGACGGCCGGCGCCACGTGCTGAAGCTGACTCTGGGCGCGCTGGCCGAGCTGGAGGCGGCGCTGGAGGCAGACACGCTGGTCGCGCTGATCGAGCGGTTCGAGGAGGGGCGGTTTTCGGTGCGCGATGTGCTGGCGCTGCTGCTTGCGGGGCTCAGGGGCGGCGGCTGGCAGGGCAGTGCGGCCGAGCTGTCCGCGGCCGAGATCGGCGGCGGGCCGGGGGCGGCGGCGCGGGCGGCGGCGATGCTGCTGGCCCGCGCCTTCGCCACGCCGGGGGCGGGCGATGACGCGCTTTGACTGGCCGGCGCTGATGCGCGCCGGGATCGCGGGGCTGGGGCTGAGACCGGCCGAGTTCTGGGCGCTGACGCCGGTGGAATTGATGCTGATGCTGGGGGTCGGGGCGGGGCCGCCGCCGATCAGCCGGGCGCGGCTGGACGAACTGGCGCGCGCCTTCCCGGATATTTCCGAAAAGGGCTGAGAAATGACGGATATCGACGACCTGGAGGCGCAGATCGACGCGCTGGAGGACACGATGGGCGGCGCGCGGGGCGTGGCTGCGGCCTTTGCGGCGGAACTGGCAGGGATGCGCGAAAGCCTGACGCTGACCAACCGCGAGGTAGGAACGCTGTCGCGCTCGATCGGTCGGGGGCTGCGGGGGGCCTTCGACGGGCTGGTTTTTGACGGGGTGAAGGCGTCGGAGGCGATGCGCGGGCTGGCGCGGTCGATCCTCGACGCGACCTATTCGGCGGCAGTGAGGCCGGTGCAGAACCACCTGGGCGGTTTGATCGCGGGTGGCATCGAGGGGCTGGTGAGCGCCGCGGTGCCGTTTGCAAAGGGGGCGGCCTTTACCCAAGGGCGCGTGGTGCCCTTTGCCAGCGGCGGCGTGGTGCGCGAGGCACGCACCTTTCCGATGCGGGGCGCGACCGGGCTGATGGGCGAGGCGGGGCCCGAGGCCATTTTGCCGCTGGCACGCGGGGCCGACGGGCGGCTGGGGGTGGCCAGCGCGGGCGCGGGGCGGCAGGTGCATGTGACGATGAACGTCACCACGCCCGACGTGCAGGGCTTTCGCCGCAGCCAGAGCCAGATCGCCGCCGAAATGGGCCGGGCGCTGGCGCGCGGCCAGCGAAACCGCTGAGGGGAGAGAAATATGGCATTCCACGAGGTTAGGTTTCCGGCCAATCTGAGCTTTGGCTCGGTCGGCGGGCCCGAGCGGCGCACCGAGATCGTCACCCTGGCCAACGGGTTCGAGGAGCGCAACACGCCCTGGGCCGATGCGCGGCGGCGCTATGACGCCGGGGTCGGGCTGCGTTCGCTCGACGATATCGAGACGCTGATCGCGTTTTTCGAGGCACGGCGGGGGCAGCTCTACGGATTTCGCTGGAAGGACTGGTCGGACTACAAGTCGTGCCGCCCGTCGCGGGAGGTGGCGTTCGACGACCAGATCATCGCCCATGGCGACGGCGCGACGCGCGATTTTCAGCTCATCAAGACCTACCACTCGGGCGGGGTGCGCTATGCCCGGCCCATCGTCAAGCCGGTGGCGGGCAGCGTGCGGATCGGCCTCGACGGCGAGGCGCTGGTCGAAACGGTGCATTTCACGGTGGATGCCGCGACCGGGTTGGTGAGCCTGGTCGACGCGCCCGATATCGGGGCCGAGGTGACGGCCGGGTTCGAGTTCGACGTGCCGGTGCGCTTCGATACGGACAGCATCCAGACCTCGGTGGCCAGCTTCCAGACCGGCGACGCGCCGCAGGTGCCGGTGGTGGAGGTGCGGGTATGAGTGTGCCGGAGGGCTTGCAGGCGCATCTTGAAACCGGGGCCACGACGCTGTGCCGGGCCTGGGCTGTGACGCGGCGCGACGGGGTGGTGCTGGGCTTTACCGATCACGACCGGGATTTGCGCTTTGGCGGGGTGCTGTTCCGCGCCGAGAGCGGGCTGACGGCACGGGCGCTGAGCCAGACCACGGGGCTGTCGGTGGACAATACCGAGGCCGTGGGCGCGCTGACCGCCGAGGCCCTGCGCGAAGAAGAGATTGCAGCGGGGCGCTACGACGGCGCCGAGGTGCGTGCCTGGCTGGTGAACTGGGCCGATTCCGATCAGCGGGTGGAGCAGTTTCGCGGCACGCTGGGAGAGATCACCCGGCGGGGCGCGGCCTTTCAGGCCGAACTGCGCGGACTGGCCGAGGCGCTGAACCAGGTGCAGGGGCGGGCTTATCAGCGGCCCTGTTCGGCTGTGCTGGGCGATGGGCGCTGCCGGGTGGACCTGAGCGCGCCGGGGTATTCCTCGGAACGGATGGCGGAAGAGGTGGCGGGGGCGCAAGTGTTCCGTTTTGCCGGGTTCGCGGGGTTCTCGCCCCGGTTTTTCGAGGCCGGGCGGCTTAGGGTGCTGTCGGGCGCGGCTCAGGGGCTGGTCGGTTTGATCAAGAACGACCGGGTAGACGGCGCGGCCCGTGTTGTCGAGCTGTGGCAGGCGCTGGGGGCCGAGGTCGTGCCCGGAGACATGCTGCGGCTGGAGGCGGGGTGCGACAAGCGGGCAGAGACCTGCCGGGTGAAATTCTGCAATTTCATAAACTTCCAAGGCTTTCCGCATCTGCCGGGCGAAGACTGGCTGATGGTCTACCCGGTGAGCGACGGGACCAACGACGGCGGGAGCCGACGGGCGTGAGCCGGGCGTTGACCGAGGCGCGGGGCTGGATCGGCACGCCCTACCGCCACCAGGGCTCGGCCAGGGGCGCCGGGGCCGATTGTCTGGGGCTCTTGCGCGGCGTGTGGCGCGCGCTTTACGGGGCCGAGCCCGAGGCGGTGCCGGCCTACACGCCCGACTGGTCCGAGCCTGCGCGCGATGAACGGCTATGGTCCGCCGCCCGGCGGCATCTGATCGACAAACCTCTCGGCCAGGCCGCGCCCGGCGACGTGATCCTGTTCCGAATGCGCGCGGGCGGGGTGGCCAAGCATCTGGGCGTGCAGGGCGAGACCGGCCCGCACCCGACATTCGTACATGCCTATTGGGGGCACGGCGTGGTGGAAAGCCCGCTGACCGGCCCCTGGGCGCGGCGCATCGTGGCGCGCTTCGCGTTTCCCTGAGGAAGGACAGACCATGGCGACAATCGTTCTTTCGGCCGTCGGCGCGGCGGCCGGTGCGGCTATGGGTGGCTCGGTGCTGGGGCTGTCCAGCGTCGTGGTGGGCCGCGCGATGGGCGCGACCCTGGGCCGGGTGATCGACCAGAAGCTTCTGGGCACGGGGTCCGAGGCGGTAAAGACCGGTCGTGTCGATCGCTTTCGCCTGACCGGCGCGGGCGAGGGGGCGCCGGTGGGAAAGTGCTGGGGCCGGGTGCGGCTGGCCGGCCACGTGATCTGGGCCTCGCGCTTTCTGGAAACCGTCACCACCTCGGGGGGCGGCGGCAAGGGTGCGCCCTCGGCCCCGGAGGTGCGCGACTACAGCTACTCGGTGAGCCTGGCGATTGCGCTTTGCGAGGGCGAAATCCGGCGGGTGGGGCGGGTCTGGGCCGACGGCGGCGAGATCGCCCCGACCGGGCTGAACATGCGTGTCTATACGGGCTCTGTCGACCAGTTGCCCGATCCGAAGATGGAAGCCGTCGAGGGGGCGGGGCAGGTGCCGGCCTATCGGGGACTTGCCTATGTGGTGATCGAGGATCTGGACCTTTCGCGTTTCGGCAACCGGGTACCGCAGTTTTCCTTCGAGGTGGTGCGTGCGGCCGACAGCGAGGTGCCCGATCTGGCGCGGCAGGTGCAGGGTGTGGCGCTGATCCCCGGCACGGGGGAATACGCGCTGGCCACGACGCCGGTGAACTATGCCGAGGGGCCGGGGGCCTATCGTGCGGCCAATCTGAACGCACCCTCGGGGCTGACCGATTTCCAGACGTCGCTGGAGCAGCTGCGCGCCGAGCTGCCCCGGTGCCGCTCGATCTCGCTGGTGGTGAGCTGGTTCGGCGATGACCTGCGCTGCGGGCAGTGCCGGGTGCGCCCCAAGGTGGAGCAGACCGAGGTCGATGGCGAGGAGATGCCCTGGCAGGTGTCGGGGCTGGCCCGCGGGGAGGCCGAGACGCTGGCCACGCTGGACGACCGCGTGGTCTATGGCGGCACGCCCACCGACCGCGCGGTGATGGAGGCGATTGCCGAGATCAATGCCGGTGGGCAGGAGGTGATGTTCTACCCCTTCATCCTGATGGAGCAGATGGAGGGCAACGGATTGGCCGACCCATGGAGCGGGGCGGACGACCAGCCGCACTTGCCCTGGCGGGGGCGGATCACCCTGTCGGCAGCGCCGGGGCGGGAGGGCTCGCCCGATGGAACGGCAGAGGCGAATGCGCAGGTCGCGGTGTTTTTCGGCACCGCCGCCCCGGACGAGTTCGAGGCGGGGCCGGAGGGCGTATCCTATACCGGCAGCGACGGCTGGTCGTTCCGCCGCTTCATCCTGCATTATGCCCATCTCTGCGTGGCGGGCGGGGGCGTGTCGGCGTTTTGCATCGGGTCCGAGATGCGCGGGTTGACGCAGATCCGCGGTGCGGGCGGCGGCTTTCCGACGGTGACGGAACTGGTGCGGCTGGCTGATGACGTGCGCTCGATCCTCGGGGACGAGACGAAGATCGGATATGCCGCCGACTGGTCGGAATATTTCGGCTATCACCCGCAGGACGGGTCGGGCGACCTTTACTTCCATCTCGATCCGCTTTGGGCCAGTCCGAACATCGATTTCATCGGCATCGACAATTACATGCCGCTCAGCGACTGGCGCGACGGGGACGAGCATGCCGACGCGTCGTGGGGCTCGATATATGCGCCAGGCTACCTGCGCGCCAATATCGAGGGCGGCGAGGGCTACGACTGGTTCTACCCCTCGGACGAGGCGGAGGTGGCGCAGCGGCGTGTGCCGATTACCGACGGGGCCTATGAAGAGCCGTGGGTCTGGCGCTACAAGGATATCCGCAACTGGTGGGGCAGCCACCATTACGAGCGGGTGGGCGGCGTGCGCAAGGCCACGCCCACGCCATGGGAGCCGCAGTCGAAACCGGTCTGGTTTACCGAGCTCGGTTGCGGCGCCATCGACAAGGGCACCAACCAGCCCAACAAGTTTGTCGACCCGAAATCCTCGGAAAGCGCGTTGCCGAAATATTCCAGCGGGGCGCGAGACGATCTGATCCAGGCGCAATATCTGCGCGCGATGTTGGGCTATTGGGCCGAGCCCGGGGTGAACCCGGTGTCTGAGGTCTATGACGGGCCGATGATCGACCTCTCCCGCGCCCATGTCTGGGCCTGGGATTCGCGGCCCTATCCTCAATTTCCGGCGCTGGCCGATCTCTGGGCCGACGGCGAGAACTACGCCCGCGGGCACTGGATCAACGGGCGCGTGTCGGCCCAGAGCCTGGCCGCGGTGGTCGACGAAATCTGCCGCAGGGCGGGGGTGCCGGCGGTGGATGTCGCGCAGCTTTACGGGCTGGTTCGGGGCTATGCGCTGGAGGGGTTGAGCGAGGGCCGGGCGGATTTGCAGCCCTTGATGCTGGCCTATGGCGTGGAGGCGGCGGAGCGGGAGGGGAAGATCGTTTTCCGCAACCGGACAGGGCGGGCGGACGGGGCGGTGGACCGGGCCCGGCTGGTCGAGTCCGAAGAAGGCGCCGATCTGGAGTTGGTGCGCAGCCCCGAGGCCGAGACCGCGGGGCGGGTGCGGCTGAGCTATGTCGAGGCCGAAGGCGATTTCCAGACGCGGGTGGCCGAGGCGGTGTTTCCCGACGAGGACAGCCTAACCGTGGCCGCCACCGAGTTTCCGCTGGCGCTGAGTGGCGGCGAGGGGCGGGCCATTGTCGAGCGCTGGCTGGCCGAGGCGCGGGTGGCGCGCGACACGGCGCGCTTTGCCCTTGCGCCTTCGGCGCTGGCGCTGGGGGCGGGCGACGTGCTGCGCCTGCCCTCGGAGGCGGGCGAGGCGCTTTACCGGGTCGACCGGGTGGAGCAGGGCACCGGGCGTGCGATCGAGGCGGTCCGGGTGGAACGCGGGGTCTATGTGCCCTCGGACGCCGTGGAAGATCGGGTGGCGCTGGCCCCCTTCGTGCCGCCCGTGCCGGTCTACCCGCTGTTTCTCGACCTGCCCTTGCTCAGGGGCGACGAGGTGCCCCATGCGCCGCATCTGGCGGTGGCCGCCGTGCCCTGGCCGGGCAGCGTGGCCGTTTACAGCGCCGTCAGCGATGCCGGCTATCGGCCGAACCTGACGCTGCGGGCGGGCGCGGTGATCGGGCGGACCGAGACGCCGCTTTACCGGGCCGAGCCGGGGCGCTGGGACCGGGGGCCGGCGCTGCGGGTGAAGGTCTTTTCCGGGGCGCTGAGCTCGGCCGAGATGGCCGAGGTGCTGGCGGGCGCAAACGCGGCGGCGATCGGGGACGGGACCTCGGAAAACTGGGAGGTGTTGCAGTTTTCCCAGGCCGAGCTGGTGGCGCCCTCGACCTACGAGTTGCGGCTCAGGCTCAGGGGGCAGGCGGGCAGCGAGGCGGTCATGCCCGATGCCTGGCCGGCGGGCAGCCTCTTTGCCCTGCTCGACGGCCGGCCCAGGCAGATCGACGTGCCGCTGTCGGCGCGGGGGTTGGAGCGGCATTACCGGATCGGCCCGGCGGGGAGGCCCTATGACGACCCGTCCTACCGGCACCGGAGCGAGGCATTTCGCGGCATCGGGCTGAGGCCCTACGCGCCCTGCCATCTGCGCGCGGCGCGACGGGCCGACGGGGCCATCGCGCTGGGCTGGGTGCGGCGCACGCGGATCGACGGCGATAGCTGGGAAGGGGTCGAGGTGCCGCTGGGCGAGGGGCGCGAGACCTATGCGGTGCGCGTGGTCTCGGGCGAGGGCGCGATCTTGCGCGAGGCGCAGGTGGGCGTGCCGGAATGGAGCTATGGCGCGGGGATGCAGGCCGCCGACGGCGCCGTGCCGCCCTTTTCCATCGAGGTGGCGCAGATATCGGACAGCTACGGGCCCGGGCCCTATCGGAGGATCGAGATCGATGAGTGACACGGCGAATTTGCAATTGCCGCTGGTGCAGGCAGCGCAGGCGCAAAAACATGTGACGGTAAACGAGGCGCTGCTGCGGCTGGATGCGCTGGTGCAGTTGCGCCTGCAATCGGTGGAAGAGACGACGCCGCCGGTGGCGCCGGCGGACGGCGATGCCTGGGGCGTGCCGGCGGGTGCGGTGAACGATTGGGAGGGCCAGCAGGGCAGGGTGGCGATTGCCGACAACGGCGGCTGGGTGTTTGTGCAGCCCCTTGCAGGCTGGCGCGCCTGGGTCCTGGACCGGGGCGGGCCGGCGGTGTTCGACGGGGCGCTTTGGGTGCGGGGGCTGACCGGTCACGGGGTGTTCGGGGCGGGACTGCGGTTCGAGACGCTGGATATCGAGCATGACATCGTGGCCGGCGGCGCGCAGGACACCGGGCCCGCGATCCCCAGCCATGCGATGGTGTTCGGGGTGACGGGCCGCGTGCGCGAGGAGATCACCGGCACACTGACCTCGTGGCGGCTGGGGGCGGACGGGTCGGACAACCGCTTTGGCAGCGGCATGGGGCTGGCCGTGGGGTCCTACGCGATCGGGACGCTGTCCGCGCCGCTGACCCATTACGCGCCCTTGCCGCTGACGCTGACGCCGGAGGGCGGAGAATTCGCCGGCGGCAAGGTGCGGCTGGCGGTGCATTACTGCGCCTTGAGCCTGCCCGACCTGTGAGGCGCCGATGCGGCCTGTTTTGCATGGCGACGCGGTGGCCGCGGCGCTGGCGTTGATGCCGTTGCCCGAGGCCGCGCGCGCGGGCGCGATCACCGCGATGCTGGCGCGGGCCGGGGCGGCGGATGCCTATCGCAAGCGGTTTGGCCGCTCCCATCCGCGCTGGGGCGACGGGTCGCTCATGGCGCTGGCGCGCGGCCGGCCGCTGCCGCCCGAGCCCGCGCTCGACGACGCGGGCTATTGCCGCTGCCTGTCGCTTGTGTTTGCGGCCATCGCCGAGTGGCGGGACCAGAAGGCGCGGCTTAGCGGGCGCAGCTGATGCAGGTCGGGGTGGTCGGGTCGAGGTCGAGCCTGCCATGGGCGATTTCGTCGCCGCATTCGGTGCAATAGCCGAACTCGCCCTCCTCGATCCGGGCCAGCGCGGCGCGGATGCGCGTCGCCTGTCCGGCGCGGCGGGCCTGTGTGGCCTTGGCCATCGCCTGCTGCTGCAACGCATCCATCCGGCTGAGCCGGCCCACCGATTGCTGATCGAGTATCACCGTCTCGGTGCCCTCGGCGCCGCGAAGGCTATCCTGTTCCAGATCGCGCAGCATCTGCTCAAGCATGGCGCGAAAGGTGGCAATCTCTTCGTTTGTCACGGTCACAACCTCGCGCGTTGGGCGTAGATCTTGGCCTTTGACTCCTATGTAGTGTAATCTCGCCATGCAATGAAAGGACGCGCCATGGCCAAGACACAGCCCCGCCTGACCGAACTGGACCCGGTTTGGAAGCGCATCTGCGACGAGGCCGAAGCCGCCGTCGCACAGGAACCGCTTTTGGGCGGTCTGATGCATTCGAGCCTTTTGCACCACGAGGGCTTTGCCAGTGCCTTGGCCTATCGTTTTGCCTTGAAGCTGTCTTCGGGCGAGATGTCCGAGCAGTTGCTGCGCGAGATCGCCGATGCGGCCTATGCCGCCGAACCGGTGCTCGGCAAGGCCGCGCGCGCCGACTTGATGGCCGTCTACGACCGCGACCCGGCCTGCCACCGCTACATACAGCCGATCCTGTTCTTCAAGGGGTTCCAGGCGTTGCAGGCCTATCGCGTCGCCCATCACCTGTGGATGCAGGGCCGGCGGGACATGGCCTATTTCGTGCAGATGCGCGTGTCGGAAATGTTCGGCGTCGACATCCACCCGGCTGCCAGGCTGGGGCAGGGAATCATGATCGACCATGCCCATTCCATCGTCATCGGCGAAACGGCGGTGGTGGGCGACAATGTCTCGATGCTGCATTCGGTGACGCTGGGCGGCACCGGCAAAGAGGAAGAGGACCGCCACCCCAAGATCGGCCACGGCGTGCTGATCGGTGCCGGCGCCAAGGTGCTGGGCAACATCACCGTCGGCCGCTGCTCGCGGGTCGCGGCGGGGTCGGTGGTGCTGGCCGATGTGCCGCCCAACTCGACCGTGGCGGGCGTCCCGGCCAGGATCGTGGGCGAGGCGGGCTGCGCCCAACCCTCGGTCGAGATGGATCACCGGCTGGGACGCGATTGCGGCTGCACCGAGACCTGAGTGCACCGCGGGGCTTTCGGCCCCGAACGATTGCCGCTGCAAAGCAATGGCCGGGGAACATTTAGAGGCCACGAACGTTCGCCTGAGAAACGCAACCAGGTAAAATCGGCGGGCTCCCGTGCGGGGCCCGCCTGAGAAAGCAGCCTTTCATGCGATTTCTCGAGCTTTGGGGCGACGCCGCCCTGACCACGGCAGGCTTCTTTTGGACGGCGTTCTGGGCCTTTGCACTGGGCTATGCCATCAGTGCGGCGATCCAGGTCTTCGTCAGCCGCGACGGGATGCGCCAGGCGATGGGCACCGGCGGGGCGCGTAGCGTCGCGCTGGGCACGGTTTTCGGCTTCATTTCTTCTTCATGCAGCTTCTCGGCGCTGGCCACCGCGCGAGCGCTGTTTGCCAAGGGCGCCGGTTTCGTGCCTGCGATGGCCTTCCTGCTGGCCTCGACCAACCTGGTGATCGAACTGGGGATCATCATCCTGGCATTTCTCAGCTGGCAGTTCGTGGTCGGCGAATATGTGGGCGGGTTGGTGCTGATCCTGCTGATGTGGGGGGTGGTCCGGCTGACCCGGCCGCGGCGGCTGATCGAGGATGCGCGCCAACGGGTCGAGGCGGGCCACGAGGACACGCGGCACCGGCTGAACGAGCTGTTTCACGGTCTCGCCGTGTGGCGGCTGCTGGCGCGGCGCTATTTCGGTGAATGGCAGATGGTCTGGAAGGATGTCACGGTGGGCTTCACCGTGGCGGGCATGATCGCCGTTTTCGTACCGCCCGCGTTTTTCGCCTGGCTCTTTCCGGGAACCGGTGCGGATGTGGATCCGACCGCGTGGCAGGCCGTGCAGCATGCGGTGATCGGGCCCGTGGCTGCCTTCATGACCTTCATCGGGTCAATGGGCAATATTCCACTGGCCGGTCTTCTCTATGCCAACGGGGTGAGCGTGGCCGGCGTGATGGCGTTCATCTTTTCCGACCTTGTGGTGTTGCCGGTTATCCGGGTCCATGCCCGGTTCTATGGTTGGAAGATGGCGCTTTATATCGCCGGCGTGTTTCTTGTGGCGCTGATCGCGGCGGCGCTGGTCATCCATTTCGGATTCCAGCTTTTCGGCCTTACCCCAACGCCGGAAGGCCACGGCTTGATGCAGCCCGAAGAGCGGTTTTCACTCGACCATACGTTCTTTTTCAATCTCGGGTTCGGCCTTGTGACACTTGCCTTCGCGGCACTCGCCGCTGCGCCCGGCGCGAAGGGCGAGCATCAACACGATCACGACCACGGCGGTGCCATCGATCGGGTGCTTTACTGGCTGGCGCTCGCCGCTTTTGCCTGGCTCGGTGCCGGGCTGCTGCTGGCCGTTTTCATCACGTGAGCGGGGTCGGCCTTGGGGCGCCGGTGCCGGACATCAGCGCCCGGCGTGCGCGAGGTGTGATCGGGCCCCGAAAAGCGTTCGCACGCCGCTCTTTGCATCGCGCAGCACTCTTTCATGGGAGCGCGGCGCAGGGCGAGGTCGTTCGCCCCGTCCGTAGGGCGTCCCCGATGCCCGTTTTCCCCCGGCGCGCCGCGTGATCCGCGGGCGCCCTGCGGCAGTTCGCGCCGCGGCGGATCAAACCAGCATGGAAAGCGGGTTTTCCAGGTTGTCCTTGATCGCCTGCAACAGCTCGGCGCCGAGCGCGCCGTCGATCACGCGGTGATCGACGCTGAGAGTGACCGACATGACGGTTGCCGTCGCAAGCTGGCCGTCTTCGCCCACCACGGGTTTTCTGACACCAGCGCCGACCGCGAGGATCGCGCCGTGGGGCGGGTTGATGACGGCATCGAAATTGTCGATGCCGAACATCCCCAGGTTGGAAATCGCAAAGCTGCCGCCCTGGTATTCGTGGGGCGCGAGCTTGCGGTCGCGCGCGCGGGCGGCGAGGTCTTTCATCTCGGCGGACAGCGCCGAGAGGGTTTTCGCCTCGGCATCGCGGAGCACCGGCGTGAAGAGCCCGCCCTCGATGGCCACGGCCACGGCCACGTCCGAGGGATTGAGTTGCAGGATGCGGTCGCCGGCCCAGACCGCGTTGGCCTTGGGCACCTGTTGCAGGGCCAGCGCGCAGGCCTTGATGATGAAGTCGTTGACCGAGAGCTTCACGCCGCGCGACTCGAGCTGGCTGTTGAGGGTCTTGCGGAAGTCGAGCAGCGCGTCCAGGCGGATGTCGCGGCGCAGGTAGAAATGCGGGATCGTCTGCTTGGCCTCGGTCAGGCGCTGGGCGATGGTCTTGCGCATGCCGTCGAGCGCGATCTCCTGGTAGTCGCGGTCGGCATAGATCTTGGCGACGGCCGCGGCGTCGGGGCCGGCCGGCATCGGCGCAGCAGCGCCGGACGCGGCCGGGGCCGCGGCGGAGGGCTGCGACGCCTCAGCGGGTTTGGCGGTCTCGACATCGGCCTTGACGATGCGGCCGCGGGGGCCGGAGCCTGCTATCTGCGCTAGATCGAGCCCCTTTTCCGCGGCAATCCGGCGGGCGAGCGGCGAGGCGAAGATGCGCGAGCCGTCGCTGGCCTCGGGTGCTGGCGGCGCGGCGGCCGGCGCGGAGCCCCCGTCGGGGGCCGCCTTGCCGCCCGCGTCGGCCTTTTCGGCCTCCGGCGCGGGTTTCGGGGCGGGGGCCGAGGCGTCGCTGTCGATATCGTCGGCGCTTTCGCCCTCTTCCAGAATCACGGCGATGGGGGTGTTGACCTTCACGCCCTCGGTGCCTGCCTCGACGAGGATCTTTCCCAGCGTGCCCTCGTCGACGGCCTCGAATTCCATCGTGGCCTTGTCGGTCTCGATCTCGGCCAGAAGGTCGCCGGCCGACACGGTGTCGCCCTCTTTCACCAGCCACTTGGCCAGCGTGCCTTCCTCCATCGTGGGGGAGAGGGCGGGCATCAGGATTTCGGTGGGCATGTCGCGCGCCTCCTCAGCGATAGGTCACTTGGCGGGCGGCCTCGATGACCTCCTTGGTGGTCACCAGCGCCAGCTTTTCGAGGTTGGCCGCATAGGGCATGGGCACGTCCTTGCCGGTGCAATTGATCACCGGCGCGTCGAGCCAGTCGAAGGCCTCCTGCATCAGCACCGCCGAAATGTGGTTGCCGATCGAGCAGACCGGCCAGCCCTCTTCGACGGTTACGCAGCGGTTGGTCTTTTTCACGCTTTCGATGACGGTCGCGGTGTCGAGGGGCCTGAGCGTGCGCAGGTCGATCACCTCGGCCTCGATGCCGTCCTTGGCCAGGGCCTCGGCGGCCTCCAGCGCGTAGGTCATGCCGATGCCGAAGCTGACGATGGTCACGTCGGACCCTTCGCGCCAGATCCGGGCCTTACCGAAGGGGACGGTGAAATCGTCCAGCGCGGGCACGTCGAAGGACCGGCCGTAAAGGATCTCGTTTTCGAGGAAGATCACCGGGTTGGGGTCGCGGATGGCGGTTTTCAGCAGGCCCTTGGCATCGGCGGCCGAATAGGGCTGAACCACCCTGAGCCCCGGCACCTGCGCGTACCAGGCGGCGTAATCCTGGCTGTGCTGGGCGGCGACGCGGGCCGCCGCGCCGTTGGGGCCGCGGAACACCATCGGGCAGCCCATCTGACCGCCCGACATGTAGAGCGTCTTGGCCGCCGAGTTGATGATCTGGTCCATCGCCTGCATCGCGAAGTTGAAGGTCATGAACTCGACGATCGGGCGCAGGCCGCCAAAGGCTGCGCCGACGCCGAGCCCGGCGAAGCCGTGTTCGGTGATCGGCGTGTCGATCACGCGCTTGGCGCCGAACTCGTCCAACAGGCCCTGGCTGATCTTGTAGGCGCCCTGGTACTCGGCCACCTCCTCGCCCATCAGAAAGACAGTGTCGTCGCGGCGCATCTCTTCGGCCATGGCGTCGCGCAGCGCCTCGCGCACGGTGGTGGATTTCATCTCGGTGCCCTCGGGCACCTCCGGCTCGGGCGCGGGGGCGGCGGCCTTGGGTTCGGCCGGGGGGGCGTCCGGCGCGGAGCCCCCGTCGGGGGCCGCCTTGCCGGCCGCGTCGGCCGCGGGCGCGGCCTCCTGCGCCTTCGCCGCGGCGGCCTCGGCATCCTCGCCTTCTTCGACCATCACGGCGATGGGGGTGTTGACCTTCACCCCCTCGGTGCCGGCGGGCACGAGGATCTTGCCCAGCGTGCCCTCGTCGACGGCCTCGAATTCCATCGTGGCCTTGTCGGTTTCGATCTCGGCCAGGATATCTCCGGCCGATACGGTATCGCCCTCGTTCACCAGCCACTTGGCGAGCGTGCCCTCTTCCATGGTGGGCGAGAGGGCGGGCATCAGGATTTCGGTGGCCATCTGCGTCTCCTCCCTCAGGCGTTCTGCGGCGCGACGTCGGCGTAGATGTCGGTATAAAGCTCTTCGAGCGCGGGCTCGGGGCTTTCCTTGGCGAATTCGGCGGCCTCGTTGACGACCGCCTTGATGTCCTTGTCGATGGCCTTGAGATCGTCATCGCTGGCGTGCTTGCCCTGCAGGATCAGCTCGCGCACATGCTCGATCGCGTCGCGCTCTTCGCGGATCTTCTGCACCTCTTCGCGCGAGCGGTACTTTGCCGGGTCCGACATGGAATGGCCGCGGTAACGATAGGTCATGATCTCAAGGATATAGGGGCCCTTGCCGGCGCGGCAGTGGGCGACGGCCTTTTCGCCGGCGGCCTTGACCGCGAGCACGTCCATCCCGTCGACCGCCTCGCCCTCGATCCCGTAGGCGGCGCCGCGTTCCCAGAAATCGGGGCTTTTCGTTGCGCGCTTGACCGAGGTGCCCATGGCGTACTGGTTGTTCTCGATCACGAAGACCGCGGGCAGGTCCCAAAGCTCGGCCATGTTGTAGGTTTCGGCCACCTGGCCCTGGTTCGCGGCACCGTCGCCGAAATAGATGAAGGTGACGCGATCGGTGCCCTTGTACATGTCCGAGAAGGCAAGGCCCGCGCCGATCGGCACCTGGGCCGCGACGATGCCGTGGCCGCCGTAGAAATGCTTCTCTTTCGAGAACATGTGCATCGAGCCGCCCTTGCCCTTGGAATAGCCGCCGTCGCGTCCCGTCAGCTCGGCCATCACGCCCTTGGGGTCCATCCCGCAGGCCAGCATGTGGCCGTGGTCGCGGTAAGAGGTCACGCGCTTGTCGCCCTCGTCGGCCGAGGCCTCGAGCCCCACGACGACCGCCTCCTGGCCGATATAGAGGTGGCAGAAGCCGCCGATCAGACCCATGCCGTAAAGCTGGCCGGCCTTTTCCTCGAATCGCCGGATCAGCAGCATATCGCGGTAGTATTGAAGCAGCTCTTCTTTGGAAATGTTTGGTTTCGCGGTCGATTTTCGCGTGGCCATCGGGCAGCGCCTCCCTGCGCGGCAAATGGTTTAACGTTAAACAATCTGTATCAGACCTGTGGCGCGAATGCGAGGGGGTTTCTGGGCGTGGCGCGGCCGCCGAACGCGGCCGGGGATGCTGCAACCGCGTTCCACCAAGGATTTTGTGCACGACGCCGGGTTGCGGGGCCTCAGCGGATCACGATCTCGTCGGCGCGCACCAGGCCCAGCACGCTGCGCGCCTGTTCGTCGAGAAGATCGAGATCGAGGTAGTCGTCCGACAGCCGGTGCGTCTTGTTGCGCATCACCTCGAGTTCGGCCGTCAGCGCCGCATGGCGGGCGCGCAGCGACTGCGCCTCGGCCTCGATCTGAACCCGGCGGAACAGGCCGAAATCACCCTGCACCGCGGCAAAGGTGAAATACATCCCCAAAGAGAAGATGACGGCGACGTAAAGGACCGCGCCTAACGCGGGGTGCTTGCGGGTGCTGCTCATGCGATCTGCCTCGAAACGCCTCTGACGGGCGCCTCCGCAAACCATCGCACAAGTGATTCGGGTTGTGAATCCCCTTTCGTCCGAAAGCCCTTATTTTTCGGACGAAAGGTCGGGCACGGGCGCCGCGCGCCCGCGCCCCCAAGGGGTCAGCCTTCCAGCGCGGCGACGCCGGGCAGGGTCTTGCCTTCCATCCATTCCAGGAAGGCGCCGCCGGCGGTCGAGATATAGCTGAAATCGTCCGCCGCGCCGGCGCCGTTCAGCGCCGCCACCGTGTCGCCGCCGCCGGCGACCGAGACCAGCGTGCCGGCCTTGGTCATGTCGGCGGCCTTCTTGGCAGCGGCGTTGGTCGCGGTGTCGAAGGGCGGGATCTCGAAGGCGCCCAGCGGGCCGTTCCAGATCAGCGTCTTGCACTTGCCGAACACCGCATCGACCTCTTCCACCGTCTTCGGCCCCGCATCGAGGATCATCGCGTCGGCGGGGCAGGCGTCGGCGGCCACGGTTTCGTTCTCGGCGCCGGCCTTGAACTCGCGCGCCACTACGACGTCGACGGGCAGCACGATCTTGCAGTTGGCCGTGTCGGCCTTTTGCATGATCTCCTTCGCCGTGCCTGTCATGTCATGCTCGGCCAGCGACTTGCCCACGTCGATGCCCTGGGCCGCGAGAAAGGTGTTGGCCATGCCGCCGCCGATCACCAGGTAATCGACCCGGCCCACGAGGTTGCCCAACAGATCGAGCTTGGTCGAGACCTTGGCGCCGCCCACCACGGCCACCACCGGCCGCTCGGGCGCGGTCAGCGCGCCTTCCAGCGCCGTCAGCTCGGCCTCCATGTTGCGGCCCGCGCATGAGGGCAGCAGCTTGGCGATGCCCTCGGTCGAGGCATGCGCGCGGTGCGCGGCGGAAAACGCGTCGTTGACATAGACATCGCCCAGCGCGGCCATGGCGGCGGCGAGCGTCGGGTCGTTCTTCTCTTCACCGGCGTGGAAGCGGGTATTTTCAAGCAGCAGGATGTCGCCTTCGCTCAGCGCGGCCACTGCCTGCTTGGCGGGAAGGCCCACGCAATCCTCGGCGAAGATCACGCCGCGGCCAAAGGCCTCTTCCAGCGCGGGCAGGGTGACCTTGAGGCTCATCTCCGGCACCACCTCGCCCTTGGGCCGGCCGAAATGGGCCAGGAGCACCGGCTTGCCGCCCTTCGCCAGGATGTCGCGCACGGTGGGGACGATCCGCGCGATGCGCGTCGCGTCGGTCACCTTGCCGTTGTCGACAGGCACGTTGATATCGACGCGGGTCAGAACCACCTTGCCGGCAAGATCCATGTCGTCGAGGGTTTTCCAGGCCATTCCGTCCGTACTCCTCCGCGGGAAATCCATTCGCGCGCCACTTGACCCATTCGCCGCCCGCCCGTCAACTGCAGCCCCCGGCTTTGGGCTTCCCTTCAGCGATATGCCGCACTAGGTTGCCGCGCGAAACGCAGCCAAGGAGCGCCCGGAATGGCCGAGATCAAGGACCCCGAAAACACCATCGTCATCGCGCTGAAGGACGGCCCGGTGACCATCGAGCTGTTGCCCGACGTGGCGCCCGCCCATTGCGCCCGGATGAAAGAGCTGGCCCGCGCCGGCGCCTATGACAACGTGGTGTTCCACCGGGTGATCGACGGCTTCATGGCGCAGACGGGCGACGTGGCCAACGGCAATGCCGAACAGGGGTTCGATTTGCGCCGCGCTGGCACCGGCGCGTCGGACCTGCCCGACCTGCCGGCCGAGTTCTCGCGCATCCCCCATGACCGCGGCACCCTGGGTGCGGCGCGGTCGTCGAACCCCAACTCGGCCAACTCGCAATTCTTCATCAATTTCGCCGACAACCATTTCCTCAACGGCCAGTACACCGTCTATGGCCGCGTGATCGAGGGGATGGAACATGTCGACGCCATCACGCGGGGCGAGCCGCCCGCGACCCCCGACCGCATGCTCAGCGTCAAGGTGGCCGCCGATGCGTAAGCTCGCCCTCGCCTTCGCCCTGACCTTGGCCGCGGGCCCGGCGCTGGCCACCGGCCTCGAGATCGAGGTCGCCGGCGAGGGGGCCAACGGCACCATCGTGGTCGACCTGCTGGAGGATGTCGCCCCCGCCCATACCGCCCGTATCGTCGAGCTGGCCCAGGAGGGGGCCTATGACGGGGTGGTGTTCCACCGCGTCATCGACGGCTTCATGGCGCAAACCGGCGACGTGGAATTCGGCACGTTCGGCGAAGACATGCGCCGCGCCGGCATGGGCGGGTCGGAAAAGCCCGACCTGGCCGCGGAGTTCTCGGATGAACCCTTCGCCCGCGGCACCCTCGGCATGGCCCGCGCGGCGGACCCGAACTCGGCCAACAGCCAGTTCTTCATCATGTTCGCCCCGGCGCCGCATCTGAACGGTCAATATACCGTGGTCGGCCGCGTGACCGATGGGATGGACGTGGTCGATGCCATCAAGCGCGGCGAGGGCCGCAACGGCGCGGTCATGGGTCAGCCCGACCGTATGGTGACGGTCACCGTCACCGAGTGACGCCCGCGCCCGGCGCGCCCGGCACACGCCGCGTCACCTTCCGGTGAGCCGGGCTCGGCAGGCGGGGCGGCATCTGCCATTCTTCGCTTTTTCGAAAGGGAGGACCGGCGATGCCACCGACACGGCTTTTCGCGCTCTTTGCGCTCTGGCTCTGGGCCGGGTCCGCTGCGGCCGATCCGACCTTCTGGGCCAACGAGTTCCCGAAAACCGATTTCAGCCGCAGCGCCGTGGGCGGCTGGGGCGAGATCGTCTCGGGCGGGCCGGGGCGCGACGGCATCCCCGCGCTGTCCGCCCCGGCCTTCCGCCCGGCGGCGGGCGAGACCCGGCTCTCCGACCGCGAGCCCGTGATGGTGCTCGACCTCGGTGCCGGGCCGGCGCGCGCCTACCCGATCCGCTACCTCACCTGGCACGAGATCGTGAACGACACCGTCGCGGGCCGGCCCGTCGCCGTCACCTTCTGCCCCTTGTGCAATTCCGGCCTCGTTTTCGACCGGCAGGTGGGCGGCGAGGTGCTCGATTTCGGCGTCACCGGCAAGCTGCGCAACTCCGACATGGTGATGTACGACCGCCAGAGCGAAAGCTGGTGGCAACAGGCCACCGGCGAGGGCATCGTCGGGCGCTACACCGGCACGCAGCTCACCCAACTCCCCGCCTGGATGCAAAGCTGGGCCGCCTTCCGCGCCGCTCATCCCGAGGGTCTGGTGATGGATCAGCCCGATTGGCCCCGCGCCTATGGCCGCAACCCCTATGTCGGCTACGACGGCGCGCGCCGGCCCTTTCTCTACCGGGGCGAAGATCCGCCCCACGGCATCCCGCCGCTCGCCCGCGTGGTGCGGGTGGGTGCGCGCGCCTGGCCGCTTTCGCGGCTGCGCGACGCCGGCGAGATCGCCGAGGCCGGCGTGGTGATCAGCTGGCGCGCGGGGCAGGCCTCGGCGCTCGACAGCGCGGCGATCGGGCAGGGCCGGGATGTCGGCAACATCCGGGTGCGCGACGGCGCGGGCCGCGACCTGCCCCATGACGTGCTGTTCGCGTTTGCCTTCCACGCCTTCTGGCCCGAAGGGACATGGATGGTCGACTGACGGCCGCTCCGGGCTGGGCGGTCTGACCGACGGCGCGATCGCCACGGACAACGGGAACGTCGTCGAAGGGCCGGACCATCGATCCGACGATCACCTTCCCCGCCGACGATATCCGCGATTTCACCGCGATCACGCTGCATGTGGACGCGTCCAACGGGGCGGCGGCGCGCCCTGGCCCGGCGCGCGCGGCCTGGCCGATCCGTGCGGGAGGCGCCTTGCGGCGCCTGCCTCCGGCGGGGATATTTCTTGCCAGAAGAAGCGCAGGGGTGGCGCGCCGCCCTTGCCCTTCTTCTTGGTGCAAATACCCAAACGGCGCCACGCCGGCCCCGGGGCGCGGCGCCGGGGGCTCAGCCGTCCAGCGTCACCAGCGCGTGGCGCTTCTTGCCGGCGCTGAGCTTGATCGGCCGGGCCAGGTCGGCGGGTCCGATCATCAGCCCCGCATCGGTCAAGGGCGCGTCGTTCAGCCGTGCGCCCTGGTCGGCGATCAGCCGCTTGGCCTCCTTGCCGGACTTGGCGAGACCCGAGCGGGTAATCAACTGCACCACCGAAATGCCCTCGCCCAGCTCCGCCGCGCTGAGCGTCAGCGTCGGCAACTCGTCGCCGGCGCCGCCCTTTTCGAACACCTCGCGCGCGGTGGCTTCGGCGGCGGTCGCCGCCTCGGCCCCGTGGCAGAGCGCGGTGACCGCGTTGGCCAGCACGATCTTGGCGTCGTTGATCTCCGAGCCGGCGAGCGCACCCAGCCTTTCGCACTCCTCGATCTCCAACTCGGTGTAGAGCTTGAGAAACCGGCCCACATCGGCATCCGCCGTGTTGCGCCAGAACTGCCAGAACGCGTAAGGGCTCAGCATCTCGGCATTCAGCCAGATCGCGCCCTCGGCCGATTTGCCCATCTTCTTGCCGTCCGCCGTGGTCAACAGCGGCGAGGTCAGCCCGAATACCTCGTCGTCGAGGATGCGGCGGGTCAGGTCGATGCCGTTGACGATGTTGCCCCACTGGTCCGAGCCGCCCATCTGCAGCCGGCAGCCGTAGCGGCGGTTGAGTTCGAGGAAGTCATAGGCCTGCAGGATCATGTAGTTGAATTCGAGAAAGCTGAGGCTCTGCTCCCGGTCGAGCCTTGATTTCACGCTTTCGAAGCTGAGCATCCGGTTGACCGAGAAATGCCGCCCGACGTCGCGCAGGAAGTCGAGGTAGTTCAGCCCGTCCAGCCACTCTGCGTTGTTGAGCATCAGCGCATCGGCCGGCCCGTCTCCGAACGTCACGTAGCTGGAAAAAACCTCCTTGATGCCGGCGATGTTGGCGTCGATCTGATCGGGCGTCAGCAACGGCCGCTCGTCGGCGCGAAAGCTGGGATCGCCCACCTTGGTGGTGCCCCCGCCCATCAGCACCAGCGGCCTGTGCCCGGTCTTTTGCAGCCAGCGCAGCATCATGATCTGGATCAGGCTGCCCACGTGCAGCGACGGCGCCGTGGCGTCAAAGCCGATATAGGCCGGTACGACCCCCGCGATCAGCGCCTCGTCCAGCCCCTGATAATCGGTGCAGTCGGCCAGATAGCCGCGCTCGATCATCACGCGCAGGAAGTCTGATTTGGGGTGATAGGTCATCGGCCCTTGTCCCTTGGTGTGGATTTCGCCAGTGATATATCGGGGCTGGCTGGGAAGGGAAAGGCCATGGGCGATGCGCGGCCGTTGCGGGCGCTGGGCACGATGTCGGGCACCTCGCTCGACGGGGTGGACGCCGCGCTGGTGGTCACCGATGGCGAAACCGTTCTCGAATTCGGCGAGACCGCGTACCGTCCCTATTCCGAGGCCGAGCGCGCGACCCTGGCCGCCGCCCTAGGCCGCTGGCCCGGCGAGGCCGGGGTCGAGGCCGCGGCAGAGGTCGTGGAGACCGCCCATGCGGAGCTTTTGTCCCGCTTCGACGGTGTCGAGCTGATCGGCTTTCACGGCCAGACACTGGCCCACGATCCCCGCGGGCGCGGCACGCATCAGGCCGGCGACGGGCGCGTGCTGGCCGAGGTGCTGGGCCTTCCGGTGGTGTGGGATTTCCGGTCGTCCGATGTCGAGATGGGCGGGCAGGGCGCGCCGCTTGCCCCGTTCTTCCATTTCGCCTGCGCGCGGTGGATCGGTGCCGAGGCGCCGCTGGCCTTCGTCAATCTCGGCGGGGTGGGCAACCTGACCTGGGTCGATCCCGCGTGCGCCCGACCCGAGGCGCCGGGCGCGCTGCTGGCCTTCGACACCGGCCCGGCCAACGCGCCGCTCAACGATCTGATGCAGGCGCGCCGCGGCCTGGCGCTGGACCGCGACGCCGCGCTGGCGGCGGAGGGCATTCCCGACGAGGGGGTGATCGCTGTGTTTCTGGACCATCCCTATTTCCTGCGCATGCCGCCCAAATCGCTGGACCGCAACGCCTTTGCGGGACTGGTCGACGCGGTGGCGCCGCTGCCCGATGCCCATGCCGCCGCGACGCTGACCGCTGCCGCGGCGGCGGCCGTGGCGCGCGGGCTGGAACATTGCCCCGAGCCGCCCGAGCGTCTTCTGGTTGCGGGCGGCGGGCGGCTGAACCCGCTGATGATGGAAATGCTGATCGAACGGTCTCAGGTGCCGGCGCTGCAGGTCGAGGCGGTGGGGCTGAACGGCGACATGCTGGAGGCCCAGGCCTTTGCCCATCTCGCTGTCAGGGTGGCGCGCGGATTGCCCACATCCGGCCCGTCCACGACGGGGGTCGCCGCGGCGGTGGGCGGCGGGCAGGTCAGCGCGCCGCCCCGTTGACCTTGGACCCGGCTCGGGGCAACAGGGGGCCATGGGCCATAAACGCATAGACAAACTGCTGGAACCGGCGGCGCGCGCGCTCTCGGCGCGGCTGTTGCCGTTTTACCGCCGCTATCCCTATCGGGGCCGGTGCAGCCTTTTCAAGGTCGACCCGCGGGGCGCCTATTCGCCGGCCGACGGGTTTTTCTACAGCCGCGTGCCCAAGGCGGCGAACACCACCGTCACCTCGGCGCTGGCAGAGCGGTCCACCTACCGCCGCCGTTTTGCCAAGGCCGGCGACGTGAAGGACGCTTACCTGCGCCCGTCCTATCTTTCGGCCCGAAGCGTCCGCGCGCTGGAGGCGGGGGTCAAGTTCACCTTCGTGCGTGACCCCTATACCCGCACGCTTTCGGCCTTTTCCGACAAGATCCTGGGCCGCCGCCCGCAGGCGCGCCCCTTTACCGAATGGTTCGGCGACTGGCCGGATGACGCACCGCCCGGGTTTGCCGATTTCTGCCGCTTCCTCGATGCCGGCGGGCTGACGCTCGACCCGCATTGGGCGCCGCAGACCGATATCCTGCTGTTGCCGGTGGCGGCGTTCGATTTCATCGGCCGCACGGAGCGGCTGGAGGAGGATCTGGCCGAGGTGCTGACGCGCATTTTCGGCCCCACCGACGCCAGGGCGATCGAAAGCCGGGGCCGGCGCACCGGCGCCAGCGACCGCGTCGCACAGGCCTACACGCCCGAGGCGCTGGACATCGTCAACCGCCTCTACGCGCGCGATTTCCGGGAGCTGGACTATCCAGTGCGCCAGACGCTGCCCGCGACCGCGACCTAGGCCGCACCCGAAAGGCGCAGTGCCGGCCGGCGCGCTGAAGGCCGGTTCAGCACCCGTCAGCCCTCAGCCCGCGGAATGTCGAGGCCCGGCGGCGCCATCTCGAACCCGTCGAAGCGAAAGCCCGGGCTGACCGTGCAGCCCGCCAGCGTCCAGTCGCCCGTGCTCTCCGCCGCCTGCCAGTGATGCGCGGGCACGATCAGCTGCGGCAGGGCACCCGCGGCCAGGTCCGGCCCGAGGGTGAGGTCGCGCGCCGGGCCGGCCTGCGTTTCGGCCAGCGACAGGATCAGCGGCGCGCCGGCGTAGAAATGCCAGATCTCGGTGGCATCGACCCGGTGCCAGTGGCTCTTTTGCCCCGCCGCCAGCAGATAGTAGATCGCGGTGCCCGCCGGCCGGGCCGATCCCTCGGTCTCGGCCACCCAGGTTTCACGATACCAGCCGCCTTCGGGATGGGGCCGAAGGTCGAGATGGGCGATGATGGTTTCTGCATGCATGGGCATACCTTACCCCCGGATATTCGCGCCGGAAAGAGCCTCCCGCCCGGCGCAATGCTGCCTTGCGGAAATTGGGGCCGGGGCCGGATTGCTGCAATGCAGCAATTCTGCTACCTGTCGCGCGAAACCAGCAAGGCGGCGCCCGGCCCGGCGCCGCAATCTGCGTAGCGGGAAACGCGACACATGAGCAACGACGACATTCTGACGCGCATCTTCGGGGTGACGCGCCACTTCATGCACCCGGCCGAACGGCCGGATCAGGCCGCCCGTGGCCGTGGCTGGGTCGATGCCTGGGGCCGACCCACCGAAGACGGTCGCGACCTGATCGATGCGATGCAGGATCAGGAATCGACGCGGGGTGTCTACCGCCTGCTGGGCTAGGCCCGCCGGCGCCGGTATCATCGGCCGCTGACTTCTTCTTGGTCCAAATACCCAACTTGCGCGCGCAGCGCGCGGCGCCGCCCCTTGGGGCGGCGCTTTCGCATCATTTCAGGATCGACGCACCCGCGTAGACGGCGCTTTCGTCCAGCATCTCCTCGATGCGGATCAGCTGGTTGTATTTCGCCAGCCGGTCCGAGCGCGACAGCGACCCGGTCTTGATCTGCCCGCAATTGGTGGCGACGGCCAGATCGGCAATCGTCGCGTCCTCGGTCTCGCCCGAGCGGTGGGACATCACGTTGGTATAACCCGCGCGGTGCGCCATCTCGACGGCGGCCAGCGTCTCGGTCAGGGTGCCGATCTGGTTGACCTTGACCAGCATCGAGTTGGCGACACCTTGCGAAATGCCGTCGGCCAGCCGCTTGGGGTTCGTCACGAACAGATCGTCGCCCACCAGCTGCACCTTGTCGCCCAGCGCCTCGGTCAGGGCTTTCCAGCCCTCCCAGTCATCCTCGGCGCAGCCGTCCTCGATCGAGATGATCGGGTAGTCGGCGCAGAGCTTGGCGAGGTAGTCGACATTCTCGGCGGCCGAGAGCGACAGGCCCTCGCCCTTCATCTCGTATTTGCCGGCCTCGAAATACTCGGTCGAGGCGCAGTCGAGGGCGAGGTACACGTCCTCGCCCGGTTTGTAGCCGGCCTTCTCGATGCTCTTGAGTATGAAATCCAGCGCGTCGCGGGTGGACGAGAGGTTGGGCGCAAAGCCGCCCTCGTCGCCGATGCCCGTCAGGTGGCCCGCCGCCGAAAGCTCTTTCTTCAGCGTGTGGAACACTTCCGAGCCCATGCGCACCGCGTCGCGCATCGTGGGCGCGGCGACCGGCATGATCATGAATTCCTGGATGTCGATCGGGTTGTCGGCGTGCTCGCCGCCATTGATGATGTTCATCATCGGCACCGGCAGGATGCGCGCCGAGGTGCCGCCCACGTAGCGGTAAAGCGGCTGGGCGGTGTAATCGGCTGCGGCCTTCGCCACCGCCAGGCTGACGCCGAGGATGGCGTTGGCGCCCAGCCGCCCCTTGTTCTCGGTGCCGTCGAGTTCCATCATCGCGTGGTCGATGCCCACCTGCTCGGTCGCGTCAAAGCCCACCAGCGCCTCGGCCAGTTCGCCGTTGACCGCAGCCACCGCGTCAAGCACGCCCTTGCCGAGATAGCGCGCCTTGTCGCCGTCGCGCCTTTCCACCGCCTCATGCGCGCCGGTCGAGGCGCCCGAGGGCACCGCCGCGCGGCCCATCGTGCCGTCTTCGAGGATCACGTCGACCTCGACGGTCGGGTTGCCGCGGCTGTCGAGGATCTCACGGCCGATGATGTCGATGATGGTGCTCATGGGGGGGCGTCCCTTTCTATGCTGCACTCGCAAACTCGGGGGTCTTCTAGCGCCGGGCGCGGCGCATGGAAAGGGCCCGTTCCCGGGTCAGCGTGTAGAGGCCCGAGGCGATGATCAGCGCGGCCCCAGTCAGGGTCGCGGCGTCGGGCCGTTCGGCGAATACCGCCATGCCGATCAGGATGGCGAAGACCAGCCGGGAGTAGCGAAACGGCGTCACCACGGCGACTTCGCCCATGCGCATCGCCTCGACGATGGCGTAATAGCCCGCGGTGCCCATCACCAGCGCGCCGGCAAGGCGCAGCGCGTCGGCCCCGCCGATGGGCACCGGGCCCGGACCGAGGGCCAGCATCACCGCCCCGAGCGGCACCAGCAGGGCAAAGGCATAGGCGGCCAGTTGCAGCGAGCCCACGTTGCGCGGCGTCGCCCGCGTGGCAAGATCGCGCAGCGCCAGCCCCACAACCGCCTGCACCGCGAAGAGCGAGGCCGGCTGGAACCCCTCCAGCCCCGGCCGCACGACCAGCAGGACCCCGGCAAAACCCACCCCGATCGCGCTCCAGCGCCGCCAGCCCACCTGCGCGCCCATGAACAATGCCGCGCCCAGCGTCACCGCCAGCGGTGTCGCCTGGATGATCGCCGAGGCCGAGGACAGCGGCGTTTTCGAGATGGCGGTGACAAAGCCCGCGGTGGCGACGATCTCGCCGAGGTTGCGCAGCATCACCGGACGGGTGAACAGAACCGGGGTCAGCAGGCGCTGGCCGCGCAACCGGGCCAGCGCACCGAAGATGACCGCGCCGCCCGCGCCCAGCACCATCAGGATCTCGCCCACCGGCAGGCTGTCGGCCACGCGCTTGACGAACATGTCCTCGATGGCAAACCCCGCCATCGCGGCGACCATCAGAAGAATGCCGCGCAGGTTTTCCATGAAGGCCGATCCCAAAGACGAGCGTTTGCCACCGCTTAGCCTGCGCCGCGGGGCGGGGGAAGGGGACTCAGCCCTTTTTCAGGGGCACGCCGTAAAGCTCCAGCCGGTGGCCTTTCAGCCGATAGCCCAGCTTTTGCGCGATCCTTTCCTGCAGCGCCTCGATGTCGGGGTCGACGAATTCGATCACCTCGCCGGTGTTGAGGTCGATGAGGTGGTCGTGGTGGTCGCGCTCGGCATCCTCGTAGCGGGCGCGGCCGTCGCGGAATTCGAGCCTTTCGAGGATGCCGGCCTCCTCGAACAGCTTGACCGTGCGGTAAACCGTGGCGATCGAGATCTTCGGGTCAACGGCGCTGGCGCGGGAATAAAGCTCTTCCACGTCGGGGTGGTCGTCGCTCTCTTCCAGAACGCGGGCGATCACCCGGCGCTGGTCGGTCATGCGCAGGCCCTTTGCCTCGCAGCGGGCGATGATGGTTTCGGTCATGGCCGCTCCTCGCTTCGGAGCGTCGGTTTAGCGGCAGCGCCGCGGCGTTTCCAGCCCCCGCGGTGCGCTCAAAGCGGGGCCGGGCCAAGAAAAACCGAATTTCCGGGCAAAATTCCTTGCAGGGGTTTCGTGCCCGCGGCGCGCGGGGCTCAGACGAGGTCGGGTTCGCGTCCCAGCCGGCGCGCCAGCGGCGCCACCGTCAGCCCCTGCACGATGATCGAAAAGACCACGACGACATAGGTCGCCGTCAGGATCAGCGGCTTCCACTCGCTGTCGGGCAGGCTGAGCGCCAGCGCGACCGATATGCCGCCCTTTAGCCCGCCCCAGGTCATGATCGGGATCGTACCGGGCGAAAAGTCCCGGAACGGGCGCAGCAGCATGACCGGCACGGCGACGGCCACCAGCCGCGCCACCAGCGCCAGCCCGATCGCCGCCACCGCCGCGGGCAGGAAATCGGCGTCGAACACCACGGCGAAAACCTCGACCCCGATCAGCAGGAACAAGACCGCGTTGAGGATCTCGTCGACCATCTTCCAGAAGGCGTCGACATAGTTGCGGGTTTCCTCGGACATGCCGTATTTCATGCCCACATGCCCGATCATCAGCCCCGCGACCACGGCCATGATCGGCGCCGAGACATGGAGCGCGACGGCCAGCTCGTAGCCGCCGAAGGCCAGCGCCAGCGTGATCAGCACCTCCAGCGCGTAATCGTCGATCCGCTTCATCACCTGGAAGGTCAGCCAGCCCAGCACCGCGCCCAGCACCGCGCCGCCGCCGGCCTCCTGCACGAAGAGCCGGAGCGCGTCCAGCACCGGGCTGGCCTCGTCGCCGTGGCCGCCATGGCCGCCGCCCGGAAAGGCAAAGCCCACGAGGACGAGGAACACGACATAGGCCACCCCGTCGTTGAACAGGCTCTCGCCGGCGATCTTGGTCTCCAGCGACCGGCGCAGGTTGGCCTCGCGCAGAACGCCGAGCACCGCCACCGGGTCGGTCGGCGAGACGATGGCGCCAAACACCAGCGCCACGATGAGCGGCATACCGGTGAGCCAGGAAAACCCCGCGCCGACCACGGCGACCGAAAGCGCCACGCCCATCGTCGCCATCAAGAGCACCGCCCAGGCCTGGACGCGCAGATCCTCCAGCTTTACATGCAGCGCCCCGGCGAAGAGCAGCAGGCCCAGCATCCCCTCCAGCAGCGCGTCGGAAAAGTCGATATCGAGCACCGCGGCGCGCAGGGTGTCGGCGATGCCGAGCCCCGGCACGGCCAGGTCGAGCGCCATCGCCGCGAGCGAGGCGCCGAGCGCGACGATCAGGATGCCGATCGCCTGGGGCAGGCGCAGCACGAAATAGTTGATCGCGCCGAAGGCGGCGGCGAGCACGATCAGGAGGGAGGCGATCTGAAGGATATTCATGGGCCGGTCCGCTGGTGGGGTTCGGTCGGGCCATAACACGCCGGAACGGGCCGCGGCGAGGCGGCATGGCGGCGTTTCGGGGGCGCTGCCCCCGCCGCCCGTTGCCGGGCGGCCCCCCCGGGATATTTCGGGCCAGAAGAAGCCCGGGCCGTCCGCGGCGGGCGGTCAGGTGCCGCAGAAGGTCTGGCGCACCTCTTCGGCGGGCTCTGGCGGTGCGGCGAGGTCGGCAACGGCGGGGTCGTCGGCGAAGGGCTTGGCCAAGGCGCCGGTCAGCCGCTCGAACGGGGCGAGATCGCCCGCGAGCGCCGCGGCGATGGCCGCCTCGACCCGGTGGTTGCGCGGGATCAGGGCGGGGTTGGCCCGTTGCATCTGCGCGCGGCGGGCCTCGGGCGATTGCGGGTCGCGGGCGAGCCGGGCCTGCCAGTCGGCCGCCCAGGCGTCGAACCGGGCGCGGTCCTGCACCTGCGCGCGCGCCCGGCCCCCGGCGAGCGCGCGGAAGCTGTTGGTGAAATCGGCGCGCTCGGCGGCCATGAGGTCGAGCAGGCGGTGGATCAGCTCGGCATCGCCGTCTTCCGCGCTGGCGAGCCCGATCTTGGGGCGGAAGGTGGCCAGCCAGTCGGATTTGAACCGCTCGGGAAAGGCGTTCAGCGCGGCGGTGGCGGTTTCGACCGCGGCATCGCGGTCCGGGTCGATCAGCGGCAGCAGGGTGAGGGCGAATTGCGCGAGGTTCCACGCGGCGATATCGGCCTGGCGGGCATAGGCATAGCGCCCCTGCACGTCGATCGAGCTGAACACCGTCTCGGGGTGGTAGCCATCGAGGAAGGCGCAAGGCCCGTAGTCGATGGTCTCGCCGGCGACGGACATGTTGTCGGTGTTCATCACGCCGTGGATGAAGCCCACGCCCATCCATTGCGCGACCAGCCGCGACTGGGCGGCGATGACCGCCTCGAAGAGGCCAAGGGCGTTGCCGGCCTCGGGGTAATGGCGCGCGATGACGTGATCGGCGAGCGCCGTCAGCGCCTCGGTGTCACGCCGGGCGGCGAAGAACTGGAAGGTGCCGACGCGGATATGGCTGGCCGCGACCCGGGTCAGCACGGCGCCGGGCAGGCGGGCCTCGCGGAAGACGTCCTCGCCCGTGGTCACCGCGGCCAGCGCGCGTGTCGTGGGGATGCCAAGCGCGTGCATCGCCTCGGAGACGATGTATTCGCGCAGGACCGGGCCGAGCCAGGCCCGCCCGTCGCCCATGCGGCTGTAGGGCGTGCGCCCCGCCCCCTTGAGCTGGATGTCGCACCGCCGCCCGTCTCGGTCCACGACCTCGCCCAGAAGGATCGCGCGCCCGTCGCCCAGTTGCGGCACGAAGCCGCCGAACTGGTGCCCGGCATAGGCCTGGGCCAGGGGCGCGGCGCCGTCGGGCACGCGGTTGCCCGCCAGCATGGCGATGCCCGCTTCGGTGGCCAGCGCCGCCGGGTCGAGGCCCAGCGCCTCGGCCAGCCCCGCGTTGAGCTTGATCAGCGCGGGCGCGCGTACCGGAACCGGATCCTGCCGGGTGAAAAAGCGGTCGGGCAGGCGGGCGTAGGAATTGTCGAAGGCGATTTGCAGGGTCATACCCCTGATATAGGGCGGCGGGCCGCCCGGTGAAATCCCGCGCCTGCGCGGTTGACGGGGGCGCGGCAGCCCTCTACCTCGCCGCCATGGCCCGTGCCCCCCTCTTGCAGCTGTCCGACATCGCCCTCACCTTCGGGGGCGATCCCGTCTTCGATGGGCTGGACCTGGTGATCCAGCCGGGCGACCGGGTGGCGCTGGTGGGCCGCAACGGGTCGGGCAAATCCACGCTGATGAAGGTGATGGCCGGGCTGGTCGAGGCCGATCGCGGCGCGCGCGTGCTCTCGCCGGGCACCACCGTGGGCTACATGGAGCAGGATCCCGACATTTCGGGCTTTGCCACGCTGGGCGATTTCGCCGCCTCCGCGCTGGCCCCCGGCGAGGAATATCGCGTCGACATGGTGTCGGAGGGTCTGAAACTCGACCCCGCCGCGCCGGTCGAGACCGCCTCGGGCGGCGAACGGCGGCGCGCGGCGCTGGCCAAGCTGCTGGCCGAGGCGCCCGGCTTGATGCTGCTCGACGAGCCCACCAACCATCTCGACATCGCGGCGATCGGCTGGCTGGAGACGCATCTGAGCGAAACCCGCACGGCCTATGTGCTGATCTCGCACGACCGGGCGTTTCTGCGCGCGCTGACCCGCGCCACGCTCTGGATCGATCGCGGCCGGGTGCGCCGTCAGGAGGCGGGGTTCGGTGATTTCGAGGCCTGGCGCGACAAGGTCTGGGCGGAAGAGGATCTCGCCCGCCACAAGATGGACCGCAAGATCAAGGCCGAGGCGCGCTGGGCGGTCGAGGGCATCTCGGCCCGGCGCAAGCGCAACCAGGGCAGGGTGCGCGCGCTGCAGGCGCTGCGCGAGGAACGCGCGGCGATGATCCGCCGCCAGGGCGCCGCGGCGATGGCGCTGGAGGCGGGGCCGAAATCGGGCAAGCGGGTGATCGAGGCGCGCGGCATCTCGAAGCGCTTTGGCGACCGCACGATCCTGCGCGAGTTTTCCCTGCGCATCCAGCGCGGCGAGCGGGTGGCGCTGGTGGGCCCCAACGGGGCGGGCAAGACGACGCTGCTGGAAATGCTGATCGGCCGGCTGCCCCCCGATACCGGCGAGGTGATCCTCGGCACCAATATCGAAATGGCGGTCTTCGACCAGAACCGCGCCGCGCTCGACCCCGATCTCAGCCTTTGGGATAGCCTCACCGGCGCGCCCGGTATGCGCGTCTCGGGCCAGTCCGACCAGGTGATGGTGCGGGGCCAGCCGCGCCACGTGGTGGGCTACCTCAAGGAATTCCTCTTCGACGAGGCCCAGGCGCGCGCGCCGGTCTCGGCGCTGTCCGGCGGCGAGAAGGCGCGGCTCTTGCTGGCCCGCATCATGGCGCGGCAGAGCAACCTGCTGGTGCTTGACGAGCCGACCAACGATCTCGATGTCGAAACGCTCGATCTTCTGCAGGACTTGCTGGGCGAGTATGACGGCACGGTCCTGCTGGTCAGCCACGACCGCGATTTCCTCGACCGTGTGGCCTCGACCACCATCGCGATGGAGGGCGACGGGCGTGCCACCGTCTACGCCGGGGGCTGGTCCGACTACCGCGCCCAGCGGGGCGCCGTCGCCGCGCCCAGGGAAGACCGCAAGCCAAAGCCCTCCGCGCCCGCCGCCAGGTCCCGCGCGATGGCGCAAAAACCGGCGCTCAGCTTTACCGAAGAGCACCGCCTCGCCGAGCTTCCCGGCCTGATCGAGCGGCTGGAGGCCGAGATCGCAAAGCTCGAGGCATTCCTCTCCGACCCGGAGCTTTTCAGCCGCGAGCCCCTGAAATTCAAGAAGGCCAGCGAGGCTCTCGTCGCGCGGCAACAGGCGCTGGCGGCGGCCGAAGAGGAATGGCTGAGCCTGGAAGAGAAAGCCGCCGGATAACGCGCCGCGCTTCCGCTTCTTCTTGGCAAAAATACCCACGGCGCACGCTTGGCCACGGGCTGTGCGTCTTTATTGATGCAATGCCTGAGAAAAACGCCCTAAGACAAAGCAATAAAAACGGAAAGGTGGAGCTTTGGCCGATACCCTGCCGCCAGCACGCGCAGGCTCGGCTCCGGCGTCAGCACCGTGAGCGTCCCGCGCGGCCGCGGGCCGGCGGCGTCATAGCCGGAGGGGCTGTAGCGCAAGGCGCGCTGCCCCTCGATCAGCCAGGCCGTCGCGTCCTCGGGGTGCAGCACGAAGGCGCCGTCGGGCAGGTCTTCGGCGCGGGCCAGATGCCGGCGCTGGCGAAACATGCGCGGCACCGCGCGGGCGGCGTGCAGCGCTGCGTCGATCTCGGCGGCCGCCGGGTCGCCGCCCCAGGCGGCGCGGTAGCGCCGGTAATCGGCGCGGCGGCATTCCGCGCAGGGCCGGTGCCCTGCGGCCAGCGCCACCGCCTCGTCGAGGAAGAAAAGCTCGGTATAGGCGCCCGGCGCCATCACTGCCCGCCTGCGCCCCTTGAACGACACTTGGCAACAGATCCAGGCCTTGTGCCGCCAGCGCCTGTGGGTCAGCCGCCCGGCGGCGTCGTGCAGGATGCCGCGGTTGCCCATCAGCGTGCCGCGCGCGGCGGTGGCCAGGAAGGTGCCATCCGGCGCGACGCGGTTGGGCCGGGGCATCAGCGCATCCTCAGCGCGCCGTCCAGCCGGATCACCTCGCCGTTGAGATAGCCGTTTTCGATGACGTGGCGCACCAGCCCGGCGAACTCTGCCGGGTCGCCCAGCCGTTTCGGGCAGGTCACCTCGGCGGCCAGCCCGTCCATCACCTCGGGGCCCAGCCCCTCCAGCATCGGCGTGCGGAACACGCCGGGCGCGATGGCGACCACCCGGATGCCCAGCGACGACAGGTCGCGCGCCACCGGCAGGGTCAGCCCCGCGACGCCGGCCTTGGCGGCGGCATAGGCGGCCTGGCCCTTCTGCCCGTCATAGGCGGCGATCGAGGCGGTGTTGACGATCACCCCGCGCTCGCCATCGGCATCGGGCGGGTTCTGCGCCATCTCGGCGGCGGCCAGCCGCATCACGTTGAACGTGCCGATCAGGTTGATCTCCACCGTGCGGCGAAAGCTGTCGAGGCCGTGGGCGCCGTCGCGGCCCAGCGTGCGCTGGGCGGTGGCGATGCCGGCGCAGTTGACGCAGACATTGATGCCGCCCATCTGGTCGGCCGCCCCCCCGATGGCCTGCTCGACCGAGGTTTCGTCGGTCACGTCGAGGGGCTGAAACCCGGCGCCGATCTCGGCGGCCAGCGCCGCGCCCGCCTGAGCATCGCGGTCGAGAATGGTGACCGCGGCATCGGCCGCGGTAAAGGCGCGGGCGGTGGCCGCGCCCAGCCCCGAGGCGGCGCCGGTGACGATCGCCTTGACTTCGGAAAACTGCATGGGCGTCCCTCGTTATGCGTGGCCCGGGCAGTGCTAGCGCCCGGGTGGCGGCGCTGTCCAGCCCCTAGCGCCGGCGGCGGCGTCCCGCGCCGGTCATCCGCCGTGCCCGGCCAGATCGGCCAGGACGGCGGGAATGGTCGTCACGTCGTCGCGGGTGCAGTCGAACTGGCCGACCTGCACGCGGATGACGAATCGGCCCTCGTGCCGGGTCTGGGTCAGGTAGATGCGCCCGTCGTCGTTGATGCGCCGCAGCAGTGCCTCGGTCGCGGCGTCGTCGGTGCAGGCGAAGGTGAAGAGCGACAACCGCGGCGCGGTGACGATCTCCAGGCCGGGCAGGGCGGCGATGGCCGCCGCCGCCTCCTCGGCCCAGGCGACGTGGTTGCGGATGCGCGCGCGCAACCCCTCCAGACCGTAGGCGCGCAGCGTGAACCACAGCTTCAGCGCCCGGAACCGGCGGCCCAGGGGCAGCGTCCATTCGTTGAAGTCGGTCACATCGCTTTGACCGAGCGTTTCCAGGTAATCCGGACGCAGCCCGAGGGTTTTGACCTGCGGCGCCGGGTCGGCGAGGAATTGCAGCGAACAGTCGAACTGCACGCCGAGCCATTTATGCGGGTTCATCACGATCGAGTCGGCACCGTCGATGCCGGCCCAAAGCGGTCGGAACTCGGGGCATATCATCGCCGAGCCCGCCCAGGCGGCGTCGACATGGGTGTAAAGCCCGTGCGCCCTGGCCACCGCCAGGCTGTCGCCGATCCGGTCCGAGGCGCCGATGCCGGTGCCGCCGACGCAGAGGATGAGGCCGGCGGGGCGATACCCCGCCGCCAGGTCGGCCCGGATCGCGGTGTCGAGCGCGGCCGGGTCCATGGCGAAATCGGCGTCGGTGGCCACCTTGACGAGGTTGTCCTGCCCGATGCCCGCCACCCGCGCGGCCTTGTCGACCGAGGAATGGGCCTGGGCGCTGGCGTAAAGCCGCAGCCGCGGCTGCAAGGCCAGCCCGGCAGTATTGCCCGCCCAGCCCAGCGCGCGCTCGCGCATGGTCAATACCGCTGCCAGCGTGGCGGTGGTGGCGCTGTCGTGGATCGTGCCGGTGAAATGCGGGGCGAGCCCCAGCGCCCGGCGCATCCAGCCCAGCATGACCTCTTCGATCTCGGTCGCCGCCGGGGCGGTCTGCCAGAGCATCGCCTGGGCGGCGATGGCATTGGCCAACTGCTCGGCCAGCATCGAGGCGGGCGCGGCATTGGCGGGGAAATAGGCGAAGAAGCGGGGGTGCTGCCAATGGGTCATCGCGCCGGGCACGAAAGCCTCGAAATCGGCGAAGATCGCCTCCATCGGCTCGGGGGTCTCGGGGGCGGCCACGGGCAGGCGGGCCGCGGTGTTGCCGGGGCGCGTCTGCGCCCGGACCGGGCGGTCGCGCAGCCCGGCGTGATAGGCCCGCGCCCAGTCGGCGGCGCGTTTCGACCAGTGGGCGAGGTCGTCGTGGTTCATCGGGGCCCTCCGCTCTGGCCGCCCGTCCTGTCGGCAAGCGGTGCGAAGTGGGTATTTCAGCCAAGAAGAAGGGGCAAGGGCGCGCCTCAGCGCAGGCCGTCGCGCACCTTCCGGGGCAGCGAATGGAGCACCGCCTCGTAGCTGGCCATGAGCCGTTCTTTCAGCTCGGTCTCGTCGGTGGTCGAGACCGGTACGGCGATCCAGCCGCCCCGGGGCAGGTAGGGCGCCTTGCCGGCGCGCCCGGTGGAGACCAGCATGTCGGCGATCTCGGCATCGGCGCATTTCAGCGACACCCGATCGCTGCCATGGGCCATCATCGCGAAGATCTTGCCGCCGATCTTCCACACGTCGGTCTGTGGCCCGAAGGGCTGTTCGCGGGTGGCGCCCTTGCGGGCGTCGCAGAATGCGATGAGGTCGTCTTCCGTCATGCCTACCAGCCTAGCCCGATTCGCGCGCTGCCGATCCGTTCATTCGGCCGCAGGCTGACGGGGTTGCGTGACAGGCGCGTGACGCCGCGCGGCCGGTCGTATTTCCATCGCCGCCGATCTGTGCCAGAACCCGGGCCGAACCTGCGGTAGGGATACGTGCCGATGACCGAGATCAGGCTTTACAACACGAAAACGCGGGCCAAGGAGCGGTTCGAGCCGCTCGATCCGGAGAATGTGCGGATCTATGTCTGCGGGCCCACGGTCTATGACCGGGCGCATCTGGGCAACGCGCGGCCGGCGGTGGTGTTCGACATGCTCTACCGGCTGATGCGCCACGTCTACGGGGCCGGGCACGTGACCTATGTGCGCAACATCACCGATGTTGAGGACAAGATCATCGCGCGCGCCGAGGAGCGCGGGATTTCCATCGACGACCTGACCGAGACCACGACGCGCTGGTATCACGAGGACATGGCCGCGCTGGGGGTGGATTATTCGGGCGACCCGCAGTTTCACGAACCCCACGCCACGGCGTTCATCGCCGAGATGGTGACGATGATCGAGGCGCTGATCGCCAAGGGCCACGCCTATGCGGCCGAGGGGCATGTGCTCTTCGACGTGAAGAGCTATGCCACCTACGGGGCGCTGTCGGGCCGGTCGGTGGACGACATGATCGCCGGCGCGCGGGTCGAGGTGGCACCCTACAAGCGCGACCCGATGGATTTCGTCCTGTGGAAGCCCTCGGAGCCCGATCAGCCCGGCTGGGACAGCCCCTGGGGCCGCGGGCGGCCGGGCTGGCATATCGAGTGCTCGGCGATGAGCCATGCGCTGTTGGGCGAGAGCTTCGACATTCACGGCGGCGGCAACGACCTGACCTTCCCGCACCATGAGAACGAGATCGCCCAGAGCTGCTGCGCGCACCCGGAGGGGCAGTTTGCCCGGGTCTGGATGCATAACGAGATGCTGCAGGTGGAGGGGAAGAAGATGTCGAAATCGCTCGGCAATTTCTTCACCGTGCATGAGCTGTTGGAGCAGGGCATTCCGGGCGAGGTGATCCGGTTCGTGTTCCTCGGCACGCATTACCGCAAGCCGATGGACTGGACCGCCGAGAAGGCGCGCGAGGCCGAGGCGGTGTTGCGCAAGTGGCGGGGGCTCGTCGCGGGCATCGAACCCGCGCCGGGCCCCGCGCCCGAGGTGGTGGCGGCGCTTTCCGACGACCTGAACACGCCGGGCGCGATCGCGGCGTTGCACGCCCTGGCGGGGGCGGGGGAGGCGGCTTTGCTGAAGGCGTCGGCCGGGCTGATGGGGCTCTTGGGCGACGACCTGGGGGAGTGGGCCGCGGCGCCGGAGGTGGATCTGAGCGGCTGGGAGGCGCGGCTGGCCGAGGCGCGGGCGACAGCGATGGAGAGCAAGGATTTCGCCGAGGTCGACCGTCTGAAGGCGGCCTTGGTGGCCGCGGGCGTCGAGGTGCGGATGAGCAAGGCGGGGGTCGAGCTGGTGCCGGGGGCTGGGTTCGACCCGGCGAAGCTGGCGGATCTGGAAATGGGTGCGATCGAATGGGAATGAGCGCAACAGAGGGCCGCGCCCGGCCCGCGGGGAGGGCGCAATCGCGCCCGCCCCGGGGGGGCGGGTCGGGCGCGGCCCGGGCCGCTGGCCCGGGCGGGGCAGGCGGTGAGGCTGGCGCTTCCAAACGACCCGGGAGCCACCCATGACGCGCGAACGCCTTTACCTCTACGACACCACGCTCCGCGACGGGCAGCAGACGCAGGGCGTGCAGTTCTCCACCGACGAGAAGATCCGCATCGCCCAGGTGCTGGACGCGCTCGGCGTCGATTACATCGAGGGCGGCTGGCCTGGGGCCAACCCCACCGACAGCGCGTTTTTCGAGGCCGCCCCCGACACCCGCGCGCGGCTGACCGCCTTTGGCATGACCAAGCGCGCCGGGCGCAGCGCCGAGAACGACGAGGTGCTGGCCGGCGTGATGAATGCCGGCACTCCGGCCATCTGCCTCGTCGGAAAGACCCACGATTTCCACGTCACCAAGGCGCTGGGCATCGCCCTTGAGGAAAATGTCGAGAACATCGCCCGGTCCATCGCCCATGTGGTGGCCCAGGGCCGCGAGGCGCTGTTCGATGCCGAGCATTTCTTCGACGGCTACAAGGCCGACCCGGCCTATGCCATCGACTGCTGCAAGGCCGCGCACGAGGCCGGCGCGCGCTGGATCGTGCTCTGCGACACCAATGGCGGCACGTTGCCCGCCGAGATGGGCGAGATCACCGCGCGGGTGATCGCAGCGGGCATCCCCGGCAGCCATCTCGGCATCCACACCCATGACGACACCGGCAACGCGGTGGCCGGCAGCCTGGCCGCCATCGAGGCGGGCGTGCGGCAGGTGCAGGGCACGCTCAACGGGCTGGGCGAGCGGTGCGGCAACGCCAACCTGACCTCGCTGATCCCGACGCTGAAGCTGAAAGAGCCCTTCGCCGGCCGGCTCGAGACCGGGGTCAGCGACGAGGCGCTCGCAGGGCTGACCCGCGCCTCGCGCCTGCTTGACGAGATCCTCAACCGGGTGCCGCTGAAAAGCGCGCCTTACGTGGGCGCCTCGGCCTTTGCGCACAAGGCGGGGCTGCATGCCAGCGCCATCGCCAAGGACCCCTCGACCTACGAACATGTCGAGCCGGGCCGCGTGGGCAACGCGCGCATCATCCCGATGTCGAACCAGGCCGGGCAGTCGAACCTGCGCAAGCGCCTGGCCGAGGCGGGCATCGCGGTGGAAAAGGGCGACCCGCGCCTTTCCCGCATCCTCGAAGAGGTCAAGCTGCGCGAGGGGCAGGGCTATTCCTACGACACCGCCCAGGCGAGCTTTGAGCTGGTGGCGCGCCGGGTGCTGGGCGAATTGCCCGAGTTTTTCGAGGTCAAGCGCTACCGCGTGACGGTGGAACGCCGCCGCGACAAGCGCAACCGGGTGGTCAGCCTCTCCGAGGCGGTGGTGGTGGTCAAGATCGGCGGCGACAAGAAGCTTTCCGTCTCCGAAAGCCTCGACCCGCAGGGCAACGACCGCGGCCCGGTCAACGCGCTGTCGCGCGCGCTGGCCAAGGACCTGGGGCCGTACCAGAGCTATATCGACGATATGCGGCTGGTGGATTTCAAGGTGCGCATCACCAATGGCGGCACCGAGGCGGTGACCCGCGTCATCATCGACAGCCAGGACGGGCAGGGCAACCGCTGGTCGACCGTGGGCGTGTCGGCCAATATCGTCGATGCCAGCTTCGAGGCGCTGCTGGACGCGATCGTTTGGAAGCTGGTGCGCGACGGGGCGCCGGCCTGATGGATTGGGCCGCGTTTTTCACCCTGCATCGGGGCCTGCCGCGCGAAGGCCCGGGCGACCGGGACAGCCTCGATTGGGCGCTTGGCCTCGCCTCGCCGCCACCCGATGGCGCGATCTGCGATGCCGGCTGCGGGCCCGGCGCCGATATCGCCGGGCTGCTGGCCCATGTGCCCGAGGGCCGGGTCGAGGCGGTGGACCTGCATGCGGGCTTCGTGGCCCAGGCCGCGGCGCGGTTTGCCGGGGAGCCCCGTGTGACCGTGCGCCAGGGCGACATGGGCGAGCTGACGGGCCCCTATGACCTGATCTGGTCGGCCGGTGCGCTCTATTTTCTCGGGGTGAGCGAGGGGCTGGGGCGCTGGCGCGCTGCGCTCGCCCCCGGCGGCGCCGTGGCCTTTTCCCAGGCATGCTGGTTCACCGATACGCCGTCAGAGAGGGCGCGCGCCTACTGGGCCGCCGAGTACCCGCAGATGACCGGCGTGGCAGGCGTTACAGCGCAGGTGCGCGCCGCGGGGTTTCAGGTGCTGGGGCAGCGCCCGGTGTCCGATGCGGCGTGGGAGGCCTATTTCTCCCCCATGGAACAGCGCGTCGCCACCCTGCGCCCGGGCGCCGACGCGGCCCTGGCGGCCGTTCTGGACGAGGCCGACGAGGAAATCGCCACCTGGCGCGCCTGCCGGGCCGAGTACGGCTATCTCGTGACCGTGGCGCGCCCGGCATGAGCATTGCGGCCTGCGCCGACCTGGTCCGCCGCGGCGACCCCGACCGCTTTCTCGCCGCCATGGCGGCGCCGCCGGGTGCGCGCGCGGTGCTGTTTCCGCTTTATGCCTTCAACCTCGAGGTCGCCCGCGCCCCCTGGGTCACGGCCGAACCGCTGATCGCCGAGATGCGCCTGCAATGGTGGCGCGACGCGCTGGCGGAAATCGCCGGCGGCGCGCCGGTGCGCCGCCACGAGGTGGCCACCCCGCTGGCCCAGGCGATCGGACCCGACGAGGCGCGCCTGCTCGACGCGCTGGTGGCCGCCCGCCGCCGCGACATCGCCGGCGCGCCCTTTCCCGATGCCGCCGCCCTCGAGGCGTATATCGACGCCACCTCGGGCCACCTGGTCTGGGCCGCGGCCCGCGCGCTGGGGGCCCGGACGGGCGAGGGGGCGGTGCGCGACCTGGCCCAGGCGGCGGGCATGGCCAACTGGCTGCTCGCCGTGCCCGAGCTTTCGGCGCGTGGCCACAGCCCGCTGCCCGACGACCGCGCGCCGGCGGTGGCGGCGCTGGCGCGGGGCGCCCTTGCGCGGCTCGCCCGTGCCAGGGCCGCCCGCGGCGAGATCCCTGCCGCGGCACAGCCCGCGCTGCTGGCCGGCTGGCGCGCCGGTGCGATCCTGAACCGGGCCGCCACGGCGCCTGGACGGGTCGCCGAGGGGCGCGTTGCCGAATCGGAATTTTCACGCCGTTTCAATATCCTGGCCCGCACTCTTTCGGGGCGGTGGTAAGCTGCGTCAGCGCTCATGGGGCCGCATCACCAGCCAGATCAGCGCGCCCCCCGCCAGCGCCAGGAACGGCACCATCGCCAGGTTGACGGACATCCAGCCCTCCTGCGCGCTGCCGCCGGAACAGTTCATCAGCCCGCCCGAGGCCAGCGAGGCCATGGTCACCCCGCCGAACACCAGCAGGTCGTTCATCCCCTGCACCCGGCCGCGTTCCTCGGGCGCATGGGCCGCCGCCAGCATCGCCGTCGCCCCGATAAAGCCGAAATTCCAGCCCACGCCCAGCAGGATCAGCGCGACGAAGAAATGGGTCAGGTCCACCCCCAGCAGCGCCGTGCCCCCGGCCGCGCCCAGGATCACCAGCCCCAGCGCGACCACCCGCTCGACCCCCAGCCGGGCGATCACATGGCCGGTAAAGAAACTCGGCAGATACATCGCCAGCACGTGGGCGGTCACCACGTCGGCCGCCGTGCCCGTGTCGAAGCCGCAGCCGACCACGGCCAGCGGCGTCGAGGTCATCACCAGGTTCATCAGCGCGTAAGAGACCATCGCGCAGATGATCGCCACCGCCACGCGCGGCGTCTTCAACAGCTCCAGCCGCGTGCGGCCCCGCGGCGCATCGGCCGAGGGCACGGGCGGGCGCGGGATGTCGAGAAACAGAAACAGCGCCGCGCCGATCAGGTTGATCGCGATCACCGCCAGGTAGGTGCCGAGGAACGGGATCACCATCGCCTGCGCCGTGACCTTGACCAGTTGCGGGCCGATCACCGCGGCGGCCAGCCCGCCGGCCAGGACGTAGGAAATCGCCTTGGGCCGAAACTCGTCCGAGGCCGTATCGGCGGCGGCGAACCGGTAAAAGCCATGCGCCGACATGTAGAGCCCGGTCAGGAACGCCCCGGCCAGGAACAGCGGAAAGGAGGCGTAAAACAGCCCCAACGCGCCGACGGTGGCCCCGGCCGTGCCGCCCGCCGCGCCCAGGAAAAACCCCGCGCGCCGTCCGAACCGCTGCATGAAGGCCGCCAGCGGCGTCGCCGCCAGCATCGAGCCCAGCACGATCAGCGAAATCGGCAGGGTCGCCCAGCACGGGTTGGGTGCCAGCGACTGCCCCGCCAGCCCGCCGATCGTGAAGATCATCGGCATCTGCGCGCCGAGAAACGCCTGCGCCATCGCCAGGACGGTCACGTTGCGTCTGGCGCGCCTCTCGGGGGCGGCGGCTGGGGCGGTGACGTCTGTCATGGCGCAGACTTAGCGGCGCCGCGCGCCGGGGAAAAGGGCCAACCGCCAGCGTTCGCCGCGCCCCTCTCTTCTTCTTGGTCAAAATACCCAACTCGCGCCCGTGCGGCCGGGCGCGGCGTCAGTTCAGATAGGGCATCGGATCGGTGCTTTCGATCCCCCTGCGCAGCTCGAAATGCAGGAAGGAAGGGTCGCCCGCGCGCACCTCGGCAACCTTCTGTCCGCGCCTGACCGTGTCGCCCTTCTGCACCGCGATCGACTGGATATTGGCGTAGACGCTCAGCAGGTTGTCGGAATGGCGGATCACCAGGATCGGCACCTGCTCGGTGTCGCGGGTGATCGCGGCCACGGTGCCGTTATCGGCCGCCAGCACGGCCGCGCCCGGCGCGGCGGCGATGTCGATCCCCTCGTTCCTGCGCTTTTCGTAGCCGCGGATGATGTTGCCCGTCACCGGCATCTGCATCCGTGCCGTCGTGGTTTTCTCGGTGTCGAGCGCGGGCGAGGCCGGGGCGGGGGCGGCCTCGGCGGCGGTCTCCTCGTCCTCGGGCAGGGGGGCGGCGGCCGAGGGCGGCGTGGGTGTCGGCGAGCCGGTGCCGGGCACGGTGGCCTGCGCCGGGGCGGCGGCGGGCATGTCGGCGGCGGGGACCGGGATCAGCAGGAACTGCCCCTCGCGCACGGTCAGGCTCTGGCCCAGCCCGTTCCAGTCGGCCAGCGCGCGGACCGAGACGTTGTAGAGCCGCGCGATGGAATAGGCGGTCTCGCCGCGCTCGACCTTGTGGCGCACCGGTTCCGGGCCGGTGGGCGCGGCGCGGGCGGGCGCCGCGGTGCTGCGGCCGCCATCGGCGCGCTCGATCGCGTCGCCGGCCAGCGTGGCGATGTCGACCTCTCCGGCGGGCCGGATCGCGCCGGTGGCGGGCGCGCCCGTCGCCGGCGACGGCTCGGCCACCCGGCGCGGCAGCGCGATGATTTCGCCCGAGTTCAGCGGCACGTCGGGGGCGATGCCGTTATAGCGGCCCAGCTCGTTGGCGGGCAGCCCGACGCGGGCGGCCACGTCGGCCACCGTGTCGCCGCGGCGCGCCACCGCCACCTGGTAGGTGGGGTAGGAGATCACGCCGCGGTTGTCGGCCTCGGGCCGGGCGGCGCTGCGGAGCTGCACCGCCTCGGCGGTGCCGGCGCCGCCGGGGCGGAAATCGTAATCGAAGCCCTCGGAACAGCCGGCCAGAACGGCCAGGCTCAGCCCCAGGGCGGCGGTGCAAAGCGGCGTGATGCGCGTGCGGGCGGGCATTGCTCGACTCCTCGTTCTCGGCCCGCGTTGCTCCGGGCCTTGCAGCATCTAGTCCTGTCCGAGCCCCTCGACCAGCGGCACGAAGCGCACCGGCCTGAGCTCGTCGTAATCGAAACCCTCGACCGTGCGGCTGACCTTGATCAGCCGCTGCACAGCGTCGGACTGCCCCACGGGCAAAACCATGATACCGCCGATCCGCAACTGCGCCAAGAGCGGCCCGGGCGGGTCTTCGGCCGCGGCGGTGACCAGAATGCGGTCGAACGGCGCCTGTTCGGGCAACCCGTGCGAGCCGTCGGCGACGATCGCGGTCACGTTGGTCAGCCCCAGCGCGTCGAAGCGCCGTTGCGCCTCGCCCACCAGCCGGCGGTGGCGCTCTACGGTGTAGACCCGCCGCGCCAGCCGCGACAGGATCGCCGCCTGGTAGCCCGACCCGGTGCCCACCTCGAGCACCTTGTCGCGGGGCTGCACGCCCAGCGCCTGGGTCATCAGCCCGACGACCGAGGGCTGGCTGATGGTCTGGCCGCAGGCGATCGGCAGCGGCATGTCCTCATAGGCGCGGTCGGCGAAGGTGCCGCGCACGAAAAGGCCGCGGTCGACGTTTTCCATCGCCGTCAGCACGCGGCTGTCGGTGACGCCCTTCGAGCGCAGGGCAAACAGGAACTGCATCTTGCGCTCGGCCGCGTCGGTCATTCCAGCCTCGCCTTGAGATCGTCCAGGCAATCATGCGCGGTCAGGTCGGCGCGCATCGGCGTGACCGCGACATACCCGTCGAGGTTCAGCGCCACGTCGCTGCCCTGGGCGGTGGGCAAATGCTGGGCGCCGCCCCTGATCCACAAGAACCGCCGTCCGGCGGGCGAGATATGCGGCTCGACCCCGAACGAGGCGTCGCTGCGATAGCCCTGCGGGCCGACCCTGACGCCCTTGACGCGGTCGGCGGGCACCGGCGGGAAGTTGACGTTGTAGAAGATCCGGTAATCGGCGCTGTCCCAATGGCCGTGATCGACCAGCGCGCGCACGGTCTGAACCCCGTGTTCCGCCGCGGCCTGGAACTGCAGCTCGGCGTCGAAATTCAGCGGCCCCAGATATTGCGACAACGCGATCGCCGGCAGGCCCTGAAGCGCAGCTTCGAGCGCGCCACCCAGCGTGCCGGAATAGAGCGCGTTCTCGGCCGCGTTGTTGCCGCGGTTGACGCCCGAGAGCACGAGGTCGGGTTTGGCATCGGCCATCACGTCGTGCAGCGCGGCCAGCACGCAATCGGCGGGCGAGCCTTCGGCGGCGTAGCGGCGCGGGCCCAGCTCGGCGATCATGAAGGGATGGGTGAACGAGATCTTGTGCGCCACCCCCGACTGCTCGAAGGCCGGCGCGACGGTCCACACCTCGCCCTCGGGGCCGGCGATTTCCTCGGCGATGGCCGACAGCACCTTGAGCCCCGGTGCGTTGATGCCGTCGTCATTGGTGATCAGAATGCGCATGCCCGCCCCGCTGCCCGTTTCGACCTTGAATAGTGGAGCAGGGCGGGGCCGTAAAGCGCCCCCGCGGGGGCTCAGCCGAGGGCGCAGTCGCGGATCATGCGCGCGGCCTCGTCCATCGGCTGGGCCAGCCGGCTGCGGTCTTCGCCGGGGAACAGGCGGTGGCGGTGCGCGGTGGGCATCGGCGCAGGCTCGAAACGCAGGACATGGACATCCTGCAACCGCGCCTGTTCGGCCTCCCACGCGGTGAAAAGCGCCCGCTGGGCCGCCTTGCAGGCCGCGTAGCCGCCCAGGAAGGGCCCCTCGGCGGTGTCGTCCACCAGGATCGCGGTGCCGCGGCCCGGCGCGGCGCGCAGCAGCGGCGCGACGAAGGCGACCAGCATCCCCAATGCGTAGACATCGGTGGTGACCGCCTTTTGCCAGAACGGGAGGTCGAGCTGCTCGGCCGGGCTGAAGGGAGGGGTCTGCACCGCGGCATGCACCCACAGGTCGAGCCGCCCCCAGCGATCGAAGATCGCCCGGCAGAGATGGCGCATCGCGTCGGTATCGGAGATGTCCATCGGGGCCAGCGTGGCGTGGCCGCCGGCCTCCTTGATGCGGTCGTCCAGCTCTTCCAGCCCGCCCTGTGTGCGGGCCACGGCGATGACGTGATACCCGGCGCGCGCCAGCGTCTCGGCCGCGGCGGCGCCGAAACCGCGCGAAGCGCCGGTGACGAGTGCGATTTTCTGGTCTGTCATGACGCGGGGTTTGCGCCCAATCCCCCGCAAGGTCAAGACCTTGGACGCGGCGGCATTGATGCAGGCCAAGGGGCGGGCACCGGAGCCGCAGCGGTGGTACGGGGCGCTGCGCGAGACGATCGGCGGGCATTGGGATGCGGTGCCTTGCCGGGTCCGTTTTTGCGGTGGTTTTTGGGGCCCTGCCGCGCTGCCTGCGTCGGACACCCCGCGCGAAACCCTCATCGACCTTCACGGCATGGCGAAGGACTGGTTCGCGGTGACAATCGTCGGGGTCCAAGCGGGGCGCAGATATGCCGATACCTGCGTCAACGCGGCCGTGCCCGACCTGGACTACGATGGATTCCTGATGCAGCAGCGCCAGGGCGGGCAGCCCGGCCCGGCGCCCGCTGCGCCGCCGGCAGATCCCGCGCCGGCTGCGCCCGAGACGCTGAAGGACCTGCCCGACTTACCGTACCTGCCCGAGTCTTGACTCACTCGGCCGCCTTCAGCTTGAAGCCCTTTTCGATCATGTCCGCGGGCGCCACCGGGTAGTCGCCCGAGAAGCAGGCATCGCAATATTGCGGGCATCCGGGGGTGCGTCCGCCGGCTTCGCCCGCGGCGCGGTAAAGCCCGTCGAGGCTGACGAAGCGCAAACTGTCCACTCCCAGGTGGTCGCGCATCTCCTCCTCCGACATCCGGCTGGCCAGCAGTTTTTCCTTCTCGGGCGTGTCGACGCCGTAAAAGCAGGGCCAGGCGGTGGGCGGGCTGGCGATGCGGAAATGCACCTCGGCCGCGCCGGCGTCGAGGATCATTTCCTTGATCTTCTGGCTGGTGGTGCCGCGCACCACGCTGTCGTCGACCAGCACCACCCGCTTGCCGGCGATCAGCGCGCGGTTGACGTTCAACTTGAGCCGCACGCCCATGTTGCGGATCTGCTCGGTCGGTTCGATGAAGGTGCGGCCGACATACTGGTTGCGGATGATGCCCATGCCGTAGGGGATGCCGCTTTCGTGGGAAAACCCGATGGCCGCGGGGGTGCCGCTGTCGGGCACCGGGCAGACCAGGTCGGCCTCGACCGGCGCCTCGCGCGCCAGTTCCACCCCGATCTGGCGTCGGGTCTCGTAAACCGAACGCCCGCCCAGGATCGAGTCGGGGCGCGAGAAATAGACATGCTCGAAAATGCAGAAGCGCGACGAGGCGTGCTGGAAGGGGCGAAAGCTCTCGACCCCGTTGCCGGCGGAAATCACCACCATCTCGCCCGGTTCGATCTCGCGCACGAAGGTGGCGCCGATGATGTCCAGCGCGCAGGTTTCCGAACTCAGCGCCCAGCCATCGCCGATCCGGCCCAGCACCAGCGGGCGCACGCCCAGCGGGTCGCGCACGCCGATCAGCTTGGTCCGGGTCATGGCGACGATCGAAAACGCGCCCTCGACCCGGCGCAGCGCGTCCTTCATCCGTTCGGGGATGGTCTTTTGGAACGAGCGCGCCATCAGGTGGATGATGCATTCGCTGTCGCTCGAGCTTTGAAAGATCGAGCCGTGGTCGATCAGCTCGCGCCGCAGCGCCTCGGCATTGACGATATTGCCGTTATGGGCAAGCGCCGCGCCGCCCATCGAGAACTCGCCGAAAAACGGCTGCACGTCGCGGATCGCCGTCTGGCCCTTGGACCCGGCGGTGGAATAGCGCACATGCCCGATGGCCAGATGCCCGGGCAGCGTTTCCATCAGGCTGGCCTTGGTGAAGTTGTCGCGGACATAGCCGAAACGGCGGGCCGAGTTGAAGCCGGTCTCGGACTCGTAGCTGACGATGCCGCCCGCCTCCTGGCCGCGATGTTGCAGCGCGTGCAGGCCGAGGGCAACGAAATTGGCGGCGTCGGCTACGCCGATCACGCCGTAGACGCCGCATTCCTCTTTCAGCTTGTCGTCGTCGAACGGGTGGGCCGGGGGCATCTCAGCCATGGGCGGCGCAGCTCCGAATCCTTGTGGGCAGGGTCGGCCCCTCTCTAAGCCCTCGCGGCGGCGGTGTCACGAAAGGATCACAAATACCCGCGGCTATTCCGACGCGGCCGGTTCGGCCTGCGGCGCCGCCGGGGCCTCGCAGGCCGCCATGAGCTGTTCGTATTGCCCGGTCAGCCAGCCCAGCGCCTGTTCGGGGTCGCGGTCGGCGATGCGCTCGCTCAACTGGGCGAAGGCGGCTGCGGACCGCGACTGGTCGACGACCTCGATTTCCTGGCTCGGCATCACCGTCTGGTAGACGAAAAAGGCGACCGCGACCAGCACGATGCCCCGCAGCGCGCCGAAGATGAAGCCAAGGCCCTGGTCGATCCCGCCCAGCGCCGAGCGCTGGACCAGCGACGAGAAAAGCGGGGTGAAGATCGACACCACCACAAGCGACACCGCAAACACCCCGGCGAAGGCCGCCACCATGCTGATCTCGCAACTGTCGCCCAGGAAATCGCCGAGCACGGGGATTTCGCGCACCAGCGGTTCGGCCTGCGGGGCGAATATGAAGGCAACGATGGCCGCCGCGATCCAGCCTGCAATCGCCATCGCTTCGCGCACGAAGCCGCGGGAAAAGGCGAGAATGGCCGAAACAACGATGATGACGGCCACGATGGCGTCGATGACGGTGAATGCTTCCATGCCTCGCTCCCTGGCGGTTCACCCCGCGCCGAATATTTCGCCCACGAAGGCGGTCAGGTCCGGCATCTGCCGCACCGTCAGCCCGGTGGGGCCCCCCAGCCTGCTCCGCGCCGGGGCGATCGCTTGTGAGAAACCAAGTTTCAGCGCTTCTTTCAACCTGTTTTCGGTCTGACCGACCGGGCGCAGCGCGCCGGAGAGCGATATTTCCCCGAAAAGCACGCAATCTGCGGGAAGTGCGGCATCCTCGCGCGCACTCAACAATGCCGCGGCAACGGCCAGATCGGCCGCCGGTTCGGAAATCTTCAGCCCGCCGGCCACGTTGAGAAAGACGTCGAGCCCGGCGAAGGGGATGCCGCAGCGCGCCTCGAGCACCGCCAGCGTCGTGGCCAGCCGCCCGGCATCCAACCCCACCACCGTGCGGCGCGGCGTGCCCAGCGGCGAGGGCGCCACGAGGGCCTGGATCTCGGTCAGCACGGGCCGGGTGCCCTCGATCCCGGCAAAGACCGCGGCGCCGGGGGCGGGCGTGCCGCGGTCCGACAGAAACAGCGCCGAGGGGTTGGCGACCTGGGCCAGCCCCTGGCCGGTCATCTCGAACACGCCGATCTCGTCGGCCGGGCCGAAGCGGTTCTTGACGCTGCGCAGGATGCGGAACGGGTGGCCGCGCTCGCCCTCGAAATAGAGCACCGTGTCGACCATGTGCTCGACCACCCGCGGCCCGGCGATCTGGCCGTCCTTGGTGACGTGGCCCACCAGCATCACCGCGGTGCCGTGACGCTTGGCGAAGCTCACCAGCTCATGCGCCGCGGCGCGCACCTGCGCCACCGAACCCGGCGCGCTGTCGACCCGGTCGGACCACAGCGTCTGGATGGAGTCGAGGATCGCGAGGTCGGGTTTCTCGGCCTCGAGCGTGGTCAGGATGTTGCGCAGGTTGGTGTCGGTGCCAAGCCGCAGGGGCGCGTCGGCCAGCCCCAGCCGCGCGGCGCGCATGCGCACCTGCGCGCCGGCCTCTTCGCCGGAGATGTAGATGCAGCCGAGCCCGTTGCGGGCAAACCGCGCGGCGGCCTGCAACAGCAGGGTGGACTTGCCGATCCCCGGATCGCCGCCCACCAGGATCGCCGAGGCCGGCACCAGCCCGCCGCCCAGCACCCGGTCGAACTCGGCCAGCCCGGCGGCGGCGCGCGGCGGCTCTGGCTCGATCGACGAAAGGCCCGACAGCGCGACCGGCCGGCCCCGCGCGGCGCCGAGGGATTTGGCCGCCGGCCCGGCCGTGAGCGGCGCCTCTTCGACCAGCGTGTTCCAGGCCCCGCAGGCGTCGCACCGGCCGGCCCATTTGCTGTGGGCCGCGCCACAGGCGGTGCAGGTGAACTGAAGGGCCGGTTTTGCCATGCCCCTTCCTGCCCGAGCGCCGCGCCCGGTTCAAGCGCGCTTGGGGGCGCTGCCCCCCGCGGCCCATCCGGGCCGCGCCCCCCGGGGTATTTGGACCAAGAAGAAGCGGCAGCTCAGGACGGGGAGGAGGGGCGGCGCGCCTCGACCATGGAGAGCGCGAGCGAGGCCAGGATGCAGAAGGTGAAGAGGTAAAGCCCCCAGGCGGTTTCGATATGGGCGCGGCCCACGCCCTTGGCGATGACGATGTAGATCGCGATCAGGAAGATGTCGGCCATGGCGAGCTTGCCCAGGATGTGCAGCGCGGGCAGCAGGCGGCGCGAGGCGAGGCCGAACTGGATGAGCGCCAGGCCGATCGTTTTCAGGATCGGCGCGAAGAGGGCGAAGACGGTGACGAGAAGGGCGAGGAAGATGTCGGTGTCCCATAGCGACCGCAGGCCGGACAGGACGGAGATTTCGGAAAGCCCGAAGAGCGGCAGCAGCCCGGCGCGCATCAGCGGCGCGACCCAGGCGATGGGAAAGAGGACGAGGAGCGCGAGGTTGGCAAGGCGCAGCAGGCGGGTCATGCGCAGGGCTCGTCGCGGGGTGGGTGCAGGCGTTCCGCATGACGCCTGCAGGCGTTCCGGCCCCTCACCGGACCGCCTCGATCGGCCCCTCGGCGCGGCCGTGGATGAACTGGTCGAGATAGGGGTCGCCGCTGTCGTCCATCTCCGCCACGGGGCCGGCCCATTTGATGACCCCGTCATGCAGCATCGCCACGTCGTCGGCGATGGCGCGCACGGAGGTCATGTCGTGGGTGATGGTCATCGCGGTCGCGCCCATCTCGACCACGATCTCGCGGATCAGCTCGTTGATCACCCCGGCCATGATCGGGTCGAGCCCGGTGGTGGGTTCGTCGAAGAAGATGATCTCGGGGTCGGCGGCGATGGCGCGGGCGAGGCCGACGCGTTTTTGCATCCCGCCCGAGAGTTCTGCGGGGAAGAGGTCGGCGACCTCGGGCTTGAGCCCCACCCGGCGCAGTTTCTCGATGGCGATCTCGCGCGCCTCGGGGCGGGGGCGCTTTTTATGGCCGCGCAGCAGGCGGAAGGCCACGTTCTGCCAGACCGAGAGCGAATCGAAGAGCGCGGCCCCCTGGAAGAGCATGCCGAAGCGGGCGAGGAAGGCCTCGCGCTCGGCGCGGGCGGCATCCTGCCCCTCGATCAGGATATTGCCCCGGTCGGGACGCACGAGGCCGAGGACGCATTTCAAAAGCACCGATTTGCCGGTGCCCGAGCCGCCGATGATGACCATGCTCTCGCCCTTGGGAACCGTCAGGTTGACCCCCCGCAGCACCCGGTTGGCGCCAAACGCCTTATGCACGTCTCGAAGGTCTATCATCCGGTGAAGAAGAGCTCTGTCAGCAGGTAGTTGGCGGCGAGGATCAGGACCGAGGCGGAGACCACGGCCGATTTGGTGGCCCGGCCCACGCCCTGCGCGCCGCGCCCCGAATTCATCCCGAAATAGCAGCCCACGAGCGCCACGAGAAAGCCGAAGACCGCGCCCTTGATCAACCCCGAGGTCACGTCCCAGACCTCGAGGAAATCGGCGGTGTTCTTGAGGTAGGCGGCGGGGTTGAAGCCCAGCCGCCCGGTGCCCACAAGGTAGCCGCCGAAGATGCCGATGGAATCGCCCACCGCGACCAGGATCGGCACGCTGATCGTGGCGGCCAGCACCCGCGGCACCGTGAGATAGCGCATCGGGTCGGTGGAGAGCGTCACCAGCGCGTCGATCTGTTCGGTCACCTTCATGGTGCCGATCTCGGCGGCGATGGAAGAGGCCACGCGGGCGGCGACCATCAGCCCGCCCAGCACCGGGCCCAGTTCGCGCGCCATGCCGATGGCGACGATCGAGGGCACCACCTCTTCGGCGTTGAAGCGCGAGCCGCCGGCATAGATCTGCAGCGCCAGCGCCGCGCCGGTGAAGAGCGCGGTCAGCCCCACCACCGGCAGGCTGTTATAGCCGATGGTCATCAGCGCGTGGCCGAATTCGCGGAAATAGAAGGGCGGGCGCAGCGCCGCGGCCAGGGTGGCGAGGAAGAACAGCCCCACCCGGCCGATTCCGGACAGAAGCGCCAGTGTCGAGCGCCCGATCCCCGCGATCGGGTCCAGCACCATCAGGCGCCCGCGCCGCTGTAGCGGCGCTTGTAGCGTGCGCCCAGCGAGGTGAGGATTTCATATCCGATGGTGCCCGCGGCGTCGGCCACGTCGTCGATGCTCTGGTCGGTGCCCAGCATCTGCAGCGTCCTGGGCTCTGATGTCAGGTGCGAGATGTCGACGCCGATCAGGTCCATCGAGACCCGGCCGACGATGGGGCAGGGCGCGCCGTCGTGGAACAGATGCCCCTTGTTGCTGAGATGGCGGGTCAGCCCGTCGGCATAGCCCGCGGCGACGGTGGCGATGCGGCACTGCGCGGGCGCGGTCCAGGTGCCGCCATAGCCCACAACCTCGCCCGGGTCGATATCGCGGGTCTGGATCACGGGGATGTCCAGATGGGCCACGGGGTCGGCCTCTTCGAAGGGCCGTCCGCCATAGAGGCCGATGCCGGGGCGGGTGACATCGAAATGGTAGTCCTTGCCCATGAGGATGCCGCCGGTGGATGCCAGCGAACGCGGCACGCCGCAGCCCTGGGTCATCTCGACGAAGGCCGCAAGCTGCTGGGCGTTCAGGGGGTCGGCCGGGTCGTCGGCCGAGGCCAGGTGGCTCATGATCAGCCGCGGGCCGGCGGTCAGCGCGATCTCGGCCACGGCCTGCCATTCGGCGCGCTCCATCCCCAGCCGGTTCATGCCGGTGTCGAGCTGGATGCCGAAGGGCTGGGCGGGCAGCGCCTCCAGGTGGCGGGTGAGCTGGTCGACCGAATTCAGCATCGGGATCAGGTCGAGATCGTTGATCATGTCGGTGTCGCCGGCCATGTGGCCGGAGAAGACGTAGATGTCGGGGCCGCGGCCCAGCGTCTCGCGGATCGCGGCGCCTTCCTCGGCGACGGCGACGAAGAAGTGCCGCGCGCCGGCGCGGGCCAGCGTGCGGGCCACTGGGCCGATGCCGAGGCCGTAGCCCTCGGCCTTGACCACCGCCGCGGTTTGCACATCCGCGGCGCTTGCACGGTCGAGCGCCTTCCAGTTTCGCGCCAGCGCGTCGAGGTCGATTGTCAGAAATCCGGTAGCCATGAGCTTGTAATGACAGGCGCGCAGGCGAGGTCAAGCCGGATTTGCGGCCTTCGGCGGTGCGCCGCGCCGACCGCGCGGTGGCGCGCGGAAGGACGCTGTGCCGCGCGCCCGTGCCGTGCGCTCTGCGGGTGCGTGCCGGAACGGCGCCCGGCCGCTGCCGCCGGCGCCGGGGCGCCCGGCGCCGTTGAACGCAGACGCGGGGGCGTCAGCCGAAATCGCCCGCGGCCCCCTGCTGCCAGGGTTTGACGAGGTTGCCGAAGCGGGTGAAGCGGCCGTCGAAGCTGAGCTCGACATTGCCGATGGGGCCGTGGCGCTGCTTGCCGATGATCACCTCGGCCTTGCCGTGCAGCGCCTCCATCCGTTCCTGCCACTTCGCCATCTCGTCGAGCTTGTCCTCCGAGGGCTTCTCGCGCTCGGCGTAGTATTCTTCGCGGAAGACGAACATCACCACATCGGCGTCCTGCTCGATCGAGCCCGATTCGCGCAGGTCCGACAATTGCGGGCGCTTGTCCTCGCGGGCCTCGACCTGGCGCGACAACTGGCTGAGCGCGACCACGGGGATGTCCAGCTCTTTCGCGATGGCCTTGAGGCCCTGGGTGATTTCCGACACCTCGTTGACCCGGCTGTCCTTGGCCGTGGCGGGGCGGACAAGCTGAAGATAGTCGACAAAAAGCGCATCCAGCCCATGGGTGCGTTTCAGCCGTCGCGCCCGCGCGGCCAGCTGGCTGATCGGCAGCGCCGGGGTGTCGTCGATGTAAAGCGGGCACGCCTCCAGCTCTTTCGCGGCCTCGACGAAACGGCGGAATTCCACCTCGGTCATCTGGCCCGATCGGATCTTTTCGCTGGGCACCTCGGCGGCCTCGGACAGGATCCGCGCGGCCAGCTGCTCGGCCGACATCTCGAGGCTGAAAAAGCCCACGACGCCGCCATCGACCGCGCCTTCGCCGCCGTCGGGCAGGGCGCCGCGGCGGTAGGTCCTGGCGATGTTGAAGGCCACGTTGGTGGCCAGCGAGGTCTTGCCCATCGAGGGCCGCCCGGCCAGGATCAGCAGGTCGGACCGGTGCAGCCCGCCCAGTTTCTTGTCCATGTCGGCAAGGCCGGTCGACAGCCCCGCCAGCCCGCCGTCGCGCTTGTAGGCGGCGTTGGCCACGCTGACGGCGTCGGTCACCGCCTTGAGGAAGGACTGGAAACCCTTGTCGACCTGTCCCTGTTCGCCGAGCATGTAAAGCGCCTGCTCGGCCTCGACGATCTGTTCGCGCGGCTCGGACCCGATCTCGACCTTGGTCGCCCGGTCCGAGATGTCGTTGCCCAGCCGGATCAGCTCGCGCCGGATCGCGAAATCATAGATCATCTGGGCGTAGTCGCGCGCCGCGTAGGTCGAGATCGCCGCACCGGCGAGGCGGGCCAGGTAGGCCGGGCCGCCCAGTTCCTTGAGCCCCTCGTCATCCTCCAGAAACGCCTTTAGCGTGACCGGCGAGGCCAGCGTGTTCTTCTGGATGCGCGTTGCGATCAGTTCGAAGATGCGCTGGTGGACGGGTTCGTAGAAATGCGGCGCCTGAACGATGGGCGAGATGCGTTCGTAAACGTCGTTGTTGGTCAGAAGCGCGCCCAGAAGCTGCTGCTCGGCGTCGATGGAATGGGGCAGGGCGCCGGATTCGCCGGTCTTGTCCTGCCCCGGTGGGATCGGTGCGATCTCGTTCATCTGGTCCCTCTGCTCCGGTGGTTCGAGCGTTGTAGGGTGTGCCGCACAGGCGGTTCAATCTGGATATGCTGTGGATGGGCTGTGCGTAACTTTTACGCTCCATCTTGGGGTCGGCAGGGGGTCGCCGTCAAGATGTTGAGGCGCTTGTGTCCGAACAGACACGGCCAAGGAATTCCGTGACCTCTTTTTTGCAAGGTCGCTGGCGTGGCGCGCGGGGCGACTCGTCAACTGCCCTTGCGCGCCTCTTGCCAGGCCCGCGGCGCGCTGAGGAAGGCCTCGACCTCTGCCAGCGTGGCGGGGTCGAAGGTTTCGGCGCGCCGGGCCTCTTCCAGCACGTCCCACCAGGTGCAGAGGTGATGAAGCCGCACCCCGTGATCGCCGAGCGTTTTCTCGGTTTCCGGGAAGATGCCGTAATAAAAGATCACCGCCGTGTGGCCACAGCTGGCGCCCGTCTCGCGGATCGCGTCGACGAAGCTGAGTTTCGAGCCGCCGTCGGTGGTCAGGTCCTCGACCAGCAGCACCCGGTCGCCTTCGCCCATCACGCCCTCGATACGGGCGTTGCGGCCATAGCCCTTGGGCTTTTTCCGGACATAGGTCATCGGCAGGGCCAGCCGCTCGGCCATCAGCGCGGCGAAGGGGATGCCGGCGGTCTCGCCCCCGGCGATGTTGGTGAACGCCTCGAAGCCGGCCTCGCGCATCACCGTGACGGCGAGGAAATCCATCAGCGTGGCGCGCACGCGGGGAAACGAGATCAGCTTGCGGCAATCTATATAGGTGGGCGAGGGCAGGCCCGAGGCCAGGGTAAAGGGTGTCTCGGCGTTGAAATGCACCGCACCCACCTCCAGCAGCATCCGCGCCGAAAGCCGGGCGATCTCGGTCTTGTCGGGGGAGCCGGTGGGGATCATGGCGCGGACCTCTCCTTCAGGCGCCGGGGCTTTCCGGGAAAAGCCCTGGCAAATTTGGTCACAAGAGATGTGCGTCTCACGGCTCCACCCGCCAGTGCAGCGGGAAGCCGGGGTCGAACACCGTCACCGGGCCGTCGCCGGTGTCGATCCGGGCCGGGTAGTCGACCGAATCACCCTTGGCCAGCGTCAGGGTCGCGGTGTTGGGGGCCAGCCCGTAAAACGCCGGCCCGTTCAGCGAGACGAAGGCCTCGAGCTTGTCCAGCGCATCCGCGCGTTCGAACACCTCGGCGAGACAGGACAGGGTGTTGGTGGCCGAGAACACGCCGGCGCAGCCGCAGGCCGATTCCTTGTTCGGGTCGGTATGCGGCGCGCTGTCGGTGCCGAGAAAGAACCGCGCGTCTCCGCTCGTCGCCGCGGCCACCAGCGCGTCACGATGCCGGGCGCGCTTGGCCACGGGCAGGCAATAATAATGGGGCTTGATGCCGCCAACCAGGATGTGGTTGCGGGTGATGATCAGGTGATGGGTGGTGATCGTCGCGCCGAGGCCGCTGTCGCTTGCCTTGACGTAATCCACGCCGTCGGCGGTGGTCAGATGTTCCATCACGACCTTCAGGCCGGGTGTGGCCAGCCGGATCGGGTCGAGCACCCGGTCGATGAACACGGCCTCGCGGTCGAAGATGTCGACCTCGGGGTCGGTCACCTCGCCATGGACGCAGAGCGGGCAGCCGATCTCGGCCATTTTTTCCAGCACGCCGCGCACCTTGTCGAAATCGGTCACGCCCGAGTCGGAGTTGGTGGTCGCGCCCGCGGGGTAGAGCTTGACCGCGGTGACAAGGCCGCGTGCATGGGCTGCCGCCACGTCCGCCGGGTCGGTCTTTTCGGTCAGGTAAAGCGTCATCAGCGGCGTGAAATCGGTGCCGGCGGGCATCGCGGCCAGGATGCGGTCTCGATAGGCCGCCGCGTCCTTGCCCGTCACGACCGGCGGCACCAGGTTGGGCATGACGATGGCCCGGGCGAAATGGCGTGCGGTTTCGGGCAGGACGCCTTGCAGCATCGCGCCGTCGCGCAGGTGCAGGTGCCAGTCGTCGGGGCGGCGGATCGTGAGGCGCTCGGTCATGGGCTGTGCGGTTACACAATCCGCGCCGCGCTTTCCAGCGGTTTCACGCCGCCGGCGCGTGGCCGCGGTGCGCACCATGCCGCCCGCCTCGGCGCGGCGGTCGGCTGGCAGGCTTTCGCGCGTGGGCAAAAGGCGCATTGCTGCAATGCAGCAATGTGGTAGACTGCGCCCCGACGCCCGGCACCGCCGTCCGGCGGCCGTGCAGGGCTGGCCAATTGATCGGGGCCCCGTGCCCCAGAAACAGGAAAGGAAACCGCGATGTCCGCTTTTGCCGCGCCGCTGGCCCTGACAAGCAGCTACATGAAGTTCTGGCAGACCACGTTCGAGACGCAGGTGCGTCTGACGGCGTCCTGGATGGAGATGGTCCAGCGCTACAATCCGCTTTTTTCCGCGATGACCACCGAAGAGCTGGCGCAAGCCTACGCGCCCGCCGCCCGCAAGACCGCCGCCACGCCGGCCAAGAAGCGCCCCGCGCCGGCGGCCAAGAGCGCGCCCGCTAAGGCGCCCGCCGCTGCGCCGAAGGCGCCGGCCAAGGCCGAGAGCCCGGCGCCCAAGCCCGCCGCGCAGACCGCCAAGCCGGCGGCAGAGAAGCCTGCGGCGCCCAAGACCGCGGCAGAGAAGCCTGCTGCGCCCAAGACCGCGGCAGAGACGCCTGCCGCGCCCAAGACCACCGCGGAGAAACCTGCGGCGTCCAAGGCCGCCGCCGAGAAGCCTGCGGCGCCCAAGGCCGCGGCCACGACCACGGCCACGCCGGACAAGACAAAGACGGCGTCCAAGCCCGCGCCGCGCCGCCGCCGCAAGAAGCCGGCCAATCCCGAGCAGCCCTTCAAGAGTTGAGCCTATCCCGCAAGGCGGGGTTGCGCGCCGCACAATGGACAAGTCAGCCATGTTTCCCTATCTTGAGCGACAGGGAGGAAACAACTGTAACATAACAGGAGTTTCCGAATGGCCTTTGCAGATACAACCCCCCAGGGCGCCGCCAGCCCCTCGGTCCGCGGCGCAGGATTGCTCGCCCGGCTGGTGCGGATGATGGAGAACCACCCGCGCATGCGCCGGGTGCAGGCGCTCAACGCGCTGAGCGATGCCGATCTGGCCCGGATGGGGCTGACGCGGCAAGAGGCGATCATGCAGGTCCTGGGCGACCGCGTGTATCACTGACCCTTTGCCGCCGCGGGCGGCCGCGCTCAGCCCTCGTCGCCCGGATCGTCGGGCCAGGGCAGAGAGCGGCCCTCGCGGCGGAATTCCTCGGTAAGCTGCGCAAGGCGCGTGCGGAAGCGCGGGCCTTTCAGGCGTTTGGTCACGTTGTGGCACAAGAGCGCCGACAGGTACGGCCGTTCGGCCTGGTCGAGCCGCTTGAGCAGACGCCGCAGGTAGGGCGGGTAGTTGCGCCGCGCCCGGAACAGCCGGTGAAACACCATTTCGTCGAGCTTGCCCTCGCAGGCGGCGTCGATGACATCGTGCAGGATGCCCGTGTTCAGCAGGTCTTCCTCGATCCACTCGCCCATGAGCGGGCAGCGCAACCGGCTGACATGAGGCGCGGTATAAAGCGCCGAATGCATCGCGTCGTATAGGCTGAGCGGGTCGTAGAGGATGAAGGCCCGCCCGGCGGCGTCGACCATGTCGGGGCCATAACCGTAGCGGTCGGTGAAGTTCAGCCGGCGATGGGCGCGAAAGCGGGGGTCCCATTCGCTCACCCGCGGGTCGAGCGTCGCCTGGGGGTTGAGCGCCACCACCGTGGCCCCCGGCGCGGCCACCGAAAACGCGGCGGCCGCATAGCCGCCCATGCCGGCGCCGTAGAACACGACGCGGTCGAAATCCTCGAAGAAATCCTCGTCGATCAGCCGGTCGAAATAGCCGAAGATCCCGGACGAGCGGAACCAGTCGTCCTTTTCGGTGATCACCGTCAGCCGCGACCAGCCGGTTTCGTCGGCCAGCGTGGCGGCCAGCGGCAACTGGTCGATGCGTCGGGCGCGGATGTCCTTGCCGCGCTCGAAGGTGACCAAAAGACGACGCTCTTCTTCGGAAAAGAGCGCCCCGTGGCCGCTGCCCAGTTCTTCGAAATGCCCCTCGCTCTCGCCCACGGCCTGCAGCATGGCGGTCCACTCGCTCAGTTCGTCGCGCCCATCGGGCTGCAAGGGGCTGGCGGTGTCGTCATCCATGCTGGCGGTGCTCCGTTTTGCCCGGTTTCGGGCGTGGTTTTCTTCTGCGACCTTATGCCGGGGCTTTAGGGCAGAATTGGGAAGTGGTCGCGGCCATTTCTGTGGAATTAGGTGACCTTACCTCCCCTGGCCCTGTTTGCGTGAGCCGTGATCAGCGCGGTTTCCTCGGGCGTCAGCGCCCGCGACGGCGGGGTCATCAGCAGCCGGCCGAAAAGCGCGCGCGGCGCGTCTTCGGCCATCAAATCGGCGAACCGGGCGTGGCGCCAGGCCACGGCGGCGGCGTGCAGCCGGGCGAGATCGTCATCGGCCCTGAGCGTGGCGAGACGGGTGTCGCGGGCGGGGGCAAGGGCCGCGATCGTGCGGTCTTCCTCGGCGCAGAGGTTGCGCTCGACCCAGTAGTCCATGGCCATGGGCAGCGCCCAGTGCCCGGCGCGGCCCCGATCGGCCTTGAGCACGAAGCTTTCCATCGCGCCGAGGGGATAGTGATTGAGCTGCACCAGCCGGTAATTGTCCCGCCCGTAGGCGTTGAAGACGCGGGACTTGCGAAAGGCATCGGGCAGGGCGCGGCCCGATCCGTCGACCCAGACAGATTGGCCGATGCGGTCGGGGTCGGGCTGGCGCGGGCGGTGGATGCCGAGCTTGCCGTAAGTGCCATCGTTGCGAAAGAGCGTCTTGAACATCGCCGCGCGCCAGGGCCAGCCCATGACGCGGGGCGCGGCGCGGGTGAATTGTTCGGTCACGGGGCGGTCCTGGTAGGCCACCACCCCGCCATTGCCGAAAAGCCGCCATGTCAGCGTGATGGCGGTGGCCCCGGGCAGCGCGTCGATCAGCGCCGGCAGAGTGCGGTCGCCGGCGTGGACATTGACGAACTCGTCGATATCGAGAACGGCGATCCAGTCGGCCGCTTGCGTCGCCTCATGCCGGTCGGCGGCCTTCAACGCCGACCATTGCGCGCCGTTCTTGTGGGGGCCGGGGTTAGGCACATGGATCAGATGCCCCAGCGCGGCCAGCCGGTCGAGCATCGCGTCGGTGCCGTCGGCGCAGTCGTTGGAAAACACGAGGAAGTCGGTAAAGCCCGCCGCCTGATGATGGGCGAGCCATTCCAGAAGGAAGGCGCCTTCGTTGCGGACGGTGAGAACGGCGAGCGCGGGCATCGGCTCAGGCGCGGGCCATGCCCGCGGTCAATGCCCCCATCCCCATCAGCGCCCCGCCGCCGGCGCGGTTCATCCAGCGCAGCACGGCGGGCCGGCGGATACGCGCGCGCAGCCGGTCGGCCAGAAGCGCGTAGGCCAGCGCGTTGAGCGCGGCGAGTGTCACGAATGTGGCGATCAGGATGCCGAATTGCGGGGCAAGCGGTGCCTCGGGGCGCAGGAATTGCGGCACGAAGGCGATGAAGAAGGCGATGGATTTGGGGTTGAGCGCGGTCACCGCGGCGGCATGGCCGAAGATCGCGCGGGCCGGGCGCGGTTCGGGGTCGATCTCGGCGGCCAGCACCGGAGGCGCGCGCAACAGCTTGACGCCGAGATAGACGAGATAGGCCGCGCCGACCCATTTCAACGCGGTGAAAAGCGTGGCCGAGGCCAGCACCAGCGCGCCCAGCCCGGCCAGCGAGGCGGTCATCGCCACCAGATCGCCCAAGGCAACGCCCAGCGCCATGGCCACCGCGACCCGCCGGCCCTGGCTGAGCGCGTAGGACAGCACCAGCAGGATCGTGGGCCCGGGGATGACCAGCAGCACGGCGGAGGCGGCGACGAAGGCGAGCCAGAGGTCGAGCGGCATGGGCGGGTCTCCTTTTTCGTACCACTCAGGCATGGCGCGCGCGGGCGTGCAAGCGCGAAACCGGCAAGGCCGCGCGCCGTGCCCGGCCCGGGCCCCGGCGGCACGGTGGGATTTGGGTATTTCCGCCAAGAAGAAGGGGGCGGGGCGGCGCCCGAAATCAACGGTTCTCAAATGCCGGCCCGCGTGATTTACTCGCGGCAAAAGATCACAGGGAGGAGAGAGAATGGCCAAGGTCAGCATGTCCGTGAACGGCAAACCCGTCACGGGCGAGGTGGAGGGGCGTACGCTCCTGGTGCAATTTCTGCGCGAGGGGCTGGGCCTGACCGGCACGCATGTGGGCTGTGACACCAGCCAGTGCGGCGCCTGCGTGGTGCATGTCGACGGCCGCGCGGTGAAAGCCTGCGCGATTTTCGCCGCCGAGGCCGAGGGCGCCGAGGTGACCACGATCGAGGGCATGGCCGATGCCGACGGGTCGCTGTCGACGATCCAGCAGGCGTTCCAGGACCATCACGGGCTGCAATGCGGGTTCTGCACGCCGGGGATGGTGATGTCCGCGGCGGCCCTTCTGGCGGAAAATCCCAAGCCCAGCGAGGCGGAGGTGCGCGATTACCTGGAGGGCAACCTCTGCCGCTGCACCGGCTATCACAACATCGTCAAGGCGATCATGGCCGCGTCCGGGCAGGACGTGGCGATCGCGGCGGAATAAGCGGCAAGCGCCGCAGCCGGCGCGCGGGGCGCGGCCGGCAATCTCAGGGAGGAGAGACCATGCCGAAAGATCACGGCATCGGCGCCAGCAGCAAGCGGCGCGAGGATGTGCGGTTCCTGACGGGTCGGGGCCGCTATACCGACGATATCAACCTGCATGGCCAGGCCTATGCCTGGTTCGTGCGCTCGCCGGTGGCCCATGGGCGGCTGAACAAGGTGGAGACCGAAGCCGCGGCGGGCATGCCCGGTGTTCTGCGTGTCTTTACCGGGGCCGATTTCGAAGGCGTGGGCGGGCTGCCCTGCGGATGGCAGGTGACCGACCGCTTCGGCGAGGTGATGCAGGAGCCCGGCCACCCGGTGCTGGCCCAGGGCAAGGTGCGCCATGTCGGCGACCCGATCGCCGTGGTGGTGGCCGAGACCGAGGCCCAGGCCCGCGACGCGGCCGAGGCGGTGGTCTTCGATATCGAGGAACTGGAGCCGGTGCTGGACATGAAGGCGGCGCTGGAGAGCGCCGCGCCGAAGGTGCATGACGACCTGGAGAGCAACCTCTGCTACGACTGGGGCTTCGTCGAGGAAAACCGCGAGGCGGTGAACGCGGCCTTCGACAAGGCCGCCCATGTGACCACGCTGGAACTGGTCAACCAGCGGCTGGTGCCCAACGCGATGGAGCCGCGGGTGGCGGTGGGCGATTACAATACCGGCACCGACGACTCGACGCTTTATACCACCAGCCAGAACCCCCATGTGATCCGGCTGCTGATGGGGGCGTTCGTTCTGGGCATCCCCGAGCACAAGCTGCGCGTGGTGGCGCCCGACGTGGGCGGCGGGTTCGGGTCCAAGATCTTTCACTATGCGGAAGAGGCGTTTTGCACCTTCGCGGCGAAACAACTGCGCCGGCCGGTGAAATGGACATGCCAGCGCTCGGAAAGCTTCATCACCGATGCCCACGGGCGCGACCACGTCACCAAGATCGAGCTGGCGCTGGACGCGGAGGGCCATTTCCAGGCGATCCGCACCGAGACCTACGCGAATATGGGGGCGTATCTGTCGACCTTTGCGCCGTCGGTGCCGACCTGGCTGCACGGCACGCTGATGGCCGGCAACTACACGACGCCGCTGATCTACGTGAACGTCAAGGCGGTGTTCACCAACACCGTGCCGGTCGATGCCTATCGCGGCGCGGGCCGGCCCGAGGCGACGTTCCAGCTGGAGCGCGTCATCGACAAGGCGGCGCGCGAGATGGGGATCGACCCGGTCGAGATCCGGCGCAAGAACTTCGTCACCGAGTTTCCCTATGCCACGCCGGTGGCGGTGGAATACGACACCGGGGATTACCACGCGACGCTGGACAAGCTCTTGGAGATCGCCGACGTGGCGGGGTTCGAGGCGCGGCTGGCCGAGAGCAAGGCGCGGGGCAAGCTGCGCGGGCTCGGGCTGAACTGTTATATCGAGGCCTGCGGGATTGCGCCCAGCCACCTGGTGGGGCAGTTGGGCGCGCGTGCCGGGCTATATGAATCGGCCACGGTGCGGGTGAACGCCACCGGCGGGCTGGTGGTCATGACCGGCAGCCACAGCCACGGCCAGGGGCACGAGACGACCTTTGCCCAGGTGGTGGCCGACATGATCGGGCTGGACGAGAACATGGTCGAGATCGTCCATGGCGACACCGCCAACACGCCGATGGGCATGGGCACCTACGGCTCGCGCAGCCTCGCGGTGGGCGGCAGCGCCATGGTGCGGGCGACCGAGAAGATCATCGCCAAGGCCAAGAAGATCGCGGCCCACCTGATGGAGGCGAGCCCCGAGGATATCGAGCTGAAGGACGGCGCCTTTACCGTGGCCGGTACCGACAAGTCGGTCGCCTGGGGGGACGTGACGCTGGCGGCCTACGTGCCCCACAACTATCCGCTGGAGGAGATCGAGCCGGGGCTGGAGGAGACGGCGTTTTACGACCCCAACAACTTCACCTTCCCCGCGGGGGCCTATGCCTGCGAGGTCGAGCTCGACCCCGACACCGGCAAGGTCACGATCCTGTCTTTCGCCGCGGCCGACGATTTCGGCAATATCGTCAACCCGATGGTGGTCGATGGGCAGGTGCATGGGGGGCTCGCGCAGGGCATCGGGCAGGCGCTGCTGGAAGGGGCGACCTATGACGAGTACGGCCAGCTCTTGTCGGGCAGCTACATGGATTACGCCATGCCGCGGGCCGATGACGTGCCGTTCTACACCGTCGACCATTCCTGCCAGACGCCCTGCACCCACAACCCGCTGGGGGTGAAGGGCTGCGGCGAGGCCGGCGCCATCGGCAGCCCGCCCGCGGTGGTCAATGCCGTGGTCGACGCGCTGCAGCGCGCGGGCCATAGCGACATCACCCATATCGACATGCCGCTGACGCCGAGCCGCGTCTGGGCCGCCATGCAGGGCTGAGGAGAGAGACATGTATGCATTCGAATTCGACCGCCCCGCCACGCTGGACGAGGCCATCGCGCTGATGTCCGAGGAAGAGGCGCAGGCGCTGGGCGGCGGGCAGACACTGATCCCGACGCTGAAACAGCGGCTGGCAGCGCCGGCCAGGCTGGTCAGCCTGACCGCCATCCCCGAGCTTGCGGGGGTGTGCGTGGCCGATGACGGCGCGCTTTGCGTGGGCGCGACGACGACGCACGCGGCGATCGCGCAGGAGGCGGCGGCGCATTACCCGGCGCTGGCGGCGCTTGCGGGCAATATCGGCGACCCGGCGGTCCGCAACCGCGGCACCATCGGCGGCAGCGTCGCCAATAACGACCCGTCGGCCTGTTACCCGGCCGCGGTGCTGGCCTCGGGCGCCACGATCAAGACCGCCAACCGCGAGATCGCGGCGGACGATTTCTTCGAGGGGATGTTCGCCACGGCACTGGAGGAGGGCGAGATCGTCACCGAGATCCGCTTTCCGGTGCCCGAGAAGGCCGCCTACATGAAGTTCGAACAGCCTGCCTCTCGCTTTGCGCTGGTGGGCGTCTTCGTGGCGAAATTCGCGGGCGGGGTGCGCGTGGCGGTGACCGGCGCCTCCGAAGAGGGCGTGTTCCGCTGGACCGAAGCCGAGGAGGCGCTGTCGGCCAATTTCAGCCCCGACGCGATTTCGGGCCTCAGCCTCGCCGCGGACAACATGATCGGCGATCTGCACGGCACGCCCGAGTACCGCGCGCACCTGGCCAAGGTGATGACCGGGCGGGCAGTGGCCGCGGCTGGCTGACCCGCCCCAAGCCAGGGCCATGTGAAAACGGTCTTGGCGGCATTTCTTGCAGGATTCTGGCCCCGCCCCTGGCGGGGCCATTCATTTTCGAAAGGCCTGCGGCAACCCTTTCGAACAGTTTCGCGCGGGCGCCAACGAAAACCCCCGCCGGGGGCGGGGGCGATCTGTCCGGCGGTCAGGCGCGTTATTTCTGCGGCAGCGGCCCGATCATCATGATCATCTGGCGGCCTTCCATCTTCGGCATGTTCTCGATCTTGCCGATCTCCTTGACGTCTTCGGCCACCCGTTCCAACAGCTCGCGCCCGAGGTTCTGGTGCGCCATCTCGCGGCCGCGGAAGCGCAGCGTCACCTTCACCTTGTCGCCGTTCTCAAGGAACTTGAACACGTTGCGCATCTTGACGTCGTAGTCGTGGGTGTCGGTGTTCGGCCGGAACTTGACCTCCTTGACCTCGATGATCTTCTGCTTCTTCCGCGCCTCGGCCTCGCGTTTCTGGGTCTCGTATTTGAACTTGCCGAAATCCATGATCTTGCAGACCGGCGGGGTCGCGTTTGGCGAGATCTCCACCAGGTCGAGCCCGGCCTGTTCGGCCAGTTCCATGCCACGGGCGGGTGTGACCACGCCGACATTTTCGCCTTCGGCGCCGATGAGCCGGATTTCGGGGGCCCGGATGCGTCCGTTGACGCGGGGGCCGGTGTCGCGCGTGGGCGGCGCGTTGTGCGGTCTGCGGGCTATGGTGTCGTTCCTTTTGTCGTTGAGCGGAAGTGTCGGAAAACCTAACGTGCCGGCCCATTTGATTCAAGCGCGATTGCGGGCGGTGCCGGATCGTCGCGCCCCTTGACCTTCCAGTTACAGGAAGTCCTATCTCTGCGCCATCAGGCAAGGAGATTCCGATGACCGCCGCACAAACCCTGCGTTTCCGCCTCGACGGCCTCAACTGCGCCAGTTGCGTGCGCCGCGCCGAGGCGGCGCTGGACGCGCTGCCCCAGGTCAGCGCGGTGCGGGTCAACCTCGCCAACGCCACGGCCGAGGTATCGCACGAGGGGCAGGCAGCGCCGATCTTCGGCGCGGTCGAGGCCGCCGGCTTCGGCGTGCCCCGGTCCGAGATCGAGCTGGAGGTGGAAGGGGCGCATTGCGCGTCCTGCGTGCGCAGGATCGAGGCGGCGCTGACGGGCGTGCCGGGCGTGGCCGCGGCGCGGATGAACCTCGCCACCGGACGGGCCAGCGTCAGCGGCGCCGAGGGCGCGGTCACGGCGGCCGCCCTGGTGGGCGCGCTGCGCGAGGCGGGCTATGCCGCGGCGCCGGTCGCGGGCGAGACCGCGCATCAGGACCGTCAGGAGGGCGAGATCCGGCACCTGGCGCGCGCCACCGCGCTGGCCGCCGGGCTGGCACTGCCCGTGGTGGTGCTGGAGATGGGCGGGCATCTCTGGCCCGGCTTTGCCGAGGGGGTGTTCGGCGCCCAGGGCGTGCGGCTGATCGCGTTCGTTCTGACCACGGCCGTTCTGGCCGGGCCCGGGCGGCGCTTCTTCCTGCACGGCGTGCCGCTGTTGCTGCGGGGCGCGCCGGACATGAACGCGCTGGTGGCGCTGGGCACCGCGGCGGCCTGGGGCTATTCGACCGTGGCCACCTTCGCGCCCGGCCTTCTGCCCGAGGGCGCGCGAGATGTCTATTTCGAGGCCGCGGCGGTGATCGTCACGCTGATCCTGCTGGGCCGCTGGCTGGAGGCGCGGGCCAAGGGACGCACCGGCGCCGCGATCCGGCGGCTGGCCGGGCTGCAACCCAAGACGGCGCGGGTCGTCACCGAGGCGGGGGTGGTCGAACGGTCCATCGACGCGCTGCAGCCCGGCGATGTCATCGAGACCCGCCCGGGTGAGCGCATCGCCACCGATGGCGAGGTGGTCGAGGGGCGGTCCTATGTCGACGAATCGATGCTGACGGGAGAGCCGGTGCCGGTGGAAAAGTCGCCGGGCGACCGCGTCACCGGCGGCACGGTGAACGGGCAGGGCGCGCTCAGGCTGCGCGCCACGCGGGTGGGCCGCGACACCGCACTGGCGCAGATCATCGCCATGGTCGAGGCGGCGCAGGCCGCGCGGCTGCCGGTGCAGGGGCTGGTCGACCGGATCACCGCGCGTTTCGTGCCCGCGGTAATGGCCACGGCGCTGGTCACGGTGATCGCCTGGCTGATCTTCGGCCCGCAGCCCGCGCTGGGGCTGGCGCTGGTCGCCGGCGTTTCGGTGCTGATCATCGCCTGCCCCTGCGCCATGGGGCTGGCCACGCCGACCTCTATCATGGTCGGCACCGGCCGCGCGGCGGATATGGGCGTGCTGTTTCGCCAGGGCGAGGCGCTGCAATCGTTGCAGGGCGTGCGCGTCGTGGCCTTCGACAAGACCGGCACCCTGACCGAGGGGCGGCCCGAGGTAACGGCCATCCACCCGGCAGACGGCATGGCGCGCGAGCGCCTGCTGGCGCTCGCCGCGGCGGTCGAGGCGCGGTCTGAGCATCCCATCGCGCGCGCGGTGACGGCGGCGGCCGGCAGGCCGCTGCCCGCGGCCGAGGCGGTCGAGGCGCTGCCGGGCTTTGGCCTGAAGGGGCTGGTCGAGGGCGCCGAGATGCTGGTCGGCGCCGAGCGCCTGATGACGCGCGAGGGCGTCGATCTCGGGGCGCTCGGGCCGCTCGGGGCGCAACTGGCCGAGACCGGCGCGACGCCGGTCTATGTCGCCATCGACGGGCGGGCGGCCGGGGTGCTGGGCGTGTCGGACCCGGTCAAGCCCTCGGCCCGCGCGGCCATCGCCGCGTTGCACGCGCAGGGCATCGAAACCGCGATGATCACCGGCGACACCGAGGCCGCCGCCCGCGCCGTGGCCGCCGATCTGGGCATCGACCATGTGGTGGCCGGCGTCCTGCCCGAGGGCAAGCGCGACGCGGTCGAGGCGCTGAAAGCCAAGGGCCGCCTTGCCTTCGTCGGCGACGGCATCAACGACGCGCCGGCGCTGGCGGCGGCCGATATCGGCATCGCCATCGGCACCGGCACGGATGTGGCCATCGAAACCGCCGACGTGGTGCTGATGTCGGGGGACCTCTCGGGCGTGGCCAACGCGCGGCGCCTCAGCGCGCGCACGATGGGCAATATCCGGCAGAACCTGTTCTGGGCCTTCGGATATAACGTTCTGCTGATACCGGTGGCGGCGGGTCTGCTGGCGCCCTTTGGCGGGCCGATGCTGTCGCCCATGCTGGCGGCGGGCGCGATGGCGCTGTCCTCTGTCTTCGTGGTGACGAACGCGCTTCGCCTGCGCCACGTCGCGCCGGTGCAGGCATGAATATCGGGCAGGTGGCCGAGCTGGCGGGACTTCCGGCCAAGACCATCCGCTACTACGAGGAGATCGGGCTGATCGCGCCCGGCCGGACGAAAAACGGCTACCGTGCCTTTTCGCAGACCGACCTGCACCGGCTGGTGTTTCTGGGCCGCGCCCGGTCGCTGGGCTTTACCATCGAGGAATGCCGCGCGCTGCTGGCGCTTTACGACGACAAGGGGCGCGCCAGCGCCGACGTGAAACGCATCGCCCGCGGCCATCTCGAGCAGATCGACGCCAAGCTGGCCGAGCTGGAAGCGATGCGCGCGACCCTGTCCGAACTGATCGAGGCCTGCGCCGGCGACGACCGTCCCGACTGCCCCATCCTGAAGGGGTTGTCGGGCGGCGACGGGTGACGGCGCCGGCCCCGTGCCGCGGCACGCTTCGGTTTTTTCGTGAAGAAACCGGGTTTCGGGGCTAAGCTCTCTGCCACGAGCTTGGCCCGCGAAGGGGAAAGCGATGGTCGAATACGGAATAGCGGCGGGCGGCGGTGCCCGCGTCGGCGGCGGCGGCAACGGCGGCGGGCTGGACAGCGTCGATCTGGTCGGCTGGATCGACGGAGTCGCGAGCGACCCGGTCAATCTGGGCATTGCCTTGGCCGTCTTGCTGGGCGTGATCCTGATCTACCGCGCCATCTGAGCGTCGGGCGGGGGCGGGCGATGCCCGGTCGCGCGACGCGTGCTTGTGCTTGCGTTCCGCCCCCCGATCGGCAGAGTCCGGGGCCATGGTGGGACGGATCATAAAAACCGAAGCCTGCGTCGCCGAAGGGGCCGAGCACCTCGCGCGGGTCGAGCCGCGCTTTGCCCATGTGCTGGAACTCACCGGGCCGCTGCCGTTGCGCCGGCGGGACGACGGGTTCGATGCGCTTTTCGGCGCGATCGTCAGCCAGCAGGTCTCGGTCGCCGCGGCGGATGCGATCTGGGGCCGTCTCAAGGCGGCCGGGCTGACCGGGCCCGCGGCGGTGGCCGCCGCCGAGGACGAGACGCTGCGCGCCGCCGGGCTGAGCCGGCAGAAGGTGCGCTACGCCAAGGCGCTGGCCGCCTCGGAAATCGATTTCGAGGCGCTCAGGACCGCGCCCACCGACGAAGTGGTCGAGACCCTTGTCGCGGTGCCGGGTATCGGCATCTGGACGGCCGAGATCTACACGATGTTCTCGCTGGGCCGCGCCGATGTCTTCGCGCCGGGCGATCTGGCGCTGCAGGAATCGGCGCGGCTGCTCTTCGCGCTGGACGAGCGGCCCAAGGAAAAGGCGCTGCGCGAGATGGCCGAGGCCTGGTCGCCGTGGCGTGCCGTTGCGGCGCGCGCGCTTTGGGCCTACTACCGGGTGGCGAAAGACCGCGAGGGGGTACGATGACGAGGGCATTGGAGGCGGGCCGCGCCGGTGCGGCGAAAGACGAGGCCGAGCGGCTGGTGATCTTCCTGCACGGCTACGGCGCGAACGGGGCCGATCTGCTGGGCCTGTCCGAGCCGCTGGCGCCGCACCTGCCGGGCACCGCCTTCCTGGCCCCCGACGCGCCGGAAGCCTGCGCCGGGGTGCCGTTCGGCTACCAGTGGTTCCCGATCCCCTGGATCGACGGCTCGTCGGAGGAACAGGGCGAGGCGGGGATGCTGCGCGCGGTGGACGACCTGAACGCCTGGCTCGACGCGGTCGCCGAGGACGAGGGCATCGCACCCGAGGACACGGTGCTCTTCGGTTTTTCGCAAGGCACGATGATGGCGCTTCACGTGGGGCCGCGGCGCGCGGATGCCTTCGCCGGGATCGTGGGCTTTTCCGGGCGCCTGCTGCGCCCCGAGGCGCTGGCCGACGAGGCGGCCACGAAACCGCCCGTTCTGCTGGTCCACGGCGACCAGGACGACGTGGTGCCGGTGCAGGCCCTGCCCGAGGCCGGCGAGGCGCTGACCGGCGCGGGGTTCCAGGTCTATGCCCATGTGATGAAGGGCACCGGCCACGGCATCGCGCCCGACGGGCTGAGCGTTGCGCTGGCCTTTATCCGCGACCGGTTCGGGCTCGACGCGTAGGGCCGCGCGCGGCCTATCGGGAAAACCAAAGCCGCGGCTCGGCGAGTTCCAGCGAGTTTCCGGCCGGGTCGCGGAAATAGAGCGAGCGGGCGCCGTTCGGCCAGTCGAACTCGGCCTCTACGTCGTGGCCCGCGGCCACCAGCCGGGTGCGCCACCGGGCTATGGCCGCGCGGCCGGCCGAGAGGCAAAGATGGCCGGGCCCGTGCGCGCCGTGGGGCGGCACCGGCAGCTTGCCGGGGGCGGGGGGCTTGCACGTCTCGTCGGGGTTGAAGATCAGCACGACGCTGTGGCCGGCACGGAAAAACACGTGCCGCCGGCCCACCCGCACGATCCGTTCAAGCCCCAGCACGCCGCCGTAAAACGCCTCGGCGGCATCAAGGTCGCCGGCATAAAGGGCGGCCTCGAGGACGGGGCCGAGGGGGTCGGCGGGGGGCAGGGCCGGGCCGGACATGGGCCGGAATCTAGCGCGGTCGCGGCGCGCTGTCAGCCCGCGCGGTCTGCCGCGTTGCGGCGGGGCTGTGGATAACGTCATGTGCCCGTCACGGAATCGCGCTACCTGCAACTTGCAGGTACTGCATCTAGCGGGGCTTGTCAGGCGGGTAACGCCATATATAGTTCATATCGAGCAGGGGCGGGCGCGTCCCGCCTCGGGCCGGGATCAGGCAGACGGGGCGCAGGCGGAGTCACTAAAATGGACGGCGATTTCAGGACCACTTTCGTAAGGGAACCCAGTAGCCTGAGGCATCATCCCGCGCTGGTGTTGAACGCCGATTATCGCCCGCTTTCCTACTATCCTCTGTCGCTCTGGCCCTGGCAGGAGGCGGTCAAGGCGGCCTTTCTCGACCGGGTCGATATCGTGGCCGAATACGACCAGGTGGTGCGAAGCCCCTCGATGGAAATCCGAATACCCTCGGTGGTGGTGCTGAAAGATTACGTAAAACCACAGAAGCGCGTGGCCTTCACGCGCTTCAATCTTTTCTTGAGGGATGAATTTTCCTGCCAGTATTGCGGCACTACGGGGGATCTGACCTTCGACCACGTGGTGCCGCGGGCCCGTGGCGGCATCACCAGCTGGGAAAACGTCGTCGCCGCCTGCTCGCGCTGCAATCTCAGGAAGGGCTCGAAAAGCCTGCGGCAGGTGGGCATGAACCTGCGCAAGCCGCCGCGCCAGCCCGGCGCGGAAGAGCTGCGCAACATGGGGCGCAAGTTTCCGCCCAACCACCTGCACGAGACCTGGCTCGATTTCCTGTACTGGGACGCCGAACTGGAGGCCTGAGCGCCACCGAGGCGTTGCGCCCCCCGGGCGGCGTGCTAGACAGGGCAGGGCACATCCTGCGGCGAGAGGATCCATGGCTTCACGCGTCATTCCGGTCGACCCGTTCGACCTGGTGATCTTCGGCGGCACCGGGGATCTGGCCACGCGCAAGATCTTGCCGGGGCTCTATCGGCGGTTCCAGGCGGGCCAGATGCCCGAGGGGGCGCGGATCATCGGCGCCGCGCGGTCCGAGTTGACCGATGAGGCCTATCGCGAGCTTGTGCGCGCGGCGGTGGCCGAGCATGTGGATGCCGACCGGCAGGACGGGGCAGAACTGGCCGGCTTTCTCGATCGCGTCAGCTACACCAGGATCGACGCGCGCGGCGGCGACGGCTGGGACACCCTGGCCGCCAAGATGCGGCCCGACACGATCCATGCCTTCTATTTCTCGGTAGGGCCCGGCCTGTTCGGCGACTTGGCCGAGCGGCTGAACACCCACGGCATCGCCGGCCCCGACTGCCGGATCGTCGTGGAAAAGCCTTTCGGCCACGACCTGGCCTCGGCGCGGGCGCTGAACGAGACGCTGGCGCGCCATTTCGTCGAGCATCAGATCTACCGGATCGACCATTACCTGGGCAAGGAGACGGTGCAGAACCTGATGGCCGTGCGCTTTGGCAACATGCTGTTCGAGCCCTTGTGGAACGCGCAATACGTCGATCACATCCAGATCACCGTGGCCGAGACCGTGGGCGTGGGCGGGCGCGGCGACTACTACGACAAGTCGGGCGCGATGCGCGACATGGTGCAGAACCACATGATGCAGCTTTTGTGCCTGATCGCGATGGAGCCGCCCTATACCTTCGACCCCGACGCGGTGCGCGACGAAAAGCTCAAGGTGATCCGCGCGCTCGACCCGGTGGACCCGGACGATATCGTGCGCGGCCAATACCGCGCGATGAACGGCACGCCCGGCTATCTCGAGGATGCCGAGGCACCCGACAGCCCGACCGAAAGCTTTATCGCGCTGAAGCTGCACCTGTCGAACTGGCGCTGGAAGGGCACGCCGTTCTACCTGCGCACCGGCAAGCGGCTCAGGGCGCGCACCTCCGAGATCGCCGTCACGTTCAAGGACCCGCCGCATTCGATCTTCGGCGAGCAGCCGGGGCAGCGGTCGAACGTGCTGGTGATCCGGTTGCAGCCGAACGAGGGCATCAAGCTGAAGGTCACGATCAAGGAACCCGGCCCCGGCGGCATGCGGCTGATCGAGGTGCCGCTCGACATGTCCTTTGCCGAAGCGCTGGGCGAGGGGGTGCGCGACATCTCGGATGCCTATGAACGGCTGATCATGGATGTGATCCGCGGCAACCAGACGCTCTTCATGCGCGGCGACGAGGTCGAGGCCGCCTGGGCCTGGGCCGACCCGATCATCGCGGCATGGGAGGCGCGCGGCGACCGGCCCGAGCCTTACGACCCGGGCGGGTCGGGCCCCGAGGACGCGCTGATGCTGATGCACAAGGACGCGCGGCGCTGGCGCGAGGTGCGGCCATGAAGCTGATCACCTATGCCGACCGGGACATGATGGCGATCGACCTGGCCAACGTGCTGGCGGGCGAGCTGAAGGCGGCGCTGTTCCATGCCGACTGGGCCAGTTTCGCGGTGCCGGGGGGCAGCACGCCCGGCCCGGTCTTCGACGATCTCTGCGCCGCGACGCTGGATTGGGACCGGGTGCGGGTGATCCCCACCGACGAACGGCTGGTGCCGCCCGATCACGACCGCTCGAACGAGCGGCTGATCCGCGAGCGGCTGCTCGTAGGGGCGGCGGCCGAGGCGCAGTTCGTCGGGCTGCGGCCCGGCGCCGACGGGATGGAGGGCCTGTGCAGCCGCGTCTCTCGCTACCTGCCGCTGTCGGTGCTGGTTCTGGGCATGGGTGACGACATGCACACCGCCTCGCTGTTTCCCGGCGCGCAGGGGCTGGAGGCCGCGCTGGAGCCCGACGCGCCGCCGGTGATCAGGATCGAGACGCCCGGCGCGCCCGAGCCCCGGATCAGCCTGACCGCGCCGGTGCTGCGCGGCGCGATGTCGACCCATCTGGTCATCACCGGCCAAGAGAAACGCGCGGCGCTGGAACGCGCGGTCGAGCTGAACGACCCGCGCCTCGCGCCGGTCTCGGCCATCCTGAAGAATGCAACCATACACTGGGCAGAGTAGACACACATGGATTTATGGAAGCGCCTTGCCGACAAGGCAGCGGCGGTCGATGCGCGCGCGATCTCAGCGTTGTTCGAAGGCTCCGGCCGCGCATCGGAGTTCTCGGCCCGGCTGGGCGAGATGCTGTTCGACTATTCCAAGACCAATATCGACGGCGAAACCCGCGAGATGCTGATCGGGCTGGCCGATGCCGCCGGGGTGGCAGAGCGGCGCACGGCGATGTTTTCCGGCGAGAAGATCAACGAAACCGAGGGCCGGGCGGTGCTGCACACGCTGTTGCGCACGCCCGCCGGGGCGGCACCCGCCGGGCTGGACGAGGCGCATGAGGGCGTGCTGCAAACGCTCGACCGGATGGCGGCCTTTGCCGACGATGTGCGCGCCGGGCGGTTCTCGGGGCAGGGCGGCAAGATCACCGATGTCATCAATATCGGCATCGGCGGATCCGACCTCGGGCCGGTCATGGCCACGCTGGCGCTGGCCCCGCATGCCGACGGTCCGCGCTGTCATTTCGTGTCGAACGTCGATGGCGCGCATATCCACGACACGCTCAAGGGGCTGGACCCCGCCACCACGCTGGTGATCGTCGCGTCGAAGACCTTCACCACCATCGAGACGATGACCAACGCCGCCACCGCTCGCGACTGGATGGCCGAAACGGTCGCCCACCCCGGCGCCCAGTTCGCCGCGCTGTCCTCGGCCGGGGCCAAGACCGCCGAATTCGGCATCGCGGCCGAGCGGGTCTTCGGCTTCGAGGATTGGGTCGGCGGGCGCTATTCCGTCTGGGGGCCGATCGGCCTCAGCCTGATGCTGGCCGTGGGGCCAGGCGATTTCCGCGCCTTCCTGGCCGGCGGCCACGCGATGGACACGCATTTCCGCGAGGCGCCGTTTGCCGAAAACCTGCCGGTCCTGCTGGCCCTCATCGGCATCTGGCACGCGCAGATCCTCGGCCATGCCAGCCGCGCGGTGCTGCCTTATGACCAGCGGCTGGCGCGGCTGCCCGCCTATCTGCAACAGCTGGAGATGGAGAGCAACGGCAAGCGCGTGACGATGGACGGCGCCGATGCCCCGCACCCGACGGGCCCCATCGTCTGGGGCGAGCCCGGCACCAACGGCCAGCACGCGTTCTACCAGCTGATCCACCAGGGCACCCGCGTGGTGCCCTGCGAATTCCTGCTGGCCGCGCGCGGGCACGAGCCGGACCTGGCCCATCATCACCGCCTGCTGGTCGCCAATGCGCTGGCGCAATCCAAGGCGCTGATGCGCGGCCGGTCGCTGGCCGAGGCGCGCGAGATCGCCGCCGCGCAAGGATATGAAGGCGCGGAGCTGGACCGCCAGGCGCGGCACCGGGTGTTCCCCGGCAACCGCCCCTCGACCACGCTGATCTACCCGCAGCTTACCCCGCACGTGCTGGGCCAGATCGTGGCGCTTTACGAGCACCGGGTCTTCGTCGAGGGGGTGATCCTCGGCATCAACTCCTTCGACCAGTGGGGGGTGGAACTGGGCAAGGAACTGGCCAAGACGCTCGAGCCGATCCTCGCCACCGGCGCGGGGGCGGACGCGCTCGACGGGTCGACCCGTCAGCTTGTAGACTACGTGCGCAAAGCCGCGGGAGAATAGCAATGCGCGTTCTGGTCACCGGAACCGCGGGGTTCATCGGGTTCCACCTTGCCCGGCGTCTTCTGGAGGAAGGCGCGAGGGTGCATGGCTATGACGCGCTGACCGATTACTACGATGTGCGCCTGAAAGAGAGGCGCCACCAGATATTGAATGAAAACAAAGCCTTCTCGGCGACAATTGCGCGGCTGGAAGACGATATCGCGGTGTCGAACACGGTGCGCGACTTTGCCCCCGAGGTGATCGTGCACCTCGCGGGCCAGGCGGGCGTGCGCTACAGCCTTGAAAACCCGCGCTCTTATATCGACGCCAACGTCGTGGGCACCTTCAACGTGATGGAAGCCGCGCGCGAGGTCGGGGTGGGGCACCTGCTGATGGCCTCGACCTCGTCGGTCTACGGCGCAAACGAGGACATGCCGTTTTGCGAGACCGACAAGGCCGACACCCAGCTGACCATCTACGCCGCCACCAAGAAGGCGAATGAATCGATGGGGCACGCCTATGCCCACCTTTACGGGCTGCCCACGACGATGTTCCGCTTTTTCACCGTTTACGGGCCCTGGGGCCGGCCCGACATGGCGCTTTTCAAGTTCACCGAGGCGATCCTGAAGGGCCGGCCGATCGATCTGTACAACCACGGCGAGATGTTCCGCGATTTCACCTATGTCGACGACCTGGTGCGCGGCATCCGCCTCTTGATCGACGCGGTGCCCGAGCGGCCCGCCTCGGAGGACGCCATCGAAGACGGCGACAGCCTGTCGCCCGTGGCGCCGTTCCGGGTGGTCAATATCGGCAACTCCGAAAAGGTGCGGCTGATGGATTTCGTCGAGGCCATCGAGGCGGCCACGGGGCTGAAAGCCGAGCGCAACCTGATGGAGATGCAGAAGGGCGACGTGCCGGCCACCTGGGCCGATGCGACGCTTTTGCACCGGCTGACGGGCTACAAGCCCAAGACCGACATCCGCGAGGGCGTGGCGCGCTTCGTCGAGTGGTATCGCGGCTATTACGGGATCTGAGAGGGGCTGGAGCGGGTGAAGGGAATCGAACCCTCGTCTTAAGCTTGGGAAGCTCCTGCTCTACCATTGAGCTACACCCGCCCGGGTGAGCGAGAGTTAGTCAAACTGCCGAGACCCGTCAAGGGCTGCCGCGCGCCGGCCGACACCGCTCTCGGCGGGCCGCTGGCGCCGGCGGATTGATGCGGGAATTGCTTTGCCCTGGCGAAAAGCGTCACCTTTCACTGTCGGGCCGCACATGCGGCGGCAGTCTTTTCAGCCTTGGGGGCAATGATGGATGATGTCGAAACGATCGTGCGCAAGTTCCACGAATCCTGGGATCTCAGGGACCCCGAGCGGGGCATGTCTGTGATCGCCGAGGATTGCCACTTCGAGGATGTCGCGCGCGGCGAGCTGTTGCCCGGACCCGAGGCCTACAAGCGCGATTACGAGCGCTGGCTGACCGCCTTTCCTGACGGCGCGCTGGAAATCACCAACGTCATCGTGCAGGGCGATTGGGCGGTCGTGGAGTTCACCAATCGGGGCACGCAAACCGGCCCTCTGAGGTCGAGCCTCGGAACGTTTCCGCCCAGTGGCCGCCGCATGGAGGCGCGGTATTGCAGCGTCATGCGCGTGAAGGACGGAAAGGTGGTCGAGGGCAGGGACTATTACGACTCTGCCAGCATCGCCCGACAGCTGGGCCTGGTCGACTGAGAATCGCTGTGCCTGATCCGGGCCGTTGCCGGCCCGGATCAGGTGATCTGCGCGAGCGTCAGCCCGCGCAGCCTTTTGCGATATTGTGCCTTGCGGCTCAGCCCTTGCTGCGGCGCAAGAGCACCGCGGCGCCGAGGCCGCTCAACAACAGCAGACCGCCGGCCGGCAGCGGCACCGGCGAGGTTTCACCCGAAACCACGCGGATGTCATCCAGCAGAACCCAGTCGCGCGATCCGTTCTGGTCGAAGATCGCGTAGCTGATGTTGGCCGCGGCGACGCCGAAGAACTCGTCGTAGGGGGGGCCGGAGGGGAAGGTCTGGGTTTCGATCAGGTTGTCGCCGGAGTCGTAGACCGACACGTCCCAGGTGGTGTTGGCCGCGCCCCAGATCGTTGCGAAAGCGCTGACCGGGCTGGCGAAATCGATCCGGAAGTCGTCGGTGAGATCGCGGGTCGAGAGGTTGATACCGTCACCGCCGAAATCGCCGCCTTCGTTGAACTGGGCAAAGCGCAGTTGCCCGCCGCCGATCACGCTGAAGGTCAGGTCCCCGACGCTGGCGCTGGTGAAGTTCCCGATGGTCTGGCTGTTGAAGTCGGTGATGCTCGCCCCCGTGAGGGCAGGATCGGATTCGGACGTGATGAGGCTCGCCTGTGCAGCGCCGCCGGCAGCCATGGCAAGGGCCACCGCAGCGATCAAGGTTTTCATATTTTTCTCCTCCGAGATAACTGGTTACGAAAATTACACCTTATAGGCGTGCAAACAGTAGCTCAGTTACCGATTTCCGACAACGCAAGTCCTCGGCTCAAGATGCGCCCAGTGGCCGCACCGAGGCGCTATCGCCGTCTTCTCCGCCGCCCGCCGCCTTCGCCGCTGGCGCCGAAATTGACCTTGGGCAGCGTCACCACCTGTGCCAGTTCGGGGAAGGGCGCGGTGGCGTGGGGCAGTGCGTTGGCCGCCACGAAATGCTCCTGAAACCGCGGTTCGACGGCGGTTTCGACCTTGTGGATGGCCTTCACGGTTTTCTCGATGGCCCCCCGCGCCGCGCGGTTGCACAGCGCAATGCGCGCGCCGGTGCCGGCGGCGTTGCCGGCCGAACGGACACGGTCGAGCGGGGCGTCGGGGATCATGCCCAGCACCATGGCGTGTTTCGGGCTGATATGCGCGCCGAAGGCCCCGGCCAGCACGATCCGGTCGACGCGGTCGACCTCCATCCGGTCCATCAGCAGCCGCGCCCCTGCGTAGAGCGCCGATTTGGCCAGCTGGATCGCGCGGATATCGCCCTGGGTCACGGTGATGCGCGGGCCGCCCGCCTCGGTGCCGTCGTGAATCCGGTAGGCATGGGTGCGTCCGTCCGCCTCGCAGCGGGGGCTGCCGGTCTGCTCGGCCGAGCCGATCAGGCCAGAGGGATCGACCAGCCCGGCCATGCGCATCTCGGCGACCGCCTCGATGATGCCCGAGCCGCAGATGCCGGTGATGCCGGTCTTTTCCACTTCCGCGCCAAAGCCCGGATCGTCCGACCACAGGTCGCAGCCGATCACCTTGAACCGGGGCTCCTTGGTGGCGGGGTCGATCTCGACCCGCTCGATGGCGCCCGGCGCGGCACGCTGGCCCGAACTGATCTGCGCCCCTTCGAAGGCAGGGCCGGTGGGCGAGGAACAGGCGAGGACGCGCGCGCGGTTGCCCAGCAGGATTTCGGCATTGGTGCCGACATCGACGATCAGCACCAGGTCGTCGGACTTGTCCGGCGCCTCGGCCAGCGCCACGGCGGCGGCGTCGGCGCCCACATGGCCCGCGATGCAAGGCAGCAGGTAGGCGCGTGCAGCGGGGTTGATCGCGTCGAGCCCCAACTCGGCCGCGCCCAGCCGAAGCGCATCCGAGGTGGCCAGCGCGAACGGCGCCTGGCCCAGCTCGACCGGGTCGATGCCCAGCAGGAGGTGGTGCATCACCGGGTTGCAGACGAAAACCGCCTCGACGATGGCGCGGGGCTCGACCCCGGCCTCGGCGGCGATCTCGCGGGCCAGGTCGTTCAGCGCGGCGCGCACGGCGGCGGTCATCTCGCCCGCGCCGCCCTCGTGCATCATCGAGTAGGAGACGCGGCTCATCAGGTCTTCGCCAAAACGGATCTGCGGGTTCATGATGCCCGCCGAATGCTTGACCGTGCCGGTGACCAGATCGGTCAGATGTGCGGCGATGGTGGTCGAGCCGAGGTCGATGGCGAGGCCATAAAGCCCGCCCTCGTAAAACCCCGGCCATATGTCGAGGATGCGCGGGGCGGCATCCTCGGTCTCTTGATGCAGCGCGACGGTGACCTGCCACTTGCCCTTGCGCAGCGCGGGTTGCAGGCCGGCCAGCACGGGCAGGGGGGCGCTGGCGGGACGGACGCCCCATTGCGCGGCCAGCGCGCGGTTCAGCCGCTCCAGGTCGCCGGTGGGCTCGTGCATGTCGGGCTCTGCCACCTCGACCATCAGCGCGCGGGTGGCCGGGTCCATCACGATGGGCCGCGCGTCGGCCGATTTGCGCACCACCTGGCGGTGGACCTGGCTTTCGGGCGGGACGTCGATCACCGCGTCGCCCTCGATCGTCGCCTGACAGCCCAGCCGGCGCCCGGGCTTCAGCCCGCGCTTTTCGTCATAGCGCCGCTCGACGGCGTTGACGGGCGACAGCGCGTCCTCGGCCACCGTCACCCCGTGCTTGGCAAACCGGCCATAGGCCGGCGCCACCTGGCACTTGGAACAGATGCCGCGCCCGCCGCAGACGCTGTCGAGATCGACGCCCAGCTTGCGCGCAGCGGCCAGCACGGCCGTGCCCTTGGGCACCCGGCCGCGCTTGCCCGAGGGCGTGAAGATCACCAGCGCGTCGTCGGCGGACATCGGCGATAATTCCTTGTTCCTGCCCGGCAAAGGGATAGCGCCCGCGCGACGGGGCGCAAGGCCCGGTCGTTAGCGCCCGAGCCGGGTAAAGCTGCCGCGCGGGTCGGGACCGGCGCCCAGCCAGCCGGCGATCACCTCGGTCACGTGGGCGACGATGCGCACGCGCTGGGTTTCGCCCCGCGCCTCGGCCTCCAGCGCATCCTTGCCGGAATAGGCGATCAGGTCGGCCTGCACCCTGTCGGGCGGGGTCAGCGGCTGGCCGGTGCCGGCATCCACCACCTGCGCGGTAAAGAGGATGTCATGCACCCCGGCATTGTTCAGCGTGTAGCGCGCGCGTTCGGTCAGCGCGTGAAAGCGCAGCACGTCGATTTCCAGCCGCACGGGGCGCGGCCCGGTCAGGGCGCGGGCCCCGGCCTCGGCCGCCTCGGTGATGATCCGGTCGACCTGGGCGTAGCGGTCGCCGCGCGGCTCTCCGCGCCAGACGATGTCGGCCTCGGGGGCATAGCTGTTCTCTTCCGACACCGTCAGCGTGCGCGGCACGGTCACGTCGACCTCGGTGACGGTCCAGCCGCGCGCGGTTTCGGCATCGACGACATCGGCATAATCGGTGGCAAAGCGGGCGCTGCCGCAGCCGGTCAGCGCGAGCGCGCCCAGCAGCGCAAGCGCCGGCGCGAGGGAAGGTCTGGGGATCATGGGTCTGCTCATTGCCTGTTGTTTTGCCCGCAGCATACCCCGATGGGCCGCGGTTTCCAAACCCCTTGCGATGCCTCAGGCGCTGCGGCGCCGGCGGCGCCCGCCGCGCCCTGCGCCCGCGGCCTGCGCGGCCTTGGACGCCTCGGGAAAGGGCGTGCCCTCGGCCACCGCGTCGAGCACCCGCGAAAACGCGATCCAGGCCGTGCCGTTGGGGTCGTGGTTCATCAGCAGGTTGGCCGCGCGGATCGCCTCCATCTCGACGGGTCGCGTGGGGTTCATGATCGCGCTGGTCATGCCCGCGGTGATCGCCATCGGCAGGAAGGCGGCGTTGATGCCGTGCCGGTGCGGCAGGCCGAAGCTGACATTCGACGCGCCGCAGGTGGTGTTGACGCCCAATTCGTTGCGCAGCCGCCGGACAAGGGCAAAGACCTGCTGGCCGGCGGTGGCCATCGCGCCGATCGGCATCACCAGCGGATCGACCACGATGTCATGCGCCGGGATGCCGAAATCGGCGGCGCGTTCGACGATCTTCTTGGCCACGGCAAAGCGCACGTCGGGATCTTCGGAAATGCCGGTATCGTCGTTCGAGATCGCCACCACGGGCACGTTGTATTTCTTGATCAGCGGCAGGACGCGCTCCAGCCGCTCTTCCTCGCCGGTGACGGAATTGACCATGGGCCGCCCCTCGGCCACCTCCAGCCCCGCCTCCAGCGCGCCCGGCACGCTTGAATCGATGCACAAGGGAACGTCCACAAGCCCCTGAACAAGCTCGATCATCTTGCGCATCAGGGGCGGCTCGGTCTCGTTGGGGTTGGGGTTTGAGTTGTAAACCACGCCGGCATTGACATCGAGCACCATCGCGCCGCAGGCGACCTGTTCCAGCGCGTCCTTCTCGACGGTCGAGAAATCGCCCGCCTCCAGCTCGGCCGCCAGTTTCTTGCGGCCGGTGGGGTTGATGCGCTCGCCGATCACGCAGAACGGCTCGTCGAAACCGATGGCGATGGTCTTGGACTTCGATTCCAGAACGGTGCGGGTCATGCGGGATCCTTATTGAAGGGCTGCGGCGGGGCGCGCGGCGGCGCCGCCGTGGTCTTGGGTCCACTCGGCACAGGTCTTGATACCGCCCAGAGGAAAGAAATGCACCCCCGCGATCGGGCTTTCGGGATAGGCGGCCTTGTGGGCGGCCAGCCCCGCGAGGAACTCGGTCGGCTCGAAGGGCAGTACCAGCTTGGACACGTCGCGGGCCCGGCGCTGCAAGACCTTCATCGAGGGGCCCACGCCGCAGGCCACGGCGAACTTCACCAGCGTCTGCAGCTTGGCCGGGCCCGCCACGCCGATATGGATCGGCAGGCCGATGCCGTCGGCGGCCAGCCGTTCGGCCCAGGCGATGACCGGGGCGGCCTCGAAGGCGAACTGGGTCACGAGGGCCATTTGCGCATCGGTGCGGTCAGAAAACGCCTGTTTCCAGCGCAGCGCCGCTGCCACGTTGGCGCCGGTGCCGTCGGGGTCGATGTCGCGGCTGCCCTCGGGGTGGCCGGCGACGTGCAGCCGGACAAACCCCGCGGCGTCGAAAAGCCCGGTCTCCAAAAGCTGCATCGAATTGTCGTACGCGCCCCGGGGCCGCCCGATGCCGCCTGCAAGGATCAGCCCCTGGCGCACGTCCGCCTCGCCCTGGTAGCGCGCGATCCAGTCGGCCAGCATCGCCCGGTCGGCGATCAGCCGCGCGGGGAAATGCGGCATCGGCTCGTAGCCCTCGGCGCGCAGCCGCGCGGCGGTGGCCACCATCTCGTCGATGGACGTGCCGTCGAGATGGGCGATGTAGACCCGCGTGCCCGCGGGCAGCAGCGCGCGGAAATCCTCGACCTTGGTGGCGGTACGCGGCATCACCTCGATCGAGAAACCCTGCATGAGGGCCTCGATCTGGGCCGCCGACATGGCGGCCTGGTCGCGTTTCCTGAAAGGTAGCAATCCCATCGCGGTCTCCCAAAGCGAGGTCACGTCTCGTCCCATCCGCAGGTGTCGATCAGCGCCCTTAGCCGGGCCTCGTCATAGCCCGCCTCGAGCCGCGCCGCCTCGGCCTCGGCCACCGCGTCGTCGGTGCCCTCGGCCGGGTACGGATCGGCCCTGCGCCAGTCGGCGAGGTAGGCGTCGCTGTCGCGCGCACCGGCCTTCATCGCCGCCCGGTCGATGGCTTTCTCGAAGCGGTCAGACAGCACCCGCTTGGCCGCCCGCCGCCCGCGGCCCACGATCACCTGCGCCGGGATATCCCGCCAGTAGATAATGGTGACCTCGGGCATCGCTGATTCCCTTGCGTTCCTTGACACGCTTGTAATCCGGCAATTCGCCGCAGCGGCGCCGGTTTTCGACAGGATGCGCGCGGCTTGCGACCCGGAGCGGGAAAAGGTCTAGGCCAGCGCGGGCGCGGCGGCTAGCTGCGACGCGGCGAAATTTTCTCAAGATGATCATGAGCCTGAGGCCGATCACAGCCATTGCGCCCGGGCCAAAGCGCGGCTACCTTGAGATCAACTCGAGTTGGAGGGCGATTTGATGGCGCCCAGGCGTCCCGTTGGTGCGGGCGCGTTCCCCAAAGCGGTTGCAACCCCCGCGCCACCCCCGCCGGATCCGGCAACGCTTTATGCTGCGCTGGATCTCGGTACAAACAGTTGCCGCATGCTGATTGCCCAGCCCAAGGGCAGCCAGTTCCATGTGGTCGACAGCTTCTCGAAATCGGTGCAGCTGGGCACCGGTCTGGAGGCGTCCGGCCGGCTGAGCCGCGCCTCGATCGGGCGCACGGTGCAGGCCATGCGCATCTGCAAGGGCAAGCTCGAGCGCCACGGGGTCGAGCGGATGCGCCTGGTCGCCACCGAGGCCTGCCGCCGCGCCAGGAACGCCAGCGATTTCATCCGCCAGATCCGCCGCGAGACCGGACTCGCGCTGGAGATCATCCAGCCCGAGGAAGAGGCCCGGCTGGCCGTGGTCTCTTGCGCGCCGCTGGTCTCGACCCGGACCGAGCAGTTGCTGGTCGTCGATATCGGCGGCGGCTCGACCGAGCTGGTCTGGATCGACCTCTCCGCGGTGCCGCGCCACGACCGGCCGCGGGCGATCATGCGGCTGCATGCCGGCTTTGTCGCCAAGGACAGCCCGTTCCCGGCGGCCCGCGTGGTCGACTGGATCTCGGTGCCGCTGGGCGTGGCGACGCTGAAGGAACAGTTCGACGATGTCGAGGACGATGCCGCGCGCTTTGCGCTGATGAGCTGGTTTTTCGAGGAAAACCTCGCCGATTTCTCGCCCTACGTGGCCGGCGAGGTGGGTCACGGGTTCCAGATCATCGGCACCTCGGGCACGGTGACCACAGTGGCGGCCAGCCACCTTGGGCTGAAACGCTATGACCGGACCAAGGTCGACGGTCTGCGCATGACCTCGCGCCAGATCGACACGGTGATCCGCGATTACCTGAGCCTCGGCCCCGAGGGGCGGCGCACCGACCCGCGCATCGGCCGCGACCGGCACGCGCTGATCATGTCGGGCGCGGCGATCCTGCAGGCGCTTATGCGGATCTGGCCGACCGACCGCATATCGGTGGCCGACCGGGGCCTGCGCGAGGGGTTGCTCTATGCGCAGATGAGCGCGGACGGCGTGCTGGAAGACGGGCCTTTCTGAGCCGCGCTTGCCGCCGGGCGGCATTTGCGGCAAGTGCGGTATCTGGATATTTTTGGCCAGAAGAAGATCAGGGGGCGGCGCGCTGCGGGGCGGGCCGGGCAAACGGATGGCGCAAGGCAAGGGCAGCAGCGGGCGCGGGCAGCGCGATCTGAAGGTCAAGGTCAAGAGCGCGCGAGGGCGCAAGCTGTCCTCGACGCGCTGGCTGGAACGCCAGCTCAACGACCCGTATGTCAAGCGCGCCAAGGCCGAGGGCTATCGCGGGCGCGCGGCGTTCAAGATCCTGGAACTGGACGACAAGTACCATTTCCTCAAGCCCGGCGCGCGGGTCGTCGACCTGGGCTGCGCGCCCGGTGGCTGGTGCCAGGTGGCAGTGGCGCGGGTGAACGCGCTGGGCGCCAAGCCCGGCAAGGCACAGGGCCGCGTGCTGGGCGTCGATCTGCAAGAGGTCGAGCCGGTGCCGGGGGCGGAGATCCACCAGCTCGATTTCCTCGAGGACGGCGCCGACGACAAGGTCAAGGCCTGGCTGGGCGGCAAGGCCGACGTGGTGATGTCGGACATGGCCGCGGCCTCTTCGGGGCACAAGCAGACCGACCATCTGCGGATCGTCGCGCTGTGCGAGGCGGCCGCGGCGCTGGCCTTCGACGTGCTGGAAGAGGGCGGCACATTCGTGGCCAAGGTGCTGGCCGGGGGCGCCGAGTCCGAGCTTCAGACGCTGTTGAAGCGGCGCTTCGACAAGGTGGCCAACGTCAAGCCCCCGGCAAGCCGGTCGGACAGTTCGGAGAAATTCGTGGTCGCGGTCGGGTATCGCGGTGCCATATCCGACAACACACCGTTTCCCGGCTGACGCTTTGATTGACCTCTTTTTTTCGATAAGACTATCAATTAGTTAATTCAGGAGTGTGTTGTTGTGTCGGACCTGATGACCTTGCGCGTGCCCGGCGCGCGGCTGCGCATTGACGCGCGGCTGGGCCATGTCAGGTCGCTTGCCATCGAAGAGGGGGCGCACCTGCTGGAGCCCCTGCATGCCGCGCCCTGGCTGGACGATCCCGATATTCAGGCCGATGACAGCCTGCCGATGGTCGAACGGCGGCTGGCCGGAGATTTCTTTTGCGCGCCCCATGGTTGGGGCGGCGACGGCCTGGACTATGGCGGCGCCGCCAACAGCGTGTGGGAGGTCGCGGAGCTGGTGCAGTCGGGGCAGGCCGCGGCGGCACGGCTGCGGCTGACCCGCACGGTCCAGGGCGCCGTGATCGAGAAAGAGCTGCGGCTGCGCTGCGGCGAGCCGATCCTCTACCAGTCGCACCGGCTGAGCGGGGGCGAGGGCGCGTTGCCCGTGGCGAATCATCCGATGCTGCACCTGGAGCGTGGCGGGCGGCTGTGTTTCTCGCCCAAGCGGGGGGCCTGCACGCCCGATCAGCCGCTGGAGCCGGGGCGCCACTGGCTGGACTATCCGGCGGCGGGCTCCGACCTGTCGGCCTTTCCCGGGCGCGATGGCGCGGTCGATCTTCACCGCTATCCCGAGGCGGAGCAGCACGAGGATATGGTGGCCCTGATCGAGGCGGACGGGAACGCGCTGGGCTGGACGGCGGTGATCCGCGAGGCGGAGGACGACATCGTTTTCGTGCTGAAAGACCCCGCGGTGCTGCCGGTGACGCTGCTGTGGTATTCCAATGGCGGGCGCATCGAGCGGCCCTTCAATGGCCGGCACCGGCGTGTGCTGGGCATCGCCGACGGCTGTACCGCGGGGGGCGCGGACCGGGCCCTCGACGGTGCCGGGGTGGCCACCCACCTGACGCTGGGCCCCGGCCGCGAACACGTGGTGCGCCACGCGATCGGGGCCGTTCGGCGGCCGCGGGGCTGGATGTGCATCGCCGATGTCGCGGTCGCCGCGGGCACGCTGACCCTGACCGAGGCGGGGGGAGAGACCCTGCATCTGCCCTTCGATGCGGGCTTTTTCAGCAGCGCCCGGGCCAAGGCGTTCGCGTAGAGGTCGCGCACCGGGCCCGGCGCCGTGCGGGCCGAAGCGTTTGCCTGCAACGCGCGGATGGAACGGGACCGCGAAACGCGGCGGATTTGCCCCGCAGAGTGACGGAGCCGGAAAAGCCTTGGACCGCGCAACAGGCCACAAGGGTGACGCTGCGGGCCTGCTGCACGTCATCGCGCCGCGAGCGCCAGAGAAAACAGGCTGCCCACGGCTGGCGCGATATCGAGACCGGCCCGCGCCCCGCTGGCTGTGACGGGGGCGTTTCAAAGCGGATGGACCCGTTGTGATTGGACGCCCCGGCAAAGCCTGTGCATCCTGTCGTCATGCATCGCATTCTGGCATGGATATTCGCTGTGGCGCTTGCAGCGCCGGCATCCGCAGACGCGATCGAGGTCGACCTCGAACTTGTCCTGATGGTGGATGTTTCGCGGTCCATGACCCCGCGCGAGCTGGAAATCCAGCGGCGCGGCTATGCGGCGGCGCTGCGGTCGGATGCGGTTTACGCTGCGGTTCAGTCGGGCCTTCTTCAGCGCGTGGCGGTGAGTTACGTGGAATGGGCCGGAACCCAAGAGGTCATCGTCCCCTGGCGCCTGCTCGAAACCCGTGAAGACCTCGATGCCTTTGCCGCGACCCTTGCCTCCGATTTCGACCCGGCGCTTCGGCGGACATCGATTTCCGAGGCGCTGGTCTTCGGGGCGGAATCGATCCGCTCGAACGCGTATCGAGGGCTGCGACGGGTGATCGACGTGTCCGGCGACGGCCCCAACAACCAGGGGCGCGGGGTGACACGGGCGCGCGACGAGGCCTTGGCCGAGGGCATCGTCATCAACGGCCTGCCGCTCATGACGCGCGAGGGCATGGGAAGTCGGTGGCATCTGGAACGCCTCGATATCTATTACGAAACCTGCGTCACCGGCGGCCCCGGTTCCTTCGTCATCCCGGTTCACGACTGGGAGGACTTTGCCGAGGCCGTGCGGCGCAAGCTGGTTCTGGAGATCGCCGAGGCCCCGTCACGCGGCGCCATCGTGCCGGTGCAGGCCGTGCCGCGCGACCCGCGCGACTGCTTGATCGGCGAAAAGATCTGGAGAGAGCGACGACTGGATTGGGATATGCCGTAAGCTCGCGCAGCGGGGATCGGTGCGGTACGTACACCCGCGACAGGGCGGGGGGCCCCTACCGCCGCTCAGCCGCCGCCGGGCATCGTAGAGGAGATAATCGTGGATACGCTCGTATCGACCGACTGGCTGAGCCGGCACCTTGACGATCCCGACCTCGTCGTTCTGGATTGCATGGTGCGGACCGACGAAACCGAGGCCGGTATCGAAAACCGCAGCGGGCTTGAGGATTGCCGGCGCGGGCATATCCCCACCGCCGGGTTTGCCGACCTCAAGGGCGCGCTGTGCGACCAGGACGGCCCCGTCGAGTTCGCGCTGCCCAGCCCCGAGACGTTTTGTGCCGCGATGGGCCGGCTGGGCGTCGGCGACGCCTCGCGGGTCGTTCTCTACGACGCGTTGATGTCGGCCTGGGCGGCGCGGGTCTGGTGGATGCTGCGCTGGGTCGGTTTTGACCGGGCGGCGATCCTTGACGGAGGGCTGACCGCGTGGACCGCGGAAGGCCGGCCGCTGTCCACACAGCCCGCAGCCCATGCGCCAAAGCGGCTCACGCCGCGACCGAGGCCCCGCCTCATCGCCGACCGCGACGAGGTGCGCGCGGCCATCGCGGACGAGACCGTTCGCCTGATCGACACCCTGCCGGCAGCGAGCTATCGGGGCGAGATGGCGCTCTATGGCCGGCCGGGCCACGTACCGACGGCCATCAACGTACCCGGCACCGAGCTGGTGGACGGCACGGGCCGGTTTCGCCCGCTGTCCGAGCTTGGCGCGATGCACGGCTTCGACCGGGGCCAGCGGGCAATTACCTATTGCGGCGGCGGCATACTTGCCTCGGCCAACGCCTTTGTCATGACGCGCCTGGGCTTCCGCGACGTCGCGGTTTACACGGCCTCGCTCCAGGAATGGGCGGCAGATCCGTCAAACCCGATGACCGTTGACGCTTAGGTCCCGGGGGTCGCCATCGTCAATCCGGGCATTTGCCCGGCGCGGTTCAGGGGGCATTGCGAAGCCTGGCGATCGACGATCCGCTCTCTGAGGGGCCTGCCGTGGCGATTGACCGTCCCCCGGTTGAGGCCAGTTAAGACAGGCGCATCCCTGATGGCTGGAGATGCCGGGGAAATCCATTTTTCTGTTTTAATATCAAGGCTGCACACCACGACATTGCAAGACTGGTGCGCGCCGGAAACCCGTTTGATCGGCAATGCGCAGGCTCACGGCAGCCGGGCGAGCCGCCCGGTCAGCAACGTGAAGAACCCGTCTGCATCCACATCGCCCATGAAGCTGGCGTTGGGCGCCCGGCCCGACACGCCCCACCAATCGGCCACGGTCATGCCGGCGGTGAACCGCCCCTCGGTCTCGATCTCGACATTGACATGCCGCCCGGTGAACAGCTCGGGCGCCAGCAGGTAGGCCGTCACGCAGGGGTCGTGCAGCGGTGCGCCGAGGCTGCCGTATTTCGCCTTGTCGAAGCGTTCGAAGAAATCGGTCATCTCGGCCACGGCGATGCCTGCCCGGTTGCCCAGGGCCCGGAAGGCGGCGTTGCGCTCGGGCGTGACCAGCGCCTTGTGGGTGACGTCGAGCGGCATGACCGTCAGCGGCACGCCCGCGCCAAAGACGACCGCCGCCGCCTCGGGGTCGACATGGATGTTGAACTCGGCCGCCGGCGTGATGTTGCCCACCTCGAAATAGGCACCGCCCATCAGCACGATCTCGGCGATCTTCGGCGCGATCTCGGGGGCCTGTTGCAGGGCGGTGGCGATGTTGGTCAGCGGCCCCAGCGGGCAGAGCGTGACGGTGCCCGCCTCGGCCCGGCGCAGGGTCTCGACGATGAACGCCACCGCGTGGGCGTCTTGCAGCGGCATCTCGGGGTCGGGCAGGGCGGGGCCGTCGAGCCCGGTCTTGCCGTGCACATGCTCGGCCGTGACCAGCGCCCGGCTGAGCGGCCGGTCGCATCCCGAGAAGACGGGGATATCCGTCCGCCCCGCCAGTTCGCACACGATGCGCGCGTTTTTCTGCGTCAGCGCCAGCGGCACGTTGCCTGCGACCGCCGTGATCCCCAGCACCTCGATCTCGGGCGAGGCCAGCGCCAGCAGGATCGCCACGGCGTCGTCCTGGCCCGGGTCGGTGTCGATGATGATCTTTCGGGGCATGTCTGTCTCCGGCCGCTCGGCGCGGCGGAGGGTGGCGCGGGCGCGCGCGAAAGTCCAGCGCGCCCGCGTCAGCGTCAGCGGTCAGCGGTCAGCCGTCGAAATCGACCTCTTCGACCAGGCGCAGGGCCGCACCGCGCAGCTCTGCCAGGTCCATCAGGTTGACGTCGTCGGGGGTGAAGCTGCCCCAGCCCGCCACCAGGTCCGACGGCGCGGTGCCCGGGACCACGGGGTATTCGTAATTGACCTCGGCATAGATCTCCTGCGCCTCCTCGGAGACGAGGAATTCCATCAGCCGGACCGCCTCTTCGCGGTTCGGCGCGGCGCTGGTCATCGCGATGCCCGAGACGTTTACATGGGTGCCGCCATCCTCGAATTCGGGGAACAGCACGTTGACCGAGTCCGCCCAGGCCTTTTGTTCGTCGTCGCTGAGCATCTGGCCCATGTAATAGGTGTTGCCCAGGGAGATGTCGCATTCGCCCGACCAGATCGCCTTGACCTGGGCGCGGTCGTTGCCCTGGGGCTTGCGCGCGAGGTTGGCCTTGACACCGTCCAGCCAGTCCTTGGTGGCCGCTTCGCCGTGGTGGTGGATCATCGCGGCCACCAGCGCCAGGGTGTAGCTGTGGGTGCCCGAGCGGGTGCAGATGCGGCCCTGCCACCTGGGGTCGGCGAGGTCTTCGTAGGTGGTCACCGCGGCGGGATCGACCCGGTCTTTCGCGGCGTAGACGATGCGCGCGCGGGTGGTCAGGCCGAACCATTGGTTGCCCGGATCGCGGAACGCGGCGGGGATGGCTGTGTTCAGCACGTCGCTTTGCACCGGCTGGGTGACGCCGGCCTCGACCGCCTCGGACAGCCGCGAGATGTCGGTGGTCAGGATCAGGTCGGCGGGGCTGCGGTCGCCCTCGGCGCTCAGCCGTTCGACCATGCCCTTGTTGAGGAAGGCCACGTTGGTGCCGATGCCGGTTTCCTCGGTAAAGGCGTCGAGCAGGGGCTGGATCAGCTCGGGCTGGCGGTAGGAGTAGATGTTGACGTCGGCGGCGGCCGCGAGCGGCGCGAGCGTGGCAAGTGCGGTGACGGCGAGAATCGGGCTGCGAAGGGTCATGGTACCTCCTGTTCGGGTTCACGTTCCGCGGCCGAATAAACCCGAGTGAAACACTCAGGTCAATGGCTGATTGTTTTACTCGGAAAGCTTGCCGCGCGCCCGTTCGGCCCGTTTCGCCGCCTCCCAAAGCGCGTCCATCTCTTCCAGGTTCGAATCCTCGGGCCGCTTGTCTTTCGCGGCAAGTGCAGCCTCCACGGCATTGAACCGTCTGGTAAATTTGGCATTGGCCGCGCGCAGCGCCTCTTCGGGGTCGAGCTTGAGGTGGCGCGCGAGATTGGCGATGACGAACAGCATGTCGCCGAATTCCTCGAAGACCTCCTGCTCGGTCAGATCGTCGCGCGCCTCGGCCAGTTCGTGCGCCTCTTCGGCGATCTTGTCGACCACCTGGCCTATCTCGGGCCAGTCGAATCCGACCCTCGCGGCGCGTTTTTGCAGCTTTACCGCGCGGGTCAGGGCGGGCAGGGCGACGGCGACATCGTCCAGCACGCCATGCGCCGCCTTGTCCGCCCGCTCGGCCGCCTTGATCGCCTCCCAGTCACGGGTTTGCTGTTCGGCCGACTTGTCGCGGCTTGCACCGCCGAAGACATGGGGGTGCCGGGCCACCATCTTGTCGGAAATCGCGTTGGCGATGCTGTCGAAGGTGAAAAGCCCCGCCTCGGCGCCCATCTGCGCGTGATAGACCGTTTGCAGCAGCAAATCGCCCAGTTCCCCCTCCAGCTCGCCCCAGGCCGCGCGCTCGATCGCGTCGGCCACCTCGTAGGCCTCTTCGATCGTGTAGGGCGCGATCGAGGCGAAATCCTGTTCGATATCCCAGGGGCAGCCGGTCTCGGGGTCGCGCAGACGGCGCATGATTTCCAGAAGCCGCGGCATACCCCCCTCGGGGTCGTGCACCAGCGCGTCGGAATCGGGCGTGTCCATGGGGCCTCCGGGGTTGCTCGGGCGCGAGTTGGGCAAATGCGCGCGGCGATGTAAAGCCGGGCTGGCCTTCGCCGCGCGCGGCGTTAGGTTGGCCGGCAACCGGTGGAGGGGCCCATGGCGCTGGAAGACGCGAAAACCCAGGTGGATACGGCAATCACCCGCAAGGGGCACCGCGGCCTGTCGTTTGAAAACACCTTCGGCGGGGTGCCGTCCTTCCTGCGCCGGACCTATACCAAGGACCTCGCCGGCGTCGATCTTGCGATCACCGGCATCCCTTTCGACCAGGCGGTCACGAACCGCCCCGGCACCCGCCTCGGCCCCCGCGCGATCCGCGAGGCAAGCGCGCTTTTGGCGGTCGACCCGCCCTATGGCTGGGGCTATTCCCCGGTCGAGGAATTCGACATCGTCGATTACGGCGATCTGGCCTTCGACTACGCCGTCGTGGCAGAGTTTCCCAAGGCGCTGGAGACCCATGTCGCGGGCATCCTGTCGGCCGGTGCGGCCAGTATCGCGCTGGGCGGCGATCATTCGATTTCCCTACCGATTCTCAGGGCTTACGCGGCAAAGTTCGGGCCGCTTGCGCTGGTTCAGTTCGATGCCCATACCGACACCTGGGCCGACGATGACGCCACCCGCATCGACCATGGCACGATGTTCTACAAGGCGGTGAAAGAGGGGCTGATCGACCCCGCGCGCTCGGTCCAGATCGGCATTCGCACGGTCAATCCCGACACGCTGGGCATCACCGTGCTGGACGCCCCCTTCGTGCATGAAAACGGCCCCGCGGCGGTGGCCGAAAGGGTGCGCGCCGTTGTGGGCGACGCGCCCGCCTATCTCAGCTTCGACATCGACGCGCTGGACCCGGCCCATGCGCCGGGCACCGGCACGCCGGTCTGGGGCGGGCTGACCAGCGCACAGGCGGCGGCGGCGCTCAGGGGGCTGGCGGGCATCGACCTCAAGGGCGGCGACGTGGTCGAGGTATCGCCGCCCTTCGACCCGGCGGGGATCACGGCGATTGCCGGCGCCCATGTGGCGATGGAACTGGTCTGCCTCTGGGGCTGGACGCGACGCGGAGACTAACGATGAGACAAGCGATGATCTATGCACTGGTACTTCTCGTTCTGGCCGTGGTGGGGGGTGGTCTTTACTTCCGCAATGTCCCCGACGACCCGGGCACCTGGCATGTCGACCCGCTGACGGCGGTGAAACCCGACACGCCCAACGCCGCGCTGATCCGCCCCGAGGGGGGCGACAGCGCCGCGCCGGTCTACGAGGCCACGCCCGAGGCGCTGGCCGAGGCGCTCGACGCCGTGGCCATGGCCGAGCCGCGCACGAAACGCATCGCCGGCGGGCCCGAAGACTTGTGGACCACCTATGTCCAACGCTCCGCGGCCTGGGGCTTTCCCGATTACATATCGGTCAAGGTGATCGCGGCCGAGGGCGGCGCCACATGGGCCGCGTTCTCGCGCGCCCGCTACGGCAGCGACGACCTGGGCGTGAACGGCGAGCGGCTGGAGCGCTGGCAGGCCGCGCTGGAGGCCCGGCTGGGCGGCTGAGGGCCTTGACCGCGCCGGCGCTTCGGGCGACAGAACGCCATGGTCCCCCTTGAGAAACTCGCCCAGATCACCCAGCGCTTCGAATATCTCGAGGCGCGGCTCGCCGAGGGCGCGGCCGAGGATTACGCCCGCGTCGGCCGCGAATACGCCGAGCTGAAGCCGGTCGCCGAGGAAATTGCGGCCTACCGCCAGTTGCTCGACGATATCGCCGAGGCCGAGGCGATGCTGGACGACCCGGAGATGCGTGCGCTGGCCGAGGACGAGCTGCCCCTACTCAGGGCCCGGCTGCCCGAGCTCGAGCAGGCGCTGCGCCTCGCGCTCTTGCCCAAGGATGCCGCCGACGCGCGCCCCGCGATCCTGGAAATCCGCCCCGGCACCGGCGGCGAAGAGGCCGCGCTCTTCGCCGGTGACTTGTTGCGCATGTACCAGCGCCATGCCGAAGCCAAGGGATGGAAGCTGTCGATCATCGAACTGGCCGAGACCGAACTGGGCGGCATCAAGGAGGTCATCGCCCGGATCGAGGGCGAAGGCGTCTTCGCGCGGCTGAAGTACGAATCGGGCGTGCACCGGGTGCAGCGGGTGCCGGCCACGGAATCGGGCGGGCGCATCCACACCTCGGCGGCCACCGTCGCCGTGCTGCCCGAGGCCGAGGACGTGGATATCGACGTGCCCCAATCCGACATCCGCATCGACACGATGCGCGCCAGCGGCGCCGGGGGCCAGCACGTCAACACCACCGACTCGGCCGTGCGGATCACCCATATTCCCACCGGCATCGTGGTGACGAGCTCGGAAAAATCGCAGCACCAGAACCGCGCCATCGCCATGCAGGTGCTGCGCGCCCGGCTGTTCGACCTCGAACGACAGCGCGCCGAGCAGGAGCGCGCCGCCGACCGCAAGGCGCAGGTGGGCTCGGGCGACCGGTCCGAACGCATCCGCACCTACAACTTCCCCCAGGGCCGCATGACCGACCACCGCATCAACCTGACGCTCTACAAGCTCGACCAGGTGATGGCCGGCGATCTGGACGAGGTGATCGACGCGCTGGTTGCCGACGACCAGGCGCAAAAGCTCGCCGAGATCGAGGGATGACCGCGGCCGAGGCGCTGGCCGCCGCCGTGCGGCGGCTGCGCGCGGCCGGCGTCCCCGACGCTCCCCGCGACGCCAGGCGCCTATTGGCGCACGCCGCGGGGGCCGCGCCCGAGCGGCTGACCCTGATCCTGCCCGAGCCGCTGTCGGACGGGGCGGCGGCCCGCTTCGACGCGGCCATCGCGCGGCGCGCCGGCCGCGAGCCGGTCTCGCACATCATCGGCACCCGCGCCTTCTACGGCCGCAGCTTCCGCGTGACAGGCGATGTGCTCGACCCGCGGCCTGAGACGGAAACGCTTGTAGAGCAATCTCTTGCAGAGCCTTTTTCAACCGTTCTAGACCTAGGCACCGGCTCGGGCTGCATCCTGCTGACGCTCCTGGCCGAGCGCCCCGGGGCCACCGGCCTCGGCACCGATATCTCCGAGGCGGCATTGGCGATTGCCCGCGACAACGCCGCGCGCCTCGGCGTTTCCGGTGCGCGCTTTGCCCAATCCGAGTGGTTCACCGCCGTTGCCGGGCAATTCGACCTGATCGTGTCGAACCCGCCCTATATCGCCGCGGCCGAGATGTCCGGCCTCGCCCCCGAAACCCGCGACTGGGAGCCGCATCTCGCGCTCACTCCGGGCGGTGACGGGCTGGCGGCCTACCGCGCCCTCGCGGCCGGTGTTGCTGCCCACCTTTCGCCCGGCGGGCGCTGCCTGGTCGAGGTCGGCGCGGGGCAGGGCGCGGCGGTTGCGTCGCTTTTTCGCAGGGCGGGTCTTGACGCGGTGGCGGTTCATCCCGATCTCGATAGCAGAGACCGAGTGGTGTCGATGCGCGCGCCCGCCTGACAAGGGCCGGAAGCGGTGCATAGCGACCACCCGGGGCGCGCAAATGCCCGCACGGGGCCATTTTTCGCTTGTCTTGCCCCTGCCCCCGTGCTTAGTCGGAACAACGAGCAGTGGGATGCCTTTGGCTGTCCCCCTCGCGTGTAAGCCAGAAATCGCCCGGTTCCGGTGGTCTCCCGACGCAAGGGGCGTCGCGGCCGGCGGGCGAAGCAGAACAAGGCTGGAAACCAGTAAAGCATGAGATCATCCAAGTCACGTTCGCGGTCCAAGTCGAACCGCTCGCGCTCGATGGGCAATATCGTCAACCGGGTGTTTGACAGTTCCGGCCCGGAGGGCAAGGTCCGCGGCACGCCGCAGCAGATCATCGACAAGTACAACCAGCTGGCCCGCGATGCGCAACTTGCCAACGACCGCGTCGCAGCCGAGAATTTCCAGCAGCATGCCGAGCACTACGCGCGCCTCCTGGGCGAGGCCCAGCGCGAGCAGGACGCCCGGCGAGAGCAGCAGGAGGCGCAGCAGAACCGCGAGCGCCAGCAAAACGGGCAGCAAGGTCAGCCGCGCGGCGAGGACGAGCCCCAGCGCGACGACCGCGGCGCGCAGCCGCAGCCGCAATCCCAGCCGCAATCCCAGTCGCAGCCCGACCGGCCCGCCCCGTCCTCCGATGAGGCCGACGATGTGATCGACCTCGACGGCGGCGCCGATAGCGGCCTCGTCGAGACGCCCGAGGAAAAGGCGCCTAGGCGCCGCAGCCCGCGCAAGCCGCGCGCCAAGGCCGGTCAGAAGTCCGACGCCGAGGCCGACGGCGGCTCCGATTCCGACAGCCCGGCCCCCCGCGCCCCCGCGGCGGAATAACCGCCCGGGCCCTAGCGGGCCACTTCCCGCGCCAGCGCGCAGAACCCTTCGACCGGCACCTGCTCGGCCCGGTCGGTCGGCGAAAGGCCTGCGGCACGCAGCCGGTCCTCGATGTCCGGCGCCAGCCCCTTCAGGCTGGCCCGCAGCATCTTGCGCCGCTGGTTGAACCCCGCGGCCACCACCCGTTGCAAAACCTCCGGATCGGCCGGAAACCGCGGCGCGGGCAGCGCCCGCAGATGCACCACGGCCGAGCTTACCTTGGGCGGCGGCAGAAACGCCTCGGCCGGCAGCCGCATCGCGATCCGTGCCTCGCAGCGCCACTGGGCCAGCACCGCCAGCCGGCCATAGGCCTTGCCGCCCGGCGCCGCCACGATCCGTTCGGCCACCTCGCGCTGGAACATCAGCGTCAGGCTCTCCCAAAACGGCGGCCATATCTCCGGCGTCAGCCAGCGCACCAGCAACTCGGTGCCGACATTGTAGGGCAGGTTGGCCACCACCTTCACCGGCGGGGCCAGGTGCGCCGCCACATCGACGCGCAGCGCGTCGCCCTCCAGAACGCTCAGCCGCCCCGGATAGGCCGCCGCGATCTCGGCCAGCGCGGGCAGGCAGCGCGCATCCTTTTCCACCGCCACCACGCGGCGCGCGCCCTCGGACAACAGGCCCCGCGTCAACCCGCCCGGCCCGGGCCCCACCTCCAGAACGTCCGCGCCGGCGAGGTCCCCGGCCACCCGCGCGATCTTGGCCGTCAGGTTCAGATCGAGCAAGAAATTCTGCCCCAGCGCCTTTCTGGCCTGCAGCCCGTGGGCGGCGATCACCGCGCGCAGCGGCGGCAGATCGTCGATCGCGCTCACGCGGCCGGGCCTTCTTCTGGCTGAAAATATCCGCCGGGGGTCCGGGGGTGGCAAACCCCCGGCGCCGGCGTGGTGCGCACCGGCATCACGCCCCGCGCGCCCGCGCCATGTCGCGGGCCATCTCCAGCGCCGCGATCAGGCTCGACGGGTCGGCCCGGCCGGTGCCTGCGATGTCGAAGGCGGTGCCGTGGTCGGGCGAGGTGCGGATGAACGGCAGGCCAAGGGTGACGTTCACACCGCCGGCGAAATCCAGCGTCTTGATCGGGATCAGCGCCTGGTCGTGATACATCGCGATCGCCGCGTCGTATCCGGCCCGCGCCCCGGCATGAAACATTGTGTCGGCCGACAGCGGCCCTGCCAGCGCCATCCCCTCGTCGCGCAGCCGCTCCAGCACCGGGCCGATCAGCGCGATCTCCTCGCGGCCCATCGCGCCGCCTTCGCCGGCATGGGGGTTCAGCCCCGCCACCGCCAGCCGCGGCGCGTCGATGCCGAAATCGCCGATCAGCGAGGCGTGGGTGATCCGCAGCGTATCTTCCAATAGCTCCGCGGTCAGCGCGCCGGGCACGTCGCGCAGCGCGATGTGGATCGTCACCGGCACCACCCGCAGCGCCGGGCAGGCCAGCATCATCACCACCCGGTCGACGCCGGCCAGGTGCGCCAGGTACTCGGTATGGCCCGGATGGGCAAATCCCGCCCCGTCCTGCAACGCCTTCTTGTGGATGGGCGCGGTGCACAGCGCGCTCGCGCGGCCCTCCTGCACCAGCTCCACCCCCCGCGCGATGGCGGCGATCACGGCGGCCGCGTTCTCCGGCGCGGGCCGGCCGGGCACCGCCGGCGCCGGAAACGGCTGGGCCAGCACCGGCAGCGCGGTCGCGGCGGCATGCAGCGCCTCTTCGGGGGCATGGATATGGGCCACGGGCGTGCCGTCGGGCAGGTGCGCGGGGTCGCCGATCCAGAAAAACGGCAGCCGCGCCCCCAGCGCCTCCCACGCCTTGACGGCGATCTCGGGGCCGACGCCGGCGGGCTCGCCGCAGCTCAGCGCGATGGCGCCGCCGCTCATGGTTCGCGGATGATCGCGTCGGCGCGGATCTGCGCGAGGTAGCTTTCCGAGTACGAGCCCAGCCGCTGGTTCACCAGCCGCCGGCGCACTTCGGCGCGGTCGGGCGCCTCCTCGATCGCCGGGGTGCGCCCGCACAGCATCAACAAGACCCGCGCGCCGCCCTGGGTAAGCGCGGTCGACACCTCGCCCTCGTCGAGCTTGGCAAGCTCCAGCGCGACGTCCTGCGGCACCTCGCTCACCGGTTTAACCTCGCGGGTCAGCAACTCTTCGGGCTGGCCCTTGGCGACGCCGTAAAGGTCGTCGCAGGTGTCCAGTTGGGCGCGCACGCGCGCGGCCTGCCGCCCGTCGTCGCCGGGCAGCAGCAGCCGCGCGTATTCGACCGAAACCGTCTCGGGCTCGGGCAGGCCGGTCTCTTCGATAGCGCGCAGCTGGAACAGCGCGATCGCGTTGGGCACCGGGATCGGGTCGGTCACTTCGCCCGGACCCAGCACCAGCACCTGCGCAGCGATCTGCGGCGGCAGGTTCGCAAGCGGCAGCCAGTCCAGACGGCCGCCGCGCCCGCGGGTGGGCGCGACCGAATAGTCGCGCGCCGCCGCGGCAAAGGCACCCGGCGTGGAGATCTGGCTCAGCCGGTTGGCCAGCGTCTGGCTTTGGGCCTGCCGCTCCGGCGTGTCGGCGGGCAGGATGATCTCCGACAGCAGCACCCGCGCGCCGCCGCGCTGCGAACTGAGCGCGAGCGCCCGGTCGATCTCGGCCTCGGTGACCTGGGCCCGCGGGCCGAACCGTGCGCGGATCACCTCGCGCCAGGCGATGCCGGCCTCGACGAAGTCGCGGAAGGTTTCGGGCGCGATCCCCTCGCTGGCGAGCCCGGCCAGGAATTCCTCGGTGCTGAGGTTGGCGCGGCTGGCGAATTCCGCCATGCCGGCCTCGATCTCTTCGGGGCCGGGGCGGATGCCCATCGCCGCGGCCTCGGCCATGCGCAGCCGGTCCTCGATCAGCCCGTTCAGCGCGACCTCGTCGAGATCGCCGGGGGTGTTCAGGACCTGGACGAAGCGTCGGCGCTGGGCCAGTTCGTAATTGGTGATGGCCCGGTCGTTGACGATCAGCCGCGGGGCGAAGGGCCCGCCCTGCTGCGCGGCGGCTGGACCGGCCAGCGCCCCCAGTGCCAGAGCGATCACGGTCAGAAATGGGATCAGTCGGGTCATCGTGGCGTCCGTCTTGGCGTTTCGTCTATCGGGCGCAACTGCGCCGGTAGGCGCGCCCGTCACGGCCCGCGCCGAACCCGTTGAGCGCCACCGTCAGCCCGAAATCGGTGGTGGGCGTCACACTAGTCGAGGACGTGAACCGACGCGAGAGGGAAAGGCCCACGGTGACGCATTCGTTGCGGTATTCCAGCCCGAGGCCGGCGCGCGCTGTGTTTTCTTCGACGAAATCGTACCGCCAGTCGGCGGTGGCCGTCCAGTTCCGCCGCAACTGGTAGGCGGCATCGGCCACCCATTCCGATGCGTCCTCGGGGCGGTCCTCGGCGGCGTTGGCGGCCATCCAGATCAGGCTCGAGGCCAGCTCCACCCGTTGGCCCTGCCAATCGAGCCTGAGCTCGCCATGGGTCAGGTCGAACCCGTCGTCGAAAACCGCGCGGTTGATCACCGACAGCCCGTCGGACAGGTCCAGATGCAGCGCCGTCAGCCAGTCCGACCGGGTGCCGTCGAGCCCCGAGCCGGAGGCGAACTGGCCGGGGTCGTCCTGGCGCAGCACCCGTCCCGCGGTCAGCCCCAGAGACCAGCCGGCCGGGTCGTAGCGCGTCCAGGTGACGCCCAGGTTGGCGCGCAGGCCGGTCTCGCGCCGGTCGGCCCCGGCAAAGCGGCTGAGCGAGTAGAGATTGCCCTCGTCGAAGGCCACCAGCACGCTGTCATCGTTGGGGATCGTGCTGTCATCGGCGTCGCTCCAGACCAGTTGTGCCACGGGCTCAAGCACATGGCTGGCGCCGCCCCGGCCCGCGCGGGCCAGCGGCCAGCGCATCTCGACCGCGGCAAAGGGCGCGGCGCGCGTGTAGCTGCTGTCGGCGCTGTCGTCGTCGCCGATGGCGTAATGGTCGATGGCAAGCGCACCCTGCGCGGCCAGTTTCAGGCCCGCCGGGCCGGTCCATCCGCGCCGCCAGTCGAGATCCACGCTGGCGCGGCCCACGTCGCGGCCCAGCCCGTCGGTTGCGTTGCCGGAACTGCGCCGGTGGCCGTGCAGCGTGAAGGCCAGGTCGGCGGTGCCCCCCAGGGCAGGCGGCACAAAGCGGCGGCGATAGCTCAGGTCGGTCACGATCGTGGGCTGGGTGGCGTTGCTTTCCGAGGCGCGCAGCGTGTTGAAATGCACCAGATCGGCGGTGATGATCTCGCCCCGCCGCACGCGCGTGATCTCCAGCGTGCTTTCCAGCCGGTCCTTGTCGGAATAGTCGTAATCCAGCAGATAGGCCGGGTCCGAACTGCTCTCGATGCCGAAATCCAGCTCAAAGCCGCGGGGCAGCAGGAAATAGCCCTCGGCAAACAGCGAGCTGCGCAGCTCTCCTTCCCTCAGATCGTCGCGCGAGCCCGTGGCGTTCAGCTCGATCCAGCCGTGGCGGAACGCCTGGCGGTACCGCAGCTCCAGCGTTCGGGTCCGGTTGGAGGACAGGTAGGGCGTCACCGTGAGATCGGCACGATCGCCGAGCGCAACGAAATAGGGCAGCTTGATACCGGTGCCCAGGCGGTTGTTGACCCGTACCTCGGGGACCAGAAAGCCGCTGGCGCGTTTCAGCGTCGGGTCGGGCAGGCGCAGCCGCGGCAGGTAAAAGACCGGCACACCCACGACCTCCAGCCGGGCGTGGTCGAAATAGAGCTGCCGCTCCAACTCGTCATGGATCACCCGCTTGGCGCGGATCTGCCACAGCGGCACCGGGTTTTCGGGGCAGACCTGGCAGACCGAGGCGACCGTGCTTTCCAGCCGGCTGAAGCGGCCCTGTTCGCGGTGCAGCTCGGCGGCGGCCAGCTGCAACTGCTGGCGCAACACCAGGCGCGCGCTGCGCATTATCCCCTCGGACAGGTCGGGGGCCAGTTCGGCGCTGTCGGCCAGCAGGATCGTGTCGGGCCCGTTCGTGACGGTGATCGGCCCTTCGATGGACAGCCGGTCGGTCATGCGGTCATAGCTCACCCGCGTGGCCTTGATCCGGGCCTCGCGGAACAGCACCTCGACCGAGCCCTCGGCGATCAGCCGGTCCTCGCCCTCGACGGCCACCCGGTCGGCGATGAGCGTTGCGGGCGCATCCTGCGCCACGGCCGGCACGGCGATGGCCAGCGCCAGCATCGCAGACAGGGCGGCGGCAAGGCGGCGCATCTCAGCCATCCTCCAGGTGCAACAGCAGCCCGAGAGCAAAGAATATGCCCGCCACCGGCGGAGCCCAGGCGGCCAGCGGCACGGGGATCTGCCCGTTCTCGCCCAGAACCTGCGCGAAATTGCGCAGGAAATAGAGCGCCAGCGCCAGCCCCAGCGCCAGCATCACCATCGTGCCGGTCCGCCCAAAGCGGATATGGCGCATGGTAAAGCCCGCGCCGATCAACACCATGGCCGCAAAAAGCAGCGGCAGCGATAGCTCCATCTGCAACCAGACCCGGTGCTGGCGGGCGGAAAAGCCTGCATGTTCCAGATCGTCGATGAACTCGGGCAATTCCCAGATCGGGATCGCCGAGGGCGTTCCGAAACTGTCGCGGATGCGTTCGCGCGTCAGGTCCGAGTCGAGGCGGAACTGCGGGTAGACGGTGGCGTCGCGCTCTGGGTTGTCGGTGCCCGCGCCGAGATCCCACCGCTTGGCCCGGCGCAATTCCCACGCGCCCGAGGTCAGCTCGGCGCTGGTCGCGGCGATGCGGAAGTCGGGGCTGCCGTCCGGACCGAAGGCCAGGAAGGTGACGTCGTAAAGGCGCGTGCCGTCGAAATTGGCCCGGGCCGCGCGGATCACCATCTGCCCCTCGGGCGTGCCCTGGCGCAGCCAAAGCCCCTCGTCGGATATCGACAGCACGCTCTGGGCGCTTTGCGATTGCCGCGCCGAAAGCTGGTCGTAGGCGGTCCTGGTGCCGGCGACGATGGGGTTCAGCACCGCCACCGTCACCACGCCGAAGAGCAGCGCGGTGATGACCGGCGCGGCGAGGCTGCGCAACGCCGAGCGGCCCGCGGCACGGGTAACCACCAGTTCGGATGTGCGCGCGAGGCCCAGAAACAGCACCAGCGTGGCCAGCGCCACGATGAGCGGCAGGATGCCGTAGACACTGGAAGGCACGTTGAGCGCGGCCAGGTGGAACGCCCCGGTCAGAGTGATCTCGCCGATATCGTAGTTGCGGATCTGTTCGACCATGTCGATCAGCAGCAGGAAGATCGAAAAGAGCGCCAGCAGCGACAATACCGCCAGCGCGAATTTCCGGGCGAAGTAGAGGTGCAGGGTCATTGCGCCACCTTTCGCCTTGGCGGGGCGAGCCAGCGCCAGTGCTCGGGCCGGGCGCTGATCCAGAGCAGGACGAGCGCGATCAGGGCGCCGGTCGCTGCCGGCAGGTAGACCGCGGGCCAGTGCGACGGGTCCTTCCGGGCGAAATCGGCCACGGTGTTGTCCATCAATTGAAGGCCGATCAATAGCATTAGCGCAAGCAGGATCTGCCGCCACAGGCCGAACCGGCTGAAGCCGCCCAGCATCAGCGCGGCAAAGCCGATCAGCGCGCCAGAGACCGCGATCAGCGGCTGGCCGGTACGGGCGTGCCCCTCGTAAAGCAGCTCGGCCCGGCTCTCGCCGGTGGCCTTCAGCACGGCGGGCGTGGGGGACAAAAGCTCTGCCGTCGACAGTCGGCGCGGATCGACCCGTCGGGGCGATCCCGCCTCGATCAGCCCGCTGAGATCGTAGGACAGGTCGCGGAACCCGGTGGTGGCCAGCGTGCCGGGGCCCTCGCGCAGGGTCTGCGCCATGCCGTCGAACATCAGAAGCTTCGGCCCGGTATCGCCGCTGACCAGCAGCGCGCGCCTGGCGGTATAGGTGGTGCGCTGGCTGGCCGGGCGCGCGTCGGACAGGAACACATCGCGCAGTTCGCCCACCGGCGTGATCTCGCGGATGTAAAAGGTGATGCCGTCGGCTGGGTGCAGGAACTGCCCCTCGCGCAGCAGCCCCGCGGTGACGTTCTCGGCGATCTCGGCCTGCCGGTTGGCCAGCTGCGCCCGGCTGGCGGGCACCAGTACATGCGTCAGGATGCTGGTCAGCAGCGCCACGCCAAGGCCGAAGACGACCACCGGCCGCGCCAGCCGGAACGGCCCCAGGCCCATCGCCTGCATCACCACCAGCTCGCTTTCGCTGGTCAGCCGGTTGACGGCATAGACCACCGCGGCAAAGCCCGACACCGGCAGAACCAGGCGGATCACGTTGGGCAGCGTCAGCGCGGTGAATTCCAGAAACACCGCCGCAGACTGGCCGCCGCCGATCAGCGTCTCGAACAGCGCGACCGCGCGGTTGACCCAGTAGATCGAGACCAGCACGAGCGAGAAGAATCCGAAGAATACCGTCAGTTGCGACAGCAGGTATCTGTCGAATCTCGGCACACGTCCCCCCGGGTCGGTAATGATCGCGGGCGACGGTAGACGAAATGGCGGGGCGGTAAAACTGCTATCTGGTCAAGCCAAGGGGTGCAGGCTAGGTAGAGGGCGCAGGAACAGGGAGAGACGCCATGAGCACGCCGATCGGGATCACCTTCGCCGAAAACGACCTCGACGCCATTGCCGAACAGACCGGCCGCATCGCGGTTTTCGTGGGCGAGGAGGCCAAGCTCGACCAGCTTGCCCGGCGGGTCAACCGGCTGTGCAAGGGCGCGCTCGCGCGGTTCGTCGAAAGCGCGGCGTTTTCCAAGTTGAAACCCGGCGAGGCGGCGTCGCTGACCAGCCCCGCGGGTATGGAGGCCATAGCGATCGACGTGGTGCGGCTCGACCGCCGCCCGACGCGCAAGGACGCCCGCAAGGCCGGTGCCGCGCTGGCCAAGCTGCAAGGCGACGCCGACGTTCTGGTGCTGGCGGGCGCCAACCGGGGCGCGGCCGATATCGCCTTCGGGCTTGCGCTCAGGGCCTACGATTTCGACGTGCACAAGACCGGCGAAAAGACGGCGCGCGGCGCGGTCAAGGTGATGGCCAGCAAGCCCGAGGCCGTGGCCGCCGATGCCGGGCCGATGGCGGCGCTTGCCGAGGGCGTGTTCTTTTCGCGCGATCTGGTCAATGAGCCTGCCAACGTGCTGACAACAGACGATTTCGCGGCCCGCCTCGCGGCGATGCACGAGCTGGGGCTCGACGTGGAAATCCTCGAAGAGGACCAGTTGAAAGAGCTGGGCATGGGCGCGCTTCTGGCGGTGGGCCAGGGGTCGGACAGCCCCTCCAAGGTGGTGGTGATGCAGTGGAAGGGCGGTGCCGACGACCAGCCCCCGCTGGCCCTTGTCGGCAAGGGCGTTGTCTTTGACACCGGCGGCATTTCGCTGAAGCCTGCCCAGGGCATGGAAGACATGACCATGGACATGGGCGGCGCCGGGGTGGTGGCCGGTGTCATGCGCACGCTGGCGCTGAGGAAGGCCAAGGCCAATGTCGTGGGGCTGGTGGGCCTGGTCGAGAACATGCCCTCGGGCAACGCCACGCGGCCGGGCGATATCGTCACGTCGATGAAGGGCGACACCGTCGAGGTGATCAACACCGACGCCGAGGGGCGGCTCGTGCTGGCCGACGTGCTTTGGTACGCGCAAGAGCGGTTCGCCCCAGCCGGTATCGTCGACCTTGCCACGCTGACCGGCGCCATCATCATCGGGCTCGGCCACGAGAATGCCGGCGTGTTCTCCAACGACGACGATCTTTGCGCCGCCTTCCTCAAGGCCGCCGAGGCCGAGGGCGAGGGCGCGTGGCGGATGCCGCTGGGCGAGGCCTACGACAAGCAGCTCAAGTCCACCCTCGCAGACATGAAAAACGTGGGCGGCCGGCCCGCGGGCTCGATCACCGCGGCGCAGTTCCTGAAACGCTTCGTCAAGGACGGCACCCCTTGGGTGCATCTCGACATCGCCGGCGTGGCCAGCGTCAAGGAAGAGACCATGCTCGCGCCCAAGGGCGCCACGGGCTGGGGCGTGCTGGCGCTCGACCGGCTGGTGGCCGACCGTTACGAGGGATAGGGGCGGGGGGCCGTGTCACACGCCGCGATACGCACGCGCGTCCGGGGCGCTCTGGTGCAGGATGGGCCCGGCGACGCCCAAGCCGATCCGATATGCCGCATGGGCCGCGCCCGACGCGCGCCGCACGGGGCGCGTCAGGGGCAAAGCTGCCGCTTGCCCGGTTCGGGCGACACATGCGCCGATGCCGCGCGCGCGGGCGCGTGATGGGGTCCGCGCTGTTTTACCACCTCACCCGCCGCCCGCTTGAGGCGACGCTGCCGATGCTGCTGGACAAGGCGCTGGCCCAGGGCTGGCGCGTGGCGGTGCGCGGCACCGACCGGGGCCGGCTGGAATTCCTCGATGACCGGCTCTGGATGGGCGATGGCTTTCTGCCTCACGGGGTCGCCGGCGGAGGCTTCGACGCCGACCAGCCGGTGCTGCTCACCACCGCACCCGAGGCGCCCAACGGCCCGGCCTGCCTGATGGCCGTCGACGGCGCCGAGGTGGCCGCGGAGGAGGCCGACGGGCTGGAACGCATCTGCATCCTCTTCGACGGCAACGACCCGGCGGCGGTCGACCGGGCGCGGGCCCAGTGGAAGGCCCTGACCGGGGCCGGGGTGGCGGCGCAATACTGGTCGGAAGAGTCGGGTCGGTGGGAGAAGAAGGCCGAAAGCGGGGGCTGAGCCCGCGCTACCGCGTCAGCACCAGCATCCCGTCGGCGATCTCCATGCGCGAATAGCGCTGAAGGTAGGCCATGCCCAAGAGCGAGTCCTGCATCTGCCCGGCATTGACATAGGCACGCATGTTCTTGTCCACCACCGGGCCGAGGCGCACCTCCTCCAGCCAGACGGGGGCGGTCTGGACCGCGCCGTTGGCGGTGTGCGCGGTGCCGCGATAGACCAGATTGTCCGGGTCGAGCCCCACGCGCACGGCATCGGCCCGTGTCAGCACCATGTCGGTGGCGCCGGTATCGACCACGAAACGCACCGGCGTGCCGTCGATCTGCAACATGAGATAGTAATGCCCGTCGGGCGCGCGCGGCACCTCGATCCGCCCGGCCTCGGCAAAGACCGACTGGCGCGGGGCCACCTCGCGGCGGATGTCGGACCACAGCCCGGCCACGGCGATCGCCCCGAGAAAGATCAGCCCCCAGACCGCCGCCTGCTGGGCGATCTTGCCGGGGCGGTCGCGGTTGGCGGCCACGAAATACCCCGCGATCGCGAGCCCCAGAAGCACAAGGTAGATCAGCCGTGCCGTCTCTTCGCCTGCCATGACGATGCTTTCCTCCGTTTACACCCAGATATAGGGGGTCGCGCCGCCGGCGGGAGGGGTCATGTCGGCACAAGGCCGAAATCGGCCAGCCCGTCCAGCACGAACTGCACCGAAAGCGCGGCCAACAACATCCCCAGCAGGCGGGTCACGACATTGGTGCCTGTTCGCCCCAGCGCGCGTTCCAGCGGCCCCGCGGCGAGAAACAGCACCAGCACGATCCCGACCACGGCCAGCATCGCCAGATGGATCAGCAGCATCGCCAGCGGGTCGCGCCCGACCTGGCCGGTCAGCAGGATCATCGTGGCCATGGCGCCGGGCCCCGCGATCAGCGGCGTGGCCAGCGGAAAGACCGACGGGTCGGGCCGGTCGTCATGTGCCTGGTCCTCGCGCCGCTTGGTGCGCCGCTCGAACAGCATCTCCAGCGCGGTCAGGAACAACAGCAGACCGCCGGCGATGCGAAAGGCGGGCATCGAGATGCCGACCAGCGCAAGCACGGATTCGCCGAATACGCCAAAGAGCGTGAGCAGCCCCACCGCGATGGCCGCGGCGCGCAGCGCGATCGCGCGGCGTTCGGGCCCCGGCATGCCCTGGGTGATGGCCACGAAGAGCGGCGCCAGCCCGATCGGGTCGACGATCACGAAAAGCGTGACGAAAGCGGAGATGTAAAACGTCAGCTCCACGGGCTAAGTCCGTGCGGTTTCTAGTTTTTCGAGGGCCTCCATCCACAGCGCCTCGGCCCGGTCCATCGCCTCTTCCACCTCGGCGAACTTGCGCTGCCACAGCAGGCGCTCGTCCTCGCGGTGGGCCTCGTAGATCTTGGGGTCGGCCAGCTTTTGCGACAGCTTCTCGCGCATCTCGGTCAGCTTTTCGACGCGGGCCTCGCATTTGCGCACCTCGCTGCGCAGCGCCGTCAGCGCATCGCGCGACGGGCGCCGGGGCGCGGCCGTCTTGGCCGGTTTCGGCGCCTCGGGCGCGGGCGCGCCCAAGAGCATCCGGCGGTAGCTTTCCAGATCGTCCTCGTAGGGCGCCACGCGGCCGTCCTTGACCAGCCACAGCCGGTCGGCCACCAGCGAAAGCAGGTGCATGTCGTGGCTGACCAGGATCACCGCGCCCGAGTATTCGGTCAGCGCCTCGACCAGCGCCTCGCGGCTTTGGATATCGAGGTGGTTTGTCGGCTCGTCGAGGATCAGCATGTGCGGCGCGTCCAGCGTGGCCAGAAGCAGCGACAGCCGTGCCTTTTGCCCGCCCGACAGCCGCGCGACCACCGTTGCCGCCTGATCGGCCCCCAGGCCGAACCCCGCCAGCCGTGCGCGCAACCTCGTCGGTGCCTCGTCGGGGCGTTCGCGGCGCAGGTGGTCGAGGGGCGTCTCGTCGAGGTGCAGCTCGTCCACCTGGTGCTGCGCGAAATAGCCGATCCTCAGTTTCGAGGACGTGGTGATGCGCCCCGACAGCGCGTCGAGCTTGCCGGCCAGCAGCTTGGACAGTGTCGACTTGCCCTCGCCGTTGCGGCCCAGAAGGGCGATCCGGTCGTCCTGGTCGATCCTCAGCGACAGGCGCGACAGCACCGGCGTGCCGTCGTAGCCCACCGCCGCGCCTTCCAGCGCCACGATGGGCGGCGACAGCGCGTCGGGCTGGGGAAAGGTGAAAACGGTGCGCGCGGCATCCTCGGGCGCGGCGATGGGCGTCATCTTTTCCAGCATCTTCAACCGGGCCTGGGCCTGGCGGGCCTTCGACGCCTTGTAGCGAAACCGGTCGACGAAGCTTTGCAGATGGGCGCGGCGCGTTTCCTGCTTTTTCGCCTCGGCGGCCTGCACCGCGCGGCTGGCGGCGCGGGCCCGGGCGAAGGCGTCATAGCCCCCGGTCCAGAGCGTCAGCTTGCGGTCTTCCAGGTGCAGGATGTGGCCCACGGCGCGGTTCAGAAGCTCGCGGTCGTGGCTGATCACGATCACCGTGTGCGGGTAGCGGGCCAGGTAGCTTTCCAGCCAGAGCGCGCCCTCGAGGTCGAGGTAGTTGGTCGGCTCGTCCAAGAGCAGCAGGTCGGGCCGGGCAAACAGCACGCCGGCCAGCGCCACGCGCATCCGCCAGCCGCCGGAGAAGGCCGAACAGGGCATCGCCTGCTCGGCCTCGGTAAACCCCAGCCCCTTGAGGATCGCCGCGGCGCGGCCCTCGGCCGACCAGGCGTCGATATCGGCCAGCCGGGTCTGGATGTCGGCGATGCGGTGGGGGTCGGTGGCGGTCTCGGCCTCGGCCATCAGCTCTGCCCGTTCGGCATCGGCGGCCAGGACGGTGTCGATCAGCGCGGTCTCGCTGGCCGGGGCCTCTTGCGCGACGCCGCCGATGCGGGCCTGCGGCGGCAGCGAGATGGCGCCCGATTCCAACGCCAGCTCGCCGCGGATCAGCCGGAAGAGCGTGGTCTTGCCGGCGCCGTTGCGGCCCACCAGGCCGACCTTGTGCCCGGCGGGAATCGTGGCGCTGGCCTCTTGAAACAGCGGACGGCCCTCGACCGCGTAGGTGATGTTTTGGATGCGCAGCATGGGGCGGGTGTGCCGCAGGCATCCGGGCGCGTCAATCGCGGCTTTTCAAGGCGCAGGGGCCGTGGTAGCAGAGCCGCGATTTTCAAGCCGCGGCATGGGCCGCGACCACCGAGGGAACCCAGATGGCCATTCAACGAACCTTTTCGATCATCAAGCCCGACGCCACCCAGCGCAACCTGACCGGCGCGATCAACGCCAAGTTCGAGGCGGCGGGGCTGCGCATCGTCGCGCAAAAGCGGATCAAGCTGACGAAAGAGCAGGCGGGCGTGTTCTACGCGGTCCACAAGGAGCGTCCGTTCTACGACGAGCTGTGCGACTTCATGGCCTCGGCGCCGATCGTCGTGCAGGTGCTGGAAGGCGAGGACGCGATTGCCAAGAACCGCGAAGTGATGGGCGCGACCAACCCCGCCGAGGCGGCCGAAGGCACGATTCGTAAGGAATTCGCGCTGTCCATCGGCGAGAACTCGGTCCATGGCTCGGACGGCGAGGACACCGCCAAGGAAGAGATCGCCTATTTCTTCTCCGGCCTCGAGTTGGTGGGCTGAGGCCAGGAGGTCTGAACAGCGCCCGGCAAGAGCCTCGATGAGGCTTTTGCGCGCGTAGCGGACTGGGCCGGCCCCGAAAGGGGGCGGCCTTTTCGCGTCAGATGCTGGCCCAGTCGTCGAACGGGGTCGGCGGGCGCGGCCGGTCGTCCGGGTGGTCGTCCGGGCGGTCGGCGGGCCGGGCCTTGGGCTTGTCCCGGTTGGGCGCGTCTGAGCGCTCTTCGTCGGGGCGTTTCGGCGGGATCGGGTCCTTGCTGGCCATGGTGTGTCCTCCACTTGGTCGATCCCGCCAGTATGCCGGCCAAGCTGGGCGGCGCCGGGGCGGCCAGGGGGCGGTCGAGCGGCCGAAACGTGCCGGGCGGGATGCGACCGGTGGCAGGGGTCTTGATGCCGGGCAAACCCGCGCGGATGGGTGCAGAAGGAATATGCGGGCGCGGCCTGCCGACCGCGTTCGGTCAGGCCGGCGGGGGGCTAGCGCCAGCGTTCGGGGTCGCGGTCCAGTACCAGCGTGGCAGATCCCCGCTCGGGCCCGAGGCGCAGCTGCCCTGTAAGCGGGTCGAAGGACACCCGGCGCGCGGTCTCCAGCGCCTTCACCAACCACCGCTCCTGCGCATCCAGCGCGCCCGGGCAGGCCCGCCGCGTGACGGCGAGCCCGCCGGCCAGCTTGAATGCGGTGCCGCTGATCTTGACGCTGCCGCGCAGGAAGTTGCAGCCGGTATTGCCCCATATGCTGCCGCTGTCGGAAAACGCGATCCAGGCCTCGGCGCGCACCCGCCCGTGGCCGGGCATGGCGATCAGCCGCCAGGCGCTGCCCAGCTTTCCCTGCGGGTCGCCGGGCTTGGGCGGGGCCGGCGGCGGGCTGCCCTCGACCAGGGCACCGGCAAACACCCAGCCATCGACACCGCGGTAACGGATCTTGCACCAGCGGCGCAGCAGCGCCGCACGCTTTTCCGCGCCCGTGGCCACGGCGCGCTCGGCATCGCTCATCCCGTCGATGCAGCCCAGGTTGCGCAGATGGTCGGTGCCGGCCGGGATGCGGCCCAATTGGCGGTCGCCGCCCGAGGGCCCGGCATGCATGCTGAGCGCCTGGTCCGATGCCTGCCCCGGCACGCGAAAGAAATCGGGCCCGTCGGCATTGGCCCAGGCGGGCAGGGCGAGCAACAGCAATGCGGCGATCAGGCTGAGGCGGGGCAGGGTCATGATGCGGGCTCCGGAGGGTCAGAATGACGGGGCCAGATTAGCACACCGCCCCGTCAATAGTCGCGTTCGAAGTACACGCCGATCCCGCTCTCGCCCTCGCTGGTGGTACGCCCGCGCACGGTGATCGAGTCGGTCAGGTCGAGGTTGAGGTCGATCTCGGTCTTGCCTTCGGAATTGACGGTGACATCGGTGTAGACGTTGTCCGACAGGTATTTGCCGGCGCGCAACTCGGTGTTGCCGTCGTCATCGGTGGTGATGTCGAGATCGTCGAGCCCGGCCCCGGCGCGCAGCCGTTCGACGATCGACACACCGCTCTTGCCGGCCAGGGTGCGGACCGCACTGGCCAGCTGAAGCGCCTGCAATGCAGACAGATCTTCGAGATCGCGATTGAACAGGAGCTGTGCCAGAATTTCGTCCTCGGGCAGTTCCGGTTCCGAGGTGAAACGGATTTCCGGTTCGCTGGCGGCCCCCTCGACGATGATCCGAACGGTCACCTCGCCGCTGTCGGTTTCGGCCAGCAGGTAGAGCGTCGGGTCGAAATCCCCCTCGAGCTGGGCCCAGCCCTCGGTCATCATCAGCCGCTGGCCAAGGATGTCGAGCCGGCCGCGCACCAGCTCGAACCGGCCCGAGGGCTCGATGGCGTTGGTGGTGCCGCCGATCCTAAGCGAACCGCCGAGTTCGGCATCGAGGCCGCGGCCGCGCAGGAAGATACGGTTGATGGCGTTGATCCGGAGATCGAGCGCAAATCCCGGCCCGGCGGAGCCGCCATTGCCATTGCCGTCGGCGCTCTGCAACAGCCCGGCGCGGGCCCGTGTGGCGCGGCTCTGCCCCGGCTCGGTACGGTGCGCCAGCCCATCGGGGATGGTGCCGCCGCCGCCAAGCCCGGTCGAGGGCACGCGCACTTCGGTCCCGTCCAGTTCGATCGTGCCGGCGATGCGGCCGCCGCCGGTCAAAGGCCCCGAAACCGTCAGCGTGCCGTCCAGCTCGGTCTGGTAGAGCGCGGGGTCGCTGACCACGGCGTCGTCCAGCACGATGGTCAGATCGGCCGGGAACGGCGGCGAGAGCGTGACCGGTCCGGTCACGCGCAGCAGGCCGCCCTGGCCCAGCCGGCTTTCCAAGGCCAGATCGGCACGCCCGGCGGCCAGCCCGACCCGCGCCGAGATATCTTCCAGCGCGATGCGCAGGGCCGGCGCGGTGGCCCGCGCGCCGCTGGTGGTGATGCTGCCTGCGAGGTTTTCCAGCGCCGGCGCGCCCTGAAGCCGCAGATCGAAATCCGCCGTGCCCTGCACCGCGCGCGGCGCGATGAAGGCATTGGCCAGGCCCAGCGGCGCGCGGCCCGATAACGTGAGGTCCATCCGCTGCGCCGCGGTGCCGTCGATCTGCACGGTGGTACCGCCCGGCCCCTCGGCGCCGAGCGCCAGCCGCACGCCGCCGTCTTCGGGTGTCACCGTCCCGCTGACCGAGAGCGGCCCCGGGAAATCGGGCGCGATCAGCGCCAGATCGGCCAGCCGCGCATCGACGGCCATGGTATCGGAGCCTGCGCCTTGCGGCTGGACGCGGGCACGCAGCACCGGCGTTTCGACCGAAACGCGGCCCGGCACGACCTGCCCGTCTTCCAGGGCGATATCGGCCGAGAATGTGCTGCGCCCGGCAAGCAGCCTGTCGGCTTCGGCCTGGCCCACGCGCAGATCGCGCCCGGTGCCGTCGAGCGTCAGGCGCACGTCGCGCGGACCCAGCGCGCCGCTGCCCTCGACGCGCGCCTCGAGGCTGCCGGCCAGCGGCCGGCCCGCCAGATCGGCATAGCGCGACAGGTCCTGTGCCGAAAGGGTGAGGCGCGCCTCGAAATCCTGCGCCGCGCTGGCCGGGTCGAAGGCGCCGTCTCCGGTCACGCGCAGCGCGGGCGCGGTCAGCGTCAGGTCGCTCAGCGCAATCGGGCTGCCGGCGGTCCAGCCGATGCCGGTGGTCAGCTCGACCGGGCCAGCCGGGGCGCCGGGCAGGATCAATTGCGGCGAGGCCAGCCGCGCGGCCAGATCGAAGCTGCCGCTCTGGCTGTTCAGCCCGCCGCTGGCATTGGCCGAAAGCTCGGGCGTGACGATCTCGAAGGCGTCGATGCGGCTGCCCTCGGCATCGCGGGCGGCGCGCAGGATTAGCCGGCTGGCGCCCCTGAGCAGCGGGTCGGCCATCGGTTCGCCCACGGCCAGGTCCTGGCCCTCCGCGCTGAGCGCCACGTCGAAGCTGCGGTTGAGAATGGTGGCGCTGCCCTCGATCTCGGCGGCGACCGCGCCGCCCAGGCTGCGCCCGGCCAGTGCGGAAAAACGGTCGATCCGGTCGGCATCCAGCACGATTCGGCCAGAGGCGGGCAGCCCGTCGGCGGCGGGGTCGATCTGGCCGCTGCCGGTCAGGTCGATCCCGGCGCCCGACAGCGCCAGCCGGTCCAGCCGCACCGGCGCACCGTCCTGCCAGTCGATCTGCGCCTGGCCGGTCAGCGCCTCGCCCAGCGCGTCGGAAAGCGCGGCATCGGGAAATCCCAGGCCCTCGGCGACGAAGTCGAGCGCGGCCGAGACCGCCCTCTGGCCGCGCCGGGAAATCGTGCCGGTTCCCGACAACTCGGCCCGGTCCATCTGAATGTCGGGCCTGTCGAGGTCGGAAAGCTGCGCCCTGGCCGCCCAGGCATCGCCATCTGCGGCGTCAAAGCGCGCGGCGATGTCGGCGTGGCGCAGGGTGGTGGGCGCGCCGGGTACGGGCAGGCGCAGCGGCGCGCCGCCGGGCGTGCCGATCTCGCCGGTCAGGTCGAAGGCATCGGGCAGGCCGTCGGCGGCCAGCGCCAGGGTGCCGTTCAGCGTCAGCGCGGCGGCATCCAGCGCCAGCGTGTCGATCTCGAGCCGCCCGTCGGGCAGGCGCTGGGCCGAGAATTGCAGCGCGGCGCGGTCGCCGAAGAACGGGTGCAGTGCGGGTTCGAGCAGCGCGGTCAGATCGCCCGAAACATCGGCGCCGAAGCGGCGCGCCGGCGGCGTGCCTTCGGCGGCGCCGGGCAGGGCGGCCTCGGCGGTGGTGATCCTGCCGGTCAGCCGGTCCTGTCCGTCGGTGGCCAGCGCCAGTTCGGCCGCGTAGTCGGAAATCGGCGCGGTGCCCGCGACGGTGAAATCGACGCTGGGCGCGCCGGGCAGGCGCGCGAGCGTGGCCAGGATCCCGCCCGGCGCTTCGGACAGCGACAGGTCGAGCGCCAGCACCCGCGTTTCGTTGTCGTATCCGGCGTCGAGGTCGATCTCGCCGCTATCGGCATCGAGCCGCAGCATTTGCAACTGCGCCTCGCCGGCGCCATCGGCGAGTGTCAGCGAGCCGGTGAAGGAAAACGTCGCCGCCTGGCCCAGTACCGGCTCGCCCAGATCGAGGCGCTGGGCGGCGATCTCGCCGATATTCACCGAAACCGGCAACTCGGGCAGGCTGAACGGCTTGGCCTCGGTATCGGCCAGCTCGGGCCCCTTGTCGCCGCCGCCTTGCGGCAGGCGCGCCAGCACGATTTCTTCCGCAGAAAGCCGCGCCACCTGGAGCCGCCCGCGCAACAGCGCTGTGCGCGACCAGTCGAGTTCGGCGTTGCGCAGCGTCAGCCAGATGCCGTCGGCATCGGCGACGGTCAGCTCGTCCAGCGTCGCCTGTGACGACAACGCCCCCTCGAAGCCGGTGATGTCGACCGAGATCCCTTCGCCCGAGAGGTTGTCCTCGATCAGCCGTTCCAGAAGGCCGCGGTCTTCGTTGTCCTGCGCGGCGGCCGGCAGGGCGAGGCACAGCGCGAGCGCTGCGACGATATATAGGTGCAGCCGTCTCAAAACGCTTGCCCGATGCCGATATAGATTTGCACGCCGTCGCCGGTATCGCCCTGGATGGGGGCGCCCACATCAAGCCGGATCGGCCCGATGCCGGTGTCGTAGCGCAGACCGAGGCCCGCGCCGGCATGCCAGTCGCCGCCCTCGCCCGGTACTTCGCCATCGCCGATATGGCCCGCATCGACAAAGCCCACGACCCCGATCGACCGGGTGATCCCGGTGCGCAGTTCCATCGACAGCCCGACGAAGCTGCGCCCGCCGCGGCTGTCGTCGTTGCCCAGGTCGACGGCAAGCGACTGGTAGGGCTGGCCGCGCACCGTGCCGCCGCCGCCCGAGTAGAACAGCCAGTCCGACGGCACCGCATCTGCCGACGCGCCCAGCAGGCTGCCCATCTGCACCCGGCCGGCCACCACGACGCGTTCGCCAAAGCCGCGATAGGCCCGCGCATCCGCATAAAGCCGCGCGCCGTTTTCGGGGTTGTCGAGCCCCACGAAGGGCTCGGCCTGCACCGACAGGTAGGTGCCCGTGCGCGGGTCGAGTTCCGAGTCGCGGGTGTCGCGGGTCATCGAGACCGGAAAGCTGAGCTGGGTGATCTCGCGGTCGCCCAGGTCGTCCTCGATCTCGGTGTAGCGCACCAGAAAGCCGGCGCTGCCCTCCAGCGTGTCCGAAAAGATATGGCTGAGCCCGGCGCCGACGGTGATGTCGCGCTGCTTGTAATCAGGCTCGTCGTCCGCGGATATCTCGCCAAGGACGTAAAGCGCGGTGTCGGGCGTGAACGTGGCCGGCCGCTCGAAAAGCGCGCCGAGCGAGTAGTCGATGCCGCCCGTTTCGCCCGACAGCCCGGCGATCTCGGCGCTCAGGCGCAGCCGTTCGGCCCCGCGCAGCAAGTTGCGGTGCATCCAAAAGCCCGACAGCGTCAGCCCGTCGGTGGTGCCATATTCGGCGCCAAAGCCCAGACGGCGCTTTTTCTCGTCGACCAGCGCGGCGGTGATGTCGAGCGTGCCATCGGGGTTTGCGGCATCGGCCTCGCGCAGCGCGACCGAGCGGAAGGTGCCGGTGCGGCGCAGCCGTTCGGTGCTGGCCTGCAACTCTTCGGGCGAAAACACCTCGCCCTCGGGCAGCCCGGCGATGGCGTGAACGCGTTCGGGCCGCACCCGCGTCCGGCCGTCGATCGCAAGCCGGCCAAAGCGCAGCCTCGGGCCGGGGTCCAGCCGCAACCGGGCATCGAGCGTGCGGGCGTCGTGGTCGGCGACCACGCTCTGGTCCGCAAGCGCCGCCTTGGCGTGGCCCGCGTCGCGCCAGGCGGCGATACTGGTCCGCCCGGCCTGTTCGATCAGCGAGGCGCGCGCGCGTTTGCCTGCCGCGAACCCGTCAGGAAGTTCGGTGCCCGGCGCCAGCGGTGCGATTTCGGCGCGAGAAAAGCGAAAACGCGGGCCGGGGTCGACGGTGATCGCCACACGGTCGATGCGGGCGGGCGCGCCGAAGGGCGGCAGATCGGCCACCTCGCGCCCGTCGACCCGGATGTGAATGACGCCACCGTAATAGCCCTGCGCGTAAAGCACACCCAGCAACCGTGCGTAATCGGCGCGCGCCGCGGCCAGAAGATCCTGCGCTTCGGGCGGCGGGTCGGCGCGTCGGGCCTCGACCGTGAGCGATGCGTTTTCCAGCGCCTCGCCGAGTTCGGTGTCGTCGCCGTCGGCGGTCAGGCGCACCTCTACGGCCCGCGCAGCCTGGCCAAGCCAGAGGCCGAGCAGCAGTATGGCAAGCGGTGTGGAGACGCGTCGCAAAGACAAGTTGGAATCGCTCGATCAGGTTTTGAACAAGTATAGCGGCGCTTGGGCGTCCGTCCATGCCCGGAACGCCAAAACGCCGGGCGGGCGACGGATCGGCGGCGGCGCCTCGGGGGCATACCGGCGGGGGCCGCACGACCGCCGAGGATTGAACCGCCCGCACTTGACCGGCCGGCCGTCGGCCTGGAGGCGGGGCCGTCCGGGTGGCGGGCCGAAGATGCACGACCTCGGCGCGCTTGCGGCCGCGCCGGGGTCCGGGCCGTGGCGGGCACGCCCCGTTGTCGTCCGTGCCATGTCGCGCGGGCGGTTGGCCAAGGTCGTCGCCGTCGGCGGGCGTACCGCTCGGCGTTCGTCGGGTTTGTCCGAGGCGCCGTGGCGGCAGAGGTCCGGCTGTGGCCCGCGGCGGGTGCTGACGGGCGCGTTTGCCGATGCTGGCCATCCCCTTCCGCCCTCTTTCGGGGCGATCAGGCTGCATTGCGCCCAAAAGGTAGGCAAATGCGTTCCGTTTCGGGCCGTTCGTCCCGCCGCGCTTGGGCGCGCGCGGCGGCGCGTCGTTAACTGATCGCGCAGGGCACTTAGGGTTCCGCCCGGATACCGGGGACTGGTCCAAGAAGTGCCGCCGGGGCGGCAAATTCCGCCAAGGTACACGGCGGGCCAAAATCCCGGGAGAGTACTGCGCCGGTTCGTTCCGCGCCTGTGACTCCTTGTTCCGCCCGCGGACCGGCTACCACCTTTGGCGGGACGCAGAGGGAGCCGAACACCATGAGAAACGCCACCATCCTGTCCGCCGCCGTGCTGGCCGCAGCCCTGGGCGCGCCCGCGACGGCCGAGGAAAAAACCGAGTTCAAGCTGGCCTGGTCGATCTACGTGGGCTGGATGCCCTGGGGCTATCTGGAAGACTCCGGCATCATGGACAAATGGGCCGACAAATACGGCATCGATGTCGAGATCGTGCAGATCAACGACTACATAGAGTCGATCAACCAGTATACGGCCGGCGCCTTCGACGGGGTCTCGGCCACCAACATGGACACGCTGTCGATCCCCGCGGGCGGGGGCGTGGACACCACGGCGCTGATCGTGGGCGACTATTCCAACGGCAACGACGCGGTGATCCTGAAGGGCGAGGGCGACCTGACCTCGCTGGCGGGCAAGCCGGTGCACCTGGTGGAGTTGTCGGTGTCGCATTACCTGCTGGCCCGCGGGCTCGACAGCGTGGGGCTTTCCGAGGCCGACCTCGACGGGGTGATCAACACCTCCGATGCCGACATGATCGCCGCCTACGCGCCGCAGGATGTCGAGGCGGTGGTGACATGGAACCCGCTGGTTTCGAGCATCATGGAACAGCCCGACGCGAACAAGCTGTTCGACAGCTCCGACATTGCGGGCGAGATCATCGACCTGATGGTGGTCAATACCGAGACGCTGGAAGACAACCCCGCCTTCGGCAAGGCGGTGGCCGGCGCCTGGTACGAGTTGATGGGCCTGATGGCCGCCGGCGACGAAGAGGTGCTGAGCGCGATGGCCGAGGCTTCGGGTACCGATCTGGCCGGCTACAAGGCGCAGCTCGACTCCACCGAGATGTTCTATGACCCCGCCGCGGCGGTGGCCTTTGCCGAGGGCGCCGATTTGCCCAAGACGATGGTCAACGTGGCCGAGTTCCTGTTCGACAAGGGCATCCTGGGCGAGGGCGCGCCGAGCCCCGATTTCGTGGGGGTCGCGTATCCCGACGGCTCGACCACGGGCGATGCGGACAACGTCAGGTTCCGCTTCGACACGACCTACATGCAGATGGCCGCCGACGGCGCGCTCTAAGGCCCACGCGCCCCGGCCCAAGCGGCCGGGGCCACCCGAGCCCCCAGCATCATGCGCCTGATCAACCGCCGTCCCGGCCGCGTGCTGACCGCCTTTCTGGCGGCGCTGCCCTTCGTTCTGGTGATGCTCGCCTATATGGTGGGCTCGGACATCCGGCTGGCCGAGAACCCGTCGGACAAGCTGATGCCGGCGCCGGCGCAGATCGCGGCGACCGCCGAGCGGCTGCTGACCGAGCCCGACCGGCGCTCGGGGCGGATCCTGTTCTGGTACGACACCGCCGTCAGCCTGAAACGGCTGGCCATCGGCGTGGGGCTCGCCGCCTCGACCGGGCTGATCTTCGGGCTGCTGATCGGGCTCTTGCCGCATATCCGCGCGACATTCTCGGGCTTCGTCGCCGTCATCTCGATGGTGCCGCCGCTGGCGCTGTTGCCGATCCTGTTCATCGTGTTCGGGCTGGGCGAGCTGTCGAAGGTGGTGCTGATCGTGATCGGCATCACGCCCTTTCTGATCCGCGACCTCAGCCAGCGCACGCTGGAGATCCCGCGCGAGCAGATCGTCAAGGCCGAGACGCTGGGCGCGTCCACATTCACCATCGCCCTGCGCGTGGCATTGCCGCAGGTCCTGCCGCGGCTGATCCAGTCCGTGCGGCTGTCGCTGGGTCCGGCCTGGCTGTTTCTGATCGCGGCCGAGGCCATCGCCTCGGACCTCGGGCTCGGCTACCGCATCTTCCTGGTGCGCCGTTACCTGGCGATGGACGTGATCCTGACCTACGTGATCTGGATCACGCTGCTTGCGTTCATGATCGACTGGGCGCTCAAGGTGCTGGCCCGCCGGGCCTTTCCCTGGACGGGGGCCAGCCTATGAGCTTCGTGACCGTGCGCGACCTGTTCCAGAGCTACGGCGGCCGCCCGATCCTCGAACGGATCAATCTCGAGGTGGAGGAGGGCGAGTTCGTCTCGATCGTCGGCGCCTCCGGCTGCGGCAAGTCCACCTTCCTGCGGCTGCTTCTGGCCGAGGAACAGCCCTCGCGCGGGGACATCCGCATCGCCGGGGCCGAGCCCGCGCGCGAGCCGGGGCGCGAACGCGGCGTGGTGTTCCAGCGCTACTCGGTCTTTCCGCATATGACGGTGCGCGAAAACATCGTGGCCGGCGACAGCTTCACCCGCCCGCTGGGCCGGTTTTTCGGCGCCGCCCGGCGCGCGGCGTTGCGGCGCGCAGACGAGACGCTGGCGCGGATCGGGCTGGCCCACGTCGCCGATGCCTACCCGGCCACGCTGTCGGGCGGGATGCAGCAGCGGCTGGCCATCGGGCAGGCGCTGACCGCGCGGCCGCGCATCCTGCTGCTCGACGAGCCCTTCGGCGCGCTCGATCCGGGCACGCGGCTGTCGATGCACGATTTCCTGACCGAGCTTCGCGCCCAGACCGGAATGACCGTTTTCATGGTCACCCATGACCTTGAGGAAGGCTTCAAGCTGGGCGACCGCGTCATCGTCTTCGACAAACCGCGGTGGGACCCGACCGACCCGGAGGCCTACGGGGCGACCATCACCTACGATTTCGATGCCCGCAACGGCGGCATCCCGTTTCAGACCATCAAGGAGGAAACCCATGTTCTTCGCCCCGCCTGAGCGCCGGCGCTCGCACCACCCGGCCGACCAGTGCCGGCCCGAGTCGCGCCAGCACCACCCCGACCTCTCCCGGCTGCAGGGCTGGAAGTCGATGAAGGCCGAGGCCGATCTCCCCGAGGGCCGCTGGGACGAGGAACGCCGCTGGGCGCTGCGCATGGGCCTGACCGGCGCCGACTCGATCGAGGACAAGTCGATCCCGACCTTCGCGCGCGGCGAGCTGCCCCATTACGCGGGCATCAACACCTTCCTCAAGGCGCCCTATACCGAGGACGCCACCGAGGTCGGGCATTACGACGCCACCGTGCTGGGGGCGCCCTTCGACGGCGGCACCACCTACCGGCCCGGCACCCGGTTCGGCCCGCAGGGCGTGCGCAAGATCAGCGCGCTTTACACGCCCTACAACTACGAACTCGGCGTCGATCTGCGCGAGCAGATGACGCTGTGCGACGCGGGCGACATCTTCACCATCCCGGCCAATATCGAGAAAACCTTCGACCAGATCAGCCGGGCGGTTTCCCACGTCTTCAGCTCGGGCAGCCTGCCGATCATCATCGGGGGCGATCATTCCATCGGCTTTCCCTGCGTGCGCGGCATCGCCGAATGCACGTCGAAAAAGATCGGCATCGTGCATTTCGACCGCCACGCCGACATCCAGGAAAAGGACCTGGACGAACGTATGCACACAACCCCTTGGTTTCATTCAACGAACCTGCCCAACGTGCCGGCCAGGAACCTGGTGCAGGTGGGCATCGGCGGCTGGCAGGTGCCGCGCGAGGCGGTCAAGGTGGCGCGCGAGCGCGAGACCAACATCATCACCATGTCGGACATGGAGAAGATGGGCATCGACAAGACCGCGGAGATGGCGCTGGAGATGGCCTGGGACGGCGTCGACATGGTCTACATGTCGTTCGACATCGACAGCATCGATTGCGGCTTCGTGCCCGGCACCGGCTGGCCGGAACCCGGCGGCTTCCTGCCGCGCGAGGCGCTGGCGCTGGCCAGCAAGGTGGCGGCCGAGGGGATTTGCGGGATGGAGCTGGTCGAGGTCAGCCCGCCCTACGACACCTCGGACATCACCGCGCTGATGGGCACGCGGGTGATCGTCGACGTGCTGGGCGCGATGGTGTCGGCCGGCACGCTGGGCAAGCACAAGGTGCATATCGACAAGCCCGTGACCATCCCCCATGGCGAGTTCGACGGCCGGAGGTGGTGCAATGCCACATGACCACCCGCACCATCATCACGACCATCACGACCACCCCCACGGGCCGGGCCACAACCATGCCCATGGCGAGCATCTGCACAGCCACATGGGAGAGGCCGACGCGGCCGCCGAGATCCAGGTGCTGGCCACCCAGTTCATCGACGGCTTCGTGCAGGCCGCCGACAAGGCCGCCTACCTGCGGCTTGCCGGCGTGCCGTTCGAACGGCCGGGGCAGGGCAGCGCAACCGCGCTCAAACTGGTCGACGTGGAGCTGAAAACCGAATGGCAGGTCGGCACCGCCGCGCCGTCCTTCGGCGCGCGCGAGCTCAGCTATCTGCCGTTCCCGGGCCCGATGATCCGGGAACGCACCAACATGGCGCTGATCTACGTCTCGATGGACGAGAAACAGGCCCTCGATATCCGCGATTTCCTGCTATCCAAGAAAGAGGAACTGACCCGATGAAAACCCCGATCGCCACCGCCGCCGCCCTGCTGGCCGCGCTGCCCGCCGCCGCCCACGAGGGCGCGCATCTGGCGGCCCATGTCCACCCCCACGGGATGGAGCTGTTGCTGGTGCTGCCGCTGGCCGTCGCGCTGGGCACCGCGCTTTACCTGCGGCGCAAGTAGCGGGGGCGCGGGCGGCTTGTGTCCCGGGCCGCCGGGTGAGAAAGTCCATCGCGCGCGGCCTGTCCGCGCCGATGGAGACGCCCGGTGTTTCGAGTCCTGCACACGTCCGACCTGCATCTCGGCAAGCCCTTCGGCCGGTTCGGCGGCGATCTGCCCGCGCTCTTGCGCGAGGCGCGCTACCAGGCGCTGGGGCGGCTGGCCGAGGCCGCACGCGCGGGCGGCGCCCAGGCGATCGTGCTGGCCGGCGACACGTTCGACGCCGAAACGCCGGCGCCCGCCACGCTGCGCCACGCGCTTCAGGCCATTGCCGAGGCGGATGATCTGTCGTGGGTGATCCTTCCGGGCAACCACGACTCGCTGGCCGCGAGCGATCTTTGGCGCCGCATCGCCGCCGAGCGTCCGGCCAACCTGCATGTCGCGCTGGACCCTGCGCCGGTGGCGCTGGGGGGCGCGGTGGTGCTGCCCGCGCCCTGCACCGCGCGCCGCCCGGGCCGCGACCTGACCGGCGCGCTGGATGCCGAGACCGACCCGGGCCTGCCGCGCATCGGGCTGGCCCACGGCGCGGTCACCGATTTCAGCGAGGAGGGCGACCCGGCGCTGATCCCGCCCGACCGCGCCGAACGCTCGGGGCTGGATTACCTCGCGCTGGGCGATTGGCACGGGCAGATGCGGATCGGGCCCCGGACCTGGTATTCGGGTACGCCCGAGGCCGACAGCTTCAAGCATGACGGGGCGGCCGCGGCGTTGCTGGTCGGGATTGCCGGGCCCGGCGCCGTGCCCGAAATTACCCCGGTCGCCACCGGCGCCTATGACTGGCGCGCGGTCGCGCTTGAGCTTTTGCCGGGCGAGGACGGCGCGGCCCGGCTGGCCGCGGCGCTGCCCCCGGCCGGCCGCCGGCGGATGACGCTTTTGCGGCTGCGGGCCAGCGGCCGGCTCAGCCTGGCCGCCCGCGGCGCGCTCGAGGCCGCTATCGGCGCCGCGCGCGACGATTTCGGCTGGTTCGAGGCCGATCTCTCGGCGCTCGGCCTTGAGCGGGCGGTCGAGGATCTCGACGACATCGACCGCGCCGGGGCGCTGCGCCGCGCCGCCGAGGATCTGTGGGACGAGGCCGGCAACCCCGCGCTGTCGGCCGAGGACCGCGAGGTCGCGCGCGCCGCGCTCGCCCGCCTTTATGCCCTGGCCACGGAGCAGGCATGAAACTGCGCGCGCTCGCCCTGACCAATGTCCGCCGCTTTGCCGGGCAAACCGCCCGGATCGACGATATCGGCGATGGCATCACCGTGCTGGCCGCGCCCAACGAATCCGGCAAGTCGACCTTTTTCGACGCGCTCCACGCGCTTTTCTTCCAGCCCTACGGGTCGCGGGCGCGCGAGGTGCGGGCGCTGCAGCCGCATTCGGGCGGCGCGGTGAGCGTGGCGGCAGAGGTCGAGCTGCCCCAGGGGCGGTTCCGGCTGGAAAAGACATGGCTTTCGCGGAAATCGGCCCGTGTCACCGACGCTGCCACGGGCCGCGTGCTGGCCCAGGACGACGAGGCCGAGGCGTGGATCGGGCGGCTGGTCGAGGGTGGGCTCGGCGGGCCGGCGGGGCTTTTGTGGGTGCGCCAGGGCGTTACCGGGCTGGACCCGGCGGGGCAGGGTGCGGCCGGGCGGCGCGACTGGGAAAGCGGGCTCGAGGCGCGGCGCGACCTGATGTCGACGCTGGCCGGCGAGATCGACATGATGACCGGCGGCCGGCGGATGGACCAGGTGCTGGCCGCCTGCCGCGACGAACTGGCCGAGCTGGCCACCGCCACCGGGCGGCCCCGTGCCGGCGGCCCCTGGAAAGCCGCCGAGGACGAGGTCGCGGCGCTGGAGGCCGAGCGCGCGGCGCTGGCTGCAAAGGTGGACGAGCTGTCGGGCGCGCTCGCCGAACGGCGCCGGGCCGAGGAAGAGCGCGCGCGCCTTGACGAGCCCGCCGAGCGTGAGGCGCGCGAGGCTGCGCTGGCGCGGGCGCGGCAGGCGATGAAGGCGGGCGAGGCCCACGCCGCCCGGCTGGAGGCAGCCGAGCGCGACCTCAAGATCGCCGCGTTGGAGCAGGAGGCGGCCGAGGACGCCGCCGCTGCGCTGGCCGCACGCGACCGCGCGCTGGGCGAGGCGCGAGAGGCCGCCGAAACGGCCGCCGCGGACGAGCGCGCGGCGCAGGCGCGGTTCGAGAGCGCGGCGCGCAAGGACGCCGCGACGGCCGAGGCGCTGGCCGCCGCAGAGGCCGCTCTGGCCCGGCTCCGCGCAGAACATGCCCGC
>NZ_RWGU01000001.1 GCF_003944755.1 Rhodovulum robiginosum
CCGCCGAAGACGAGGTCGGACAGCGCCGAGCCGGTGATCACGTCGTTGCCGGCCTGCCCGCGCAGGTCGTCGGCGCCGAAGCCGCCGGCGATGGTGTCGTTGCCGCCCATGCCGAAGACAAGGTCGTTGCCATAGCCCGCGTCGATGCTGTCGTCGCCCGCGCCGCCGTAGATCTCGTCGCGCCGGTCGGCAGAGGTTGCGCCGCCCTCGATCGTGTCGTCGCCGTCGCCGCC
>NZ_RWGU01000046.1 GCF_003944755.1 Rhodovulum robiginosum
CCATGCCGAAGACAAGGTCGTTGCCATAGCCCGCGTCGATGCTGTCGTCGCCCGCGCCGCCGTAGATCTCGTCGCGCCGGTCGGCAGAGGTTGCGCCGCCCTCGATCGTGTCGTCGCCGTCGCCGCCGTTGATGAAATCGGTGCCGTCACCGCCCTCGATGGTGTCGTCGCCGCCATTGCCGATCAGCGTGTCGGCCCCGCCGAGGCCGCGGATCGTGTCCGGCCCGTCGCCGCCCTCCAGCTCGTCATCGCCGGGCGTGCCTGTCAGGGTCTCGCCGATCGTGCCGCCCCCGGCCAGTTCCGAGGCGGTGACGGTGCGGTCGGCGAATTCGAAGCTTTCGACTTCGGCCACGTTGTCGGTGCCCAGCGCCGAGGTGAGGATAAAGGCGTCGCCGTCCTGTGACACCTCGACATCGGCGAGGTCGATATCGAACACGGCGGTGTCGTCGCCTGCCCCGCCGCGGATGAAATCGTCGCCGCCGCCGCCTTCGATCCTGTCGTTGCCGGCGTCGCCGTACAGCCCTTCGCCAAAGGTGTCGCCGCCGCGGATCGTGTCGTCGCCGTCGCCGCCGTTGACGTAGTAGGTAAAGCTATCCGACGCGGTGATGTCGTCGTCGCCGCCATTGCCGTAAACGATGCCCCAGGGCGCATCGACGCCCGCCGCGTCACCCTCGGGCATGACGATGGTCTCGGCCTCGTCGGTGCCGGCCACGGTGACGTCGAACCGATCGATGGCGTCGAGGTCGGTGACGACCTGAAGCGTGCCGATCTCGTCGAAATCCTCGGTGTACCAACTTACCTGCTCGATGCCGAAATCGCCTGCGTCGTCCTGGTGGATGATTGTAGTGTGGCCGTAGGTGGTTTCGCGCACCAGCGTGTCGCCACGGTTGACGAAGGTCAGCGCGTCGCGGCCCGGGTGGTCGATCACCTCCAGCGTGTCGAACCCGCCGGAATCGAAGATGTTCACGGTGTTCTCGGTGATGCCGTCGATGGTGTAGTAATCGTCGCCCTCGCCGCCATCCAGGGTGTCGTCGCCGCCGTGGCCCCGGAAATAATTGTCGCCATCGGTGCCCGAAATGTCGTCGTCGAACTCGGTGCCGCGCACCCCTTCGATGGAGATCAGCGTGTCGCTGTCGCCGAACCCGTCGGTCGCGGTGCCCGCGGCCAGGTCGACGGTGATGCCGGCGGTGGCGCCCGCGGTGTCGTCGCGGTCATAGCGGGCCACGTCAAACCCGCCGCGCCCGTCGAGGATGTCGTCGCCGGCACGGCCGATCAGCTGATTGTCGCCGTCGTCGCCGCGCAACTCGTCGTCGTATTCGCCGCCGCGGGCGCGCTCGATCGATATCAGCGTGTCGGTGCCGCCATCGCCATCGGATGCGGTGCCTGCGGCCAGATCGACCGTCACGGACCCGCCGGCACCCGAATAGCTGACCTGATCAAGGTCGTCACCGCCATCGACCGTGTCATCGCCGGCGCCGGGTTCGATGTAGTCGAAGCCCGCACCGCCCTCGAGCCTGTCGTCGCCGTCACCGCCGATGAGTGAATCGTTTCCGCCTTCGCCGCGCAGGCGCACGCCGACATGGCTGCCGGTAATGCTGTCGTCGAACCGGGTGCCGCGAATGTCCTCGATGCCGGAAAACGTGTCGGTGTCGCCGAACCCGTCGGTCGCGGTGCCGGCGATCATGTCGACCACGACCCCGGCCTCGCCGCCGTAAGCCGCGTCGTTGTTGTAGCGCAGCGAATCCCAGCCGTCGCCGCCATTGATCACGTCATCGCCCGCCAGCGGCGCCCAGAGTTCGCCATTGCCGGTCGAGGCGCCGCCGGTAAAGGTGTCGCTGTCCGGGGTGCCCTCGAAATAGTGGGTGTAGGTGAAGGTGTCGTTGATCAGACCCGGATTTCCCGAGGTCACCGTGCCGCTGCCATTGCCGCTTGTGATCGTGACGGTGATCCCGCCGGTGCCTTCGAGATCGGCATAGGAGATGTCGATCCCTTCGCCATCGCCGTAGATCGCCGAATTGCCGAGGATCGTGTTGTTGCCGAAGCCGGGGCGGATGTAGTCGCCGAAGCCCTCGGTCGTGCTGTCGCCTTCGGAGGCGTCGAGCGTGTCGTCGCCGTCGCCGCCGCGCAGATCATCGCGCCCGGTGCCGCCGTCGATCTGGTCGTTGCCTTCCAGCCCTTGGATGAAATCGTCTTCCGGCGTGCCGTTCAGAATGTCGTTGCCTTCGGTTCCAAGAATATCGGCCATAAAACTGTCCCCCGAAATGAACCGGTATTTGCTACCGTTGGTTTAGGTTTTGAAAAGTAACCGATTCTTTTTTCTGCGCCAAACTGTCGCACATTGTTGCCGCGCGAACGTGAAGCGACCCCCACCGCCCGGCCGCGTCGACCCTTCCAAAACCGAACCGGGCGGTTTAGTCATCGGAATGTCCTCCGACCCCGCAACCGTCGGAAGGGAGTCGCATGAACCGTCGCTATTTCATTCTTCTGGTCCTCGTCGCGTTGGTCGCTGGCGGTGCGCTGCTGTGGCGCGAGGCGCAGAACGGCGCGGTGCCCGAGGGGTTTGCCCTGTCCAACGGCCGGATCGAGGCCGAGCGGGTGGACGTGGCCACCCAGTTTGCCGGGCGGCTGGCCGAGATCATGGTGCGCGAAGGCGATATGGTCGAGGCGGGGCAGGACCTCGCCCGGCTCGATTCCAAGCAGCTTCAGGCCCAGCTGCGCGAGGCCGAGGCCGGCGTGCGCGCCGCCGAGCAGGGGTTGGCCGAGGCCCGCGCCGTGCTGGCGGAACGCCAAAGCGCGCTGACCTTTGCCCGGCAGGAACTGCACCGGGCCGAGACCCTGGGCGAGCGCGGCTACGCGCCCGGAGAGACGGTGGACATGCGCCGGTCGGAGCTGGCCTCGGCAGAGGCGGCGGTCGCGTCAGCGGAGGCCGGGATCGCCACGGCCGAGGCCAGGATCGAAGCGGCGCGGGCCACCGTGGACCGGCTGAACGCCGACCTGGCGGATTATTCCCTGGCCGCGCCGCGCGCGGGGCGCGTGCAATACGTGCTGGCCAAAACCGGCGAGGTGCTGCCGGCCGGGGCCAAGGTGGTGACGTTGCTCGACCTCACGGACGTGTCGATGACCGTCTATTTGCCCACCTCCGCCGCCGGACGTCTGGCTTACGGCGCCGAGGCGCGGCTGATCTTCGATGCCGCACCGCAATTCGTGGTTCCGGCCAGCGTCACCTTCGTGGCGAGCGAGGCGCAGTTTACCCCGAAATACGTCGAGACGGCGGAAGAGCGCGAAAACCTGACGTTTCGGGTCAAGCTGACAATCGCGCCCGAGATATTGGCCGTCTATCGCAACGTGGTGAAAAGCGGCGTGCCCGGCGTGGCCTATGTGCGTGTCGACCCCTCGGCCGACTGGCCGGCCGAGCTGGCCGTGAACCTGCCCGATGGCGGCTGAGCCGGTCGCCGAAGCCGCCGGGCTGAGCCACCGCTACGGCGCAAAGGCGGCGCTGAGCGACGTTTCCCTCACGCTGCCGGCCGGCCGAATGGTCGGGCTGATCGGGCCCGACGGGGTGGGCAAATCTACCCTGCTGGGCCTTTTGGCGGGGGTGCGGCGGCTGCAGGCGGGCCGGTTACAGGTCCTGGGGGGCGATATCGCCGAGGCCGCCCACCGCCGGGCGGTGCTGCCGCGCATCGCCTACATGCCACAGGGTTTGGGCCGCAACCTTTACCCCACGCTGTCGGTGCGCGAGAACCTCGACTTTTTCGGGCGGCTGTTCGGGCAGGGGCCCGACGAACGCGCCTGGCGCATCGACGAGTTGTTGGCCGGCACCGGGCTTTCGCCCTTTCCCGACCGCCCGGCCGGGCAGCTTTCGGGCGGCATGAAGCAAAAGCTCGCGCTCTGCTGCGCGCTGATCCACGACCCCGACCTGCTTGTCCTCGACGAGCCCACCACCGGTGTCGATCCACTGTCGCGCCGCCAGTTCTGGGATCTCATCGCCCGTATCCGCGCCCGCCGCCCGGGGATGAGCGTGGCCACCGCCACCGCCTATATGTCCGAGGCCGAGGGGTTCGAGCACCTGATCGCAATGGACGCGGGCAGGGTGCTGGCCTCTGGCGGCCCGGCGGATATCAAGTCCCAGACCGGGGCCGACACGCTGGAAGCCGCCTTTATCGCGCTTCTGCCCGAGGATCGGCGCGACGGGCATCAGGGTGTGGTTCTGCCGCCCCGGCCGTCCGACGGCCACGTACCGGCGATCGAGGCCGAGGGGCTGACCAAGCGGTTCGGCGATTTCACCGCTGTCGATCATGTGGATTTCCGCATCGAAAAGGGCGAGATCTTCGGTTTTCTCGGCTCGAACGGGTGCGGCAAGACGACCACGATGAAGATGCTCACCGGCCTGCTGCACCCCTCAGAAGGTCGGGCGCGGTTGTTCGGCAAGCCGGTAAAGAGCGGCGATCTGTCGATCCGGCGGCGGGTCGGGTACATGTCGCAATCCTTCTCGCTCTATTCCGAACTGACGGTGCGGCAGAACCTGATGCTGCATGCCCAGCTTTTTCAGCTTGCGACCGCCGAGCGCGCCCCGCGCGTGGCCGAACTGCTGGACCGGTTCGACCTTGTCGGCGTGGCCCACCAGCGCGCGCCCAACCTGCCGCTGGGGGTGCGCCAGCGGCTGCAACTGGCCGTCGCGGTGCTGCACCGGCCCGAGATGCTGATCCTCGACGAGCCCACCAGCGGGGTCGACCCGGTGGCGCGCGACCGGTTCTGGGAGCTGTTGATCGAGCTTTCGCGCCGCGACGGGGTGACGATTTTCATCTCGACCCATTTCATGAACGAAGCCGAGCGCTGCGACCGCATCTCGCTGATGCATGCGGGGCGGGTGCTGGCCATGGGCCCGCCCGGCCGGCTGTGCGAGGAAATCGGCGTGCCAAGCCTGGAAGAGGCGTTCATCGCCCACCTCGAAAAGGAGGCCGAAGACGCGGCGCCCGAGCCCGATGTGCCGCGCACCGCCGCTGACACGGCCCGCCGGCCCGCCCGCGCAGTCTTTTCGCCGTCCCGCGCCTGGGCGTTCGCGCGGCGCGAGGCGACCGAGCTGATGCGCGACCGCATCCGCCTGGCCTTTGCGCTGATCGGGCCGATGGTGCTGATGCTGGCCATGGGTTACGGCATCTCGTTCGATGTCGAGAACCTGCGCTACGGCGTGCTCGACCAGGACCAAAGCCGCGAAAGCCGCGGCTTTCTGCGCCAGCTGTCAAGTTCGCGTTACTTCGATGAACAGGCGCCGATTGCCAGCCTGTCTGCCGTCGATACGCGGCTGAAACGCGGCGACATGACCATGGCGGTGATCGTGCCCCCCGGCTTTGGCCGCGACCTGCTGGCCGCTCGGGGCCCGGAGGTGGCGATCTGGCTCGACGGGGCCAACACCGTGCGGGCCGAGACCGCGAGGCGCTACGCCGAGGCGGCGTTCCAGGATTTCCTGATCGAGCTTTCCCAGGACGAGACGGGCATCACGCCCCGGCCGTCGGCCGCCGAGATCGCGCCGCGCTTTCGCTACAACCAGGCCTTCGTGTCGGCGCAGGCGATCCCGCCCGGGGTGCTGATGTTGATGCTGATGATGATCCCGACGATGATGACCGCGCTCAGCATCGTGCGGGAAAAGGAAATCGGGTCTATCACCAATTTCTCGGCGGCGCCCGTGGGCAAGATGGAGTTCCTAACAGGCAAGCAGCTCCCCTATGTCGCGGTGGCGATGGTCAGTTTCGCCCTGTTGCTGGCGATGCTCGGCGCGGTTTTCGGGCTGGGGATCAAGGGCGACCCGCTGGCGCTGGTCGCCGGCGTGGCGCTTTACGTCACGGCGGCGACGGGCTTTGGCCTGGTCATCTCCAGCTTCGTGCGGTCGCAGATCGCCGCGATCTTCGGCAGCGCGATCATCGTGGTGATCCCGGCGGTCAATTTCTCGGGAATGCTTTACCCGGTTGCGACCATGCAGGGCCCGGCCGCGATTGTCGGCCACGCCTTTCCAACGCTCTACTTCCAGCGCATCAGCACCGGCGTGTTCAACAAGGGCCTGGGCCTCGGTGATCTGTGGACGAACCACCTGGTGCTGTTCGGCTTTTGCGCGGTGTTCTGGGCGCTGGCGGCGGTGTTGCTGCGCAAGCAGGAGGCCTGAGTATGCTGCGCGCGCTGCACAACATCTTTCGCCTTGGCATCAAGGAGCTTTTCAGCCTTGCCCGCGACCCGGTTCTGGTGGTGCTGATCCTCTATACCTTCACCGTTGCGGTGGCCGTGGTGTCCAAGGGGGTGCAGACCGAGGTGCGCAACGCCGCCATCGCCATCGTCGACGAAGACCGCTCTTCGGTTTCCGCGCGGTTGCGCGGGGCGTTCCTGCCGCCCTATTTCCAGCCGCCGCAGCTGATCGGTTACGAAGAGATGGACCGGCTGCTCGACTCGGGCAGGGTGAGTTTTGTTCTGGTCATCCCCGAAGGGTTCGAGCGCGATCTGCTGACCGATCGTGCGCCGGTGCTGCAACTGAACGTGGATGCCACGGCGATGACCCTGGCCGGCAACGGCACGGCCTATGTTCAGCGTATCGTGCAAGAGGAAATCGCAAGGTTCCTGTCGCGCGCCGAGGCCACGACGGACTATCCAGCCTCCATCGTGCCCCGGGCGCGTTTCAACCCCAACCTCCATTCGGTGTGGTTCCTGGCCGTCAACCAGGTGATCAACAATGTCAGTATCCTGGCCGTGGTGCTGTCGGGCGCGGCGGTGATCCGCGAGCGCGAGCATGGCACGATCGAGCATCTGCTGGTCATGCCGGTCACCTCGCTGGAGATCATGCTGTCCAAGGTCTGGGCCAACGGGCTGGTCATCGTGTTCGCCGCGGTGGCCTCGCTCTTTGCGGTGGTGCAGGGGGCTTTGGGCGTGCCGGTGCCCGGCTCTCTGGCGGTGTTTGCGCTGGGCGCGGCGGTCTATCTCTTCGCCGCCACGTCGCTGGGGATCATGCTGTCGACGATCGCGACGACGATGCCGCAATTCGGGCTGCTGGCGATTCCGGTTTTCATGATCCTGTTCCTGCTGTCGGGCGGGATCACGCCGCTGGAGGCGATGCCCGACGGGCTGAGGCTTGCCATGCAGGCCTCGCCCGCCAGCCATTTCACGGCGTTTTCGCAGGCGGTGCTATATCGGGGGGCGGGGCTTTCGCTGGTCTGGCCGCAGCTTCTGGCGATGGCGGGGATCGGCGCGGCGTTCTTCGCCTTCGCGCTGATGCGGTTCCGCGCGACGATGGCGGCGGTGCGGTAGGGTCTTGCGCATGGCTGCCCGGCGCAAAAGCCGGGCGGGGCGACTGATCGGTGCGCCACATAACGGCGACCGCCTAATCGGGCTCCACCTGCACGTCGAGCAGCGCCAGCCGCCCGTCGGCCACCGCGGCCAGCCCGTCGGCGATGGCCGCGTCCAGCTCTTCTGCCCGCTCAACCCGCCGCGCCCAGGCACGGCTGGCCTGGGCCGTCTGGCAAAAATCGGGGCTGGGGGCGAGGCCGGTCAGCGGCATCGCGTTGGTCTTGGCCGCCATGCCCTCGGGGTAGAGCTGGGCCACCGAGGCGCGCACGGCGCCCCATTCGGCGTTGTTGACCACCACGACCAGCAAGGCGAGGCCCAGCGCCTCGGCGATCTGGTGGCAGGCGGTGGGGTTGGCAAAGATATAGCTGCCATCGCCCATGGTGGCGACCACCACGCGGTCCGGGGCGGCCAGCTTGGCCCCCATCGCGGCTGGAAACGCCCAGCCGAGCCCGCCTGAATGCGGCTCCTGGAACCAGCTTCGATGCGTCCGGCGGGGCAGGGCGGATAGTGGCACGCCGAGTTCGGAAAAGACGGTGGTCTCGTCGTCCAGCGCGTGGCCCAGCGCCGCGGCCACCTGGGCCTTGGTCAGCCGGCCCGGCGAAGGTGCCGCGGGCACGGGACGGGCGGCGAGGCGGGCGCGGCGCGCTTCGGCGGTGGAGCCTGGTGGCCGGTCCGCCATGGCGCCGATCAGGGCGGGCAGGGCGGCGGCCGTCTCGCCGGCAATGGCCAGATCGGCGGGAAAGCTGCGCATCGGAAACCGCGCGAAAAGCGGGTCCGGCCCGAGTTGGATGACCTTGGCGCCGGGCGCCAACGGGTGCTTGTCGGGCCACCAGGGGGCCAGCGCGTTGACCACCAGCACCACGTCGGCGTCGGCGAGGTACGGGCCCGGATCGGCGCCGACATGGCACGGGTGATCCGTGGCGATGGCCAGATGGGTGGCCCACCACGAGGCGACGGGCATCGCCCAGTCCGACGCCCATTGCCCGAAGGCGGCAAAGGCCGCGGCGCTGCCGCAGCCGCGCTGGGCGATGACCAGCGGGCGTTGGGCGCTTGCCAGCCAATCGGCAGCGGTCCTCAGCGCGGCGGGGTCGGGGGCGACCCCGGCGGGACGCAGCGTGGGCGGCGCGGCGACGGCCTCGGCGGGCAATTCCTCGCACAAGACCTCGCGCGGCAGCGACAGGTAGACGGGGCCCTTGGGCGTGGACTGGGCAATCGCGTGAGCGCGGTCGAGAACCGGCCCGATCTGCTCGGGGAAGCGCAGTTCGTAGTCCCATTTGCAGGCCTCGCGCACCAGCGCGGCCTGGTCGAACATCTCCTGCCCCCAGCCGATCGGCACCGTGCGCGCGCCGAAGCGGCCGCCCTCGGCAACCGGGGTGCGTCCCGACATCAGGATCATCGGCACATGCTCGCAGGCCGCGTTGATCGCCCCGATGGCGCCGTTGGCCAGCCCGACATTGGTGTGCAGCATCACCGCCTGGGGCCGGCCGGTCATCAGCCACACGCCGTGGGCCATGCCCATCGCCGCGTGTTCGTGCGGGCAGGCGATGGCGCGCGGCAGGCGCTGCCCATCGGCCATGGCGCGGGCGAGCCCCTCGATGATCGGCGGGAAATCCGTGCCGGAATTGACAAAGACGTAATCGACCCCCAGCGCGCCCAGCCGGGGAAAGATCGCCGACCCCGCGGTGATTTGCGCCATCGCCCTAGCCCCCCAGCACGCGCGGCAGCCACAGTGTGAGCGCCGGGAAGGCAAGGATCAGCGTCACGCGCACCAGTTCGGCACCGAAGAAGGGCATTACGCCCTTGAAGGTCTCGATCATGGGCGTGTCGCGGGCCAGCGCCGAGATAACGAAGACATTCATGCCCACCGGCGGCGTTATCAGCCCCAGTTCCACCACGACAAGGGCGAGGATGCCGAACCAGATCTTCAGGTCGTCGGTGCTCATCCCATAGCCCGCGCCCTCGGCCATCTGGTAGAGGCCGCCGTTGATCTCGACCAGCACCGGCCAGAAGAACGGGATAACGAGCAGGATCATCGACAGGCTGTCCATCAGGCAGCCCAGCAGGATCAGCGCCAGCAAGAGCAAAACCATCACCGTCATGGGTGCCATCCCCGAGGCGACGATCCATTCGGCCGTGGCCTGGGGCAGCCCGACGCGGGACATGAAGATCTTCATCAGCTCCGCGCCCAGCAGGATCAGGTAGATCATCCCCGTGGTCGAGGCGGTTTCCAACAGCGAGTCGCGCATCGCGCCGAGGCCCAGCCGGCCGCGCAGGGTGCCGTAGAGCCAGACCAGGAACACGCCTACCGCCGCGCCAGGCGTGGGGTTGTAAAAGCCGCCGTAGATGCCGCCCAGCACGATCGCGAAGATCGCCAGCACCGGCATCACCCCGATGGTGGCCGCGCGGAACTCGGCCCCGTCCAGCGCCCCTGTCGCCGGCCCCGCCGAGGGGCGGATCGTCACGTAGGCCGCGATGGTCAGCAGAAACAGGATCACCGCCAGCGCGCCGGGCAGCATCGCGGCCATGAACATGGTCACGATGTTGGCCTCGACGATGATCGCATAGATGATCAGAACGACCGAGGGCGGGATCAGGATGCCCAGCACCCCGCCGGCGGCCAGCGTCCCGGTGGCCAGCGCGCCGGAGTAGTTGTAGCGTTTCAGCTCGGGCAGGGCGACCTTGCCCATGGTCGACGCCGTGGCCAGCGACGAGCCGCAGACCGCGCCGAAGCCCGCGCAGGCGGCAATGGCCGCCATCGCGGTGCCGCCCCGCATCCAGCCAAGCCAGGCATTGCCCGCCCTGAACAGCGCGCTCGACAGTCCCGCCTTTGACGCGATGGCGCCCATCAGCACGAACATCGGCACGACGCTGAGGTCGTAGATCGAGAACTGCCCGTAGGCCAGCGTCTTGAGCTGGTTCAACATCAGTGCCGGGCCGTTGACCAGCGCGATGCCGATGCCGCCCACCAGGATCATTGCGTAGGCGATGGGCATCCGCAGCGCGATCAGGACGATCAGCACGACAAGCCCGCCTAGCCCCATGGACAGGGCGTCAATCATTGCGGTCTCCGTCGATGCGCCCCTCGGCGGCCTCGATCAGGGTCATCGCCGCGGCAAGTGCCAGAAGGCCCAGCGAGACGAGGATCGGCACGAACGCGGTCCAGATCGGGAACTGCAATATCGTCGTGGTGTAGCCGTATTCGCGCTGGTCCCCCATGCCCAGCCACATGCGCCACAGCAACAACAGCGCAAAGAGCAGCGCCACGGCCGAGGCGGCCAGCCGGAACCGGGCGATCCAGCGCGGGGCCGCGCCCATGGTGAAGATGTCGGCGGTGACGTTCTTGCCGGTCAACTGGCAATAGGGCAGGAAGGCGAAGGCGGCGATGCCCACGCCCACCTGGGTCATCTCGAAATCGCCCGGGAAGGGTTTCCAGATAACGCCGCCGATCACCGACAGCACGTTCATGGCCACCACGGCAAGCAGCAAGACACCGCCCAAAACCGCCCATGCGGTGATCATGTACGCGGCCACCGCGGCGACCCCGCGGCGGCGCTCGGCGGCGGACGGCGCCATTCAGCGGCTGCCGTGCTCTTCGATCAGCGCGCGGGCCTTTTCGACCAGCGCGGCGCCGTCGATCCCCTTGCCCGAGACCTCGTCGATCCAGCGTTCGACCACGGGCTCAAGCGCGGTGCGGAAGGCGGCGGTCTCTTCCTCGCTCAGCACGATATGTTCGTTGCCGGCCTTGGTGGCCAGCCCGATGCCGAAATCTTCGGTCGACCGCCAGACCTCGCCCACCTTTTTCAGCCAGTCCGGCCCCGAGGCATCGCGAAAGGCCTTTTGCACATCTTCGGGCAGGCTGTCCCAGCGGGCCTTGTTCATGGAAACCTGAAAGGTGGTGGTGCCGAACCGTGCCTGGTCGGCGCCCTCGATCTGGTATTCGGTCTGCTCCTGGATCTTGAGCGGCGGGATGATCTCGAACGGGATCAGCGCGCCATCGACCACGCCCTTTTGCAGGGCCTGCGGCAGTTCGGGCACCGGCATGGCGACGGGCGTGGCCCCCAGCGCCTCGAGAACCCATGCGCCGGTGCGGGTGGGGATGCGCATCTTCTTTCCCGCCAGGTCGGCCGGGCTGCGCACGGGCGTGTTGCGCATATGGATCGCCTGGCCCGAATGGACATGCAGGAACATCACCTCGACGCCCTTGTATTCCTCTGCCAGGTCGCTTTCGAACATGTCGTAGAGCGCGAGGTTGGCGGCCACCGGGTCGTTGACGTAGACGAAGGGCAACTCCATCACCTCGGTGCGCGGGAACAGGCCAGGGGTATACCCGTTCACCGTCCAGACCAGATCGACCACGCCGTCGCGCACCTGGTTGATCAGTTCCGGCGGGCGGCCGCCCAGCGTCATCGACGGGAAGATCTCGATCTTCACCTTGCCGCCGGCGTTCTCTTCGACCTGCCGGGCCCAGGGCGCCAGCATCTCGCTATGGGACGGCGCCTTGGCGCCGAGGAAGTGGTGCAGTTTGAACGTGTACTCCTGTGCCGAGGCGGCGGTGCCGGTCAGTGCCAGGATGCCCGTGGCCAGTGCAGCCTTCAGGATCGTGCGTCTCATAACGTTTCCTCCCTGTCTGAGACTTTTCGCCTACCATACGGGTTTTGACGCCCCTGCCTAGGGCCTCAGTCCGAGCGTTTCAGTCGGTTTTATGCAAAGCGCACAGCGTGATGCAGCGGCAGGCGGCGGTGGCGCTCGCCCGTCAGAGCGAACAGCGCATTGGCCAGCGCCGGGGCGGCGGGGGGCGTTGCGGGCTCGCCCACGCCGGCGGGCTTGCCGCCGCTTTGAAGGATGCAGGTCTCGATGGCGGGAAGCTGTCCGAGGCGCAGTTCGCGGGAGCTGTCGAAATTGGCTTGTTCGACGGCGCCGCCGGCCAGCGTGATCTCGCCGTAGATCGCGGCCGAAAGACCGAAAAGCGCGCCAGAGACGATCTGCGCCTCGACGATGCCCGGGTCGAGGGCGCGGCCCACGTCCATGGCGCAGCAAAGCCGTTCGAGGCGGATGCCGGCCTCGGTCCGGCAAATTTCGACAACCTGCGCAGTGGGGGCCCCGAAAGACCAGCAGAACGCCACCCCGCGGGCATGGCCGGGCGGGGGCGGTGTGCCCCAGCCGGCGATTTCGGCGGCCCTCTCCAGCACCTTGGCGGCGCGTGCGCTTTCGCCCCGCATCAGGTTCAGCCGCATCTCGACCGGGTCCAGCCCGGCGGCGGCGGCGATTTCGTCAAGGAAGCTTTCCAGAAAGAAGGTGTTGTGCGAATAGCCCACCGAGCGCCACGACCCCACCGGGATGCCGATATCGGCCCGATAGCCGCGAGCGCGAAAATCCGCGATCGCGTAGGGCTGGTCGAAGGCGCCCTCCAGCAACATCTTGTCGGGGCCGGGCGGCACGTAGCCGACCACCCGCCGGGCCTGTTCGGCCAAGACCGAAGGCCCGGCGATATCGAGGCTCAGCGCCGCGGGACCGCTTGCCCCCGCTTGCCCCCGCAGCCGGGCGATCATGGCGGGGCGGTAGAAGTCATGGGACATATCCTCTGCCCGGCTCCAGGCGAGGCAGACCGGGCGGCCGGGCACGGCGCGGGCCAGCCGCGCGGCCTGGTCGGAAAAGTCGAACTCGGCCCGCCGCCCGAAACCGCCGCCCATCGGGGTGACATGCAGCGTCACGTCGCGGGGCTTGAGGCCGACGGCCCTGGCCGCCCTTTCGCGCGCCAGCAGCGGCGCCTGGGTGCCGGCCCAGAGCGTCAGGCGTCCATCGCCGTAAAGCGCCGTGGCGGTCATCGGCTCCATCGTGGCATGGGCGAGATAGGGGACACGGTATTCGGCCTCGATAGGCTTTTCGGCGCCAAGCGCGGCCTCGACATCGCCGCGCCGGCCCAGCGTGACAGTCGGGCGCCGGTCGAAGGCCGCCGCGATGGCGCCGAAGGCGGCGTCGGTGTCGGCCGGGCCGCTGGCCGGGCCCCAATCGGGTGCCAACGCCCGCGCGGCGCGCATCGCCGTCCAGGTGTCTCGGGCGATGACACCGACACCGGCGCCAATCTCGACGACCTTCACCACCCCCGGTATCGCCAGCGCGGGCCCGGCGTCGACGCCCCGCAGCGTGCCGCCGAAATGCGGGCACATCCGCACCGTGGCAAACAGCATCCCCTCGGCGCGGATGTCGCCGGCATAGCGGGTGCGGCCATGCACCTTGTCGGCCATGTCGGGCCGGGGCAGGGCGCGGCCCAGCAGGCGCCAGTCGCGGCTGGGTTTGAGCCGTGGCCGGCGCGGCGGGCGCTGCTTCGCCGCCGCCGCGGCCAGTGCGGCGTAAGGCAGGCGCGTGCCGTCCGGGGCGACCACCGCGCCGTCCTGGGTGCGCAGGGTCTCGGGCGGCTGGCCCAGGCGCCTTGCGGCCGCGGCCACCAGCATCGCCCGCGCCGCGGCGCCGGCCCTGCGCATGCGCAGATAGGCGTCGCGCGTCGAGGTCGACCCGCCGGTGATCTGCATGCCCATCAGCCGCCCCGTCACGCGCATCGCGCCGGCGGCCCACCGGGTGAGCCGTGTCTCACGATAGGCGGCAAAGGGCAGACCCGCCACCAGCAACGCGCCGTTGGCATAGCTCCGCGAGGGGGCGCCGTGGGCCACCGAGAAGCTGCCCCAGTCGAGGTCCATCTCCTCGGCCACCAGCGCGGCCAGCGTCGTCTGCACACCCTGGCCCATCTCGGCGCGGGGCACGATCACCGTGATCGTCTCGCCATCGATCTCGACATAGGGTGTCAGGCGCACCACAACTCAGCCCTCGCGCAGTTGCCGGGCGGCATGGTGGATCGCGGCGCGGATGCGCGGGCCGGTGCCGCAGCGGCAGATATGCCCGGCCATGGCGGCGTCGATCTCGGCATCGGTGGGGCTGTCGGTGCGGGCCAGAAGGGCCGCCGCCGCCATCACGTGGCCCGGCTGGCAATAGCCGCATTGCGCCACCTGATGCGCAATCCAGGCATCCTGCACCGGGCCGGCGGCCAGCCCCTCGATGGTGGTCACCTCGGCGCTGACCTTGCCTACGGGCAGTTGGCACGCGGCCACCGCCCGGCCCGCCACATGTACCGTGCACGCCCCGCACAGCCCCGTGCCGCAGCCATATTTGGTGCCGGTCAGACCGAGGACATCGCGCAGCACCCACAAGAGCGGCATCGCGGGGTCGGCGTCGACGCGGTGGCGTGTGCCGTTGACCGTTATCTGCATGGGCCGCCTTGCCTCTCGGCGTGTCGGGGGTGGTTCAGCCGTCGGCGGGCGGGTCGCCGGCCGCCTCTTGCCTGTCGGCCAGCACCAGCGCGAGGATCAGCGCGCCCAGATAGCCGTAGAACCCGGCCGCAACGCCGGTGGTCAGCATCGGTGGCAGCACCGTGGAAACGAGGTAGAGAACGACCTCCGCCGCGATCCCCGCCACCGCGGCCAGCAGCGCGGCGGCCAGCAGCGTCTCAAGGTAGGTGCCCTGGAACGCGCGCCACGCGGCGCGCGGCCCCATCGTGTCGCCCAGCGCCGCGGTGCGCAGCATTGGCGAGAACCGCAATAGCAGCGCGCCGAGGGCGAGGGCGACCAATGGCAGCCCGGCCGCGCCGGCCACCATGCTGGGCAGCGCCAGCGGCAACAGGCGCGTCAGCACCCTGGTATGGACGGGCGTCCAGGGCCAGAGCCGCGCGTCGGGCACGTCTGCCAGCGTCCGCGCCAGCGCGGTGAAAAGCAAAACGCCGGGGACCATCAGGAGCACCGGCACCAGCAGGAAGAAGGCCATCGCGCGCGGCGAGGTGGCCACGGGGCCCGCCACCACGAACGCCTCGCCCGGCAGAACTGCCGCCAGCGCGCCTGCGATCAGTGCCACGGGAAGGAACGGCAGCAGGCCGAGGGTCAAGAGCCGCGCCCGGCCGGTCAGGCGGCGCAGGCTCCTCGTGACCATCTCCAGCGCGTTGGGCAGGAGGTCGGCAACTGAATGATCGGCACTCATGGCGGTGTCCCTTTCATCTGGCGAGGCCCGGGGCGGGTTTAGCCTAGCGGGCCGGCGGTCGAAAGGGCAGGGGGCAGCGGCGTGGCGCGACGAATAGCCTGAACGAAAAAGGGCGCCCGGTGACGGGCGCCCTTAAGATCGGTCGAGGGGCGGTTTACGCCAGGGCGATGTTGGTCGCGCTCTCGCGGCCGTCGCGGCCGGCCTCGATGTCGAAGGTCACTTTCTGGTTGTCGGCGAGCGTGCGCAGGCCGGCGCGCTCCAGCGCGGTGATGTGCACGAACACATCCTTGCTGCTGCCATCGGGGGCAATGAAGCCGTAACCTTTAGTTTCGTTGAACCATTTCACGGTGCCAGTGGCCATCCGTCGTCTCCTAGTTTCATGCCACTCGCGGAAGTGCAGCGGCCCGGCTCTGTCAGTCGTCGATCGAGGTAACTGACAGCCGTTTGAAGGGAGACAGTGGTCGAAAGTCGTAACGTCGCGCACCTATACTTGGGGGCTTTGCCGAGTCGTTGCAAGAAAAATCGGCGGAGTTTTCCCCGGCCGGGCGCGTTGAAGGCGCGCATAGAATACCGACAGGAAGAGCAAACAGGCGCGAAACGGCATCGCCGCCACCCGAAAGAAGCCGACAAACAATCCCCGCCGAAAAAGCGGCGCTCTACGGACCGGGCGATGATCTGAACCCTGGTGCGGGGCGGTCCGTTCTGCCGCGCGGGCGGCAGGGCGAGATCGCCCTTGCCGACATCCGCGGCATGGGCGGCGTTGGCCTGTTCGACACCGGATTCGATCTTGGACACGGTCCCCTCCTCGATGTCCTGCTGGGAGGGGACCGGGGAGCCACGTGTTCCAAACGGAGGGCCGGCCCGTGCCAACGGGTCGCGCCGAGCCGCCTGACGGGGGAGACAGAAGATTGCCAGACCGGCGCGAAGGGCGGATACTGGAACTATAATAATGGGAGGGAATGATAAATGGCGATCTTCGAGAAGATGCATGCAGCGGTGGCGAACAACGACGCCGAGGCGTACCTGGACCTTTACGGCGACGACGCCGTTTTCGTGCGCCACCAGACGGGCGCGACCATGGGCAAGCCGCAATTTGCAGAGATGATCCGCAAGATGATGGCCTCGGACAAGATGAACATGGGCGACCGGCGCTGCATCTACGAGAACGACGACATCCTCGTGGTGCATTCCATCAACGACTACCCCGACGGCACGCGCGAGGCGGTGCTGATGGCCATGACCCTGAAGGACGGCAAGATCGACCGGGTCGAGACCGGGGCGACGCCGCTGTCGAAATAGGCGACCGCCGATATTCGGTGCCTGTGAGCTGACCGCCCTTGGTTGGGTCGGTCGGGTTCGTGGTGTGGTGCGTTGGTAGCCATCCTAGACACCCCCCGTCGCGTGGATGCTGCACATGATCGTCCATGGCCGCAAGATGGAGGCGCTGCACGTCCCCGACGCTTGGCACATCCTGCCCGAGATCTATCCGCAGAAACCCAGGAAGGTGAAGATCACGCTGACGCTGGAGGAACCGGTGGCGAAATTCTATCGCGCCAACGGGCGGGGCTACCAGGCGCTGATCAACGACGTGCTGAACCTCAGGCGCAGCTGCGGCTGGCCAAGGTGATCGAGGGGCTGGAGGACAAGGGGCCGAGCGGGGAGCCGGTTTGAGGGGGTAGACAACGAGCCCCTTGACTAATCTCGCGGCCCTCGCCGAAGTCGACGCAAGAAGGCGTTATAAGCGCCAAGGAGCTTGAGTTTTCTATCAAGATATGTTGCGGAGGCCGAAATGCAAAAAACGAAAGCGTAGAACAAATAGGGATCTATCGCACGGCCAGACTTTACTATCCCAAAATACATGAGATTGGAGACAAATAAAACCGCCAACACGACGCCGCTAACGGCCGCTAAGTGCGCAACTCGTTCTCGCCGATCAAGACTATTGCAGGAATCGCTGGGGTAAGACTTCAAGGAAAAAAAGCTTCCGACTCCTGCACCAAGCCCTGAAAGCGACAAGGCTGTGATGAATTCGTAAAACCCGAGCAGCTGGGGCCCCTTAATGAGCCATGGAATTAGCGCCGCTGCCCCAGCGGCTCGCAGAGTCGGAGGTATCATTGCGAGCTTTGTATGGAGTAGTCTGCGCCAATAATTACTCCACTCGCAAGAGTGTAAGCTGAAAGGGTCTCGCCGAACTGACCATCCAATAATATTTGAATTCGGGCGGTGTCTTGAAGCAATATGGTAGCATCCTGTGTGCCGCCAAAATCTCTGTTCTCTACATAACCCAGATCAAATAAAATATCTCCAAGAGTGCCAATAGAAATTGTGCCCGCGAACACCTCGATCGACGCCCCCAACTCCTCTTGCGATAAGGAGGTTCCACGGAACGAGATTAGTGAAGCATCCGTACCATCGGTAGCACGAAGAGAAACAGTAATTTGCTGATCCGCCCCTTCAAAGAGAAACTCAGACTCTCCGACCGGATAGGGAAGTCCTTCAGGGTCACGGGAGAATACTCTAAGCTCAGATATCCACTTTCCAGCAAATTGCAGCAGGCTTCGCTTACAAAAACCGTCCCGGGTTTGAGAGCCGGCAGGGCAATAGGTAAATGTTGGAACGTCGTCCGTTGACCATGTTCTAGTCGAAACCGTCGATTGCTCTTTGATCATTTCAGAGTGCACAACGGGGTAATCAGTTTTTTGAACGCAATAATCTGCCGGCAAGGGCCCTTTGGCATCAGCGCCAAATCGGGCGCCTGACCAAAAGAACGTGCTTGGCGTTGCGCCTTGGTTGCAAACCTCATAGACCGCGCGGTTTTTATCTGCCTTTGCTGATGAAAAATGATGGCCGCTCGTTGAGTGTTCAAGCACTTCTTTTACTTCAAAAGCTTGAACTGACGGGGCAGCGGACACAAAGGTCAACAAAATTGCTAATGTTTGTTTCATGATACCCTCTGACACCGAAAGAGCGGCCGGCTACTAGGTTACCGCGCGAACTTCTTGTACTTCACCCGCTTCGGCTCCACCGAGTCCGGGCCGAGGCGGCGGATCTTGTCTTCCTCATAGGCCTCGAAATTGCCCTCGAACCATTCGACATGGGCTTCGCCCTCGAACGCTAGAATATGCGTGCAGAGCCGATCAAGAAAAAATCGGTCGTGGGAGATGATCACGGCGCAGCCTGCGAAATCCTCCAGCGCGGCTTCCAGCGCCTGCAGGGTTTCCACGTCGAGGTCGTTGGTGGGTTCGTCCAGCAGCAGCACGTTGCCGCCGGACTTCAACAGCTTGGCCATGTGGACGCGGTTGCGCTCGCCCCCCGACAACAGCCCCACCTTTTTCTGCTGGTCGCCGCCCTTGAAGTTGAAGGCCGAGCAATAGGCGCGGGAGTTCACCTCGGCATCGCCCAAGACCACGATGTCGAGCCCGTCGGAAATTTCCTCCCACACGGTCTTGTCGCCGTCGAGTGCGTCGCGGGACTGGTCGACATAGGAAAGGCTCACGGTGTCGCCGAACTCGATGCTGCCCTCGTCGGGCTGTTCCTGCCCGGTGAGCATGCGGAACAGGGTGGATTTGCCCGCGCCGTTGGGGCCGATCACGCCGACGATGCCGCCGGGCGGCAGCGCGAAGGACAGATCCTCGATCAGCAGCCGGTCGCCGTAGCCCTTTTTCAGCCCCTCGACCTCGATCACGCGGCCGCCGAGGCGCGGGCCGTTGGGGATGATGATCTGGGCGCGGGAAAGTTTCTCGCGCTCGGACTGGCCGGCCATTTCCTCATAGGCCTGGATCCGGGCCTTGGATTTGGCCTGGCGGGCCTTTTGCCCGGCGCGGATCCAGTCGAGCTCGCGTTCGAGCTGTTTCTGCTTGGCCTTGTCCTCTCGCGCCTCCTGCGCCATCCGCTTGGCCTTTTGTTCCAGCCAGGCGGAATAGTTGCCCTCGTAGGGGATACCGCGGCCGCGGTCCAACTCCAGAATCCAGCCGGTGATGTCGTCGAGGAAATAGCGGTCGTGGGTGACGATCAGGATGGTGCCCTTGTAGTCGATCAGGTGTTGCTGCAGCCAGGCCACCGTTTCGGCGTCGAGGTGGTTGGTCGGCTCGTCGAGCAGCAGCATCTCGGGCGCGTCCAGCAGGAGCTGGCAGAGCGCGACGCGGCGGCGTTCGCCGCCCGACAGGCTGTCGACCGGGGCGTCGTCGGGGGGGCAGCGCAGCGCCTCCATCGCGACGTCGATCTGGCTGTCGAGGTCCCAGAGGTTCTGCGCGTCGATCTCGTCCTGCAGCGCGGTCATCTCTTCCATCAGCTCGTCGGAATACTCCTCGGCCACCTTCATCGCGATCTCGTTGAAGCGGTCGAGCTTCTCCTTCTTCGCGGCGACGCCCAGCATGACGTTTTCGCGCACGGTGAGCTTTTCGTCGAGCTGCGGCTCTTGCGGCAGGTATCCGACGCGGGCGCCCTTGGCGGCCCAGGCCTCGCCGGAGAAGTCCTTGTCCCAGCCGGCCATGATGCGCAGCAGCGTGGACTTGCCCGCGCCGTTGACGCCGACGACCCCGATCTTGACCCCCGGCAGGAAGTTCAAGCGAATGTTTTCAAAACATTTCTTGCCGCCCGGATAGGTCTTGGAAACGCCATCCATGTGGTAGACATATTGGTACGAAGCCATGCGCCGGCGCCCCTCGTGAGTTGTCAGGTATCTGGATTGCGCATATAGAACGCGCCGCACCTGCATGCAACGCGGGGTTTGGGGAGGGCCGGTGGGCACGCTTTTCATTCATATCGGCCACGACAAGACCGGGTCGAGCTACCTGCAGGCCTATCTTGCCCGCAATGCAGATGCGCTGGGGGCGCGGGGTATCCTCTATCCCGGCCGGACGCGCGCCATGGCGCGGGCTGCGGCAGGCGGCGTAAGTTCCGGAAACGGGCGGTTTTTCGAGGCGCCGGAGGCGCTGGAGGCGGCGGCGCGCGAGCGGGCGGGGCGCGACGTTCTGCTCAGTTACGAGGGGTTTTTCAACGCGCTCAACGCGCGGCCCGGCGAGACACTGGCGCGGTTTCAGTCCTGGCGCTCGGCGCTCGGGCTCGACGAAATCAGAGTGCTGCTTTTTACGCGCAATCCGGTGGGCCATGCGGCGTCTGCCTATCAGCAGATGGTGAAATCGGGAAAGGTGCGCCATGCTCCGGACCGCTATTTCCTGAACTACCGCCGCCCGCAACAGGTCTGGAAGGTGATGGGAAGGGTGGGCGCCGCGCCGGGGGTTACACTCGATCTGCGCAACTACGACGCTTGCCGAGCCGATCTTCTGGGAGAGCTGTCGCGATGGCTGGGGCTGGCCGATTTTGACTGGGCCGCGCCGCCGGTCGAGCAGGTGAACCGGTCTATGACGGCGGCGGAAATCAGGCTGTTGCTGGCGCTGAACCGGGTTCTGCCGCGGGCCAGCCTGATCGTCGCGAACGGGTTTGCCGAGGCGATGCCGGGGCTTGCATCCACTCGGGCGCTACCCGGGCGCGGCGTGCAAAAGAAGATGATCGACGCCAATGCCGATGCGATCGCGCGTGTGAATGCCCGCATGCCAGACCCGGCTCAACGCTATCGAGTCGACTATGCCGACCCCGGGGACGCAGGCGCCGGGCGCGGGCTGAGCCTGCGTCATTACCTGGTGATGGCCGGGTGCCTCAGCGCGCTGCCCGTCCGCGCCGCGGCCGCGGCACTGGGCCGGGCGTGAGGGGCGCGGCATGATCCGGGCGGGGCTGCCGCGCGCCGCTGCGGGAATGTCGGTCGGGCTGCTGGGCGGGTCGTTCGACCCGGCCCATCCCGGCCATGTGCATATCACGCGCCAGGCGCTGAGACGCTTTGCGCTGGACCGCGTGTGGTGGCTGGTCAGCCCCGGCAACCCGCTGAAGACCGAGGGGCCGGCGCCGCTGGGCCGGCGGCTCGAAGCGGCGGCGGCGCTGATGTCTCATCCCCGCGTCTGCATCACCGATCTCGAGGCCCGCATCGGTACCCGCTACACCGCGGCGACGCTGGGCCGGCTCCAGATGCTTTATCCGGAGGTGCGCTTTGTCTGGCTGATGGGGGCGGACAACCTGACCGGGTTCCACCGCTGGGACCGCTGGGAATGGATCATGGAGAACGTGCCCATCGGCGTGATCGCGCGGCCGGGTCAAGGCATCGCTGCGCGGCGGTCGAAGGCGGCGCTGCGATACGCCAATGCCCAGTTGCCGGGTCGGGCGTCGTTCACGCTGGCGGGGCAGGCGGCGCCAGCCTGGTGCTATGTCAACGTGCCGATGGTCGATATCTCGTCGTCCGAGATCCGCGCCCGCGGCGACTGGCGGCGCTAGCCGCCTTGCACGGCGTTCAGAAGGCTTGTGCCGAGAGCCTTGCGAGAACTCTTCAGACGCATTCCCGGCGGGGGGCTAGCCGCGCGCAAGTGCCCTGTCGATCAGCGCTACCGTCTCGTCGATGCCGTAAAGCGCGACAAACCCGCCGAAGCGCGGACCCTGGCTGGCGCCCAGCAGCACCTCGTAAAGCGCCTTGAACCAATCCCGCAGCGGCTCGAACCCGTGGTCCTTGCCCACCGCGAAGACCAGCGTTTGCAATTCTTCGGCGTCGAGCCCGCCATCCCAGGCGCGCAGCCTCTGGGCCAGATCCTCGATCGCCGCGCGTTCCTTTTCGTCCGGTGCGCGGACCTGGCGGTGCGGGGCCACGAAATCGCGGAAATAGCGCACCGCGAACTCTGCCGCCTGGTCGAGGTCGGGGTGGGTGTCGGGGCTGGCCTCGGGGGCGTAGCGCCTGATGAAGCCCCAGAGCCCGGTCTTGTCCTCTGCACCGGCCACAGAGGCGAGGTTCAGCAGCATCGCGAAGGACACGACCATGTGGCTTTGCGGCGGCTGGCCGTTATGGATGTGCCAGACCGGGTTGTTGATCTGCGCGGCCACGTCCTGATCGGGGAAGGCGCGCAACTGCTGGTGATATTCGTCCACCGCCTTGGGGATCACGTCCCACCACAGCCGCTTGGCGGTCTTGGGTTTCTGGAACATGAAATAGAACAGGCTTTCGGTCGAGGCGTAGGTGAGCCATTCGTCGATGGAAAGACCGTTGCCCTTGGATTTCGAGATCTTCTCGCCGTTCTCGTCGAGGAACAGCTCGTAGGTGAAATGCTCGGGCTTCTTGCCGCCCAGGATCTCGCAGATCCGGTCGTAAATCGGGGTGTTGGTGGAATGGTCCTTGCCGTACATCTCGAAATCGACGTCGAGCGCGGCCCATCGTGCGCCGAAATCGGGCTTCCATTGCAGTTTCACGTTGCCGCCGGTGACGGGTAACGTCCATTCTCGGCCCTCTTCGTCGTCGAAGGTGACGGTGTGGTTTTCCGCGTCGACGTGTTTCATCGGCACGTAAAGCACGCGGCCGGTTTCGGGGTGCAGCGGCAAAAAGATCGAATAGGTCTGCTGGCGTTCCTCACGGAGCGATTTCAGCATCACCTGCATGACATCGTCATAGCGTTCGGCGGCGCGCTTCAGCACCTCGTCGAACTGGCCGGATTTGTAGAAATCGGTGGCCGAGTAGAACTCGTACTCGAAGCCGAACGTGTCGAGAAACCGGCGCAGCATCGCGTTGTTGTGGTGGCCAAAGCTCTCGTACTCGCCGAACGGGTCGGGGACGGAGGTCAGCGGGCGCTGCAAATGGTCGCGCAGCATCTCGGGGCTGGGCACGTTGTCGGGCACCTTGCGCATGCCGTCCATGTCGTCGGAAAAGCAGATCAGCCGCGTCGGGATGTCGCTGATCGCCTCGAAGGCGCGGCGGATCATGGTGGTGCGGGCGACCTCGCCGAAGGTGCCGATATGGGGCAGGCCGGAGGGTCCGTAGCCTGTTTCGAACAGCACATAGCCCTTGTCGGCCGCGCCCCGCTCGGCCCGTTTGAGCAGTTTGCGCGCCTCTTCAAAGGGCCAGGCCTTGGATTTCATCGCCGCATCGCGCAGTTCGGACATCTCAAACGCTCTCAGAAGGGTCGGGCTGTCTGCCCGTCAAGCTCCGTGTCCTATTGCCCGCCCGGGCCCGCGTCAATATTCTGCGCCGCGACAGTCCTTTTTCGGAGCCGCGCCACGTGACACCCCGCCCCAATCCGCTTACCGCCCAGGACAGCCTGGTGGCGATCATGATCGCCGTGTCCGCCTCGGACGAGAACATCCGCACCGCGGAACTGGTGACGATCGAGCGGATCGTGAACCACCTGCCGGTCTTTGCCGACTACGATCAGGACCGCATTCGACCTGTCGCCCAGACAGTGCTGGAACTGTTCGAGGAATATGACGGGCTCGACGCGCTGTTCGGGCTGGTGCGCGACGCGCTGCCGGACAAGCTGGCCGAAACCGCCTATGCCATGGCCTGCGACGTGGCCGCGGCCGACGGCAAGCTGGGCGACGCGGAGCTGCGGCTGCTCGAGGAAATCCGCTACGAGTTGAATATCGACCGGCTGGCCGGCGCCGCGATCGAGCGGGCCGCCCGGGCGCGGCACATGGTGCTGTGACCGGCGCCATCGCGCCCGGCCTGCCGGACCGGTTCTGGCCCTTCGCCGATGCCTTCGTCGCGGGGGCCACGGTGGTGATCGACCGGCCCCGGGGCAGCCGCCACCCGCGCTTTCCCCAGATCGTCTATCCGCTCGATTACGGGTATCTCGACGGGACGACCGCGATCGACGGCGACGGCGTCGACCTCTGGCGCGGCAGCCTGGCCGGCGCGCGGGTCGAGGCGGTGCTGGCCTCGATGGACCTGACCAAGCGCGACGCCGAGCTGAAGCTCTTGCTCGGGTGCACCCCGGCGGAGATGGAAACGATCATGGCCTTTCATAACCAGAGCGAGTTCATGGCCGCGGCGCTATTGCCGCGACCGGCCGGAATTTGAGCCGCCCGGCGGACAGGCAGGGCATTTGCGCTATCTGCCTGCCGAAGGAGGCACGCTATGCGCAAATTGATGACAGCCCTCGTCTGCCTTCTGGCGACCGCGCCGGGTATGGCAGAGGCCGGGCAGATCGCCTTCGCCGAGGGGTGGAAAGAGCAACGGTTCTCGCTTTTGTCGAGCAACGACTACGCGCTCGACGGTGACAGTCTCGGCGTGCGGTCGGATGGCACCGTGTCGCTTTTGTGGACGGCGCTGCCGCGCGATATGTGGCAGGGACGGCGGGCGTCATGGGAATGGGCGGTCGAGCGGTCCGTGCCGGCGACCGATCTGACGCGCAGGGGCGGGGACGACCGGAACCTTTCGCTCTATTTTCTTTTCCTGCCCGAAGCGGCGGCGCTGGAGGCGCGGGGCAAGGGTGTGCGCGCCCTTTTGGACAACCCGCAGGCGCGTGTGCTGATGTATGTCTGGGGCGGCGCCCATCCGCGGGGACAGGTCCTGCCCAGCCCCTATCTTGGCGCGCGGGGGCGCAGCGTCATCCAACGTCAGGCGGGCACCGGGGCCGCCGCCGAGCGCGTCGATCTGCGGCGCGATCACCGCCGTGCGTTTGGCGAGCCGCCCCAGAGCCTGGTGGGCGTCGCCGTGTCGTCGGACAGCGACGATACGGGCACACGCGTGTTGGCGCGGATCGCGGACCTGCGGGTCGAGTAGCTGCGGGCGGGCGCCCCGGTCTACCCGTAAAGCGCCAGCCACCGCTTGATCAGGTCACTCTGCAACGTCCGGGCCCGTCCCACCCAGGCACGCCCGCCTTCGGGGCGTTCGCGCTCGGCCGGTACCAGGCTGGCGCGGCGTGCAGGATCGGCGGTGAAGATGGCAAAAGCCAGATCCGGGCCGGACGGGGCGCGGATATACCCCGCCAGTGCCGACACGAAATTGAGCGTGCCGGTCTTGGCGCGGATCTCGACCGGATGGGCGCGCATCGGCCGGCCCTGGTCATCGCGCAGCGCGATCGTCTTCAACAGCGGGCGCAGCGGGCCGTCGGGGCCGACCTGTGCCAGCGCGCGCACCATTTCGGCCGCCGACAGGCGCGAGGCATCGCCCAGCCCGGAATGGTCGACGAAGCGCGCCTTGTGGGCGCCGAGGCGCGTCTCCATCCAGCCGGCCATCGCGTCGCCCGACGCGTCAAGCGATAGCGCGGGCAGGCTGCGCGCGCGGGTGGCGGTCAGCCCCACGGCCTCGGCGGTCATGTTGGTCGAGTATTTCAGCATGTCGCGCAGGATGTCGGGCAGCGGGGCGCTTGCGTGGCGGGCCAGCGCCGTGCCGCCGGGCAGCCTGTCGGCCGCCTCGGGGCGGGGCAGGGCAATGCCGTGGGCCCGCGCGAGGGTCTGGAAGACCTCGGCGGTGTAAAGCGCCGGGCGCCGGACCGGCAACCAGCGCGCCCCGCCCTTGCCCAGTGCGCCACGCGCGACGGTCCATTCGTCGACACCGCCCTTGCTTGAATAGGTGTAGACGGGGGCGGCGCGGTTGACGACCTGCATCCGCGCGACGCTGACCTCCGGGCGGTATCGCTGGGCGCGTGCGTCCATGGTCACCGCGTAGCCGCCAGACCCGCGGCGCCACTCGAAATGCACCCGGTTGAAATTGAGGTTCAGCCCGCAGATTGCCGGGTTGTAGCCGACATGAGGTGGTTGGCCGGGGTCGATTGCCGCGACCGAGGGCAGGGCTCCTGCGTAATAGCGAAACCGCCCGGCCACCTCGCGCAGCCCGGCGGCGTGCAGCTGCGCGGCGAGATCGGCCAGCATGTCGGTGTCCAGCGTCGGATCGCCGCCGCCCACCAGGACCAGGTCACCATCGAGCCGCCCGCCCGACACCGGCCCGGTGGCGATCACCTGGGTGGTGAAGCGGTAGGCGGGCCCCAGCGCCTCAAGCCCATAAAGCGCGGTGAGCGCCTTGGTGACCGAGGCCGGCGGCAGGCCCAGAAGCGGGTTTTTCGCCTCGAGGATCTCGCCGGTCCGGGCATCGGCGACGGCGTAGCCGATCTTGCCGCTGAGCCGGGCCTTGGCGATCAGCGCTGCGGCATCGGGGGCGGCGGCGTTTTGCAGACCGGCGGGGCGGGGCGCCGGGCGCGGCGCCTGCAGCGGCGCATTGGCCAGTGCGCCCTGTGCCGCACCGGCCCCAAGCGCGGCCAGAACCCAGCGCCGTGAAAGGTTTGTGCCCCTGTTCGCCATTGCGCGAACTCAAGCAAATCCAGCCGTGTCGGGCAAGCCTCTGTCGCGGTTGCGCGGTCGAAATGGGCGCCGATCGGGTGCGTTCAGGCCACAGCCTTGCGCCAGTCGCGCCACCAGCCCTTCCAGCGGTGAGCGATGGCCTTGGCGGGGCGCGAAAACAGGCGGGTGCCAAGATCGCGCGCCTCGTCCTCCAACTCTGCCTGTCGGGCGGCGGCCAGCCGGTCGAAGCGTGCGCGGGCGTCGGCATCGATCGGAAGGTCTGCGGCGCCGGCGATATGGGCGCGCAGCACCGCCAGGTCGTGATGCGCGCCCAGCAACTCGCCCAGGTCGCGCGCCTTGGCGGCGCGGTCTTTCAGCACCTTGGGCCGCAGCCGGCGCAAGAGCTTGGTGTGGTACCAGTGCGCCTTCACCCGTTTGCGCCAGTCGTGGATATCCTCGTCGCTGGCGCGGTCATGTACGAGCCGCAGGTCGCGCCGCGCCGCGCCAAAGGTCTTTTCGATACCGGGTTTCAGCGCCTTGAATCCTTTTTCGGTCAGCCGCCAATGTTTGACCCGCTTGCGCAGGGCCACCAGTTCGGCGCGGAACCGCGCGAGATCGTCATCGCTATGGGCGTTTTCGGCGGCGTGGTCGCGTGCGGCGGCGAGGTAGGTGCGGATCGTGGCGAAGCCGCCGGAATGGGTGGCCTCCATCAGCTTGTCGAACGTCTCTACCCGTGCCTCGCTGTCGCGCAGGGCAGACAGGCCGCGCGCAGCATCGCGGATCGCGGCGTTTTCGGCGGCGTAGCCGGGAAAGGCGTGGCGGACGAGGCGGATCAGCGCGCGCAACCGCTTGGCCCGCTTGCGCACCTGATGCACCTTTTCGGGCTGCGGCATGTCGGGGTCGTCGATCTCGGCAAGGGCGCGGTCGATCTCTTCGGTGGCGATGCGGCGCAGCGCGGCCTGGACGGAGCGGTCCTTTCGGCTGAGCGCGTAGGCCATCGTGTCATCTCCTCTTCGCGGGATACCGACCGGCTATTGTGAACCGGGGCGGGGCCGCGTGCGTAAAAGTTAACATACACATACAAAGCTCGGATTTGGAGGCAGCATGCGCCGCATATTGTTGGGTTTTTTCACCGCCCTCGCATTGGGCGGTGCGGTCGCGGCCCAGGGCGACGGCGACGCGCAAGAGGTGATCGACGCCCAGATCGAGGCCTTTCTGCGCGACGATGTCGCCGAAGCCTTTACCTACGCCTCACCCGGCATCAGGCGTCTTTTCGGAACGGCCGAGAATTTCGGGGCGATGGTGCGGCAGGGCTATCCGATGGTCTGGCGCCCGGCCGAGCGGCGGTATCTGCAAAGCGAAGGCGCGGGCACCCAGCAACGCCAGATCGTGCAGATCGTCGATGCCGAGGGTCGGCTGCATCTGCTGGAATACGACATGATCGCGACCGAACGCGGCTGGCGCATCGACGGGGTGCGCATTCTGCAGGCGCCAGATCTGGGCGTCTGAGCGTACGGTCGCACAACCTCTGATTATCTTCTCAAGCGTAGACCGCTTTCCCAAGGCGGGCCGGTGGCCGGCCATGGATCACGACGCGCAAGGGGATATCGGATGAACAAGGCGATTACCGAAGGGCTGAATCTGATGCCGCCGTCCTTTGCCGAGGGGCTGGACGTGTGGTCGCGCGAGGACGGCACGCCGGGCACGGACACCTACGAGGGCGCGGCCGACGCGGCGCTGGTGCCGGCGGACGCCGACTTCGCAGGCTGCCTGGAACTGGCCAAGACCGAAACGGTGCAGAAGCTGCGCCACATGGGGCAGACACCCATTCTGCCGGGCTGTTACCTGCGGGTGCGCGCGCGGGTGAAGGCGGTCAGCGGCAACCTGCCGTCGGTGCGCATCGCCGCATGGGCGGGCGATGCCGGGGGCGATCATGTGAGCGGGCTGACCGAGACCGGCCCGTCGGTGACACTGACCAGCTATGGCAAGGTGTTCGAGGTCAGCGCGATCATCGGCACAGGCCTTCGCGGCGGGGTGGACATGGCCTGGGGCACGGCGCCGGCCTTTGCCCATGTCGGGCTCGACCTGACGGGGCCCAATGGCGGGGTCGTGCGGGTCGACGATATCGAGGTCGAGGACGTCACCTCGGTCTTTTTGCGCGACATGATGGACTGGGTCGATGTGCGCGATTACGGCGCCATCGGTGACGGGGCGACCGACGACAGCGCCGCGTTCGAGGCGGCTGATGCTGCCGCGGGCGGGCGCTCGGTCATGGTTTCGGCGGGCGATTATTGGCTGGCCCAGCATGTGACCTTCGAAAACCCGGTACGGTTCGAGGGTACCGTGTCGATGCCCGCAGACAGGCGGCTGACGCTGACCCGCAATTTCGATCTGCCCAGCTATATCGACGCCTTCGGCGACGAAGTCGAGGCGTTCCGCCGGGCCGTGGCGGTGCTGTTCAACTTCTCCGACCACGAAAGCCTGGACATGAAGGGACGCCGGGTAGAGCTGGACGGCCCCATCGACATCCAGGCGGCGGTGGCCAACAAGGACACGTTCTCGCAGCGCCGGGTGATCCGCAACGGCCAGTTTCGTGCCGATGCCGGCAGCGCGTGGGACACCGAGATCGTGGCGTCGCAGGCCAGCTATTCGACGTCGAACCCGACCGAGTTGACCGCCGTCGACAACATCGCCAGCATTCCTGTCGGCGCGCTGGTCGAGGGGCTGGGCGTGGGCCGCGAAGTCTACGTGCGGGCCAAGAACACGGGCGCCGGCACCCTGACGCTAAGCCAGCCGCTCTTCGCCGCGGCGGGCACCCAGACCTACACCTTCCGACGCTTCAAATACGTTCTCGATTTCAGCGGTTTCGCGTTGCTCGACAAGTTCGTTCTGGACGATATCGAGTTCCTCTGCGACGGCGAGGCCAGCGCGGTCATGCTGCCCCAGGAGGGGCAGATCTTCCACATCCGCGACTGTTTCATCACCAAGCCGAAGGATCGCGGCATAACCTCGGTCGGGGGCGGATGCTATGCGATGCATGTGGACCGCTGCCAGTTCATCTCGAACGAGCAGGCGCTGCGCGCCCAGGACCGCACCACCATCGCGATGAATGTCAACTCCAACGACGCCAAGATCCGCGACAACCGTGTGGTGCGGTTTCTGCATTTCGCGGTGATGAACGGCTCGGGTCACATGATCGCCAATAACCACTGGTTTCAGGGAGATACCGAGACCGACGGTCTGCGAACCGCGGGCCTGGTGCTGACCCAACCCAACGTCAAGACGACGATCACCGGGAATTACATCGACAACAGTTTCGTCGAGTGGACCAACGAACATGACGCGCGTCCCGACTTTTCCGACGAGTATTCCTTTGGCGGGCTTACGGTGACGGGCAACATCTTTACCGTCAACGACGCGGCGGCCTGGTTCCGATGGTTCGTGATCAAGCCGCACGGGACGGGGCATTTCCTGCACGGGCTGACACTGTCTGACAACTGCTTCAAATCGCTCAACGGCGATGTCGACCGGATCGACCGGGTGGACACCACCTATGCTGATCTCGACATGGGGATGGCGCGCAACGTCAACATCGTGGCCAACACCTTCAACGGGGTCGACCAGATCGTGTCGAACCCGGTGACATTGCAGGTCGACCAGAACACCGACATGCGCAACTGGACGCTGAATTTCGGCGGTTACCTTCCCTTCGGCGGCTGGGCGCGGAACGTGACCGCAATCGTCGCCGAAAACCAGATCAGCGATGCCGGCGGCGGCACGGTGGCGGCCATGCCCTATGCAAGGGTCGAGCAGGGGACGAACCGTAACCAGGTGATCCTGACCTGGCCCGATCCCTGCCGCGGGCGGGTGAACGTCACGGTGCGGATGGATAACCCCGTCTAGCGGCGGATCTCAGGCGATCAGAACCGCGCCGGTCATCATGCCGGCGGTCCGGCCCGAGGCCAGCAGTTTCTCGGCCAGCACCAGGACGGCAAGCAGGATGATCCAGTAAAGGTTCATCACCCCGCCGAAGAACAGAAGTGCTATCAGGCTCCAGCAGCAGCAAATGCAGTATCGCCCGTGATCAAGGCCCATGCGCAGCGCCCCGGCGGCCCCGGGGCGCCAATGCCGTGCGAAATAGCCCTTGGGATTGCGACAATGGCGCAGGCAAGTCTGCTTGATCGGAGTGACTGGTAGATCCCCGCCGCCAGCAACAGCACCGCCGCGAACAGCGCGTTGGTGCTGTTCATCATCATCGGCGACAAAAGGCCGGCCCTTACGAACCTGTATTGCAGGGCGACCGCCAGCAGACTGAAACCGCCCCAGGCCAGCAGGTAGGCCAGCAGGAACACCATTGTCCGCCTTGATGGCCACTGCCGCCCATGGCCATGTCCATCGCGCCTTCGCCCGGCCCCTGCGACGCGCAGAGCGCCAAGGAGAGCGAGGGCATCTCTGCCGCCGTTATCGGTATCCCCGCGCCCTTCAGGATGTAAAGCCAGCTGAGCCCGAACGCGACGGCGATCAGCGCGAGGACGGTGGCGCGGTCGAAGCCGAGCGCGCGCAGAAACGGTGAAAAGGGGCGGCTCATGGCGCCAGTTCGGCGGGTATCTCCGGCGCGACTGCTCGGGCCCGTATTTCTTGCCGTCGCGCCCCCAGGGCGACATGGGCCATCGAGCCGTCGTTGCGGTTGAGGTCGAATTCCGATGTGCCTGTGCGCTCGGCAAAACGCGCCGCGCCTTGGGCCTCGTGAAACACCCAGCCGTCGGGCAGAACGGTGCGGACGGGTTGCTCTTGGTCGGTCACCGGGTGCGGATCGGCTCGTGGTGGGTTTCCACGATCACGCGGGCGATCTGGAACATGGTGCCCGGCGGCTGATCCTCTCCGGTCAGGATGAATAGAACCTCGTCGCCCTGTTCGCCGGTGATCGCGGGTTCGGGGATCGGACGCATAGACCCCTCGCCGCGGTGGATCGCCCGCGGGAAATAGCAGGTCGCCGGCGCCTTCATACTGTCTTTCGACAGGACGTGCTCAGGCGAAATCGGCCGCGCTCAGGCCATAGGCCTTGCCGAAGCCACCATTCAGCAGCGCGCGGTGGGGCACCAGCCGGACAAAGCTGAAATCGGCGAAATCGACATATAGCTGTGCCTTCGGGTGGCTCAGCAGGTAGTCCTCGCGCAAGGCGGCGTGATCGGCGGTCGAGCGGGGCACGAAATGGGCGCGGGCCTGAAGCGTGATCCGCGGATAGGTTAGCGGGTCACCCTTGGGACCCGGCTCTCCCAGCAGCAACGAACAGGCGGAATTGGCGCGCAGCGCGGCGGTGTGGGCCGACAACTCCGAGACCAGGGTAAGCGGCTGGCCCGCGGCGTCGGCCCCCACCGCGACGCGCGAGACGAAAGGGTCGCCCGTCTCCGGGTCGAGCACCCCCAGCGCGCCGAACCGCGCGCCGGCGATCAGGCTGCGCGCCAGTTTTCGTGCCGCGTCGTCGGTCGGCAATAGGGGTGTCCTGACGCTCATGGCGGCATCATGCACCCGCGGCTGCGGTTTGCCTAGGGTTGCGTCTGCGGCGGCGGCAGGGTTACCTCGGCGCCGAAAGATGGGAGGACATCATGGGACCTAAGATTCTTCTGGCCGCGGCGTTGGCGCTGACGGCCATTCCGGCCGCGGCAGAAGACCTGGAGGTCAATATCCGCAAGGACAGGCCCACGGTGACCGTCCAGACGCCCTCGGGCCCGGTCGAGATCCGGCGCATTCAGGACACGGACCACGAGGTGACGGGTGAATGGGCGCGCACCTCTCGTGCCTGCCCGCCCTTCTGCATCCAGCCAATGACCCCCGCGCCGGGGGTCGAGACCATCGGCGAGCTGGAATTGCTCGACATGCTGGAAAACCCCGATGTCACGGTGATCGACAGCCGCACCTTGCCATGGTTCGAAAAGGGCTCGATCCCCGGTGCGGTGAACATCCCCTACACGCAGATCATCGACCATTTGGCGGTACTGGGATGCGAGCCCGATTTCGATGGATGGGATTGCGAGAATGCGCAAGAGGTGGCGCTGTTCTGCAACGGGTTGTGGTGCGGCCAGTCGCCCACGGCGATCAGGAACATGATCGAGGCGGGCTATCCGGCCGCGCGCATCCATTACTATCGCGGCGGGATGCAAAGCTGGCGCGTGCTGGGGCTGACGGTGACAGGGCCCGGGGAATAGGGCCATAGGTCTTGAATGGCGGCTCGGTGCCCTCGGCTCGTGTCCGGGGCCAGCGGCGAAACGCGGCTGACCGCTGCTTTCGCTTGGCGTACGCCGATCCGCTGACGCCCGCCTCTCCTGCGCCTAGAACGCGACCCAGGTACCGAGTTTCACCCCGACCCTCGTGTCGCCTAGCGCGGCAGCGGTCAGCCCCAGTTCCAGATGGCCGTGCCGGCCCACCCGTTGGACAAGGCTGGGGGCGAGGCGCAGATAGGGCGCGGCGCCCGGATAATCACCGGTCTGGATCTGCAGGATCAGCATTCGCCCAGGGCGGGGTTTCAACCCCAGCGTTGTATCGGCCTTGAGCGCCGTCTCGGCGCTTTCCACCCGGTGTTCGGCGTAGCTTTCCACCCCGGCCCAGCCGGGCCCCCAACGGGTGTTCAGCCCCATTCCCCATGAAAGCCCCGGGCGCAGCACCGGCTCGGCCCGCCGGCCCGCCCGTCCACGCGCGCCAAGCCCCAGTTCCGCGGCAACGCGGTGCCGCCCCGCGCCCCGGTCGAGCGATCGGCGCAGATAGGCGATCGCCGTCCACGACCCCGCGTCGCGGGCATGCCCGGCATCCAGTCCCAGCGTCAGGCGCGGGCCGAGCCCGTATTCGGCGTAGAGGCCGGCATAGCTGTCGGGTGTGCCGCCCCGCTGGCCGGGGTCGGCGGAATGTGCCTGGCTGAAAGACAGAAACGCCTGCCCCTCGCCGCGCGGCCATGCCCCGGCATGGGCGCCCGGCGCGCCCAGCAGCAGCATGAGAACCAGACAGATCACCCGCATCGCGCCTTCCTTTGCGGGCCAGCGTGCTGCTGAACCGGTTAACCTTTCGTTAACCAGAGCCGCTTTGCGGGAAGGGACGTGCAAATCCGCCCGCCCCATGCCATGCTGCGCGGCAGCATTCCGCAAAAAAGGTGGGACATGGCAGGGCGCATCATCACCATCGCGCAGCAGAAGGGCGGCTCGGGCAAGACCACGCTCGCGGCCAATCTGGCGGTTGCCTATGCGCGCCAGGGGCTGAAAGTGGCGGTGATCGACACCGACCCCCAGGGCAGCCTCGGGCGCTGGTTCATGACCCGTCTCGAACGGCTGGGCGCGCCGGATATCGAGTTTTCCACCGCCTCGGCATGGGGCGTGGGCTATGAGACCGGGAAATATGCCGGCAGCCATGACATCGTGCTGGTCGACACGCCGCCCAAGGCCGACAGCGATTTGCGCCCGGCGCTACGCGCGGCCAGCCTGGTGCTGGTCCCGGTGGCGGCCAGCCACGTCGACCTCTGGGCGACCGAGGGCGTGCTCGACCTCGCGCGGCGCGAGGGGCGCGCGGCGATGGTGGTGTTGAACCGCACCCGCGCGGGCACGCGGCTGGGCGCCGAAGTGGCCGAGAAGGCCGGCGCGATGGAAGCGGCGCTGGCGGTGGCGCAGCTCGCCCACCGGGTGAGCTATGCCGAGACGCTGGGCCAGGGCCTGGGCGTGCTCGAGGCGGCGCGCAAGGGCCCTGCCGCGGCCGAGATCGCGGCGCTGGCCGAGGAGGTCGCCGCCGCCCTCGCCGCATGATTTGCGTCAAGGCGCACGACCGCGCCCGGTGGCAGGATGCACCTCGAAAGAGGGAGCAACGGCAATGTACAAGACCATTTTGGTGCCCATCGCGCTGGATCACGACGCCCATGCCGCCGAGGTGCTGGCCATCGCCCGGGCGCTGCGGGCCGAGGGCGGCAGGATAACCGCGCTGACCGTGGTGGAGGAGATCCCCGCCTATGTCGCGCAATACCTGCCCGAGGGGCAGGAGTCCAAGACCCGCGACGAGGTGCGCTCGGGCATCTCGGCGCTGTTGGAAGGCGCCGGCGATGTCGAGGCGCGGGTGGTCAGCGGCCATGCCGGCGTGACCATCGTCGATTATGCCGCGCGTCACGATGTCGACTTGATCGTGATGGCCTCGCACCGGCCCGGTCTGCAGGATTACTTCCTCGGTTCCACCGCCGCGCGGGTGGTGCGCCATGCCCCCTGTTCGGTGCATGTTCTGCGCTGAGAGGTCCCATACGAGTCGGAGAGAAAGACGCCATGCCCACCATTTCCAAGAACGCCGAGCTGCAGACGGTGATCACCACGTTCGATGTGACGCCAGGCACCTGCCAGGATCTGCTTGACGAGCTGGCCGATGCCTATACCCACTTCATCTCGAAACAGCCCGGCTTCATCGGCGCGGGGCTGCATGTGAACGACGCCCAGACCCGCATCGCCAACTACTCGCAATGGGAAAAGCGCGAGGATTTCCAGGCGATGCTGCGCTCTGACGAGATGCGCGCGCGCAACCGGCGCATCGCGGAACTGTGCAAAAGCTTCGAGCCGGTGATGTACGATGTCTTCGGCGCCTTCAACTGAGGCTGGACGGGCGCGCCGCGGGGCTTAGGTAGGGGCGCGAAGGAGCCCCGCCCATGCTGCCGCCCGAAAACGTGCAGGACTATCCCCGCCCGCCCGCTCTGGAACCCGCCGGCGCGCGGCTGCGGGTGATGTTCGGCGGCGCGGTGATTGCCGATACGACGCGCGGCCTGCGGGTGCTGGAAACCCACCACGCGCCCACCTATTACTTCCCGCCCGGCGACATCGCCGAGGGGGCGCTCAGCCCCTGCCGGGGGTCGAGCCTTTGCGAATGGAAGGGGCGGGCGGCCTATTTCGACGTGCTGTCCGCCGGACAGACCGCGCGAAAGGCAGCGTGGACCTGCCCCAAGCCCACGCGCCGCTTCTCCGATCTGGCCGGCTACGTGGCTTTTTACGCCGGCCCGATGGAGGCCTGTTTCGTGGGCGAGGAAGCGGTGATCCCCCAGCCCGGCGATTTCTACGGCGGCTGGGTGACGGCGAATTTGCATGGCATCGTCAAGGGCGGGCCGGGCACGTTGGGATGGTAACCCCTATTTGCCGTAAAGCGCCCGCAACTCCACCTTGGCCTGCTCCAGCACCGCGCGCTGCGCGGGGTCGAGGCCGTGCCCCGCCCGGTTGATATAGAAGGTCAGCATCGACATGGCCGATTGCAGCGGCGTGCCCTTGCGGTTGGGGCTCTCCTCGGCCGCGCGCTTCAGTTCCGCGGCGATCCGCTTGGGGTCGTCCCAAGTGAAGAGGCCTTCGTCGAGGTCGAGCGCGTGGCTGGTCTGGGTGACATGCTGCGACCAGCGATGGGAGTCTTTCTCGGGCATGGGGAGAGCATAGCCCGTAGGGTGGGTGAAACCCACCATCCGCCGCGCGATGCGGTGGGTTCGCACCCACCCTACGCCTGTCCGATCCGCCGGTTCAGATCGTCGGCGAAGCGCCTCATTGCCGCTCGGTCGCGGCCGAGATAGAAGCCCGAGGCGAGCGCCCGCCCGTCGCGCCGCCAGTCGATTTTCAGGACCGGCCGACCGAGGATCCACTGCCCCGCATGGGCGGTGACGAGCGAGGCGCCCCGCATCGCGCCCCAGGGGATGACGACCTCGTCTTCCAGCAACAGCCGCTTGAACCGCAGCCCGTGGGCATCGAGCGTCAGATGCCCGTTGCCCCGCGCGAAATACCCCTTCGCCCGGTCCCGCCGCCACCAGCGCCCGCCGATGGTCGTACCGAGGTAATTGCCCTGTTTCATCGGGGGCTCCTTTTGGCGGTGTCTTGGGGGGATATGGGGAGGGGGTGTGCGGGTCGGAAGGGCTCGGGTCGAAGCGGTGTAGGGTGGGTGTGAACCCACCACGGCGAGGGCGTCGGATTGGGTGCGGTGGGTTGGCACCCACCCTACGGTTGCTTCACGCCTCATTGTTCCTTGTTGAAAATGGAAGAAGTATGCAATCTTTCATAAGGGCTTCAGCGACTTCTCCAGGGTCTGATGATAGAGTATCTATTTCCATAATCCATTTCGGGTGAGAAACCATAATTTTTGCTGCTTGAGAAAGTGCTTGGCCAATTCCGCCATGAGATCGCACGCTTTCGGAAAATCTACTTTGAAATTCATCCCATGAAAATTCTTTGCTATCAATGCGTAAGTCCTTTACCAGTTTCACCTTAACATTTCTTTGCGAGTAGTTGTTCAGGAAGCCATGAACCCACTGATCTCGTGCATACCTAACTGTCAATTGTAGGTCGGTCGAAACCAGAGAAAGCAACTTGCCTGCGAATTGCGCTTTTACTGCAAGTATCTCACCATTCATGCCTAGAGTGTCAAAGCCCTTTTGCCTGGCCTCGTCTACGAGCCGTGGTAAGCCTCTCTCACTGGCCTCGAAAATATCGTAAAGTGAGCAGAAGTATATTGAGAAGGCTTGAGCGCGCAATTCTTGGTCGTCTGTTGTGGTTGGGTCCAAGAAAAATCTGCCCCAAGCCCGCAAGGGTATTGTTGCCCCACTCACAAGTTGAGCCATGCCGTGAGAAATTCTCACTTTCTCTTTAGAATCTTCAGGCCCCATTTGACAGCTTATCTCCTCCCCCTCTTCCCGCCGCGCTGCCCGGCGCGCCCCGCCGTCGACCGCCCCTTGGTCCCCACGGCGCTTTCCACCGCCTCTTCCACCGCCGATTGCCGCGCCAGCGGGTCGTCGGAAATCGCCAGGTCCACCGCCTCCAACCGCTTGATTTCATCGCGCAGCCGCGCGGCCTCTTCGAATTCCAGGTTCTCGGCGGCCTTGCGCATGTCGGCGCGCAGCCCGTCGAGGTGCGCCTCCAGGTTGGCGCCGTGCATGGGCTTGTCGATCTGCGCGGTCACCCGGTTCATGTCGACATCGCCCTGGTAGAGACCCGCCAGAATATCTTCGACGTTCTTCTTCACCGTCGCGGGGGTGATACCGTGTTCCTGGTTGTAGGCGATTTGCTTTTCCCGGCGGCGGTCGGTCTCTCGCAGGGCGCGCTCCATGCTGCCGGTGATGCGGTCGGCATACATGATCACCCGGCCGTCGACGTTTCGCGCCGCCCGGCCGATGGTCTGGATCAGCGAGGTTTCCGAGCGCAGGAAGCCCTCCTTGTCCGCGTCCAGAATGGCCACCAACCCGCATTCGGGGATATCCAGCCCCTCGCGCAGCAGGTTGATGCCCACCAGCACATCGAAGGCGCCCAGCCGCAGGTCGCGCAGGATCTCTATCCGCTCGATCGTGTCGATGTCGGAATGCATGTAGCGCACGCGGATGCCCTGTTCGTGCAGGTATTCGGTCAGGTCCTCGGCCATGCGCTTGGTCAGCACCGTGCAAAGCGTGCGATACCCCGCGGCGGCGACCCTGCGCACCTCGTCCAGCAGGTCGTCCACCTGCATCTCGACCGGGCGGATTTCCACCTGCGGGTCCAAGAGGCCCGTGGGGCGGATCACCTGTTCGGTGAAGACGCCGCCGGTCTGCTCCATCTCCCACGGGCCCGGCGTGGCCGAGACGAAGACCGACTGCGGGCGCATCGCGTCCCATTCCTCGAATTTCAGCGGGCGGTTGTCCATGCACGACGGCAGGCGAAAGCCGTGTTCGGCCAGCGTGAACTTGCGCCGGTAATCGCCCCGGTACATGCCGCCGATCTGGGGCACCGAAACGTGGCTTTCGTCGGCGAAGACGATGGCATGGTCGGGGATGAATTCGAAAAGGGTGGGGGGCGGCTCTCCGGGGGCGCGGCCGGTCAGGTAGCGCGAGTAGTTCTCGATGCCGTTGCAGACGCCGGTGGCTTCCAGCATCTCCAGGTCGAAATTGGTGCGCTGTTCCAGCCGCTGGGCCTCCAGCAGCTTGCCCTCGGCCACCAGTTGGTCCAGCCGCTGGCGCAGCTCTTTCTTGATCTGCTGGATGGCCTGCTGCATCGTCGGCTTGGGCGTGACGTAGTGCGAATTGGCGTAGACGCGGATACGGTCGAAGGTGTCGGTCTTTTGCCCCGTCAGCGGGTCGAACTCGGTGATGCCCTCCAGCTCGTCGCCGAAAAACGACAGCCGCCAGGCGCGGTCTTCGAGGTGGGCGGGCCAGAGCTCCAGCACGTCGCCGCGCACGCGAAAGCTGCCGCGCTGAAAGGCCTGGTCGTTGCGGCGGTATTGCTGGGCCACCAGGTCGGCGATGATCTTGCGCTGGTCGTAGTCGTTGCCGGCGATCAGGTCTTGCGTCATCGCGCCGTAGGTCTCGACGCTGCCGATGCCGTAGATGCACGAGACCGAGGCCACGATGATCACGTCGTCGCGCTCCAGAAGCGCCCGTGTCGCCGAATGGCGCATCCGGTCGATCTGCTCGTTGATCTGCGATTCCTTCTCGATGAAGGTGTCCGAGCGCGGAACGTAGGCTTCGGGCTGATAATAGTCGTAATAGCTGACGAAATATTCCACCGCGTTTTCAGGGAAGAACCTCTTGAACTCGCCGTAGAGCTGGGCGGCCAGCGTCTTGTTGGGCGCAAGGATGATGGCCGGGCGCTGGGTTTCTTCGATCAGCTTGGCCATGGTAAAGGTTTTGCCCGTGCCGGTGGCGCCCAGAAGCACCTGCTCGCGCTCGCCGGCGGTCACGCCCCGGGCCAGCTCGGCGATCGCCGTGGGCTGGTCGCCGGAGGGCGAAAACTCGGTATGCATGACGAAACGCTTGCCGCCCTCCAGTTTTTCCCGCTCGCGGACAGGGGGCGCTGCGGCGGTGAGCGCGGAGGGTTCGGTGGAATAGGGCATGATCGGTCCTTGGTTGCCTCGATGAATGTAATGCGCCATGGGGCGGCCCGCCAGAGAGCACGCCAACCTTCGCCGCCCCCGTGGACATTGTTCGAGCCGCGGCCCCGTGGTACCATCGCGCCTAGCCAATTTGCTTTCAGGGAGTTTTCGGATGTCGATTTTTCGTCCCGCCCTGGCCGTGCTTGTCGCGCTGGCAACGCCGCTTTCCGCGCAGGCCGCCACCACGCTTTACACCGATGTCGCCAGCTTCACCGCAGGCACCGGTGCCACGGCCCAGCCCGCTCTGCCCTTCGTCGGGGTGTTTACGGGCAGCGAGACCGTGGGCGATCTGACCTTCACCAACGTCTCTGGCAACACAATCATCAACGACACCACCTGGTCGACGCTGATCCCGGGCCGCGAGGTGGCGATCAGCGGGCGCGAGGACCTGGATATCGGCTTTGCCGCGCCGCTGTCGGCGTTCGGCTTCTACGCGCATGAGCCGAGTACCTCGACCGGCGTCACAGACGGATGCAACACGACCTGTGTGCCGTCGCTCTTTTCGCTGACGCTCTACTCCGGTGCGGCCACGGTGGGCTCGGTCGCGTTCAACATCCCCGACGATACGCTCGCCTTCTTCGGGCTCTCCTCCACCCTTGCGTTCGACAGGGTGGAACTGCGCGAGACCACGGGCACCGCGGACAACGAATTCTTCGGCGGGTTCTACACCGCACCGGCGCAGGTTCCGGTGCCGCCGGCGGCACCGCTTCTGGCCATGGCGCTGGGCGGCCTCGCCCTGCTGCGCCGGCGCTGAGGGCATCGACGCCCCCCGGCGCACGTATCTCGCCTGGGTTTCGGCATCGCGGTAGTCCCGCGGCATGCAGGCTCTGCTTGCACTGAACGCGCCGAGCTTTCATATATTGCCCAGCAAGATCTCGGGGAGGACGGAGACAGCCATGCGCGCCCGCATCTACCAGCCTGCGAAGACCGCTATGCAGTCCGGCACTGCAAAGACCCATCATTGGGTACTGGAATTCGCCCCGGCTTCGCCGCGCGAGGTCGACCCGCTGATGGGCTGGACCAGTTCTGCCGACACCCAGGCCCAGGTTCGCCTGCGGTTCGAAACCCGGGAGGCTGCGCTGGACTACGCGCGCGAGCACGGCATCGACGCCCAGGTCTTCGAGCCCAAGACGCGCAAGCCGAACATCCGCCCGGGCGGCTATGGTGAGAATTTCGCCACAAACCGCCGCGCGGCATGGACCCACTGAAACGCTTGAAACCGGTGGCGGCGGGGGGCACAACACGCCAAGCGGCCCCGTAGCTCAACTGGATAGAGCAGGCGACTTCTAATCGCCAGGTTGAGGGTTCAAGTCCTTCCGGGGTCGCCAGGCCATCCGATCGCCGCGCCGACCGCCGATCCCGCCTATCCCGACGCCCACGCCACCAGCCCGATGACGCCGAAAAGCACCGGCTGGTGCAGCAGGTAAACCGCCAGGCTGTGCCGGCCCGGCCAAGCCAGCAGGTGCACCGGCAGCGCCGATGGCCAGCCGGGCTCGATTCCGGCGGGCGGGACGGCCTTTGCCAGTGCCATGCCTGCCAAAAACGCCGAGAGCCAGGGGACGAGCGGCACGAAATCGACCGATGGCCGCACCGCAGCGCTGAGCCCCGTCCAGGCCAGCCATGGCGAGGTAAAGAGCGCGCGGCCCAACGTGGCGTCGGCGATGACGACCGCCAGCGCCGCGGCTGCGACCAGCCATGCCGGCATCCGCAGAAACACCAGGCCGATCACGCTGGCGCCGGCGATGGCGTGCAATATGCCGAAATAGATGAATCGCGAGGGCAGCGCCGCATAGGTGACGAGCGAGATGATGCAGGCCGCCCCGGCGATCCGGATCAGGCGCTTGACCCATGCCCTTGCGCGGAACCGGTTTTGGTAGGCGACGACGAAGCTGACGCCGGAGATGAACAGGAACGACCCGGCGACGATACGGGCAAAGACCGCCCAGCCGCCGGTCAGCGTGGTTCCCGCATCGACGAACCCGAAGAATTCGAGGTCATGGGCAAAGTGAAAGACGACCATGCCCAACAACGCGGTCGAGCGCGCGAGGTCGATCCACTGCAGCCGCGGCCGGCTTTCGGTGCCCAAGGGCCTGGTGCCGGGCGCGTCCGCGTTGTCGTGCGCAGGCAACATCTAGGTGCAGTCTCCCGGCTTGCCGCCGCGGCGGCGGCGTTTGGCGGCGCTGATGCGCGTCTCGGGGATCCTTGCGTTTTCAAAGGGGCCTGTCGAGGTGCGATCGGCGCGGGACCGGCGCCTGGCCCGTTGCGGCCCGCGGGGTGCCCTGCCCGCCAAGGCGGGGGCCTACCCGGCGGCCCCCGGCGCGGTGCAGGGCGCGCGAGAGGCCCGCGTCAGGTCGGTCGTTCTCCGCCGCCCAGCACCTTGGGCGCGACCAGTGGCCAGACAGTGACGAGGGTTGCGGCCAGTAGCATGAATTCCAGCGTGTAGACGAAGAAGTAAGGCGTCGCCGCGCCGAAGAGGTTGCCGATGGGCAGTTGCAGGATGACATCGCGCATCACGCCGCCCAGCGCGATGCCCCCGCCCGCGGCGGTGGCCTGCACGGCGCCCCACGCGCCCAGCGCCAGGCCGACCTGTTCCTTGGGCGCGGCGCGCATCGTGCCGGTCAGCGTGCCGTGGCCGAAGAGCCCCGCGCCGAACCCGGCCAGCAGCGTGCCGAGCACGAAGATTGCGGGCGATTGCCAGGGGGCCGACATGGTGATCGCGGCAAAGGCCGGCAGGCCCACCAGCGCGCCCCAGCCGGCCATCACCATCGGGTCGGCGCCGCGGCTGAGCACACGCGATGCCAAGGCGAACCCCAGCAGACTGCCGCCGGCCAGCGTGGCCGTCAGCTTGGTCGTGGCGGCCACGCTCAGGCCCAGAACCTGCCCGCCATAGGGTTCCAGCAGCACGTCGGCCAGGCCGAAGCCCATCGTCCCCAGCCCGATCGCAACCAGCAGGCGCGTCGCCCGCGTGTCGCGGACGAACATCTTCCAGGCGTCGGTGAATTCCACGTCGTCGTCGCGCCGCATCGCCCGCGCCCGATCGCGCGATTCCATCTTCCACAGGGCGGTGACGTTCAGGATCAGCGTCATCACCGCCGCGCCCTGCACCACCTTGATCAGCTTGGCGTGGTAGAAATTTTCGAGCATCACGCCGAAGACCAGCGCGCTGACGATCATGCCGACGAGCAGCATGACATACATCAGCCCAACCACGTTGGGCTGCTGATCGCGCGGGGCAAGGTCGGTGGCCAGCGCCAGCCCGACGGTCTGCACCGTGTGCATGCCGGCGCCGACCAGCAGGAAGGACAGGCCCGCGCTGGAATAGCCCAGCCACAGCGGCGCGCCCTCGGCCGGGCCCTGGCCCGACAGAACGATCAACGCGAAGGGCATGATCGCAAAGCCGCCCCATTGCAGCAGCGTGCCCTTCCATATGTACGGCACCCGCCGCCAGCCGAGGGCGGATTTATGGGTGTCGGACTTGAACCCGATGATCGCCCGGAACGGCGCGAACAGCATCGGCAGCGAGATCATCACGCCAACCAGCGTTGCCGGCACCTCCAGCTCGACGATCATAACCCGGTTCAGCGTGCCCACCAGCAGCACCAGCGCCATGCCGACCGAGACCTGGAACAGCGACAGCCGCAGCAGGCGGCCGAGCGGCAGGGTCTCGCTGGCGGCTTCGGCAAAGGGCATATACCGAACGCCCGCCGCGGCCACTTGCTGGATGGCCATCTTGGTGAATCGAGTCATGGGATCTGCTCTCCGGGTAACGCGGCGCGTTGGCCGCCCGCCATTGCGGCCCCGGTCACGCCCGATTTCCGGTCGTGGCGCAAGATGTCGTCGGGGCGGGGAGGCTGGGCCGGCCCTCTGCAAGAGGCAAACGAAGGCCAGAGCCAATGGGCCCCGGCCTTCGCGCGATCTGTGACATGCACAGACTTATGCTTCGACGATGCCGTGGGCCGTTCAGGCCGTCGACTTTTCGGCTTGCACGTCGATCATGGCGGCCTCTTCGACCATGGCGCCGCCATTGTGGTACTCGTACATCCAGTCGGTGTTCATCACGAGAGCGACGTGAACCAGGAACGAGCTGATGGCGACGGCGGCCAGAAACACCGGCACACCGACGGTCGGGCTAACAACGAGCCAAACTTTTGCGTTATTCATAAGTCAGGTCCTTTCTTTAGCCCAGCCACGGAGTGGCAACAGCGGCGAGGAAGTGCGCCAGCAGAGCGATCGCACCGAACACGCGGGTGCCATCGATAAGCTGCTTATGGACTTCTTCAGCTTCGGCAAGCGTCAGGCCGGTCGGCCAGACTTTGTCAGGATCGTCAGACATGTTGTCGTCTCCCCAATATGGTTTTCGACTTTGATCGTGCAAACCCTGCACGCGGGCGTCGACAAAGCGAGCCTGGAAACGAAGCGCCTAGGGCGCCCGGACCGCAGACCCGGCATCGTCACCAGTCAAAGATGTCACAAGAAGTTGACGAAGGCAATGTCAGGCAAACGTTACACCGGCAAAAATCATGCGACATTTCGATCCGGCGATGGGCCGGTCGGTGGGGCTGAGGCGGCTGTTTTCTCTTTAATTTTTGGTTCGGCGCGATCGGTGGGCGGCAAAGGCGCGCAGGGCGGGCGGGGGCATATGTGCAGCCCGCCTTTCCGCTGCACAGCAGAATCGCGCGCGCCTGCGGGCCGGACGCACCGCCGCCCGGGCGAATCCGTCCGGGCAGGCCCGGCTGCCGCTCTGTGGCAAGCTGACGCAAGCGGATCGGGGGTGCGCCGAAACCGGGCGTTTCCGCGACATCCGCGCGCCGCGCGCGCCATGTGCGACGAGGCTTCCTCTTGAAATGCGGCGGGAAATATGAGGCCTTGCGCACACGACGATGTGAATTCGCCGTTCGATCCGCTCCGGCAACGACCGAGATACGGGGCCACGACCGTGCGCATGCAATAGCCCTAAGGAGGACTCATGACCAATTATCCCTGGGACAACTACCCGAAACTCACCACGAAAAGCACCATCATGACCGATGTGGACTTCGCCAGCACGAGCTCGACTCCGTTCTCCGACATGTTCGGCTGGGCGCTGCTGTCGGACCGCAAGCCGAAAGTGGACCTGATGACCGAAGAGCCGACCCCGTTGTCGGCCCGCTTCGGCTGGGACGTCCTGTCCGACCGCAAGCCGAGCGTCGAGCTGATGACCGACAACCCCACGCCCCTGTCCAGGCAGATGGGCTGGGAACTGCTGGCCGAGGATAAGTAAGCGAAGGCCGGGCGACGGGCGCCGTCGCCAGGGCGGTACGGCCCGCGCGGCGGCCTGTCGGTCGCCGTGGGGCCAACGACTGGCAAGCGCCGGAAACGGTGCGCGTGTCTGTCGTTTCAGCGCGAAAGCCATCTGAAACCGGGGGCAGGGGCTTTCGCCGACAGGCTTGTGCCGCCCATTGTCGCTGTGCAGCGGGTGATCCCTGCGACGGCCGTCCGCTGGGGCGGCCGTTTGCCATTTGCAGCCAGGCCGCGCCGCGCGGCGCCTCGGTGACCTCGCTCACTCATCCCGCCGACAGCCAGTGGTCTGACGAAGCGCCCGAAGGTGGCCGGCGTTACCGAAAGACGATCACGTTGCGCCGGGCGGCGCCGGATTTGGTGTCGGCGATCGCCTCGTTGATCTGGTCGAGGCTCCAGCGCCCCGAAACCAGTTCGTCGAGTTTAAGCCGCCCCTGGCGGTAGAGGTCGACGATCCACGGGATGTCGCGGGTCAGGACCGTGTCGCCCATCATCGAGCCGGTCATCGTCTGCCCGGTGCGCGCCAGGATGAAGGGTTCGTAGGCGGCCGTCTGCCCCGAATGGGGCATTCCCACCGCCACCATTCGCCCGCCCGGCGCCAGGTAGCGCGGTGCGGTCTGGTAGGCCGGCGCGGCGCCCACGGTGACCAGCACCGCGTCGGCCGCCCGGCCCGCGGCGCGCGCCGCCGCCCGCCACGGCTTGGGATCGGTCGCCAGCACCCCGTCGGTCGCGCCGAACGCCCGCGCCACGGCGAGCTTTTCCTCGCTTATGTCCACTGCGATCACCCGTGCGGCCCCGGCCAGCCGTGCGCCCTGGATCGCGTTCAGCCCCACGCCGCCCGCACCGATCACCACCGCCACCTCGCCGGGGCGGATGCGCGCGGTGTTGACCGCGGCGCCCAGCCCGGTGATCACCCCGCAGGAGATCAGGCAGGCCGCGTCGAGGGCCATGTCGTCGGGCAGCACCGCGCATTGGCTGACATCGACCACCACGCGCTCGGCGAAGGCGCCGCAATCGAGGCCCTGCAGGATCGGGCTGCCGTCGGCGGCCGAGAGCGGCCCGGCCTCTTCGTCGGTCCTGGTGATGCAAAGCACGGGCTTGCCGGAGGCGCAGCTCACGCAATGGCCGCAGGCCCGGATCAGCGTCACCAGCACGGCATCGCCCGGCGCGACCCCTTGCACGCCGGGGCCCACGCTGGCCACGTGGCCGGCGGCTTCGTGCCCGTAGACGGCGGGCAGCATTCCGCCCCAGGCGCCCTCGGCGAGCGAGATGTCGGAATGGCAGACCGCGCAGGCTGCCAACTCGACCTCCACCTCGCCGGGGCCGGGCGCGCGCAATCGCACCTCCTCGACGTTGAGCGGTGCGTTGAAGGCGTGGCAGACGGCGGCGCGGATGGTTTGCATGGGTGGGTTCCCTCGGGGTCGCTAGGGGCAGGCTGTGGTTCAGGCCGGGCGCCGGGCGCGCGGTCGGGCGGCGAAGACCATGCCGCAGACGACCATCACGGCCGCCGACAGCACGAAGGGCGCCCCGGGCATCGTGACGGGCGCGGCGGGCTGGCTGAAGGCATAAAAGATCTGCGTCATCACCAGCGGCGAGACGATCATCGCCACCGAACGAAGCGAACTGACCGTGCCCTGCAACTCGCCCTGCTGGTTGTCGCCTGCCGCTTTCGACATGATCGCCAGAAGGGCGGGGGTGACGACGGCGCCCAGGGCGATCATCGGGGTCAAGACCAGCACGGCAGTGCCGTTTTCGATCAGCGCGATGGCGACGAAGGCCGCAAAATTGTAACCCAGCCCGTACCATACGGTGTTGCGCTCGCCCAGCACGCGCAGGATGACCCGGATCAGCCCGCCCTGCACGGCGGCCACGCCCACGCCGAACATCGCAAGCGAAATGCCGATGGTGCCCGGCGACCAGCCAAAGCGGTACTGGGTGAAATAGGCCCAGATCGCCGGGTAGATGAACATGGCGAATTCGTAGAGGAAGAACAGCAACAAGAGCGGCCGGACGCCCGGCAGGTCGCCCATCGCGCGGAAGGCGCCCAGCGGGTTGGCGCGGCGCCAGTCGAACGGGCGGCGGATGCGGTCGGTCACCGTTTCGGGCAGGACGAAATAGCCGAAGACCAGATTCGCGGCGGCGAGCGCCGCGGCGGCCCAGAACGGCGCCCGCGGCCCCAGCTCGCCCAGAAACCCGCCGATCAGCGGCCCGATCACGAAGCCAACGCCGAATGACGCCCCGACGAGGCCAAAACGCGCGGCCTTCTGCTCGGGGCGCGAGATGTCGGCGATGAAGGCGCTGGCGGTCGACTGGGTCGAGGCGGTGACGCCCCCCACGATCCGTGCCGCCAGGAGCAGCCAGATCGAACCGGCCAAAGCCATCACGACGTAATCCAGCGCCATGGTGGCAAGCGAGATCAAAAGGACCGGCCGCCGCCCGAAACGGTCGGACAGGTTGCCGATCAGCGGCCCGCAGATGAACTGCATCACCGCGAAACAGGTCATCAGGATGCCGCCCCAAACCGCCGCGTCCGACACGTTTACGCCTTCGACGTCCCGGATCAGCTCGGGCATCACCGGCAGGATCAGCCCGATGCCCACGGCATCCAGCGCCAGCGTGATCAGGATGAATACCAGCGGCAGGCGGTGGGCGCGGTCGGTCATCGGGCGGGGTCCCGGAAGTTGGGTGCCAAAGGCTTAGCCGTGGCCTGCACCGTGTTCAAACCCCTTTCACCGCCGCGACGAAACGCGCGGCCTGCTCCGGCGCCTCGCCCATCTGCGCCTGCGGCGTGAAGAGCGCGCCCCAATCGGTGCCGGGCCAGTCGCGCGCGGCGAGCCGTGCCAGCGGCGTGCCGGTGTCGCGCGCCTCTTGCGCCAGCCCCTTGGCCTTGGCCTGGGCATCGGGGCGGGGCATCTGCCCGGCCAACGCAAAGCTCAACGCCTCGGCATAGGCCAGCCCGGTGCCGTCGTCGATATGGGCGGCCATGGCGCTTGGCTGGGGCTCGATGGCCGGGACCAGCGCCTCGGCCACGGCCAGACCGCGCGCCGCGCCCATCACGATCTGCGGCAGGCTGAGCCATTCCACCAGATACGCCGCCGCATCGCGCTGCTGGCGGTGGGCCAGCGCGCCCTGCATGTTGGCGTTGAGCCCCACGAGGTGACGCGCCAGCGCGCACAGCACCGAGGGCGCGATCGGGTTTTGCTTGTGCGGCAGGGTGGACGATCCGCCCGCGCCCGCCAGCCGCACCTCGCCCGTGTCAGACTGGGCCAGCAGTACCAGATCCTCACCGATCTTGCCGAGGCTGCCGGCAAGGCCGGTCAGCCATCCCGAGAGTTCCCCGAGGGTGTCGCGCCCGGTGTGCCACACGTCGCCGGGGTCGCTCAGCCCCAGCGCCTCGGCCAGGCCCGCACGCACCTCGGGGCCTTTCTCGCCCATCGCCGACAGCGTGCCCGCCGCGCCGAAGAGGCTGACGCGCAAGAGCCGCGGGCGCAGTTCGGCCAGCCGGTCGCGGTGGCGGATCAGCGGCCAGCCCCAGCTTGCGACCACCGCGCCGAAACTGGTGGGCGTCGCCGTCTGGCTGAGGGTCCGGGCGGCCATGGGCTGTTGCGCGTGGGCGTCGGCCAGGGCGGCCAGCGCGGCCAGAACGGCCGAAAGCCGCGTTTCGATCACCGTCAGCGCCTGGCGCAGGCGCAAGACCAGCGCGGTGTCGATGATGTCCTGGCTGGTCGCGCCCCAATGGACGTATTGCCCGTGTTCGGGCGCCTCCATCGCCTTGCGGAAGGCAGCCACCAGCGCGGGCACCGGCACCGCGCTGAGCCCGGTCTCGGGGGCCAGCCCGCCCGGGTCGACCTGCAACTCCATCGAGGCGCGGTGGATGAACGCGCCGCTGATTTCGGGGATCACGCCCATCTGCCCCTGCACCTTGGCCAGCGCCCCCTCGACCAGCAGCATGGCGCGCACTTCGGCGCTGTCGGTGAACAGCCGCCCGATCTCGGCATCGTGGAACAGGTCGCGGTAAAGCGTGCTGTCGAAGGGGCTGGTGGCCATTACGCCGCCCTGAGCCCCAGCATGTCGCGCGCCTCGGCCCAGGTTGCCACGGGGCGCTCGTATTTCTCGCAAAGCTTCACCGCGCGCTCGACCAAGGCGGCGTTCGACGGCGCCAGCGTCTCGCGGTCGAGGCGCACGTTGTCTTCCAGCCCGGTGCGCGTGTGCCCGCCCGCCGCGATGGACCATTCGTTGACCCTGATCTGGTTCGGCCCGATCCCGGCGCCGCACCATTCGGCATCGGGGGCGATGCGCTTGAGCGTCTCGATGAAGAAATCGAAGCTGGGCTTGTCCGCGGGCATGGCGTTCTTCACCCCCATCACGAACTGCACGTAAAGCGGTTTTGCGATCCGCCCGTCTTCGCTCATCCTCGCGGCCTGGAAGATGTGGCTGAGGTCGAAGGCCTCGATCTCGGGCTTCACATCGTAGCTCAGCATCTCTGAGGCCAGCCAGTCGACGAGGTCCGGCGGGTTTTCGTAGACGCGCGTGGGGAAGTTGTTGGAGCCGACCGACAGCGAGGCCATGTCGGGCCGCAAGGGCAGCATGCCGCCCCGTTCCGTGCCCGCGCCCGACCGGCCGCCGGTGGAAAGCTGCACGATCATGCCGGTGCAGTGCTTTTGGATGCCCTCCATCAGGCGGGCGAATTTCTCGGGGTCCGAGGTGGGCGTCTGGTCGTCCTTGCGCACGTGGCAATGGGCGATGGAGGCACCCGCCTCGAATGCGGCGTGCACGCTTTCCACCTGTTCGTCGATGGTGATCGGGACCGCGGGGTTGTCCTCCTTGCGGGGGACCGACCCGGTGATGGCGACGCAGATGATGCAGGGCTTGGTCATGGGGTCTCGGCGATCTTGCTCAGGATATGGGCCAGCTTTTCGGGCTGGGCGAAGAAGGGCGAGTGGCCGCACTCCATCTCGTGGATGCAGTCGGCGGGCCAATCGCGTGTCATGTCGGTCTGCGCGTCAATGGGAATCGCCCGGTCGGCCCTACAGCGGATGTAATGGCGGGGCAGGCCGGCGGGCAGGGCAGCGGCGGGCGCCGTGCTGGGCGCGGTGGGCTGCGGGGTCAGGTGTGCGCGGGCATAATCGACGGTGCCGGGGGGGCAGTCGTGGTAGAAGAGCCCCTCCAGCGCGGCTGCGTCGAAGGTCGAGGTCTTGCGGTCGGCGCTCATCACCATGGCCGACAACAGGTCGTCGCAGCCGTAGCGCGCGCGCAGGTCGCGCGCCGACTCGCCCTCGTTCGGGGCCCAGCCGGTGAGGTAGACCAGTGCCGCGATCTTTGCGGGCGCCGCGGCGGCGGCGGCGGTGACCGTGGCCCCGCCCAGCGAATGGCCGACCAGGATCACCGGCGCGTCGATGGCCGACAGCACCGCGTCGCGGCAGTCCTCCAGCGTGACCGTTTCGGGCGGCGTGGGGTCCAGCCCCGCGGCGGGCAGGTCGATGGCGTGGGCCACGTGGCCCGCCGCGGCCAGCGGGGGCAGCACGTCGCGCCAGCACCACGCCCCGTGGCAGGCGCCGTGCACCAGCAGAAAGCGCGCCATGTGCGGAGCCTCAGACATGGCCGATCTCCTTCAGGAATCCGGCCAGGACCTCGGCGTATTCGCCCGGTTTTTCCACGCAGGGCAGGTGCCCCGCGCCGCGGACCAGGTGGAATTTCGACCCCTTGATCAGCTCGGCCGTCTCGCGCACCAGATCGGGCGGGGTCGAGCCGTCTTCGGTGCCCGCGATCGCCAGCGTGGGCAGGCCCAGGCCCGAGGTCGGCGTGTAGAGGTCGGTGCCCGAGATCGCCGCGCAGCAGCCAAGGTAGCCCTCGACCGGCTGCCGGGCCAGCATGTTGCGCCAAAGCTCGCAGTCGGGGCTTTCGCGGAACGGGCGCGAGAACCAGCGCTCCATGGTGGGCTCGACGATGGAGGGCAACCCGTTCTGGCGGATCGCCGCCATCCGGCCCTCCCACAACTCGACGGTGCCGATCTTGGCCGCGGTGTTCGACAGCACCAGCCCGCGCACCAGGTCCAGCCGCTTGACCGCCAGCCCCTGGGCGATCATCCCGCCGATGGAAAGCCCGACGAAGGTGCATTCGGCGACGCCGAGAAAATCGAGCAGCCGCTCGGCATCGCGCACCAGCGCGCCCATCGCATAGGGCCCCTCGGGGCAGGACGACAACCCATGGCCGCGCTTGTCATAGCGGATCAGGCGCAAGCCCGCGGGCATCAGGGCCACGACCTCGTCCCAGAGGCGCAAATCGCAGCCCAGCGAGTTGGCGAAAACCACCGCAGGCCCGTCCGGGTCGCCGTCCTCGCGGTAGTGCAGCGCCACGTCGCCCAGGTCTGCTATCTTCATGGTCTTCACCCTCGTCCTTCGGCGGCGAAGATGACGCCCGCCCCGGGGCCTGTCAATCAGACCAGCCGAAGATGGGCCATGATCTGGCCGTGGTCCGACGCAAGCTTGTTATAGGGCGCCTCGGGGTGGATGCCGTCGGTGATGTGGTCGTTGAAGACCGAGAAATAGTCCATCTCGGCGATGTGCCCGTCCCAGTCGGGGTGGAAGTGGCGCGACATCAGGATCGCGTCGATCGACTCGAACACGCCGCCAAAGGCCGAGGTGTAGACCATGTCGCGCAACGACTTGCGCACGAACAGTTTTTCGGCCGAGTGCAGCCGCACGCGCTCGACGCTTTCGCGAATTTGCGCGGCCTCCTGGTCGCTATACCGGTCGTCGGGGGCGGTGGCGTCGTGGCGGCGCATCCAGGCGTAATTGACGAAGGGCGTCTCGCCGGACACGATCTCGGTCGTCACCGAATGCTCGTTGTCGTTCATGTCGCCCAGCACGATCACCGGGCGGCCCTTGTCCAGCTCGGCCAGCACCTCGCGGCGCAGGACCCAGGCCTCGGCCATGCGCCGGAGCGCGGCCCTAAGAAAGCCCATCGCCCGGCCTTCGGCATGGTATCTCAGCAGATCCACCTCGGGCGAGAACCGCGCGCCCTGGGGGCGGACGAATTCGCCCAGCTTGGATTTCAGATGCGCGTTGAAGACGGTGACGACCGTGTCGCCCACCGGCACCCGGACCTTGAGGATGGGCCGCGACAGGCGCTTGATCTGGTAGCTGCCCGCATCGCCCCCGCCGAGATGGTGAAACGGGACGTCGACCGGCGGGTCGAGCAGCTGGATGACCTCGGGCTCGCCGGCAAAGCCGAAGCGCGAAAGCGTGGCCAGGCCCGGTCGCCGCTCGCCGGGGCCGGCATCGGCGATGTTGGGCGCAAAGGCCAGTTCGGCGCCGTCATAGGGGGCGTATTCCAGCTTGCGAAAGATCGCCTTCTTGGCATAGCCCGCGCGCTTGCCCGGCAGGCTGGCCGCGTTCGAGGCGCGGCCGCGGTCGTCGGCGCCCTTGATGACATCGCTCAGCGCCTCTTCCTCGAAGATCTCCTGAAAGCCGACGATGTCGGGGTTCATCGCAGTCAGCTGGCTGGCCAGCCAGTCTTCCTTCCAGGCGTATTCCTCTTGGGTGTATTGTTCGAAACGGTAATATTCGCGGCCCGGCCCGATCAGGTTTTTCACGTTGAAGGTCGCAATCGTGAAACCCGTCATGGCCCGTCTCCGTACCGTTCCAGCGCCATGCGGAACATGCCCGCATCGACATTGCCGCCCGAGGCGACGGCGATCACGTCATCGCCATTGATCGCGGCGGGATGATAGAGCGCGGCGGCCAGCGCCACCGCGCCCCCCGGTTCCAGCACCAGTTTCAGCCGTGAAAAGGCGGCTTCCATGGCGCGCAGCGCCTCGTCCTCGGTGACCACGAGGCCGGCGCCGCAGAGCCGCGACATGATCGGGAAGGTCAGCTTGCCCGGGCTCGGCGTCAGGATCGCATCGCAGAGCGAGCCCGCGGTGGCGGCGTTGCGTTCGATCCGCCCCGAGGCGAGCGACCGCGCGGCGTCGTCAAAGCCTTCGGGCTCGACCGGGCGCACGGTCAGGCCCGGCGCGCGGGCCTCCAGCGCCAGGGCCACCCCTGCCGTCAGCCCGCCGCCGCCGCAGGGCACCAGCACCTCGGCGCGCGCCACCCCCGCCTCGGCGGCCTGTGCGGCGATTTCCAAGCCGGCAGTGCCCTGGCCCGCGATCACGTCGGCCATGTCGAAGGGCATGACCGGGGTCAGCCCCCGTTCGGCGGCGATCTTGCCGCCGATGGCGTCGCGGTCGTCGGTCGCGCGGTCGTAGATCACCACCTCGGCGCCCATCGCGCGGGTGTTGGCAAGCTTCAGCCGGGGCGCGTCGGCCGGCATAACGATCACCGCCGGCACCCCCATGATCTGCGCCGCCCGCGCCACGCCCTGCGCATGGTTGCCAGAGGAATAGGCGATCACGCCGCGGTTCCGCGCCTCGCGGGGCAGGGCCGACAGCGCCGACCAGCCGCCGCGGAACTTGAAGCTGCCGGTGTGTTGCAGGCATTCGGCCTTGACCCAGACCCGCCGGCCGGCGATCTCGTCGAGAAAGGGCGACGACAGCAGCGGGGTGACCCGCGCCCGCCCGGCCAGCCGCCCGGCGGCGGCCTCGATCAATGCGATCCGCATGGCAGGCGGTCCAGAAAGGCCGAAAGCGCGGCCAGCGACTCGGGCTCGTCCAGAAAGGGCACATGGCCCCGGTCGGGCACCTCGGCGGCGATCATGTCGGGGCGGCGGCGCTGCATCTCGTGCAGGGTCTCGGCCGAGAGGATGTCGGAATTGACCCCCCGGATCACCGCCAGGGGCAGCCCGTCCAGCGCATCGAAAAGCGGCCAGAGATCGGGCATCGCGTCGGTGGCCGATGCCTCGGCCACCGCGTGGCGCAGATTGGGGTCGTAACGCAGCGCCAGCCCGTCGGGCGCCTCGTCCCACAGCCGGGTGGCGTAGGTGCGCCAGGTTTCGCGGCTGACGCCGGGAAAGCGCCTTGCCATCTTGGTGACAAGCTGGTCGGCGGCGTCGTCGAAATCGGCATAGCCCGGCCGCTTGCCCAGGTAGCTCATGATATAGCCCAGCCCCGCCGGGTCGATCATGGGGCCGATATCGTTGAGGCAGACACCCGTCAGCCTCTGCTTGTGGCCCACGGCCAGCGTCATCGCGATCAGCCCGCCCCGTGAGGTGCCCAGGATCGCCACCTTCGCCAGCCCAAGATGGTCGAGCAGGTCGAGCACGTCGCGCCCTTCGCAAAGCAGGCTGTAGTTCATGAAGTCGGGATCGTGGTCCGACCCGCCGCGCCCGCGGCTGTCCAGCCGGATAATCCGCGCGCGATCCGCGAAATGCTCGATCACCGGTTCGAAATCGTCCATGTTCCGCGTGAGCCCCGCTAGGCACAACAGCGGCGGGCCCGACCCGGCGACGTCATAGGCGAGCCGAAGCCCGTCACGAGACCTGAAATGCATGCCTACAGCCTTTGCGCCAGCTCCGGGATGGGTCCGAGATCGTCCAGCCGGTGCGGCGGAACCCAGGGCAGCCGGTCGACGGGCGCGCCGGCGCGGTTGACCCACGCGGTGGTAAAGCCATAGCCGGCAGCGGCCGCCGCGTCCCAGCCGTTGGACGAGACGAACAGCACCTGATCGGGCGTGCAGCCGAAACGCGCGCCCACCAGGTCGTAGACGCTGGGGTGGGGCTTGAACACGCCGACGCTTTCCACCGACAGCACATCGTCGAGCAATGCGCCGATGCCGGCCGAGGTTACCGCGTCGTCCAGCATGCCCGGCGACCCGTTCGACAGGATCGCCGTCTCCTTGCCCGCCTGTTTCAGGGCCGACAGCACCTCGGGGACCTCCGGGTAGGCCGAAAGCGCCCGGTAGAGGGCCAGCAGCCGGGCCCGCAGGCCGGCGTCGTCCAGCCCTGCGGCCTCCATCGCCCAGTCCAGGCCGTCCTGCGTGACCTGCCAGAAATCGGCATGCGCCCCGGTGATCGCCCTGAGCCAGGTGTATTGCAGCTGCTTGTCGCGCCAGTCGGCGGCCAGCCGCGGCCAAAGCTCGGCCAGGGCCTCGTTGCCGGGTTCGGCTGCGGCCTCGCGCGCCGCGGCCGCGACATCGAAAAGCGTGCCGTAGGCGTCGAAAACGCAGGTCGTGATCGTCATGCCGTCCTCCCTCGGCGGCGAGAGTGGCACAGGCGGGGCGGTGGGGGAAGGGCTGACGCGGTCGCTAGGGCCGCCGGGGCCGGGGGGTTTACATCAGGAACGCGCGGTTTAGGCTATTGCCACGTTTAGAGTACCTGCGCGAACGGCGCGCGGCCTCTGCAAACCCATCCCTCAGCATGAAAGAGAGACCCAATGGCGGAAGTCAAACAGGGCGATACTGTCCGTATCCATTACACTGGCACGCTGGCCGACGGCAGCACCTTCGACAGCTCCGAGGGGCGTGACCCGCTCGAATTCACCGTGGGCTCGGGCCAGATCATCCCCGGCCTCGACAAGGCCCTGCCGGGCATGAACGAGGGCGAGAAGAAAACCGTCGAGATCGCCTGCGCCGAGGCCTATGGCGAGCCCAACCCCGAAGCCACCCAGGCCGTGCCCCGCGAACAGGTGCCCGAAAACATCCCGCTGGAAATCGGCACCCGCCTGCAATTGCAGACCCCGCAGGGCCAGGTGATGCCGGTGACCGTGGCCGAGGTGACCGAGGAACAGGTCGTGCTGGACGCCAATCACCCGCTGGCGGGCGAGGACCTGACCTTCGCGATCGAGCTTGTAGCGATCGTCTGATATCCCCGCTACCGTGGCGCGACCGCGGCGGGCCCCGTCCGCCGGGGTCCGGGCCACGGAGGGAACGCCATGACAAGTGCGGTCGAGCGGATGCTCGCGCGGGTGCGCGAGTTGCAGCAGAGCCTTCAGGACGAGCTCGAGGAAAAGCGCGACGAGTTCCGCTACCGCATCGACGGGGGCCGAGTGCGCTTCGAGGGCGAGGCGCTCAGGCGCCACCGCGAACTGCGCGTCACCGTCCTGAGCTGGCTGAAACGCCCGCGCCCGCTCGTCATCCTGACCGCGCCGATCATCTACGGGCTGATCCTGCCGCTGGCGCTGCTCGACCTGTTCGTATGGGCCTACCAGGCGGTGTGCTTTCCGGTCTACGGTATCGCCAAGGTGCGCCGCGGCGAGTACGTCTTCATCGACCGCCATCAGCTGGCCTATCTGAACGGGCTGCAAAAGCTCAACTGCCTCTATTGCGGCTACGCCAACGGGCTGATCGCCTGGGTCCGCGAGGTCGCCGCCCGCACCGAGCAATACTGGTGCCCGATCAAGCATTCCCGCCGCGTCGCCGAGCCCCACGCGCTTTACGGAGGCTTCGTCGATTTCGGCGATGCGGAGGGGTTCCACGCACGCCAGGGGGCGCTCAGGTCGGATCTGCGGCGGGTGAAGGGTCGGTAAGGGCCTGCGATAAGGGGCCCGGGCGCGCGAAGCGCGCATTCGCCGATGAATCGTCGCCAGAATTGGAATATAATCGAAACGTCGCAGCTACCGCACTGGCAGAAGGGCTGATTGCAGTGGTGAACCTCAAATTCAAACGAAGAGAACTTCAGGGTGTGAATGGTGCGGTCGGGCTCGTCGCCGGATTGGCCGGCTATGTCGGCCATCTCTATTCGTTCTCTCTGGCCACGTTCCTCATGCTTGCCATCTGGATCGTCGGGGCAACGCTGGTCAACCTGCTGACCGATCCGCCTGAAAAAGGTTAGAAGCCGGTGCTCCGGGGGTGCCGTTCGGTCGGCTTGGCGGACGGAGCGGACACTCGTATCGTGGCGTCGCAGGGGGCTCTGCCCCCCGTCCTTCGGACTCCCCCCGGGATATTTGGGGCCAGAAGAAACCGCTGCCTGCTTCTTCTTGGTCCAAATACCCATTCGGTCGCCATCGGTCCGAGTGACATTGGCGACGGGGCAAAGCCCCCGACGGGTCGCGTTGCGAAGCACCGCGAAACCTATGGTCGCAAAGGGCTCCCTTCGATCCTCGGGCTTCAGACAGGCGCTCAGATATTCTCGAACCGCGGCATCCCCAGCACGTGGTACCCGCCATCCACGGTGATGATCTCGCCCGTGGTGCAGGCGCCGTGGTCGGAGGCCAGGTAGACAGCCGTGCCGCCGATGCAGTCCAGCGTCGCGTTCTGGCGAAGCGGCGCGTTCATTTCCGTGTGGCGGAAGGTCTTGCGCCCGCCGCCGATGGCCGCGCCCGCCAGCGTCTTCATCGGGCCCGGCGATATGGCGTTCACCCGGATCCCTTCGGGCCCGAGGTCGGACGCGAGGTAGCGCACGGTCGATTCCAGCGCGGCCTTGGCCACGCCCATGACGTTGTAGAACGGCGTCACCCGGTTCGAGCCCTGGTAGGTCAGCGTCAGGATCGTGCCGCCGTCGGGCATCATGGGCTGCGCCCGGCGCGCCACGTCGATCAGCGAGTAGCAGGAGATCGTCAGCGAGGTCTTGAAGTTCTCGCGGCTGGTGTTGATGAACCGGCCCGAAAGCTCGGTCTTGTCGGAATAGGCGATGGCGTGGACCACGAAATCGAGCTTGCCCCAGGCCTCCTCCAGCTTGGCGAACGCGGCGTCCAGCGCGGCGTCGTCGGTCACGTCGACATCGACCAGCAGCGACGAGCCCACGCTTTCGGCCAACGGCCCGACGCGTTTGCCGAAGTTCTCGCCCTGGTAGGAAAAGGCCAGTTCCGCGCCCTCGTCGGCCATCGCCTTGGCGATACCCCAGGCGATCGAGCGGTCGTTGGCGACGCCCATGATCAGGCCGCGCTTTCCCTTCAACAACTCAGGCATCGGGCATCATCCGTGATACTTGCTCATGACGAGCGTGGCATTTGTGCCGCCAAAGCCGAAGCTGTTGGACAGCACGCTGTCGATCTCCACGCCGTCGCGCAGCTCGGTGACGATTTCCTCGGGCCGGATTTCGGGGTCGAGTTCGGTGACGTTGGCCGAGGCCGAGATGAAACCGTTCTGCATCATGATCAACGAATAGATCGCCTCGTGCACGCCGGTGGCGCCCAGGCTGTGGCCGGTCAGCGACTTGGTCGAGGCGATGGGCGGCGTCGCGCCATCGCCGAAGACATTGCGCACCGCCTTCACCTCGGTCACGTCGCCGGCCACGGTCGAGGTGCCGTGGGCATTGATGTAGTCCACCCGGCGGTCGTTGGGCAGGGTGGCCAGCGCCAGCTTCATCGACCGTTCGCCGCCTTCGCCCGAGGGCGCGACCATGTCGTAGCCGTCCGAGGTGGCGCCGTAGCCGGTGACCTCGGCATAAATCTTCGCCCCGCGGGCCTTGGCGTGCTCCAGCTCTTCCAGCACCACCGTTCCGCCGCCGCCGGCGATGACGAACCCGTCGCGGGTGGCGTCGAACGGGCGCGAGGCCGTCTCGGGCGCGTCGTTGTATTTCGAGCTCATCGCGTTCATCGCGTCGAACAGGCACGACAGCGTCCAGTCCACCTCTTCGCCGCCGCCGGCGAAGACGATGTCCTGCTTGCCCATCTGGATCTGCTCGACCCCGTTTCCGATGCAATGGGCCGAGGTCGAACAGGCCGAGGTGATCGAGTAGTTCACGCCCTTGATCTTGAACGGCGTCGCCAGGCAGGCCGAGTTGGTCGACGACATGCAGCGCGTCACCATGAAGGGGCCCATCCGTTTCGGGCTGCCCTTTTCCTTGACGATGGAATGGGCGGTGAAGAAGTTCGAGGTCGACGGCCCGCCCGAGCCCATGATCAGTCCCGAACGCTCGTTCGAGACGTCACGCTCTTCGAGCCCGGAATCCGCGATCGCCTGTTCCATGGCGATGTAGTTATACGCGGCACCGGGCCCCATGAAGCGCAGCTGGCGCTTGTCGATCTTTTCGGCCAGGTCGATCTGCGGGATGCCCGCGACCTGGCTGCGAAAGCCGTTTTCGGCGTAGACCTCTTCAAACCGGATGCCGGACCGGCCGGCGCGCAGGGACGCCTCTACCTCTTCGGCGTTGTTGCCGATGGGCGAGACGATGCCGATGCCCGTGATGACGACGCGGCGCATGGCGCTCTCCTTTCGTGGTGGCTCAGCTTTCGGACAGGGCGACCTTCATGTCCTTGACATGATAAATGGTTTCGCCGTCGGCTTCGACCCGGCCATCGGCCACACCCATGGTGAGCCGCCGGGTCTGCACCGCCTTGGTGAAATCGACGTAATAGGTCAGCATCTTGCGGTCGGGGCGCACCATGCCGGTAAGTTTCACTTCGCCCACGCCCAGCGCATAGCCGCGCCCCTGCCAGCCGCGCCAGCCCAGGTTGAAGCCGGTCAGCTGCCACAGCCCGTCGAGGCCCAGACAGCCCGGCATGATCGGGTTGCCGGGAAAGTGGCAGGCGAAAAACCACAGGTCGGGGTGGATGTCGAACTCCGCGACCACGTGACCCTTGCCATGGGGGCCGCCATCGGCGCTGATATCGGTGATGCGGTCCATCATCAGCATGGGCGGTTCCGGCAACTGTGCGTTGCCGGGGCCGAACAGCTCCCCCCGGGCGCAGCTCAAGAGCGCATCCTTGTCGAAGCTTGTCGGATAGTCGGCCATGCCTTGCGTGTGCCCCCTTGGCAGTGTCGGAAATCGGTCTGGCATCCTCTATCACCCGGCTTCGGGCAGTGGCAATAGCGGCAGGGGGGCGCGGTAAACAGTCGCTGCAAGTGAAAATTATTTGAAATCCAGCTACCGAGCGCTCACATTGCCGCACTATGGAACAGTTGAACCTTACCCCCACCACGGCCGAGGGCGCCGAGCGCAGCGCCAAGTGGCTGGCCGAAGCCGGATTGCGCCCGACGCGTCAGCGCGTCGCGCTGGCTGCGCTCCTGATCGGCGACGGGCTGAACCGGCACGTGACCGCGGAAAGCCTGTTCGCGGCCTCCTGCGCCAGCGGCGAGAAAGTGTCGCTGGCGACCGTCTACAACACCTTGCGCGCCTTTTGCGAGGCCGGGCTGATGCAAGAGGTGATGGTCGATGGCACCAAGAGCTATTTCGACACCCGCGTCGACGACCACCCGCATTTCTTCTGGGAAGACGAGGGCGCGCTGACCGACGCCCCCGGCGACCAGCTGGAAATCACCCGCCTGCCCGATGCGCCTGAAGGGGCGGAGATCTCCAGGGTCGACGTGGTCATCCGGCTGCGCCGGATCTGATCGGCGGCGCCTCCGGCCGATGTCGGCCGGGCGCGCCTAGAACCATTGCCCCGGCTCCATCAGGCCGAGGTCCAGCAATTGCTGCGACGACCATTCGAAGGCCGTCGAATTGTGCCACTTGAAATCGCGGATGTCGAAGGTCGAGCCCGGGTTCGCCTTCAGCGCCTTGGCGGTGCGGAACGAACAGATCGCCGCCGTCAGGTTGTGATGCCAGGGGCAGGCATAGGTGTTGTATTCTTCATCGTCGAAGGTGTGATCGGGCCTCGCGGTCAGCCCCGGCTTGGCGCGGAACAGCGCGATGCGGTCGATCTTGCGCTTGCCCTTGGGGATATGCTCTTCGAACCGCCAGCGCAGCCCGCCGAAGAAATCCAGCTGGCGTTCCTTGGGATAATTGTGGTTGGCGGCATCGGGCCGGGCCAGCGCGTAATAGCCCGATTTGTCGAGCAGGGCGGTTTCCAGCGAAACGGCGCTTGGAAAGGCGCGCAGATTGCCCGCGTAGAGGTCGATCACGTAGGTCAGCATCGCATGGCGGCGTTCGTCGGTGTGAAAGGCCAGCATCTCGCCCACCGTGCGCGTCTCGCAGAACGGGTAGAACAGGTACTCGGCGTTGAAGCAGTAGTAGAACCAAACCCCCGGTGCCGCCGCGATCACCCGGTTCAGCGCCGCCGTCAGCGCGCCGTCGGCCAGCGCGTCGTACCGCACGCGGTGCACCTCCGGCCGCTCCAGGTCGCGCGGCAGTTCCAGCGCGTCGGGCGCGAAGAGCACGATCTCGCGGAAACCCAGCGACTGGTGGTGGCGGATCGTGGTATCGACCTCCACCAGATCCTCGACAAAGATCAGTGCGACCGGCCCCTTGGCCAGCGCCGCCTTGCCCCGGCCCAGAAAATCGTCCAGCCCGTCATAGGTGGTATGCTCCATCGCGCGCCTGCCGATTTTTTCTGCCCGTCCGCAAGGTCGGCCAAAGCCCGGCGCGATGCAAGCCGTTGCGGCGGATCGGCGCATTGTGTAGACCGGCGACCCTGAAGCGGGAGTGAACGCGATGACCAGCGCCAAGAAGCTTTTCATCAAGACCTATGGCTGCCAGATGAACGTCTATGACAGCGAGCGCATGGCCGAGGCGCTGGGCGGGCAGGGCTATGTGGCGACCGACCGGCCCGACGAGGCCGACATGATCTTGCTGAACACCTGCCATATCCGCGAGAAGGCGGCCGAGAAGGTCTATTCCGAGCTTGGCCGGCTCAAGGGCCTCAAGGCGGCCAATCCCGACCTCAAGATCGGGGTGGCGGGCTGCGTCGCGCAGGCCGAGGGGCAAGAGATCATGCGCCGCCAGCCGCTGGTCGACCTTGTGGTGGGCCCGCAAAGCTATCACCGCCTGCCCGAGCTCGAGGCCCGAACCCGCGCCGGCGAAACGGCGCTGGACACCGATTTTCCCGAGGAGGACAAGTTCGACCGCCTCGCCGGACGTCCCAAGGCAAAACGCGGCCCCAGCGCCTTTCTGACCGTGCAGGAGGGCTGCGACAAGTTCTGTGCCTTCTGCGTGGTTCCCTATACCCGCGGTGCCGAGGCCAGCCGACCGGCGGCCCGTGTGCTGGCCGAGGCGCGCGACCTGGTCGAGCGGGGCGTGGTGGAGATCACGCTCTTGGGCCAGAACGTGAATGCCTACCATGGCGAGGGGCCCGACGGGCGCGACTGGGGTCTGGCGCGGCTGATCCGCGAATTGGCCGAGATCGAGGGGCTCAAGCGCATCCGGTTCACCACCTCGCACCCGAACGACATGGAAGACGACCTGATCGCCGCCCATGGCGACTGCGACAAGCTGATGCCGTATCTGCACCTGCCGGTGCAGTCGGGCAGCGACCGCATCCTCAAGGCGATGAACCGCAAGCACACCGCCGAGTCGTATCTGCGGCTGGTCGAGCGCATCCGCGCCGCCCGGCCCGACGTGTTGCTTTCGGGCGATTTCATCGTCGGGTTCCCCGGCGAGACCGAGGCCGATTTCGAGGACACGATGGCGCTGGTACGCGCGGTTGGCTACGGTCAGGCCTACAGCTTCAAGTATTCGCCGCGCCCCGGCACCCCGGCGGCCGAGCGCGGCCAGGTGGACGAGGCGGCCAAGGACGACCGCCTGCAGCGGCTGCAGGCGCTGTTGAATGCCCAGCAGCAAGCGGAGCAGGCGGCGATGGTGGGCCGCACCGTGGGGGTGCTGTTCGAGAAGGCCGGCCGGATGGCGGGCCAGCTTGCCGGCAAGTCCGATCACCTGCACGCCGTTCATGTTGCGGCGGAGGGCGAGTGGCTGGGCCGCATCGCGCCTGTCAGAATCGTCGAGAGCGCCCCCAACTCTCTGCATGGCGAACTGGCCGCCTGAGCGGCGCGGCCCCGGCGAATTCGGGCGGGACCTGGCCCGGTTTCGCCCCAACGACGCGACAGTCGTCGCAAGGGCGAGGGTATTGTCAGCCAATTGGACACAATATCTGGAAATGTTTCTTCACATGACCACGAAATTTGCTAGACTTTGCCATATTCTGTGGCTGCGGTCCGGCTCGCTATTTCCCGGGTCCATAGGCCGATGCAACGCACGGAGGCCGTGGTGGAAAGCTATTTCGGTAAATTGCGCTGGGCTGCCCGTATCGCGTTGCTGGCCTGGGCGGGTGCGATGCTGGCCGGCGGCGCCGTCCAGGCGGAACAGAAGATCATCAAGGGCGAACGCTACGTGCCGACGATCTGGGTCGATCCCGACGGGTGCGAGCATTGGGTGATGGACGATGGCTGGGAGGGTTACATGACCCCCCATGTCACCCGCCAGGGCATCCCCGTCTGCCGCAGGGGCAATGTCTGCGGCGTGATGAATTCCGATCAGCTCTTCGCCACCGACAAACACAACATCTCGGCCGCCGGAAGGCAACGGCTGCGCCAGTTCTTCAACAGCGCGACCGCGCGGGCCTTCGTCATCACCGGCCATACCGACAGCCGCGCCAGCGACGAATACAATCTGGCCCTCTCGCTGCGCCGGGCCAACGCGGTGGCCAAGGTCGCCCAGAGCACCGGTGCCAAGGTCGTCGACGTGCGCGGCTATGGCGAGCGGATGCCGCGCGCCACCAACCGCACCGCGGCCGGCATGCAGCAAAACCGCCGTGTCGAAATCATCTGCATTCGCTGAAGGAGGCAGGGCGATGAAACTGATCAAGGGCCTTGCACTTCTGGCCGCCGCCGCCTCGCTGGCCGCCTGCGATGCGCCGAAAAAAGACAAGACGGTCGATAACTGGATGGATTCCAAAGATCTCAGCCAGTTGCGCGCCGGCATCTGGGTCGATCCCAACGGCTGCGACCACTGGATCATCGACGATGGCATCGAGGGCTACCTGTCGCAGCGGCTCGACAAATACGGCAAGCCGGTCTGCTCGGGCGTGGCGCCGCCCAACACGGCCGTGGGCCCCTTCAAGGCCGGCTCTCCCATCGAGGACCCGATCTGAGCAAACCTGTCTCGTGAGCGATCCGGCGTCGGGTTCTGCGCCCGGCGCCTCTGGCTTGATTCCGGCCCGCGCCGCCTGACGAACGGCGGTTTCTACCGCATGTCGGACCGAAAAGGCGGCGGGAACCGGCCTTTTTTTATCAATTCCATGAAACCTTTCAGCTATCGCTTGCGCCGGAACAAGGCTGTTGGCACCATATCTGCGCAGGCTTTAACCGACGGAGTCCTTTTTGGGCATCAGCGCTCTGACCCCCCCGCCGCCCTCCGAAGATGCGCATGAGACGCTTCTGGAGTTTTCCGACAATCGTTTGTTGATCGACCTCTGCGGCGAATTCGACCGCAACCTTGCCCAGATCGAGCACCAGTTGGACGTGCATATCCTGCGCCGCGGGAATCTCCTGGCCATTGTCGGCGACGCCGCCGCCCGCGATCAGGCGGCGATGGTGCTGCACCAGCTTTACGAGCGGCTCGAGGCCGGGCGCGAAGTCGATGCCGGCGACGTGGACGGCGCGATTCGGCTGGGGGACGCGGGCGAGGTGGGCGCCAAACGCTCGGGCGAGCAACTTGAGATGTTCCAGGGCGGCCGGATCGAGATCCACACCCGCAAGAAGCTGATCGAGCCGCGCACCGAGGCGCAAAAGGCCTATGTGGCGGCGCTCTTCGCCCATGAGATGGCCTTTGGCATCGGCCCGGCGGGCACCGGCAAGACCTATCTTGCCGTGGCCGTGGCGGTGAACATGTTCATCAACGGGCAGGTCGACCGGATCATCCTGTCGCGCCCCGCCGTCGAGGCGGGCGAGCGGCTGGGCTTTCTGCCCGGCGACATGAAGGAAAAGGTCGACCCCTACATGCAGCCGCTTTACGACGCGCTGAACGATTTTCTGCCGGGCAAGCAGCTGGCCAAGCTGATGGAAGAAAAGAAGATCGAGATCGCGCCGCTGGCCTTCATGCGGGGGCGGACGCTGTCGAACGCTTTCGTGGTGCTCGACGAGGCGCAGAACGCCACCACGATGCAGATGAAGATGTTCCTCACCCGCCTTGGCGAGGGCTCGCGCATGGTGATCACCGGCGATCGGTCCCAGGTGGACCTGCCGCGGGGCGTGGCCAGCGGCCTGGCCGATGCCGAGGGCCTGCTCAAGGGCATCGACGACATCGCGTTCACCTATTTCACCTCCAAGGACGTGGTGCGCCACCACCTGGTGGCCAAGATCATCGAGGCTTACGACGCAGCCGACGGCACGGCCTGAAAGGTGGCGACCGGACGTTTCGACAATACTCCTGGCAAGATCCGCCTGAAGGATCGTGCAATGCGCCTGTGACGATGACGGTCGATACCCTGATCGAGGACGCGCGTTGGGCGCAAGCAGGGCTGGACCCCCTGGCCGAGGCCGCCTGCGCGGCCGCACTGGCGCATCTGGGGGTCGACCCAGAGGCCTGCGAGATCAGCCTTCTGGGCTGCGACGACGCCCGCATCGCCGCGCTCAACGCCGATTTCCGGGGCAAGCCCGCGCCCACCAACGTGCTGTCCTGGCCCGCTGAGGAGTTGGCGGCAGAGGAGGACGGCACGGCGCCGCGTCGCGCGGCCGCGGCGTCCGGCGGGATGCCCGCCGAGATTGGCGACATCGCCATCGCGTTTGACACCTGCGCGCGGGAGGCCGAAGAGCAGGGCAAGCCCCTGGCCGACCATGTCACGCATCTTCTGGTGCATGGCTGTCTGCACCTGTTGGGTTACGATCACATTCGCCCGGCCGATGCAGAGCTGATGGAGCGGCTTGAGGTGGAAATACTTGCAAAGTTGGGTGTGGCTGACCCATATGACTGATCACGGGCCAAGAGCCCGGTGAAAGTGGTAAGGACTGATGGGCGACGACGAGACCGACGGGTCGTCTCCGGCAGCGCAGGGCGCGCCGGATTATGAAATACCTGAAAACCGCGGACTGCTGGGCCGTCTGGTGGCGGCTATCCGTGCTCCGGACGACGGGGATGGCGACGAGACCGGGGCGCTGTCGCCGGTAAACGGCGCGATGGCGTCGGCCTTGCCGCCCGGCATGATCAACCTGCGGCGGATGCGCGTCGAGGACGTGGCGATCCCCAAGGTCGAGATCGTGGCGGTGCCGCTGGACATCACGCGCGACGAACTGGTGCAGGTGTTCCGCGACAGCGGGCTGACACGGGTGCCGGTCTATGACGGCACGCTGGACACGCCGGCGGGGATGATCCACCTCAAGGATTTCGCACTGCGCTACGGGTTCGACGGCACCGACAGGGCCTTTTCGCTGAAAGAGATGCTGCGCCCGCTGATCTATGCGCCGCCCTCGATGCCAATCGGTGTGCTGCTGCAGAAAATGCAGACCCAGCGCATTCACATGGCGCTGGTGATCGACGAATACGGTGGCGTGGACGGGCTGTTGACCATCGAGGACCTGATCGAGCAGGTGATCGGCGAGATCGAGGACGAGCACGATGTCGCCGAGGGGATGCACTGGACGCTGGAAAAGCCGGGCTGCTATCTGGTGCAGGCGCGTGCCCCGGTCGACGAATTCGAGGCCGAGATCGGAATGAAGCTCGCCGATCCCGAGGACGAGGAAGAGATCGACACGCTGGGCGGGCTGGTTTTCATGATGATCGGCCGCGTTCCCGCTCGTGGAGAGGTGATCCGCCACGAGGAGGGCGCCGAGTTCGAGGTGGTCGACGCCGACCCGCGCCGCATCAAGCGGCTTCGGGTGCGCCTGCCCGCCGCCCGCCAAACCGCCTGAGCCATGGCGGCACGCACGGCCCTGACCGCCGTGACCCGCCCGCGCCGGCTTTGGGCCGCATTCGGGCTGGGCGCGGCGGCGGCGCTGGGCCATGCACCGCTGGGCCTGTGGCCGGTGGCGCTGCTCGGGCTGGCCGGCATCGTGGCGCTGGTGGCCGGCGCCGACACCGCAGGCCGTGCCGCCCGCCGCGCCTGGATCGCGGGCGGGGGCTATTTCGCGGCATCGCTGAACTGGATCGTCGAGCCGTTTCTCGTCGACATTGCCCGGCACGGCTGGATGGCGCCCTTCGCGCTGGTGCTGATGGCCTTTGGCCTCGCGCTTTTCTGGGCGGCGGCGGGCTGGCTCTCGGCGCGGCTGGTCGCGGGCCGGGCCGCGCGCGGGCTTCTCTTCGCCATCGTCTTGGTGCTGGCCGAGGCGCTGCGCGGCTATGTCTTCACCGGCTTTCCCTGGGCGCTGATCGGCCATGTCTGGATCGGCACGCCGGTGATGCAGCTGGCCGCGCTGGGCGGGCCGCACCTGTTGTCGCTGATCGCGGTGCTGGCCGCGACGCTTCCGGTGGCCCTGGCCGCGGGGCAGGCGCGCGCGGCGGGGCTGGCGCTGTCGGTCCTGCTGGTGGCCGGTACCTGGGGCGCGGGCGCGCTGCGGCTGGCTGCGCCCGTGCCCGGCCGGCCCGATGCGCCGCTGATCCGGGTGATCCAGCCCAACGCCGCGCAGCACCTGAAATGGCGGCGCGACATGATCCCCCTTTTCTGGGAGCGCCAGCTCGCGCTGACCGCTTATCCGCAGGGCCCGCGGCCCGATCTGGTCATCTGGCCGGAAACCTCCGTGCCCTTCATGCTCGAGCGTGCCGGCGGTGCGCTGGACGAGATCGCCGCGGCGGCGCGCGGCGCGCCGGCCATTGTCGGCGTTCAGCGCCGCGAGGGGCGGCGCACCTTCAACAGCCTTGCGGTAGTCGGCCCGGACGGCGCGCTGGGCCAGGTCTACGACAAGCACCACCTGGTGCCCTTCGGCGAATACGTGCCCTTTGCCGGCGTGCTGGGGCGGCTCGGCATCAAAGGGCTGGCGGCAAACGATGTCTATGGCTATGCGGCCGGCCCCGGCGCGGCGCTGATCGACCTCGGCCGGCTCGGCCAGGCGTTGCCGCTGATCTGTTACGAGGCGATCTTTCCCCGGGATGTGCGCGCCGCACCGGGGCGGGCCGACTGGCTGTTGCAGATCACCAACGACGCGTGGTTCGGCCGCTGGACCGGTCCCTATCAGCACCTCGCCCAGGCGCGCCTGAGGGCGGTCGAGCAGGGGCTCCCAATGGTGCGCGCCGCCAATACCGGCGTCTCGGCGATGATCGACGCGCGCGGTCGGTTTGTCGACAGGCTTGCGCTGAACAGCGCAGGCCAGTTTACCGCGCCGCTGCCGCCCGCGCTGCCCGCGACCCCCTACGCGCGCACGGGCGATGCGCCTGCGCTCTTGGTGCTGGTGCTGGCGGGCGCCGGTTTGGTCGCAGCCCGACGTCGCAAATAGCGATTGACCGTTTCGCGCCGCGCGCTTAAGCGAGGACCGTCGAACCGTCACAACGGCTTCCTGGCGTGGCGGGGGTAATCATAACGGAGCACTTTCCATGACCCGCCAAAACTACGTCTTCACCTCCGAATCCGTGTCGGAGGGGCACCCCGACAAGGTCTGTGACCGTATCTCGGACGCCATCCTCGACGCCTTCCTGGCCGAGGACCCCTATTCCCGCGTCGCCTGCGAGACCTTCGCCACCACCGATCGGGTCGTGATCGGCGGCGAGGTCAATGGCCCCGGCGCCGCGATCCGCCGGGTCGAGGAGATCGCCCGCGATTGCGTGCGCGATATCGGCTACGAACAAGAGGGCTTTCACTGGGCCAACATGAAGGTCGACAGCTACCTTCACGCCCAGTCGGCCCATATCAGCCAGGGCGTCGACAAGGACGGCGCCGGCGACCAGGGCATCATGTTCGGCCACGCCGTCGACGAGACCGACGCGCTGATGCCCGCGCCGATCCACTATGCCCACGCGATCCTGCGCCGGCTGACCGAGGTGCGCAAATCCGGCGCCGAGCCCAGCCTCGGCCCCGACGCCAAGTCGCAACTGTCGCTGCGCTACGAGGGCGGCAAGCCGGTCGAGGTGACCTCGGTCGTGCTCTCCACCCAGCACAGCAGCGAAAACCAGACCTCCGAGGATATCCGCGCCATCGTCGAGCCCTATATCCGCGAGGTCCTGCCCGAGGGCTGGCTGACCGGCGCCACCGAATGGTGGGTCAATCCCACGGGATGCTTCGTCATCGGCGGGCCCGACGGCGACGCGGGGCTGACCGGCCGCAAGATCATCGTCGACACCTATGGCGGTGCGGCCCCGCACGGCGGCGGCGCGTTCTCCGGCAAGGACCCGACCAAGGTCGACCGCTCGGCGGCCTATGCCGCGCGCTACCTGGCCAAGAACGTGGTGGCCGCGGGCCTTGCCTCGAAATGCACGCTCCAGCTTTCCTACGCCATCGGCGTGGCCAAGCCGCTGTCGATCTATGTCAACACCTACGGCACCGGCGCGGTGGCGGAAGAGGCGATCGAGGCGGCCGTGGCGCAGGTGATGGATCTCACGCCGCGCGGCATCCGCGAGCATCTGCAACTCAACCGCCCGATCTACCAGCGCACCGCCGCCTATGGCCATTTCGGCCGCAACCCCGAGGCCGATGGCGGCTTCAGCTGGGAACGCACCGACCTGAGCGAGGCGCTCAAGGCTGCGATCTGACGGCGCAACGGGCCGCGCCGCGCGCGGCCCGCTTACCGTCGGGCGTGCGCCTCTCCCGGCGCCGGTCTGGCGATACGCCCGATGCGCAGAGCCGGGCCCGTGTTCCCCGGCGGTCGCGCGCTGTCCATTGCGACGCCGCCGCCATCCAACCGCCTGCGCGCTGGGCGGACCGACAGGCCCGCCGAGCGGATTACCTCCCCCGGCGGGCCGCGCGCCCGGCGCCGGCCGACCGGGTATGAGGTCCCGCTTCGGGTCGCTGCCCAAGACAGGGCAAAGGTCGTCGCCCGCTCCGCCGCCGTCGCCTTCATCTGCAAAACCGCCCCCGCCCGGCGTTGCGCCCCCGCGCCGAGGCGGCTAAACCGCCGCCCCATGAGCGAGGCAAAGCATCCCCATGCGCCCTGGCGCAACTTCTACGGCCGCATCCGGGGCAAGACACTGCGCCCGTCCCAAGAGGCGTATCTTGACGAGGATCTGGACCGGCTCTCCCCCGGTCCCGTCGGGTGGCAGGAAAACCCCGACCGCCGCCCGCTGGACCTTTCCGCCCGCTTCGGCGGTCGGCCGGTCTGGCTCGAGGTGGGCTTCGGCGGCGGCGAGCACCTGGTACACCAGACGGGCCTGCACCCCGAGATCGGCTTTATCGGCTGTGAACCCTTCGTCAACGGCGTCGCCATGCTGCTGGGCAAGCTGCGCGAGACGGGGCGCGACAATATCGCGGTCCACCCGGGCGACGTGCGCGACCTCTTCGACGTTCTGCCGCCCGAAAGCCTCGACCGCGCCTTCGTGCTCTACCCCGACCCCTGGCCGAAAAAGAAACACCACCGCCGCCGCTTCGTGACGCCAGAGTACCTCGGCCCCCTGCGCCGCGCGCTGCGTCCCGGCGCGCTGCTGCGCATCGCCACCGACATCCCCGATTATGTCCGGCAAAGCCTCGAAGAGGTGCCGCGCGCCGGTTTCGACTGGTTGGCCGAGCGTCCCGCCGACTGGCGCACCCCATGGGACGACTGGCTCTCCACCCGCTACGAGCAAAAGGCCCTGCGCGAGGGCCGCACCCCCCATTACCTCACCTTCCGCCGCCGCTGAGGTCGCCGCGCCGCCCCTCGCTTCTTCTTGGTCCAAATACCCAATCGGCGCGCCGCCTGCCGCCCGGCGCCGCGTCTGGGGCAGAGAGGCTGGACGCGTCCCACGCCATTCGCTAAGCCCGGGCGGGCAGAGAGAGCGAGGAGTGCGCGCATGTCCGCCCATGGCGACCCGATCCCGATGACCGCGCGGCGCGCCGGCCCCTTGAAGGGCACGGCCCGGGTGCCCGGCGACAAGTCGATCAGCCACCGCGCGCTGATCCTCGGCGCGCTTTCGGTCGGCGAGACCCGGATCACCGGCCTGCTGGAAGGGCAGGACGTGCTCGACACCGCCCGCGCCATGCGCGCCTTCGGGGCCGAGTTGACGCATCTGGGCCCCGGCGAATGGGTGATCCACGGCGTGGGCGTGGGCGGCTTCGCCGAGCCCGAGGACGTGATCGATTGCGGCAATTCCGGCACCGGCGTGCGGCTGATCATGGGGGCGATGGCCACCTCGCCGATCTCGGCCACCTTCACCGGCGACGCCTCGCTCAGGAAACGCCCGATGGCGCGGGTGACCGATCCGCTGGCGCTCTTCGGCGCGGCGGCCCACGGGCGCGCGGGCGGCCGGCTGCCGATGACGATCGTGGGCGCGGCCCAGCCCGTCCCGGTGCGCTATGGCGTGCCCGTGCCCTCGGCCCAGGTGAAATCGGCCGTGCTGCTGGCGGGGCTCAACGCCCCGGGCCAGACGGTGGTGATCGAGCGCGAGGCGACGCGCGATCATACCGAGCGGATGCTTGCAGGCTTCGGCGCCGAGCTCGGCGTCGAGGACACCGACGAGGGCCGGGTGATCACGCTGACCGGCCAGCCGGAACTGGCCCCGCAAACCATCGCCGTGCCCCGCGACCCCAGCTCGGCGGCCTTTCCCGTGGCCGCGGCGCTGATCGTCGAGGGCTCCGAGGTGCTGGTGCCCGGCATCGGGCTGAACCCCACCCGCGCCGGCCTCTTCACGACGCTGCGCGAGATGGGGGCCGATCTGGTCTACGAGAACGAGCGCGAAGAGGGGGGCGAGCCGGTGGCGGACCTGCGTGCGCGCTTTTCGCCGGCCATGACAGGCATCGAGGTGCCGCCCGCGCGCGCGCCCTCGATGATTGACGAATACCCGATCCTGGCGGTGGTCGCGGCCTTCGCCGAGGGGCCCACGGTGATGCGCGGCGTCAAGGAGCTGCGGGTCAAGGAAAGCGACCGGATCGCGGCTATGGCCGCGGGGCTTGCCGCCTGCGGCGCCGGGGTCGAAGAGGGCGAGGACTGGATGATCGTGCACGGCCGCGGCCCCGGCGGCCTGCCCGGCGGGGCGAGCTGTGCCAGCCATCTCGACCACCGCATCGCGATGGCGTTCCTTTGCGCGGGCTTCGCCGCGCAGCGCCCGGTGACGGTGGATGACGCCGGCCCCATCGCCACATCGTTCCCCGATTTCGAGCCGCTGATGGAAAGGCTGGGCGCGCATCTGGCCCGGGCCAACCGGTGACCGGCGGCTCGTGCCTCTGCGGCGCGGTGCGGTATCGCGTCTCGGGCCCACTTCGGCCGGTGATCGCGTGCCACTGCACCCAGTGCCGCAAGACCAGCGGCCACCACGTCGCCGCGACCTCGGCGCCGCGCGAAAACGTCGAGATCGAGGGCGCGGTCACCTGGTACGCCTCGTCCCAGTCCGCGCGGCGCGGGTTTTGCGGGACATGCGGCTCCAACCTTTTCTGGGACGGGCCCGGCGAAAATCTCGGCGTCTTCGCGGGCAGCTTCGACGGCGACCCGGGGGTTCGGCTGGCCGGCCATATCTTCTGTGCCGACAAGGGCGCCTATTACGAGATCGAGGGCGATACGCCCCGGGCGGCCGGCGCCGACCCGCGGATGACGGTGCAGGTGACATGAGCTTTACGGTGGCCATCGACGGGCCCGCGGCGGCGGGCAAGGGCACGATCAGCCGCGCCGTGGCCGATCATTTCGGGTTCGCCCATCTCGACACCGGGCTGCTCTACCGGGCCGTTGGCGCGCGGATGCTGGACGGCACGGACCCGGCGGAGGCCGCCGAAACCCTGACCCAGGAGACGCTGGCGCGCGGCGACCTGCGCACGCCCGAGGTGGCCCAGGCCGCCAGCAAGGTCGCGGCGATGCCCGAGGTGCGCGCCGCGCTGGTCGATTTCCAGCGCGCGTTCGCCGCGCGCGCCGGCGGCGCGGTGCTGGACGGGCGCGACATCGGCACGGTGATCTGCCCCGAGGCGGCGGCCAAGCTCTTCGTCACCGCCTCGGACACGGTGCGGGCCGAGCGGCGCTATCGGGAACTTGCCGATAAGGGCGTCGAGACCACCTTCGACGAGGTGCTGGCCGACACGCGCGAACGCGATACGCGCGACAGCGCCCGCGCCGCTGCGCCGCTCCGGCCCGCCGAGGACGCGGTGGTGCTGGACACCTCGCAGATGAGCATCGAAGAGGCCGTAGCCGCCGCCATCGGGGCGATCGAGGCCGCACGCAAAGGACAGGGGCGCTAAAATGCAGACACGCCGCTTGGGCAAGGACGGCCCGCAGGTTTCGGCGCTGGGCTATGGGGCCATGTCGTTCACCGATTTCTACGGCCCAACCGACGAGGCCGAGAGCCACGCCATCCTCGACCTGGCGATGGAGACGGGGGTGACCCATCTCGACACCTCGAACGTCTACGGCATGGGCCGGTCGGAATCGGTGATTGGCGCCTATCTGCATGCCCGCCCCGAGGCGCGCGATTTTTTCAGCATCGCCACCAAGGCCGGCATCGCCACCGATGCCCAGGGCCGGCGCGCGCCGGACAATTCGCTTGCCCATCTCGAGGCGGAACTGGACAAGAGCCTGAAACGGCTGGGGGTCGAATGCGTCGATCTTTTCTATGTCCACCGACGTCAGGTCGACATGCCCATCGAGGCGGTGACCGAGGGGCTGGCCACGCTCGTGGCCAAGGGCAAGACGCGCGGCATCGGGTTTTCCGAGATCGCGCCGACCTCGCTGGCCCGCGCCCACGCGGTGCATCCGGTCGCGGCGGTACAGTCGGAATATTCCCTTTCCACCCGCGCGCCGGAACTGGGGCTGGTGCAGACCTGCGCGGCGCTTGGCACCACGCTGGTGGCCTTTTCCCCCGTCGGCCGGTCGCTGCTGACCGACACGCCGCTCGGGCTCGACGCGATCGCGGATATCGGCTTCCTGCGCGACAACCCCCGGTTCCAGGAGCCGAATTATAGCGCCAACATCGCCGCCTCTGACCGTCTGAGACGGTTGGCCCGCGACATGGGCGAGCCCACGCCGGCGCTGGCCATCGCGTGGCTTCTGACCCGCGGCGATCATGTGCTGCCGATCCCGGGCACGCGCTCGCCCGCCCATTTCCGCGCCCTGCTGCGCGGGGCCGAACTGACGCTTTCGCAGGGCGATCTCGACGCCATCGAGCGGGCGCTGCCGGTGGGCTGGACCCATGGCGACCGCTATGGCGATGCCTACTGGACCGGGGTCGAACGGTATTGCTGACCGGGCCCGGTGTGGCCTCCGGGCCGCATCTGCGCGCGGCCCGGACTTGAGAGGCTAGGCGACCGGGCCGGTTCGTGGCATAAGGCGGCCATCCGAAACACGCATTACTCAAAGGAGGCGTGACATGCAGATCACCTATCGCGCCTTTGTCTCGCGTTTCGGACCCCGTGGCGCCCATTGGGTATCGCAGCGAACCCGCACCCAGCGATGACCCGCCCGGCCTGATCCGTCAGGCCACCGACGCCACCCTTTCAGACCAGCAACCGTCCTGACATCGTCTGCCCGCGGCACCCGTCTGTCCGGACTCCATTCATCTCAGCCATAGGGCACGGGGGTCCCGGCTTCGGGTCGATCCGTGCAAAGGAACCATGAACGCAATCGCAGACCGGCAGGCGGGCCGGACAGAACCGCCGACGCCCATCGCCCTTGTCATCGAGCAGCACGGCGCCTGGCGCGTGCTGGCCGCCGCCATACTCGGCATCTTCGAGGGCAGGGGCAGGCCGGGCCACTGCAGGCTCGGCGACCTGAACAACCATCTGCGGCAGGATATCGGCCTGCCGCCAATGCCACCGCGCCGGTCCGAACCGCTGCGCTGGATGTGACCCGGGCCCCGTCCCCGGCATGGGGGCGGGGCGCATTCCCCTTGCGAAAAGGGTGAAAACGTCCTATAGCCACGCGCGTCGACAAGGTGCGCAAGCCGAATAACAAGACGAGCAGGGGTCGGACATTTCCTCCGGCCCTCTTTGTTTTTCTCTGAGCGGCCTGAAATGACCAACCCAAGACCGGCGGAGACAACCGCCCGGCCGGAAAAAGCGTAAGTCAAAGGAAACCCGAGACCACATGGCTCAGAACACATCCATGGAGGAATTCGAAGCCCTCCTGAACGAAAGCTTCGAAATCGACACGCCCAGCGAGGGCAGCGTCGTCAAAGGCAAGGTGATCGCCATCGAGGCGGGCCAGGCCATCATCGATGTCGGCTACAAGATGGAAGGCCGCGTCGAGCTCAAGGAATTCGCCAACCCCGGCGAGGCCCCCGAAATCGAGATCGGCGACGAGGTCGAGGTGTTCCTCGACCGTGTCGAGAACGCGCGCGGCGAAGCCGTGATCAGCCGCGACAAGGCCCGCCGCGAGGAAGCCTGGGACCGCCTGGAAAAAGCCTATGCCGACGACGCCCGCGTCGAGGGCGCGATCTTCGGCCGGGTCAAGGGCGGCTTTACCGTGGATCTGGGCGGCGCCGTTGCGTTCCTGCCCGGCTCACAGGTCGATGTGCGCCCGGTGCGCGATGCCGGCCCGCTGATGGGCCTCAAGCAGCCGTTCCAGATCCTCAAGATGGACCGCCGCCGCGGCAACATCGTGGTCTCGCGCCGCGCCATCCTCGAGGAAAGCCGCGCCGAACAGCGCGCCGAGGTCATCGCCAAGCTCACCGAGGGTGACGCGGTTGACGGCGTGGTCAAGAACATCACCGAATACGGCGCCTTCGTCGATCTCGGCGGTGTCGACGGCCTGCTGCACGTCACCGACATGGCGTGGCGCCGGGTCAACCACCCCTCGGAAATCCTGTCGATCGGCGAGACCGTCAAGGTGCAGGTCATCAAGATCAACAAGGAAACCCACCGCATCAGCCTGGGCATGAAGCAGCTGCAGGACGATCCGTGGGATACAGTGGGCGCGAAATACCCGATCGCCACCGTGCACAAGGGCCGCGTGACCAACATCACCGACTACGGTGCTTTCGTCGAGCTGGAGCCGGGCGTCGAAGGTCTGGTCCATGTCAGCGAAATGTCCTGGACCAAGAAGAACGTCCATCCCGGCAAGATCGTCTCGACCAGCCAGGAAGTCGACGTCATGGTGCTGGAAATCGACCAGGCCAAGCGCCGGGTTTCGCTGGGCCTCAAGCAGTGCATGCGCAACCCTTGGGAGGTCTTTGCCGAGACCCATCCGGAGGGCACCGAGGTCGAAGGCGAGGTCAAGAACATCACCGAATTCGGTCTGTTCATCGGTCTCGACAACGACATCGACGGCATGGTCCACCTCAGCGACCTGAGCTGGGACCAGCGCGGCGAAGAGGCGATCCAGAACTACCGCAAGGGCGACATGGTCAAGGCCGTGGTCACCGAGGTGGATACCGACAAGGAGCGTATCTCGCTGTCGGTCAAGGCGCTGGAGGGCGACCCCTTTGCCGAGGCCGTGGGCGGCGTCAAGCGCGGCTCGGTCATCACCGTGACCGTGACCTCGATCGAGGAAGGCGGGATCGAGGTGGAATACGAGGGCATGAAGTCGTTCATCCGCCGCTCTGACCTCAGCCGCGACCGTGCCGAACAGCGCCCCGAGCGTTTCCAGGTCGGCGACCACGTCGATGTGCGCGTGACCAATATCGACAGCAAGTCACGCCGTCTGGGCCTGTCGATCAAGGCGCGCGAGATCGCCGAGGAGAAAGAGGCCGTCCAACAGTATGGCAGCTCGGACTCGGGCGCCTCGCTGGGCGACATCCTGGGCGCCGCGCTGAAGGGCGACGAAAAGTAAACCGGCTGAATCGCCGGCAGAGCGGCCCCGCCCGGCTTCGGGCGGGGCCGCGCCTTTTTGGAACGAATCATCTCGCGTTCAACCTGCGGGGGATTGCCCCTCGAAGGCCGATTCGCCGGTTGCATCGGCGAAAAGGCCTTGGTCCATGCGTCCCGTCGCCGCGATAGATGCCGCCGCGACGCGGTTTTCAAAGGCTTTTTCTTTCTCCGGACCGCAAAGCCGCCTATAGTCGCCAAGCGCCCACTTGCGCGGCGCGGGGTGCTCAAACGGGACCAAGTGACATGATCCGATCGGAATTGATTCAGAAGATCGCCGAGGAGAACCCGCATCTCTACCAGCGCGATGTCGAGCGCATCGTGAACACGATTTTCGAAGAGGTCATCGCGGCAATGGCCCGCGGCGACCGGGTCGAACTGCGCGGCTTCGGGGCATTTTCGGTCAAGAAACGCGACGCGCGCATCGGCCGCAATCCGCGCACTGGGGAATCGGTGCATGTGGAAGATAAATACGTGCCGTTCTTCAAGACCGGCAAGCTGCTGCGCGACCGTCTGAACGGCAAATAAACGGAATCCCATCCATGCGCTACATCCGCTACCTGTTTCTGCTCGTTCTCGCCGTCTGCCTCATCACCATGGCGATCGCAAACCGCGAGGTGGTCACGCTGACGCTTCTGCCCGAAGAGGTGGCGGTCTTTGCCGGCGTGAATTACTCCACGGAGCTGCCGCTGTTCATGGTTGGGCTGATGGGGGTGGCTGCTGGCCTGTTGCTGGGCTTTCTGTGGGAATGGCTGCGCGAGGCCAAGTTCCGCAGCGAGGCATCCAAGCGCCGCCGCGAGGTCAACAAGCTCAAGCGTGAGGTGGGCCGTCTGAAAAAGGACAAGCACCGCGACGAGGGCCGCGACGAGATCCTTGCGCTGCTTGAGGATGGCGGCAAGGCGGGGTAAACCCCGCCCATGGCCTATGACATCCGGGTAAAGATCTGCGGCATCACCGACGCCGCCGCGCGCGACGCGGCGGTGGGTGCGGGCGCGTCCTATGTGGGTTTCGCCTTCTTCCCCAAATCGCCGCGTCACCTGACCCACGAGGCCGCCCGTGCGCTGGCCCTCGGCGTGCCGCCGGGGGTGGCCAAGGTGGCGCTGGTCGTCAATGCCGACGATGCGGCGCTGGATGCGCTGCTGGCCGCGGTGCCGATCGACATGCTGCAGCTTCACGGCGCCGAAACCCCCGCACGCGTGTCCGAGGTCAAGGCGCGCACCGGCCTGCCGGTGATGAAGGCGGTGGGACTGGCCGACGAGGCCGACCTGCCGGCGCTGGCCGAGCACGCAAAGGTGGCCGACCAGTTGCTCGTCGACGCCAAACCGCCGAAAGGGGCGGAGTTGCCGGGCGGCAACGGCCTTGCCTTCGACTGGCGGCTGATCGCCGGGCGGCGCTGGCCGGTGCCGTGGATGCTGGCCGGGGGGCTGACGCCGGCAAACGTGGCCGAGGCGATCCGCCTGACCGGGGCGCGGCAGGTCGATGTCTCTTCTGGCGTCGAAACCGCCCCAGGGGTAAAGGATGCAGACCGGATCGCGGCCTTCGTCGCTGCGGCCAAGGGAGGATGAAATGGCCGAAGACCTGATCAACAGCTTCATGACCGGGCCCGACGAAAAGGGCCGTTTCGGCATGTTCGGCGGCCGCTTCGTCAGCGAGACGCTGATGCCGCTGATCCTGGAGCTTGAGGCGCAGTACGAGCACGCCAAGACGGACCAGAGCTTCTGGGACGAGATGCACGATCTCTGGACCCATTACGTCGGCCGGCCCTCTCCGCTTTACCATGCCGAGCGCATGACAGAGCGGCTGGGCGGGGCCAGGATCTATCTCAAGCGCGACGAACTGAATCATACCGGTGCGCACAAGATCAACAACGTGCTGGGCCAGATCATCCTTGCCCGCCGCATGGGCAAAACCCGGATCATCGCCGAGACCGGCGCGGGCCAGCACGGCGTGGCCACCGCAACGGTCTGTGCCAAGTTCGGGCTGAAATGCGTGGTCTACATGGGGGCCCATGACGTCGAGCGGCAAAAACCCAACGTCTTTCGCATGAAGTTGCTTGGCGCCGAGGTGATCCCGGTGACATCGGGCCGCGGCACGCTGAAGGACGCGATGAACGACGCGCTCCGCGACTGGGTTACAAATGTGCGCGACACCTTCTACTGCATCGGCACGGTAGCGGGCCCGCATCCGTACCCCGCGATGGTGCGCGATTTCCAGGCGATCATCGGCCAAGAGGCGAAAGAGCAGATGATGGCCGCCGAGGGCCGTCTGCCCGACACGCTGATCGCCGCCATCGGCGGCGGGTCGAACGCCATGGGCCTGTTCTACCCGTTCCTCGACGATAAGTCGGTCGCCATCATCGGCGTCGAGGCCGGCGGCCGCGGCGTGAACGAGAAGATGGAGCATTGTGCCTCGCTTACCGGCGGACGACCGGGCGTGCTGCACGGCAACCGGACGTACCTTTTGCAGGACGAGGACGGGCAGATCCTCGAGGGCCACTCGATCTCGGCGGGGCTGGATTATCCCGGCATCGGGCCCGAGCATTCATGGCTGCACGATATCGGCCGGGCGGACTATGTCTCGATCACCGACGACGAGGCGCTGGCCGCATTTCAGTTCTGCTGCGAGACCGAGGGCATCATCCCCGCGCTCGAACCGAGCCATGCGCTGGCCCATGTGATGAAGATTGCGCCCGAATTGCCCGGCGACCATCTCATCTGCATGAACATGTGCGGCCGCGGCGACAAGGATATCTTTACCGTCGCGCGCCATCTCGGCGTCGATATGTGAGCGACGCTGTAAACTCAGGTTTATATCGGTAGGTCAGTGGTTTAAATCTCCGGGCCTAAACCCTCTCTCGATAGCCGCGCGCCCTCGGCTCCGGCCAAGCTCTCCTTATGCGGACGGGAATGTCTCCCGCCGGTTGATAAGGGAGTAAGAATATGAGGGCGAAATTCATTGCAGTGACGGGCCTGGCGATCATGGCTGGGACGGCACCTTGGGCCGACCGTGTGACCGACCGGGTGATCGAGCAGCTGCGGGCCGACGGCTATGTCGATATCGAGATCGACCGCGCGGGCAGCCGGCTGGAGGTCGATGCCAAGCGGCGCGGGCGCGAGCGCGAGATGGTGATCGACGCCGAAAGCGGTGCGGTACTCTCTGACGAAACCGGGCGCTATGGCGGCATGGTCCGCAATCGGGTCGAGATCGCGGACGGTCTGCGCGACCCGGAGCGGGACCGTTCCCGCATGATCGGGGACAACATGCGCGAACGGTCCCGGGACCGGTCGGGCTACCGCGAATTCGACGATGACAGCGTGTCCCGCGACCGCGGGTACGACGACCATGGGTCCGACCACGATTCCTCGGGGCGCGACCATGGCCGGTCTGGGTACGATGACAGTTCGTCCCACGACAGCGACCATGACGATGACAGCTACGATGACGATTCCTCGGGGCGCGACGATAGCGGCCGCGATTCGTCCAGCCGGGACCGCGACCATGACCGCGACCATGACCGCGACCATGATCGCGATCATGACCGCGACCACGACGACGACCACGACGACGATCACGACGACGATCACGACGACGATCACGACGATAGCTGACACCGGACGTGGCGATGCCCGTCCTCAACCCCCTTGGGCGGGACTTGCCACAGTGCCCCTGGCCCGATCATAAAGGCCGGGGGCGCGATATTGGCGCATAAACGGGACGCATCATGAAGCGCAGACGCTTTATCGTAGGTCTAATCGCGCTCGGCCTGACGGCCGGGGCGCCAATGGCCGTCGCGCAGGGGCTGAAAGATCGCATCATCGACCAGCTCAAAGGGCAGGGCTACACCGAGATCCGCATCTCGCGCACGCTGCTGGGCCGCACCCGTATCGTGGCGACCGGCCCGGAGGCACGCCGCGAGATCATCGTCAATCTTCGGACCGGCGAAATCCTGCGCGATTTCTGGGAAGAGGCTGACAGCGCCGACGACGATCGCCCCGGACGCCTGTTCGAGCGACGCGACTCCGACGACCGCGACCCAACCGGTAGCCGCGATGACGACTCGGGTGGCGGCGGCTCGGATGACGGCGGCTCGGATGATGGTGGCTCGGGCGGCGGCGGCTCGGATGACGGCGGCTCGGGCGGTGGCGGCTCGGGCGGCGGCGGCTCGGGTGGCGGCGGCCACGATGAAGAAGACGAAGAAGACGAAGAAGACGAAGAAGACGAAGAAGACGAAGAAGATGAGGAAGATGACAGCAGCGACGACGAAGGGGACGACGAAGATGAAGATTGATCCGTGCAGGGCCCGCAACTGGCCCAGGGTCTGGTGAGGGACGGTTTCTTCATCCTCGCAATTCTCTCCGTGCAGGCCGTCTGCGCGGTGTTCTTCGTTTCCGATATCGCGCTGACCGTGTTGGGGCTGCGCAGCCAGCCGCTCAGTTGGCAGACCCGCGAATTTCTGGAAATCGGGGCGGCCGTCGGGCTGATCCTGGGGTTGGTTCTGGGCGGGCTGGCCTTGCGGCGCACCATGCAGAAGGCCGCCCGCGCCAAGGCGCAACTGCGCGTCGCCGCGGGGGCCTTTGCCGAGTTGATGCAGGAACGGTTCGACGAGTGGGCGCTGACCCCCGCCGAGCGCGAGGTGGCGCTGTTTTGCATCAAGGGGCTGTCCACACCCGAAATTGCCGGCCTGCGCAACACCTCGGAGGGTACGGTCAAGGCGCAGACCAACGCCATCTACCGCAAGGCCGATGTCAGCGGGCGGCCCCAGTTGCTGGGCCTCTTTATCGAGGATCTGCTGGCCGAAGACCTGGTGCCGGCCTCCGGCTTTCAGTCCGAAACGCAGGCATAACGCCGCAGGATGTCGAGCGGGACAACCTCCGTCGCGCGGATATGGGTGGCCTCCAGGTCGATCTGCGGCGCGCAGCCCTCGTCATGGGCCTGCAGAAAACGCCCGGCGCAGAGACACCAGCGGTCGCCCGGCCTCAGCCCCGGAAAACGGAATTCGGGATGCGGGGTGGACAGGTCGTTGCCCACGTATTTCGAATAGGCCAGAAATTCTGCCGTCATCACGGCGCAGACGGTGTGGCTGCCGCGGTCTTCGCGGCAGGTGTTGCAATGGCCGTCGCGGAAAAAGCCGGTCAGCGGCGCGTTCGAGCAAGGCGCGAGCGCGCCGCCCAGTACGTTGACCGGTGGCTCCATCTTGACCGTCATGGCTGTCCTTTCATCGCGTTGCGCCTGCTGCTGCCGGGGCGGGGTTCCACCTGACCCAGCGGCCGTGAAAATCGACCCGGCCGAGATCGACCCGCTTGCCCCCGGGCCAGAGCGTGACGGCCAGGCCCGCACCTGGATCGTCGCCGTCCGTTTCCATCGCCACATGAGCGAGGGGGGCCGAAGGGGTCGCACGGGCGCCCGCCACGGCCAGCATCTCCGCCCCCGCCGCCCGGGCCGGGGCGGACAGATACTGCCACGCCACGGTGTGGAATACCACATGCAGCGCGCCGGGCCGGGGCCGGGCCAACCGTCGGGCCAGCCAGGGCAGGGCATCGCCCCGGTCGACCGGGGCCGCCGGCGCGCCGAGCGCGGCGCGCGTCAGCGCCAGACGCTCGGGCTGGTCGGGCCAGAGATAGGCGCAGAGCCTGAGCGCGCCCTCGGGGGTGTCGGCGTCGATCGGGCTGAGATCGACCCCGCGCCGGCCGACGACACGAACCTGCGCATCGGGCGGCAGCAGCCCCTGCCAATCGGGGTTTAGCGTCAGCAGCGCCGCGCGCGGGCCGCGCCGGCTGCCGTCGGGCAGGGCCAGGGCAAAGCGATCCCAGTTGAGGTTCAGCCCGGCGCTGGCGCCGATTTCGGACAGCACGAAAGGCAGGCCGACACGCGCCGAAAGCCAGTGCCCCGCCGCGATCAGCGCTGCAGAGCGGCGGACCTCGTTGGTTTGCGGCGGCCTGTCGAGCCATTCCAACAGCCGGGGTTCATGGGCGCGAAAGGCATGTTCGATTTCCCTCCAGAGCCAGTCGTCGTCGACGGCATGGGGCGGGTAGGCGGCCGCAAGCCCCGGCGCCAAGCCGGACAGCACCAGCCCGTGCAGCGCCCCGGCCAGCCTGAGCGGCACCGACTGGCCCGCGGGCCCCAGATCGCCCTGCCAGCCCAGCAGGCGCTCTGCCACTGGCAAGCCGGGTGCCAACCGATCCGCCGCGAGCCGCAAAAGCCGCGCCATGAAGGGCGACCCGAGCCCGGCGCAGGCCGTTGCCTGCGCTCGTAGCGCCGCGATCAGCGCGGGCTCAGCGGAACCGGTCGGCAAGCTTTTGCAGGGGCGAACGGGTGTCTTGCGGCGGCTCGGGCTCGGGCTGGGCGGGTTTCGCCTCGGGCTTCGGCGCCGTGGTGCTGCTGCGCGGGGGTGCCACCCGCAGCGCCACGGCGTTGAGGAATTTCCCGCTATCGCCGCGCGCGAGGTCGGCCGCCCCGTCGGAAATGCCGCGCATCAGGTCGTCCAGCCAGTCGCGGTCGGCCTTGGCGAAATCGCTGAGAACATAGCCCGACACCCTGGCCTTGTCGCCCGGATGCCCGATGCCCAGCCGCACCCGGCCATACTCGGCCCCGATATGGGCGTGGATCGAGCGCAGGCCGTTATGGCCGGCATGGCCGCCGCCCTGCTTGACCCGGCACTTGCCCGGCGCGAGGTCCAGCTCGTCGTGGAACACCACGACATCCTCCGGTTCCAGTTTGAAGAACTGCACCGCCGCCTGCACCGCGTCGCCCGAGCGGTTCATGTAGGTTTCGGGCTTTAAAAGCACCACTTTCTCGGGGCCCAGCCGCCCCTCGGCCACCTGGCCCTGGAACTTGTCCCGCCAAGGCGAAAAGCCGTGATCCTCGGCGATCCGGTCCACGGCCATGAAGCCGATATTGTGCCGGTTGGCCGCATATTTGGCGCCGGGATTGCCCAGCCCGACGAAAAGTCGCATTCGTGAACTCCGCCCGGTTGCACTCGGTCTCTTGATGCCCTGAATTGGCACGAAAGGCCAGCCATGGCCGGCAGCAGCGAAGGGACAGCCCATGTATCTGACGATGAACCGGTTCAAGGTGGTCGCCGGCAGGGAAGCGGAGTTCGAGGCGGTCTGGAAGACCCGCGACAGCCATCTCAAGGCGGTGCCGGGCTTCGTGTCCTTCCATCTGCTGAAAGGGCCCGCGAAAGAGGGCTACCGGCTTTACGCCTCGCATACCTTCTGGGAGAGCGAGGCGGCGTTTTCCGCCTGGACGAAATCCGACGCGTTCCGGGCCGCGCACAAGGGGGCCAAGGGGTCGTCGGAGCTCTATCTCGAACCGCCCGAGCTGGAGATTTTCCAATCGGTGCAGGAACTGAGCTAGGCCGCTGACAGGCGAAAAAGGCGGCGCCGGGGCCGCCGGCCCCCGTTCGGTGAGCGATTAAGAATTGGGCAAACGGCCCGAAACGTGCACGGGTTTTTTCCAATCATCCGATTTTGCACCTGCAGCAATTAGGTCAGAAGTGCTGTTCATTTAACCTCGTGTCACATTGTGGTGACGGCACCGTGAAGAGCGCCGTCGCGTCAAGACACACCGGCCCGGAGGGAGGCGGGCCGCGCGAAGCGAAACGGATGGCCTCCCATGTGCCCGACACGACAGACTTCTCCCTTGCCGAACTCCCGCCCGGGGCGCCAGGCAAGAAAACGCGCGCTTGCGCGCCTCGGCTTTGGCCTGGTCCTGGCCACCCACCTTTCGGTCCCGGCCACGGCCGGTGCCCGTCCGCCGCAGCTGGCGACCGAAATCGCCCGGCTCGTCCTGGCCGATGACTGGGTAGAGGTGGAGGGCGAGCTTTCCGACGCGGTGGAAACCGCACGCCTGAAGGCCGGCATCCTGTGCGTGTCCTGGGCGCGCGACATGATCGACCAGCACTGGCACCTGATCGACCGGAGCGAAGGGGCCGGCTCATGGCCCCCCGAGCGGCAGAACCTGTGGCGGCAGATCGGCTGGGTGGACGCGTTCGAAACGCAGTACCTGCGCCCGCGCATCGATGCAGACAGCCAGGCGGCGCTGCGCGCGGCCTGGTGGCCCGAAGGTGTCGCCACCCGCGCCACCAGCGACGCGGCACGGGAGATGCACCGCTTTTGCATGTCGCTGCCGGGGCTTCTGGGCAGCATCGACCCGTATTCCCCCTATTTCGACTACGTCATGGCCTCGCAATAAGCGCGGGCCGGCGGGTGGAACGAAAACGGGGCCCCGAAGGGCCCCGCGCGTAACCTTCTGAGGCCGAAAGGATTACTCCTCGGTGGCCTCCACCTCTTCTTCGGTCTCGTCCTCGGCCTCGTCCTCGGACGCGCGCAGGCCCGACGGGGCCGAGACGTTGGCAATGACGAAGTCGCGGTCGGTGATCATCGGGCGGGTGCCCTTGGGCAGCTCGATGTCCGAGATGTGCACGATATCGCCGATATTCATCGCCGAGACGTCGACGGTCAACTTCTCGGGGATGTCGCCGGCGGTCACCTTGAGTTCCACCTCGGGGCGCACCACGGTCAGCACGCCGCCTTTCTTGAGGCCCGGCGACGTTTCTTCGCCCACGAATTCGACGGGGATGTAGAGGTTGATCCGCGAGTTGCGGCGCAGGCGCATCAGGTCGACATGGACCGGGAGGTCCTTGACCACGTCGCGCTGAACGCCGCGGCAGATCACGCGCACGTCCTCTTCTCCATCGACCTTGAGGTTGAACAGCGTCGCCAGGAACCGGCCCGCCTTGAGGCGTTTCAGCAGCGCGTTGTACTTGATGTTGATCGGCAGCGGGTCGCTGCCGCCGCCATAGACGATGCCCGGTACGAAATGCTCGCGGCGAGCTTGACGAGCGGCCCCCTTGCCTGTCCCCGTCCGTACCGTGGCGTGAAGATCTGGGATCTCACCAGCCATTGGTTGTTCTCCTAAAATGAAAGGGCATCCTCCAAGGGTGTATGCCCGGATGAGGCCGTGCCCTTAGCCGAGATGGGCGCGGTTGGAAAGGGTAAAACGCCCGCTCAGGTCCATTTGCCCTCGAAATCGTCGGGCACCAGCAGGATGTCGCGGCTCAGACCCTCGATGGTCTTGCGGCCGCACAGCGCCATGGTGGTGTCCAGTTCCTTGTGGATGACCTCCAGCGCCCTGGTGACGCCCGCTTCGCCCATCGCGCCCAGCCCGTAGATATAGGCCCGGCCGATATACGTGGCCCTGGCCCCCAGCGCGAGCGCCTTGAGCACGTCCTGGCCAGAGCGGATGCCGCTGTCGAAATGCACCTCCACCTGGTCGCCGACGGCGCGCACGATCCCGGGCAGCGCCCGGATCGCCGAGAGCGCCCCGTCGAGCTGGCGCCCGCCATGGTTCGACACCACGATCGCGTCGGCGCCCACATCCAGCGCGCGGCGGGCGTCTTCCTCGTCGAGGATGCCCTTGAGGATCAGCTTGCCGCCCCATTGCTCTTTCAGCGCCTTCACCCGGTCCCAGTTCAGGCGCGGGTCGAAATTCTCGTGCGTCCAGCTCATCAGCGACGAGGCGTCGGTCACGCCCTTGGCGTGGCCCACGATATTGCCGAACTGGCGGCGTTTCGTGCCCAGCATCTCCAGCCCCCAGCCCCATTTGGTGGCCAGGTTCATCATCGTGGGGATCGTCAGCTTGGGCGGCGCCGAGAGGCCGTTTTTCAGATCCCTGTGCCGCTGGCCGAGTATTTGCAGGTCGAGGGTGAGCACCAGCGCCGAGCATTTGGCGTCTTTCGCGCGCTGGATGATGTTGGCGACATATTCCTCGTCGCGCATCACATAGAGTTGGAACCAGAAAGGTTTCGTCGTGTGTTCGGCCACGTCCTCGATGGAACAGATCGACATGGTCGACAGGGTGTAGGGCACGCCGAATTTCTCGGCCGCGCGTGCGGCCTTGATCTCGCCATCGGCGCATTGCATCCCGGTCATCCCGACGGGCGCGAGGGCCACGGGCATCGCCACATCCTCGCCCACCATGGTGGTCGCGGTCGACCGCCCCTCCATGTCGACGGCGACCCGCTGGCGCAGGCGGATATCGGCGAAATCGCTGGTGTTCTCGCGGAAGGTTTGCTGGGTCCAACTGCCCGTTTCGCAATAATCGTAGAACATCCGGGGCACGCGCCGGTGGTAGATGCGGCGCAGGTCTTCGATTTCGGTGATGACGGGCATGGGCGGACTCCGGGGCTTTGGTAAAAAACGATTACCAATCGGGCGCAGCACAGGCAACGGGCATTACCGCTTGCCGCGTTGGGTCGATTGCGCGAAGAAACCTCATGAGCATCGTCGCCCTGGGCCTTTTCGCGTCGCTTGCCGCCGGTCTGATGACCGGGGTCGGGGCCTTGCCGGTGCTGGTGGGGCGCTCCATCTCGCGCCGCGCGAACGACACCATGCTGGGCTTTGCCGCGGGTGTGATGCTGGCGGCCTCGTTCTTTTCGCTGATCCTGCCCGGCATAGACGCGGCGGAAGACCTGTACGGCAGCGTCCTGCTGGCGGCGCTGATCGCGGGGGCCGGGGTCGCGCTGGGCGCGTTCGCCGTGGCCATGATGAACGAGGCCCTGCCGCACGAGCATTTCATCGAGGGCCGCGAAGGGGCCGAGGCCGCCGCGCTGGCCAAGATCTGGCTCTTCGTCATCGCCATCACGATCCACAACTTTCCCGAGGGTATGGCCGTGGGCGTGGGCTTTGGCGGCGGAAACGTCGCCAACGGGATCTCGCTGGCCACCGGCATCGGGTTGCAGAACGCGCCCGAGGGGCTGGCCGTGGCCGTGGCGCTGGCGGGCCAGGGCTACACGCGGATGCGCGCCTTTCTCATCGCGCTTGCGACCGGGCTGATCGAGCCCGTGGGCGGCGTGCTGGGCGCCGCGGCCGTGTCGGTTTCGGCGCATGTGCTGCCCTGGGGGCTGGCCTTTGCCGCGGGCGCGATGATCTACATCATCAGCCACGAGATCATCCCCGAGACGCACCGCCACGGTCACCAGAACCGGGCGACCGTCGGGCTAACGGGCGGTTTGATCCTGATGATGATCCTGGACGTGACGCTGGGCTGAGCGCCTCACCGGCCCCGCAGGCGGAACGCAACGAGCGAAAGCGCGGCGATACCGAGACAGGCAACGGCGATCCAGAGCGGTGCGGCGGGGGTCCCCGTGATGTCGCGCAGCCACCCTGCCAGCGGCGGCACCGCGGCCATGCCCAGGTAGTAGCAGGTAAAGTATATGCCCATGCCCAGCGCGCGGGCCTCGGGGCGCACCGCCTGCACCGGCAGGGTCATGATCAGCGGGCCCGGCGGACCGAAGACCAGCCCGATCAGCGCCAGCAGCGGCAGCGCCGGCGCGCCCGCGGGCAACAGCAGAATCGAGGCGCCGACCAGCGCGAAACAGCCCAGCACCGTGGTGTCGGGCCGGCCCACCCGCGCCGAGATCCACCCGCCCAGCGCCAGGCTGGGAATGATCAGCCAGCCCACGAGGCTGACCATTGCGGTGGCCTCGGCCGGGGGTGTGCCGCGCGCGATCAGCAGGTCGGGGGCGAAGGCGATCACCGCGATCAGCCCGGCATTATAAAAGGTCCAGACCAGCCCCGCGAGGATCGCGCGCACGGTCTCGTCGCCCGTCAGGCGGACCCGTCCGGGCCTTGTGGCGGCCGCACCTTGCGGCGGCGCGCGGTAGATCGCCGCGACCAGCACGAGGGCGAATCCGGCCAGCGCGGCGGCGATCAGCGCACCGGCCCCCACAGGCAGGCCCGCCCCCAGCACCGGCAGCACGACCATGGCCAGCGCGATGCCCATCGGCCAGCTCGTGATCAACAGGCCCATCGCCGGCACGATCTCGTGCTCTGCGAACCAGTCGGCGACCATCTTGGTGACCAGCACGTTCAGCAGCACCGCGCCCGCGCCCGACACTGCCCGGCCGGCCAGCATCGGCCCTGTTTCCTGCGACAGACCCAGCGCCGCGCCGCCCAGCGTCATCAGCCCCAGCCCGATCAGCACCAGCCGCTTGTCGCCGAACCGCTGGCCCAGCCAGCCGCCCGGCAGCGCCAGCAACGCGCCGGGCAAAAGGTAAAGCCCGATCAGTGTGCCCAGCATCGTGTGGCTCAGCCCGGCCTCGCCGGTCAGCCGGGCGCCCACGGCGGCCACCGACTGGAACTGCACCCCCATCGCCGCCCGCGCCAGCGTCAGCACGGCGAGCATTTGCCAGCGTCCCGCCACGACGGTTCCCCTTGCAGCTTTTTTCCCGGCGGCGAACGTAGCATGGCCGCGCAGTCCGCGATAGACGGCCGGGCAGGGCGCTTGACCCGGGCCCCGGGCGGCAGGCAGGCTGGCGGCGATGGTCAAGGGCGTCCTTCTCGACATTTCCGGCGTCATCTACGCGGGTGACGAGGCCCTGCCCGGCGCGGTCGAGGCGGTGGCCCGGCTGCGTGCCGCGGGCCTGCCGGTGCGGTTCCTGTCAAACAGCACGCGCAGCCCCAGGCGTCGGCTGGTGGAAAAGCTGACGAAGATGGGCGTGCCGCTCGACGCGGGCGAGTTGTTCACGCCGGCCGCCGCCGCGCGCCGTTGGCTGGAAGAGACCGGTCACAGTGCCCATTTCCTGATCCATCCCGACCTGGCGGAAGATTTCCAAGGCGTGCCCGAGGAGGGGCCCAAGGCGCTGGTTCTGGGCGATGCCGGGCGGTTTTTCACCTACGAGGCGCTGAACGCGGCCTTCAGGGTGCTGGAGGGCGGCGCGCCGTTTCTCGCGCTCGCCGCCAACCGGGTGTTCCGCGATGCCGATGGCGGGCTCAGCCTGGATGCCGGCGCCTTCGTGCGCGCGCTGGAATATGCCAGCGGTACCGAGGCGCGGATCCTGGGCAAACCCGCGCCGGGCTTTTTCGCGGCGGCGGCGGCGGATATGGCGCTGGAACTCGGTGCGGTGGCAATGGTGGGCGACGATGCCGAGGCCGATGTCGCCGGGGCGCGCGCCGCCGGCGCGGGTGCGGCCTATCTGGTGAGGACCGGCAAGTACCGGCAAGGCGACGAGGCCCGCGTCACGCCTCCGCCCACTGCGGTCGTGGACGATCTGGCCGCGGCGGCCGCGCGCATCCTGGGCTGATCGCTCAGGCCCGGTGGGCGCCGTCGGCCAGCCCCTTCACGTAGTCGAGGATCTCGGTCACCGGCCGTCCGTCCTCGATCTGCTTGACGATGGCCGAGCCCACGACGGCGCCGTCGGCCACGCCTGCGATCGCCTCGGCCGCCTCGGGGCTCTTGATACCGAAGCCGACGATGACCGGCAGGTCGGTCTGCGCCTTGATCCGCGCCACCTCTGGCCCGACGTCGCCGGCCTGGGCGTTGGCCGCGCCGGTGATGCCGGTGATCGAGACGTAGTAGACGAAACCGGAGGTGTTCTGCAGCACCTTGGGCAGGCGCGCGTCGTCGGTCGTGGGCGTGGCGAGGCGGATGAAGTTCAGCCCGGCCGCCTGGGCGGGGATGCACAGCTCGTCGTCCTCTTCGGGGGGCAGGTCGACCACGATCAGCCCGTCGATCCCGGCCTCTTGCGCGTCTTTCAGGAAGGTCTCGACGCCGCGGTTATAGATCGGGTTGTAATAGCCCATCATCACGATCGGCGTGGTGTCGTCCGCGGCGCGAAAGGCGCGCGCCATGTCCAGCGTCTTTTGCAGGGTCTGGCCCGCCTCCAGCGCGCGCTGTCCGGCCAGCTGGATGGTCGGCCCGTCGGCCATCGGGTCGGTAAACGGCATGCCCAGTTCGATGATATCGACTCCAGCGTCCGGCAGCCCCCTCACGATCTCCAGCGACGTGGCGTAGTCGGGGTCGCCCGCCATCACGTAGGCGACGAAAGCCTTGCGGTTCTCTGCCTTGAGCGCGGCGAATTTGGCGTCGATGCGGGTCATGGGGTCCCCCTCTTTCTGGCTTATGCGGTTTGCGGCAGCAGCGCGGGAAAATCAATGGGCGCTTTGGTCTCCATGGCCGCAAGAGGTTTCGAAAAGCCCTGGCAAAATTCTTCGAAGAATTTTGCGCGGCACTCCGGCTTGACCTTCGTGCCCCCCGACCCCTACATGCGCGCGGACCAAGCGGAGAGACGGAAATGGGCTTCAAGACCGGCATCGTCGGCCTGCCGAACGTGGGCAAATCGACCCTTTTCAACGCGCTGACCCGGACTGCGGCGGCGCAGGCGGCCAATTTCCCCTTCTGCACCATCGAGCCCAACGTGGGCGAGGTGGCCGTGCCCGACCCGCGGCTGGACAAGCTGGCCGGGATCGCCGGGTCGAAGGCGATCATCCCGACGCGCATGACCTTCGTCGACATCGCCGGGCTGGTGAAGGGCGCCAGCAAGGGCGAGGGGCTCGGCAACCAGTTTCTGGCCAATATCCGCGAATGCGACGCCATCGCTCATGTGCTGCGTTGTTTCGAGGATGGCGACGTGACCCATGTGGAGGGCCGCGTCGACCCGGTGGCCGATGCCGAGGTGATCGAGACCGAACTGATGCTGGCCGACCTGGAAAGCATCGAGAAACGGCTGCAGAACATCGTGCGCAAGGTGCGGGGCGGCGACAAGGAGGCGGTGCAGCAGGAACGCCTGCTGAAAGTGGCGCTGGCGGCGCTGGAAGCGGGACGGCCTGCGCGCACCGTCGAGGTGGCCGAGGACGACCGCAAGGCGTGGGACATGCTGCAACTGCTGACCGCCAAGCCGGTGCTCTACGTCTGCAACGTGTCCGAGGACGAGGCGTCCGAAGGCAACGAACATTCCGCGGCCGTGGCGAAGATGGCCGAAGAGCAGGGCGCGGCCAGCGTGGTGATCTCGGCGAAGATCGAGGAAGAGATCAGCCAGCTCGATGCCGATGAGGCCGAGATGTTTCTTTCCGAACTCGGGCTTGAAGAGGCCGGTCTCGACCGGCTGATCAAGGCAGGTTACAAGCTATTGGAGTTGCAGACCTATTTCACCGTCGGACCCAAGGAGGCCCGCGCCTGGACGATCCCGACCGGGACGACCGGGCCAAAGGCGGCGGGCGTGATCCACGGCGATTTCGAGCGCGGTTTCATCCGGGCCGAGACAATCGCCTATGACGATTTCATAGCCTGCGGCGGCGAACAGGGCGCCAAGGATGCCGGCAAGATGCGCGCCGAGGGCAAGGCCTATGTCGTGCAGGACGGCGACGTGATGCACTTCCTGTTCAACGCCTGACCCCGCCTGCGCCTCAGGCGTAGGTCCGCTCTTCGATAGGGGTCGTTTCGATCATGCGATTCAGGGTGGCCAGCATCGCCTCTTCGGCGCGGTTCATCCTGGCCTGCGGGTTCCAGACGACATGCACGTCGATGGCCGGGCGCCGGTCATAGGGCGGCAGGGCCCAAAGCAGCCCGTCCTCGACGTCGCGGCGCACCACGTGCACCGGCAGCGGCCCGACGCCCAGGCCGGCGATGATCATGCGCCGGACCTCTTCGAGATGGCTCGACTGGCCGACGATCCGCTCGCCCAGCTCGGCCTCGGCGCGCATCAGCGTGACCGGGCGCAGCACGTCATGCAGCCTGTCGGTCTCGAAACTCACCGTCGGCAGGCCGGCAAGATCCTTTTGCTGCACATCCGCGCGCCCGAACAGCGCATGGGGCGGGCCGCAATAAAGGCCGAAGAACTCGCGATAGATGCGGCGGTATTCCAGCCGGGGGTTACGGTTGCGCACGAGGCAGATCGCCAGCGTCGCCGCCTTGGCGGTGACGGCGGCCAGCGCATCGCGGCTGGCCATGACGTCGATCGACAGCGTGGCCCGGGGATGTCGGGCGTGGAACTCGGCCAGGGCGGCGTCGAAGAGCGGACAGACAACGTGGCTGGCCACGGCGATCTTGACGCGGCCCTGCACCTCGTCGGCGACCTCGCGCATCAGGGTCGACAGCCGCAGGATCGAGCCCTGGATATCGACCGCCTCGCGGTACAGCAACTCGCCCGCCTCGGTCAGGTGGAAATGGCCCGGCCGGCGTTCGACCAGGCGCTTGTCCAGCCGCTCTTCCAGACGTTTCAGCGCGGCCGAAACGGTGGGTTGCTTGAGCCGCAGTTTCTCGGCGGCGGCGGTGACCGACCCCGATTCCGCCAACACGACGAAGGTACGCAGCAGGTTCCAGTCGAGTTCGCGCATCAGCCGGTCGGGGGCGTCGGGCGAAGGGTTGAGTATAGGTTTCATCTATAGCAGAAATTCCAATTATCTATTTGATCTATGTGTGGCATCCCGCCACGCTTCGTTCAACACCTCCTTGAACACGCAGGCTGGAATGTCCGTCGAAACCCGCGAAGCGCGACAGCCATGGATCTTGCTATCCCCCGCGCTCGGCGCGGTCGCGCTGCTGCTCTTCGTGCCGCTGGTTTTCATCGCGGTCTATTCGTTCTGGCTGCGCACGGCCACCGGGGCCGACCAGGTGGGGTTTTTCCTGGACAACTGGGCCGAGGCGCTGACTGACGAGTTTTACCGCGACATTCTGCTGAACACGCTCAAGATCGCCGCAATCACCACGCTGGTATGCGCGCTGATGGGGTATCCTGCGGCGTATTTCATCGCGCGGTCGAAGGGCAACAAGGCGGTGTTGCTGCTGCTTTTGATGCTGCCCTTCTGGATCAGCTACATCATCCGCACGATGAGCTGGATCAACATCCTCGGCGTCTCGGGGGCGGTGAACTGGCTGCTGACCGGCCTCGGGATCGTCTCCGAGCCGGTCCAGATGCTTTATAACGAGACCACGGTCATCCTGGGGCTCGTGCATTTCCTGCTGCCCTTCATGGTGCTGAACGTGTTTGTCAGCCTCGACGGGATCGACACCACGCTGGAAGACGCCGCCAATTCGCTGGGCGCCACGAAATGGCAGGCGTTCCTGCAGGTCACGCTGCCCCTGTCGCTGCCGGGGCTGGCCGCGGGGGGGCTGCTGTGTTTCGTGCTGGGGGCGGGCACCTATATCACGCCGCTGGTTCTGGGCGGACCCACCGACGCGATGTTCGCCAATCTCGTTTTCGAGGCGATCATCACCCAGCTCAACTGGCCGCTGGGCTCGGCGCTGTCGCTGATGCTGCTGGCTGTGCTTGGCGCGCTGGTGCTGATCTACAACCGCTACCTCGGCATGGCGCAGTTGATGAAGGGGCTGGGCTGATGGGCTGGACGCTGGTGCGGATATGGACGCTGCTGGTTTACAGCTTCATGTTCCTGCCGGTTGCAGTGGTCGTGCTGCTCAGTTTCAACGCCTCGCAGTTCGGCAGCTTTCCGATGACCGGGTTTTCGTTCCGCTGGTTCGTGGAACTGGCCCAGAACGAGGCGATCCTGAGGGCGTTCCGCACCTCGATCATCCTGGGGCTGATGACGGCGGCGATTTCGACCACGCTGGGCGTGCTGGCCAGCCTGGCCCTGGTCCGCTACCGGGTGCCGGGGGCGAACATGATCTCGACCCTTCTGATCGCGCCGATCCTGGTGCCCGAGGTGGTGCTGGCCGTCGCGCTGCTCTTGTTTCTCAACTTCCTCAACGTGAACAAGAGCTTCGCGCTGCTGTTGGCGGGCCATGTCATCTTTACGCTGCCCTTCGTCATCCTCGTGGTGCAGGCGCGGCTCGTCTCGATCCGGCGCGACATCGAGGAGGCGGCGCTGAGCCTGGGCGCAAGCCCGCGGCAGACCTTTTTCGAGGTGACGCTGCCGCTGATGCTGCCGGCGGTGCTGGCCGGGGCGCTTTTCGCCTTCACGATCAGCTTCGACGACATCACCGGCACGCTGTTCTGGAAACCCGGCGGTGTGGAAACGGTGCCCACCCAGATCTTCGCCATGCTCAGAAATTCCATCAGCCCCGAGATCAACGCGCTGGGCACTGTGATGATCCTCTTGACCGTGGGCCTGCCGCTTCTGGGCCTCGCCCTGGCCCGGGCGCTTTCGACAAGGCGCGGCGGATAGAACCGCGCCACGCATAAGAGATATCCAACAAGGAGACCGACATGACGAGACATATGGACGACACAACACGCTACGAACGCCTGCGCGAGCGCTACCTCAACGGCGATCTCGACCGCCGCGGCTTTTTGGGGATGCTGGGCGCGGCGGGGCTGGCCTACGGCGTACAGACGCCGTTTGCCAAATACGCCCGTGCCGCAGCCGAGCAGGTGCGCTTTGACGGCTGGGGCGGCGTGGTCAGCGAGGCATTCCGCGAATATGCCTTCGACCCCTATACCGCCAAGACCGGCGTCAACGTGGTCGACGGCACCTTCGGCGGGGCCGACGAATATCTCAGCCGCGTCAAGGCCAGCCAGCCCGGCGAGTACAACATCGCGCACCTGTCGGGCGTGTTCGACTATGTGCGCTACCACAACCTGGAGCTGTCCAGCGAGTTGAACGAGGCCAATATCCCCAACCTCGAAAACGTCATCACCGCGCTGGTCGATGTCTTGCGCAAACCCACGGGCGGGTCGCTCTCGGCGGTGCCCTACGATTACGGCACCACCGGGCTGGCCTATAACCGCAAGCATATCTCCGACGAGGAGATGAAGGAAAAAGGCGCCAAGCTGATGATCGATCCGGCCTACGAGGGCAAGATCGGCGGCTGGGGCGAGTGGAAGACGCGCATCTGGTACGCCGCGCTGCAGACCGATCAGGACCCCAACGCGGTTGCCGATATCGACGCCGTCTGGGACGCCGTGCGCACCCATCGGGACCTGGCGCTGAAATACTGGTCGTCGGGGGCCGAGCTGATGAGCCTGCTGGCCGAGGAAGAGATCTACGTCACCGAGGCGTGGTCGGGCCGGGTCAAGGCGTTGCAGGACCAGGGCCACGACATCGGCTATTACGACCCGCCGGGGGGCCTGGGCTGGCAGGAATGCCTGTTCGTGCTGCGCGGCTCGCCGATGCCGGAATGCGAGGAGTTGCTGAACTTCATGCTGGCGCCCGAAACCGCCATCGCGGTGGCCGAGGGACAGAACTATCCGCCGGCGCTGGACCCCAACAAGGTCGAGCTGACCGAGCAGGTCAAGGCGCTGCCGGCGTTCGACCCGACGGGCACGCTGGCCGGGCTCAACTTCTTCGACCCGCCTTACTGGAACAGCAAGGAGGCCGAGTGGTCCAAGACCTTCGGCCGCGTGCAAAAGGGCTATTGATGCCAGACGCCCCCGCCGGTTTGCGGCGGGGGCACCCTTCTGAAAGGTCCGGCCATGAGTTCCGTCATCCTGCGCGATATCGTCAAGCGCTTCGGCAGTTTCACCGCCGTCGAGAAAACATCGCTGGAAATTCCAGAGGGCGAGTTCGTGACCCTTCTCGGGCCGTCGGGCTGCGGAAAGACCACCACGCTGAGGATGATCGCGGGACTGCTGGACCCGACCGAGGGCGATATCGAGATCAAGGGCAAGCGGTTCAACGACATCCCGATCCACAAGCGCAATCTCGGGATCGTGTTTCAGAACTACGCGCTGTTTCCCCACAAGACCGTGGCCGAGAACGTGGCCTTCGGGCTGAAATACCGCGACGTGCCGCGCGACGAGGCGGCGCGCCGGGTGGCCGAAGCGCTGGCGCTGGTGCAGCTTCCGGACGTGGGCGACCGCTACCCCAAGCAGCTTTCGGGTGGTCAGCAACAGCGGATCGCGCTGGCCCGCGCCATCGTCATCGAGCCCGACGTGCTGCTCCTGGACGAGCCGCTCTCGGCGCTCGACGCCAACCTGCGCGAGGATATGCGGGTGGAGCTCAAGCGCATCCAGGACCGGATCGGCGTGACCACCGTGTTCGTCACCCATGACCAGTCAGAGGCGCTGGCCATGTCCGACCAGATCGTGGTGATGAGCGACGGCCGCGTGGAACAAGTCGGCCCGCCGCAAGAGGTTTACAACACCCCCGCCTCGGAATTCGTGGCCCAGTTCCTCGGCGCGTCCAACATCCTGCCCGCCCGCTGCACGGCGCGGGCCAATGGCCATGTCGCGCTCGATTCCGATGTTTTCGGCCAGATCGACGTCCCTGCTGAAAAGGCGCCGCTTGTGGTCGGCGAGGGCCCGGCCAAACTGGTCCTGCGGGCCGAAAAGCTTTTGCTGGCCGCGCTGGACACGCCCGCCAACGGCGAGATCGCCGTCGATGCCACGGTGGAAACCGTCGATTACCAGGGCCAGGCGGTGCGCTATTTCGTGCGCGCCGGCGACGCCCAGTTGCAGGCGATCAACATGATCGACCAGCGTCCCTTCTCCGAAGGCGCCCAGGTGTCGCTGCGGCTGCGCCCGCAGGACTGTGCAGCCCTTCCCGCATGAGGCCACGATGATCGACCGCCCGCCCAGCCACCTGTTCTACCAGGGCCGCAACCGCAAGCCCGTTCTCGACCAGGCCCGCGGCGTTTACATGTGGGACGTCGACGGCAAGCGGTATCTCGACGGCTCGTCGGGGGCGATGGTGTGCAATATCGGGCATTCCAACCCGCATGTGCTGGCCGCGATGCGCGACCAGATGGAGCGGGCGACCTTTGGCTATCGCCTCCATTTCGAGACCGAGGCCAGCGAGAAGCTGGCCGTGATGACCGCCGCCCGCACGCCCGAGGGGCTGAACAAGGTGTTCTTCGTTTCCGGCGGGTCCGAGGCGGTGGAAAGCGCGATGAAACTGGCGCGGCAATGGGCGGTGGCCACCGGGCAGGGGCAGCGGTGGAAGGTGATCTCGCGCACGCCGTCCTATCACGGCTGTACGCTTGGGGCGCTGGCGATCACCGGCTACGCGCCGCTGACCGCGCCTTTCGACCCGATGATGCGGCCCATGCCGAAAATCCCCGCGCCGCGCGCCTATCTCGACGGGCTTGACCCGGGCGACCCGCTGACGGGCCTGCATTACGCCGACATGCTGGAGGACTGCATCCTGCAAGAGGGCCCCGAGACGATCCTGGCCTTCATGGTCGAGCCCGTCGGCGGCGCGTCGACCGGCGCGCTGGTGCCGCCCGCGGGCTATTTGGAACGGGTGCGCGAGATCTGCGACACCTATGGCATCCTGATGATCGCCGACGAGGTGATGACCGGGGTGGGGCGCACCGGCCGCTTTCTGGCGACCGAGCATTGGGGCGTGGTGCCCGACCTGATCGTGATGTCGAAGGGCTATGCCGCCGGCTACGTACCGCTGGGCGCGATGGTGGCCCATGACCGGCTGGTCGACCCGGTGCTCGACGAGGGCGGGTTCCAGCACGGGTTCACCTATGCGGGCAACCCGCTGTCCTGCGCGGCCGGCGTCGCGGTTCTGGAAGTGGTCGAGCGGCAGGGCCTTTGCGCCAATGCCGATGCGATGGGCGACGTGCTCAAGGCCCGGCTCGAGGGCTTGATGGCGCGGTACCCGGTGATCGGCGACGTGCGCGGAAAGGGGCTGCTGCTTGCCTTCGAATTCGTTGCCGACCGCCACGGCATGAGACCGCTGCCGCGCGAGATGGCGGCCTATGACCGTTTCGTGCAGATCGCCTACGGCAACGGGCTGATCGTCTATTCGCGCCGCACGCGCGGCGGGATCGAGGGCGACCACATTCTCGTCTGCCCGCCGCTGATCGTGACCGAGGCCCATATTGACGAAATCATCGAAAAGCTGGACTTGTCGCTCGGCCAGTTCGTGGCCGAGATAGAACCGGCGCTGGCCGTGGGGGCGTGAGGGCAAACCATGTCGAAGATCATAATCACCTGCGCGCTGACGGGCTCGATCCACACGCCCTCGATGTCGCCCTACCTGCCGGTGAGTGCCGGCGAGATCGTCGAACACGGTCTCGCGGCGGCCGAGGCGGGCGCTGCGATCCTGCACCTGCACGCGCGCGACCCCGAGACCGGCCGGCCCTCGCCCGACCCGGCCCATTTCCGCGCCTTCCTGCCGCGGTTGAAACAAGGCTGCGACGCGGTGCTGAACATTTCGACCGGGGGCAATGCGACCATGACCCTCGAACAGCGGCTGGCCGCACCGCTGGAGGCCGAGCCCGAGATGTGCTCGCTCAACATGGGCACGATGAATTTCGCGCTTTATCCGATGGCCGAACGGCGCAACGAGTGGAAGCACGACTGGGAAAAGCCGTTCCTCGAAGGCTCGAACGATCTGGTTTTCAAGAACACGCCGCTGGATATCGCTACCGTGCTGGACAAGTTGGGCCGCGCGCGCGGCGCGCGGTTCGAGTTCGAGTGCTACGATATGAGCCATCTCTACATGCTGGCCCATTTCGCCGAGCGCGGCGCGGTCGAGCCGCCGTTTTTCATCCAGTTCGTCTTTGGCGTGTTGGGGGGGATGGGGGCCGACCCCGAGAACCTGACCCACATGGTGCGCATCGCCGACAAGCTGTTCGGCGACGGCTACATGTTCTCGGTGCTGGCCGCCGGGCGCCAGCAGATGCCGATGGCCGCGCAATCGGCCGGGATGGGCGGGCATGTGCGCGTCGGGCTGGAAGACAGCCTGATGATCGCCCGCGGAGAACTGGCACAAAGCAACGCCCAGCAGGTCGAAAAGGTGCGCGGCATCGTCGAGGCGCTGGGCCGCGAGGTGGCCACGCCCGCCGAGGCGCGCGCGATGCTGGGCCTGAAAGGCGCGGACAGGACAGCGATCTGAGCGATGGGCGAGACGATTATCCGCCCGGCGACCGAGGCCGACATCGACATGCTGGACGCGGGCCTGAGGCGCCTGTCGGAAGGGATGGGCGACAGCCACCGCGCCAGTGTCGCGGATTTGCGCCGGGCGGGTTTCGGCCCCCGGCCGTCCTTCCGGGCGCTCCTGGCCGAGGTCGACGGGGCGCTTGGCGGCCTCGCGCTGTTCTCGCCGGTGTTCTCGACGATGCGCGGGGCGGCGGGGCTATATGTCTCTGATCTGTGGGTCGCGGAGGCGGGCCGGGGGCAGGGGCTGGGCCGGCGCCTGCTGGCCCGCGCCGCGGGCGAGGCCGAAACGTTATGGGGCGCGCGTTTTCTGCGGCTGGTCGTCTACGACGACAACCCGGCCGCGCAGCGCTTTTATCGCCGACTGGGCCTGAGCGCGGACCGGCGCGAGATCCTGATGACACTGGACGAGGACGGGCTCGACGCCCTGGAAGGACGCATATGAAGGCGGTTTTCGACGAGCGGCAATGGGGCCACGACCCAAAGCATTTCATGGCCAACGGCGCGCGGCTGGCGAACCCCGAACAACCCCGCCGCATCGAGGTGCTGAAAGCGGCGGCCGAGGCGGCCGGCTGTGGCTTCGAGGTGCCGCAGGACGCCGGGCTTGGCCCCATCGCGGCGCTGCACAGCGCCGAATACCTGACCTTCCTGCGTAACATCTACACCCGCTGGCGCCGGATCGAGGGCGCCGGTGAAGAGGTGATCCCGAACATCCACCCGGCCAATCGCAGCGACAGCTATCCGAAATCGGCCGTGGGCCAGGCGGGGTACCACCAGGCCGACACGGCCTGCCCGATCGCCGCGGGAACCTGGGAGGCCGCCTATTGGTCGGCGCAAAGCGCGATCGCCGGCGCCGACCTGATCGCGGGGCCCGAGCGGGCGGCCTACGCGCTGTCGCGCCCGCCGGGGCACCACGCGTTCGGCGACCTTGCGGGCGGGTTTTGCTTTCTCAACAATTCCGGCATAGCGGCCGAGCGGCTGCGCGCGCGCGGGCTGCGCCCCGCGATCCTCGATATCGACGTGCATCACGGCAACGGCACCCAGGGCATCTTCTACGACCGGGACGATGTGCTGACCGTGTCGATCCATGCGGACCCGGCGCGGTTTTACCCCTTTTTCTGGGGCCATGCGCAGGAACGCGGCAGCGGGCGCGGGATGGGCTGTAACCTCAACCTGCCCCTGCCGCGCGGCACCGCGGACGACGACTATTTGCGCACGCTCGATACCGCGCTGGAGCGGATCGCGAATTTCGGCACCGACGCGCTGGTGGTTGCGCTTGGGCTTGACGCCTATGTTGGCGACCCGTTCAAGGGGCTCGCCGTCACCACGCCCGGCTTTGCCCGGATCGGCGCCGCGATCGCGGCGCTGGGCCTGCCGACGCTCTTCGTGCAGGAGGGCGGCTATATCTGCGATGGGCTGGGCGGCAATCTGACGGCCGTTCTGTCCGGATTTGAGGGCGCGCACCCATCCTGACCCGGCGCCGTGGCCGACGCTCCGCGCTGCTGCCATGTATCGCCTCTTGCCATCGCGCACCGCCGCGAACTGTCGCGGAAAACGGGCCCGACACCCGACCGGGCATATAGTGTCGGTCCACGGAACATTCATTGACAACAAGATTACATCAGGCAATTCGTCCAAGCGCGTTGGACCTCCGCAAAAAAAAAGATATGCAACTCTGAAGTCTCAACACAGGTGCACTGCATGAACGGCGGCGGCAACTCTCTTCTGCTCATTGCGCTTCTCCCCTTTCTGGGTGCCCTCGTGCCCGGCCTCATGATCCGCGCCGGCCGCACCGCCTGCGCGACATTCACGGCGGTTCCGACGATCCTGGCCCTGATCCTGCTGGGTGGCCTCGTGCCCTCGGTCCTGGCCGGAGAGACAGTGCAGGCCGAGATCGCGTGGCTGCCGCAACTGGGCCTGTCGGCCAGCTTCTTCCTCGACGGGTTGGGCCTGCTCTTTGCCGGGATGATTCTCGGCATGGGCCTCTTGATCACGCTTTACGCGCGCTACTACCTTTCCGGCGACGACCCGATGGGGCAGTTCTATACCTATCTGCTGCTGTTCCAGGGTGCGATGCTGGGCATCGTTATCTCTGATAACATTCTGCTTTTGCTTATTTTCTGGGAACTGACCAGCCTGACGTCGTTCTTGTTGATCGGCTATTGGAAACACCTGCCCGAGGGCCGGCAGGGCGCGCGGATGGCGCTGGCGGTGACCGGGGCAGGCGGGCTGGCGATGATCGGCGGGATGCTGATCCTGGGGCAGATCGCGGGCAGCTACGAGCTGACCGACATCCTGTCGGAAGGTGACGCGATCCGGGCGTCGGACTGGTACCTCCCGGCGCTCATCCTGATCCTGATCGGGGCCTTTGCCAAGTCGGCGCAGTTCCCGCTGCATTTCTGGCTGCCCCATGCCATGGCGGCACCGACGCCGGTGTCGGCCTATCTTCACTCGGCCACGATGGTCAAGGCGGGCATCTTCCTTATGGCGCGGATGTGGCCGGTGCTGTCGGGGACCGAGGCCTGGTTCTACATCGTCTCGACCACCGGTCTGGTAACGATGGTCCTGGGTGCGCTGATCGCGCTGTTCAAGGATGATCTCAAGGCGCTTCTCGCCTATTCGACGGTCAGCCACCTTGGGCTTTTGACGATGCTGCTGGGGTTCGGCACCAAGATTGCCGCGGTGACTGCCGTCTTTCACGTCATCAACCATTTCACCTTCAAGGCCGCGCTTTTCATGTCGGCCGGGATCATCGATCACGAGACCGGCACGCGCGACATCAGGCGGTTGGGCGGGCTCGCACGGCTGATGCCGGTGACGGCCGCGCTGGGCGCGGTCACGGCGCTGTCGATGGCGGGTATCCCGCTGCTGAACGGGTTCCTGTCGAAAGAGATGATGCTGGAAGAGGCCGCGCACACCGTCTGGGCCGGCAGCCATCTGGCGGTGCCGGTGGTGGCGACGCTGGGCGCCTTGTTGTCGGTGGCGTATTCGTTCCGCTTCGTGGCGCATGTGTTCCTCGGACCGGAGCGTGACGACTACCCGTCCAAGCCGCACGACCCACCCTTCGGCATGTGGGCGCCGCCGGCGCTGCTGGCGCTGCTGGTGGTGCTGATCGGCATCTTGCCGGCGGCCGTCGCGGGGCCGCTGGTGGCGGTGGCCGGCGGTGCCGTGGTCGGCGGGGAATTGCCCTATTATTCGCTCAAGATCTGGCACGGGATCACGCCGGCCCTGTTCATGTCGATCGCTGCGGTGGCCGGCGGTGCGGTGTTGCTGGCGTTGCATCGCCCGCTCGACCGCGCCTGGCGGGCCGCGCCCCGCCCCGAGGCCAAGGCCATCTTCGATGCGTTCGTCGCGCGGGCCGTCGCGCTGTCGGGCCGGATCACCACCGGTCTGCACAACGGCGCGATCAGCCGCTACCTGGCGATCTTCGTCTTGACGACCGTCGCGCTGGGCTTTCTCGCCTGGATGGGCGGCGACATGTCCGCGCCGACGCGCGCGCTGTTGCCGGTCCCGGCCGTTGTGGGCGTGGGATGGGTGCTGCTGATCGTGGCGACGATGCTGGTGGTCACGATGCATCGCTATCGGTTTCTGGCGCTTGTCCTGATCGGGGTCGTCGGGCTGATGGTCTCGTCGGGGTTCATCTACCTGTCCGCCCCCGACCTTGCGCTGACGCAGATCTCGGTCGAGACCGTGACGATCATGCTGCTGCTGCTGGCGCTGCATTTCATGCCAAAGACAACCCCGAGGGAAAGCCCGGTGATGCTGCGCGTGCGCGACGGGGCGATCGCAATTGCCGCCGGCGTGGGCGTCGCGGCCCTGTCGATGGTCTTTCTGCTGCGCGACTTCTCTTCGATCTCGCAATACTTCCTTGCCAATTCCTATGAGGGCGGGGGCGGCACGAATGTCGTCAACGTGATCCTCGTCGATTTCCGCGGCTACGACACCTACGGAGAGATCATCGTGCTGGGCATCGCCGGTCTGACGATCTTTGCGCTGATGGAAACATTGCTGAGCGGGCCCGCGGGCCGGCGGTTGCTGAACCGGGATTATTCCCGCGACCGGTCGCGCGACCGGCACCCGCTGATGATGGTGGTGGCCACGCGGGCGATGATGCCGATTGCGGCGATGGTGGGGGTCTTCATCTTCCTGCGGGGCCACAACCAGCCCGGCGGCGGGTTCGTCGCCGGGTTGGTCATGTCGATCGCGCTGTTGATGCAATACATGGCGTCGGGCTTTGCCTGGACGCAGGCGCGGCAACGGATCGAATATCACGCGATGATCGGCATCGGCGTGCTCGTCGCCGGGCTGACCGGGGCCGGTGCCTGGTTTGCCGGACAGCCCTTTCTGACCAGCGCCTTCGGCTATGTGCACCTGCCGCCCATCGAGGAATTCGAGCTGGCGACAGCGATGCTGTTCGATCTCGGGGTGTTTCTGACCGTGCTCGGCGCGGTGATGCTGATGCTTTACAGCCTTTCGCGCATCGCGCGGCGCGCTGGCGAAACCGTGAATGTCGAACCGATGGATTACGACCCCTCCAAGAGGGTGCAGGCCATCGAGCAGGAAGGGTCTTGATGTGGAGCTGATCGTCGCGAGTTCGGTCGGGATGCTGACCGCGGCCGGAGTTTACCTCGTGCTGCGGCTCAGGACTTTTCCGGTCATCCTCGGCCTCGCGTTTTTTTCCTACGCAGTCAACGTCTTCCTCTTTGCGACGGGACGGCTGGCCAGCGATATGCCGCCGATCCTGTCGAAATACGGCGAGGCCAGTTATACCGATCCACTGCCGCAGGCGCTGGTGCTGACGGCGATCGTGATCTCGTTCGGGATGACCGCGGTGCTGGTCATGGTGGCGCTCGGCGCCTACCTGGAGGCCGACCATGACCGGATCGACATGACCGACGACGAGACAGAACAGCCGCAGGGGACTGATACGGTCAAATGAACCACTGGATCATCGCGCCCGTCGTTCTGCCGGCCCTGCTGGCCCCGCTGATCGCCTTCGTGATGCGGCACGACTTCACATTGGCCCGCGCGGCGTCATTCGCCGGAACCATCGCCCTGACCGCCACCGCGCTGGGGCTGTTCGTTCTCGCCGCCGACGGGGGAACGCATGTCTACCGGCTGGGCGGCTGGCCGGCGCCGTTCGGGATCGTGCTGGTGCTCGACCGGTTATCGGCCATGATGGTCTTGCTTACCGCGCTACTTGCGCTTGTCGTATTGCTGCACGCGGTCTCGACCGGGTGGGATACGCGCGGCAGGCATTTCCATGCCCTGTTCCAGTTTCAGCTCATGGGGATCTGCGGTGCCTTCCTGACCGGCGACGCCTTTAACCTGTTCGTCTTTTTCGAGGTCCTTCTGATCGCCTCTTACGGGCTGATGATCCATGGCGGCGGCCGGGTGCGGATACAGGCCGGGCTGCAATACGTGGTGATGAACCTCGCAGGATCGACCCTTTTCCTGTTCGCCCTCGGCACGCTCTACGCGGCCACCGGGACGCTCAACATCGCCGATCTGGCCCTCAAGGTGGACAGCATTCCGGTCGAGGACGCGGCGCTTGTTCGCGTGGCGGCGACGCTGTTGCTTATCGTCTTCGCCATCAAAGCGGCGCTCTTTCCGATCCAGTTCTGGCTGCCGGCCACCTATGCCAACGCCCCCGCTCCGGTGGCTGCGCTCTTTGCGATCATGACCAAGGTCGGGGCCTATGCCATCGTGCGTATCTACACGATCGTTTTCGGCCCCGAGGTCGCCGCGACCACCGGCCTGCCCGAAACCTGGCTGTTCCCCGCCGCGCTGGTGACCATCGCCATCGGGTCTATCGGTGTGCTCGGCGCGCGCCGGCTGATGCCGATGCTGTCGTTCAGCGTTATCGCCTCGATGGGCACGCTGATGGTGGCGGTCGCGGTCTTCACGCCCTACGCCACGACCGCGGCGCTTTACTATCTGGTGCATTCCACCTTTGCGGCGGCGGCGCTGTTCCTGCTGGCCGATCTGATCGTCTCTCGCCGCGGCGGCGAAGACGGGCTGAGCCCGCGGAGCCCGACGGTGCAGAACGGGCTGTTCGCCGCGCTGTTTTTCGGCGCCGCGATCGGCATGGCCGGGATGCCGCCGCTCAGCGGGTTTCTGGGCAAGCTGATGGTGCTCGATGCGCTGCGCGACCCGTCCCATATGGTTTGGGGCTGGACCGTGATCCTTGTGGGCTCGCTTTTTCTCATCGTCGGGTTCGCGCGGGCGGGCAGCATCCTGTTCTGGAAATCGACGGTGACGCCCGTGCCCGAGGCGGCCGACAGCGCGGAAGACGAAGAGGAAGACGGCCAAGACCCGGCGAGCCCGCCACCGGCCGGCGCGCTGGAACTGGCGCCGGTGGTGGCCGCCATGGCGGCCATGGTCCTGCTTTCCGTACTGGCCGGGCCGGCGGCCTCATACCTCGAGGCGACATCGGCGCAATTGCACGACCGGTCGGGGTACATCACCGCCGTGCTGGGCATTCAGGAAAGGGACTGAGCAATGCTCAAGCGCGTCTTCCCACATCCGCTGTTGTCCCTCGCGCTGACCTTGGTCTGGCTGGGGCTGGTCAACACGATCACGCTGGGCAATCTCCTGCTCGGGGCCGTTCTGGGGATCGTGCTGTCCTTGTTGACGGCGCCCTACTGGCCGAACCGTCCGAAGATTCACAACCCCAAGGTGATCGTCGAATACGCCCTCGTCGTGCTGTGGGACATTGTCGTGGCCAATATCGAGGTTGCGCGGATCATCGCCTTCCGGCGCAATGCAGACATCCGCTCGAAATGGATCGTCGTGCCGCTGGAGCTGACCTCGGCCGAGGCGATCACCGTGCTGGCCGGCACGATCACCATGACGCCGGGCACGGTCTCGGCCATGCTTTCGGCCGATGGCGGCAGCATCCTCGTCCACTGCCTGCATACGGACGACCCCGACGCTGTTCGTGACACGATCAAATCCCGCTACGAGTGGCGGCTGAAGGAGATTTTCCAATGATTGAGGCCGCGCTGCACTTCGCTTTCGGCTGCTATGGGTTGGGGCTTCTCTTCAATCTCTGGAGGATCACGCGCGGGCCGGCCCTGGCGGACCGCATCCTTGCGCTCGACACGATGGTGATCAATCTCATCGCGCTGCTGATCCTTTTTGGGATATCGCAGGGCACCGTGATCTATTACGAGGCATCGATGCTGGTCGCGATGGTCGGCTTCGTTTCGACCGTCGCCTATTGCCGCTTTGTGTTGCGCGGCGACATCATCGAGTGAGGGCCGCAGATGGACGTTCTTATCGAAATCCTGGTCTCGCTCTTTCTCGTCATCGGGGGGCTGTTCGGCCTTGTCGGGTCGTTCGCGCTGATCAAGCTGCGAGACACCATGCAGCGCCTGCACGGGCCGACCAAGGCGACGACGCTGGGCGTGGGCGGGGTTCTCATCGCGTCGATGCTGTATTTCACCCTGGTGAAGGGCGGCTTTTCCTTCCACGAGCTGCTGATCACGCTGTTTCTGTTCCTGACCGCGCCGATCACGGCGAATTTCATCGCAAAGACGTTCATGCAGGCCCATGTGCGCAACGACGATCTGCCGGCGACCGAGCGCAGCTTCGGCTGGTCCCTTTTCGACGACCCGCCCAAAGCCATGGGCAACGGAGACGAGCCGGATGTCACGGAGGCCGAAAGCTATCCGCGCAACAGCTAACCGCTCCGCGGTGCTGTCAGACGAATGCGAACTGGTCTCTGCCAGGACGGTCACGCTGCCCCTTATCCCGCGCAAGGACCGCGCCACTCGGCGATAGCGGCGGTGCGGTTGGCCTTGAAGAGATGTCTGTTTGAGAGGCTGCGTTCCTGATTGGATTGGGTCGTGACGGAAGCGTGCACGGCGGCGAACTTCTGAAGGCTTCGTATCCACCGAAACCGAAGCATCGCTCACTCTCGTCATCGGAATGGCGAATGCGAATTCTCCGCTCTGTCGTTCATGCAACGACCGGTTTCCCGTCGAGCATCAGCACCGATCTTCCTAAAGGCGGCACAATCGGCACGGAGCTTGTCGCTGACGATGACCTCGGGTTGGCCATGCGTCCGCATGGCTTTCCTGCGGAATTTCAGCGCGGCGTTCTTGTCTCGTGTCTCAGCTACGAAGCTTTCGAGCACCTCGCCCTCATGATCCGTAGCTCACTGACGTGGCCACTGCTCAGCCCCTCCTTCATAACCCTCGAATACAACGGAAAAATCCGGCCGCAGCCGGATCGGGAGAACGCTTTCGCGGGGGCAAGTGGCGGAGGGGGTGGGTCTGGGGGCCAACGTTCTCCACCTCCTCGACGACTATTTTCAGGCAGTAAACCTATTTCGGATCAATAGGTTAGGATGCTCTGCTGATATCGATCGCCGCCGCGACTGCCTCCCCTAGTTCAGCATTTGAAACGGATTCCGGCAACCGAACCGGCTCGTGTCCCTTGATCCCCTCCCAAGCGCCGCGGCCGAGATGGAGCAACGGACGCAGTTCGATTGCGCCATCTCGCATGGTAACGGAAACCAGTCCTGCTCCGTTGTAGAGCGCCTTGCGGGTCTTGATGCCTGCACGACGTTTCAGGTCGTCCTCCTGCGCCCTGATCTCGTCTTCGGTCGGCGGGCGCATAACGGTGTCCCACTCGGGATGGTCGGGGGTGATGAAGCGGCTCGCGGCAAGCGCGTCGTGCACCGCTCTGCCGAGGTCCTCGCGCGGAGGTTCCGGATCCAGAAACGCCGCATAGCCCCTGGGATCGCCAACCGCCGCCCGATACACAGCCTGCGAGAAGATATGGGTAAAATGGCGGAGGGCTTCGACCGTCGCGACGCTCCTTCTCGCGGGTGGCGGCGAGGGTGGCGGTTTCGGCTTCCGTGCGTTCTGGGCCTTCAACTGGGCCAGTGCCTTTGCAAAGCTCATTGCACGAACCTCACGTTCACCTCGATCCCGCGATCGGTAGCATAGTCGATGGCGCGTTGAATTTGTATCACCTGTTCCGGGGTCGTGTTGAACGGCACAGCGAGTTCGAGGCGACGCGGCTCGATCTGCCCTGGTTGGATAGTGAAGTTGCGTCGCTGGCCATCCTCGAACAGCTCGATCCGGTCGATGTAGTCCCGCAGCCTGCCGAAGATGCGGCTCGGGCGATCGACATATGTGGGCGCTCGAGTGTCGAGCGTCTTGGCGCTCGTCGCGAGACCGCTATCAAAATCAAAGAAATCAAAGGTCGGGAACGTCGGCGGCGAACGCAGGCCATAGTCACCTCCGGCCTCCAGAAGGTCCTCCCACGGCTCGCCTTGCGACCGGATCGGGCCGGACCAGGCGATGCCGGGATTGTCGAGAACGTCCCAATCCGGCTCGGCCGGATGACGCCGCAGGCGCGCGATCTCCGCCGCGAGGGTGCCCACGAGACCATCTGGCGCATCGGGGCGGTGCCGCCGACCAAGTCGAGCCAGAAGTTTCGGCGCCAAAATGCCCGGCGCAATGTTGAGCCCCAGCATGGTCTCGAGCCACGCCCGTTCACGGATCGCATCCTCCAGTTGCGCTTGCGTCGCGAGACCCTCGCGATAGGCCTCATCGATCAACGCCACCCGGCGTTCGGTGGCCAAGACGTAGTCGGCAAATGCCTCTGCCAGCTCAGTCGCATTCTGAAACGCCGCGACGAACGTGGCGACGGCGGCGTCGATCCGGCGTCGTATCTCGGCAAGGTCTTCCGCCTCCTGCGGCGAGAGCGTGCCCAAGGCCTCTTCGACACGAAGGTTCACATAACGCCCGACTGCGCGGGCTTGGTCGGGGAACTCGGAAATCGACGTTACGACCTGCCCGAGGAATTCGCCGACGGCATCCCACGTGCCATCCCATTCCGCCGCCGCCCGTCCCGCCCAATAGGAGGCGCCCGTGTCAGGCAGATAATCGGGTTCATCCGGTAGATGGGGTACGGCCCAGCAGCGACAGTTGATGTCCTGGCCCGGGTGCTTGCCCTCCGGCGGCGGCGTGTCCCAATCGAAAACCTGGCCGGAATAATCCGCGTGGCTCTCGCGATCCTTTCCGTCGCCCTGCGATCTCCAGATGTATTGTTCGATTCCGAGCGCGCGCTGGCGCAACTCGTTGACCAGCCCGCGAAACCCGAGCGCGAGCCCCGCCTCCATCGCCTGCCGCACCGGCCGGAGCCTGGCGGGATGCGAATGCCATTCCGCCCATAGCGTTTCCATCCGCTGGTCCCAAGCGTCCAGCGTTGCCTCGCGGGCTTCGGTAAAGTCGGCTAGGTCGTCCCCGGTCAGGGGCGGCGAGAACGAGTCTGCGATCGCCGCGAGCAGCAGCCTGGCGTTTTCGGCGGCGATGTCGTCGAGTTGCTCCGCGAAGGCGTTCCGAAGCATCAGGTAGTTCGGGATCTCGGCCTTGATCGACAGATCGACCCGGCGCCCGAACCAGCCATGCGCCGATTTTAAAAACACAAACTCCCCGTTTCCCCCTGTCCGAAGAAACCGGTTGAAATCGTTCTGCATTAGGACACCGGTCATGGATTTCTTGGCCGGCAGCATGCCGCGTACCAGTCAACGGGTCGGCAACCGTGCGTGCGCACCCGATAAACGGTTGGATTTCAGGGGCGTTCGGGTGGCGGAGGGGATGGGCCTGACGTCCAACCTTCGCCAGTTGTTAAGTAATTGATATTGCTTGACTTAAATCAGCTGGCGCATGCCAGCCCTTCCGTGATGTCATCAGACAAGCCCGATGTCCGTCCCGCCTCTTTGGGCTAGGAACGCGTCGTTTTGAGCCGAAGCACTCTCCACTCTTACACATACATCCATCGACAGCAGATCGACGTTCGAACCAAGGAACGTGCCTGCCACCGGCGTGACCTGCGCGATGTTCCGGGCCACTGCGAGAGGTATTAAGTTTCCGGACCCGACGCTCCGGTTCGTTGGATCGAAGGCAATCCAACCAGCACCGGGGATAAATATTTCGACCCAGGCATGTGTAGATCCTGAACCCGCCGACCCTACGAGGCTTGTTTCGGGATCCGACAGATAGCCCGAGACGATGCGGGCCCCGAGGCCAAGACGGCGGGCTGCCTCTGCCAGCAGGACCGCGAAATCGCGGCACGAGCCCCATCCCCGGTCGAGGGTCTCGATCGGCGACTGGGTGCCTTCGTCATCGCGGCTTTGGTAGGAAATCTGCGTGAACACGCCATTGCTGATGTCCTTCAGCAGAGACAGTGTGTCGGTTGGGCGCGCCATGACAAAGCCCTCGACCCATCGGGCAAGGCGGTCGTCGGCGTCACCGTATTGCGGTACCGTCAACGCCCCCAGATCCGTCCATTCGTCGACGCCATAGACAAAGGGGTACTGGGCAGCCGATGCAGCGATGGCAAAGACCGGCCAGGCTGGCGCGGTCAGTTCCACGCTGGCGCGGCTTTCGATCACCAGATGATCTGTCGGACCGTCAAAGACGGCGGTGGCGATGGCGTTGCCGGCCACATCATGCGCCCAAGTTACGGTCGCAGTCGGCGCAATGGACAGATCATGCGAGAAAAGCCGCAATTCCCGTGTTTCGCGGGGACGCAACATCAGCCTGTGTGGTCCGAGAGAGACCGCATGACGGTATCGATAGGTTGTGGTGTGAACGATGTCGAGGCAGGCCAAATGAGGGTCCAGTGTGGTTCGAGGAAGACGGCACGCACGTCGATGCGGATCAGCGGCGGCGCGATGACCCGGAGCTATCGGGCACGGCGTTTCGCCAGGCGTTCAATCCCTTGCAGCGCCGGCAGATCCGCTCTCCGAAACCTTCGCTCCAGAACATGGTTTTGCACCGCAGGCATTGGCGTTCCTGCGGAACGTCGCGCCGGGCCCTTACGGTCACAATGTATGGCATTGCGCCTTCGGCCATGGCCCTGTCCGACATCAAATCTGTCCCGCTAAGTGGCGGCTGCGCGATCGCGACAGTGTTTCCGATCTTGAAGGCATTCCTTCGTTTTCGGCGGCCCGGATTGACGCATCGTCCCGCGTTCTTCGGGTGGTCGTCGCCGACGCCGGCACATTCAGATCGGGATCAGGCGTCCGGAGCCCAGAATAGAGATGTCGCAGATGTGCCTCGGAGACACCGTCGGCCTCCATAACGAGGCGCACCATCGGATCGGCCAGCATTTCCTCGAGAAAGAGGTCGGACAACGCCTTGCCCGTCAGCTTGTCTCTGGCGCGTGCGTGGTCGAGGTCGGCAAGGGAAACGGTCAGGGCCCGCGCAAGCCCGGGATGCGATATCCGCGGATGAAGCCTCACCAGGACGGAAGCCTTCCAGGCTGCGGGATCCTTTTGATCCGGGGGTGAAACCAACTCCGTTTCGATCTCGTACTCTCCCGCCGGTAGCGTCTCGTTGAAGCCGGGTACAGTGAACGGTCGGGCGAACACCGCGACGGTCTTGCTCGTCAGATCTTCCATCGACGTGTTCTTCCGTGCTGCTGCTGCTGCGGTTGGTTCGCGCCCCCTTTGAAAAGGGGGCGCGTGGCTTGTGTACGTCTCAAGATGTCTTGGACTTCGCTGGCGCTTCCTTGCCGGCGGCCTTGGACTCGTTCTCCTTGGCAGGGGTCTTCGCGGTCTCGGCCGGCTTCGGCTTCATTGCGGCCGCAGCCCTGGCGGTCAGGTCCTTGAAGGACATGTCATCGATCCTTTGATTGGCCGACGCCATCTCCTCGTCCATGGCGGACCGGGATGCTTGGCATCGGCACTATCTATATGGGGATCGACGACCCGATTTACGATGGCGCATCGACAAGGAGGCCGAGGTGAGTCAGGCCAATTCATCCGTCCACACCTTGAATTCCGTCAATATGTTCTGACCGAATGTCTGGGTCAAAGGGACATCGGCGGCATCGCGGCCGCGCGCGATCAGAATTCTCGCAAACCTCGGCTTGTTGTTGCGCGGGTCAAACATGTGCCATTCACCAGAAAGAAAGACCTCCATCCACGCGGCGAAATCGCCGGGCGGGTGAGGAAGAGGCTCCCCGATGTCGCTTAGATATCCGGTGCAGTAGCGGGCCGGAATGTTCATGCAACGGCATAAGGCGATGGCGAGGTGGGCAAAGTCGCGGCAAACACCCTGCCGCTCGGCCAGGGTCTGCGATGCGGTTCGCGTCGCCTTCGCCTGCATGTAGTCGAAGCGGACATTTCCGTGCACGAAATCGCAGATCGCCTGAACGCGCGGCCATCCGGGTTCAGTGATCTCGAAAAGGCGCCACGCTTCCTCAGACAGAAGGTCGGTATCGCAATATCGGCTTCCCTGCAGAAACACGAGGGTCTCGAACGGCAGATCCTGAACCGCGTGCTGCTGCGCGCCCGGGGACGCGGGATCCGGCAGGCCCGTGTCGCGGAAGATGCCATCCGTTGAGATGCAGAAGTCGCCCGCCGGCGCCATGAGGCGCGTACACCAGTTGCCGAAGCCGTCCCGGTAGCTTTCGAGCGGCACGCTCGGCGACGCAACCAGGTAATCGGCGCGCTCCAGATCGCCAAAGCGCGAGTAGTGGACGTTCAGCAGCGCGATCAGCGGCGTCGGCTGGGGGAAGCTGTATCGCAGACGACACCCGATGCTGACGCGCATGCCGGATACAGGGCCGCGCCTTGTCATATCACGATCACCGTCCAAGGATGCACGCCCCGTCGGAGAGCTGGAAGCCTCTATTGCAGCTCCACCGATTGCCGGATCGGTCGAGATAGGCGTTCAACGGCAAATCGATAGCGACGCAGGCGCCGCTCAGCGGCTTGTATCCACGCTCACAGCTCCAGCCCCGTCCATAGGATGCTTGGTCGAGAAACGCGTTTGCAGGCACCACGATGGCATCGCATCGGTCGTCGATCCTGACGAACCCTCTCTCGCAAGCCCAGACAGCGCCATAGTTTGCGTTGGTCAGATATGCGTTGGCCGGCACGGCAATCGGCACGCAGGCGCTGGAACTGGCCGTGAAACCGCGCTCGCAGGTCCAACCGGAGCCTGAGGTGTCGTCGGTGAGATAGGCGTTGTCTGGCAGGACGATTGGCACACATGCGTCGCGCTCTTGCCGGTAACCGCGTTCGCATTTCCAATCGTAGCCCGAAGACCGGAGGAAGGCGTTGGCGGGCACCGGGATGGAATTGCAGGACGTCCCGCTCACTTCCTCATATCCACGGTCGCACTCCCACCCCGTCCCGTAGGAGCGCCCGGTTGGATAGGCATGCTCGGGGATATCAAGCGCCAGGCATTCGTCGCCTTCCACCCGGTAGCCGAGATCGCAGACCCATCCGCCACCATAACTGCGCGCCTGAGCGTTCTGAGGCATCGGGCCGGTGCCATCCTGCGCAAGGACGGGGAAAGCGAAGGATGCGATCACACCGGCCGCGAAAGAGAGTTTCGAGATCAGTCGTGCCAGCGGATGCCTCCTTGGTTTCCTGTCGAGCGCTCGTCTTCCGGGTTCGGTAGGCTCCGAAGGTGTCGCCAGCGGGGTTTCCGCGTGCAACATGGACTGTTCCGCTCTGAATGACGTGGCGTGAACCATTTCGTTGCCGCTCAAAGCTCGAGGGCCGCGAGACAGGCTTGCGCGATGTCCCGGTCAGGCGCGTCGGCTCCGGGAACCGTCGCCCAGCCCGCCGCCATGACGGCGTCGCGCCGCTGAAAGGCCGAGGCGGCCCGGATCGTTTCCAGCTTCTCCGCCCGCGCCGGATCGGACTGCGCCATGTCGAGGCACACCGGTACCATGGAGGCGACGACATCGTCTCGGAACATCGCCATCGCCCGGTCATTTGCGGTTCCGCCGGTCACCCAGCCGCCCCACGAAAATCCGACGACGCCGACGAAGACAGCGCCGATCACGGCACCATAGATACCGGGTTTTAGCCATTCGGGAGTGTTCATGTTTCATCCTCCTGCGGGGAAAGCGCCGCATCGCTGTGATCGTTCTTCTTGGTTGCGCCCTGGTCCCGGCTCAGCGCCTCTTTAAAGTCGCTGTCGGAAATTGCGCGTAGCTCGGAGCGTCCCGCATGACGGCCCCTGCCGCGCACCGTCAGGTAGGTCGCCGTCCGACGGTAAGCCTCGAAGCTCAGCCCGCGGAGAAGCTCCTCTTCGACGAGAACTTCGTATTCACCCGCGGGCAAATCGCCCGGGTATCCCGGCACGGTGAACGGGTTCGAAAACCTCACCGTCGATCTGGTCGACCGCATGTTCATATCTGGTCTCCGCAATTTTGGCAGATGCGTCGCTCATCACTGTCGACGGCTCCTTGGAGTCCGGGCGCGACCTGTCGAACGCTTTCCCCGTTTGTAGTTCATGATCGTTCGCCTTGCGCTGACACAGGTTAGTCCCTGGCACCGAACCGTTTGCGAACTCACTCGGAACACTCAACGACACTGACCTGTGTAAGGGCGCAAGGATCGACCTGCGTCTATGCATGGGGAAACAGAGGCGAGCTGCGTCCCTGCAACCAAGGAATGGAACGACGATGGCCACACCCAATGTCCTCAACCCGCACCCGCCCGAATTCGAGCGATTTCTCTATGCCTCGGTCGGCGAGGACCGAAACGGTTATGTCGTGACGGTCCTCTCCACGCTCGCGCGCCTCGGCCTCGATCCATGGAAAGAAGCCGCTGAACTGGTCACGCTGGGACGTGACGCGGCGCAAGCGCGGTTGGGAACGCGGCTTGCCCGATTTCGGGATGTTCCCACGCTCGCAAGCGATCACGGCAGAGTCGCGCGAGACCTGAGCCAACTGCTCCCAGATGGCCCGACATCAGGTACCCTGAAGCGAGCTTCCGCGACGGTGGCGGACGGCCACTCGGGCACAACCGGGGTGATCTGGGCGGTACTCGCGATCATCTTTGTGCTGTTTCAAGTGCTTACGTTTGGCGGATCGGGGTCAGGCGAATGACCGTTTCCACTCAGACCACCAAGACAAAAGGTCATGCGGCGCACAAGGCTGGGACGCTATCGCCTGGCGAACAAGGCGTACTATGGGACATGGAGGAACACTTCTGGACCAGTGGCACCGACAATGCGCGGGCGACGACAGCAACCAACGCCGTCATGGTCTTCCCCTATCCGCCCGGCATCCTCCAGGGCGACCAGATCTGGCCCCATCTTCGCGAGAGAACGGGCTGGCGCTCCGTCGTCATGGCCGAACGGCGCGTGACGCGGTGTCATGACATCGCCATTCTCACCTACCGGGTCTCGGCAGAGAAACCCGATGTGCCGATCTACAAGGCGCTCTGCGCCTCTACGTACCTCAACGATGACGACACCTGGCTGAGGATCTCCCACCAGCAAACCATGGTGGCCTGAGGGCCGCAGTGTCATTCGACCTGCCGCACGCGCCGGGACTAATCTGCGTCAGTGCGGCGGGGCGCTGACATCGGCTAGGTGAGATGTGCCCGCCGTATATTTGGTAAGGCATTTTTTTCCGAGTACCTGAGAAGCGTGTGGGCGTGCCGAACCCCAAAAGGTCGGCATGTCGGCGCGCTTCTTATTCTCGGAACGTCCATGAAAGGACAATCCCAATGACTCGCGAACAGACGAAGATCGCCGACAAGATGACCTCCGTGAAGGCCGCGTGGGACAAGGCGCCCGCTGGTCCGAAGAAGGACGCGGCGCTGAAGCATTACCAGGCCGCCGAGAAGGCGAACACGGCGAAGAACGACGCCGAGACCAACAAGGAACTCGATGCGGCGACCCACGCCCTCGCGTGACGTGATGGCGCGACTGCCTGGAGCCACGACCCGGGCGGTCGCACGCGGGAATACGAGCTCGGCGTCATTGCCGCAGGATATTTTTGGCCACCAAACGTTTTGGCGGCCGCAACCCTTGGAAAGGGATAGACAATGGACAAGGATCGGGTGATCGGCTCGGCAAAGGTCGTCAAAGGCAAGGCCAAGGTTGCACTTGGCAGGGCGATCGGCGACGCGAAGCTCGAAGCGGAGGGTGAGGCCGAAAAGATCGAGGGCAAGAGCCAGAACGCGGTCGGCAGCATCAAGGATACGATCCGTGACGCTTGAAGAACCGCAACCCATGCGCGTGTCTTGCCTTTGTGGCAACGGGCCAGACAGCAAGGCCATGGACCGGCGCGTGTCCGCCCGGGCCGCAGTCCCCGAAAACTGTCAGGAATGATGTCAATGAGCCGAAACTTGCTTCTTATCCTGACAGGAGTGCTCGCCGTCTGTCTGATCGGGGCAGGCTATCTCTACTATCAGGAACGCCAAAGCGGCATCGATATCGAAATCAACGAGGACGGTGTCACAGTCGAGGGCAACTGAAACGCCCCGTAAAGACAAAGTCACCACCCGAGCGCAATCCCCTATTGGGCGCGCGCCAACAAAGGAGAATGCGCCATGTCACTCGGCACGATTCTGATCATCATTCTTGTCATCTTTCTGCTCGGCGGGTTCAGCGGGCGCTTCGGGGGCTACGGATATGGCTTCGGTCATGCCGGGACAGGTGTCGTCGGCACGATCCTGATCATCGTGGTCATCCTGATGCTGCTTGGCCGCATCTGACCTCCTAGCCGCGTCTCCTGCGGTTTCAGGCGAGCAGCGGCCCCGTCTGATCCAGGTATTCCGGATCGAAGTCGGCGAAATCCGTCAACCTGCCATAATCATGAAATGCCACGTGGCCGTCTCGAAAGGTCACCAGCCCACTCTCACGAAGCTGGCGCAGGACGCGGTTCACGTGGACGGCACTTAGCCCGAGAGCATCCGCCAAGTGATACTGCGTCAGCGGGCAGTCATACCCTTCCTTGCTGCCCATGCCGACCAGCGCAAGCCTCGATCCCAGTTCCAGCAGGAAATGCGCCATTCGGGCGTCGGCATCACGCCGACCGATGCCGACGAGATGCTCGACGACCATCGCCTCGTCCCTTGATGCCGCCCAGAGTATGGCTGTCGCCAAGCGAGGGGTCTGCGCGAACGCTTCCAGCAGGTCGCTCGTCAGCACTTCGGCAGCCTCGATGTCCACGATAGGCTCGAAGCTGTGGTCCGAGGTGCGTAATAGAACACTCCGCAACCCCAGAAAATCCCCGGGTACCTGGAAATCCACGATCTGCCGCGTCCCGTCGGCCTGTAGCTTGTAAGAACATACCCAACCCGCGGACAGAATATAGGCTGCCCGAGCCGTCTGGCCTTGATGCACCATGTCGCGCCCCGCGACGAAGGATCGACGACGCTGGTGCAGTCGTTCAAGGACGGCCAGCTCGACCTCCGACAGAGCGACGAAGGCCGAGAGCTTGCGCGTCAGAGGGCTGTGTTCAACTGATGTCATGGGGCCTCCCGGCGTGTCGTGACCCAAGAGCGGAAATCGGCCCGGACACTGCTCTGGATCAGTCCAGCATAAGGCACTTCCTGCAAGAAGTACGGATGCATTTGAACCTCACCTTTTCCCGGGTTCACGATGCCAGGGAAGGAAATCCGTATGACAACGGCGAGTAAACACGCGGGCCAGGCCGCCCTATCAATCTGCGAGGCGCTCCTGCTTGCCATGAACGATCGCGGGTTGCTTCCGGAGCACGAGATCGTGGGGGTTCTTCGCGACGCCGCAGCTACGCATGAGAACGCCGTAGGCACCGAATTCGAAACGGAAAATCACCGCGCCGTGGCAGATTTGATCAACGCGATCATCGCCGGCGGAAACTCGGTTCGTCGCTTGTGAAGTCGAGCTTCGACGATGTGTCGGAGCATCTACAGCTTCAAATTGATAGGAAGCAGATAGATATTCTTGAGACGCTATTGTGGAACCCCTGCTGAGCCATCATTTCAATACAATTGGCACTCCGGCATGGCGAGTGTCAAAGCGCTTCCGAACATCGCCATGCTCCCTTGGAAATCCGACGAAGGAGCACCTAAGTGCCGTTCACTCCACTCCACGACCGAGTTCTCGTCCGCCGCATTGAAGGCGAAGCGAAGACCTCAGGCGGGCTTATCATCCCCGACACCGCAAAAGAGAAGCCGCAGGAGGGTGAGATCGTCTCGGTCGGCGCCGGCGCCAAGGACGAGGACGGCGACCGCATCGCCATGGATGTCAAGGCCGGCGACCGGATCCTGTTCGGAAAATGGTCAGGGACCGAAATCAAACTCGATGGCGAAGATCTCGTGATCATGAAGGAGAGCGATATTCTCGGCGTCATGGCCTGACCCCGACCGCGACGCCGAAATTTCATTCTCAGGAGCACCCGACCATGTCCGCCAAAGAAGTCAGATTCAGTACCGACGCCCGCGACCGCATGCTGAAAGGCATCAACATGCTGGCCAACGCCGTGAAGATCACCCTTGGACCCAAGGGCCGGAACGTCATCCTGGACAAATCCTGGGGTGCGCCGCGCATCACCAAGGACGGTGTGACCGTCGCCAAGGAAATCGAGCTGTCGGACCATTTCGAGAATATGGGCGCGCAGATGGTCAGGGAGGTCGCGCAGCGTACCAATGACGAGGCGGGCGATGGCACGACGACCGCAACCGTGCTCGCCCATGCGATTGTCCGGGAGGGCATGAAATCGGTCGCGGCCGGCATGAATCCGATGGATCTCAAGCGCGGGATCGACAAGGCCGTCGCCGCGGTTGTGGCCGAGATCAAGACCATGTCCCGACCCGTCGGCGACAGCGACGAGATCGCGAAGGTCGGCGCCATTTCAGCCAACGGAGAGGTCGCGATCGGCCGTCAGATCGCAGATGCGATGGCCAAGGTCGGCAATGAAGGCGTGATTACCGTCGAGGAAAACAAGGGACTGGAGACAGAAACCGAAGTGGTCGAGGGCATGCAGTTCGACCGCGGATACCTCAGCCCCTATTTCATCACGAACTCTCAAAAGATGGTCGTCGAGCTGGATGACTGCGTGATCCTGCTTCACGAGAAGAAACTGACCTCTCTCGCATCCATGGTGCCGCTGCTGGAGGCCGTGATCCAGGCCGACAAGCAACTGCTGATCGTGGCCGAGGACATCGAGGGCGAGGCGCTGGCGACGCTGGTCGTCAACAAGCTGCGCGGCGGGCTGAGGGTCGCGGCCGTCAAGGCGCCCGGCTTCGGCGACCGCCGCAAGGCGGTGATGGAAGACCTGGCCGTGCTGACGGGCGGTCAGGTGATTTCCGCGGAGTTGGGCACCAAGCTGGAGAATGTCACCATGGACATGCTCGGCACGGCGAAGAAGGTCGCGATCACCAAGGATGACACGACGATCATCGACGGTGCCGGCGACAAGAACGCGATCGCGGCGCGCGTCACGCAGATCCGGGCGCAGATCGAGGAGACTACTTCGGACTACGACAAGGAGAAGCTGCAGGAACGGCTGGCCAAGCTTGCCGGCGGCATTGCCGTGATCCGGGTCGGCGGAGCGACCGAGATCGAGGTGAAGGAGCGCAAGGACCGCGTGGACGATGCGCTGAATGCTACCCGCGCTGCGGTTCAGGAAGGTGTCGTGCCCGGTGGCGGCGTGGCACTGGTTCACGCTGGCAAGGTGCTGGCGACGCTGAAGGGTGAGAACAATGATCAGGATGCCGGCATCAAGATCGTCCGCCGCGCGATCCAGGCACCGCTGCGCCAGATTGCCGAAAATGCCGGGGTGGACGGATCGGTTGTCGTCGGAAAGGTGATCGAGAACGACAGCCCGAGCTTCGGTTTCGACGCACAGGCCGAAGAATACGGCGACATGCTGAAGGCCGGTGTCATCGATCCGACGAAAGTCGTCCGGATCGCACTCGAAAACGCCGCGTCCATTGCCGGGCTATTGATCACGACCGAAGCGATGATCGCGCAAAAGCCGGAAAAGGCCGGCGCCGGCAGCGAAATGTCCGACATGGGTGGAATGGGCGGAATGATGTGAACGGCTGCGTCCTGTGGGCAGGAGCCTCGGGGCGCGAAATCACATAGTTGATGGAATAGGCTCCGGTTAATTCGCCATGAAAAACCGGAATCAGGAGAAACTGAAATGTCCAAAGGTGACAAGCAACGCGGCAACCGTGAAGCGAAGAAGCCCAAGAAGGTGAAGGAAAAGGTCGTTGCGACAGCCGACTTCACGAAGGGCAAGGCATTAACCAATCTTGGCGAGCACAAGAAGAAATAGGTAGCGGTCCGAGAGATTACCTATCACTAAGGACGGAGCCAGATGGCAGAGGGAGACGCGGCGACTTGCCCGATCGGAAAGCCTCTGGCTCGCCAAAAAGAACGATGATGAAGAGTTGCCGGAGAGAATGCGCGACATGCGTATTTTATCGAGAAGCCGCGAGGTAGCGAATGCAACCCCGCGCCTGGTCTCGCATCACTGCGTAGTCGCTCAACATCTCCGCGATCGCAGAGCCCTCTGGCAGCAAGGCCAGCTCTTCTGCCGCCCGTGCCTGGAACTCCCGGCTGTACTCGACGACCGGCGGACAGGCACCGAGCCCGCCCCCGTCAGAACTGACCGTCGCGCAGCCGCTCAGCCAGATCGTCGCGAGACCGAGGGCGACGCGCCGCAGCCTCGAGCATCCGTCGTTGTGCATCATGGGTCTTCTCCATGGCTTCGAGCCGTTCGGCCAGACGCCCGGCGTGCTCACCGGATCGGCGCAGGGCCAGCAGGAACAGAAGGAGCGCAAGTGCGGTGACGCCGTAGCGGAGCGCCGTGCGCGCCCATGCTGATCGGGCGAGCGCGGCGATCACCGCCGCCCCCGGCGCCAGTCATCGAGGCGCGCGTAGATCGTGACTGCGATGCCCCCGAGCGCGACGGCGATGAACACCCAGCGAAGCGTGTCGAGATACGGAATTAGCGGTAGGATCGCGGTCTGGGTCTCCGCCAGGACGCTCTGCGCGACCTCGACCCCGGCTGCACCCAAGGTCGCGACACCGGCCGCTCCACCGCCCTTCATGGTGCGGCTCTCCGCGAGAACCTCACGCGCCGGCGGGGTCTCGGCGGCGAAGGACACCGGCCGCGCCGGAAAGTGTTCCCCCCACTGGCGTGCCGGGCCGAGGTCGACATGCATGAACCTCGATCGGGGATAGAAGCCGAAGCCGAGGAACCCGACTTCGCGCGCCGCTGCCTCGAACGCCACCGGGTCGTGGTTCGCCATGGCAATGTCGAAGGCGGCGCCGTCGAGGTGCTTGGAGCGGGTTGCGCCGCCCACCGCCCGGTTGTGCTCTGGGCTGCGATAGGCCGAGCGGACGATCAACGGCTTGCCCCGCCGGTCCCGCAGCGCCTGCAGCTTGTTGAGGGCGGGTAACCGAAGCCGACCTGCGCGACGTTTCGGACGCAAAGGAAGAGGTGCTGCGCCAGTGGGACGCGCGCCTGACGGCCATCTTCGAGGAATATGAGACCCACCCGCAACGCTTGCGTCCGTTGCGGACAGCGATGGAAGAACGCCTGCTTCGGGCCTTCGCGGGCTTGATCAACCAGCTTCGGCAGCAGGACCTTGGCATCGAACGTTACATCTGGCGCTCCCAAGACGACGCCAAGGTTCGCGAAAGCCATACCGAGTACGACGATCAGGTGTTCCGCTGGGACGAGCCGCCCGCAGGCGGACATCCGGGTCAGGCGCACAACTGTAGGTGCTATGCGGAGCCGGTCAGCCCCGATGTACCGAATGACGTCACACTTGTTGATTATGTCCCCACTGACGGGGGCTATCCTCTCCAAGACCTCGCCGAGCACGAGGCCTCGGGCGGGTACACCATCGCATTGCATGTCGGGAAGAGCGAAGAATTCCTGCTGAGAGCCGTTAGAACCGATCAGGTTCGAGGTCCATTCGTCAGTCAGTTCCGCCGACGCCACGGATCTTTTCCATCCTTTCAAGCCGCGCAGAGGCTTACCAACTCCAACCTTTCGCAGAATGCACTTGTTGTAAACGCAGTGGCTACGGGTCAGAGACGACGGGCCTTCATAACCCGCATATTCCCGACAGAAACGGGCGTCGAAGCCTATCGCATTGGACCCAGAGCGTCGGCACCCGTGATTGTAAGGCCTACATTCGGCATAGGTACAGTTATCGAACACGCACCCGACATGCCGAACGGCTTCATCATCATCACCTCTTATCCAAGGAACGACTGACGTGAAACCTCCTCAGGCCTTTTACGATTTCACGTTGCAGCTGCATCAGGATTTGGATCTTGTGTATCCCGGCTGGTCGTCAGAAGCATCAGACGCTCGTCGAGAGCTCTACGAGGACTTTCGGCAAGGATTTGGGGATCGATCTGTGGCAAAACTCTCCGCTTATTTTGGACTTCTGCTCAATGACGAATATGCCGACCTCGAAGCCATTTGGACAAAAGAGTCGAGAGCAGACTGGTTGTTCGAAAGACAGGGGATTCGTCGGCTACTTGAGGACTTCAGGGCTTGGGCCTCTGCCTCCTGACATTAAATCCTCGCCTCCACCCAATTCGCGACGATCAACTCCGGCAAGCTGTCATGCGCCCGGTCTGCGTGCCTCGCCAGATCCAGCCGCTTCGGCAGCTTGACCTGCGGCACCAGCAGGAAGATCGGCGCGGTGACCTTGCTGCGCCCGGTCTTGGAGCGCGACACCACCGCCTGACCCTTCGTGTTCAGCCGGCTCTCCGCCACCAGCAGGCTGGGGCCTGTGCGACGGTAGACGAAGCGCAGGCGAAGACCGCGTCGCCGCACCCATTCGACTGGAGTGATCCGGCGACCGCGCAGGCCTCGACCCGCTGCTTCCGTCGGGATCGCCAGCCAGAACCCATCTTTCGAGCGGATCAGAGGGCCTGCATCGTGTGCACCGACGATGGCCGGTGCTTTCGACCAGACCAGCGCCGCCGCGTCGAGGCTTTCGCCAGCGCGTGGGAAGGTCTGATTGCGGATCGAGTTGGCGAGCCGTCGCCCGAGCCCCGCACCGGTGATCTGAGCGCGCCAAGCAGATCTCAGCCCGGTCCCGGCCTCGCGCATGGCGGCGGTGACAGCCTTCTCGTCCGCCTTTACCTCCGCGGCCATGGCGGCGACGAGATCGGGCGTGATGTCGAGCTTCAGTTTCACGCGGGCCTCAGATCGACGGTCCAGACCAGCCGCTCGCGGTCGCTGACGGGCTCGCCCTGTATGAGGAAGGCGTCCCCGTCGATTTCCAAGCGGTCGCCGGGGCGCGGGTTCGCCACCTCGGCTGAGCGCAAGTCGATCCGAGTGGTCTCGGACCAGAGCCGCGCGTCGCCAAAGTCGGTGACCGCATCAGCCTGCCGAGACGCGACGCGTACCAGGACAGGCGCGCCGCCATCGGAGGTGTAGACCGCTTCCCGAACGATATTCGGATCGGCAAAAGCGCGTCAATCACGGCGGCAAACGCCGTCATCAGAACGAGGCGTTCAGGCGCACCCGGCCGATGGTGTCACCGGCTCCGCCCGCGACGGCTTCGGTTGCGACGCCAATCAACGTGTTCGATATGGCCACGCTCGTGGTGCGCTTATTGGTGTCGTTCCAATAGACCTTGGCGCCCACGGTCCAGGCCTGGGAGCCGACCTTGGTTATGTCGAACACGCCGGTCAGGGCGGCTTCGACAGGTTCGTTTAGAGCAGCGTCCCCGGCCGCCACGCCGACGATGGCACCGACGAGCAGACCGTCGCCAGAGGCACGGCGTAGGGCGCGGTCAGGGTGAGGGTGTTGCCGGTCTTGTCCGAATGCGCCTCCGGCTGGCCCTTGCACCACTGGAAGCAGAGCCGCCCACTACGGTGATCGCGTCGGGCCAGGCCGCGTATTTGCGCTCGGGCAACTTGAAGGCGATGTCGACATACTCGGCCGGGTCGTCCCCGGCGGCGCGGATCCGCTCGACCATGGCGGCCAGCCGGGACTGGTCCCATTCGACCCGTTTCGGCAGGTCGGCGACCACGGTGAAATCGCCGTCGTCGAAGCGGACCGTGCCGGTGTCCTTGGCCTGCGCCTGCCGCTCTTCGGCAGCGCGCGTGGCGTAGCGGACGGTCAGAGCGGCATCGAGCCGGGCCTTCGCGGCCTTGTCGTGCTTCAGGCGTTCGTCGATCTCGCGCTGGAGGATGGCCAGCAGTTCGACGGGCAGCCCGGCAATCTCCTGCGGGCTGAGGCCCGGCAGGTCATCGGGCGTGGGTGTGTTCTCGGGATAGGGCATTGGGGTCTCCGGAATGGGGGATGGGGATCAGGCGGCCTCGAGCAGGCGCATCGAGAGCGCCGCGCCGGACGGGCCGGGCTTCGGGCGGGCGACGGCGATGTAGGCAAAGGCGTCGGGGCCGAGCCGGGACTGTACGAGGTGGACGAGGTTCTGCTCGGCCGCGCGCCTTGCGGCGGCCGCCACCAGCTGCAGCGTGCGTTGGCGATCCGCCGGCAGCTTCGAGATGACCGACGTGGCATCGACGGCGAGGAAGCCGCGGTGATAGACCAGCGCCTCGCCGGGCTCGGCCTGCGCGATCCAGGCGGCGAGCCCGACCTCGTCGAGCCCCGGCCCGTTCGCGCCGTGCAGCGGCACGACCTCGGCCTCGGTGATGGGCGACAGGCGTCCCATCAGGCCGCTCCCGCGCGCGGCTGGGTGTCCATGGTATGCTGGAGCTGATCGCGCTCGAAAGCGACGATGTCCTCGAGCCGGTAGACGACCCGTCCACCGATCTTCATGTAGGCCGGGCCTTCACCCGCCCACCGCCAGCGCTCCAGCGTGCGATGCGAGATCGTCCAGCGCCGGGCGAGTTCCTTCTGGTTCAGGCAATGCTTCTGCTGCATCGGCTCTCTCCGTTTGCGTGTGCTTCGGAGAGAGATTGCGAAATCCCGCTATGGGATGTCGTCAGGATCGCAGGGGGATGTGGTGGGGGATGGATATGGCCTTGCAGGACAGGCTTGGACGGCGCGCTGGGGGATGGTCATCCCCTTCCATCCCCCAGCCGATCCCACACCAGTCGGGCCGGAGGCCACGCTCGTGGGATCGCAGGCGGTTCAGTCGATGTTCAGGCGGTAACCGCCGCGGCGGTCGGAGCGGATCAGCTGCCGCCAGTCCTTCTGCGACTTGAAGACGTCGGCCATGCGCAGGCTCTTCGAGCCCGCCGAGGACAGGATGGCCTTGCCGCTCTGCCAGGGCTCGCCCCGCTGCGCGGCCTCGTGCAAGGCACGGACAACCTGCGCCTGGATCGGGCCGAGTCGGAAGCGGTAGCCGTTGCAGCGCACCTCCTGGTAGTCGGCCGACGCGATGAAGGTGCTCTCTTCCATGGCCGAGCCGCCGGAGGAGAACCCGGACTGTAGCTCGAAACGGTCGCGTTCCTCGCGCCTTAGCAGCAGATCGCCGATCATCACGAAGACCGGCTGGGCCTCGCCGTAGAGCGACGCATAGTCCGCGCGCGGCGTGCGAAACTCGCTGACATGGAGCTCGCCGCAGCGGAACAGCTGGAAGACGTCACAGGCGTACAGGTCGAGCAGCCCGCTGAAGGGCTTCTGCTCCCACGGCACGCGGAACCGCTCGCCGTCCTGGCCCTCCTCGTAGTCACCGAACTCGACCGGCTCGCCGAAGACGCGCACCGACAGCCGGAGTTTGTCGTTCTCGGCCAGGTAAACGAGGTCCGTCTCGGAGATCCGCCAGCGCTCGAGCACCTCGGGGAGCGTGAAATACAGCTTGTCGATGTGCACGCGCCCCTCCGATTCCCCTGCCTGATGTTTACGTTATGTTCTTATTCGCTTGACGGGCGTCGATCAATCCGATTTTATCCTATTTCATCCACAGATGGGTGGGGAAACATGAACGAGCATCACACGCTTGCCGACCGTCTCAGGGCCCGGGCCAACCAGCTCGGCCTCAGCCCCGCCCATGTCGCCGAGATGGCCGGCGTGAACCGGTCCTTCGTCTACGACATCCTGCGCGGACGATCATCCCGCCCCGGCATCGACCGGCTGGCCGAGGTCGCCCGCGTCCTGAAGGTCGACCGCGACTGGCTGATCCATGGGATCGGCGATGTCGAGGGCACGCCCCCCTTCATAGAGAACCCGGACGAGGCCTTCGTCTCGATCGCGCATGCGAGCCCGCGCCCGTCGATGGGCGGCGGCGCCGTGGTCCTGGAACAGGACGACCCCGCCGGCCGCGCCTACCACTTCCGCCGATCCTGGATCCGGCACAGCCTGAAGGCCAGCCCCTCCCAGCTGCGGATCATGCATGTCGAGGGCGACAGCATGGCGCCTACGCTGCTCGACGGCGACACGGTGCTCGTCGACATGGCGCGCCGCGCGCCGAACCCGCCCGGCATCTTCGTGCTGGACGACGGCATGGGGCTGGTGGCCAAGCGGCTCGAGCACATCCCGAACAGTGACCCACCCGCGGTCCGCGTCATCTCGGATAACGGGTTCTACAGTCCCTACGAGCGAACGGCCGACGAGATCCACATCGTCGGCCGCATCCGTTGGTTCGCGCGAGAGATCTGAGATGGACTTAATTCGGAAGGCACAGAATGACTGATCAAGGAAACTTTGAGATCAAGGGCGACCGCGCTCTTTCCTCTGGGGACACCGATAAGCTCGGTTTCCGTCAGGTTTCCAGGAGGATAGCCGCATCACTGGTCGATCGCGCATCTCAAGATGGATTTGTGGTTGGCATCGAGGGTGCGTGGGGATCCGGTAAGTCAAGTCTTCTATTTCTCATTGGCGATGAGCTTCAAAAGCTGCCCTCCACTCAACGCCCATCAATAATAAATTTCCGCCCCTGGTTAATCGGTAGCAGGGACGCCCTTATTACTGGCCTATTTAGTGATCTTTCAAGTGAACTTGAAAAGTTTGCGTTGGAGGCTGGGGATGCGACACCACTTTACAAGTCGAAGGCACAGGAGGCCAGCAAGGCGCTTCGAAGCTTCATGAATGGCTTGAGCAGAACTGGCGCTGCAATTGAAGTCGTGGGCGAAGCTTCTGGATGGGCTCCAGCTAAATTGATTGGGAAGAGCGTCAGAGCCATTGGTGACATCACACGCGGGGAATCAGCATGCCCTCAACTCTCTGAACTCAAAGACAAGCTTGTAAAGTCACTCCGAGAACTGGACCACAGATTCATTATCACTATTGATGATGTTGATCGCCTTGAACCTGCTGAGGTAATTGAGATTTTGCGGCTTGTCAGATCGGTCGTCGACTTGCCGAACGTGATCTATATCTTATGTTACGATTCTGAAATCCTGGCGCAGAGCATCGAGCGAGCCGCAGGCGTAAAGAGCGGTAAAGCATATCTAGAAAAAATCGTACAGTTAACTGCTATGGTGCCACAGCCAGAGCCATTTCAGCTACGGCAATGGTTTACTGATGAACTCCATCTGATCGCTTCCGTCAAAGACGACGATGAACTTTCGAGATTGCATGCAGTAATAGATCATGAAGGTGGTAGGCAGCTTCTAACACCTCGGTCCGTGATACGCGCGCTTGATGCGGTTCGTTTCTTCTGGCCAGCGCTACGTGAGATTCGGGCAGACCTAGCTGATCTTGTGTGGCTCCAAATAATCAAAGATGGAAATCCAGCATTGTACCGTTGGATTGAAGCGTATTGCGCGACTTTTTCTGCAGTTTCAGTCGGAGCTGCACGCATCGAAGAAGCAGAGAAATCCAAAGAGCTTTCAGCATTGTTCGAGGCCGTGCCAGAAGGCCATTTTGACGACATGATGTATCGGTATTATTTTGCCGAGCAACTTCCCGGTGTTGAAGTAGACTATGCCGAAGAAGGACGCGGATTCAGTATATTTCAACGCATGTCTGAGCACGAACGTGACCTAGCCGTCAGGGCCGGAAGGCTTAGTAGCCCAGATCATTATCGGCTTTATTTTGCCTTAGCAGCTCCTTCTCATGCACTCACGAATGATGAGTTTGCGACTATATGGGAGGCATCCAATTCCGGGCCGCGGCAAACCAGTGATTCCTTACTGGACTTGCACAGCGCCGCCCAATCAGGATCGCTCACGAAGGCGGATGTTCTGCTTGAGAGACTGAAAGGTCAAGTTTATGAAGATCTTTCCGCAAAGCAATGCGAGAACTTTCTGACTGCGTTTTCTTATATGATGGATGAAGCATATCGCATGCACCCATTTGATCACTTTTGGATAAATTCATTTTGGGACAGAGCGGAACGCCTTGTGCCATTCTTTGTTTCAAACCTTGAAGATGACGATCGCAAGCGCGTTCTAAGATTGATGTTTGCACATGGCGATGCGATCGGCTGGCTAACATCGATGTTTCGGCGCGAGACGTTTGCGCACGGTCGGTATGGGGAACGACCCCGGCCGGAGGAGGAGTGGTTATTCCGGGAGGATGAGCTCGATGATATTAATGCGATCCTCTTGGAACGCTACCGCTCAATGAGTTTTCAGGACGTCATTTCTAGTCCAAATCCAGTTAGCCTTCTCTTTGCTTGGATGCAGGGAGGAGATAAGGAGGGGCCGTGTAATCTAATTGCACGTCATGCAGAGTCCGATGCAGGCTTCTTGGATGCGCTAGAAGGCCTCACCAGTTGGATCAACAGCAGCGACAGAGGCCGCTTTAAAGTCCTAAAAAGGGAAAACCTTGAGATTTTCATGGACCTGGAAAGTACGACGGCCAGGCTGCAGGGCTTAGTTGAAGATCCACAACTGGGCGAACGTGCTAGACGCATCGTGGAGGTGCTGAAGTTGGGAAACGAGTACTGATTTTTGAACCGCCAAGAGCCCCGAGCTTTTTGCGTTGTAAATCTCTTTGGGGACGCCCAATGCAGAGCGGTTGAAACATCCGCGTCCGCTCCGCTGCCTTAGTCTTCGCGCAACTACGACAACTCTCTGTTTTCACTTGAATTCCTTTGGCGCTCGCGGTGAACACGGAGCAAACCGCCTCAGGAGGTTCGCTCCCCATGCAAGACGACATCGCCTTCGCGCAGCCTGCCAAGACGCTCACCACCGATGAGCGGCTGGCGGAACTGGCCGCCATCCTCGCCGGCGCCATCGCTCGCACCAACCCACCGGAAATGAACGGGAATACTCCGCTCGGCGGAGACAGTTCGCTGGACATCCTCGCCCTGAGACGCCGTCGTCGGAGACAGGTTCGCAACCGAGATGGAGATGACTCATGAGGAAAAACACAAGAAAATCAGGCGTGGAGGCCGCGCGCACACGCCAGGTGGAGGGGATCGACGTCCTGGCCGAACTGGCGGGGCTGAAGGCGATGACGGTGCCCGAGCTGCAGGAGAAGTGGCAGGCCATCTTCGGGGAGCGCGCGCCGAACGCCAGCCGCGGCAATCTCGAGCTTCGGCTCGGCTACCGCATTCAGGAACTGGCCCATGGCGGGCTGCGCCGGGAGACGCGTCGCACGCTCGATGCGCTGGCCGACGAGGTCATGAGTGGCAAGCTGGGTGGCATGGTTGCGGACCCGCGGAAACCGGCGCCCGGCACGAAGCTGGTCCGAGAATGGGGTGGCGAGGAGCACATGGTCACCGTTCTGACGGATGGCTTCGAATGGCAGGGCCGGCGCTTCAAGTCGCTCTCGGCCGCCGTCCGCGCGATCACCGGCGCGCACTGGAACGGCTGGCGCTTTTTCGGACTCGACCGGACTCGAGGCGCGCGATGACCAGAAGGACCCAGACCGAACCGGCGCGCCGCCTGCGCTGTGCCGTCTACACCCGCAAGTCGAGCGAGGAAGGGCTCGACATGGAATTCAACAGCCTCGACGCGCAGCGGGAGGCCTGCGAAGCCTACATCGCCAGCCAGCGCGCCGAGGGCTGGGCCTGCCTGCGCGAGCGCTACGACGACGGCGGTGTCTCGGGCGGCACGCTGGACCGTCCCGCGCTGACGCAGCTGATCGCCGACATCGAGGCCGGGCTGATCGACGTGGTCGTGGTTTACAAGATCGACCGCCTCAGCCGCGCGCTGATGGATTTCTCGAAGCTGGTCGAGATCTTCGATCGCCATGGCGTGACCTTCGTGTCCGTCACGCAGTCCTTCAACACCACCACGTCGATGGGCCGGCTGACGCTGAACATCCTGCTCAGTTTCGCCCAGTTCGAGCGCGAGGTGATCGGAGAGCGGATTCGCGACAAGGTCGCCGCCTCGAAGAAGAAGGGCATGTGGATGGGCGGCTACGTGCCGCTCGGCTACGACGTGGTCGACCGCAAGCTGATCGTGAACGATACCGAAGCCACGCAGGTCCGGACCATGTTCGAGCTCTTCGCGCGCTCCGATTCCACCGCCGCCGTAATCCGGGAGCTGAACGCCCGCGGCATCCGGTCCAAGCGCGGCCGGCCCATTGACCGTGGGGCGCTCTAAAAGCTGCTGCACAACCGCATCTACCGCGGCGAGATCACCCACAAGGACGAGACCTATCCCGGCATGCACGAGCCCATCGTCGATGCGGACCTGTGGGATGCCGCCTATGCCGTGCTGGCCGGCAACCGGAACCAGCGCGCCGGGCGCACCCGGAGCACCGAGCCGGCGCTGCTGCGCGGGCTGATCTTCACCGAGACCGGCGCCGCGATGACCCCGCACCACACGAAGAAGGGCAACAGGCGCTACTGCTACTACGTCTCTATGGACGTGATCCAGAAACGGCCGACGGCCGAGTTGCGCGGGCCCCAGCGGCTGCCCGCCGCCATGGTCGAGGAGGCGGTCATCGGAGAAATCCGGCGGCTGCTGCGCACGCCGGAGATCATCGCGCGCACCGCGCGGGCCCTGAAGAAACAGCGGCCCGACCTCGACGAGGGCACTGTGACCGCGGCACTCACGCAGTTCGACGATCTCTGGAAGGCGCTGATCCCGGCCGAGCAGGCCCGTGTCGTCCAGCTGCTCGTTGCGCGCGTGACGGTGGGCGAGGACGGGCTCGACATCGATCTCCGCCATGACGGGCTCGGCGCGCTGGCAAGCCTGATGGCACCCGCGCGGGAGGACGCCGCCTGATGCCCGTGAACGAGACGATCCGCGTCCACATCCCGCTCACGATCCGCAAACGCGGTGGTCGGCCGCGCATCCTGCCGCCGAAGGATATCGAGACATCGGACCAGCCGCCGGGACAGGATCCCCGCGTGCTGCGCGCCATCGGCCGGGCATGGGCGTGGCAGCAACGGATGGAGCGCGGCGAGGTCACCACCATCGCCGATCTCGCCGCCGGGGAAGGCCTCTCCGACCGCTATGTTAGCCGCCTCTTGCGCCTCGCATGGCTGGCGCCTGATGTTCTCGAGCGGCTGGTCGTGCGCCGCGAACCCTGCGCGATCAGCCTCTACGACCTGTGCTTCGTCGCGTCCCTGCCGTGGGCCGAGCAGCCGTCGCGGGTGTTCGACTGACGGTCAGTGAAAGCTGGCCTGAAACGACGTCGGCGTCAGCGAGACATGCGCATCGAGCGGCGGGTACAACTCGAACGCCCGCGGCTCGCGCGAGAAATTCCACATCCGGAACAGGCACCACTCCGCGCGCCGTTCGTCGGCAACGGCCAGCTCGTTGCGCGTGGTGTGGAAGGGCGTGCGCTCCCAGCCGTTCTTCGTTTTCACCTCGATCAGCCGCTGGCGGCCATCGGGCGCGTAGCTGGCGATGTCGTAGCCCGCGCCGTCGCCGTCTTCTTCCGAGACCCAGCGGACCTTGCGCGCCAGGTCATCGCGCCCCGCGGCCTTCAGCGTGGCATGCTCGTGCGCCAGGACGCGCTCCTCACCCGCACGGCCGAGAGCGCGATTGCGCTCGTCCCGGCCCGCCACGTCGAACTTCCTGGCGATGTGCAACATCTGGTCCAGCTCCTGCGGCGGAGGCTGGTTGGAGAGCGTGGGCGGAGGACCGATCCAGATCTGCGCGGCCTCGCGCATGCCGGTCGCAGGGCGCGTTTCCGGCAACCGGCCCAGCCAGTCCGGGTTAAGCGCCAGCCACCGCGCTACCGCGTCGACCAGCGTCATCTGGAAATTGAAGGCGGGCTTGTACAAACCCGCGTTCAACTTCCAGGCCAGCTTGATCGACGCCGTCGCACGCTGGCTGGCGATGAACCCAGACTGGGCGCATCGTTCCCTTTCTTCCCGGCCGATGGAAGGCATGGCCGAGGCGGCGCAACTCTGGGTCGGGCCTGCACCGACTCTGACCAACCAGCCCCCGCCCGACGAGCTCGAGCAGATGCTCCACATCGCCAAGAAATTCGACGTGGCCGCGCGGGATGAACGCAACCGTGCCCTTGGCAAGGCAGGGGAGGAGCGCGTCTTGAAGCATGAGCGTGACACGCTGACTGCAGCGGGGCGGGAGGACTTGGCGCAGCAAATTCGCTGGGTGTCCGAAGAAGACGGCGATGGCGCGGGCTATGATATTGCCAGTTTCGATGCAGACGGACGGCAGCGTCTCATCGAGGTGAAGACCACAAACGGCTGGGAACGCACGCCGTTCCACGTCTCACGCAATGAACTTGCAGTGGCAGATGAACGGCGCGAGGAATGGTGCCTGTTTCGCCTCTGGAACTTCGCACGAACGCCCAAGGCTTTCGAGTTGCGCCCGCCGCTTGATGCGCATGTGTCGCTCACGGCGACCAGCTTTCAAGCAAGCTTTCATTGAATTGTGTTGACGAGACATGGCCTGAAAACGGCGCATCAATGGAGCGCGAGATAAAAGGGTTGCCGCATTCGGCACGCAACTGGTTGTGGTGACTGACTCTATTCAGCCGCACCCCTTTACGTGATGCGGCGACTATACGGTCAAGGCCCTGACTTCGCGGGAATAATTCAGCGGCACATTCCCCATGGGCGCTTTCTGCGGCGTCAAAATCAACGCAAAATCAGATATTTAGCTGCATTTAAACGGCAAGGATTGGAGGGTTGCCGTGCGATTTCTTCATCAACATCAGACACCTAGGCACGTGTTGCCGCACCTCTTTTATCTTGCGCTCCCATTGTTGGGCGCAAGATACCAACTCTTGATGCTCGGACTCTTCGCCTCGTCTACGGAGTAGCTGCCAAAAGCAGGTTTTCGCATTGTGCATACCAGTGGTCTGAAAACACTGCGAAATTGCAGGAAACCTGCACACGACCGATTTGCTTGCACGCGAAAACGCTAGTCACGTCAGTGACTTGCGGAATTCGTGGCAGGCGCTTTTATCTTGCCCTTCTTCCTGTTGTCTTCCGCAGCCCTCCTAAACCAGCTCTTGGCGCGCGTTCAAAGCCTCAAGATTGCAGGCTCGGGCGACGCTCCCAGACGCATGAGCCGGGCGCCACCGCCAAGATGCTCACTTCGGTGCTTCGATTTGAGCCGCGCGTTTGGAGGGCTCCCCATCCGATTTGCACGCTGTTACAGGCCGCTTTACGCGGCGCGTTCGCGCGCCCTGCACAAGCCAAATGCTTGGCCCCATGCTTGTCGGCATGACACCGTCTCGCCCATCCTCCCGATGTACGCGCTCGGCCCAACCGGTCGATGCCACGCGGCTCGAGGTGGCATTGATGAAGGTCGCGATGCTTGTTGCGGAGGACCCGGTCTTCGCGCCGATCTTCGAGCGGTTGGAGGCAGAACTGGCCGCGGCCGTGAAGAAAGAGAAGCGGCTTTCGGAGGCGCAGCGTCAGGCGCGGACGCTGTTGGCTCAGAAGGCGATGCGGGCGACGAGTTCGGCCACGTGTTCAAGCGATGCGCCCTTGCCGTACCGCTCCCGGTCGAGCCGGTGACCGAAGAGGTCGCGGCGGATAAGGTCGTCGATCCCGGCGGCGAGCATCCGGTCCTCGAAGGCATGGCGCAGCGAATACATCGAGTGGTGCGGCGTCTCGAGCAGGCCATTCGCGCGGAGAAACTTGTTCACGACCGCGCTCAGGGTGGCGCGGTTGCGGTAGCGGGGAAAGCCCTCGGGGTACTGCTTGAATGCTTTCAACGAGACGCCCGTCAGCGGGATCACCCGGCGGGCGTAGTGGCTCTTCAGCTGCCGTCCCTCGGGTTCGATGGAGATATGCGGCACGTCGCAGTCCAATCGGATCGTCTCGGCCGTCAGCGCCGCTCCTTCGGACGGCCGATAGCCGGTGTTGATCATCCCGAGCAGCAGGGCACGGGCCTGGCCGTTCAACCCGTCCAGCGCGCCGGGGGCGAGCAGACGCTTCCTGATCCAGTCCTCGCTGAACGGCGGGCGCGTCTGCTTCTCGCCTTCCTTGAAGGATAACTCGCCCAGCGGCAGGGACAGTCCCAGCCGCTTCATCGTGTTCACGGTCTTCAACACGTCGCCCAGGTGGATCAGGTCCTTGTTCGCAGAGTTTGCGGTCACTTCACCCGCCTCGATCCGGTCGAGCCAGTGCTGTCGAAAGTCCAGCATGTCGTCGCGGGTGATGTTGGCGATCTCCTTGTTGCCGACGACTGCGACAAAGTTCTTCACCGCCTTCTTGCGCGGCGCCTCCCAGCGGCGCAGCTGATCCTCGCTCTTGCCAAGCGTCTTCTCCTTGGCAAACGTCCAATAAAGCTCCAGTGCCTTGGTGACCGTGATACGGGGTTCCGGGACAGTTCCGAGTAGGGCGGCGGCTTCGACCGGGTCAGGCTGGTTCGCAGGCGCGGGGATCGCCTCGACGCGCTCGACGACATCCACGACAGGCAGCTTTGCCACCGCACCCGCGTCTAGATAGCGAAAGCCTCGCGCCTGGGCGAGGTCACGCGCGGCCTCGTAGCGCGCCTCGGCATCTTCACTGTTCCCGGCCAGCCGCGCCTCCCAGGCCTCGATCATCTGGCTCCACGCCCGATCCGCCTTGCTCCGAGCGATGGTCTCTGAGTCGGTGTGAAGGCTGATCCAGACGGTTTCGCGCGGCTCGATACCCCGATACCGGCGCGGCACGCGGCGGCGGAGGTGGAAAAGGCGGCCTCGTTTGGCAATGCTCATGGCGGAGAAATCCCCCGTTTGTGCAGCAAATTGTGTAGCAAATTGTGTAGCAAATTGTGCAGCAAATCAAGCGGACCAAACACCGCCGTCAGCGCGAAAACGCCGAATTTCGCCCTACTATCAGGCGATTATGAGATGGCGATATTGAGGAAAATGGCGGAGACGAAGGGATTCGAACCCTCGAGACGGTTTCCCGCCTACTCCCTTAGCAGGGGAGCGCCTTCGACCACTCGGCCACGTCTCCGCCGAGGGGTTTACCAGCATAAGCGTACGGAAAACAAGCCATGATATGGGCTTTGAGAGACACAGGCCACCGCCCCAGTACCAGGCCTCCGGCGGAGGCGATCCGGAGTTGCTCCGGCCCTGCAATTCGCGGTTGCCTCAGTAGAGACCGGCTACCCGTGCCCGCAGCTTGACCAGGGCCAACACGGTGTCGATCGTGGGCGTCGGCGTGCCTGTGACCTGCCCGAGTTCCTGTACCGATCCGACCAGCGCGTCGATCTCCATCGGCCGGCCCTGGTCGAGATCCTGCAGCATCGAGGTGCGGTGCGCCCCCACCGCGGCGCCGCCGTCGATCCGCCGTTCCACATCGATGGGGAATTTCACGCCCAGCTTTTCGGCGATCTCCTGCGCCTCCAGCATCATGTCTCGCGCCACCGCCCGCGTGCCGTCGTCGGTGCAAAGCACGTCGAGCGTCGCGTGGGTCAGCGCCGAGATCGGGTTGAACGACAGGTTGCCCCAAAGCTTCACCCAGATCTCATCACGGAGTTTCGGCCGCACCGGGGCCTTCAGCCCCGCCGCCGACAGCGCCTTCGACAGCACCGCCGCGCGCTCCGACTTCGACCCGTCGGGCTCGCCCAGGGAAAACCGGTTGCCCTCGATATGCTTGACCACACCGGGTTCGATCACCTCTGCGGCGGGATAGACGACACAGCCCAGCACCCGGTCGGGGCCAAAGCCGTTCCACTGGGCGTCGCCCGGGTCCACGCTTGCCAGCCGCGTGCCTTCGTAGTCCCCGCCGATCTTGTGGAAATACCACCAGGGCACCCCGTTCACACCGCTCACGATGGTGGTGTCGGGCCCGATCAGCGGCTGCATCTTGTCCACCACCGGCGGCACCGAATGCGCCTTGAGCGTGACGATCACGTAGTCCTGCGGGCCCAGGTCGGCGGCATTGTCCGAGGCATTGACCGGCACGGTCGCGTCCGTCCCGCTCTCCTCCTCGATCAGCCGCAGGCCGTTGGCCTTCATCGCCGCCAGATGGGGCCCGCGCGCCACGAGGCTGACCTCGGCCCCGGCCTGAGCCAGCTTGGCGCCCATATACCCGCCGATCGCGCCGGCCCCGAACACACAAATCTTCATCGTTCCGTCCCCGATTGCAGCGGCCGGGCCGATCGCCCGCCGCCCTGTCTTCTTCTTGGCTCAAATACCCCCGCCGGAGGCACCGGCCCGCGCAGGCGGGCCGGCCTCTTTACGCCGCGCTCTCGGCCAGGCCCAGCTTCTCGGCCAGGCCGATCCGCTGCAGCTTGCCGGTCGCGCCCTTCGGGATCTCGTCGAGGATCACGACCTTGCGCGGCACCTTGAAATCGGCCACCCGCTCGGCGGCGAAGGCGCGGATCTCTTTCTCGGTGGCCTCGGCGCCCTCTTTCAGCACCACCGCCGCGGCGACCTCTTCGCCGAGCTTGGGGTGGGGCAGGGCGAAGGTCACGCATTGGGCGATGGCAGGGTGGTCCATGAGCACGCCGTCCACCTCAAGCGGGCTAACCTTTTCGCCGCCGCGATTGATGATCTCCTTCAGCCGCCCGGTCAGGTGCAGGTAGCCGTCCTCGTCGAAGGCGCCCTGGTCGCCGGTGCGGAACCAGCGCCGGCCGTCGGCCTCGAAAAAGCTCTTGGCGTTGGCGTCGGGATTGCCCTCGTAGCCCGGAGTCACGTTCGGCCCCGAGATCACCACCTCGCCGGTGCCCTCGACCAGCCGGTCTTCGGTCTCGTGGGCGGTGCGCACCACCGGGCCCGCCTCGACCCCGACCGAGCCCGGCTTTTGCCCGCGCGGCGGCAGCGGGTTGCAGCACATCTGGTGCGCCGCCTCGGTCATGCCGTAGGCCTCGACCAGCGGCGCGCCGAAGGTCTCGACAAGCTTGGTCATCACCTGGGCCGGCAGCGAGGCCGAGGACGAGCGCAGGAAGCGCAGGTCGGCCGCCTCGATGATCTCGGCGTTGCGCGGAGCGCGCGACAGGATCGCCTGGTGCATGGTCGGCACGGCGGTGTACCAGGTGGGTTTGGCATCGGCGAGCCAGCCAAAGAACCTCAGCGCATCGAAGCCCGGGGCGCACCAGATCGAGGCGCCGGCCGAGAGCGATGCGGTAACCGCCGCCACCAGCCCGTGGATGTGGAACAGGGGCATCACGTTCAGGCAGCGGTCCTGGGGCGTCAGTGCCAGCGACTCGGCGATGTTGCGCGCCGACGCGGCAACGTTCGATTGCAGCAGCGGCACGATCTTGGGCCGCGAGGTGGTGCCCGAGGTGTGCAGGATCAGCGCCACGTCATCGGCTTCTGGCGCGGCGGTGTCGCAGGCGCCCCCGCTGCCCTCGGCGGTCAACTCGAACGTGCCGGCCGGCGCGGCCTCGTCGGCGCCGAGCCACAGAATGGTCAGCCCGGAGCGTTTGGCCGCGGCCAGCGCAGGCCCGTCATAGCCCGTGGCCAGGACGATCGCCTTGGCCTTCAGATCCTCCAGGTAAAAGGCGTATTCGTCCTCCCGGTAGGCGGGGTTCAGCGGCGCCGTGACGGCGGCCTGGGCGATGGTGACGAACGCGGTGGCCATCTCCGGGCCGTTCGGCAGCACGATCGCCACCCGGTCGCCCCGGCCAATGCCGGCGGCGTGCAGGTCCGCGGCCACCTTGTCGGCCTGCGCCTTCAGCCCGCCATAGCTCAGCCAGTCGCGTCCGGGTGCGCCAATGGCCGGAAGGGCGTCGTCATGTCCCGCGATCAAGTCCGTGATGGTCTGCACCTGGATTTCCTCTCTTCTCGTTTTGCCCGATCACTCGGCCGGGGCAGTGGATTTGGATCTTCTGCGGGCCACCATCTTGATGATCGGCAGAAGGAAGAACAAGACCGACAGTGCGACAAACAGCGCCGAGAGCGGACGCTCGACGAAGACCAGGATGTTGCCCTGCTCGCCGATCAGCGCCTGTCGAAAGCTTTTTTCCATCAGCGGCCCAAGCACCAGCGCCAGCACCAGCGGCGCCAGCGGGTAGTCGGCCTTTCTGAGAACATAGCCTGCGATGCCGAAAACCGCGATCAGCCAGACGTCGTGCATCTTCTGGCTGGGGGCGAAGCCGCCGACGATGCAAAGCACCAGCACCATCGCGCAGAGCACCGAGAACGGCATCCGCAAGGCCCAGACGAAGATCGGGATCAGCGCGATGTTGATCAGCACGGCGGCGAGGTTCGCGGTGTAGAGCGAGCTGATGAGGCCCCAGACGAAATCGGGGCTTTCGATGAACAGCATCGGCCCCGGCACCAGCCCCCACATCACCATCCCGCCCAGAAGCAGCGCGGTGGTGGGCGAGCCCGGAATGCCCAGCGTCAGCATCGGCAGCAGCGAGCCGGTGGAGGCCGCGTTGTTCGCCGTCTCCGGGGCGGCCACGCCCTCGATATTGCCGCGGCCGAAGGTCTCGGGCTTTTTCGACATCGACTTGGCCATGCCATAGCTCATCAGCGCGGCCGGCGTGGCGCCGGCGGCCGGCAACATGCCCACGAAAAATCCCAGCACCGAGCCGAAGCTCATCGTCCTCCACAGCCGGTTCATGCGAACCAGCCCTGCGCGCAGCTCGGCAAAGCTCAGCCGGGCCGGGGTAACGGCGGGCGAGGTGCGCGAGGTCTCGATGGTATAGAGAACCTCGCCCACGCCGTAGACGCCGATGGCCAGCACCAGAAACGAGATGCCCGAATAAAAGCCCGGCATGTCGAAAAAGATCAGCCGCGGCTGGCCCGAGATCAGGTCGAGCCCGACGGTGGACAGCACCAGCCCGAGGCTGATCATCACGATGGTCTTGAAGATGTCGTCGCCGCCGAGACCTACGAAGGTGGTAAAGGCCATCAGGACTAGCGCGAACTCCTCGGCCGGTCCGAAGGCGAGCGCCAGATCGGCCAGCGGCACGGCGAAGATTGTAAACAGGATCACCGAGATCGTTCCGCCCACGAACGACGCGACGGCCGCGGCGATCAGCGCCAGCCCCGCCTCGCCCTTTTGCGCCATGGGTCGGCCGTCAAAGGTGGTGGCCACGGCGGTCGAGGCGCCCGGGATGCCCAGCAGGATAGAGCTGACCGCGCCGCCGTACATCGCCCCGTAATAGATCGCGGCCAACAGGATGATTGCCGAAGATGGCGGCACGATGAAGGTGAGCGGCAGCACGATGGCCACGCCATTGACCGAGCCCAGGCCGGGCATCGCCCCGATGAACAGCCCGGCGGTGACGCCGATCAGCACGATCATGATGTTCAGCGGCGAAAGCGAGGTTGCGAAACCTTCGGCGAGAAGCGCAAGTATCTCCATTCCCGGGCCCCCTCAGAAGAACTGTGCGTAAAGCGGGATGAAAAGCGGCTCGGTGATCCCCTTGGGCAGCAGGATCTTCAGCGTGACCTCGAAGAAGAAGAACAGAAAGACCGGCGTGGCAATCGTGAGTATGCCGATCAGGAGCCAGCCGTGGTGCCCGAAGATACGCAGGTAAAACACGAGAAACGCCATCAGCGCCACATAGGCCCCGACCAGCGGGGTGGCCGCGATGGTTGCGATCAAGAGGCCCGACACGCCCAGGATCTGCGGGATCGCGTCGGCGTCGGGGATGAATTTCTCGTTCTTGTGCGGCGCCGCGCGGGTGAAGCTGCGCAATAGGACGATGGCCGATGCCCCCAACATGATCGCCGACAGCCAGAACGGGAACGACCCGCCGCCGGGCCCCGAGCCCTCGACCCATCCGATCGGCAGCACCGTGGCGTGCCACATGAAATAGAGCGACAGGCCCATCAGGGCGACAGCAATGATACGGTCGGCGGCCAGCATGGCGGCTCCTTGGCGTATGTGTAGATGCAAGGAGCCGGGCGGGCTGGCGAGCCCGCCCGGCCAATAAGGGTCAGAAGAGGCTTACGAGCCCAGTTCGCCCATGCCGTCGAGGATGTTGCGGTGAACCTCGCGGCCGTTCAGCAGGAATTGTTGCAGATCATCGCCGCTCAGGAACTGCGCGTCGAGCGCTTCGTCGGCGGCGTATTTCTGCCATTCCTCGGTTTCCGAGACCTTCTTGAACAAGTCGGTGTAGTAGGCAACCGCCGCATCGGGCATGTCCTTCGGGGCGACGAAGCTGCGCTGCATCGTGTAGACGAGGTCATGGCCCAGCTCGCGCATGGTCGGCACGTCCGGGAACGCCTCGAGCCGCTCTTCCGAGAAGGTGGCGATGGGACGCGACTTGCCCGCCTTGTAAAAGCCCATCTGCTCGGCCGGGTTGTTCACGGTCGAATCGATGTGGTTGCCGATCAGGTTCTTGGCCACGGTGCCGCCGCCGTCGAACGGAACGTAGGTGTATTCGAGGCCGAACTCGTTCTCCATCATGGCGGTGACGAGGCTGTCTTCCTGGCCCGAGCCGGTGCCGCCCATCTTCCACGTGCCGCCAGCTTCCTTCACCGCGGCGACGTAGTCGTCGAGCGTCTCGATATCGCTCTCGGAGTTGACCCACAGGATGAAGTTGTCGTTGGCCATCCGGGCGATCGGGTTGAAATCTTCGATGTCCACGCCGATGTCGGTCCGCAGCGGGGTGGTGTAATAGCTGTTCAGCGTCGCCATGATGGTGTGGGCGTCGCCTTCCTTGTCCTTGAGGTAGCGCAGCGCCTCGGCGCCGGAGCCGCCGCCCTTGTTGACCGGAAGCACGGGCATGTTGGACAGATTGTTCTTCTGGATGATCGACTGGAACAGCCGCGCCAGACGGTCGGCGCCGCCGCCCTGGCCGGCCATGATGACCATCTCGATCGGTTTATTGGGCTGCCAGTCTTCGGCCATCGCCGGGCTGCCGATGGCCAGTGCGGCCGCGGTCAGGGTGGCAAGCGCCGAGCGTCGTGTGAATTTGTTCATCATGTGTATCCTCCCATTTGGAAACGCTACGTTTGTCCGCCTGATCTGCGTTGGAATTATCGCCGACGGTTCGTCTCCCGCGCTGCAAACTATTGCGTTCTTGGAAAATTCCACGAAAAAGAGAGTCGGTGTGTTAATGTGTCATTTTACAAGGGCGGATCCTGTAAGGTTGTAAACGATGGCCAAGGCACTGATCGGGTCGCAGTTGCGGCAGTTGCGCCGCCAGCACGGCCATACCCAGGCCGAAATGGCCCGCCGGCTGGATATCAGCCCGGCCTATGTCAACCTGCTGGAAAACAACCAGCGCGCCCTGTCGGTGCAGGTGCTGATGGCCCTGACCGAGGTCTATGGCGTCGACATGCGCGATTTGGTTTCGGATCGCGACACCGCGCGGCTGGCCGATCTGCGCGCGGCGGTGGCCGACCCCGCCTTTGCCGAGGACAAGCCCGACCTGCAGGAGTTGCGATCTGTGGTCGACCACGCGCCGCGGTTCGCCGACCTGTTTCTGCATCTCTACCGCAGCCATCGCAGCGCGGTTGACCATCTGGCGCGGATGGGCGGCACCGGCGCCGAGGGCGATCTGTTGCGCACCGCGCCCGAGGCCGCCATCCACGATTTCTTCCGCGACAACCGCAACTATTTCGACCCGCTGGAAACCGCCGCCGAACAGACCCGCCACCAGATCGGCGGTGCGCCCGACGACATGTACGCTTTACTGAAACGGCACCTGCGGGTGCAATTCCACGTTGACGTGACCGTCAAGAGTACCGGCGAGATGCCCGACACCCTGCGCGTGTTCGACCGGGCGGCTGGGCGCGTTCTGCTGTCCCAGTCGCTGGACCATCCCAACCGGGTGTTCCAACTGGCGCACGTGCTGGCGCTGGTCACCGCGCCCGAGTTGCTGGACCGGCTGACCGAGGCCAGCGGCATCGCCGCCGAGGCCACCCGTGCCCGCTGCCGGGTGGAGCTGGCCAACTATTTCGCGGCGGCGCTGCTGATGCCCTACGAGCGGTTTCTCGACCTTGCCGAGACGACCGAGTACGACATCGACCGGCTGGCCGCCGCCTTTGGCACGACGTTCGAACAGGTCGGCCACCGGCTGACCACCTTGCAGCGCGACGGGGCGCGGGGCGTCGGCTTTTTCCTGCTGCGGATCGACCGGGCCGGCAACGTGACCAAGCGGGTCAACGCCACCGCCTTTGCCTTGGCCGAAAAAGGCGGGGCCTGCCCCGTCTGGAACATTCACAACGCCTTTGCCACGCCCGGCGCGATCCTGCCGCAGCTGGTCGAACTGCCCGACGGCGCGCGGTATTTCACTATCAGCCGCACCAGCGACCGGCCGTCGCTCGGCACCGGGGCGGCGGAGGCGCGGCTGGTGGTGGCGCTGGGCTGCGAGCGAAGCGAGGCGCACCGCGTGGGCTATGCGCGCGCGCTCAACCTCGACCGCGGCGGGGCGGCCGCGCGGATCGGGATCAATTGCCATCTTTGCCCGCGGCCGTCCTGCCCGCAGCGCGCGCATCAGCCCATCCACATGGAGCTGCCCATCGACGCCAATCGGCGCGGCAAGACCCGCTACGAAAGCTGACCCGCGCGACGTCGCACGATCCCCGGCCCCGGGCCGGGGGGCGGTCGAGCGACGTCCGCGCCCGCTTCGATACCGTGCGCAGGGGCCGCCGGTATCCCGGCTTGTGGCGTTTCGCCCGGCGGTTTGCCTTGACGCCGCCTGTGGCGCGCGCGAACACTTAACGTGACGCAATGACGGAGCTTTTCGCAGGCATCGCCCGACAGGGCGCGGGCCGTGGCCGGGCCGGCCCTCGGTGCGGAAAGACACCTCCGTTCGGCCCGGCTGCCCAAGGCGCGCCAGCTGTGCGCCGTGCCAAGAAGGAGGGGCTGATGCGGGTCTTTACTGTACTCGGGCCGTCGCATTCGGGGAAGACGACGCTGGTGGAAGCACTGGCCGGGCTCGACGGGGGCAAGCCCCGCAAGCTCGACTTCTTCGGAGGCGCGACGGCGACCGTTTTCGATTTCATGGACGAGCCCTGGGCGGCCTTCGACATCCCCGGCGGCATGGAAAACATCGCCGAGGCGGGCCCGGTGCTGGCCGCCAGCGATGCGGCCGTGCTGTGCGTTCCGCCCGAGACCGACGCGGCGGTGCTGAGCGCGCCCTACCTGCGTGTGCTGGAAGAGGCAGGATTGCCCGTGCTGATCTTCGTCAACCGCATCGATACCGCGGCCGACCGCATCAGCGATATCGTCTCGGCGCTGCAGACCTATTGCGCCCACGGCATCGTTCTGCGGCAGGTGCCGATGCGCCAGGGCGATCAGATCGTCGGCGCGGTCGACCTGATTTCCGAGCGCGCCTGGGAATATCACGAGGGCACGCGGTCTTCGCTGGTGGAACTACCCGAGGGGATGCGCGACCGCGAGCAGGAGGCGCGCGCCGAGCTTCTGGAACAGCTGGCCGATTTCGACGACGCGCTCTTGGAACAGTTGATCGAGGACCAGCGCCCGATGACCGGCGAGGTCTACGACGTGGCGACCAAGGTGTTGCAGCATCACGACCTGGTGCCGGCGCTTCTGGGTGCGGCCTCGCACGGTAACGGCATTCTGCGGCTGATGAAGACCCTGCGCCACGAGGTGCCCGGCGTAGACGAGGTCAAGGCCCGCCTGCCCGGCGGCGACGCGGTGCTGGCGGTGGGATGCATGGCCGATCAGGTCAAGCATCTGGGCAAGACCGTGCTTGTACGCGCGCTGGACGACGGGCTGGCCGCGGGCGCGCCGCTGTGCGGCACCTCGGTCGGCAACCTCACCGAGATCGACGCCCGCACCCAGATCCAGTCGTTGAACCCGGGCGAAATCGGGCTGACGGTCAAGACCGACCACCTGACCCTCGGCAGCCTTTACGCGTCCGACGGCGCGGCAGATATGCCGGGCTGGGCGCAGCCCCACGTGCCGGTGCACCGCTGGATGGTCTCGCCCGTCCACGAAAAGGATGAAACGCGCCTGTCCACGGCGCTGGCACGGCTGACCGAGATCGACCCCGGACTGGGCATCGACCAGGACGAGAATAGCGGGCACGCGATCCTGTCGACCCAGGGGCCTTTGCACCTGCGCCGGGTGATCGACAAGCTGGCCGATTGGGTGGGAATCGAGGTCGTCACCGAAGAGGTACCCGCCACGCTATACGAGACGATCTCGAAGCCGGTCGAAAAGCACCACCGCCACCGCAAGCAATCGGGCGGGGCCGGGCAATTCGCCGATGTGCTGATCGCCGTCGCCCCGCGAGAGCGCGGCGCGGGCTTTGCCTTTTCCGAAGAGGTCAAGGGCGGCGCGGTGCCGCGCAACTATATCCCCGCGGTCGAGGCCGGGGCGCAGGACGCGCTCAAGGAGGGGCCGAACGGATACCCGGTGGTCGATGTCGCGGTGGTGCTCAAGGATGGCAAGCACCACGCGGTCGACAGCTCGGATTTCGCCTTTCGCACCGCTGGCAAGAACGCCGTCCGCGAGGCGCTGGCCGAGGCCCGGCCGTTGCTCTTGCAGCCGATCATGCGGGTCGAAATCCACGTGCCCTCGGTGTTTGCCGGGGGGCTGGTGCCCGTGATCAGCGGGCTGAAGGGCCAGGTTCTGGGCTTTGAGACGCATCCCGACCATGCCGGCTGGGACGTGTTCCGCACGCTCTTGCCGAAATCGGCCGAGCCCGAGCTTTTCCGCACCCTGGGCGGCGCGACGCGCGGCACCGCCTGGTTCACCGCCGAGCTGGACCATTACGAGGAATTGCGCGAGGCCGCGCCGGCGCATTGAAGCCTGGTCAAGGCCCGTGCTGTTCGCGGGCCGGCGGCGGGAAACCCATTTGGCAAAGATGATACGGGGCGCTCCATGTGGGCGCCCCGATCATCAACGCGGGGGCCGAGGCCGGGCGCGTTTCCTGAAAATATCGGTCGGTCGAAGCGATGTGGCGGTCCTAGCCGCCGATGCCCGGCGCCGCCCGTAGCGCGACGTTGATCCGGCTGCGGCTGGCGCCTTGTTATCGTCCCGCCGCGAAGTACGGCTGAAGAACCGCGGTCAGGCGCCCAGCCGTTTGACGTTGCCGGTTGTGATCGCCGATGCGGACGGCCCGCTCTGCATCAGGCGGTGCATCAGCCCCACGATGCCCGTCGTCCCGGTCTTGCCGTAGATCGAGTGCAGGTGCGACCGCGCGGTGGACTCGCTGATGCCGAGTTCGCTTGAAATGTCGCCGGTGTTCATCCCCTGCATGACCAGGGTGCAAATGCGGTATTCCGACCGGCTGAGATCATAGGGGTTGGACATGTCTAGGATGGCGCAGACCTCTATCGCGTCGCGCTGTGTCCGGTTGCGCGCGTGCTTGCGCCCTATCTCGCGCGTGGCGATGCCGGGTTGGCGCTGCCGCCAGCTGGAGGCCAGGTTGGGCGCGACGATTTTCAGCAAGGTGGCGTCCTCGACGCTCGGGGCGCGGTCGGCGCACAGTTCCAGCACGTCGCAATGGCGCACGTTTACGTTGAGCACGACCACCACGACCTCGGTCAGTTTGCGCGACTCCAGCCAGTCGGTGAGCGCGGTGTCGATCAGCAGGTCCTGGCGCAGCTCGGACAAAAGCCAGATCGAGCCGGGGCGCGCCTTGAACAACTGATCGCCGAGCAATGTCTGGGCGAAATGCGGTGCGGTGGCGTGCACGCCGTCGCGGTGCAGCGCGCCCTGAGAAATAAGCCGCGGCTTGTCGTTGCCCTTGCCATAACGTACCAACTGGCCGATTTCGCTGTGCAGCGCACCGGCGAGCCGGGCGAGGGAATCCTCGAAGGCGCCTTGGTTATGCAGCGCGCCCACCCAGGCGGTGACGGCATCTATACTGCGGGCCAGGTCGGCCGCCTGAAATCGCGGCCCGGTGCCGAGGTCATCGAAAAATTTTCGGTCACTAATCATCGTTTTGCTACGCTTTCCAAATGTGGCCAGTTGTGGGCCCCGAGAGCCAGATTATTGCCACATTCCGGTCTGTGAACAAATCACGACTCACCTCCTGCAAGGCCGAATTTTTCCCCCTTTCCGGACGCTCTGACGCCAAGCCCATGAATTCTCACTGAAAACCCTCGGCCAGGTTTCTGCAGTGCAACACATGGCGTGGTGTCGCGTTGTTGCCGGGCGTGGCAACAATCGCCGGAGTTTCGCCTTATTTCTGCTTAAATCCAAAGGGTAACGAGTCGGCCGGGGCGATTCGCGTTCGACATGCCGCTCGCCAAAAACGCGGCAAAAACGCGCGGGGGAAGAAGTCGGCAAGATTTTGCGCAACCCAGGGGTGAAATCCTCGTTGGTTTGATGGATGCGGGCCGATACGGCCGAGGCGTAAAATGGGGTCGATACCGGGCGACATCCGGTGTCGCTGCGGGCAAGCGGACGAACAGCCCGACAAACGCGCGAAACTGGTTAACAAGGAGTAAGACCATGCGTATCGATCTTTCCAAAGCACTCAAGAAATTCCGCCGTTCCGAATCCGGCGCCACCCTGGTGGAATATGGCATCGCGCTCATCCTCGCCATCGCGGTCGGTGGCACGCTGCTGACCAACCTGGCCACTGCGGTGCAGACCCAGATGACCGACGCCGCCGATCAGATGACCGGCACCTGATATTGGTCTCTGCTTCTTGGAGGGAGCGGCTCTTGCAGCCGTTCCCTCAAATACCCGGGACATTGTCCGCGTAGACGCTACGCGGCCTTCACAAAAAGGGTTGTCCCGATATTTCGGGACACCGGAACGTTCGCAAGTATGCCCGTTGTGACGGGGGTGGTACGTGTCGTCTTGGCCGTGCCCGGCTGTTTGGGCCGGGGGCCTGCAAGGCGCCCAGTGCGACTAGAACCTGAGAGGAATTCACCATGCGCTTCAGGTCTCTGTTGATGATGCTCATCGGAATCGCAATCGCCGGGGGCTCGGTCTTCTTTGCACAGGATTTCCTGTCCGATACACAGTCGAACACGGCCAGCGCCAAGGTAGAGCCGGACCTCGTGGATATCGTGGTCGCCCGCGCTCCGATCAGCTACGGAATGGCCATCGAGTCGCATCTCGTGACCACCCAGAAATGGCCGAAAGAAGCCGTGCCGCCCGGTGCGCACACGTCCTATGCCGCAGTACTGCCGCAGGGTAGCGGCGCGCCGCGCCGCGCGAAATACACCATGGCGCCCGGCGAGGTGCTGCTCGATTCCAAGCTGTCGGGCTTTGGCGAAAAGGTGACGATCGTCCAGAAACTTGGCGCCAACAGCCGCGCGATGGCCCTCAAGGTCGACGCGGTCAGCGGTGTGGGCGGCTTCGTGACGCCGGGCGACCGCGTGGATATCGTGCTGACCCAGGGCCGAGGCTCTGACATGAGCGCGGTCACGGTTTTGCAGAACATCCTGGTGATCGGCGTCGACCAGCAGGCCGACCAGAATACCGACCAGCCCTCGGTCGCGCGCACGGTGACCGTCGAGGTGGCGCCGGACCAGAGCCAGATCCTGGCGCTGGCGCAAAAGGCCGGCTCGCTGAGCCTGACGCTGCGCACGCTCGACTCCGACGGCGAAGAAGACAAGCCGCTGGACAAGGTCAAACTGCGCGACCTGCTGCGTGAGAAATCGCCGATTCCGCAGGACGAGCGCGGCCCGACGATCATCATTCGCCGCGGCACGACGGCCGAGGTCGTCGACGTCAACTGAGAACGCATCGCGGCATGACCCGAAGCGTTTGCAACATTGTGAGGATTGGGGCGATGGAACGGCGTTCGAAAATTGCACAGTTCGCACATTCGACAAAGGGGTCGATAGCGGTACTGTGGGCGATGAGCCTGGTGGTCCTGCTGGGCCTCGTGGCGCTGTCGTTCGATTTCGGCCGCATGGCATCGACCCAGGCCGAGCTGCAATCCTACGCCGACCACGTGGCGCTGGCCGCCGGCGGCGAGCTGGACGGAAAGTCCGACGCGATCACGCGGGCCCAGGCCGCCGCGGCCAACCTGGTCTCCGACAGCCAGACCTTTGCCGAGGGCGTTCGGGCGCTGAGCGGCGACACCAACTACACCCTGAGCTTCCATTCCTCCCTGCCCAGCAGCGATCTTTCGGCGGTCGGCAGCACGACCACCGACCCGGCGCTTGCCAGCTACGTGCGCGTCCTCGTGAACACGCGCAATGTGCGCTACACCTTTTACAGTGCCTTCAACGCCCTACTGGACGGCACGACGCCGGCGGACGCGCAGGTCAATGCCGTGGCGGTGGCGGGCTACACGCAATACGCCTGCGACGTCACCCCGCTGATGTTCTGCCTGCCCGAGGTTCCGTTCCCGGCCGAAGACAATGTCGGACGGCTGATCCAGCTGCGGTCGGGCGGCAACGGCGCGGGGGCCTGGGGGCCCGGCGATTTCGGGTTTCTTCTGCCGCTCGGGTCGGGCTACGACATTTCCTCGGTTATCGACGACGAGGGCGCGTGCAGCGGTCTGAGCAGCGCGGTGCAGATCGCCTCGTGCATCATGGGTGCCTACGGCAACCTCGCACGGTGCTACAGCACCCGCGGCGTCGACGTGATGACGGGCCAGGGCAACGGCCTGACCTCGGCGGCGTTCAACACGCGTTTCGATCTTTACCGTGCGACGATGACCGGCGAGCGCAACGTCGCTGATTTCGCCCCGGCGCCAAACGTCATCAAGGGGATCATCCCGAACGGCGGAGGGTCGTGTATCGGCAATCGCGAACGGCCTTCGCCGACGTCCATGGGTTTGCCGCGCGACAACTGCTTTTACCCCTTTCCCGGCACCTGTACCAACCGCGTCGGCAGCGGGAACTGGAGCGATAATTGCAACGCCTATTTCCAGACGAACTATGTCGACAACGGCGTCGCCATTCCCGCCTGGGCCGCCGGCGCCTGCACCTGGGACCCGCTTGCCGGCGAAATGGGCATGACCCGCTGGGAGGTCTACAAGGCAGAGATCGACGCGGCCGGCGGGCTGGCCTCGACCACGCCGCTGTTGAACAGCCCCGACGAGACCGGCCGCGGGTCCTGCAGCAGCCAGCCGCAAATTCAGGATTACGATCGGCGGATGGTCATCGCGGCGGGCATCGATTGCGTTTCCCACCCGATCAACGGCCGCGCCACGGACGTGCCGGTGGAAGAGTATTACAAGGTCTTCATGACCGAGCCGGTCGGCGATGACGGCACCACGCCGCCCAATGTCGATATCTGGGGCGAGATCATCGGCTCTGCCGGTGGCAGCGGCGCCGGCAGCGGCGGGCTGGGCTCGGTTTTTCACGATGTCGTGCAGCTTTACCGGTGATGGACATGGCCGCTCTCAAACGCAACATCGGACGGTCACGGGCAGCACGCTTCGCGCGGGCCGAGGGCGGGGTGGCGCTGATTGAATTCGCCCTGTTCCTGCCGCTGGTTCTGCTTGTCTTTTCGGTGATGCTCGAGGCCTCGCGCACCTTCTGGTCTTTCCAGAGCGCGATCTCGGGCGTGCGGGACGCGACCCGCTATCTCAGCCGCGTCGTGCCCGGCGATATCTGCCAGCCGACGCCGCCGGGGCCGGGGGCGCTGGTGGGCTATACCGCGACCCTCACGACCATCGTCTCGCAATCCTACAGCTCGACGCGGTCGGCCTTCGGCACCGGGGTAAGCGTGGATTCCGTGACGCCCACGCTGGCCTGTATTGCAGGCTCTTACAGGGGCGGCTCGGCGCCCGTCGCCACGGTGACCGCCGCGGTGACCATCACCCACCCGCTGGCGGGGGCGTTCACACTGTTCGGGGCGCCCTTCGGCCCGACGACGACAACGATCAGCGACCAGGCGAGGATTTACGGCCAATGACCCGCGGTCCCCTCATATCCCTGCTGCGGCGCCGTCTTCGCCATGCCCTGCTGGATACCGCGGGCACGACCCTGGTGGAATTCGCCATCGTTCTGTCGCTGTTCCTGCTGCTGTTTCTCGGGCTGATCGATTTCGGCCGGATGTCGTTCAACTGGGTGATGGCGCAAAAGGCGACGCAGATGGCCGCACGCATTGCCACGGTGCGCCCGCCGGTCTGCGGCGGCTTGCCCGAGTTCCACTCCCGCGGCACGGTGCCGACGGGCACCACGGCGCCCGGCTACGGCACCTTTTGCCGCACCGCCTCGTGGGTTTGCGCGGACCCCGGCACGTTCAGCTGCCCCGGCGCGTCGACGAACGCCACGGCGCAGGAGATCTGGGACCGGGTCGCCCCGCTTTTGCCGAACACCGCGACCGTGGCCAACCTGCAGTTCACATACGATTTCGACTCCCAGTTGGGCTTTCTCGGTGGGCCGTACACGCCGATGGTGACGGTCGAGCTTCAAAACATGCAATTCGATTTCGTTTCGCCGCTGGGAGGGCTGGCGCAACTGGCCGGTGCCGGGTCGTCGAGCCTTGGCTCGCCCATCTCCATGCCGTCTTTCAGCGCGTCGCTGCCGGGCGAGGATCTGGCGGCTGGGAATGACGGGTAGGGGGCAGCCATGGAAAGCCGAAAACAGGAGAGCGACATGATTGAGAAACGACAGAGCGTGCTTGTCATCTCGGACAACACTTCGGTTGCCTCCGCGATCTCGGATGCGCTGAGCGAAGACGGGTCGATCTCGGTCAAGACCGAGCAGGGCGGATTTGCCCAGATGAACGGCCACGCCGCGTCGCTTGCCTTCGAGAACGACGTGGTCGTGTTCGATGCCGACCCCGCCAATCATGAAGAGATCCGCGCGATAGAGGCGCTGCTGAGCAAGCAGACCGGCCAGACCCGGTTCATCGCGTTGACCGGCGACGACCTGACCCTCGCCGAGGCCACCAAGCTGCGCAAGATGGGCATCGACGAAGTGCTGCCCTTCGCCTCTTTCGGGGCCGAATTGCAGAGGGCGATACACAGGCCGCGCGAAGCGTTGGTGCCCGAGACGCATGGCGGCGGCGGGCGGCAGGGCGAGGCTCTGGCGGTGCCGGAGTACCACGGCGGCGCCGGGCGGCAGGGCGAGGTTCTGGCGGTGGCGCAGGCGCGCGGCGGTATCGGCGCGACGACGCTGGCGGTGAACCTGGCCTGCAGCCTGCTGGACCGTCGCGGCCTGCGAAAGAAAGAGGTGCGCAACCGCGTCGCCCTCGTCGATTTCGATTTGCAGTACGGAAACGCCAACGTCTTTCTCGACATCGAGGACGATGGCGCGATGGTCGAGCTGATCCGCAGCCGCGGGTCGATCGGGTCGTACCTTACCGAGACCGTTATGGTGAAACATTCCTCGGGCCTGCACGTGCTGCCCGCGCCGGCGGATTTCGTGCCGCTCGACGCGCTGACCGAAGACCGGGTGGCCGAGATCATCGACTCGCTGCGGCGCGAATACGATTACGTCGTGATCGACATGCCCCGCGCGATGGTGAACTGGCTGGCGCCGATCCTGTCGCGCGCGACGCGGATGTTCGTGGTGACGGATTCATCGGTGCCCTGCATGCGCCACGCAAAGCGGATCATCGATTTCTACCGCGAAGATATCGTCAACTTGCCCGTCGAGATCGTCGTCAATCACGAGTCCAAGCCCCTGTTCCTCGCCGAGCACCACAAGGAGGCGTCCAAGCTTCTGGGTGTGAAGCTGACGCACTGGATTCCGAACGATCACAAGACCGCCCGGCGTGCGGTCGATCTGGGCAAGCCCGTCGTCATCGATTCCAGCGGATCGGCGATGGCCAAGGCTTTGAAGAACATTGCTTCTGCGACCCTCAAGTCGCTCGAAGTGCAAGATACTATTGGAAGATAGAAAGGGCGTCGGAACATGTTCAAGAATTTTAATGCGCAGGGCAATACCTCCGACGACCCGGTCGTAGCGATGTCCAAGACGACTGGCATCGCGGTCGCCAGGTCGGCGATGAAACCCGTCGTGACCGAGACGATCGACGAAGAGCTTCAGCACCATCTCGATCTGAAGAACCGCCTGCACGAGGCGCTGCTCGACCGTCTGAACCTGTCGGTGATCGAGAAGGTCGAGAAATCCGAGCTGCGCCGCCAGATAGGCAGCCTGGTTGCGGACATCCTGAAGGAAGACGGCATCCTGATGCGCGCCGACGCGACGGCACGCGTCGTCGACGAACTGATCGACGAGGTGCTGGGCCTCGGCCCGCTCGAGCCGCTGCTCGCGGACCCGACGGTGAACGATATTCTCGTCAACTCGCACAAGACGGTGTTCGTCGAACGGTTCGGTGTACTGGAACGCACACCTGTGCGCTTTCGTGACGAGCGGCACCTGCTGCGGATCATCGACAAGATCGTGTCGCGCATCGGCCGGCGCGTGGATGAATCGCAGCCCTGGGTGGACGCCCGCCTGGAGGACGGCAGCCGGGTCAACGCCATCATTCGCCCTTGTTCGATCGACGGGCCCTCGCTGTCGATCCGCAAATTCTCGCGCAATCCGCTGACGCTGGAGCGGCTGATCGAGCAGGGCTCGCTGACACCGATGACGGCCGAGCTGTTGCAGGGCCTCGTCGAGGCGCGGCTGAACGTTCTGATCTCGGGGGGCACCGGTTCGGGCAAGACGACGATGCTGAACGCGATGTCCTCGTTCATCGACCCGCGCCAGCGCATCGTCACCATCGAGGACGCGGCCGAACTGCAGCTTCAGCAGGAACACGTGGTGCGGCTGGAAACCCGCCCGCCCAGCACCGAGGGAACCGGTGCGGTCAGCCAGCGCGACCTGGTGCGTAACGCGCTGCGGATGCGGCCCGACCGCATCATCGTGGGCGAGGTGCGCGGCGCCGAGGCGTTCGACATGCTGCAGGCGATGAATACCGGCCACGACGGTTCGATGACCACGATCCACGCCAACAGCGCGCGCGATGCCATGGGCCGTCTGGAACAGATGGTTACCATGATGGGCGCCGATCTGCCCGCGCGCACGATCCGGGCCACGATCGCCTCGGGCATCCATGTGGTGCTGCAGCTGGCGCGTCTCAGCGACGGCAAGCGCAAGGTGGTGAGCCTGAGCGAGATCACCGGCATGGAGGGTGACGTGATTACGATGCAGGACATCGTGGTCTTCAAGCGCCGCGGCAAGTCGGAAGCAGGCGAAGTCCTGGGCGATTTCGTCACCACCGGCATCCGGCCGAAATTCATCGAGGACCTTCAGGCGGCTGGCGTCGACATCCCGCCGGAGATGTTCCTGCGCGATGAGGTGATGTGATGTTTCAGTATTTCGGCAATTCGGAGATCCTGTTCGTCGTCTACGTGCTGGTTTTCGTAGGCGTGCTGCTGGCGTTCGAGGGGTTGCGCCAGGCCCTGATGTATAATTCCAGCGACGCCGCGGCGCGAAACCGCCGCCTCAGGGCGATGCGTCGGGGTGCCAGCACGGCGGAGGTTCTGGAGCTCCTGCGACCGCCCAAGCAAGGCGGCCTTTTGGGCCTGATCCCCTATTTCGGCAACCTTCGGCAGCTGCTCAGCCAAGCCGGGCTGACGATTTCACCGCCGGTATTCATCGCGATTTGCCTGCTGTCCTCGGTGCCGGTCTACATTTTCGCGTCGCGCTACGTCGATCCGGGCCTGGCCGCCATGGGTGCCATCGCGGTTGTGCTGTTCTTTCCCATGGCCCTGGTCTACGACGCCCGGAAAAAGCGCATGGAAAAGCTTGAAAAGCAGCTTCCCGACGCGCTTGACCTCATGGCACGGGGTCTCAGGGTCGGCCACCCGCTGAACGCGACCGTGGCCAGCGTGGCGCAGGAAATGCCCGATCCCATAGGCTCTGAGTTCGGCATCCTCCTCGACCAGGTCAGCTACGGCGACGACATTGCGACAGGGTTCGCCGATCTTGCTGAAAGGATCGGCACCGAAGATGTGCAGATGCTGTCGGTCAGCGTCGGTATCCAGCACGGCACGGGCGGCAACCTGGCGCGGATCCTCGAGGTCCTCGCGCAAGTGATCCGCGACCGATCGACAATGCGCCGCAAGATCCGCGCCTTGTCCTCGGAAGGCCGGCTGTCGGCCAATATCCTGTCGGCGCTGCCGGTCCTGATCTATGCCATCATGTCGGTCCTCGTGCCCTCGTTCTACGGCGATATCAAGGACGATCCGCTGTTCCTACCGATTGCCATTGCCATCGTGACCCTCGTGTTTCTCAACTTTATCATGCTGAAAAAGCTGGTGAATTTCGATTTTTAAACGCCGAAAGGTGGGTGCGCCATGTACGAAGATTTCGTGGAACTTCTACAATCCTTTGAGCTGACGCCCAACACGCTGGCGTTGATGGGCGTGGGTGTCGGGGTTCTCATCATCTTCTACGGATTGGCGGGCGCAACCGCTGAACCCTCGCCGGTGACACGCCGTATGCGCGCGTCGCGTGCGAAAGCGGCAGCGGGCTTCGACGGCCAGCTGATCCGGGCGGGCGACAGCACACCGAGCGGCCTGATGAAGACCGTTGTACCCGTCTCGAAAGAGCGTCGGTCCGACATCGCGCGCAAGCTGGCGATGGCCGGCAAACGCGGCGACCACGCGGTGCGGAACTTCTTCCTCGTGCGTTCCGTGCTGGCCCTGTGCTTGCCGCTTCTGTTCATCGGCTTTCTTCTGCTGAACGCGGCGGTCGATCTGCCGGCCCCCATTGCCGAGTTCGTATCGCAAATCGGCCGCAACGATACGCTGAGGATTCTGACGGTTCTGGTCGCCGCCGGCTTTTTTGCCCCTTCGTTGTGGCTGAAATCGCGGATCGAAGAGCGACAGAAGGCGATCAGAAAGGCGTTTCCCAACACGCTGGACCTGTTGCAGGTCGCGGTGGAGGCCGGCCTCGGGTTCGACGCGGCGATGCTGCGGGTGGCGCAGGAAATGTCGAAAACCTCTCCGGAAATCTCCGAGGAATTCATCGCGGCGCAGCAGGAAATCAACGCGGGCAAGGAACGCGACCGTGCCTTGCGCGACATGGCCAACCGCATGGGCGTGGAAGAGGTGACAGCCTTCGTCAACGTGATCCTGCAATCGATGGAATTCGGCACCAGCGTTTCGCGTGCCCTGACCACCTACGCCGCCGAAATGCGCCTGCGCCGCGAGTTGAGAGCGCAGGAAAAGGCGAACCGCCTGCCGGTTCAGATGTCCGCTGTTCTGGCGACGCTGATGCTGCCCGCGCTGCTGATGATTTCGCTGACGCCGACGGTGATCCGCTACATTCGGTTCTTCGAAACCTACTGAGCGCGGCGCGGATCGGCCTCAGGCCGCATTGCGAACAAAGTCGATCAACGCTGGCGCGATCTCGTCGCGCCAGCGTGCGCCGTGAAACAGCGAGAAATGACCGCAATCCGCCACCACCAGGCGCCCGCGGCGCCGCGCGGGCAGGGCAGGGCAGAGCGCATGGGCGGCGGCCGTCTGTCCGGGTGCGGCGATATCGTCAACCTCTCCCTCGACGGTCATCAGCGCGGTGCCCGACATCGCGTCGGGCCGGACCGGCGCGCCCTCGAATAACAGCCGGCCGCGCGCCAGGGCGCGCTCGTGAAAAACCCGGGCGATGTTCTCGACATAGTTCTCGCCGTCGATATCCATCACCGAGGTGCACAGGTCGAGAAACGGAAAATGGCCGGGGTCGGTCCCGTCGTCGTGGCGCATCTTTCGCGCGATCTCGGCGTCGCCCGTGGCGCGGCGGCCGATATAGCTGTTGACCGCGGCAAGTTGCATCCAGGCGGGGTAGACCATGCGCCCGGCGCCGGCATAGCGGTGCGACACCGGCCAGAGCGGCACCGTGCGATACCAGCTGATCGGCCGGTCGCGCAAAAGCCGCACCAGGCCCGTGGGGTTGGCCATGGCGTCGACGGGCGCGGCGATCAGCGCCAGCGCCGCGGGCACCGCCGGGTCGCCCGCCTCGCTCAGCCGGGCGGTGGCGGCCAGCGCCGGCACGCCCCCCTGGCAAAGCGCCACCACGTGCCCGCCGGACCCCATGGCGCGGATTGCCGCATGCACGGCGGCGATATTGGCCTCGAAGCCGAAGCTGCCGGCCGTGCGCGGCACGTGGCGGGCGTTGACCCAATCCAGCACGAAGACCCGGTACCGGGCCAGAAGCGTCACGATCATGTCGCGCAAAAGCGGTGCGAATTGGCCCGAGATCGGCGGCACGATCAATAGGGGTTCCGCCGGCGGCGCGTCGAGCCGGGTGAGTTCGGACAGGATGTAGAACGGGTGCGCCCGCACCTCGCGCCGGCCGACGGGCGCGCCCTCGGTGCCGACACGCATCCGCGCCACGCCGAGCGCGCGCAGGGCAGGCTGGTCGGCCCCGGCCCAGAGCCGGCTGCCCGTCATCGGGCTGTCGCTGCGTGAATAGGCGCCGTCCATCCCACGTTGCCTCAACGGTAGCAGAACGCACAATAGCATGCCCCAGCCCGCTACCGGCGTTATAATTATTTCACGGGCTGCCTCTATGCTGCAGGTGCGAAATGGCGTATCCGCCCAGCGCGACACGCACCGCAGGCAGCAGCAGGAGACAGGCCATGTTTTCACTCCAGGGCACCACGGCGCTCGTGGTCGGGATCGCCAACGATCGCTCTATCGCATGGGGCTGCGCCCGGGCGCTGAAGGCGCAGGGCGCCAGGATCGCCGTCACCTATCTCAACGACAAGGCCGAGCCCCATGTTCGCCCGCTGGCCGAAGAACTGGGCGCCGAGATCATCCGGCCGCTCGACGTGCAGGACGCCGATCAGATGACGGCGCTGTTCGGCGAGATCGCCGAGAGGTGGGGCCGTCTGGATACCGCGTTGCATTCCATAGCTTTTTGCCCCCGCGAGGATCTGCATGGCCGCGTGGTGGACTGCTCGGCCAAGGGGTTCGGGCTGGCGATGGACGTCTCGGTGCATTCCTTCCTGCGGATGATCCGCCATGCCGAGCCCCTGATGCCCGATGGCGGCACCTGCATGACCGTCTCGTTCCAGGGGGCGAGCCGCGTGGTGGAGCACTACAACATCATGGGTCCGGTCAAGGCTGCGCTCGAATCCGTCGTGCGCTACGCCGCGGCCGAGCTGGGCCCCAAGGGTATTTCCGTGCATGCGCTCTCGCCCGGGCCGATGGCCACACGCGCCGCATCCGGCATTGCCGAATTCGACGAATTACTCGATGCTGCGGCGCAGCGAGCTCCCACTCACCACCTTGCCACCATCGAAGACGTGGGCGCCTATTGCGCCTTCCTGGCCAGCCGACAGGCGTCGAACGTCACCGGCGGCGTGCACCCCATAGACGGCGGCTACGGCATCGTCGGCTAAAGGAGACGACCCATGGAAAAAGTTCTCGGGCATTCGGCAAGTCACGATGCCAAGGACCTGATCAACGCGGCGCTCGATGGCGCGCGGGCGCTGCCACAGGAACGCATCGCAGCACTGGCCGATGCCTATGGCACCGGCGCGCTGGGCGGCGACATCCTGCGCGAGGCCGCCAGCCGCCACGGCAACGCGATCTATGCCGACCACACCGCGCGGGCCAAGTCCGCCCTCGACAAGATGGCCGCGCTGGCGGTCGAGGCGGCCACCGGACAGGGCCGCGAACGCGCCGCGGATTTCACCGCATACCTGCGCGACGCGTCCGAACGCTGGGTGCTGGCGATGGACGTGCTGCGCCGTCGCGGCGACATTTTCCGCGAGCACGAGGCCGCGGGTTGCCCGCCGGTGCTGATCTACGATTACGAGGTGATCGTCGACGGCGCCGATCTGCGCCATCCGTGCAACTACCAGCTGCTGCGGATCATCCCGCCCGAGGGCTGCCAGGTCTATGACACCAAGCGCCCCTATATCATCATCGACCCGCGCGCGGGGCATGGCGGCGGCATCGGCGGATTCAAGCCCGACAGCCAGGTGGGCGTGGCGCTGCGCGACGGGCACCCGGTCTATTTCGTGGCCTTCAAGCGGCTGCCCGAACCCGGCCAGACGCTCGCCGATGTCACCCGCGCCGAGGCCGAATTCGTGCGCGAGGTGACCCGCCGCCACCCCGACGCGGCCAAGCCCGTGATCACCGGCAACTGCCAGGGCGGCTGGGCGACGCTGCTGCTGGCCGCCACCAACCCCGACCTGACCGGCCCGATCGTGCTGAACGGCGCGCCGGTGGCCACCTGGTCGGGCGAGATCGGCAAGCACCCGATGCGCTATAACGCGGGTATCCTGGGCGGCACGTGGCAGCCCATGCTGTGGTCCGACCTCGGCGGGGGCGTGTTCGACGGCGCCAACCTGGTGATGAACTTCGAACAGCTGAACCCCAGCCGCAACTTCTTCCGCAAGTATTACGACCTGTTTTCCACCGTCGATCACGGCGCCGAGCGTTTCCTCGAGTTCGAACGCTGGTGGGGCGGGTTCTTCATGCTCAACGAGGCCGAGATCCACTGGGTCGTCGAACAGCTTTTCGTCGGCAACCGCCTGACCAAGAACACCGCGATGCTGGAGCCCGGCCGGCTGGTCGATATCAAGGCGATCCGCGCGCCGATCATCGTCTTCGCCAGCCACGGCGACAACATCACGCCCCCCCAGCAGGCGTTGAACTGGATCCTCGATGCCTATGCCAATGTCGACGAGATCCGCATCCGCGGCCAGCGCATCGTCTACATGGTGCATGAGGAGGTGGGGCATCTGGGCATCTTCGTCTCGTCGAAGATCGCCAAGAAAGAGCATACCGAGGTCTCGTCCACGCTGAAGACGATCGAGGCGCTGGCGCCGGGGCTTTACGAGATGAAGATCGACGCGGTCGAGGGCCATGGCCACGACAAGACCTTCCTCGTCAGCTTTGCCGAGCGGCGCTTTGCCGATCTCGAGGCGCTGAGCGGGGGCCGCCACGAAGAGGCCGCCTTTGCCGCCGTGGCGCGGGCCAGCCAGATGCAGTCGGAGGTCTATGATACGATGGTCCGGCCGTTCGTCAAATCCATGGTCAGCGCGCCCGTGGCCCAGGCGTCGCGCGCATTGCATCCGCTCCGCGTGCAGCGCTCGGTGCTGTCTTCGATCAACCCCTCACTCGCGCCGCTGACCACCGGCGCCGAACATGTGCGCGAGACCCGCCAGCCCGCCGACCCGTCGAACCCTTTCCTTCGGATCGAGCAACTGGCCGCCGACATGACCGAGCAATGGATGGACCTTGCCCGCGACATGCGCGACGCGGCCTACGAGATGACCTTTTACGCGATCTGGAACACGCCTTGGGCGCGCGCCTTCGGCCAGCCCAACGCGGTGCGCCGCACCCGCAAGAGCATCGAAGAGCTGCGCGCCCTGCCGATGGTGCAGAATGCGCTGTCGCACATCTCGCAGGGCGGGTTCGTCGAGGCGGTGCTCAGGATGCTGGTGCTGCTGGCTGAGAATCGCGGCGCGGTGCGGCGCGACCGTCTGGAACGCTCGGCCCGGGTGATCAACCGGGACGCCCCCTTCGCGGCGCTGAGCATGGAAGAGCGCGCGCGGATCATCCATGAGCAGACGCTGGTGGCCACCTTCGATCCCGAGGGCGCCATCGCATCGCTGCCCGACCTGCTGCCCGACCCCGCCGAGCGTGAATTGGCGGCCAAGGTGGTGCAATATGTGCCCGGCCCGGTCGACGAGATGGAACCACGCACCCTGACCATGATACAGCAGTTCCGCGAAGTTCTCGGCCTGCCGCCGGCGGTGGAAGACGTGCTGGACGACCCGCTGCAGCCGGCCGAAAAGCCCATCGGGAGTGCTGCCGAATGAAGATCGAGGAAAATCGGACCTACGACGAGATCTCTATCGGGGATTCCGCCGAGACGGTGCGGGCCTGCACGGTGGACGATTTCTATGTCTATGCCAGCTCGTCGGGGAACCATAATCCGATGCATCTGGCCAAGCATGACGGCGATGGCGACGGCAAGGAAGAAGCGGTGGCGCCCGCGATGTGGGTGGCCTCGCTGATCTCGGCGGTGATCGGCAACGTCCTGCCCGGGGCAGGAACGCTTTACCGCAACCAGACGCTGAGATTTCTCAAGCGCGCGCATGCGGGCGATGAGCTGATCGCGCGGGTCACCGTCACCGAGAAGCGCGCGGACAATTGCATCGTCATGGACACGGTCGTGACGCGCAAGTCCGACGGCGCGACGATCCTGGAGGGCGAGGCCGATGTCCTGGCGCCGCGCCGAAAGATGGTTTTCGACGATCTCGAAATTCCGGGTCTGCTGGTCGAGCGCCACCGCCATTTCGACGCGATGATCGAGCGCGCCGAGCCGCTGGCGCCGCTGCCCACCGCGGTGGTGTGCCCCGAAGAGATCAACTCGCTGGGCGGGGCGATCCTGGGCGCGCGGCACACGATCATCGCCCCGATCCTGGTGGGCAGCGCCGCCAAGATATCGGCCGCCGCGGCCGAGCTGGGCATCTCGCTCGACGACTACGAGGTGATCGACGCCCCCGACCACGCCAAGGCCGCCAACCTCTGCGTCGATCTCGTGTCCGAGGGCCGGGTGGCGGCGCTGATGAAGGGGCACCTGCACACGGAGGTCCTGCTCAAGGCGGCGCTGCGAAAGGAAAACGGCCTGCGCGCCGGGCGCCGCTTTACCCATGTCTTCGTGATGGACGTGCCGGGCGTTCCGCACCCTCTGCTGGTCACCGACGCGGCAATCAACATCTCCCCAGACCTGCGCACCAAGATGGACATCGTGCAAAATGCCATCGACCTGGCCATTTCGCTCGGGATCGAAACGCCCAAGGTCGGCGTGCTGTCGGCGGTCGAGACGGTGAACCCCGACATTCCCAGTTCGCTCGATGCCGCGCTGCTGTCGAAGATGGCCGAGCGCGGGCAGATCACCGGCGGCATGGTGGATGGGCCGCTGGCGATGGACAACGCGGTGGACATCGCCGCGGCGCGTACCAAGGGCATCACCTCCGATGTGGCGGGGCGGGCCGAGGTGCTGGTGGTGCCGAACCTCGACTCGGGCAACATGCTGGCCAAGCAGCTGGCCTATATCTCTCACGCCGAGGGGGCGGGCGTGGTGATGGGGGCGACGGTCCCGATCATCCTCAATTCGCGTTCCGACGGCGACAAGGCGCGGCTTGCCTCCTGCGCGGTGGCAGCGCTGCACAATGCGCGGATCACAGGCCAGATGACGGTCAGCAAGGCGGCGGAGTAGCCCCCATGGCCCACGCGCTTACCCTCAATGCCGGATCGTCGTCTCTGAAATTCGGGTATTTCCACCTGGATACCGACGCGGGCGAGCCCGACGCGCGGATCGTCGGCCTGGTCGAGCGCATCGGCCAGGGTCAGCGCGCCCATATGCGCGCCAAGGGACCCGATGGCGCGGTCCTTATCGACAAGGAATTCGGGCGAAACCACGTATCCGATCACGGCACCGCGCTGGAACGCGTGGTCGCGTTTCTGCGCGACCGGCGCCCCGACGCCACGCTTTCGGCCGTCGGCCACCGTGTCGTCCATGGCGGCCCCGATTTCGACGCCCCGGTCGAGCTGACCGACAAGGTGATCAAGCGGCTGGCCGAGTTCGAACCGCTCGCGCCGCTGCATCAGCCGCACAACCTGTCGGGCGTGCGTGCCGCGCTGGAGCTGTTTCCCGACGCGGTGCAGGTGGCCTGTTTCGATACCGCCTTTCACCGCAATCACCCGTGGGTCAACGATACCTTCGCGATTCCGCGCCGGTTTTACGACGAGGGCGTGCGCCGCTACGGCTTTCACGGGCTGAGCTACGAGTACATCTCCAGCAAGCTGGCCGAGATTGCGCCGCATCTGCACATGGGCCGCACGATCGTCGCGCATCTGGGCAATGGCGCGTCGATGTGCGGGCTGATGGGCGGGCGCTCTGTCGCCTCGTCGATGGGGTTCACCGCGCTCGACGGGCTGCCGATGGGCACGCGCTGCGGCCAGCTCGACCCCGGCGTGCTGCTCTACATGCTCCAGACCGAGGGGATGGGGGCGGACGAGATTCAGAACGTTCTCTACAGGGAGTCGGGCCTTCTGGGCCTGTCCGAGCTGTCGAACGACATGCGCACGCTGGAAGCGGCGGCCAAGGAGAACGAGCGCGCGCGCGAGGCCATATCGTATTTCGTATTCCGCATCCGGCGCGAGCTGGGCGCGCTGGCCGCGGCGCTGGGCGGGGTCAGTACGCTGGTCTTCTGCGGCGGCATCGGCGAGAACTCGGTCCATATCCGCGAAAAGGTGTGCGAGGGGATGGGCTGGCTCGGCATGGAGATCGACGAAGGCCGCAACCTGCGCAGCGAGCAGATCATCTCGACCGATCTGAGCCGTGTGCGCGTCCTTGTCATTCCCACCAACGAAGAACTCGTGATCGCGCGGGCGGCCCGCGACATGCTGGCGCAAAAAGAGGAGACGGCGGCATGAAGCAGCGGGCCCTGAAACCCGAAGAGGCGGCCGAGCTGATCCCCGAGGGCGCCGTCCTGCTGATCGGCGGCTTCATGGGGGTTGGTTCGCCCCACCGGCTGATCGACGCCATCGCGGCGCGCGGGGTCGGGGGGCTGACCGTGGTCGCCAACGATACCTGCCGCCCGGGCCAGGGCATCGGCAAGCTGGTCGATGCCGGGCTGGTGGCCAAGGCCATCGTCAGCCATATCGGCCTGAACCCCGAGGCGCAGCGCCGGATGATCGCCGGCGAGATGGAGATCGAGCTGGTGCCCCAGGGCACCCTGGTCGAGCGCATCCGCGCCGGCGGTGTGGGCCTGGGCGGCGTGCTGACCCATACCGGCGTCGGCACGCTCGTCGCCGAGGGCAAGCAGATCATCGAGATCGACGGGCGGAAATACCTGCTGGAAAAGCCGATTCGGGGCGATTTCGCGCTGATCGACGCGCGGCAGGCCGACTACGTGGGCAATCTCGAATACACGCTCACCGCGCATAACTTCAATCCGATCATGGCGCTGGCGGCCGACACGGTGATCGCAGAGCCGCATCACATCATGCCGGTGGGCGTGATCTCGCCCGACGCGGTCAAGACGCCCGGCGTCCTGGTCGATTACCTGCTGGAGAGGGCTCAGTGATGGACGTCAAGGAAATCATCGCCCGCCGCGTGGCGCAGGAGGTGCGGGAGGGGATGCTGGTCAATCTCGGCATCGGCCTGCCCTCGATGGTGGCCAGTTTCGTACCCGACGACATGCACGTGTTCTTCCAGGCGGAAAACGGGGTGATCGGCCTCGGCTCCCGTCCGCCCGAGGGGATGGAGGACCGCGACCTCACCGATGCCGGGGGCGGTTTCGTCACCGCGGTGCCGGGCGCGGCCTCGATCGACAGCGCGATGAGCTTTGGGCTGATCCGCGGCGGGCATCTGGACATGACCGTGCTGGGCGGTCTTCAGGTCGATGAGAAAGGGTATCTGGCCAACTGGATGGTCCCTGGCAAGATGGTGCCCGGCATGGGCGGCGCGATGGATCTGGTCACCGGCGCCAAGCGCGTGATCGTGGCGATGGTCCACACCCAGAAGGGCAAATCCAAGATCGTTCCCGAATGCACCCTGCCGCTGACCGCCGACCGGCGCGTCAGCCTGATCGTCACCGAAATGGCGGTGATCGAGCCCACCGACGACGGGCTGGTGCTGCGCGAACGGGGCCCGGGTGTGTCGGTGGAGGACGTGCAGGGCGCCACCGAGGCGGCGCTGGTGGTGCACGGCGAGGTGCCCGAGATGGCGCTGGGCTGACATCCGACAGGGCGTTGCCGGGCCGCAACAAACCTGTTGCAGGCAGGCCCGCCGATCTCCTTGCCGATCTGCGCGCGGGCCAATCCATGACGCGCGTGTTTTCGACCGCGCCCGCCGAGACCTGCCTTGGGATGGGGCTTCCGATCGGCTCGGACGACAGCCTTCTCGCCTGAGCCGCGCAATCGGGCACCTCTGCTGAGGAAGTGACCGCCCAAGGGCGCCTCGGGCCCCGGCTGCGCACGTTCTGGTGTGTTGCAGTTGCAGCCGGGGCGGTTCTTGTGAATAAGGCTGCGGTGACTTCGATGACAGTCGGCCGGGTCGCCAACGCCCCGGTCGCTTCCGCCTTGGAGGGCGATCTCGTGACCTCAGCCGATCTGCGCGACAGCATCCTGCGCCACCTGACCTACGACCTGGGCAAAGAGCCGGAGATGGCCGAAATCCATGACTGGCGCATCGCGCTGTCGCTCGCCCTGCGCGAGCGGATCGTGGACCACTGGTTCGCCTCGATGCGAACGGCGCGCCATTCCGGGGCAAAGCGGGTCTACTACCTGTCGATGGAATTCCTGATCGGCCGGCTTCTGGAAGATTCGATGGTCAATCTCGGTCTGGAAGAGGCCGCCGACAGGGCGCTGACCGATCTGGGCCTGAACCTGCAGGACATCCTCGCCGACGAGCCCGACGCGGCGCTCGGCAATGGCGGCCTCGGCCGGCTTGCCGCCTGTTTCATGGAGTCGCTGGCCACCGTCGGCTGCCCGGCCTTCGGCTATGGCATCCGCTACGAGCACGGCCTTTTCAAGCAGCGCTTCGTGCAGGGCCGGCAGGTGGAAGAACCCGAGGACTGGCTGCAACAGCGCCCCGCCTGGGAGTTCGAGCGCAGCGACATCGCCTTCAAGCTGTGCTTTGGCGGCGAGGTGTCCGAGGATGGCGGCAAGGCCGTCTGGCACCCCGAAGAGGCGGTGGTGGCCAAGGCCTACGACACGCCGATCATCAGCTGGCAGGGCCGCTGGGCCAATACGCTGCGGCTGTGGAGCGCGCGGCCGCTGCACGGCTTCGACCTCGAGCGGTTCAACCGCGGCGAATTCGCCGCCGCTGCCGAGCCCGAGGCGCTGGCACGCACCATCAGCCGGGTGCTGTACCCCGACGACACCACGGAACAGGGCAAGGAGCTGCGGCTCAAGCAGGAATTCTTCTTCACCGCCGCGTCGCTGCGCGACATCCTGCGCCGGTTCGAGGCCGAACATGACAACCTGCGGCTGTTGCCGCAAAAGGCCGCTATCCAACTCAACGACACGCACCCGGCCATCGCCGGGCCCGAGATGGTGCGGCTGTTGCATGACGAGCGGGGGATGGAGCTGGACGAGGCCATCGTCACCGCGCGGGCGTGCCTGTCCTACACCAATCACACGCTGATGCCCGAGGCGCTGGAACGCTGGCCCGAGCACCTGATGCACCGCCTGCTGCCGCGCCACATGCAACTGATCGAGCGGATCGACGCGGCGCACGCGGTCAAGCAGCCCACGCGCCAGGTCAGCGCGCTGGAGCACGGCGAGGTCAAGATGGGCGAGCTGGCCTTCATGATGGCGCACAAGGTCAACGGCGTGTCGGCGCTGCATACCGAACTGATGAAAAGCACGGTCTTCGCCGAGCTGCACCGCCTGCACCCCGACCGCATCGTGAACCAGACCAACGGCGTGACCCCGCGCCGCTGGGTTCTGTCGGCCAACCGGCGGCTGTCGGCGCTGATCACCGACACGATCGGCGAGGGCTGGGTCGACGACCTGGAACAGCTGGAGCAGCTCGAGCCGTATTTCGGCGATGCGGGCTTTCTCGACCGCTACGCCGCGGCCAAGCGCGAGAACAAGGCCGATCTGTCCAACTGGCTGGCCACCGAGATGGACCTCAAGGTCGACCCCACGGCGCTGTTCGACGTGCAGATCAAGCGCATCCACGAATACAAGCGCCAGCACATGAACCTGCTGGAGACCATCGCGCTGTGGAAGGAAATCGCGGCCAATCCCGATGCGGGCTGGACGCCGCGGGTCAAGATCTTCGCAGGCAAGGCCGCACCGGGCTATGTCTTTGCCAAGGAAATCGTGCACCTGATCAACGAAGTGGCCGCCGTGATCAACGCCGATCCGGTGACCGCGCCCTATCTCAAGGTGGCTTTCCTGCCGAACTACAACGTGACGCTGGCCGAGCGGCTGATCCCGGCGGCCGATCTCAGCGAACAGATCTCGACCGCCGGCAAAGAGGCCTCTGGCACCGGCAACATGAAATTCGCGCTGAACGGCGCGCTGACCGTGGGCACGCTCGATGGCGCCAATGTCGAGATCCGCGAGCGGGTGGGCGAAGAGAACTTCTTCCTCTTCGGGATGACCGCCGACGAGGTGATTGCCCGGCGCGAGGTGCCGGGCCACGCCGCCCAGGCGATCGAGGCCGACGCACGGCTTGCCGGCGCGCTGGCCGACATCGGCGAGGGGCGGTTTTCGCCCGACGATCCCGGGCGCTACCACGGGGTGACGGGCAACCTCAGCCACCACGACTATTTCCTCGTCTGTTCGGATTTCACCGCCTATTGGGAGGCCCAGCGGCGCATCGACGCCGCCTTTGCCGACCAGAACGCCTGGATGCGCATGGCGGCGATCAATACCGCGCGGTCGGGCTGGTTTTCGTCCGACCGGGCGATCAGGGGCTACATGGCCGACATTTGGAACGCCGAGGCGCTTGAGGTACCCGGCCCCGGGGATGTGTTGCATTCGGGACGTCAGGCCCTAGGCTAGGGCGCATGTCACACCCTGCAAAGACGCCCGCCGCGCCCGACCCCGAGTTGCAGCGCCTGCTCGCCGCTGCCCATGACGACCCGTTTGCCTTGCTCGGTCCACATCGTCGGGGTGGGCAGACCGAGGTGACGGTCTGCCACCCGGGCGCCGCCGCGATGGCCGCGCTGGTGGGCGGCGAGGCGCATCCGCTGGCGCCTGTGCCGGGCCTGCCGGGGCTCTTCCGCGGCCCCGTTGCCGACACACGGGACTATCGCCTGCGCGGCGAGGCCGCCGACGGCACGACATGGCAGGCCGACGATGCCTACCGCTTCGGCCCGGTGATCGGCGAGATGGACGAATACCTCTTGGGCGAGGGCACGCATCAGCGGATCTGGCAGGTGCTGGGCGCCCATGTGCGCGGCCACGAGGGCGCGCGCGGCACCCATTTCGCCGTCTGGGCGCCGAATGCGGCCCGCGTGTCGGTCGTGGGCGATTTCAACCAGTGGGACGGGCGGCGCCACCCGATGCGCCGGCGCGGCGCGACCGGCGTTTGGGAGATCTTCATTCCCGACCTCGGCGAAGGTACCGTCTACAAGTACGAATTGCTGTCGGGCGACGGTACGGTGCTGCCGCTCAAGGCCGACCCGGTGGGCTTTGGCGCCCAGCACCCGCCGGAAAACGCCAGCGTGGTGCGCGATATCTCGGGCTACGGCTGGGATGACGGCCCCTGGATGGGCCACCGTGCGGGCAACAACGCGCGCACCGCGCCGATCTCGATCTACGAGGTGCATCTTGGCAGTTGGCGGCGCCGGCTCGACGAGGGTGGCCGCCCGCTGTCCTACAAGGAGGCGGCCGAGGAGCTGGTCGATTATGTCGCCGACATGGGATTTACCCATATCGAGTTCCTGCCGCTCACCGAGTTTCCCTTCGACGGCTCCTGGGGGTATCAGCCCATCGGGATGTTCGCCCCCACCATCCGCCACGGCCCCCCGCACGAGTTCCGCGACCTCATCGACGCCGCCCATGGCCGCGGCCTCGGCGTGGTCATGGACTGGGTGCCCGCCCATTTCCCGGCCGACAGCCACGGGCTGGCGCGCTTCGACGGCACCGCGCTTTACGAACATGCCGACCCGCGCGAGGGGTTTCACCGCGACTGGAACACGCTGATCTACAATTACGGCCGCACCGAGGTGGCCAATTTCCTGATCTCCAACGCGCTATACTGGCTGGAGGAATACCACGTCGACGGCCTGCGCGTGGATGCCGTCGCCTCGATGCTCTACCGCGATTATTCGCGGGACGAGGGCGAATGGGTGCCCAACATCCATGGCGGGCGCGAAAACCTAGAGGCGATCGCCATGCTGAGGCGGATGAACACCACCGTCTACGGCGAGGTGCCGGGGGTGCTGACGGCGGCCGAGGAAAGCACCAGCTTTCCCCAGGTTTCGCAGCCGGTCGACAGCGGCGGCCTGGGCTTTGGCTACAAGTGGAACATGGGCTGGATGAACGACACGCTCAATTACATCGAGCGCGCGCCGATCTATCGCAAGCACCACCATTCCCAGATGACCTTCGGGCTGGTCTACGCCTTTTCCGAGAATTTCATCCTGCCGATCAGCCATGACGAGGTGGTGCACGGCAAGGGCAGCATGCTGTCCAAGATGCCGGGGCCGGACTGGGAACAGTTCGCCAACCTGCGGGCCTATTACGGCTTCATGTGGGGGCATCCGGGCAAGAAGCTCTTGTTCATGGGCCAGGAGTTCGCGCAGCGGTCGGAGTGGAACCATGCCGCCCAACTCGAATGGGGGCTGCTGGAGGCGCCGGCGCACGCGGGCGTCCAGGCGCTTGTGCGCGATCTCAACCGGCTTTACCGCGACACGCCGGCGCTGCATGCCAAGGATTGCGAAGGCGACGGCTTCCGCTGGATCGAGGCCGACGCGTGGGAGGACTCGATCTTTGCATGGCTGCGCATCGGCAACCCGGACGACGAACCGGTGGCGGTGATCTGCAATTTCACCCCGGTCGAGCGTACCGGCTGGCGCTGCGGTCTGCCCGCCGCGGGGCGCTGGCGCGAGGTGCTGAACACCGATGCGGCGCTTTACGGCGGCGGCGACCGGGGCAATCTGGGTGGTGTGACGGCAACAGACACGCCCCATCACGGGCTGCCCGCGTCGGCCGAGGTAACTTTACCGCCGCTCTCGGTGCTATTCCTGAAGCAGCAGCGGACGTGAGGAAAGGAAACGGCACCGATGGAGATGCGCTATAGCAGGCTGTCGAGTCGCAGCATGGCCTTCGTTCTCGCCGGCGGCCGCGGCAGCCGACTGAAAGAGCTGACCGACAGCCGGGCGAAGCCGGCCGTCTATTTCGGCGGCAAGACGCGGATCGTCGATTTCGCGCTCTCCAACGCGCTGAATTCCGGCATCCGCAAGATGGCGGTGGCCACCCAGTACAAGGCGCACAGCCTGATCCGGCATTGCCAGCGCGGCTGGAATTTCTTCCGCGCCGAGCGCAACGAATATCTCGACATCCTGCCCGCCTCGCAGCGCGTGGCGGAAAACAAGTGGTATCTCGGTACCGCCGACGCGGTGACGCAGAATATCGATATCGTCGACAGCTATGGCGTCGATTACGTGCTGATCCTGGCCGGCGACCACATCTACAAGATGGATTACGAAATCATGCTGCGCGAGCATGTGCAAAGCGGGGCCGACGTCACCGTGGGCTGCCTGACCGTGCCGCGAGACGAGGCCAGCGCCTTCGGGGTGATGGCGGTGGACGGGACCGACCGCATCACCGATTTCATCGAGAAACCGGCCGATCCGCCGGCAATGCCCGGCGACCCGGACCACAGCCTCGCCTCGATGGGCATCTACGTCTTCAATTGGAAATTTCTGCGCGATCTGCTGATCCGCGATGCCGAAGACCCCAATTCGACCCACGATTTCGGCGGCGATCTGATCCCCGACATCGTGAAGAACGGCAAGGCGATGGCCCACCGCTTTACCGACTCCTGTGTCAAGGACCGGCCCGCCGCGCCGGCCTACTGGCGCGACGTGGGCACGGTCGACGCGTTCTGGAAGGCCAATATCGACCTGACCGATTTCACCCCCGATCTCAACCTCTGGGACCGCGACTGGCCGATCTGGACCTATTCCGAAAGCGTGCCGCCGGCGAAATTCATCCATGACGAGGAAGACCGGCGCGGCTCGGCGGTCTCGTCGATGGTCTCTGGCGGCTGCATCATCTCGGGGACGGAGGTTCGCAACTCGTTGCTCTTTACGATGGTGCACTCCAATTCCTTCTCGGTGCTCGATCACGCGGTGGTGCTGCCCTACGTGACGGTGGGCCGACATGCGCGGCTCAGCAATGTGGTCATCGACCGGGGCGTGGTGATCCCCCAGGGCCTGGTGGTTGGCGAAGACCCCGAGGAAGACGCCAAGTGGTTCCGCGTGACCGAGGGCGGCATCACGCTGATCACCCAGAACATGCTGGATCGGAGAGCGCAGGGATGACGCGCGTCCTGTCGGTCGCCTCGGAATGCGCGCCGCTGGTCAAGACAGGCGGGCTGGCCGATGTCGTGGGCGCGCTGCCCGGCGCGCTGGCCGCCGAGGGCTGCCAGATGCGCGTGCTGCTGCCCGGGTATCGGGCGGTGCTGGATAAGGCCGGCGATTTGCGCCCGGTCCACGATCTGCCCTACCTCTTCGGCGCCCAGGCGCGGGTGCTTGCGGGCCAGGCGGCCGGGCTGGAGCTCTACGTGATCGACGCGCCGCATCTCTATGACCGGCCCGGCGGGCCCTATATGGACGAGGCCGGCCGCGACTGGGACGACAACGATCTGCGCTTTGCCGCGCTCTCATTCGTCGCCGCCGTGATCGCCGACGAGGGCATCGACGGCTGGCGCCCCGAGGTGTTGCATTGCCACGACTGGCAGGCCGGGTTCGCCCCGGTCTACCTGCAGGTGCGCGGCGCGCAGGAACGTACCGGCACGGTGATGACGGTGCACAACATCGCCTTTCACGGCCTGACCGCCGCCGACCGGCTGGAGCCGCTGGGCTTGCCCGGCCGCAGCTTTAGCACCGACGGGTTCGAGTATTACGGTGATATCTCGGCGCTCAAGGCGGGGCTGGTGTTTTCCGACAGGCTGACCACGGTCAGCCCGACCTATGCGCGCGAATTGATGACGCCCGAGTTCGGCCACGGGCTGGACGGGGTGCTGCGCACCCGGCGCGCGGATCTGGCAGGGATCCTGAACGGCATCGACGACACCGTGTGGAACCCCGCCCAGGACCCCCACATCGCCCCCTACAAACAGCCCCGCGGCAAGGCGAAAAACCGCGCCGCGCTGATCGAGGAGATGGGCCTTTCCGACGGCGAGGGTCCGCTTTGCGTGGTCGTCTCACGGCTGTCCGAGCAAAAGGGGCTGGATTTGCTGCTCGAGGCGTTGCCGGCGCTTTTGGAACATGGCGGGCGGCTGGCGCTGCTCGGGTCCGGCGACCGGGCACTGGAAGAGGCGTGGCTGGCCGCGGCCGAAACGCAAGAGGGCGTGGCCGTGCGCATCGGCTATGACGAGGCGCTGTCGCACCGGATGTTCGCCGGCGGCGACGCCGTCCTGGTGCCCTCTCGGTTCGAGCCCTGCGGGCTGACCCAGCTTTACGGGCTGCGCTATGGCACCGTGCCCGTGGTGGCGCGCACCGGCGGGCTGGCCGATACGGTGATCGCGGCAAACGAGGCCGGCCTCAGGGCCGGCGTTGCCACCGGCGTGCTGTTCCGCCCCGATTCAGAGGACGCGCTGGAAGAGGCGCTGACCCGCACCTGCGCGCTTTACCGCGACGAGGCGACGTGGCGGCAGTTGCGCCGCAACGGGATGCGCCACCCGGTGGGCTGGGGCCCGGCCGCCGCCGAATACGCGGCCCTTTACCGGAGCGTCGCCCGCCCGTGACCGAGCTGCCCCTGACGATGACTGCCGGCCAGCCCGCCCCCTTGGGCGCCACCTTCGATGGCGAGGGCGTCAATTTCGCGGTCTTTTCCGAGCATGCCAGCCGGGTCACGCTGGCGCTGTTCTCCGAGGATGGCGCAAGGGAACTGGCCGATCTGGACCTGCCCGAGCGTACCGGCGCGATCTGGCACGGCTATGTCGCGGGGCTGCGCCCCGGCCAGCAATACGGGCTTAGGGTGCACGGCCTCTACCGGCCCGACATGGGGCACCGCTTCAACCCCCACAAGCTGCTCGTCGATCCCTATGCCAAGCGGCTGACCGGCCATCTGCGCTGGCACGATGCGCTGATGGGCTACGAGGTCGGCGCGAAAGCCGACGATCTGTCGATCGACACGCGCGACAGCGCGCCCTACATGCCGCGATCGGTGGTCGTGGACCCGGCCTTTTCCTGGGGCGACGACGCCGCCCCGCAGGTGCCGACGGATCAATCGGTGATCTACGAGGCCCATGTAAAGGGGCTGACCGCGCTGCACCCCCGCGTGACCAAGCCCGGCACCTTTCTCGGCCTCGCCGAGGAGCCGGTGATCGAGCATCTGCTGGACCTCGGGGTTACCGCGATCGAGCTTTTGCCGGTGCAGGCCTTTCTCAACGACCGCTTCCTGGTCGAGAAGGGGCTGACCAACTACTGGGGCTACCAGACGCTGGGCTTTTTCGCGCCAGAGCCGCGTTACATGGCCAATGGCGACATCGCCGAGTTCCAGCAGATGGTGGCCACGCTCCATACCGCGGGCATCGAGGTGATCCTCGACGTGGTCTATAACCACACTTGCGAAGGCAACGAGATGGGTCCGACCCTGGCCTTTCGGGGGATCGACAATGCCAGCTATTACCGCCTCGCGGACAACCCGCGCCACTATGTCAACGACACCGGCACCGGCAACACGCTGAACACCGGCCACCCGATGGTGATGCGCATGGTGCTGGACAGCCTGCGCTACTGGGTCGAGGTGATGCATGTCGACGGGTTCCGTTTCGACCTCGCCGCGACGCTGGGCCGGCGCCCGCACGGGTTCGACCGCGACGCCTCGCTCTTGCAGGCGATCCGGCAGGACCCGGTGCTGGCCAAGGTGAAACTGATCGCCGAACCCTGGGATATCGGCCCCGGCGGCTATCAGCTGGGCGCCTTCCCGCCACCCTTCATGGAGTGGAACGACAAGTTCCGCGACGGTGTGCGCCGTTTCTGGCGGGGCGATCCGGGGCGCGCGCCCGATCTGGCCGAACGCATCACCGGCTCGGCGCTGCAATTCGACCATTCGGGCCGGCCTGCCACGACATCGGTCAATTTCCTCACCGCCCATGACGGCTTTACCCTGACCGACGTGGTCTCTTACGTGGAAAAGCACAACGAGGCCAACGGCGAGGGCAACCGCGACGGCCATTCCGAGAATTTCTCGGACAATATGGGGGTGGAGGGGCCGACCGAGACCGCGTCGGTCAATACTGCCCGCGCGCGGCGGCGACGCAACATGATGGCCACCCTTTTGGTCAGCCAGGGCACGCCGATGATCCTGGCGGGCGACGAGATCGGCCACAGCCAGGGCGGCAACAACAACGCCTATTGCCAGGACAACCCCACCGCCTGGATCGACTGGGAGGCCGCCGACGACGCGTTTCTCGCCTTTACCCGGCGGGCCATCGCCTTTCGCAAGGCGCACCCGGTGCTGCGCCAGCGGATGTTTCTGCATTCGCGCGAGCGGGCCATCGACGGGCTGGAGGACATCTTCTGGCGCCGCGCCGACGGTGAGCCGATGAGCCAGCAAGACTGGGAAGACCCGGAATTGCGCCTCATTGCCGTCGAGATGCGCACCGCGTCCGGCACGCCGCCCTATGCCGCGCTGGAAACCGCCGTCTTCGCCGTGTTCAACGCCGGCGCGTCGGTTCGGGTGGTGGTGCCCGAGGCGCCCGAAGGCGAGGCGTGGAGCCTCCATCTCGACAGCTCGCGGCCGACGCTTGCACCGCGCAGCCTGCGCAGCGGTGCCTTTAAGGTGGCGGCGGATTCTGTCGCGGTTCTGGTGCTGGAGCCCACGGCATGAGCGACGAGGCGCTTTACGAGCTGGCCCGCGCCGTCGGGGTGTTCATCGACTATTCCGACCAGATGGGCGTGCACCGCGTGGCCCCGCCCGAGACGCTGCGTGCGGTGCTGGGCGCCATGGGGCTGGCCGCCGGCCACGAGGGCGAGGCGCGCGACACGCTGGACCGGCTGCGCGCCGCCGAGGCCGCGCGGCCCTTGCCCGACTGGGTGATCGGTGAGGCGGGCGAACCGGTCACGCTCCGCCCCGCGCGGGGCGGCCCCTGGGCGCTGCGCCTGGAGGACGGCCACGAATTGGAGGGGCAGGCCGAAGACGGAATGCTGCACCTGCCGCCCTTGCCGCTGGGCCGGCACCGGCTGACGCTGGGCGGACATGGCACCACGATCCTGTCGGCGCCTGCGCGCCTGCCGCTGCCGCCGCGCGGCTGGGGCGTGACCCTGCCGCTTTACGGGCTGGCCGAAGGGGCGGGGCTGGGCGATTACGCCGATCTGGCCGCGGTTGTGGCGGGGCTTGCCCGGATAGGCGCCGGGTTCGTGGGGCTCAACCCGATCCATGCGGGCTTTCCCACCGATGCGAACAATTTCAGCCCCTACGCCCCGTCCAGCCGGCGCCGCTTCAACATCGCCCATGTGCCCGTCGACATCCCGGGCCAGCCCGGCGCGATGATCGACTACGGCGCCGAGCTGCCCGCGCGTCTGGCCGCGCTGCGCGCCGAGTTTGCCGCGTCGAACCCCGATGCCCCCGACTTTGCCGCGTTCCGCCGCGCCAGCGGGGCGGGCCTTGCCCGCTTTGCCACGCACCAGGCGCTGTCCGACCGGCTGGGGCCCTACTGGTGCCACTGGCCCGACGCCTATCGCAGCCCCGACAGTGCCGTGGTGGCCGAGTTTGCCGCGGCGCATGCTGGCGAGGTGACGTTTCACGCCTGGGCGCAATGGCGCGCCGAGGCGCATCTGGCCGAGGTGCGGCGCGTCGCCGAGGCGGGGGGCATGGCCCAGGGGCTCTATCTCGATCTCGCGGTCGGGGTGAACCCCGCGGGGGCCGAGACCTGGGCCGCGCCCGACCAGTTTGCCCGCGGCGTATCGCTGGGGGCGCCGCCGGATGCCTTTGCCGCCGACGGGCAGACATGGGGCCTTGCCCCGTTCAACCCGCGCGCGCTGCTGGCCCAGGGCTTTGCGCCGCTGGCCGAGACGCTGGCCGCGCAGCTCCGCTTTGCCGGGATGCTGCGGATCGACCATATCCTGGGGTTCGAACGCGCCTTCTGGGTGCCCGAGGGCGGCCTGCCCGGCACCTATGTGGCCATGCCCCGCGACGCGCTGATGGCGGTTGCCCGCATCGAGGCCGCGCGGGTCGGTGCGGTGATCGTGGGCGAGGATCTGGGAAATATCCCCGAGGGCCTGCGCGCGGCGATGGATGCCTCGGGCCTTTTGGGCTGCCGCGTGGCGATGTTCGAGCGCGACTGGCACGGTGATGGCCACTTCCTGCCGCCAGAGGCCTATCCCGATACGGTGCTCGCCTCTTTTTCCACCCATGACCTGCCGACCTGGGCGGGCTGGTGCGCGGCGCGTGACATCGACTGGCACCAGCAACTGGGCCATATCGACGGCCATGCCGCCGAAGGGGCGCGGGCCGGGCGGGCCCACGAGGTGCAGCTCTTTCGCGATGCGCTGGGCGGGGGCGAGGCCGACGCGCTGCACGCCTTTCTCGGCCGCACGCCCGCGCGTCTGGTGGCGGTGCAGGCCGAGGACGTGCTAGGCCTCGACGAGCAGGCCAACCTGCCCGGCACCGTGCACGAGCACCCCAACTGGCGCCGCCGCCTGCCCGTGGGCGCGGCCGCGCTGGCGGCCGACCCGCGCATGCGGCGCACCGCCGAAATCCTTTCCAGCACAGCACGATAGGACGAGCCGATGCAAAAGATCACCGTTCAGAGCAAGCCGATCGCGGGGCAGAAACCCGGCACCTCGGGGCTGCGCAAGAAGACCCATGTCTTCATGGAAAGCCACTATCTGGAGAATTTCGTGCAGGCGATCTTTGCCGCCATCGGCGGGGTTGGGGGCAAGACCCTGGTGCTGGGTGGCGACGGGCGCTATTTCAACGACCGCGCCGCGCAGGTGATCCTGCGCATGGCCGCGGCGGGCGGCGCGGCCAAGGTGATCGTGGGGCAGGGGGCGCTGCTGTCGACGCCGGCGGCGTCGAACCTGATCCGCACCCGCAACACCGATGGCGGCATCATCCTGTCGGCCAGCCACAACCCCGGCGGCCCGCAAGAGGATTTCGGGGTCAAGTTCAACACTCCCAATGGCGGCCCGGCCCCCGAAGAGGTGACCAACCGCATCTACGAGGCGACCAAGGCGGTTACCTCCTACGACATCTACGAGACCCACGATGCCGACCTCTCGCAGGTGGCGATCACCACGATGGGCAACATGGAGATCGAGGTGGTCGACCCGGTGACCGATTACCGGGCGCTGATGGAGAAGCTGTTCGATTTCGACGCCATCGCGGCGCTGATCGCGGGCGGATTCACGCTGCGCTTCGACGCGATGCACGCGGTCACCGGCCCCTATGCCAAGGCCATTCTGGAGGGCGCGCTGGGCGCGCCCGAGGGCAGCGTGATCAACGCGGTGCCTTCGCCCGATTTCGGCGGCGGACACCCCGACCCCAACCCGATCTGGGCCAAGCCGCTGGTCGACCTGATGATGGGCGAGGACGCCCCCGATTTCGGCGCAGCCTCGGACGGCGACGGCGACCGCAACATGGTCCTCGGCCGCGGCGTCTATGTCACGCCGTCAGATAGCCTGGCCGTGCTGGCGGCCAACGCGCATATGACGCCGGGCTACAAGGGCGGGCTGAAGGGCGTCGCGCGCTCGATGCCGACCTCGCGCGCGCTCGACCGGGTGGCCGCCGCGCGCGGGCTGGACTGCTACGAGACCCCCACGGGCTGGAAGTTTTTCGGCAACCTTCTGGACGCGGGCCGCGCCACGCTCTGCGGCGAGGAAAGCGCCGGCACCGGATCGGACCACGTGCGCGAAAAAGACGGGCTTTGGGCCGTGCTGATGTGGCTGAACATCCTGGCCGAGACGAAGGTTTCCGTCGCGGCCATCATGGACCGGCACTGGCGTGAGTTCGGGCGCAACTATTACTCGCGCCACGATTACGAGGGGCTCGACAAAACCGCCGCCGAGGCGATGCTCGACGATCTGCGCGCGCGATTGCCCGACCTGCCGGGGCAGAGCTTTGCCGGGCTGACCGTCGCCAGCGCCGACGAGTTTGCCTATGACGACCCGGTGGACGGATCGCACAGCGCGGGCCAGGGTCTCCGCATCGGGCTTGCCGGGGGCGAACGCATCGTCTTTCGCCTGTCGGGCACGGGCACGGCGGGGGCCACGCTGCGCGTCTATCTCGAAGCGGTGGAGGAAGACCCGGCACGGCTCGACCGGCCCACGGACGAGGCGCTGGCCGATGTCATCGCCGCGGCCGACGCGATTGCCGGGATCGAGAAGAAAACCGGCCGCACCGAGCCCGACGTGCGCACCTGATCGGCCGAAAAGCGCCTTGCCGGTCGCGGGGATGATGAGCCGCGTCAGGGCCAGCAGCCCCGCTCAAGCACCGCCTCGCGCTTCGGCCGGGTGACGCTGCGCGCGACCGGCAGGTGCAAGCAGCCCGAATTGGCGCGCCCTACGCGGCGCGGGGTGTCCGTGCGGCGCGGCGCTGCTGTGCCGCCTTGACACGGATCAACGCCAGCGCCGCATGGCCTGTTACCCTCGGCGCCAAAACGGTCATCACATCGGGAGAAGCGGCCAATGGCGGAAAATGTGCTTTGGTTCGAGAATTTGCGCCGCGGCGACGTGGCCACGGTGGGGGGCAAGAACGCCTCGCTGGGCGAGATGGTGGCCGAGCTTTCGGAGCAGGGCATCAAGGTGCCCGGCGGCTTTGCCACCACCGCCGATGCGTTTCGCGCCTATCTCGACCATAACGAGTTGAATACCCGCATCGCCGAGACGCTGGCCGCGCTCGACGCGCACCGGATCGAGCTGGCCGAGGCGGGCGATCGCATCCGCCGCATGATCCGCGAGGGGCACTGGCCCGACGACATCCTGAACGACATCACCGCGGCCTACGAAGAGCTGTCGAACCGGGCCGGGGTGGCCGATGTCTCGGTCGCGGTCCGGTCTTCGGCCACCGCCGAGGATCTGCCCGACGCCAGCTTTGCCGGCCAGCAGGAGACCTATCTGAACGTGCACGGCGTGGCCGCGCTGCTGGCCGCCTGCCGGCGCTGCTATGCCTCGCTGTTTACCGACCGGGCGATCACCTATCGCCGGCTGAAAGGCTTCGACCACTCCAAGGTGGCGCTTTCGGTGGGTGTGCAGCGCATGGTGCGGGCCGATACCGGCGGCTCGGGCGTGATGTTCTCGATCGACACCGAGACGGGCTATCCCGACATGGTTCTGATCAACGCCGCCTGGGGGCTGGGCGAAAACGTGGTGCAGGGCGCGGTTAACCCCGACGAATACCAGGTCTACAAGCCGTTCCTCGACCGCGAGGGGATAGACCCGATCCTGGAAAAGGGCCTGGGCGCCAAGGAAAAGAAGATGATCTATTCCGCCCGCGCGGCCGGCACCACGCGCAACGTGCCCACCTCGAAGGCCGAGCGCGGGCGCTTCGTGCTGTCGAACCCCGAGATCGTGGAACTTGCCCGCATGGCGGCGACCATCGAGAAACACTACGGCTGCCCGATGGACATGGAATGGGCCCGCGACGGGGACACCGGCGAATTGTTCATCGTGCAGGCGCGGCCCGAAACCGTGCAATCCCGTGCCGACGCCGGTGCCTTCCGCAGCTACACGCTGGGCAAGACCGGCGAGAAGATCCTGACGGGGCTGTCCGTGGGCTCGGCGATTGCCACCGGCCATGTCTGCATCATCGAAAAGGCGCGGGATATCGACCGTTTCGTCGAGGGCTCGATCCTGGTGACCTCGACCACCGACCCTGACTGGGTGCCGATCATGAAACGCGCCGCGGCGATCGTCACCGACCATGGCGGCCGCACCAGCCACGCCGCCATCGTCAGCCGCGAACTGGGCCTGCCGGCCATCGTCGGCACCGGCGACGCCACCCATGTGCTGCATGACGAGCAGGAGGTGACGGTCTCTTGTGCCGAGGGCGACCACGGGTTCATCTACGAAGGCATCGCCGATTTCACGGTCGATGACATCTCGCTGACCGACATGCCCGAGACCAAGACGCGGGTGATGCTGAACATCGCCAACCCCGCCGCCGCCGCCCGCTGGTGGCGCCTGCCCACCGGGGGCGTCGGCCTTGCCCGAATGGAATTCGTCGTCAACAATGCGATCCAGGCGCACCCGCTGGCGCTGTTGAATTTCGACACGCTGGAGGACGAGGCCGCCAAGGCCGAGATCGCCGAGTTGACGGCGGGCTACGAGGACAAGGCAGAGTTCTTCGTGGACAAGCTGGCCATGGGGCTGGGGCGCATCGCGGCGCTTTGCTACCCCGAGCCGGTCATCGTTCGGATGAGCGACTTCAAGACCAACGAATATGCCGACCTGCTGGGCGGGCGCGCCTTCGAGCCCACGGAAGAAAACCCGATGATCGGGTTCCGCGGTGCCTCCCGCTATTATTCAGAGGCTTACAGGCCAGGCTTCGCGTTGGAATGCCAGGCGATGAAGCGCCTGCGCGAGGGGATGGGGTTTGACAACGTGGTGATGATGATCCCGTTCTGCCGAACGCCCGAAGAGGCCGACCGGGTGCTTGCGGTGATGGCCGAGAACGGGCTCAAGCGTGGCGAGAACGGGTTGCAGGTCTATGTCATGTGCGAGGTGCCCTCGAATGTGATCCTGACCGAGGAGTTCGCCAAGCGGTTCGACGGGTTCTCGATCGGGTCGAACGACCTGACGCAGCTCACGCTAGGGGTCGACCGCGATTCCGAGGCGCTGGCCGATATCTTCGATGAGCGTAACGCGGCGGTGCAATGGATGATAAAGTCGGTCATCGAGCGCGCGCACGAGGTTGGGTCCAAGGTCGGCTTTTGCGGGCAGGCGCCCTCGAACGATCCGGAATTCGCGCGGCTTCTGGTCGGCTACGGCATCGACACGATCTCGGTCACGCCCGACAGCTTTCTCGCGGTCAAGCGCAACGTGGCGGAGGCCGAATCCGGCGGATGACACGCCAAAGCCCCCGCGAACCGGACACCGGCGCGGGGGCGTCAGCCATGGGGAGGAGAGACATGGCGTTCGAGACGATCACAAAGGCGCCGTCGGTCCGCGCGCACGCCGCGCTGACCGACGAGATACGCGAAAACTTCACCTGGGAAGACGCGCGGGCGATGCTCGACGGGCTGCCCGGCGGCAAGCTGAACATTGCGCATGAGGCGCTGGACCGGCACCTGCCCGACCACGGCGGCCAGACCGCACTGATCTGGCTGGGCAAGGACGGCGCCCGGCGCGAATTCACCTATGCCGACCTCGTGGCCGAGACCGCGCGCTTTGCCAATGTGCTGCACGCCAACGGGCTGAACATGGGCAGCAGGGTCTACGGGTTGATGGGCCGCGAGCCGGAACTTTACATCGCCACGCTGGGCACGCTCAAGGCCGGCTGCGTGTTCTCGCCGCTGTTCTCGGCCTTCGGGCCCGAGCCCATCCGCACCCGGATGGAGATCGCCGACGCCAATGCGCTGGTCACCACCGCATCGCTTTACAAGCGCAAGGTCAAGGCGTGGGCAGACGAGTTGCCCTCGCTGAAACTCATCCTGATCGTGGGCGACGAGGCGCCCGAGGGCTGCGTTGCGCTGAGCCCCGCGATGGCCGAGGCCTCGCCCGAGTTCGACACCGTCCCGATGGACCCCGAGGATACATCGCTGATCCACTTCACCTCGGGCACCACCGGCAAGCCGAAGGGTGCGGTGCATGTGCACGCCGCGGTGGCCTACCACGCGATGACCGGGCGCTACGCGCTGGAGATGCGGCCCGAGACCGTTTTCTGGTGCACCGCCGACCCGGGCTGGGTGACCGGCACCTCCTACGGCATCATCGCGCCCCTGGTGAACCGCACCACGATGATCGTCGACGAGGCGGAGTTCGACCTCGACCGCTGGTACGGCATCCTGCAAGACGAGGCTGTCGCGGTCTGGTACACCGCGCCCACCGCCATCCGCATGCTGATGCGGTCAGGCAAGGACGCCGCACAACCCTATGATTTCTCGGCGCTTCGCTTCATGGCAAGTGTCGGCGAGCCGTTGAACCCCGAGGCCGTGGTCTGGGGCAACGAGGTGTTCGGCCAGCCCTTCCATGACAATTGGTGGCAGACCGAAACCGGCGGCATCGTCATTGCCAACACGCTGGCGATGGATGTCAAACCGGGCTCGATGGGCAAGCCCCTGCCGGGCCAGGTTGCGACCATCGTGGAACGTGACGACGGGAGCGTGCGCGAACTGGGCCCGGGCGAAATCGGCGAACTGGCCTTGAGGCCCGGCTGGCCCTCGATGATGCGCGCCTACCTGCACGAGGAGGCGCGCTATTACAAGGCGTTTGCCGGCGGCTGGTACCTGACGGGCGATCTGGCGATGCAAGACGGCGACGGGTATTTCTGGTTCGTCGGCCGGGCCGACGACCTGATCAAGACCTCGGGCCATCTGATCGGCCCCTTCGAGGTGGAAAGCGCATTAATCGAACATGAGGCGGTCGCCGAGGCCGGCGTGATCGGCCTGCCGGATGAGACGGCGGGCGAGGTGGTGCGCGCCTATGTTTGCCTCAACCCCGGCTTTGAACCTTCTGAAGACCTTGAGAAATCCATTCGAGGGCTCGCGCGCAAGAAACTCGGCCCCGCGGTGGCACCCCGCGAGGTGCTGTTCCGCGAGAGCTTGCCCAAAACCCGCTCTGGCAAAATCATGCGGCGCCTCTTGAAGGCGCGCGAGCTGGGCCTGCCCGAAGGCGATATTTCCACGCTGGAGACCGATGAAAAATGACCGGCGACAAACCCCACCTGACCCGCCAACACGTGCTCGACCTGCTGCGCGGCATGATCCGTATCCGCAAGTTCGAGGACCGCTGTGCCGAGGCGTATACGAAAGAGAAAATCCGCGGCTTCCTGCATCTCTACGATGGGGAAGAGGCCGTGGCGACCGGCGTGATCCCGGTGCTAGCCGAGGGCGACCGGATCGTCGCCACCTATCGCGAGCATGGCCACGCGCTGGCGCGCGGCGTGCCGATGGACGCGGTCATGGCCGAGATGTTCGGCAAGGCGACGGGCAGCTCGGGCGGGCGCGGCGGCTCGATGCACATCTTCGACGCCAGCCACAATTTCTACGGCGGCAACGCGATTGTCGGAGGGGGTCTGCCACTGGCGACCGGCTTGGCGCTGGCCGACCGGATGCGCGGTGCGCCGCACGTCACCGCCTGTTTCTTCGGCGAGGGGGCGGCGGCCGAGGGCGAGTTTCACGAGTCGATGAACCTTGCCCAGCTTTGGGGCTTGCCGGTGCTTTTCGTCTGCGAAAACAACGGCTACGCCATGGGCTCGGCGCTGGAGCGCACCGAGGCGCAGACCGATATCGGCAAGAAGGCCGAGGCCTACGGCATGCAGTCCGCCCATGTCGACGGGATGGATGTGGTCGCCGTCGAGGTGGCCGCGCGCCGCGCGCTGGCCTCCATCCGCGAGACCGGCCAGCCCTTCCTGCTCGAGGCGCGCACCTACCGCTTTCGCGCCCATTCGATGTTCGACGCCCAGCTTTACCGCGACAAGGCCGAGGTCGAGCAATGGCGCGAGCGCGGCCCGATCCTGCGATTCCAGGGCTGGGCGATGGAGGCGGGGCTGATCCACGCCGACGACGTGGCGGCCCTTGAGACCGAGATCGACACCGAGATCGAGGCCGCCCTGCGCTTTGCCGAGGACAGCGCCTTTGAGCCGGTCGAGACGCTGACCCGCCACGTCATGGCCGAAGACCGCCCGGCGCCGCCCCCGCCCGCCGCCCCCTCGGGCGAGAGGGTGAAGATGACCCATCGAGAGGCGGTCAAACAGGGCATCCGCGATGCGCTATCGCGCGACGACCGGGTGTTTTTGATGGGCGAGGACGTGGGCGCCTATGGCGGCTGCTACGCGGTGTCGAAGGGGCTGATGGAGGAATTCGGCGAGGATCGCATCCGCGACACGCCGCTTTCCGAGTCGGGCTTTACCGGGGCGGGCATCGGCGCGGCAGCGGCCGGGATGCGGCCCATCGTCGAGGTGATGACGGTGAATTTCTCGCTGCTCGCGCTCGATCAGATCATGAACACGGCGGCCACCATCCGGCACATGTCGGGCGGGCAGTTCGGCTGCCCCGTCGTCATCCGCATGGCCACCGGCGCGGGCAAGCAACTGGCCGCGCAGCATTCACATTCCCTGGAGGGGTGGTTCGCCCATATCCCCGGACTGCGCGTGCTGACGCCTGCCACGCTGGAAGACGCGCGCGGGATGCTCTGGACGGCGCTCGAAGACCCCGACCCGGTGCTGATCTTCGAAAACGTGATGCTTTATAACCGCGAGGACGAGATCGACACGGGCGCGGGCCCGGTGGAGATCGACGCCGCGGCGGTGCGGCGCGAAGGCACCGACGTGACGCTGATCACCTATGGCGGTTCGCTCTACAAGACGCTCGACGCCGCCGAGGCGCTGGCGGGCGAGGACATCTCGGCCGAGGTGATCGACCTGCGGTCCTTGCGTCCGCTGGACGAGGAAACCATCGCGGCCTCGGTCGGGCGCACCCGCCGGGCTGTTATCGTCGACGAGGGCTGGCGCTCGGGTTCGCTCTCGGCCGAGATCGTGGCGCGGATCAACGAGCGCTGCTTCTGGTCGCTCGACGCGCCCATCGGGCGGGTCTGTTCCGAAGAGGTGCCGATCCCCTATCCGCGCCACCTGGAAGAGGCGGCAATCCCGCAGGTACCCGCCATCGTGGCGGCGGCCAAGGCCGCGCTGGGGAGGGGCTGATGGGCACCTTCGCCATGCCCTCGCTGGGCGCCGACATGGAGGCGGGCACGCTCGTCGAATGGCTGGTGGCCCCGGGCGACACCGTGAAACGCGGCGATATCGTCGCCGTGGTCGAGACGCAGAAGGGCGCCATCGAGATCGAGTGTTTCGAGGAAGGCGTGGTCGAGCGGCTGGAAGCCGAGATCGGCGCCGAACTGCCCGTGGGTGCACCCCTGGCGGTGATCCGCGGGGCAGGGGAGGCGCCGGCGGCGGAACCGGCCCCCGCCGCGCCCGCTGCACCTGTGGCCGCGGCGCCGGCCGAACCCGCGACATCCGCGCCGGCCCC
>NZ_RWGU01000045.1 GCF_003944755.1 Rhodovulum robiginosum
TGACGAAATCGTCGCCATCCCCGCCGAAGACGAGGTCGGACAGCGCCGAGCCGGTGATCACGTCGTTGCCGGCCTGCCCGCGCAGGTCGTCGGCGCCGAAGCCGCCGGCGATGGTGTCGTTGCCGCCGCCACCGAACACCTGGTCGTTGCCGTAGCCCGCGTCGATGTCATCGTTGCCGTCGCCCCCGAGGATCACGTCGCGCCGGTCGGCCGAGGTGTCGCCGCCGAGGATCGTGTCGTCGCCGTCGCCGCCATTGATCGTGTCGGTGCCGTCGCCACCCTCGATGGTGTCGTCGCCGCCATTGCCGATCAGCGTGTCGGCCCCGCCGAGGCCGCGGATCGTGTCGTCGCCCGCGCCGCCCTCCAGCTCGTCGTCGCCGGGCGTGCCGATCAGCGTGAGGCCCACAGGGCCGGCATCCTCGATCACATCGATATCGACCCGCGTGTCGTCGCTCGGGTCGGTGCCGTCGAAGGCGCGGTAGATAAAGCTGTCGGTGCCGAAGAAGCCGTCATCGGGCGTATAGGAAAAGCTGCCGTCGGAGCTGAGCACCAGCCGGCCGTCGGAAACGTCGCTGACCAGTTCGGCGGTCAGGTCGTCGCCTTCCTCGTCGGTATCGTTGGACAGCACACCTTCCGCGGCATCGACGGAGAGCGTGACATCCTCGTCGGTCTCGTAGGTGTCGCGGTTGGCCTCGGGCCGGTACTGGTCATCGTCGAGGATGGTCGCCTCGCCCGCCGGCGAAAGATCGACGGTGATCGTGGCCGATGACACGACCAGCGAGAATGTCTCGGCCACTTCCACCGAGTTGTCGCCGGTCACCGGCACCCGGACATAGGCCAGCCGCTGGCCTTCGACGAAGCTGATCGTGCCGTCGGTCTGGGTGTAATCCTCACCCGCCTCTGCCGTGCCGTCGATGGTGGCATAGCTCAGTTCGAACGCGGACGGAGCCGGGGCGGAAAGCGAGATTTCGAACACCGCCTCGGCATCCTCGCCGTCGCCCTCGTCCAGAACCGGGCTGGAGACGAAGAGCGCCAGGTCCTGCGCGCTGCCGTCATCGTCGAGGATCCACGCGGTCGAGCGCAATACCGGGGCGCCGCCCGCCAGCGCGGCGTTCTCGGCATCGTAGACCTCAAGGACGATGCTTTCGTCGGTCTCGTCCACGCTGTCGGAGTCGATCCGGTATTGCACCGTCTTCGAGGTCTCGCCCGGCTCGAAGGTCACCTCCGTCCCGCTGAAATAGGCGTAGGCGTCGCTTTCCGCCTCGCCAGTGCCGGACAGGAAACGATAGTAGACCACCGTATCGCCCGAGCCGGGCTCGTCCAGAGTTATCGTCCAGTTCAGGTAATTGCGGTCGCCACTGCCCGAGAGTTCGCTGGCCCAGCTCCCCTCGACCGAGACGGTCGGCTGGCCACCCAACGCGGCCCCCGCGTCGTCGTCCAAAATCGTGGCCTCGCCATTGGCCTCGGCATCCACCGGGCCGCCGGCATCGACGGCGAGGGTGAACATCTCGGTGCCTTCCAGGGTCTCGTCGCCCGAGACCGGCACCCGGACATAGGCCCGGCTCTGGCCCTCGACGAAGGTCAAGCTGCCGTCGGTTTGGGTGTAATCCTCGCCGGCCACGGCCGATCCGTCGACGGTCGAATAGCTCACCTCGAATTCCGACGGGGCGGGTTCGGAGAGCGACAGTTCGAACACCGCCTCTTGACTGCCGTCGTCACCCTCGACCAGCACCGGGCTGGAGACGAAGAGCGCCAGGTCCTGCGCGCTGCCGTCATCGTCGAGGATCCACGCCGTCGAGCGCAATACCGGGGCACCGCCCGCCAGCGCGGCGTTCTCGGCATCGTAGACCTCAAGGACGATGCTTTCGTCGGTCTCGTCCACGCTGTCGGAATCGATCCGGTATTGCACCGTCTTCGAGGTCTCGCCAGGTGCAAAGGTGACCGAAGTGCCGCTGAAATAGGCGTAGGCGTCGCGCTCTTTCTCCGCCGTGCCGGACAGGAAACGATAGTAAACCACCGTATCGCCCGAGCCGGGCTCATCCAGCGTTATCGTCCAGTTCAGGTAATTGCGGTCGCCACTGCCCGAGAGTTCGCTGGCCCAGCTCCCCTCGACCGAGACGGTCGGCTGGCCACCCAGCGCGGCCCCCGCGTCGTCGTCCAGGATGGTCGCCTCGCCATTGGCCTCGGCATCCACCGGGCCGCCGGCATCGACGGCGAGGCTGAAGGTCTCGGTGCCTTCGAGCGTGTTGTCGCCCGAGACCGGCACCCGGACGAAGGCGCGGCTCTGCCCGGCGACGAAGGTTGCGGTGCCTTCGGTTTGGTCATAGTCCTCGCCGGCCTTGGCCGATCCATCGACGGTTGTATAGGCCACCTCGAAGTTCGACGGCGCGGGCTCGGAGAGCGACAGCTCGAACACCGCGTCCCGCTCGCCGCTGTCACGCTCGACCAGAACCGGGTTCGACACGAAGAGCGCAAGATCCTGCGAACTGCCGTCATCGTCGAGGATCCACGCGGTCGAGCGCAGCACCGGCGCGCCGCCCGACAATGTCCCGTTCTCGACCCCGTAGACCTCCAGCACGATGCTTTCGTCGGTCTCGTCCACGCTGTCCGAGTCGATCCGGTATTGGATCGTCTTCGAGGTCTCGCCGGGCGCGAAGGTGACCTCTGTTCCGCTGAAATAGGCGTAGGCGTCCCGCTCTTTCTCCGCCGTGCCGGACAGGAAGCGATAGTACACCACCGTATCGCCCGAGGTCGTCCCGCTCAGCGTGATCGTCCAGTTGAGGTAATTGCGATCCCCGCTGCCCGATAGCTCCGTCGTCGAGCCGCCGCTCAAGGTCACCGTTGCCATGTCACTTGCCCCCACAAGTCAATAACTCAAGAAAATAGGCGCCCCGCCCGCGCAAGGCGCCACTCGCATGGGGCGAACTGTCGCACACTCCTTGAAACGGAAAAACTACGGTATTCCTGACTTGCGGAATCGAAAAATGGCCGATTCGATGGGGATGCCGGCCTCAGGCCATGCCCAGCGCCTCTTTGTACATCTCCAGCACCGCCTCCTCCTCGGCGATGTCGTCCTTGTCGCGCTTTCTCAGCGCGATCACCTTGCGCATCACCTTGGTGTCGTAGCCGCGGGCCTTGGCCTCGGCCATCACCTCTTTCTGCTGCTCGGCGATGTCCTTTTTCTCGGCCTCCAGCCGCTCGAACCGTTCGATGAACTGGCGCAGCTCGTCGGCGGTGACGCGGTAGCTGGCCTGTTGGTCGGTTTCTTCCATGTGCTGCCTCGTTTTTCGGGGGATCTCCGCTGGGGTGAGTAGCGCCCGGCCCGGCCCGCCGCAAGCCCCGCCCTTGCGCGAGGGCGGCGCTTGGACTAGGCCCCGGGGCGGCGGTAAAGCAAGGATGGGGGCACGGGGCATGGACTGGCTGATCTGGCTGGGAGCGGCGATTTCCGTTTTGGGGCTGGTCGGCCTCGTCTGGTGCATCTTGCAGGCGATGAAGGCCCGCCGCGCCGGGCTGGCCGAGGACGCGCTGCGCGCCCGTCTGCAACAGCTTGTCGCCTACAACCTTGCCGCGATGGGGCTGTCGGGGCTGGGGCTGATGGCGGTGATCGTCGGGATCGCCCTGGCCTGAAGGGCGCCTCAGCCGTTGAGGTCGGCGAAATGCCGGCCGTTCTTGATCAAATCGTCAAATAGCGGCGCGGGTGTCCAGAGCACCGGGTCGTCCTCGGCCAGCACCCTGAGCGTGCTGCGCATGCGCAGCAGCCCGGCCAGATCGGCGGCCTCCATCGGCCCGCCCCGCCAGCGCGGAAAACCGAACCCGTGGATCGCCGCGACATCGACGTCGGACGGGCGCCTGGCGATCTTGCCCTCGACCAGCCTGGCACCCGTATTGGCCATGGCCGCCAGCACCCTCTGCACGATCTCGCCCTCGGGCACGGTGCGCGGCCGGATGCCCTTGGCGGCGCGTTCTTCGGCCAGGCGCGCGGCCATGTCCGGGTCTTCGGCGGGGCCCGCGCCTTCGGGATAGAGGTAATAGCCGCGCCCCGTGGACACGCCCAGGCGCCCGGCCTCGCACAGCCGGTCGGCGATCTCGACATAGCGCGCGCCCGCGGGCCGCGTCGCATCCTGACGGCGGCGGGCCTCCCAGAAATGGTCGAGGCCGACGGTGTCGACCAGCCGGTAGAGCCCGCGGGCAAAGCCGTAGCCCACGAGCGCGGAATCCACCTGATACGGGGTGGCGCCCTCTTCCAACAGCGCGTCGGCGACATCGAGCGCGGCGCTGAGCACCGCGCGCGCGACGAAACCCTCGGCTATGCCGCTGCTCAGCGGGATCGCGCCCAGCTTTTGCGCCAGCGCAAAGGCCGTGGCCACGGCCTCGGGCCCGGTGCGCGCGCCCGGCACCACCTCGACCAGCCGTATCGGCGAGATCGGCAGAGCGGGATGGAGCCCAACGGCATCGGCCGGCCGGCCGCTGCCGGCGGCCAGCCGGTCGAGATCGGGCGCTTCCGTCGCCGAGGCGAGGCAGGCATCGGCGCGCAGCACCCGGCCGAGCCGGCGATAAAACGCCGGGTCGCGCCTGAGCCCGGTCTCGATCAGCATATCCGCCCCGCCGAGCGCCTCCAGCCGGGTCGCCCCGGCGAGCCGCGCCCAGCTTTTGGCGCGGGCGGCATGGTCGAGCCGCCCCGCGGACACGGCGTCGGAATAGAGTGCATCCAGCCGTTCGACCCCGCCGGCCAGGGCCGCATCGTTCTCTTCGTAAAGCGCCACGTCCAGCCCGGCATCGAGGCAGGCGGCGGTCAACGCCACACCGGTGGCGTCGGCCCCTGCAATGGCCACATGGCGCAGCGGGCGCGGCCTGGCGGCGCGGGCCGGGCGCGCGGCGCGCCGTTCGGCCAGAAATGCATGGCGCTGGGCCCTGGAGGCGTCGGAGCTGCGGCAATCCTCGTAGGCGGCGCGCTCGAAGGCGAGCCCTGCCTCGAAGGGCAGCAGAAGCGCGGCCTCGACACAATCGACGATCTTGCCGGGTGCCGGCATCGGGCTGGCCAAAACCTGCGCGCGCCGGCGCTTGAGGGCCTGCAGGGCTGCGGCCGAATCGCCGGGCAGGTGCGCGACCTCGCTCAACCGGCGCGGTGGTCGGCCCTCGGCGATCAGCTCTTCGGCAAAGCGCATCGCGCTGCCGCCCAGGTCGTTTTCAAACACACGGTCGACGAGGCCCAGCCGGGCCGCCTCGGGCGCGGCGACGGGTTTGCCCACCAGCATCATCTCGAGCGCAGGTTCGGCCCCGATCAGCCGCGGCAGGCGCTGGGTGGCACCGGCCGAGGGCGGCAGGCCAAGGGTGATGTCCGGCAGCGCCATGTGAGTGCCGGCGGCGGCGACGCGGTAATGGGCCGCGAGCGCCAACTCCAGCCCCGCGCCGGAGACCGAGCCATGCAGCAGTGCGATGACCGGGCAATCGAGCGCTTCGAGCCTCGCGCACAGATCGTGCAGCGCGGGCCCATGCGGCGGCGCGTCATGGGTGGCGGGCTCGACCCCGGCGGAAAAGCCCCTGCCCTCGCCGCCGATCAGCAGTGCTTTCAGCCCTGGCGCGGCATGCGCCTTGGCCAAGGCCTCGTCCAGCCCGGCGCGCATCGCCTCGGTCAGCATGTTGAAGGGGGGCGCGGACAGCACGATCCGCCCCACCCCGCCGTCGGATAGCTCGAACCTGGCCGCCTGCCCCATTGCCGTTCCCCTGCATCGCACACGACCGCCGAAACACGTCGTGCCTCAAAGCATTAATCTTTGAGAACGGGGGGTAAGGCAATGCCCGAGCAGCCCCGCCCGGGGCTAGACGGGCATGTTGTCGTACATGTCGTCGGAGTCGTCGTCCTCGAGTTCCTTTTCGAGGCGCAGGATATCCTCGGGCACGGGCAGGCCCATCGCGCGCAACTCTGAAATCTTTTCGCGCAGTTCTTCCTGCAGGATGTGCCGGTCCTCGGGCCGCTTCTCGATCTCTTCGAGAAGCAGCGCGATGCCGCTCTTGAGCTGTTCAAAGGCCATGTGGTCCTCCCTGTTACCGCATTGCGCCCGGCCGCCGGCGGCTCAGTCGAGGGCATCCTCCCCCTGCGCCCAGGGCGACGGGTCGCCCGGGCGGCGGTGCGCGCTGCCGCGCTCCGACGTCAGCCGCTGGTGCACCCGTTGGGCCACCAGCCCCGACCGCAGGACGGCCTCGATCTGCGCCCGAAGCAATTGCCGGGCGGCCGCTTCGTTCACCATCCCTTCCGGTTGCCCGCCGCTGCGGGCCCGTCTTTCGTAGCCATTCACCATATCACATCCCGTCAGTTCACGCGTTTGCAGCATTTTTTTGCCGCCTACGTCACTATTCGCTTACGTCGCACAGCTGCGGCAAAACGGCGTCGCAGGCAAAAGATCCAACCGCTCTTCAGCGATCGATTCGCCGCAACGAACACAGAATCCATAGCTTTCATCTTCAATGCGGCGCAGCGCCGCGCGAATCTGCTCGATCTCGGCCAGCCCCTGGCTGCCGATCCCTTCGAGTACCTCGTCCTCTTCGCGCTCGACCGCCAACTCGGACCAATCGCGCGACTGGTGGGCATCAAGCTCGGTCTCGATATCCTTGAGACGGTGGTCGAGTTCGCCCAGGCGATCGACCAGTTGCTTTTCGCGTTCTTTCAGCGCTTTCATGCGCCCCTCCCAGACTGTTCCGGCGACGGTGGCACGGGCGGCGGTGGGCTTCCTTGATGCACGTCAAATTTGCCAACGTTGCCATTGCAACAAATTAAAACAATCGCATATGTTTACAGAGCTTCTAAAGGAGGGAGATCGATGTCACCCGAAGTGAAAGCGTTCTTCGACGAGGCGACCAATACCGTCTCTTACGTGGTGCGCGACCCGATGAGCAAAAAGGCCGCGATCATCGACAGCGTTCTGGATTTCGACTACGCCTCGGGGCACACCGATACCAGTTCGGCCGACGAGATCATCGCCTGGGTCAAGGATCAGGCGTTCGAGGTCGAGTGGCTGCTGGAGACCCATGTCCATGCCGACCACCTGTCGGCGGCGCCCTACCTGCAAAAGCACCTGGGCGGCAAGATCGGTATCGGCGAAAAGATCAAGGTCGTGCAGGACACCTTCGGCAAGGTGTTCAACGAAGGCACCGAGTTCCAGCGCGACGGCAGCCAGTTCGACCGGCTGTTCAGCCAGGGCGACAGCTTTCATATCGGCCAGATGCGCGGCGACGTGCTGCACACGCCCGGCCACACCCCGGCCTGCCTGACCTATGTCATCGGCGACGCGGCCTTCGTGGGCGACACGCTGTTCATGCCCGATTTCGGCACCGCCCGCTGCGACTTTCCCGGCGGCTCGGCCGAGACGCTGTACGAGTCGGTGCAGAAGATCCTCGCGTTGCCCGACGAGACCCGCATCTTCGTCGGCCACGACTACAAGGCGCCGGGCCGCGACCAGTATGCCTGGGAAACCACCGTGGGAGAGCAGAAAGCCAGGAACATCCATATCGGCGGCGGCAACGACAAGGACGAGTTCGTCAAGATGCGCACCGAGCGCGACGCGACGCTGGCCATGCCCCGGCTGATCCTGCCCTCGCTGCAGGTCAACATGCGCGCCGGCCAGATGCCGCCGGCCGAGGATAACGGCACCGTCTATCTCAAGGTGCCGGTCAACAAGCTCTGAGCGGGCGGGGCGGCGCGGGGCGATTGGGAGACCGCACCGCGCAACCGGGCCCATAGCTCGGCTCGGTCACCGGCCGGATCCGGGCCGGTGACGTTTCGGCAACCGCCCCCAATTGGGACAAGGGACAAATCCACCATGCTCTGGGACATGACTCAGACCGATTGGGTCCGGGGCTTTGTCGGCGGCGTCCTGATCGGCATGGCAGGCACCGTCTTCCTGCTGGTGAACGGGCGCATCATGGGTGCCTCGGGCATCCTCGGCGGGCTGATCGACGGGTCGGGCATACGCATGCTGTGGCAACGCGGCGCCTTTGTCGCGGGCTGCGTGCTGGCGCCGAGCCCGCTTTGCGCGCTCTACCGCTCGGTCGACACCCAAACACCCATAACATCGTGATCATCATCGCCGCCGGGCTGCTGGTGGGGGACGGTATGCGCTTTGGCAACGGGTGCACCTCGGGCCACGGGGTCTGCGGCATCTCGCGGCTGTCGCTCAGGGGCTTCGGTGCGACGGTGTTTTACATTCTCGCCGGCGGCCTTACGGTTGCGATGTTTCGTGAAGTCTGGGGGGTGATCTGATGCGCCGCAACGTTTCTGCCTTTGTCGCCGGGGCGCTATTCGGTGGCGGGCTGTTCATCTCGGGCATGACCGACACCGCCAAGGTACAGGGCTCGCTCGACGTGTTCGGCGACTGGGACCCGACGCTGGCCTTCGTGATGGGCGGCGCGATCATCCCCATGGCGATCGCCTGGGCTGTTGCCCGCGACCGGCGCCCGCTTTCGGGCGGCGCGTTTCCCGCCCCGCGCCTGCCCGAACCGGGGCGCGACCTGATTGTTGGGTCGATGTTCTTCGGCATGGGCTGGGGGCTGGCGGGGCTCTGCCCGCGCCCGGCGCTGGCCTCGCTCAGCTATGGCGGGTGGGGGCATTGGCTGTTTCTGGTGGCGATGCTGGCGGGCATGTGGGCGGCCGTGCCGCCGCGCGCCCGCCTGATGCCCGAGCCGGCCTGAGCGCGCCGATGGCCCAGTATCGCTGGCTGACCCCCGATTTCGCCACCGCCGAGCAACTCGGCCCCGCCGACATGGCCGAGCTGGCCGAGGCAGGCATCCGCACCGTGCTGTGCAACCGCCCCGAAGACGAGGTCCCGATAGAGCTACGTGCCGAGGCGCTGGCAGAGCACGCGCGCGCCGCCGGGCTGGGCTTTCACAAGGTGGAAATGCCGCCGTTCGGGCTGACCGGCGAGGTGGTCGCGCAAGAGGCGCGCCTCCTGGCCGAGACGCCGGGGCCGCACCTGGCCTATTGCACCTCGGGCACCCGATCGGCGCTGATGTGGGCCTTTGCCATGGTCGGGCCGATGACACCCGAGGCGATCGCCGCCGCCCTCGCCGAGGGCGGCTTTGGCTTTGCCGGTATCGAGGACCAGCTCACCGCCTATGCCAGGCAGAAGGAGGCCGGGACGGACTGATACGCGCCCGCGCCCGCCGCCGAACCTATTCGGGCACCAATTCGCCCGATCCGCCGAACTCGGACGGGAAGTTCCCCATTGTCGGCAAACCATCCTTTATCGGCAGAACGGTCTCGGCATAGTTGACATGCAGGCCCGGCGTGAATGCGGCGCTCGGGATCACCGCGGCATAGACGTCGATAAGGCCGGGGCCGGGATGGCCTGCCATGACGTGGCCGCCGCAGAGCGCGCACGATTTCCGGTCGCTGTTGACGGTCTTGTTGTACTGCCGGATATGCTCTTCGCCCTTGGTGACACGCACCGCGCCCGGGTCCCAAAGCGTGAAGGCATTGACCGGGCCGGCGGAATGATGGCGGCAGCTTTCGCAGTGGCAATAGCCCATGCCCGCAGGCGCGCCCGTCACCTCTATTTCCACGGCACCGCAGTAGCACTGCCCCGTATGCGTATCAGCCATAGCCCGCCCTGCCGCCAATTCGAATGATATCGAGAGACCGAGCAGAGCACGGCGCGGACGATAGCTCGTAGCAATAAGGCGGCCGAAAAAAGAAACCTTCGGTCGGGTTTTTTTGCTATGGATTTCCGAAAACCAGTGGCGCTCTCGCCCCCGTCGGCGGCTAGTCACCCGGCGCGGGCAAGGGGGGCGCGCCGGGCGGGCCGGCGGCGATGCGCACCGCGCGGTGGCCCTGCGACTGGCCCAGCCGCCCCGTGGCCAGCACCGCGCCGCCCGCCCCTTCCAGCCGCACCCCGTTCAGCGCGTCCGCCGCCAGCGGCAGCAGGTCGCCCGGTTTCAGCGCGCGGAGCCGGCCAAGCGGTATGCTCTCGCGCGCCATCACCGCGTTGCAGGGGGCATGCGCCGCGCCGACGCTGGCCCGCAGCGCGGCCGCCCATGCCGCCGCGGCCGGGCGCGCAGTGCCGCGCGCCGCCGCGGGGGCTGCTTCGGCCAGCGGCAGCGCAAGGCGAAACCGCCCCTCGCGCGCCCCCCCGCCGAGCGACAGGTCGAAGACATCCATCCGGTAGCACCGTGCGGTCAGGGCAAGCGGCACCAGCCGCGCCGCCTCGATCCGGCCGGCCGGCGCCAGTGCAGGGGATGCGAGGGCGGCCAACGCGCGGGCCGCAAAGTCGTGCAGGAGCGCGGCGTCGGTCCGGGTGAACCGACGCGGCGCGGGCGGCGTGGCGCCAAGCTGCCCGGTGAGCCGCTGTTCCAGCAACGCCGCGGCGAGGGCGCCGTCAAACGCCGCCGCGCCGGTGACGCCGTCCGCGCCCGCCAGCCGCAGGATCAGCCCCTCGCAAGGGATCGCCTCGGCCAGATCGGCAATCGGCAGGTCAATGGTCTCGGTCGCCGTCACACGCAGCGCGAGGCCGAACTCGTCCTGTGCGGCACGGATCAGCGCAGGCGCCAGCGCCGGCGCGTCGCCGCCCGGCACCGGCCCCGCGCCGCCTGCCATTCGCCTGATCAGCGCGCGATGCGCCTCGCCCGTCATGCCATGCCCCTTGGTTTTCGGTTTCCCGAGGTCTAGCCGGCAGAGGGTTGTCAAAACGTTGACGCGGCCCGGCTCAGGCGGCCTCGGCGGCGCGCGCGAGCGGCAGCGTCACCCGGAAGGCCGCGCCGCCGCCGCCGGGCAGGTAGATGATCGACCCGCCCAGCTTGGCCATGATCTCGCGGCAGATCGCCAGGCCCAGCCCCGCGCCACCCGCCGAGCGCGGGTCGGAGAGGCGCGCGAATTTCTCGAAGATGATGCTCTGGCTCTTGCGCGGTATGCCGCTGCCGTTGTCGATGAAATCCACCGCCACGCTGCCGCCGCCGGCCTGCACCTCGATGCGCAGCTCGGGGGCCTCGGCATCGCAGTATTTCTGCGCGTTGGCGATGAGGTTGATGAAGACCTGGCTCAGCCTGTCGGTATCGGTGACCAGCTTCACCCTTTCGCGCGCGGGGTCGCGGCGGATCGCGATGCGCGCACGCGCCCCCGTCACCCCCGCCGCGGCCACCGCCCGGTCGATCAGCTCGGCCAGTTCGCCCTCCTGCCGGTTCAGCGTCACCTGGCCGTTTTCCAGAACGCTGAGGTCCAGCAAGTCGTCCAGCAGACGGGTGAGCCGCAGCGCCTCTTCGTGGATCACCCGGCAATAGCGGCGCCGGTCTTCGTCGCCCAGCCCCTGGCCGTCCAGCAGGATCTCGGAAAACGACCGGATCGAGGTCATCGGCGTGCGCAGCTCGTGGCTGATCTGGCTCAGAAAGGCATCTTTCTGGATCGAAAGCTCGGTCAGCTTTTCGTTGGCCTCGCGCAGCTGCCGCGCGGTGAGCGCCAGTTCCTCGGACTTGGCCTCGAGCTGGCTGGAATATTCCATCATCTGCGCGGTCTCGTCGGCCACCGCCATCAGGTCTTCGACCGAGACGGACGAGCGCCCGACGATCTGGCCCACCATCGCATGGGCCGTGGCCGCGCCGACCGAGCCTGCCAGTTCGCGTTCCAGACGCTGCAGGAAGTCCGGCGTGATCTCGGGCAGGTAGCCCAGCTTGCCCTGCTCGGCGGCGGTGCGCTGAAACAGCCCCTGCGCCTGCTCGGCGCCGAGGATTCGCTGGGCCATCAACAGCAGGTCCTCGGCCTCGGCGCGGCCCTGGCTCCAGCCGCGCCCGGCGCTGGAATGCTCGAACACATTGACGAATTGCGCGCCCTGCAACCGCTCCATCGGCGAGGGGAACCCCGACAGCGAAACGGCGATGAAGGCGCCCGCGTTCAGCGCCATCGACCAGAACACCGCATGCACCACCGGGTCGAGCCCGCCGGTGCCGAACAGCGCCTGCGGACGCAGCCAGCCCAGGCCAAAGGGCCCCTCTGCAATCAGCCGCGCGCCCATCACCGCGCCTTCGCCGAAGCTGGGCAGAAACAGCGTGTAGGCCCAGATGGCAAAGCCCGTCACCAGCCCCGCCACCGCGCCGCGCCGCGTCGCCCCGCGCCAGAAGATGCCGCCGACCAGCGCCGGCAGCACTTGCGCCACGCCGGCGAACGAGATCAGACCGATCGCGGCCAGCGCCTCGGACCCGCCGGAGAGACGGAAATAGAGATAGCCCAGAAACAGGACGGCCGCGATCGAGACCCGCCGCGCGCGCAGCACCAGCTTGCGCACGTCGCCCGACATGGTCGCGCCCTGGGTCTTCCAGCTCAGGAAGAGCGGCATCACGATGTGGTTCGACACCATCGTCGACAGCGCGATGGCCGCCACGATCACCATCGACGTGGCCGAGGAAAAGCCGCCCAGAAAGGCCAGCGTCGCCAACCCCTCGCGGCTGTGGGCCAACGGCAGGCTCAGCACGAAAAGGTCGGGGTTTGTGCCCGCCGGCATCTCGGCCAGGCCCACCACGGCGATGGGCACCACGAAAAGGCTCATCAGCAGCAGATACAGCGGAAACGCCCAGGACGCGGTGGCCAGGTGCCGCTCGTCGGCGTTTTCGACGACCAGCACCTGGAACATCCGCGGCAGGGTCAGGATCGCCGCCGCCGACAGAAAGGTCAGCCCGATCCAGCGTCCGGTGGAGATCGGCGTATCGGTGATCGGCGATGCCTCGATCCGCGCCATCATGTCCGCCGGCCCGCCCGCCAGCCCCCATACGACGAAGACGCCGACCGCCAGCAGCGCCACCAGTTTGACCACCGCCTCGACGGCGATGGCGGTGACCACGCCGTGGTGGCGCTCGTTCGCGTCGAGGTTGCGGGTGCCGAAGAGCACCGTAAAGACGGCCAGCCCCGCGGCCACGGTCAGCGCGGTGGCGTTCAGGTCGGCCATCGCCCACTGCCCGACGTCCTTGGGTGCGAAGACCGCGAAGGACAGCGTCACCGATTGAAGCTGCAGCGCGATGTACGGCGTGGTGCCCACCACCGCCATCAGCGTGACAATCACCCCCAGCACGTTCGACTTGCCGTAGCGCGACGAAATCAGGTCGGCGATCGAGGTGATGCGCTGGGTCTTGCCGATGCGCACCAGCTTTCTCAGCGTCCACCACCAGCCGATCAGCACCAGCGTGGGGCCAAGGTAGATCGTGACGAATTCCAGCCCCGAGCGCACGGCGTAGCCGACCGCGCCGTAAAACGTCCAGGCGGTGCAGTAGACCGACAGCGACAGCGTGTAGACCAGCGGCGACCGCAGCCAGCCGCCCTGCCCCGCCATCGCCCGGCGTTCGGCCCAGAAGGCGACAAGAAACAGAAACACCACGTAGACGAGGCAGATCGCGACCAGCAGGTTGAAAGCGATCATGGCGCGCCGTCACCGGGTCCGGTGCCGGCCTCCTCTTCGTAGGGGTCGCCTGCCTGGCACAGGCGCCGGGCCAGCAGCGCCGACATGACGATCAAGAGCGCCCAGGCGGCAAACAGATAGGCGATCGTGGACGCTCGTGGCCCGGTTTCGGCGCCACCGGCCAGCAGCGGCAGCTGGAACAACACCACGCCCAGGAGCGGCAGCAGCAGCGCCATGTCGACCAGGCGCCGCCGGCGATAGCCCTGACGGGCCAAAAAGAGTGGAGCGCGCGGCCCCCTCACGGCTCGACAAGCTCGCGCACCGAGGCCAGCACCTCGGTATTCGAGAACGGTTTGGTCATGAAGCGGCTGGCCCCCAGCCGCTCGGCCATTTCGCGGTCCTTGCTCTGTCCCTTGGCGGTCAGCATCAGCACGGGCAGCCCCGAAAGACCGGGCAAGGCCCTGATATCCTTTAGAATGTCAAAGCCCGATCGGCCCGGCAGCATGACGTCGAGGATCACGACGTCGGGCGCGCGCGCCTGCACGGCCTGCAGCGCGGTGCGACCGTCGGAATGGGTGTCCACGCGCCAGCCGTCGCGGGCCAGGATAAAGCGGATCGCCTCGATGATATTCGGCTCATCCTCAATCAGAAGGACATGCTTGCCCATCCGTCTCCCCCCGGGTCGATGCGCCTTTTCGCGCTTGTTTACACGACTATCGTCGCAATCCCCAGCACTGTCAAAAACCATCGGACAGGATCGAGGGTTCGCGCCGCGCGATGCAGTCGCGCCGGGGGCAGATGCGGCAGGAGGTGCCCACCGGCTGCACCGGCACGCCGGGGGCCGCATCGGGGTCGTCCGGCAGGATCAGCATCGCGGCCTCCAGCACCGGCGGGCCGTCGAACCCAGCCGCGCCCGACGGCTGGCACAGCGCATAGGTGACGAAGCGCTGCGAGACGCGCCCGGCGGTTTCGACCACGGCGCGCAGCGGCGCCATAGGCCGCGACAGCGCCTGGTAGAGCGGCCAGAGCGGACAGGCCGCGCCGAAGCGCGGCAGCGCGAACCCCTCGACCGGCTTGCGGAATGTCAGCGTCCCCGAGCCGTCGCAGACGGCCAGCCCCACCGGCCCCGGCGCCATGTCCGAGGGCAGCGCCGCGAGCCGGCGAAAGACCGCCGCGGCATCGACCCCGAAGCGGCGCGCCAGATGCCCCGGTTCGGCCCCCACCGCGCGCACCTCCTCGGCAAAGGCGGCCAGCGGCATGTGCTCGGCATCCTGGCGGTAGCGGGTGAGGTAGGCCCGCGCGATGTCGCGCGCGGGCGCCGAGGTCAGGTCGGGGGCCGCGGCGATGATGCTGTCCAGCGACGGCGGCAGGCCGCGTTCCAGCGCGGCGACGTGATAGTCCTGCGCCCTGAGCCAGGCCTCGACCTCTTCCTGCGGCGAACTGCGGATCTGGGCATCGTCGCTGCTGTCGTCGAGATAGGCCACCAACGCCTGTGCCCCTTCGGCCAGCCGCTGGCTGTCGTCGCCGATATTGCGGTGGAACCGGCGCTGCCAGTCGGGGTCGATATCGTCGGTCTCGGCCAGAATCGCGGCCGTCGACCGGATCGCCGTCACGGTCGAGAGGACCTCGTGCAGCGACGCCGACAGGAACGGGTCGTGGGTCATCCGGTCGGTCAGCATCTCGACGGTGCGCTCCATGTCCGAGATGCGCCGCTGGCCGTCGGCCAGCAGCTGCGCCCAGCCCGGAAAACGGCCGGCGAACTCCTCGACCCGGTCGAGCTCTTCGGCGGCGGCCTGGTGGTCGGCGGCGGCCAGCCGGAGCGTCTCGATCAGCGCCGCGCCGGCGCCCTGGGTGAGCTGGCTCGCCTCGACCTCCAGCTCGCGCGCGATCTCGACCAGCAGCTTGCCGCCGATTCTGCGGCGGTTATGTTCGATGAGGTTGAGATAGGAGGGCGAAATACCCACCCGGCGGGCAAGTTCGGCCTGGCGCAGCCCCAGAAAGGCCCGCCTCTCGCGTATCCGCGTGCCGGTAAGCGCACTGCGCGGCAAAGCGAAATCTCCCTTCTTTTCCAAGCACTTTCTGCATCGGCGAGATAAGTTGTTTACAAGACCGCCGGTCAGATTGTGTAAATATTTACAAAAAAATCGTTATAGTCAAAGCAGTTGTTGCCAAATTTTCGCCTCTCCCGCGATAATGGCGGCGCTTTGTAAAGGCACCTGGCCCGCGCGAGAGGACGCAGCGGGCCGACATTCAAGCATCTTGGGAGGATGTTCATGACCATTTCGAAACTGACGCGCCGCGGCGTGATCAAGACCGGGGCCGTGACCGGTGCCGGCCTCGCGCTGCCGACGATCTTCACGTCGGCCGCTTCGGCGTTCACCAACGAGCCCACCGGCAGCACCGTGACGCTGGGCTTCAACGTTCCGCAGACCGGCCCCTACGCCGACGAAGGCCTCGACGAGCTTCGCGCCCAGGAACTGGCCGTCGAGCACATCAACGGCATGGGCGACGGCGGCATGCTGAACACCTTCAGCTCCAAGGTGCTGGACGGCACCGGCATCATGGGCAAGAAGGTCGAGTTCGTGACCGGCGACACCCAGACCAAGTCGGACGCCGCGCGCGCCAGCGCCAAGTCGATGATCGAGAAGGACGGCGTGGTCATGATCAACGGCGGCTCGTCCTCGGGCGTTGCCATCGCGGTGCAGGGCCTCTGCCAGGAGGCGGGCATCATCTTCATGGCCGGCCTGACCCACTCGAACGACACCACCGGCAAGGACCGCAAGGCCAACGGCTTCCGTCACTTCTTTAACGCCTACATGTCCGGCGCCGCGCTGGGCCCGGTGCTTGAGAAAGCCTACGGCACCGACCGCCGCGCCTACCACCTGACCGCCGACTACACCTGGGGCTACACCCAGGAGGCGTCGATCCAGGCCTCGACCGAGGCGCTGGGCTGGGAAACCGTCAACAAGGTCAAGACCCCGGTCGGCGCCGGCGACTTCTCGTCCTACATCACGCCGGTCCTGCAGTCGGGCGCCGACGTGCTGATCCTGAACCACTACGGCGGCGACATGATCAACTCGATCACCCAGGCGGTTCAGTTCGGCCTGCGCGACAAGCAGGTGAACGGCAAGAACTTCGAGATCGTCGTGCCGCTCTACTCCGAGCTGATGGCCGAAGGTGCCGGCGAGAACATCAAGGGCGTCTACGGCTCGATGAACTGGAACTGGCAGTTGCAGGACGCGGGCACCAAGGCCTTCGTCAAGTCGTTCGGCGAGAAGTACGGCCGTCCGCCGTCGAACTCGGCGCACACCTGCTACGTGCAGACCCTGCTCTATGCCGACGCGGTGACCCGTGCGGGTTCGTTCGCCCCCTGCGCCGTGGCCGAAGCCCTGGAAGGCTTCGAGTTCGACGGCATGGGCAACGGTCCGACGCTCTACCGCGCCGACGACCACCAGTGCTTCAAGGACGTGCTGGTCATGAAGGGCAAGGACAACCCCTCGACCGAGTTCGACATCCTCGAAGTGGTCGAAGTCACCCCGCGCGCCCAGGTCGAGTACGCCCCGGACCACGAGATGTTTGGCGGCGGCGAGGCCTCTCTCGGCGAGTGCAACAACGGCGCCTAAGCCGTTGAGCTGAAAACCATTGCCGGTCGCGCCTGCACGGCGCGACCGGCGCGTTCCCGGGCACGCCAAGCCGTCGGACCCCTCAAAAAAATCGGGTGGGAAAATGGAAGCCATTCTTCTGCAAATCCTGAACGGGCTCGACAAGGGCTCTGCCTATGCGCTGATCGCGCTGGGACTTACGCTGATCTTCGGCACCCTCGGTGTCGTCAACTTCGCGCATGGCGCGCTGTTCATGATCGGGGCGTTCTGCGCCGTGGTCATGCAGCGGCTGCTGGGCCTGTCATTCGATCAGGTCGACCCCTCCAAGACCGACTTCCTGGGCAACCCGCTGGTGGTGCAGATGCCCTATGTGGAAAAATGGTTCGGCCCCGAGATCGGCGCCGCGATCATCGACTGGTCGGTGCCGCTGGCGATCTTTCTGGCGATCCCGGTGATGATCGCGCTCGGCTTCGCAATGGAGCGCGGTCTGATCAAGCACTTCTACAAGCGCCCCCATGCCGACCAGATCCTCGTGACCTTCGGCCTGGCCATCGTGCTGCAGGAGATCATCAAGTATTTCTTCGGCGCCAACCCGATCCAGTCCGCATCGCCCGAGGCGTTTGCCGGCTCGTTCGACTTCGGCGTGCTGCTGGGCTTTGACCCGAACGTCATCATCTACCCCTACTGGCGGATGGTCTATTTCCTCTTCGCCGCGCTCATCATCGGCGGGGTCTTCGCCTTCCTGCAATTCACCACTTTCGGCATGGTGGTGCGCGCGGGCATGGCCGACCGGGAAACCGTGGGCCTGCTGGGCATCAACATCGACCGCCGCTTTACCATCATGTTCGGGCTGGCCGCCGCCGTGGCGGGCCTGGCGGGCGTGATGTACACGCCGATCCTGTCGCCAAACTATCACATGGGCATGGAATTCCTCGTGCTCAGCTTCGTGGTGGTCGTGGTCGGCGGCATGGGCTCGCTGCCCGGCGCCGTGCTGGCGGGTTTCCTGCTGGGCATCCTGCAGAGCTTTGCCTCGATGAATGAGATCAAGAGCGTGATCCCCGGCATCGACCAGGTGATCATCTACCTCATCGCCATCCTTATCTTGCTGACGCGTCCCCGTGGCCTGATGGGCCGCAAGGGCGTGATGGAGGACTAATCCTATGTTTGGACTGAGCGCAAAAGACACCCGGTTCCTCCTGATCGTCATGTTCCTGACGCTGGCGACGCCGATCTTGCTGCAACCCTTCCCGGAAAACTCGGCGATGGCGCAGTTCAACGCGGGCTACCCGGACCTGATGCAGAAATTCGCCATCTTCGGCATCTTCGCGATCGGCTTCAACATCCTGTTCGGGCTGACCGGCTATCTCTCGTTCGGCCACGCGGCCTTCCTGGGGGTCGGGTCCTACACGGTGGTCTGGATGTACAAGCTTCTCAGCTACAACATCCTGCCGGGGCTGATCCTGTCGATCATCATCTCGGGGCTCTTCGCGCTGCTGATCGGCTTCATCTCGCTGCGCCGGTCGGGGATCTACTTCTCGATCCTCACGCTGGCCTTCGCGCAGATGTCCTACAACCTGGCCTACTCGGTGCTGACGCCGATCACCAACGGCGAAACCGGCCTGCAGGTCTACAGCAACGACCCGCAGATGCTGGCGGGCGCCAACGCACCGACCAGCCCGCACCTGTTCGGCATCGTGATGCGCGAGTCGAGCGAGTTCGCCGTGGGCGGCTGGGTGTTCACCTTCAACAACGGCTATTACTTCTGCGCCATCATCGCGATCCTCGCCTTCTACCTCTCGATGCGGATCTTCCGCTCGCCCTTCGGCATGATGCTGCGTGCGATCAAGACCAACCAGACCCGGCTCAACTACACCGGCCTGAACCCGCGCCCCTACACTCTGGCGGCGTTCGTGATCTCGGGCATGTATGCCGGGCTTGCCGGCGGCCTGCTGGCGGCGATGGACCCATTGGCCGGGGCCGAGCGGATGCAGTGGACCGCGTCGGGCGAGGTCGTTCTGATGACGATCCTCGGCGGGGCCGGCACGCTGATGGGCCCGGTTCTGGGCGCAGGCTTCATCAAGTATTTCGAGAACATCTTCTCGAAGATCAACGACAACGTCCTGCATAGCTGGTTCGCGTTCATGCCCGACGGGATGGAAGACTTCCTGGTCGCGCTGGTCCATCCCTTCGTGGGCAAGGGCTGGCACCTGACGCTCGGCATCCTGTTCATGATGGTGGTCATCTTCCTGCCTGGCGGCCTTGTCGAGGGGATGCAGCGCATCAGCCGTCTGTTCCGCCGCAAGAAGGCGACCAAGCCCGGCGGACCGGACCACGAGCATCACCCGAAACCCGCGCCGCACGTGGCCGAATAAGGAGGGCTGAGAGATGGGTATTCTCGAAGTCAAAGGCGTCAACAAGCGCTTCGGCGGGCTTCAGGCACTAGGCGATGTGAACCTCTCGGTCGTCGAGAACACGGTCCATGCGATCATCGGGCCGAACGGTGCGGGCAAGTCGACCCTGCTGAACTGTTTGGTGGGCAAGCTGATCCCCGACACCGGGTCGGTCATGTTCGACGGCCAGTCGGTGCTGGGGCGCAAGCCGCACGAGATCAACCAGATGGGCATTTCCCGCGTGTTCCAGACGCCCGAGATCTTCGGCGATCTGACGGTGCTGGAGAACGTGCTGATCCCCTGCTTTGCCAAGCGCGACGGGTCGTTCCGGATGCATGCATTCGAAACCGTGGCCGCCGAGAAGGACATGGTGGACAAGGCCATGCACATGCTGGACGACGTGAGCATGGCCGACAAAAAGGACATGCACGCCGCGTCGCTGTCGCGCGGCGACAAGCGGCGTCTCGAAATGGCAATGTGCCTGGTGCAGGAGCCCAAGCTGTTGCTGCTCGACGAGCCGACCGCCGGCATGGCGCGCGCCGACACCAACAACACGATCGCCCTCTTGAAGGAGATCAACAAGAAACGCGCCATTACCATGGCCATCATCGAGCACGACATGCACGTCGTGTTCAGCCTCGCCGACCGCATCACCGTGCTGGCCCAGGGAACACCGCTGGTCGAGGACGTGCCGGAGAAGATCAAGGGGCATCCCAAGGTGCAGGAAGCCTATCTCGGCCAATCCCACGGTTAAGGAGGAGCGGACATGAACGTCAAACCCGACTTCAACAAGAACGCCAACCAGGCGGCAACCGCGCCGGCCTTCTTGTCGGTCTACGACCTGCACGCCTATTACGGCGAGAGCTACATCGTGCAGGGCGTCAGCTTCAACGTACACGAGGGCGAGATCCTCGCGCTTCTGGGCCGCAACGGCGCCGGCAAGACATCCACGCTGCGCGCCATCGCGCGGCTGGGCAGCCCCAGCGTCACCCATGGCGAGATCTGGCTCGACCACCAGCACCTGCACACGATGAGCTCGCACGAGGCCAGCGTCGCCGGCATGTCGCTGGTGCCCGAGGACCGGCGCATCATCCCCGGCCTGACGGTCGAGGAGAACCTGCAGCTGGCGCAGATCGTGGAGCCCGTGGGCTGGACGATCGAGCGCCTTTACACCCTCTTCCCGCGCCTGGGCGAGCGGCGCAAGCAAGAGGGCGTGACACTGTCGGGCGGCGAGCAGCAGATGCTGGCCATCGCGCGCGCACTCGCCCGCGACATCAAGGTGCTGCTGCTGGACGAGCCCTACGAGGGGCTGGCCCCGGTGATCGTGGACGAGATCGAAAAGACGCTCGTGCACATCAAGGAACAAGGCATCACGACCATCATCGTCGAACAGAACGCCATTCGCGCGCTCGAACTCGCCGACCGAGCGGTGATCCTCGACACGGGGCAGATCGTCTATGACGGCACCGCTTCGGAGGTTTTGAAAGACGAAGCCTTGCGCGCCGAGTACCTGGCCATCTGAGCCGGGCACGCCCCGCCCCGGCGGGGCGTTTTCACGAATAGGTCCACCCAGTCAAAGGGATCACGGAGATGACTGACCAGATTTACCCGCCGAGCGACGACTTCGCAAAGGCCGCCCATATCGACGCGGCAAAGTACGAGGACATGTACAAGGCCTCGATCGAAGACCCGGAAGGCTTCTGGCGCGAGCATGGGCGTCGGATCGACTGGATCAAGCCCTACACCGAAGTCAAGAACACCAACTTCAAGATGGGCGAGGTCGAGATCCACTGGTTCCGCGACGGCACCCTCAACGTGGCGGCCAACTGCATCGACCGGCACCTGGCCAAGCGCGGCGACCAGACCGCGATCATCTTCGTCCCCGACGAGCCGGGCGACCCGGTCAAGCACATCACCTATCGAGAGCTGCACGAAAAGGTCAATCGCATGGCCAACGTCCTGCTAAGCCAGGGCGTGATGCGCGGCGACCGGGTGGTGCTCTACCTGCCGATGATCCCCGAGGCGGCCTATGCGATGCTGGCCTGCGCGCGGATCGGCGCGATCCATTCGATCGTCTTCGCGGGCTTCTCCTCGGACGGTCTGGCCAACCGCATCAACGATTGCGGCGCCAAGGTCGTGATCACCGCCGACACCGCGCCGCGCGGCGGGCGCAAGACCAACCTCAAGTCGAACACCGACGCCGCGCTGCTGCACTGTTCCGACAAGGTGCGCTGCATGGTGGTGAAACACACCGGCGACCAGACCACCTGGATCGACGGGCGCGACGTGGACGTGCTGGCGCTGATGGAGCATGCCAGCCCCGACTGCCCGCCGCGCGAACTGGCCGCCGAGCATCCGCTCTTCATCCTTTACACCAGCGGAAGCACCGGCAAGCCCAAGGGCGTGGTGCATTCCTCGGGCGGTTACCTCGTCTTTGCCGCGATGACGATGGAATACACCTTCGACTATCACGAGGGCGACATCTTCTGGTGCACCGCCGATGTGGGCTGGGTCACCGGCCATAGCTACATCGTCTACGGGCCGCTCGCCAACGGGGCGACCACGGTGATGTTCGAGGGCGTGCCGACCTACCCCGATGCGGGCCGCTTCTGGCAGGTCTGCCAGGATCTGAAGGTCAACCAGTTCTACACCGCGCCGACCGCGATCCGCGCGCTGATGGGCCAGGGCCCGGAATGGGTGGACAAGTACGACCTCTCCAGCCTCAAGGTGCTCGGCACCGTGGGCGAGCCGATCAACCCCGAGGCGTGGAACTGGTACAACGACCACGTCGGCAAGGGCAAATGCCCCATCGTCGACACCTGGTGGCAGACCGAGACCGGCGGCCACCTGATCACCCCCCTGCCCGGCGCGACCCCGGCCAAGCCCGGCTCGGCCACCAAGCCGTTCTTCGGCGTGCAGCCGGTCATCCTCGAGCCCGAAAGCGGCAAGGAGATCACCGAGACCGAGGCCGAGGGCGTGCTGTGCCTGAAAGACAGCTGGCCGGGCCAGATGCGCACCGTCTGGGGCGACCACGACCGCTTCCAGGACACCTATTTCTCGCAGTACAAGGGCTACTACTTCTCCGGCGACGGCTGCCGCCGCGACAAGGACGGCTATTACTGGGTCACAGGCCGGGTCGACGACGTGATCAACGTCTCGGGCCACCGGATGGGCACCGCCGAGGTGGAAAGCGCGCTGGTCGCGCATGCCGCCGTGGCCGAGGCCGCCGTGGTCGGCTACCCGCACGAGATCAAGGGCCAGGGCATCTACGCCTATGTCACGCTGATGAACGACGTCGAACCCACCGCCGAGCTGAAGAAGGAGCTGGAAAAGTGGGTCCGCACCGAGATCGGCCCGATCGCCAAGCCCGACCTGATCCAGTGGGCGCCGGGCCTGCCCAAGACGCGCTCGGGCAAGATCATGCGCCGTATCCTGCGCAAGATCGCCGAGAACGATTACGGCAGCCTGGGCGACACCTCGACGCTCGCCGACCCCTCGGTGGTCGACGACCTGATCGACAACCGCATGAACAAGGCCTGACGGCCGATCTGCGGGCGGCCCCGGCGGGCCGCCCGTTTCCGCCTCAGATCGCGGGCGGCGTGACGTCGGCGCATTGGCTGATATCGCCAAGGCCGGGCTCGCATTCGCCGATCTCTTCCTCGATCTCGTCGGCACAGGCCGCGACGAAGGCCGCCAGCACCAGCGGGGCCAAACCCCAATGCCTGAATTTGCGCATCTTCGGTCTCCCTTTGCGGCGGGCACACCCGCGCTCGCAAAACGAAACTATGCCGTTCAGGTTGTGCCCGACTTGATCGGGATCAATCCCGGCCTTCGGCCAGCTGGGCGCGCAAGTCGGTTTTCAACACCTTGCCGTAATTGTTCTTCGGCAGTTCAGCGATGGCCAGGTAGGCCTTAGGCCGTTTGAACCGGGCGATGCTGTCCAGGCACAGCGCGTCCAGCGCCGTGGGGTCCAGCCCCCTGCCCGCGCGCGGCACGACGAAGGCCACCACCTCTTCGCCCCAGTCCGGGTGGGGCCGGCCCACCACGGCGGCCTCTTCCACGTCGGGGTGGCTCAGCAGCACCTCCTCCACCTCGCGGGGATAGACGTTGGACCCGCCCGAGATGATCATGTCTTTCGAGCGGTCGACCAAGGTGACATAGCCGTCGGCATCCATATGGCCCATGTCGCCCGTCATCAGCCAGCCGTTCACCAGCGTCTTGGCCGTCGCCGCCGGAGCCTGCCAGTAGCCCGGCATCACAGACTCGCCCCGCACCATGATCTCGCCGGCCTCTCCCGCCGGCAACGGGCGGCCCTCGGCATCGCCGATCCTGACCTCCACCACGGATTGCGCCCGCCCCACCGAGGACAGGCGGTCGCGCCAACGCGGGTGGCCGCGGTCGGCCACGTCATGGCGCGACAGCGCGGTGATCGACATCGGGCATTCGCCCTGCCCGTAGATCTGCACGAAGACCGGCCCGAAATGGTCGACCGCCTCGATGATGTCGGCCAGGTACATCGGCCCGCCGGCATAGACGACGGTCCTCAGCCCCTCGCCGGTCTCGCCGGTCTCTTTCGCGTGGCGCGTCATTCGCTTGACCATGGTCGGCGCGGCAAACATGTGGATGCTGCCGTGATGCCGCGCCAGGCTGAAGATCTCGGCCGGGTCGAAGCCGCCCGAGGGCGGAAAGACATGCCGCGCCCCCTTCAGCACATGCATCATGTTATAAAGCCCCGCCCCGTGGCTGAGCGGCGCGGCGTAAAGCGCGGCATCGTCCTGGCGCACCTCGTCGGCATCGGCGAAATAGCTCAGCGACATTGCCATCAGCATGCGGTGGGTCATCACCACGCCCTTGGGCTTGCCGGTGGTGCCCGAGGTGTAGAAGAGCCAGGCCAGGTCTTCGGGGCCGCGCGGGTGCGGCGCGGCGAGCGGGGCGGCCTGTTGCAGGGCGGCATAGGCACCCGACGGCACCTCGACGATCTCGCATTGGGCGCCGGCCTCGCGCAGCGCCGCGGCATGGCCGGGCGTGGCGAAGGCCAGCCCGGCACCGGCGTTTTCGACGATCCAGGCCGCCTCGCGCCCGTGAAGCTTGGCGTTGATCGGCACCACCGCGGCCCCGGCATACCAGGCGCCGTATTGCACGATCAGGTAATCGGGCACGTTGGCCATGAAGATCGCCACCCGGTCGCCCGGCGCCACGCCCCGCGCCGTCAGCGCCCCGCCCAGCCGCGCGGCGGCGGCATCGAAGGCGGCGTAATCGGCCGCGCAATCGGTGCCGTGAAAAAGCGCGGGCGCAGCACCGCGAATGGACGCCGTGCGCGCCAGCCAAAGCGCCAGGTTCATCCTCTGTCCTCCCGTAGGGTCTGCGGCCCGTCGATGCGGAAAGAAAGCACTCGCGCGTGAGCGGATCAAGCGGGGCGTACGGGAATAGGGCCGCACCGCCCTTCGCCCAGACGTGCCGCTGCCCACAGGCTATGGCCCGGTGCGCACCCGGCTCTCTGCACCGATACCTGCAATAAGAAAACCGCCCCGCGGGTCTCCCGCGGGGCGGCCTGTCCGCGATGCGGGGCGTTTACTGCAGCGCCTCGTCGGTGATCGCGTGGGTCCACGCGCCCTCGGGCGCCTTGGTGATCACCGGATCCGAGCCGCCCGACAGCAGCGAGTCGACAGTGCGCTCGTAATCGGCCGGGTCCAGCGCCCCGTTCGAGCCGGCGGTCAGCTTGGCCACCTCGCCCATCATGCGGATCTGGTGCTTTTCGGTCTGCGCGCCGGTCTCGTCATACTCGAGCACGATCATCGCCGCGTCCTCGGGGTTTTCCTCGGCCCATTTCCAGCCCTTCATCGAGGCCCGGACGAAACGCACCAGCTTGTCCACCTCGGTCGGGTCGTTGAGCTTTTCCTCCAGCACATAAAGCCCGTCTTCCAGCGTCGCCACGCCCTGATCCTCGTATTTGAAGGTGATCAGCTCGTCGGCCGAGATGCCGGCGTCGATCACCTGCCAATACTCGTTGTAGGTCATGGTCGAGATGCAGTCGGCCTGCTTTTGCAAGAGCGGGTCGACGTTGAACCCCTGCTTGAGCACGGTCACACCCCCGTCCGAGCCGTCGGTCGGAATGCCCAGCTGGCTCATCCAGCTCAGGAACGGGTACTCGTTTCCGAAGAACCAGACACCCAGCGTGCGGCCGGGAAAGTCATCGGGGCCGGTGATGCCGGTCTCTTTCAGGCAGGTCAGCATCATGCCCGAGCTCTTGAAGGGCTGGGCGATGTTGACAAGCGGCAGGCCCTTTTCCCGCGCGGCCAGCGCGGCGGGCATCCATTCCACCGTCACGTCGGCACCGCCGCCGGCGATCACCTGGGTGGGGGCGATGTCGGGCCCGCCGGGCTTGATCGTGACGTCGAGGTCCTCTTCCTCGTAGAACCCCTGTTCGAGCGCCACGTAATAGCCCGCGAACTGGGCCTGGGTGACCCACTTGAGCTGCAGGGTCAGATCGTCGGCGGCCTGCGCCGCACCCGCCCCCAGCGAAACCGCGGCCAGCGTGGTGATGAATTTGGCTTTCATGGTGTACCTCCTTGTTGTCATCAGTCGTTTTCTTTCTGGCGCCTCAGCCCCGCTGCGAGGGGTGCCAGAAGGTGACCCCCCGCTCGATGACGGCGACCAGCCCGTAAAAGGCCGAGCCCGCCAGCGCCGCTACGGCAATTTCCGCCCAGACCATGTCGAGCGCAAGCCGCCCGACCTCGGTCGAGATGCGAAACCCCATGCCCTTGATCGGGCTGCCGAAGAATTCGGCAACGATAGCCCCGATCAGGGCCAGCGTCGTCGAGATTTTCAGCCCGTTGAAAATGAACGGCATCGCCGCGGGCAGGCGCAGCTTCATCAAGGTCTGGACGTAGCTGGCGGAATAGGTCTTCATCAGGTCCTTCTGCATCGCGCCCGCCGCGGCCAGCCCCTGCACGGTGTTCACCAGCATGGGAAAGAACACCATCGCCACCACCACGGCCGCCTTCGACTGCCAGTCGAAGCCGAACCACATCACCAGGATCGGCGCGGTGCCGATGATCGGCAGCGCCGCCACGAAATTGCCCACCGGCAACAGCCCCCGCTGCAGGAAGGGCGAGCGGTCCACCGCGATGGCCGTCGCCACCCCCGCGGCGCAGCCGATAACATACCCCGTCAGCGCGCCCTTCAGGAAGGTCTGCACGAAATCGGTCCAGAGTATCGGCACGCTCGCCGCGATGCGCGCACCGATGGCCGTCGGCGGCGGCAGGATCACGCCGGGCACCGACAGCCCGCGCACCAGCCCCTCCCAGACCACCAGCACGGTCAGCCCGAAAATCGCCGGCACCGCCAGCCGCGCCGCCATGCTCTGCCGCCAGGGCTGCCGCGCGATCCAGACGTTCAGCATCCACGCCGCTGCCCAGAAGAGAAGTGCACCGACCAGCCAGATCATGCCGCCCCCCCATTGTGCCGACTGAAAACTACCCCAGCGGCCGCAATCGGGCGCGCCTTCGGTGCCAGCGCCAAGCGCGGCGGGCACGCACCCGCCAGCACGCCACCTATCCCAACCGCCGCGCTCACCGCGCCAACCCCATCCGCTTGAGCGTCAGCCGCTGTGCGATCCCGATCAGCCCCACCAGCAGCGCCGCCAGGATCGCCGCGCCGAAAAGCGCACTCCAGATCTGCACCGTCTGGCCGTAATAGCTGCCCGCCAGCAGCCGCGCGCCCAGGCCCCGCACCGCGCCGGTGGGCAACTCGCCGACGATGGCGCCCACCAGGCTGGCCGCCATGGCGATCTTGAGCGAGGTAAACAGATACGGCGTCGCCGAGGGCCAGCGCAGCTTGCGGAAAGTCTGGCCGGGGCTGGCCGAATAGGTCTTGAGCAGGTCCAGCTGCATCGCGTCGGGGCTTCGGAGGCCCTTGACCATGCCCACCACGACGGGAAAGAAGCTGAGATAGGCCGAGATGACCGCCTTGGGCAACAGCCCCGTCACCCCCACCGAGTTCAGCACCACGATGATCATCGGCGCGATCGCCAGGATCGGGATGGTCTGGCTGGCGATGGCCCAGGGCATCACGCTCATGTCCATCGCCCGGTTATGCACGATCCCCACCGCCAGCAGGATGCCCAGCCCCGCGCCGATGGCAAAGCCCATCAATGTCGCCGAGAGCGTTATCCAGCCATGATAGATCAGGCTGCGCTTGGAAAAGGCGCGCCCCTTCAGCACCATCGCGCCCGTGGTCTTCCACAGCTCGGCGCCCACCTGGTGCGGCGCGGGCAGCTTGGGCCGCTCCTGCTGCAGCGTGTCGGCAACGATCTCGGCGACGGTCAGCTCCTGGTCCGCGCGCGCCGCCTGGTCCAGCGTCCAGCGCTTGTTCATCGCCACGGCACCGGCATACCAGAGCGCCACGATGACCATCACGACGGTCAGGATGGGCAGGACGCTACGCATCGCCCGCCCCTTTCCGGGTGTCGCGGTCACTCCTCATAGGCATGCCCCGCCCTCAGCCCCTCGCGCACCCGGTGAGCGACCTCCAGAAACTCCGGCGTGTCGCGGATATCGAGCGGGCGTTCCTTCGGCAGCGGGCTTTCGATCACGTCCGCGATGCGGCCCGGCCGCGGCGACATCACCACGATCCGGGTCGAGAGATACACCGCCTCGGGGATCGAATGGGTGACGAAGAGACAGGTCTTTTTGGTTCGCGCCCACAGCTCCAGCAACTGCTCGTTCAGGTGGTCGCGCACGATCTCGTCCAGCGCGCCGAAGGGCTCGTCCATCAACAATATGTCGGCGTCGAAGGCCAGCGCACGCGCGATCGAGGCCCGCTGCTGCATCCCGCCCGACAGCTGCCACGGGTACTTCTTGCCGAACCCGGCGAGATCGACCAGCTCCAGCACCTTCTCGACCCGCTTCGCCTGCTCGGCCCGGGCGAACCCCATGATCTCGAGCGGCAGCCGGATATTGCCTGCGATGGTCCGCCACGGATAAAGCCCCGCGGCCTGGAAGACGTAGCCATAGGCGCGCTCCTGCCGGGCGTTGTCGGGCGTCATCCCGTTCACGGTCAGGCTGCCGCCCGTGGGGTGCTCCAGCGCCGCCACGCAGCGCAGGAAGGTGGTCTTGCCGCAGCCCGACGGGCCGATGAAGCTGACGAAATCCCCGCGCACCACTTCCAGCGACACGTCGCTCAGCGCGTGGACGGGGCCGTCATTCGTCTCGAACACCAGGTCGAGGTGATCCGCCTTGATGACAGGGGTTTTCACGATGCGCGCAGCCTCACACGCCGCTCGCCGGGATGCCCGTCCGCTCCACCGGGCGCGGCGCGGTCAGTTCCTTCCAGCTCGACAGCGCCCGGTTGACCGCACCGTTCGGGTCGCGCTTGACGAACTGGCCGTGGCCTTCCTCGCCGCGCACCTCGCCGTCATGCACGGCCACGCGCCCGCGCGTCAGCGTGAACCGCGGCAGGCCCTTGACGTGCTTGCCCTCGAAGACGTTGTAATCGATGGCCGATTGCTGGTTGGCGGCCGCGATGGTCTTTTCCTTCTCGGGGTCCCAGACCACCAGGTCGGCATCGGCACCGACCAGCACCGCACCCTTTTTCGGATAGCAGTTCAGGATCTTTGCGATGTTGGTCGAGGTGACGGCGACGAACTCGTTGGGTGTCAGCCGCCCGGTGCCCACCCCATAGGTCCACAGCATCGGCAGCCGGTCCTCCAGCCCCCCGGTGCCGTTGGGGATCTTGGTGAAATCGCCCACGCCATAGCGCTTCTGGTCGGTGGTGAACGCGCAATGGTCGGTGGCCACGACCGAGAGCGAGCCCGATTGAAGCCCCGCCCAGAGGCTGTCCTGGTGGCGCTGGTTGCGGAAGGGCGGCGACATCACGCGGCGCGCCGCGTGGTCCCAGTCCTTGTCGAAATATTCACTTTCGTCCAGCGTCAGGTGCTGGATCAGCGGCTCGCCCCAGACCCGCTTGCCCAGCATCCGCGCCCGGCGGATCGCCTCGTGGCTCTCCTCGCAAGAGGTATGCACCACGTAAAGCGGCACGCCGGCCATGTCGGCGATCATGATCGCGCGGTTGGTGGCCTCGCCCTCGACCTCGGGGGGCCGCGAATAGGCATGCGCCTCGGGGCCGGTATTGCCCTCTTCCATCAGCTTGCGCTGAAGCTCGGCCACCACATCGCCATTCTCGGCATGGACCAGCGGAATCGCCCCCAGCTCGGCACAGCGCTTGAACGACGCGTACATCTCGTCGTCGTTGACCATCAGCGCGCCCTTGTAGGCCATGAAATGCTTGAACGTGGTGATGCCGCGGTCGCGCACGACCGTTTCCATCTCGTTGAACACCTGCTCCTCCCACCAGGTGATCGCCATGTGGAAAGAATAGTCGCAATGGGCGCGGGTCGACTTGTTGTCCCACATCTGCAGCGCGTCGAGCAGCCCCTGCCCCGGCGCGGGCAGCGCGAAATCGACCACCATCGTGGTGCCGCCCGAGAGCGCCGCGCGCGTGCCGCTCTCGAAATCGTCGCTGGAATAGGTGCCCATGAAGGGCATCTCCAGGTGGGTATGCGGGTCGATGCCCCCGGGCATCACGTAGCAGCCGGTGGCGTCCAGGGTTTCGTCACCCTTCAGGTCGGGTCCGATCTCGACGATCTTGCCGCCGTCGATGGCGACATCGGCCTTGTAGGTCAGATCGGCGGTGACGATTGTGCCGTTCTTGATCACTGTGGTCATGTTTACGCTCCCTGCGGGGCTCTGCACCGGCCCCTCATCTTCTTCTGGCCAAAAATATCCCGGGGGGTCCGGGGGGCTGGCCCCCCGGCCTTCGTCACTCCACGATCTCCGCCGTTTCCACCACCGCGTGGAACAGCACGTTCGCCCCGGCGTTGGCCCATTCCGGTGAGATTTCCTCGGCCTCGTTGTGGCTGAGGCCGTCCACGCAGGGGCACATCACCATGGCCGTGGGCGCCACGTCGTTGATCCAGCAGGCGTCGTGCCCGGCGCCCGAGACGATATCCATGTGGGAATAGCCCAACCGCTCGGCCGCGTCGCGGATCGCCTTGACGCAGTCCTTGTCGAAGGCCGGCGGGTCGAACTGGCCGACGATCTGGCTTTCGAACGTGACGCCGATGCCTTCGCACAGCTTCGGCGCGCGCGCCATGAACTCGTCCACCATGCCGTTCAGCTTGTCCAGGAGGTGGGTGCGCATGTCGACGGTGAAGACCGTCTTGCCGGGGATGATGTTGCGCGAGTTGGGGTAGACGTCGATATGGCCGATGGCGCCCACCGCATTGGGCTGGTTCTTCATCGCGATCTCGTGGACGAGCTCGGTGATGAGCGCCAGCCCGCGGCCCGCGTTCTTGCGCATGTGCATCGGGGTCGAGCCCGTGTGGCTTTCCTTGCCCGTGACCGTGCATTCGACCCAGCGCAGGCCCTGGCCGTGCGTGACGACGCCGATATCCTTGCCCTCGACCTCCAGGATCGGGCCCTGTTCGATATGCAGCTCGAAAAAGGCGTGCATCTTGCGGTCGCCGACCTTCTCGTCGCCCTTCCAGCCGATGCGCTCCAGCTCGTCGCCAAAGCGCTTTCCCTCGGCATCCTCGCGGTCATAGGCCCAGTCGAGCGCGTGCTTGCCCGCGAAAACGCCCGAGGCCAGCATCGCGGGGGCAAAGCGCGTGCCCTCCTCGTTGGTCCAGTTGGTGACCACGATGGGGTGTTTGGTCTTGATCCCGAGGTCGTTGAGGCTGCGCACGATTTCCAGCCCGCCGAGCACGCCCAGCACCCCGTCATACTTGCCCCCCGTGGGCTGGGTGTCGAGATGGCTGCCGACATAGACCGGCAGGGCGTCGGGGTCGGTGCCCTCGCGCCGGGCGAACATGGTGCCCATCTCGTCCAGGCCCATGGTGCATCCCGCGTCTTCGCACCATTTCTGGAACAGCGCGCGGCCTGTGGCGTCGTCGTCGGTCAGGGTCTGGCGGTTGTTGCCGCCTGCGATGCCCGGGCCGATCTTGGCCATCTCCATCAGGCTGTCCCACAGCCGCTCGCCATTGATCTTCAGGTTTTCTCCTGGGGCGGGCATGGCCTTCTCCTTTGGTTATCTGTGCCTTGCGTAGGGAAGTTAATCCAGGGCCTTAAGAACGTCCGACAGCTTTCCGAACAGCTCGTCGATCTGCGCCTTGTCGATCATCAAGGGCGGGCTCAGCGCGATGATATCCCCGGTGGTGCGGATCAGCAGGTTCTTGTCATAGGCGTTCAGGAAGGCGGTGAACGCGCGCTTGGTGGGCTCGCCCGCGATGGGCTCCAGCTCGACCGCGCCGATCAGGCCCATGTTGCGGATGTCGATGACGTGGGGCAGGTCCTTGAGGCTGTGCAGCGCGTCTTCCCAGTAGGGCGCCAGCGATGCGGCGTTCTCGAACAGCCCTTCTTCGCGGTAGGTTTCCAGCGTCGCCAGACCGGCCGCCGACGCGATGGGATTTCCCGAATAGGTGTAGCCGTGAAACAGCTCGATCAGGTGCTCGGGTCCCTGCATGAAGGCGTCGTGGATCGCCGGCGTGGTCAGCACCGCGCCCATCGGGATCACCCCGTTTGTCAGCCCCTTTGCGGTGGTCATCATGTCGGGCATCACGTCGAAATGGTCCGCCGCAAAGGCCGAGCCCAGCCGCCCGAACCCGGTGATCACCTCGTCGAAGATCAAGAGGATCCCGTGCTTCGTGCAGATCTCGCGCAGCCGCTCCAGATAGCCCTTCGGCGGCATCAGGACGCCGGTCGAGCCGGCCATGGGTTCCACGATCACCGCCGCGACGGTCTCGGCCCCGTGCAGCGCGACGATGCGCTCCAGATCTTCGGCCAGGTGCGCGCCATGTTCGGGCTGGCCGCGGGTAAAGGCGTTTTCGGGCAGGTGCGTGTGCGGCAGGTGGTCGACGCCGGCCAGCAGCGTGCCGAACATCTTGCGGTTATTGACGATGCCGCCCACCGAGATGCCGCCGAAATTGACCCCGTGATAGCCCCGCTCGCGCCCGATCAGGCGGGTGCGGCTGCCCTCGCCGCGGGCGCGGTGATAGGCGATGGCGATCTTCAAAGCGGTTTCAACCGACTCGGACCCGGAATTGGTGAAAAAGACATGCTCCATCCCCTCCGGCGCCATGTCGCGCACCGCGCTGGCCAGTTCGAACGCTTTGGGATGGCCCATCTGGAAGGCCGGCGCATAATCGAGCTCGGCCGCCTGTTTCTGGATGGCTTCGGTGATCTTCGGGCGGCAATGGCCCGCGTTGCAGCACCACAGACCGGCGGTGCCGTCCAGCACCTCGCGCCCGTCGGCGGTCTTGTAGTACATGCCCGAGGCCCCCACGAACATGCGCGGCGCCTTCTTGAACTGGCGGTTCGCGGTGAACGGCATCCAGAAGGCCGAGAGGTCATTGGGAACGGGATTGCGATCAAGCGCCATGGCAGCACTCCAAGGGTTTTAGCGCGGCCACTGCGGCGCGCAGCAACAGGAGAAATGTCCCTTCGGACGCGGTCACGCTAGCAGAGGGCAAGGCCCAGTCAACCGATACCCTCCGGCCCGGCGCCAGGCGGACAAGGCGCTGCATCGGAACGGCGCGCGAGCGCCGCGAAATTCAGCGCCGTAAAAACAAAGGGCCTCAGCGTCTTGCCGTGCAAAGCTCACCCTCGCGCCGATTATCGCGCCTATTCTGCCGCGCAGGTTCCCGGGTTGTTGGGGTGGGTCGTCCAGTTGGCGTAATCGTCGCTGACCGTCTGGCCGGTGCGCGGGTCGGTCTGGCCGGCGGCCAGGCGCTCCATCGTGATGCAGTCTTCGACAGGGCAGACGTTGACGCACAGGTTGCAGGCCACGCATTCGTCGTCCTGCACCTCGAACACGCGCTCGGGCGACATGGTGATCGCCTGGTGGCTGGTATCCTCGCAGGCCGCAAAGCAGCGCCCGCACTTGATGCAGGCCGCCTGGTCGATGCGCGCCTTGGTGACGTAGTTGAGGTTGAGATATTGCCAGTCGGTGACATTGGGCACCGCGCGCCCGACAAGGTCGGAGACCTGGGCATGGCCCTTGTCGTCCATCCATTGCGAGAGCCCCGAGATCATCTCCTGCACGATCTTGAAGCCATAGGTCATCACCGCGGTGCAGACCTGCACGTTGCCCGCGCCCAGCGCCATGAACTCGGCCGCATCCTTCCACGTCGTCACGCCGCCGATGCCGGAAATCGGCAGGCCCGCGGTTTCGGGGTCGCGGGCGATCTCGGCCACCATGTTCAGCGCGATGGGTTTGACCGCCGGGCCGCAATAGCCGCCATGCGTGCCCTTGCCGTCGATCGTCGGCTCGGGCGCCATCTGGTCCAGATCGACCCCGGTGATCGAGTTGATCGTGTTGATCAGGCTCACCGCGTCGGCGCCGCCCTTGTGGGCCGCGCGGCTGGCCAGCCGGATATCGGTGATGTTGGGCGTCAGCTTGACGATCACCGGCATCCGCGTGTTGGCCTTGCACCAGCGGGTGACCATCTCGACATAGTCGGGCACCTGCCCCACGGCCGAGCCCATACCGCGCTCGCTCATCCCGTGCGGACAGCCGAAATTCAGCTCGACCCCGTCGGCGCCGGTTTCCTCCACCCGCGCGAGGATCGCCTTCCACGCCTCTTCCTCGCAGGGCACCATCAGGCTGACCACCATCGCCCGGTCGGGGTAGTCGCGCTTGACCGTCTTGATCTCGCGCAGGTTCACCTCCAGCGGGCGGTCGGTGATCAATTCGATGTTGTTGAGCCCCAGGAGCCGCCGGTCGGCGCCCCAGATCGCGCCATAGCGCGGGCCGTTGACATTGACCACCGGCGGGCCGTCCTCGCCCAGCGTCTTCCACACCACGCCGCCCCAGCCGGCCTCGAATGCGCGGCGAACGTTGTATTCCTTGTCGGTCGGGGGCGCCGAGGCCAGCCAGAACGGGTTGGGGGACTTGATCCCGACGAAATCGCAGCTCAGATCAGCCATGCGCCCTCTCCTCCGTGCCCGTCAACATTGCATCGATATCCTCGGCTGCATCGCGCCCCTCGGCCACCGCCGTCACCGTCAGGTCATCGCCACCCGCCGCGCAGTCGCCGCCGGCCCAGACGCCGTCGAGACTGGTCCGGCCCGGGCCGGTGACCGCGATCTTGCGGCCCGAGAGCGTCAGCCCCTGCGGCGCGCCGTCCAGCACCTGGCCGATGGCCTTGAACACCTGGTCGGCCTTCAGCTTGAACGTCTTGTCGGTCAGTTCCAGCCCCGCCTCGGTTTCGTTGGTATAGGCGAATTCCACCGCCTCGACCGCGCCCTCGCCGAAGATGCGCAACGGCGCCGCGCCGGTGATGATGCGCACCCCTTTCGAGGCCGCGTGCTGCTGTTCGCGCCCGCTCGCGCTCATGTTGGCGCGGCCGCGGCGGTAGACCATGGTCACCGTCTCGGCGCCCAGCAGCTTTGACTGCACCGCCGCGTCCACCGCGGTCATGCCGCCGCCGATCACCACCACGTCGCGGCCGACGGGGATCTTCGACAGATCCTCGGCCTGGCGCAGATGGGCGATGAAATCGACCGCGTCCTGGACGTGGGATTTTTCCTCGCCCTCGGTCCGCAGCGCGTTGACCCCGCCGAGGCCAATGGCCAGGAACACCGCGTCATACCCCTCGCGCAGCGCGTCGAGCGAGATGTCGCGGCCCAGCGCCTTGCCGTTTTCCACCGTGATGCCGCCGATCCCCATCAGCCAGGCGACCTCGGCCTGGGCGAAATCGTTGACCGTCTTGTAGGCGGCGATGCCGTATTCGTTAAGCCCGCCGGGCTTTGGCCTTGCGTCGAAAAGCCGTACCTCGTGACCCTTCATCGCCAGGCGATGGGCACAGGCCAGCCCGGCCGGCCCCGCACCCACCACGGCGACCCGCCGGCCGGTTTCGGGCGCGCGGGTGAACGGATGGTCGCCGCGCATCATCAGCGTGTCGGTGGCATAGCGTTGCAGCCGCCCGATCTCGACCGGCCGGCCCTCGGCCACCTCGCGCACACAGGCCTCTTCACACAGCATCTCGGTCGGGCAGACCCGGGCGCACATGCCGCCCAGAACGTTCTGGGTGAAAATCGTCCGGGCTGCCGCCACGGGCGCGCCCGTGGCGATTTCACGGATGAAAAGCGGGATGTCGATCGCCGTGGGACAAGCCGTGATGCAGGGCGCATCGTGGCAGAAATAGCAGCGGTCGGCCGCCACCGCCGCGGCGTGGGTGTCGAGCGGCGGCGCCTTGTCGGCGAAATTGTCCTGGTAGTCCTCGTCACGCAGACGCGCGGGCGCGACGCCGGGCGTCAACTGGGTGTTGGTCAAGGCCTGAGCTCCCTGGCTTGGGCGTTTCACGAAACGCTGCCATAGGAAGCAGGCTTAATCAAACCCATAAACGTTTCCGCTCCGCGTCATGGCGCGGTCCCCATGGGCCGCCCCAAAAGAACGCGGCACCACCCGCAAGGGCGATGCCGCAAACCTGTTGCACCGGGCACTGAGTGCCAATCAAGCCTTACGACGGCGACGCGCGAAACCAAGACCGGACATCAGCGCGAAGCCAGAGGCCAGAAGTGGCAGCGCGGCCGGCACCGGAACCTCGCCCGGGGTGGGCGGCGGCGGGCTGGCTCCATCGGTGGTGATGACCGACTTGCCGAGGGTCACCAACCAGCCGTCATTGCCGGTGTCGATGTCCATGAACACCTCGAGGCCCGCCGCGATGTCGTCGAACAGGTCGGCGCCGAGGGTAAACTCGGTGAACGCGTAGGTATCGTTTTCGCCCACGAGGAAGCCAAGCGATTCCAACACGCCGTCATTCCTGACGAAGATCTCATCCCGCTCACCCGGCGGGAAAGACGTGCTTTCGAAGTCGACATCGAAGGCGCTGATCAGCAGCGATGCCGAGGTGAACCCGGCGGCGATCGGACCATGGGTCCAGCCCCAGTCCTGATCCGCGTTGCGGTAATAAGGGCTGTCAAATGTTTCAGCTTCGCCCGGAGCGAAAAACCCGGTGGGAGCCTCGACGACATCCACGACCGGCACCGCAAGTGCCGGCACCGCAGCGAAAGCGATTGGTGCAATCAGCACCGAAAGGGAAATTTTCTTCATTTCAGAGCATCTCCAGCTTTAACCAAATGTCGTGCAACGGTACCTGATTCGCCGCATCTCGAAAATACCGCGTTATTGCCGCTTTTCCGACGCATTAGGCAGATTCGCCGCAGCCGCGCACACAGCGATGCCCGCTGCCTGCCCACCCCACGCACCGCGCGCAATGGCCGCTTTTCTCCCCTTTTGCGCTGACGTATAAGGTCGGGACTTCGCCGCAGCCGACGGCGGCCCCGCAGACCGAGAGGACGGCATGAGCAAGAATTCCCGCGATGACGACGTTGCCTTCATCCAGGCCCTGGCCGAACTGCTGAACGTGAACGAGCTCACCGAGTTGTCGGTCAAGCGCGAGTACGGCGAAGATGACAGCCTGGATGTGCGGGTGTCGCGGGCCGCACCGGTCGCGGCCGCGCCGGTCGCCGCGCCCCTGCCGGCAGCGGCGCCGACCCCCGCCGCGCCGGCGCCCGCCGCCCCGGTCGAGGATCCCGCCCAGCACCCCGGCGCGGTGACCTCGCCCATGGTCGGCACCGCCTATCTGCAGCCAGAGCCCGGATCCGAAGCCTTCGTTTCGGTGGGCAGCACCGTGACCGAGGGCCAGACGCTGCTGATCGTCGAGGCGATGAAGACGATGAACCACATCCCCGCGCCGCGGGCCGGCACTGTCAAGCGTATCCTGGTCGAGGACGGCGCCCCGGTGGAATACGGCGCGCCCCTGATGATCATCGAATAGGGCGCACGCGATGTTCGACAAAATCCTTATCGCGAACCGCGGAGAAATCGCGCTGCGCGTCGTCCGTGCCTGCCGCGAGATGGGCATTCGCTCGGTCGCGGTGCATTCCACCGCGGATGTCGACGCGATGCACGTGCGCATGGCCGACGAAAGCGTCTGCATCGGCCCGCCCCCCGGAACGCAGAGCTACCTGTCGATCCCGGCCATCATCTCGGCCTGCGAGGTGACCGGCGCCCAGGCGATCCACCCCGGCTACGGGTTCCTGTCGGAAAACGCCCGCTTCGTGCAGATCGTCGAGGATCACGGCCTGACCTTCATCGGCCCGACCGCCGAGCATATCCGCATGATGGGCGACAAGATCACCGCCAAGGAGACGATGAAGGCGCTGGGCGTGCCTTGCGTGCCCGGCTCGGACGGCGGCGTGCCCGACCTCCAGACCGCGCGGAAGGTAGCCGCCGATATCGGCTATCCGGTCATCATCAAGGCCACCGCCGGCGGCGGCGGGCGCGGCATGAAGCTGGCGAAAACCGCCGACGATCTGGACCACGCCTTCCAGACGGCGCGCGGCGAGGCCAAGGCCGCCTTCGGCAACGACGAGGTCTATATCGAGAAATATCTCGGCCGCCCGCGGCATATCGAGATCCAGGTCTTCGGCGACGGCAAGGGCCGCGCGGTGCATCTGGGCGAGCGCGACTGTTCGCTTCAGCGCCGCCACCAGAAGGTGCTGGAAGAGGCCCCCGGCCCGGTGATCGACGCCGAAACCCGCGCCCGCATCGGCCAAGTCTGCGCCGACGCGGTCGCGCGCATCAACTATGTCGGCGCCGGCACGATCGAATTCCTTTTCGAGGATGGCGAGTTCTACTTCATCGAGATGAACACGCGGCTGCAGGTCGAGCACCCGGTGACCGAGGCGATCTTCGGCGTCGACCTCGTGCGCGAGCAGATCCGGGTGGCCGAGGGCCATCAGCTGTCCTTCACCCAGGAAGAGCTGGTGTTGAACGGCCACGCCATCGAAGTGCGGATCAATGCCGAGCGGGTGCCCCAGTTCACCCCCTGCCCCGGCACCATCACCGCCTATCACGCCCCAGGGGGGCTCGGCGTGCGGATGGATTCGGCACTTTATGAGGGCTATACGATCCCGCCCTATTACGACAGCCTGATCGGCAAGCTGATCGTCCATGGGCGCGACCGGGGCGAGGCGCTGGCCCGGCTCAACCGCGCCCTGGGCGAGCTGATCGTCGACGGGGTGGACACCACCGTGCCACTGTTCCGGGCGCTGCTGGAAGAGCCCGACATCCTGAGCGGCAATTACAACATTCACTGGCTGGAACGCTGGCTGGAAGACGCGCTGAACGGTTGACGCGCCGCCGCCCCGGCCCGCCCGGACGAAAGCGATGGAACGCGACGCGCTGACACCAGACCTGTTGCTCGACGCCTATGCCGCCGGCATCTTTCCGATGGCCGAAGCGCGCGACGACGACGCCCTGTTCTGGGTCCACCCGGAACGCCGCGGGGTGTTCCCGCTGGACGCGTTCCACATCTCGCGCAGCCTGCGGCGCAGCATCCGCCGGGGCGATTACACGATGCGGGTCAACGCCGATTTCGCCGGCACCGTGGCCGGCTGCGCGGCGCGGGAAGAGACCTGGATCAACGGCACGATCTTTCGCCTCTACACGCGGCTGCACTCCATGGGCCATGCCCATTCGATGGAGGTCTGGGACGGGCCGCGGATGGTGGGCGGTGTCTACGGGGTGACGCTGGGCGCCGCGTTCTTCGGGGAAAGCATGTTCTCGCGCCGCAGGGACGCGTCGAAGATCGCGCTGGCCTATCTGGTCGACCGGCTGCGGCTGGCGGGGTTCACGCTGTTCGACACCCAGTTCCTGACGCCCCACCTGCAAAGCCTGGGCGCGGTCGAGATCAGCCGAGACGCCTATCACGCCCGCCTCGCGGACGCCCTGAAGCGGCGCGCCGATTTCAACGCGCCGGGGGCAGTGCCAACCCCTCAGGAATTGTTGCAGCGCAGCACCCAGACATCGTAGCGCGGGTGATCGAGGGCGTTCAGCGCCGGGCTGGAGGCCAGCATCCAGCCCGAAAAGACCGGGCGGTCGTCGCGGTCGTCGATCACCGTGACATAGGCGAAGGCGTCCGAGGCGGGGTTGGAAACCGGGTAGCGGCATTCGCCCAGCGTGACGGTGAGATAGCCCAACTCGGCCGATTGCCCGGTGGAAAGCTGCATGTCGGTCAGCGTGCCGGTCAGCTTGTCCAGCCCGCGCAGCATCGCGCCCGGCGCGCGGGCCACCTCCTGCGCCGCCGCCGTGCCGCCGGCCAGCGCAAGCGCCAGCGCCGCCAGCCCCGCGCGGATCACGGCGCGTCCCCCTCGCTGCTGCCCGAGACGAATTTCATCAGCAGCGAGATCAGCGAGACCGAGCCCTGTGTATCCTCGATCTCGTCGCCGGGTTCGAAATTGAACGGCGAGCCACCGGGCAGGATTTCAACGTAGTTGCCGCCCAGAAGCCCCTCGGACGAGATCAGGATGGCGCTGTCGTCGGGCAGCTCGATCCCCTCGCGGACGGTAAAGCGCGCATCGGCGCGGAAGGTGGCGGAGTTGAGTTCCAGATCGGTGATCGTGCCGATCTTGACCCCGGCGAGCCGCACATCCGTGCCCACCGATATGCCCTCGACCGACCGGAAGCTCGCGGTCAGCTCGTAGCTGCCCGCGCTGCTCTTCTGCATGCCTGTGGCGTTCGACGCGTAGACGAGAAAGCCCAGCGCAAGCGCCAGAACGGCGCCCCCGACCAGGACCTCGGTAGTGGTGTTCTCCGACATGTGCGGACCTTATTCGGGCTGCCAGGCCTCGTAATCGCGCCGTTCGACCGGGTGCGGCCGGCGGATCGAACCCGGGGGCGCATAGGCTTCGGGTGTGCCGGTCAGGTTCGGCACGTGGGGTTTTTCCCAGCTCTTGCGGGGCAAGGGCTGTTCGGTCGGCGGGGCGTCGAAGGTGTGGTGCAGCCAGCCGTGCCAGGCGGGCGAGACGCGGCTGGCCTCGACCTCGCCATTGTAGATGACCCAGCGGCGCTTGCCGTCGCGGTTCTGGTAAAAGACATTGCCCTGCTCGTCCTCGCCGACCTGCACGCCATGGCGCGACGTGAAGATCCGCGTGCCCACCGTCTGGCCGTTCCACCAGGTGGCGTATTTCTTGATGGTGTCGACGATGCCCATGGCGCCCTCCGCTCAGCTTCGTTTCCATATGGACCATGCGCGGGCCGAGGTCCAGTGGCCGCTCGGGGCGGGGCGGAGGGGCGCCAAAACAGGCGCGCCGCCGGGGCGACCGGCGGCGCGTCTTTTCGGTATCGGGCGGGCCTTAGCGGATCAGCGCCAGCAGCTTGTCGAGGCTCGCCTTCGCGTCGCCGTAGAACATCCGCGTGTTGTCCTTGAAGAACAGCGGGTTCTCGATGCCCGAATAGCCCGTCCCCTGGCCGCGCTTGCACACGAAGACCTGCTTGGCCTTCCACACCTCCAGCACCGGCATGCCGGCGATGGGGCTGTTGGGGTCGTCCTGCGCGGCGGGGTTCACGATGTCGTTCGAGCCGATGACGATGACGACGTCGGTGTCGGGGAAGTCGTCGTTGATCTCGTCCATTTCCAGAACGATGTCATAGGGCACCTTGGCCTCGGCCAGCAGCACGTTCATGTGCCCCGGCAGGCGACCGGCGACCGGGTGGATGGCAAAGCGCACGCTCTTGCCTTCCTTGCGCAGATGCTCGGTCAGCACCGAGACCGAGTTCTGCGCCTGCGCCACCGCCATGCCGTAGCCCGGCACGATGATGACGCTGTCGGCCTCTTCCAGCGCGTCGGCCACGGTTTCCGCATCGGCGGAGACCATCTCGCCCTCGACATCGGCCGCCGGCCCCCCGGTGCCGCCGAAGCCGCCCAGGATCACGCTGACGAAATGCCGGTTCATCGCCTTGCACATGATGTAGCTGAGGATCGCACCGGACGAGCCCACGAGCGCACCGACCACGATGAGCAGGTCATTGCCCAGCGAAAAGCCGATCGCCGCGGCGGCCCAGCCCGAGTACGAGTTCAGCATCGAGACCACCACCGGCATGTCGGCGCCGCCGATGCCCATGATCAGGTGATACCCGATGAAAAGCGCGCAGAGCGTCAGCAGGAAGAGCGCGATGAAGCCGCCGCCCTGGAAGTACCAGACCGCCAGAGCCAACGACAACGCCGCTGCCGTCGCGTTCAGAATGTGCCCGCCGGGCAGCTTTTTCGCCGCGCTGTTCACCTTGCCCGCGAGCTTGCCGTAGGCGATCACCGAGCCGGTGAAGGTCACCGCCCCGATCCAGATGCCCAGCACCAGCTCGACCCGCAGGATGCCGACCTCGACCGGCGTCTTGTGGGCGAGGATCGCGGCAAAGCCCTTTAGGCTTTCGCGCGCCGCATCGTCCATCGCCATCACGCGGGCCAGTTCGAAATCGGCGTTGAAGCCGACGAAGACCGCGGCCAGGCCGACCAGCGAATGCATGATCGCCACAAGCTCGGGCATCTGGGTCATCTGCACCCGCGTGGCCAGCTGGTAGCCGATGGCCGCGCCGCCCGCGATCAGCACCAGCGACAGCGGCCACAGCCCCAGCCCCGGCCCGATCAGGGTGGCGATCACCGCCAGCGCCATGCCCACGATGCCGTACCAGATCGCACGCTTGGCTTTCTCCTGCCCGCTGAGCCCGCCGAGAGCGAGGATGAAGAGAACAGCCGCGACCACGTAGGCCGCTGTGGTAAAGCCGAAATCCATTGTCTCCACCCCTCTTTACGATTTCTGGAACATGGCGAGCATGCGCCGTGTCACGAGGAAGCCGCCGAAGATGTTGATCGAGGCCATGAAGACCGCGGCGGCGGCCAGCACGATCACCAGGATCGACCCCGACCCGATCTGCATCAGGGCACCCAGGATGATGATCGACGAGATCGCGTTGGTGATCGCCATCAGCGGCGTGTGCAGGCTGTGGCTGACGTTCCAGATCACCTGGAAGCCGACGAAGACCGCCAGCACGAACACGATGAAGTGCTGCATGAAACTGGCCGGCGCCACCAGGCCGACGCCCAGAAGCGACAGGCCGCCCACGGCCAGAAGCCCGACCTGCGTCAGCGTCTGTTTGCGGAACGCGGCGATTTCCTGCGCCTTGCGCTCTTCCGGCGTCAGCTCCTTGGGTTTTTCCTTGGCCGGCGCGGCTGCGATGGCCTTCACCTTGGGCGGCGGCGGCGGGAAGGTGATCTCGCCCTCGTAGGTGACCGTCGCGCCGCGGATCACGTCGTCTTCCATGTTGTGCACGATCTTGCCGTCCTTCTCGGGCGTCAGATCGGTCATCATGTGGCGGACGTTCGTGGAATAGAGCGTGGAGGATTGCGTGGCCATCCGGCTGGGGAAGTCGGTGTAGCCGACGATCGTCACGCCGTTGTCCGACACGACCTTTTCATCGGGCTTGGTCAGATCGCAGTTGCCGCCCTTTTCGGCCGCGAGGTCGATCACGACCGAGCCGGGCTTCATCGCTGCGACCATGTCCTCGGTCCACAGTTTGGGTGCGGGGCGGCCGGGGATCAGCGCGGTGGTGATCACGATGTCCATGTCCGGCGCGAGTTCGCGGAACTTTTCCAGCTGCTTTTCGCGGAACTCGGGGCTCGAGGGTTTGGCGTAGCCGCCCGTCTCGGAGCCGTCGGCGGTCTCTTCCTCGAAATCCAGATAGACGAATTCGGCGCCCATCGATTCGATCTGTTCGGCCACTTCGGGGCGCACGTCGAAGGCGTAGGTGATCGCGCCCAGCGAGGTCGAGGTGCCGATGGCGGCAAGCCCGGCCACGCCGGCGCCCACGACCAGCACCTTGGCGGGCGGCACCTTGCCGGCGGCGGTCACCTGCCCGGTGAAGAAGCGGCCGAAATTGTTGCCCGCCTCGATCACCGCGCGATAGCCGGCGATATTGGCCATGGAGCTCAGCGCGTCCATCTTCTGCGCGCGCGAGATGCGCGGCACCATGTCGATGGCCAGCACGTTGGCGCCCTGCGCCTTGCACAGCTCCAGCATCGCCTCGTTCTGCGCCGGCCAGAAAAAGCTGATCAGCGTCTGGCCCTTTTTCAGCCGCTTGGCCTCGTCTTCGGAGGGTTCGCGGACCTTGGCCACGATGTCGGCGCCGGACCACAACGCCTCGGCACTGTCGACCACCTCGACCCCGGCCTTCCTGTAGGCGTCATCGGCAAAGCCGGCGGCCGCGCCGGCGCCGGCCTGGATCGCGCAATCATACCCCAGCTTCTGCAGCTGGAGGGCGCTGTCGGGGGTCATGGCGACGCGCGCCTCCCCCGGAAAAATCTCTTTCGGAGTCCCGATCTTCACGTACTTACTCCCCCTATAGCGCGCGCGTCGTTCGACGGACGACTGATACGCCGGTTCAGGCCGCTGTGTAGTACCACCGCGTAATATTGTTTCACAACCCGATCTTCCCGGTTTCCTCGCCGCAGGTGCGGCATTGTCAAATCCAGCGCCGCACCCGGGCGCGATAGGCCTCGTACTCGGCGCCGAAACGTTCGGCGATGAAGGCCTCTTCCACCCGTATGAAGCGCCATTCGATCAGCTTCACGAAGACCGGCACCAGGATCAGGCTCGGCAACGCGTCCCAGATCAGGATGAGACCCACAAGGATCGCCGCATCGGCCAGATAGATCGGATTACGCGAAAAGCGATAGAGACCGCCCGTCATCAGCTTGCCCGGCGTCTCGCGCGGGATCAGCGACGTGCGGCTCAGAAGAAATTGCAGCGCGGCAAAGCCGGACACGCCCAGCCCCGCGGCGACCAGCGCCGTTCCGATCACGTCGCCCGCCAGCCCCAGCACCTGCATCGGCCAAATCTGCGCCTGCCCCCACGCAAGTGCCGCGAACACCGCCAGCCAGACCGGCGGCAGTTCTAGGTAGTGGACGAGCGTCTGAAGCGGCCCCTTCACGCGGCCCCTCGCGCCTGCCGGCCGCTAAACCCGTTCTTTAGCACCGGCACGTGCCCGCGCCCCGACAGGCGGGCGGCGAATGTAGCCCGGGCCAGCATCTCGGCGCCCCGCTGCGCGGGCAGGGCGAGGCCGGCCTCGCAGGGTGCGAAAGCCATGTAATCCTGCACCGCCTCGGCGACCGGGTCGTCCTGGGCCTGGGCGGGATGGGCGGCAAGGGCAAGGGCCGCGAACGCGGCGCGCAGAATGCGTTGCATGTCTCTCCTCCGGCTTGGGCGCCTGTATCGGCGGCACTCCGCCGCTTGGCAAGGGGCGAGATCGCAGCAGGGGCTTGCGGATCGCGCGGGCCAAGGGCACTCCATGCAGGACAGAGGATGTGCCGATGACCGATTTCGCCGCCACACGCCCGCTCTTCGACCTGCCCGAGGGAGTGATCTACCTCGACGGCAATTCGTTGGGCCCCCTGCCGCGCGCCGCGGCCGCGCGCGTCGCGCGCACCGTGACACGGGAATGGGGCGAGATGGTCATCACCGGCTGGAACCGCGCCGGGTGGATGGCCCAGCCGCGCGCCCTGGGCGACCGGATCGGCCGGTTGATCGGCGCGGCACCGGGCACGGTGGTGGTGGGCGATACGCTGTCGGTCAAGGTCTATCAGGCGCTGGCCGCTGCGCTGGAGATGCGGCCCGACAGGCGGGTAGTTCTCAGCGATACCGGCAACTTTCCGACCGATCTTTACATGGCCGAAGGACTGATTTCGACATTGGGCCGGGGCCATGAGCTGAAATGCGTCGCCCCCGAAACGGTCGAGGATCACATCGACGGCGAGGTCGCCGTGGTGATGCTGACAGAGGTCGACTATCGCACCGGGCGGCGCCACGACATGGCCCGGCTGACCCGCGCGGCCCACGCGGCCGGCGCGCTGACGATCTGGGATCTGGCCCATTCCGCGGGCGCCCTGCCCGTGGACGTCGCGGCCACCGGTGCCGATTTCGCCGCAGGCTGCACCTACAAGTATCTCAACGCGGGCCCCGGCGCGCCGGCCTTCATCTATGTCGCGCCCCGCCACGCCGAGACCGCGCGCCCGGCGCTTTCGGGCTGGCTGGGCCATGCCGCGCCCTTCGATTTCGAGCCCGCCTACCGCGCCGGCCGGGGAATCGACCGGATGCGGGTGGGTACGCCACCGGTGATACAGATGGCCGCGCTGGAGGCCGCGCTCGACATCTGGGACGGGGTCGACATGGCCGCCCTGCGCGCCCGGTCACTGGCGTTGGGCGACCTCTTCATCGCCGAGGTCGAGGCGCGCTGCCCGGCGCTGGCGCTGGTCACGCCCCGCGTCCATCGCGATCGCGGCAGCCAGGTGTCGTTCCGCTTTGCCGAGGGCTTTGCCGCGATGCAGGCGCTGATCGCCCGCGGCGTGATCGGCGATTTCCGGGCGCCCGACATCATGCGCTTCGGCATCGCGCCGCTTTACATCGGCGAGGACGACATCCGCCATGCCGCGGGTATCCTGCAAGAGGTGATGGAGGGGCGGCTATGGGACGATCCAGCCTATCGCCAGCGCGCCGCGGTCACCTGATCGGCGTTCGCCTGCGCGCGGCCCGGCCCGGCGACGGGCCGGCCTGCCATGCCGTGTTTCATGCCGCCGTGCACCAGGGCGCCGCCGCGTTTTACTCCGCCGAAGAGCGCGCTGCCTGGGCGCCCACGGCAGACGCCCCGCCGGACTGGGAGGCACAGCTCCTGTCGGGCCTGACGCTGATCGCCGAACGCCGCGGCCGGATTGCGGGTTTCATGACCATGGGCGCGGACGGGCATATCGACTTCGCCTATGTCGCCCCGCGCTTCATGGGCCGGGGCGTGTCCGACGCGCTGTGCGGCGCGCTGGAATCCCGTGCGCGCGCCGCCGGGCTGAGCCTTCTGACGACCGAGGCCAGCCACCTCGCGCGCAGCTTCTTCCTGCGGCGCGGCTGGCGTGAGACCGCCCGGCAGACCGTCATCCGCAGGGGCGTGGCGCTGATGAATTTCCGCATGGAATTTCAATTGACTGCCGACCGCGACCCGACCTGTTGAGCGGCCGGATCAGGCCGCCGCAGACCGCGAATTTGCCCCAGTGTCACCGCTTTGCCCCCCATCTCTGGCCGCAGTTGGCATGTAGTCAATTGGTCGCAGGAGACGGAAAGCACGGCACGCCGGCGATGCGCGCCGGCACCCGTGCCCGGTCTCGCACGTGTCGGGACCCGTGTGGAACAGGTGAGCGGTGGCGACGTACGATCTTGAATTCTATGCGGTCAATCCGGCCGCGCTGATCCCCACCGGCAGTGGCGGCACCTTCACATGGACCCGCCCTTCAACCTTCGATGGCAGCGCCACCGTCACCGACAACGAAAGCGGTATCGAGGGCCTCACGCTCGACGACGATTCCAACGGTGGCGAGACCGCCACCGCCAACGTCACCCTGGGCGGCAACACCTCCACAGGCACCACAGTCGATGCCGAGCTTGTCTGGTCCGTGCGCGACACGGTCAGCGGCGAGGTGTTCCAGATCGTCCAGTTCGATGTCGAGGGCGGCGCGGCGGCGGGCGATTACCTTCTGTCGGAACAGGCGTTGGTGCAGGGCCGCACCTACGAGGTGGTCAGCTTCAACTCGAACCCCGACGCCGCAGGCGGCGATGCCAGCTTCGACTACACCGATTTCGCCGCCGAGGCCGCCGAATACGACCGGGTGGTCGACGGCTCCGCGGCCGCTGACACGATCGACGCCAGCTATGCCGGCGACCCCGAGGGCGACCAGGTCGATGACGGGTCTGGCGGCGGTGCGGGCTTTGACGACATCATCGACGGGCGCGGCGGCGACGACACCGTTTCAGCCGGCGAAGGCGACGACACGATTTTCGGCGGCGAGGGGCAGGACACGCTCTCGGGCGGTGCCGGGGCCGACACCATCTACGGCGACGGGCCCGCCGCGACATCGACCACCGAAACGCTTAACTGGACCGCATACGGCGCCGACGGCAGCGATGTCAGCGGCGGCTTCACCGCCGATACCGGCGACATCCGGGTCGACGTGTCCTTCACCCCCGAGCCGTCGCTCGATTTCGTCGAGATCGACAGCGCCAACATGTATGTCGGCGCGGGCGAGAGTTTCGGCACCAATTCCAGTATCCTGATCGCCAGCGGCAGCGGCACCGGTTCGGGCGGCATCGCCACGCTCAACCTCGACTTCTCGGCCGATACCGGCTCGGGCCTGGCCGACGAGGTGGAAAACGTCCGCTTCCGCGTCAACGACGTCGACTGGCAGCCCAACGACCACCGCGATGCCGTCACCGTCAACGCCTACGACGCCGAGGGCAACGTGGTGCCGGTCACGCTCACGCTGGGCGGCACCGACACGCTGTCGGGCAACACCGTCACCGCCGACGACAACGCGGACGCCACCGACGCGGTGGGCGGCTCGGTGCTGGTCGAGATCGCCGGGCCGGTGGCGCGCATCGAGGTCTATTACGAAAACGTCGGTACCGGCGCGGCCGGCGTCTGGGTGACGGATGTCGAGTTCGACACCGTGCCGATCGCCGGCGACGACGACACCATCGACGGCGGCGCGGGCGACGACACGCTTTACGGCGGGGCCGGCGCCGACACCTTCACCGTCTCCGACGGCTTTGGCACCGACACGGTACAGGGCGGCGAGACGGGCGATGACGCGGACACGCTCGACGCCTCGGCGCTGGGCACGGGGCTGACGGGCGCCTACACGGGCGACGAGGCCGGCAGCCTGTCGGACGGCACCAACAGCGTCACCTTCTCGGAAATCGAGGCGCTGATCCTGACCGACCAGGACGACACGGTCGATGCCAGCCTCGACACTGTCGGGCTCGACATCACCGCAGGCGGCGGGGCCGACACGATTACCGGCGGGTCGGGAGACGACCTGATCGACGGCGGCGCGGGCGACGACACGCTCGACGGCGGCGCCGGGGCCGACACGCTGAGCGGCGGCGCGGGCGACGACACGATCACCCTGGGCCAGGGCGACAGCGCCACCGGCGGCGGCGGCGACGACATGTTCCTCATCGCCGATTACGGCGAGGCCGGCGCCGGCACCATCGACATCGTCGGCGGCGAGGACGACGAAACGCTGGGCGACACGCTCGACTTCCAGGGCCTGTTGGTGCTGGGCAGCGTCACCTACACCAATACCGACGACGCGGCGGGGGGGCTGTCGGGCAGCGCCACGCTGACCGACGGCACATTGGTCAATTTCTCGGAAATCGAGTCGATCATCTGCTTCACCGCCGGAACCGGCATCCTCACCCCGCGGGGCGAGCGCCCGGTGGAAACCCTGCGGCCGGGCGATCTGGTGATCACCGCCGATGCCGGCCCCCAGCCGATCCGCTGGGTGGGCGCGCGCACCGTGGCCGCCGAGGGCAAGCTCGCGCCGATCCGCATCGCCAGGGGGCTGATGGACAACCATGCCGACCTGATGGTCTCGCCCCAGCACCGGATGCTCTTCGAGGGCTACCAGGCGCAGCTTCTCTTCAACAGCCACCAGGTGCTGGTGCCCGCCAAGCACCTGGTCGACTATCACGCCGTCTGCCCCGAACCGGGCGGCGAGGTCACCTATGTCCACCTGCTGTTCGACCGCCACCAGATCGTTTTCGCCAACGGCGCGCGCAGCGAAAGCTTCCATCCCGGCCAGCTCGGGCTCGATGCGATCGCCCCGGCCGCCCGGCAAGAGCTCCTGGCGCTCTTCCCCGACCTGCGCAGCGATATCGGCACCTACGGCCCCGCCGTCCGGCCCAGCCTGCGCCGGTTCGAGGCGCGCGCGCTGATGGCGGCCTGAACCGCGCCCGTTTCTTCTTGGCGAAAATACCCAAACCCGGCCCCCGCCGGGCACCCCGTCAGGCGGTTTTCAGCGCCACGGTCCGCGCGCCCGCCGCCCAGGCGCGCACCGCTTTGCCGAACGCCTCGAACAGCGGGCGCGAAACCGGGTCGCAGGCGGCGTTGTATTCGGGGTGCCACTGCACCGAGAGGGTAAAGCCCGGTGCATCCTTTACGTAAAGCGCCTCGGGCGTGCCGTCCGGGGCCAGGCCGTCGATCACGATCCGCGGGCCCGGCGTCTTGATCCCCTGCCCGTGCAGCGTGTTGGTCATCACCTCGCTCGCGCCGAAGAGACGGTGAAACGGCCCGCCCTCGGTAAAGCGCACGGTGTGGCGCAGCGCGAATTTTTCCTCCAGCGTGCCGTCGGGGGGCATGCGGTGGTTCATCCGCCCCGGAAGCTCGCGGATCTCGGGGTAGAGCGAACCGCCCATCGCCACGTTCACCTCCTGGAACCCCCGGCAGATGCCGAAGAACGGCTGGCCGCGGTCGACCAGCGCCCGGATCAGCGGCAGCGCGATCGCGTCGCGTGCCCGGTCGAAGGCACCGTGGGCGTCGGTCGCCTGTTCGCCGTACTCCTCGGGGTGGACGTTGGGCCGCCCCCCGGTGAACAGGAACCCGTCGAAGCTTTCCAACAGGTCCTGCACCGAGACGAAGCGCGGATCGGCCGGGATCAAGAGCGGCAGGGCGCCGGACACTTCGGCCACGGCCTCGGCATTCATCGTGCCGCCCGCATGGGCGGGGTACTGGTCGTTGATCAGGTACTGGTTGCCGATGATACCGACCTTGGGGCGCGTCATGGGGTCCTCATGCTGATTTCTCTTTACGATATAGCGACGATGCGGCGGAATGAAGGCCCAACGGGCGCACGACCCCTCTGCAATGGCTCACGTATCGGGCCCCTGCCGCTTTTTCGGGCGCCGGGCCGTGGCCCGGCAGCGGTCGGAACAATAGCACACCGCGTCCCAGTCCGCCGCCCATTTGCGCCGCCAGGCGAAGGGGCGGCCGCAGGCGGCGCACACCTTCGTGGGCAGGTCGCACTTGCGGCGCATGCGGGCCATCAGAGATCGAGGCTCAGCTGCGCGGGCGGCGATTTGGCCGCGCGCCTCCGGGGCGCCCGGTCGTTGACGAAGCGCCCCGCCCTGTCCCTGCGCGACGCATGTTTCGCCACCACCCGCGCGGCCTCTTCGGCAAAGCCCGCGCGGCCGCGCACCGCCCAGACGGCCTCGCGCGCGGCCTTCGCCGCCTTGGCCACATCGACGATGGGCGCGGGATAGCCCCGCCCGAGCAGCCGCCCCGCCCCGGACCAGCGCCAGGGCTCTTGCAGGCAGGCATCGGGCACCTCGGCCAGTTCGGGCACCCAGCGGCGGGTGAATTCGCCCGTCGGATCCTGGTCGTGGCCCTGTTTCAGCGGGTTGTAGATGCGGATGGTGTTCATGCCCGTGGTGCCCGACTGCATCTGGCACTGGCTCCAGTGGATGCCGGGCTCGTAATCGGTGAACTGACGGGCCAGATGGGCGCCGGTGGCCCGCCAGTCGAGCCAAAAATGATACGAGGCGACCGCCACCAGCATCGAGCGCATCCGGAAATTGAGCCAGCCGGTATGGACCAGCGCGCGCATGCAGGCATCGACGAAGGGCAGGCCCGTCTCGCCGGCCTGCCACGCCGCCAGCCGGCCGGCGTCGGGCGTGCGCGGCCGCAGCCCTTCGTAGGCGCGGTGCAGGCAGCGCTGTTCCAGCGCCGGCTCGCTTTCCAGCTTTTGCATGAAATGGTCGCGCCAGGCCAACCGCGCGGAAAAGCTCTTCAGGCTGCCCGGCCAGCCGTCGCCGCCGCCTGTCCCCACCTCGGCCCGGCGACGTGCCGTCGCCTGCTCCACCTCGCGGGACGACAGCGTGCCGAAGGCCAGGTGCGGCGAGAGCCGCGAACAGGCCGCCGCGCCCGACAGCGGCGAGGACATGGCGCGGCGATAGTCCCGCCCGCGCAGGGTGAGGAAGCTGTCCAGCCGCTCCTGCGCCGCGTCCCGTCCGCCCCGTTGCCGCCCCGGGCAGGGGTCGAAGCCAAGGCCGAGGTCCAGCGCCGAGGGCAGCGCGCAGGCGGCGAGACCCGGCAGCCCGCGCAGCCCCTCGGGCGGCGCCGCGACGGGCGCGCGCACGAAGGCGTCGCGCGTCCGCGCCCAGCCATCCCGGCTGGCCAGGCGGCGCACAACGCCGCCCTGGGGCAGTTCCACCCAGTCGATCCCGTTGGCGCCGGCCCAGGCCGCCACCGCCCGGTCACGGGCATAGGTCCAGCCATTGCCGGTTTCCTCGTGGCTGACGATACGCCGCGCGCCGTGCCGGGCGCACAGCGCCGCCAACACCTCGACCGCCTCGCCCATCTCCACCAGCAAGGGCGCGCCGAGACGGGCCAGCGCGCCCGACAGCCCCTCCAGGCATTCCGCCACGAAGCGCCACTGCCGGGCCGAGGCGTCGGGCTGCGCCCAGAGGCCGGGCTCGACGATGTAAAGCGGCAGAACCGCGCCCTCGCCCGCCGCGGCCAACGCCAGCGCGGGGTTGTCGTGGATGCGCAGATCGCGCTTGAACCAGAGGATCGTGACGTCCATGGGCGGGAACATACAGGGAACGGCATCTTCGGCAAGGGCGGGCCGGTTGCAGCCCGCCACGGATCAGATAGACCTGTCGGGCGAGCAGAGGAGTCCGCCGATGAAAGACGCCGCCCCCCAGCCGGTCCACCTGCAGGAATACGCGCCGCCCGCCTATCTGGTCGATGACGTGCACCTGACATTCCGCCTTGACCCCAAGGCCACAAGGGTCAGCGCACGCATCGCGTTTCGCCCGAACCCGGCGGCACAGGACCGGACTTTTTTCCTGCACGGCGAAGAGTTGACGCTGGTCTCGGCACGGATCGACGGGCAGGACGTGACGCCGAAAATCACCCCCCAGGGCCTGACCTGCGCCGTGCCAGACGCGCCCTTCACCTGGGAGGCCGAGGTGGACATCTCGCCCGAGGCCAATACCGCGCTGGAGGGGCTTTATATCTCCAACGGCATGTATTGCACCCAATGCGAGGCCGAGGGGTTTCGCAAGATCAGCTATTACCCCGACCGGCCCGACGTGATGGCCCCCTTCACCGTGCGCATCGAGGGCGACGCGCCGGCGCTGCTGTCGAACGGCAACCCGGCTGACAGCGGTGCGGGCTGGGCGGAATGGCACGACCCCTGGCCGAAACCGGCCTACCTGTTCGCCCTGGTGGCCGGCGATCTGCGCGCGGTATCGGAAGGGTTCACCACGGCCTCCGGGCGGCCGGTCGAACTCAACGTCTGGGTTCGTCCGGGTGACGAGGGGCGCGCGGGCTATGCGCTCGACGCCCTGAAACGGTCGATGCGGTGGGACGAAAGCGCGTATGGCCGAGAGTACGATCTGGACGTCTTCAACATCGTGGCCGTCGACGACTTCAACATGGGCGCGATGGAGAACAAGGGGTTGAACATTTTCAACTCCAAATACGTTCTTGCCAGCCCCGAGACCGCGACCGACCGCGACTTCGACCTGATCGAGGGGATCGTGGCGCACGAGTATTTCCACAACTGGACGGGCAACCGCATCACCTGCCGCGACTGGTTCCAGCTCTGCCTGAAAGAGGGGCTGACCGTGTTCCGCGACCAGCAGTTTTCGGGCGACATGCGCAGCCACGCGGTAAAACGCATCGAGGACGTGCTGCAACTGCGCGCCCGCCAGTTCCGCGAGGATAACGGGCCGCTGGCCCATCCGGTCCGGCCCGAAAGCTATGTCGAGATCAACAATTTCTACACCGCGACCGTCTACGAGAAGGGCGCCGAGGTGATCGGGATGCTGCGCCGGCTGGTGGGGCCGGAGGGGTATCGAAAGGCGCTTGACCTCTATTTCGACCGGCACGACGGGGACGCGGCGACCATCGAGGACTGGCTGAAGGTCTTCGAGGATGTCACCGGGCGCGACCTGACCCAGTTCCGGCGCTGGTATTCCCAGGCCGGAACCCCCCGGCTGAAGGTGGCCGAGGACTACGCGGACGGCCGCTATACCCTGCACCTGGAACAGCATACGCCGCCCACGCCTGGCCAGCCCGAGAAGGCGCCGCAGGTGATCCCAGTGGCCGTGGGCCTGCTCAACCCGAATGGCGACGAGGTGGTGCCGACCACGCTGCTGGAGATGACCGAGGCGAAACAGAGCTTCAGCTTCGAAGGGCTGGCGGCCAAACCCGTGCCTTCGCTGTTGCGCGGTTTTTCCGCCCCGGTGATCCTGGAGCGCGAAACCAGCGCCGAGGAACGCGCCTTTCTGCTGGCCCACGACACCGACGCCTTCAACAAGTGGGAGGCCGGCCGACAGCTCGCCCGCGAGGTGCTGGCGAAGATGACGACCGAGGACGCGGCGCCGGGGCCTGCCTATCTGGACGCGCTGGCCGCAGTCGCGCGCGACGACACGCTCGACCCGGCCTTCCGGGCGCTTGCCCTGCGCCTGCCCAGCGAAGACGACCTGGCCCAGGCGCTGGCGAATTCGGGCATCACGCCCGACCCCTGGGAGATCCACGCCGCGCGCGAAAAGCTGAAGGCGGCGGTGGCCCGGCACCTGGCCGAGCAATGGCCGGCGCTTTACCGCGAGATGGCCTGCCCCGGCCCCTACACCCCCAGCGCGTCGGATGCCGGGCGGCGGGCGCTCAGGCTGACCGCGCTTGGCTATCTGTCCCGGCTCGACACGGGCGACGAGGCCCGGCGGCTCTATGCCGAGGCCGGCAACATGACCGAAACCATCGGCGCGCTGTCGACGCTGCTGGAGATCGGGCGCGGCGAGGAGGAGATCGAAGCGTTCTATGCCCGCTGGTCGGCCGACCGACTGGTGATGGACAAGTGGTTTGCCTTGCAAACGAGCCTCGCCCCGCCCCAGCGGGCCGCGGCCACCGCGCGCGCGCTGACCGAACACCCCGATTTCGACTGGAAAACGCCCAACCGCTTTCGCGCGGTGATCGGCGGGCTTTCAGCCAACGCGGCGGGCTTTCACGACCCCTCGGGCGCGTCTTACGAGCTGGTAGCGGACTGGCTGATCCGGCTCGACGACGTGAACCCGCAGACCGCGGCGCGGATGTCGACGGCCTTTGAAACGCTGGGCCGGTACGACGCCAGCCGGCAGGCCCGGATGCGCGCGGCGCTGGAGCGAATCGCCGCCAAGCCGGGGCTCAGCCGCGACATGGGCGAGATGGTCGGACGCATCCTGGGCAGCGGGAGTTAGAGTGGCGAAGATCCGCATGAAACGGTATTTGCTTTGACCAGAGCGCTGCGAATCGGGTCTCCTGTCAATGAATCGTCATGAAGAAATGGTGACAAGGCGCATGCAGGATCGAATCGACCCCCTCATCGAAGAGCGTGCGCCCTGGCTTTTCGCCCAGAACCCGGTCAGCGATATCTCGCGCCGGGTTTTGACCGGTTTGCTGGGCTATCCACGCACCATTGCGCTGGGCGAGGTGCTGAAAGACCACCCCGCCTCCACCATCATGGACGAAATGGCCCGCCTGCTGGCGCAGGATGTCGAGGTGACGGGGCTGGACAACATCCCCCGCTCGGGCCCGGCGCTGGTTGTGTCCAACCACCCCACCGGCATCGCCGACGGCATCATGATGTGGAGCCTTCTGGGCCAGCTGCGCCCCGATCTCTTTTTCTACGCCAACCGCGACATCCTGCGCGTGATGCCGCAGATGGACGCGATGATCGCCCCCGTCGAATGGCGCGAGGACAAGCGCAGCCACGGCAAGACCCGCGAGACCATGGCCTATACCCGCAAGGCGATCGACGCCGGGCGGCTGGGTGTGATCTTCCCCTCGGGGCGGTTGGCCAAGCGGCGCGGGCTGCGGCTGCACGAACGGCCCTGGATGGCCTCGGCGGCGATGATCGCGCGCAAGTTCGACCTGCCGGTGATCCCGGTGAATATCCGCGCGCGCAACTCGGTGCTGTTCTATTTCTTCGACCTGATCCACCCGACGCTGCGCGACATCACGCTGTTCCACGAAACCCTGAACAAAGGCAGCCAGCCCTACCGCATGACCGTGGGCGCACCGATCTCGCCCGCCGCGCTGCCCTCGAAATCGGAAGACGGCATCGAGATGCTGCGCCAGGCGACGCTGGCGCTGGGCGGGCGCTACGCCCCCGATGTCAGCCTGGTGGCGAGCACGCGCCGGCCGAGCTGGGCACGTTCGTTGGCGGGCATGTCCTGAGCGGACCCGGGCCGGCTGTTACAAGGACGCGCTGACGCGCGACGCCTTTTTTTGCCGCGCGCGGGCGCGCGGCCGGCCTCCGGCGGGGATATTTTCAGCCAGAAGAACCGGGGCGGGTCAGCGCGGGCGGCAATAGCTTTGCTGGGCTGTCCAGGTGGCAATGTCGGTGCGTTTGGCAGCGCTGTGGAACGGCCCCCAATCGGCGGCAATGCCGCGCCCACCCTTCGCCACCACCCCGTCGCGCGGCACCGTGTGGGCGGCGATACGGATGGCGCAGGACAGGTTGAGGGTGCCGTTCTTGAGGTCTTCGCCCGAGCGCGCCTGGCAGCCATAGCCGCGCGCGGTGGCAGGCGCGATCTGCACCAGTCCGAACCAGCGCCCGCCGCCGCCCACGGCACCCGGATTCCAGGTGCTTTCGTGCTTGGCGAGCGCGGAGAAGAGGCCCGCCCAGAAGGCGCGGCGCTGGGCCGGACCGGCCTCGGGGTAGGCCGGGCACCACGCGGTGATATCGGCGGGCACCAGATCGACGAGCGGCGCGCCGGGGCCCTGCAGCGCGGCGAGCGAGGCCTCGGTCCAGCGCGCGGCCTCGGGGCGGTGATCCCAGCGCATCGGCGGGCGCACGTTGCTGGTGGAAAAACCGGCGGTATCGGCCCGCATCACGGCATCTTTGCCGCCCGAACAGCCCGCCAAGAGGGCCACCAGCCCTGCCAGAACCATCGCCCGCATCTGTCTCTCCGGCGCAGCCTCGATTTTCGCGGGCAGTCTGTCGGTAACGGGCGCGGCGGGCAACACGGGGATGCGCGCGTCGGCGGAAAGCCGCGCGGCCCTTGCCCCCCTGCCGGGCTTGGCCTAGAACGCCCTTCGTTCCGGACCGGAGTTTGCCCCATGCTCGACCTTGCCTTTGAGACCCCGAAACCCAAGGTGATCGCCGGCGCCAAGGCCGATTGGGAACTTGTGATCGGGCTGGAGGTACATGCCCAGGTGGCCAGCAAGGCCAAGCTGTTTTCCGGGGCCTCCACCGTCTTCGGCGCCGAGCCCAATTCCAACGTGTCCTTCGTCGATGCGGCGATGCCGGGCATGTTGCCGGTGATCAACGAGTTTTGCGTGGCCCAGGCGGTGCGCACCGGGCTGGGGCTGAAGGCCGCGATCAACCTGGTCTCGGCCTTCGACCGCAAGAATTATTTCTACCCCGACCTGCCGCAGGGCTACCAGATCAGCCAGCTTTATCATCCGATCGTGGGCGAGGGCGAGGTGCTGGTCGACATGGGCCCGGGCGTGGCGCGGCGTGTGCGGATCGAGCGCATCCATATCGAGCAGGACGCCGGCAAGTCGATCCACGACATGGACCCGCATATGTCCTTCGTCGATCTCAACCGCACCGGCGTGGCACTGATGGAAATCGTCAGCCGCCCCGACATCCGCGGCCCCGAAGAGGCGGCGGCCTATGTCGGCAAACTGCGCCAGATCATGCGTTATCTCGGCACCTGCGACGGCAACATGCAGAACGGCAACCTGCGCGCGGACGTGAATGTCAGCATCTGCAAGCCGGGCGCCTACGAGACATACCGCGAGACCGGCGATTTCTCGCATCTCGGCACGCGCTGCGAGATCAAGAACATGAACTCGATGCGCTTTATCCAGGCCGCGATCGAGCACGAGGCGCGGCGCCAGATCGCGATCGTCGAGGATGGCGGAAAGGTCGTGCAGGAAACCCGCCTCTACGATCCGGACAAGGGCGAAACGCGGTCGATGCGCTCGAAGGAAGAGGCGCATGATTACCGCTACTTCCCCTGCCCCGACCTCTTGCCGCTGGAGATCGAACAGGCATGGGTGGACGACATCGCCGCCAGCCTGCCTGAACTGCCCGATGAGAAGAAGGCACGTTTCGTCACCGAGTTCGGGCTGACCGAATACGATGCGGGCGTGCTGACCGCCGATGTCGACTCGGCGGCCTATTTCGAGGCCGTGGCCGCGGGCCGCGACGGCAAGATGGCCGCCAACTGGGTGATCAACGAACTGTTCGGCCGGCTCAAGAAGGAAGAGCACGATATCACCGAGAGCCCGGTGAGCCCCGCGCAGCTGGGCGGCATCATCGATCTGATCGCCAAGGGCGACATTTCCGGCAAGATCGCCAAGGACCTGTTCGAGATCGTCTATACCGAGGGCGGCGACCCGGCCGAGATCGTCGAGGCGCGCGGTATGAAGCAGGTGACCGATACCGGCGAAATCGAAAAGGTGGTCGACGAGATCATCGCCGCAAACCCCGCGCAGGTGGAAAAGGCCAAGCAGAACCCCAAGCTTGCCGGATGGTTCGTGGGCCAGGTGATGAAGGCCACCGGCGGCAAGGCCAACCCCAAGGCGGTGAACGAGATCGTGGCGAAACGGCTGGGCTGAGGCACGCAGGGCCCCGACCCGGCGGGGGCTAGTCGGTCTCGACCGTGACGGTCAGAACGTCCGACGGCATCATCTCGGTTGTCGCGTCGGCCTCGCGCTCGATAAGCTCTCCATCCGCGTTGCGGCGCATCAGCCGGTAGGTTACCGTCACCTCACGCTCCGGCCCGGTCAACTGGCCCAGTTCGCGCCCGGCGAGGCGCCGCTTGTCGCGGGCCTCTTCGATTGCGACCTCAAGCACCGGCAGCCGCTGGCGCACCTCTGACAGCGCCACGATGGCCCGGCGTTCCCGTTCGGCGAGGGTCTGGCGGCGGTCGCGCTCGACCTCGGCGATACGTGTGCGGGTTTCGAACAGCGCCTGTTCGAGGTCGATCAGGCCGTTTTCCAGGCTGGCCTGGGTCGCCTGGATCGCCAGCATCTGGTCGGAGCGCACCAATCCGCGCTCGTCGAGACGGTTGAGCCGCTCGGCCGCAGCATCGACGCTGGCGATCCGCTCGCGCTGGGTGGCGATCTTGCGTTCGATGGCCGCGACCTCGGCGTTCAACAGCTCTTCCAGCCGGTCGAAGGCGGCCATTTCCTCGCGGAACTGCGATTGCGCGAGTTCGAAGGCACGCCGCTCGTCCGCGAGGATGGCGGCCTCGGCCTCGGGTCCGTCGGGGTGGTCGAGCGCACCGACCGGCGCCATCGCCTCGGCATCCTGCGACTCGGCGGCCAGCCGCGCTTCGCGGGCGATCAGCCGTGCACGCTCGTCACGGGCCGACGCGATGGTCGAGGCCGACGAGATATGGTCGCGCGTCAGCGTGTAGCGCGCATCGGTCGTGCCAAGCAGACCGCCGGCGAGGCTGAGCGCCTGTACCGCCGGGGCGCCCGGTGTCAGGGCGTAGGCGCCGGGCGCGGCGACATCGCCCAGCACGAAGACCGGGCCGTGGCGCACGATGCTGACCGACAGGCCCGGCGCCTCGATCAGGCCGATGCGATCCTGCAGCGCGCGGGCCACGTCATCGGTCAGCTCGGGCAGCGTCCGGCCCGCCGCCGGGATGAAGCCCAGCAAGGCAATGCTGATATTGCCGTCGGTGTCGATGACGTATTCGCGCGACAGCGCCGTCCATGTGCGGTTGACCGTCTCTTCGGCATTGAACTCGACGATCTGCACCTCGACCACGTCGGATACGCTCAGCCGATAGGGCGTACGATCTTGCGCAACCGACGGAGCTGCAGAGCCGACGCATAGCGCGAAAAGGAAGAGCCGGAAAATACGGAGAATTCTTGCCTGAAACCTCATGGCCGAACGGACCTTTACGAATGGCACCAAAGACATACAACGCATCGTGCCAAGTTCGGGCCTATCCGGCAACCGTGGCGTAAGGCGCGGCGCGGGACGGCGGGAAAGATCCGAGCGCGGAAGACCGGTACAAGCCCGAACCGGCCCCTGCGCGGATGCGGCGGAAAGACAAACGGCGACCCCTCGGGCCGCCGCCATCACGATCGCTCTTGCCCGTGTCAGCTGCGCGTTCGGCGCAACGCGGCGAGCGCGCCGAGCCCGGCCAACAGCATCAGCCCGGCGGCGGGCAGCGGCACCGGGGCAAGGGCGAATTCCATCGCCGGCATGTCGGGTCCGCCGGGCACGTCCAGGTCCCGCTCGGACAGGAAGGTCAGGCTGGTGATGGCCTCGTCCAGAGAGAACTCGATCAGCGCGACGGTGTTGTAGGTTCCCGCGCCGACCGGCGTGATGGGATCTTCGAGATCGGCGTTGATGACCTCCATCACGTCGTCGCCGGTCACCGACTCGGTGCCGTTGAAGATGATCTCATTGAAAACGTCGATCGAGCCCCAGAGCAGCCTGATGGAGCCGACACCGCTGCCGGCCAGGGTCAGCGTCTGGGGCGACGGCGCGCCGTTCGAGCCGTTGACGCCACCGACCGCGAAGAAATCCCTGCTGTCGGCGATCCCGGTATTGGCAAAGGGCGACCGATAGCTGCGCGGCACGGTCGAGGGCGGCACATCGACCTGCGGGTCGGGGCCGCTCCAACTGGCGCCGCCGGGCATATGGGCGCCATAGCCCTCGGCGAAAACATCCGCCGTGTTGCCCGTCAGGTTGGTCGACCAGTCGATGACGGAAATGGTGACGGCCGAGGCCGGAACGCCAAGGCCAAGAACGGTCGCGCCGGCCAGAATGGTAGAATGAATGAGCTTTCGCATGACGCCCCCCCAGAACGTTCAATTGAACTCAAGGCTAACACATCGCGGCACGTGCGAACAGATGGCGCGCGGCGGCGCAGCAAACCCTCAGGGCCGTTCGTGCACCTTCAGCCGCCCTTCCAGCCAGGGCAGCCTCGCCAGCGACGGATCGACAACGACCGCGCGCACCAGCCCGCGCAGCCGGTCGGCCACCCGCTCGGGCATGTCGCGCAACACGCCCCGCCGCGCGCTGAGCGAGATCGTGCGCGACAACGGCTCAAAGGGCAGCGGCATCAGCGCGACCTCGTCGCCGAAACGCTGGGCGTGCAGATAGCCCAGCGGTGTCAGGATGGTCCAGCCGGCGCCACCGGCCACCATCGCCATGATCGCGGGATAGCTGTCGAGCTCGAACCGGTGGGCAAGGGTGAGGTTCTGGCGCGCCAGGTGCTCGGCGATTTGCCGGCCCATCAGGTGGCGCAGGGTGTACTGGATCAGCGGCAGCGTCTTGAGTTGGGCCAGCACGTCGCCCCCGGGGTCGACCGCGCCCCGCGGCACCGCCGCGACGAAGGGCTCGCTGAGCAGCGGATGCACCTCCATCCAGTCGGCCGTGGCGCCCATGTCGGCGGCCACGACCATGTCGAGCGCGCGGGTGTCGAGCAGATCGAACAGCCTGTGGCTGGGCCCGGTGACAAGCTGGAACTGGCATTGCCGCAGGTCTTCGGCCATCCCCGCCAACAGGCGCGGCGTCACGTCGGCCTCGAAATCCTCGATCATGCCCAGGCGAAACCGGGTGAGCCCGGCCATGTCCTCGGCGGCCAGCTCGGCGCGGGCCTGATGGGCCTCGGTCAGGATCACCCGTGCGCGCTGGCGAAACATCTCGCCCGCGGGCGTCAGCATCACCGGGCGGGTGGCGCGGTCCATCAGCGTGGCGCCGAGGGCGGCCTCGAGCGCGCTGATCTGCTGGCTGATCGCCGAGGGGCTGGCCTGAAGCCGCCGGGCCGCGGCCGATACCGTGCCTTCCTCGGCGGCGGCGAGAAACGCCTCGATCCCCCAAAGGCTGATACGGCCGGCAGACTGGACCATGGCAATAAAGCCCTTCGATGTGGGACCGCACCGACGCTACGGCCTTGAGCCCCCCGGGGCAACGGAAACCGCAGGCTTTCGCACGGCGCGTGCCCGCGCTCCCGCATTCGGGATTGGCGCCAGAGGGCAATCGGCCCTAACCTTGCGATGGGACGCGCGGTCATCGCGGGTCCGCCATTTCGCAGCGCGTATTGAAGACACCCCATGCTTTGGATCGATAAACTCAAGGGAACCGGGCTGAAGACCCGCGTGATGCACCCCTACGACGAATTCTGGGACCAGCGGCTGGGGGTCGGGACGTTCGGGTACATGCCCGGCGAGGGCGACCGCGAGTCCCCCACCCGGCGGGTCCATTACAACCCGACCGGCTACAGGCGGATCTTCGAGATTTTCAAGCGGCTAGAACTGGATGAGTCCTGCCGGTTCCTCGACCTCGGCAGCGGCCTCGGGCGGGCGGTGTTCGCCGCCCATTGGTCCGGTGCCGCCGAAGCCGTGGGGGTCGAGATCAACGAGACGCTGTTCCGCGACACGCTGAAAAACCTCGACGGCTACCGCCGCCGCGACGACCGCATCCGGTTCCACAACGCGCCGGCCGAGGAATACAGCCCCGAAACGGCCAATGTCGTTTACATATTTCACGCCTTCGGACCCGCAACGCTGCAACAGGTGCTGGAAAACCTCGAAGAAAGCCTCACCGCGCATCCGCGCCGGCTGCGGATCGTCTATGAGAACCCGGTCCACGCGGATGTGATCGACGCGCGCCCGGCCTTCCAGCGGTTCGAGCATTGGAAGGGGCGGGAAAAGAAGGGCAGCCGATACGCCACGACCTTCTGGACGACCTGACCGTGGGCGCCGCATCGCATTGACGGGGCAGGCCGCGCTCGGCCACACTCCGCCGCAAGCGACCAGCCGCGCCTCTTTGTGCTGGCCCCCCACAAAACCGCGTCTCCGGCATGGCCCGCGCGCGATTGCGAAAGGACCGGCGATGCCCGACACCGCCCCGACGAGTTGGCCCGCCCGCGCCGAAGCCAGCAGTTTCTTCGGCTTCACCGACCTGCCCTCGGTGCGCGAGCGCGGCACCGTGGTTCTGACCCGCGGCGAGGGGCCTTACGTGATCGACAGCGAGGGCCGGCGCTATCTCGACGCCAATTCGGGGCTTTGGAACATGGTCGCGGGGTTCGACCACGCCGGCCTCGCCCAAGCCGCAAAGGCGCAATACGACCGTTTTCCGGGCTATCATTCCTTTTTCGGGCGGATGTCAGACCAGACCGTGATGCTCAGCGAAAAACTGGTCGAGGTCTCGCCGTTTCCGCGCGGCCGCGTCTTCTACACCAATTCCGGGTCCGAGGCGAACGACACGCTGGTCAAGATGCTGTGGTTCCTGGGCCGCGCCGAGGGCGCCCCCGAGCGGCGCAAGATCCTGACGCGGGTGAACGGCTATCACGGGGTGACGGTCGCTGCGGCCTCGATGACCGGCAAGCCCTACAACGCGCTTTTCGGCCTGCCGCTGCCAGGCTTCCTGCATCTCACCTGCCCGCATTACTGGCGCGAGGGCGGACCCGGCGAAAGCGAGGCGGCGTTTACCGCGCGGCTGGCGGACGAACTGGAAGAGGTGATCGCACGCGAAGGCGCCGAGACCATCGCCGGCTTCTTCGCCGAGCCGGTGATCGGCGCGGGCGGCGTGATCCCGCCGCCGGAGGGCTATTTCCAGGCCATCGGGCCGATCCTGAAACGCCACGGCATCCCGCTGATCTCGGACGAGGTGATCTGCGGATTCGGGCGCACCGGCGAGGTCTGGGGCTGCGAGAGCTACGATTTCACGCCCGACGCCATCGTCGCCTCCAAGGCGCTGACGGCGGGCTACTTCCCGATGGGCGCGGTGATCCTGGGGCCCGACCTGGCCGACCGGATGCAGGCGGCCTCGGAGGCGGTCGAGGAATTCCCCCACGGCTTTACCGCCTCGGGCCACCCGGTGGGCTGCGCCATCGCGCTGAAAGCCATCGACGTGATCCTTAACGAGGGGCTGCTCGACAATGTCCGCGCCCTGACGCCGCAATTCGAGGCCGGGCTCGCGCGGCTGGCCGAGCACCGCAATATCGGCGAATGGCGGGGACGCGGGCTGATGGGCGCGCTTGAGGCCGTGGCGGACAAGGCGACCAAGACCCCCTTCCCCGCCGAGCTGTCGGTCAGCGAGCGCGTCGCCAATGCCTGTACCGATCACGGTCTGATCTGCCGCCCGCTGGGCCAGTCGATCGTGCTTTGCCCGCCCTTCATCATGACCGAAGCCCAGATGGACGAGATGTTCGAAAAGCTGGAGGCGTCGCTCGAACGGGTCTTCGCCGAGGTCGCCTGAGCGCCTCGCCAGCCGGGCGGCGTCCTATTCGTTAATTTTGGAAAGCTTGTCCTGCAACTCGGCAAGCTGCTGCTTGATCTCCGCGAGATCCTCTTCGGACTCTTTCTCGGGAGTCGAGCTAGGTGCCCAGCCCCCGGTCATCGCCTTGAGGAACGCTTCTTGCTGGGCCTGCATCGCCTCGAAGCCCGGCACCGCCGCCATCGGGTTCATCTTGCCCATGTTCTGCATCATCTTCGACTGCCCGTCGCGGAGCATCTCGAAGCTGGCGGCCAGGAATTGCGGAACGATGGAATTGGCCGAGGTCGTGTAGCTGCGCACCAGGTCGGTCAGAACCGCGATCGGCAGCACGCTTTCGCCCTTGCTCTCGTGCTCGGCGATGATCTGCAACAGGTACTGGCGCGTGAGGTCGTCGCCGCTTTTCAGGTCGATGATCTGCACCTCGCGCCCGTCGCGGATGAACCGCGCGATATCCTCGAGCGTGACGTAGTCGCTGGTCTCGGTGTTATAAAGCCGGCGGCTGGCATAGCGCTTGATCAGCAGCGGCGGTCGATCGTCGGACACAGGGCGGGCCTCCCTCGGCATAAGCATGCATATTGCAGCGCAGCAGAGCTTAGGCGCTGCGGACGCAAAAAGAAAGGGCGGGCAAAAGATGCCCGCCCCAGAAATCCCGCCGGCGGGGAGGACGCCGGCAGTATTTCATCGGGTCGCTTACTTCGCCGCGGCGCTGGCTTTCTTGGCAACAGCGGTGGCCTCGTCGGTGGCCTTCTTCATCGCGGCGGTCGCGTCTTCCGAGAAGTCCTTGCCGGCGGCCAGCATCAGCTCGACGGTTTCCATCTGGACCTTCTTGGCGACCTCGGCGAAGGCGGCCATGTTCTCGGCGGTCATCTCGGCACTGGCCGAGGCGAAGTCGGTCATCGCCTTGGAATAGTCGGTCGGCTCTTCCTTGACGGTGGTCAGGGCGCCCATCTTGGTGATGGTTTCCTTGGTCCACTTCGAGGAGATCTCGGTCGACTTCTCAGCGGCTTCGAGCGCCACTTTCGACATCTTCTCACCCAGGGCCGCCGAGGTTTTGAAGGCGTCCTGCATGGCGTGCATGTCCATCGGGAGCGAGGACATCATGTCTTGCATCATCTTGGTGAAATCTTGCGGGTTGGCCATTTTCATTTCTCCTGACTGGCGCGACCGCTCTGTGTCGTCGCGCGTTGTTCATTACGCAAGAGAAATACATGCTGCAGCGCAGCATTTCAACCCCTTTTGCTGCGTCGCAGCATAAAAATTTGCGCTGGAGGCGGTCAGCTTTGATCGGAAGGCAGAACGTACGTGCCCGGCGCGGGGGCCAGCACCCGATGTCCCGCATCGCCCGGAACGCGCGCCGGCACCTGCTTGCCCGAGCGCCGTTTCAGCCACGCGCCCCAGCGCGGCCACCACGAGCCCTCGTTATAGGTCGCGCCCTCTTTCCACGCGCCGGGCTCGTCCAGCGGGCCGTCCGACGTGTAATGGCCGTATTTCTTCTTCCAGGGCGGGTTCACGATGCCCGCGATATGGCCCGATTCCGACAGGATGAAGGTCTTGTCCCGGCTGCCCATCTGCTTGATCCCGTTAAAGCTCGACCGCCAGGCGGCGATATGGTCGCTCTCGCAGGCGACCGCGCAGAGCGGGATCTTGATGTCCTTCAGCGTGGGGGTGTCACCGCAGATCTCGAAACAGCCGCGCGCGAGACGGTCCTCCTGGCAAAGCCCGCGCAGGTATTCCACCACCATGCGCGCCGGCAGGTTGGTCGAATCGCCGTTCCAGAAGAGCAGGTCGAAGGCCGGCGGCGACTCGCCCATCATGTAGCTGCGGATCGCGGGGCCATAGATCAGATCGTTCGAGCGCAGGAAGGAAAACGTGCGCGACATGAAGAAGCTGCTGAGATAGCCCTCCTGCTTGACCTCGCGCTCGATCCCGTCGATGAAATCGTCGTTGAGAAACACCCCGACTTCGCCCTGGTCGGAAAAATCGGTGAGCGTGGTGAAGAAGGTGGCCGATCGCACCGAGGAATCGCCCCGCTTGGCCATCAGGCCCAGCGCCAGCGCCAGCGTGGTGCCGGCGATGCAATAGCCCACCACGTTGACCTTGTCCTGCCCGGTGATCGCCTTCACCTCGCGGATCGCCTCGAAGTAGCCCTCTTCGATATAGGTATCCATGCCCACATCGGCATAATCGGGGCCGGGGTTGACCCAGGAGACCACGAATAGCGTGAAGCCCTGGTCGACGATCCACTTGATCAGCGAATTCTTCTCTTTCAGGTCGAGAATGTAGAACTTGTTGATCCAGGGCGGGAAGATGATCAGCGGCTGGGCATGCACGGTCTCGGTGGTGGGCGCATACTGGATCAGTTCGAACATCCGGTTGCGGTAGATCACCGCACCCTCGCTGGTCGCCAGATTCTCGCCCACGCGAAAGGCTTTCTTGTCGGCGAGCGATACCAGGATCTCGCCTTCGTTGGCCTCGATGTCGCGCACCAGGTTCTCCAGCCCGCGCACCAGCGACTGGCCATCGGTCTCGACCGCGCGCGACAGCGCCTCGGGGTTGGTGCCCAGGAAATTGGTCGGCGAAAACATATCGACGATCTGGCGCGTGAAATATTCCACGCGCCTGCGTTCGGCCGGCTCCAGCCCCTCGATTTCGGCGGCCGCCTTGGTGACCGCCTCGGCGCTCATAATGTATTGTTGCTTGATATAATTGAAATAAGGATGGGTCTGCCAAAGCGGGCTGGAAAACCGCCGGTCCGACGGCGTGTTGTCGGGCGGGGCCTGCAGCTTGCCGCTGGCCAGCGCCTGCTGTGCCTCGACGTAGTGCTTCAGCGCCTTGCCCCAGTAAGAGACCTGATGTTCGATCAGCTTGGAGGGGTTCTGCATCATTTCGGCGACGTAGGCGGCGGCCGCCTTCATGAACAAATCCTGCCCAGGCCCCTGCAGGTTGGGGTCGATCTGGCGCTTCTTCGAAAGCGCGTTGACCAGCCTCTCGGATAGCTCTTCGATCTTGGACAAATTCTCGTTCAGGCGTTCCAGATTGGTGCCCGGCACATCTTCCTCAGTTGTCACGGCCGAAAATCCCCCCTAGTTTCGCATGCGCAGCATGAAGTCGCCATGTTCTCGAGTATAGTGGCGAAAGCGCCGGGCCGCAGCCCCGCTGCGTGAAAAAGGAGTGGCGAATGAAGTACATGGCGACCTATGATCTCATGGAAAGCGCCCGCAACACCAATCAGTGGCTGGGCGCATCTGCCCTCGCGCTGGGCTCATATCCCATCACCGGGCTTGTGCCCAACCCCTTTTTCCAGATCATTGCCGCCTGGGGCGAGATCACCGAGCGCACCTTTTCGCGGATGGTGGCCAAGCCCGATTGGAACATCCAGACGGTGGTGGGCGCCGATGGCCGTGATCACATCGTGTCGGTGGAGCATCTGGTCAAACGGCCCTTCGGAGACCTGATCCAGTTCAAGGTGCATGGCCGGCCGGAAAAGGCACGGCGCGTGCTGCTGGTGGCGCCGATGTCGGGCCACTACGCCACGCTTCTGCGCTCGACCGTGGCAAGCCTGTTGCCCGATTGCGAGGTGTTCATCACCGACTGGCACAACGCGCGCGACATCCCCGTATCGGCCGGCAAGTTCGACGTCGAGGATTACACGCTCTACCTCGTCGATTTCCTGCGCCACCTGGGCCCCGATACCCATGTCATCGCGGTCTGCCAGCCCGCGCCGCTGGCGCTGGCCGCAACCGCCTACCTGGCCGAAGAGGACCCCTCGGCCCAGCCCCGGTCGCTGACGCTGATCGGCGGGCCCATCGACCCCGACGCCGCGGCCACCGACGTGACCGATTTCGGCCGGCGCGTGACCATGGGCCAGCTGGAACAGTTCGTGATCCAGCGGGTGGGGTTCAAATACGCGGGCGTCGGCCGGCTGGTCTATCCGGGGCTTTTGCAGCTCGCCTCTTTCATGTCGATGAACAGCGAGCGCCACAGCCAGGCCTTTACCGAGCAGATCCTCAAGGCCGCCAAGGGCGAGGCGGGCGACCACGACAGGCACAACCGCTTTTACGACGAATATCTCGCGGTGATGGACATGACGGCCGAGTTCTACCTCTCGACCGTCGAGCGGGTATTCAAGAATCGCGAGATCGCGCAGAACGCCTTTGTCGTGGACGGCAACAAGGTGGATATCGCCGCGATTACCGATGTCGCGGTCAAGACCGTAGAGGGCGCCGATGACGACATTTCGGCCCCCGGCCAGTGCGTCGCCGCGCTCGACCTGCTGACCGGTCTGCCGGATGAAAAGAAAGCCAGCCATGTCGAGCCCGGCGCGGGCCACTACGGCATCTTCGCCGGCCGGAGCTGGCGCAACAACATCCGCCCGCTCGTGCTCGATTTCATCGACGCCAATGCCGGCCGGCCGCGCCGCACCCCGCGACTGAGGAGCGTCTGATCGCCCGCGCCCGGCCGCAGCGCCGGGCGGACGGCGCCGGATCGCGTATTTTTACAACGGCCGCGCGGCGATTGCGCCCCGATCCGCTGAACATTCGATTCGTGCAAGCAGCGCCCCGGCGTAGCATGAAGGATGCATCGCAAGGCGTTGTTTTAAAATGACGCAGGCGGCGCGCACATTGGCGCCAGTGCGAAAAGAGACAAACCTGCACCGCGCCGCTCAGGCCGTTGCCGGCACTATTGAGGCAAGCGTTTGCGTGACCAGGTCCAGGTTTTCCGGCGCCGAGAACCGGTGATCCGCGCCCTTGACCAGGGTCAGCCGGATATCCTCGCCCTCGGCATGATCGAGCAGGCGCAGCGCCACCGACACATCGACATCTGCATCGGCCGTGCCCTGCAAGAGCCGCACGGGCATTTGCAGCGGCAGCGGCGCGCGCAGCACCAGGTGCCCGCGCCCATCCTCGATCAGGCGCCGCGTGATGATGTAGGGCGCGTCGGAGTAGTCCGAGGGCAGCGCGACATGGCCCTCGGCCTCCAGCGCCGCGCGCTGGTCCGCATCGAACCCGGCCCACATCGAATCCTCGGTAAAATCGGGGGCCGCGGCGATACCGACGAGCCCCGCCACCTTTTCCGGCATGGCGCGGGCCAGCAATAGCGCGATCCAGCCCCCCATGGACGAGCCCACCAGCACCTGCGGCCCCTCGGTCAGCTGCGTCAGCGCGGCCTGCGCGTCCGCCGCCCAGTCGCCGATGCAGCCCTCGGTGAAGCCGCCCGAGGACTGGCCATGCCCCGAATAGTCGAAGCGCAGAAAGGCCCGGCCTTCGGCCCGCGACCAGCCCTCGAGGTGCAGTGCCTTGGTTCCCTCCATGTCGGAAGCGAACCCGCCGAGAAACACCACGCCGGGACCGGCGCCGACGGTCTTGTGATAGGCCAGCTTGCGGCCGGTGTCGGTGGTCAGATAGCTCGGTGTGTGCATCTCGCCCCCTTTCGCGGTGTCGCCCGACCCTATCGCGCGCGGCGGCGCCCGCAAGCCCCGCCCTTGCCGGGGCCGGGCTTTTGCGTTTTGCTCCGTCCATGACCGGACCGCGCCTGACCCCCCTCGCCCAAAGCCTGCCCGCCTCGGTGCCCTTCGTGGGGCCGGAAACCCAGGAACGCGCCCGCGGGCGGCCTTTCCGTGCCCGCCTTGGCGCCAATGAAAGCCTGTTCGGCCCCTCGCCCAAGGCAATCGCCGCCATGCAGCAGGCCGCTGCCGAGGCGTGGAAATACGGCGACGCGCAAAACCACGACCTGCGCGCGGTGCTGGCCGCCGATTTGGGCGTGCCGCCCGAAACGATCATGGTCGGCGAAGGGATCGACGGGTTGCTGGGTTATCTCGTGCGTCTCCTGGTCGCGCCGGGCGATGCGGTGGTCACCTCCGAGGGGGCCTATCCGACCTTCAACTACCACGTGGCCGGCTTCGGCGGGGTGCTGCACAAGGTGCCGTTTGCGGGCGACCACGAGGACCCCGAGGCTCTGATCGCGAAAGCGGCGGAGACCGGTGCCAAGATCGTCTACCTGTCGAACCCCGACAACCCGATGGGCACATGGCACGATGCAGGCCGCGTGCAGGCGATGATCGATGCAGTGCCGCCGGGCACGCTGTTGATGCTGGACGAGGCCTATATCGAGTTCGCGCCCGAGGGCACCGCGCCGCCGCTCGACCCCGCCGACCCGCGGGTCATCCGGATGCGCACCTTTTCCAAGGCGCAGGGGCTGGCGGGCGCGCGGGTGGGCTATGCCATCGGCGCGGCGCCGCTGATCGAGGCGTTTCACAAGATCCGCAACCATTTCGGCATGTGCCGCGTCAGCCAGGCAGGGGCGCTGGCCGCGTGGGGCGACAAGGAATGGCTGGCCCATGTGCAGGGCGAGGTCGCGCGCGGGCGGCAGGAGATCGCCCGCATCGCCCGCGCCAACGGGCTAACCCCCCTGCCCTCGGCCACCAATTTCGTCACCATCGACTGCGGAGGCGACGGCGCGCTGGCCCGCCGGGTGCTGGAAGAGCTGACCGCGCGCGACGTGTTCGTGCGCATGCCGGGCGTGGCCCCTCTCGACCGGTGTGTCCGCGTCTCGGTGGGCGATGCGCAGGCGCTGGCGGTGCTGGCCGAGGAGCTGCCCGCCGCGCTGGCCGCGGCGCGGGGCTGAGCCACGGCGCGGCTTGCGTCCGGGCCCCGGCTTGGGCATTGTCCGTGCGCCCGTCAAGCGGGCGACTGGCAGAAGGAGACCCGCCTTGTCGGAAGTTCTGGCGCGGCTCAACGTGGCCGCCCCGCGGCGCTATTTCGGGCTGGCCATGCTCTTGGCGTTGGCGGGCGTCGCGCTTTACGTCGCCTTTTCCACGCCGTCGGCGGCCATCGGCCTCCAGCTCTTCCTGCTGGCGGTGGGCGGCGGCGCGCTGTGGCTGAGCGTGGCGATGCACCGCGCCACCGCGCGCGATCTGCGGCTGACCGATGAGGGCCTCTTCGACAGCGAGGGCCGGGTTCTGGCCCTGCTCGACGATATCGAGGCGGTGGAACGGGGCATGTTCGCAATGAAGCCTTCGAATGGCTTCGTTCTGCGCCTCAAGACCCCCGGCACGCGGGCCTGGGCGCCGGGCGTCTGGTGGCGGCTGGGCCGGCACGTGGGCGTCGGCGGCGTCACCGCGGCGGGACAGGGCAAGGCGATGTCCGAAATCCTGATGCTGGCCCTGTCAGAACGCCGCGCGCCCTAGCTGGTGCCGCCATCGTCCCAGTCGAGCTTGGGCACGAATCGGGGCCGCGTGACAATGAAATTGTCGTAGACCCGGTCGGACAGGCCGCCCGTAAAGGGCGACTCGTAGTCCATGAAGGTTTCGACCACGATCACGCGGTCGCCCGCCGGCATGATCGGAATCTGGTCGCCGACGCGCGATTCGAGGTTGTCGCTGTCATTGGTATCGGTCGAATAGCCCTCGATCGCGCCGGTGGCGTAGGACCAGTCGGCAAAGAGCACCCGGCCGGTGTCGTCGGCGCCGCAGTTCGCGCTGCATCTCAGCAGCGAGACGCGGATATAGCTGTCGCCGTCGGACGAGCCGGTCATGTATTGAAAGACGTCGTCGAGCCCTTCCATATAGTCCGCATCCACCGTGCCCATCTCGCGGCTGAGAAGATCGCTGAGCGCGTAGGCCGCCTTGAGGTTCACGTTCCGCTCGTTGAACGCGTCGAAATAGGCGTAGCTCGCCACGAACCACCAGACCAGCAGCGGCAGGATGATCACCGCCTCGACAGTGACCGAGCCCTTGGTGTCGCGGGAAAAACGGGACAGCATGTGCCTGGGCATTTCTCAGCTCCCTGCGGCGGGTTCGTTGACGAAGGTCGAGGTCGAGATCAGCGCGTAGCCGCCATCGTCGGTCTGCGACAGCTGCAGGCCCAGCCCCGTGCCCGGAAAGAACGGATCGGCCTTGACGCAGGCGCGCACCAGCATCAGCTCGTTTTCCGGCCCCTGAAGAAAGCTCGTCATCGGCTGGATCGGCTCGTCGCGGTTCACGCAGGTGGCGGCGGGGCTGGGCAGATCCCAGGTGGTCTTGGGGATCGCGCGCAGTTCGACCATCAGTACCTCGTTGCACTGCGGGATGATGCCGGCGCGGTCGCAGACGATCTGCTTGAACTCGTCATGCTCGATATTCGGCCAGCGCCCCAGGCGCAGGCCACGCACGGCCATATCCAGCGCACGCTCCAGCATCACCTGGCGGGTCATCAAGAGCGCCGACTCGAAGCAGGACAGCATCAGCGTGATAAACACCGGAAACAGGATCACGAACTCGATCGTGGCGTTGCCGTCGTCGCGCCCGAACCATCGGAACAGGCGCGACAGGGGCCGAAATTTGCCAGGCCGTGTCATTGCGTCAGCCTCAGCTGGTTGATCGAGGTGGCGATGGTGCCGAACACCTCGGCCAGGTTGGTGCCGTCGGCGCTGAAGAAGTGGTTGGGCGTCGTAGCGCAGTAGGACAGCACGGCCTCGGCGGCGTCGATGCCGTCGGTCTCGAAGCCGATGGAATAGATCACCACGTCTTCGTCCTTGGCCTCGTCGCAGATATTGCGAAGCTGGGCGTCCTTGGTTTCGTATTGGTCCACCGTCCAGGGCGTGTCATGCCACGAGTAACGGTCGTACCATTCGGTCGGGAAGCGGGCGAAAAGCTCGGGGAAGGACAGCTCGCGCGCATCGCCGGGCTGCTCGACCGTCTCGACGGTGGTCTCGTATTCGGAGCAGTACCGGCGCCAGCTCCACCACGGGTTGTACCATCTGACGCAGACCCGCGTCTCGGTGATGTCCGTGCCGTCGCCAAAGGGCGTCTCGTGCCATGTCGAGCCGTTGTAGTTGATATTGTCGCCGTCATCGTCGACGTAAACGTATGCCGGGTCGCCGTCGGCATCGCGGCCGGGATGGTAGACCGAGTAGATCTCGTCGGTGCTGGTGTTTTCGTACACGCCCGAGGGGCCGTCGCGGTAGGCGTCCTTGAGCAGGTGCAGCTTGGTGTTCTGACCGTCGGTCATAAGCACCAGCACCTTCATGCCGTTCTCGGTGCCATAGTCGTAGGGGCGGCCGCGGAAGGCCGGATCGATCAGGGGCGTGACCGGGCTTCCCTCGTCGTCGATCGACGCGGTCAGCTCGTCGACTGCGCTTTGGACCGAGGGATCCAGCAGCAGCGTGCCCCATTTCGCGGCGAGGTCGATCGACGTCCAGCCGCCGGCGCTGAGCTGGTCGATATAGCCGATCGCCTCTTCGTGGTCCTCGACGAAGGGCCGCACGGTGCGCCAATCGTCATCGGTCTGGCAGATCAGGTCGGGGTCGTTATCCTGCACGCGGCTGCGGTTCGACGAATAGCGGTCGAAATGACCCGCGCGGTCGAGCGGCGTGATGTCGGACATGGCCAGCTCGGTGAAATCGTCGCCGCGGAAGATCAGGCAGTGCGAATAGTTATGCTCTGTCGAGACGTTGAGCGCATCCAGCAGCCGCTCGCTGCCCACGACCTGCTCGGAATACGGGATCAGCGAAACCGACACCTTGCCCGGATCGACCGAGCATTCTTCCTCGCCGCTGCTCGCGTCGTAGGTGCCGCGGGAACGGTCGGGGTGGCACTGGATGAAGTAGACGAAATCCTTGGCCGCCTCGCGCAACTCGTAGATCTTGCTGCGCCCGGTAGAGGACGAATTGCCCATCGAGCCCGACACGTCGAGAATGAGAGACACCTCGAGGTTGGTGATGCCCTCTTCGGCGGCGCCGAAGGCGGCGGCCTCGATCGAGTCGATCCCGGTCATGTTCAGGAACATCGTGTCGACATTGGCCCGCGCCAGCGCCGAGACGCGGCGGTAGCTGAGGCTGCCGGCAGCCACGGAGTTCAGCACGGTCACATCGTCCGCGTCGAGATATTCGCCCAGGCCCGCCTTGTCGAAATAGTCGAGAACCACTTCGGTGGCATCCGCAGAGTTGTCGAGGTCGGCGGCGGCCAGCACGGCCCGGTCGACGGTGTTTTGAAGGGTGGTGCGCTGGGTCTCGAACCGCATGATGTCGATCGCCATGCCGGCGAACACAAGCATCATGATGAACATGATCAGCGAAAAGATGATCAGCGACCCGTCCTCGTTGCGGCCGAAACCGCGCAACCTCGAGGCCATTCCGGCGTCTCTCGCGCATTCGCTCCGCATCGTCCCAATCCTTTCTCAAAACAACTTTGGGTCGACAAACCGTGTCACCGGCCCGCCGCATACATTCCGCCCCCAATTCCGAATTTCCTCTTCATATATGACCCGAATAGGGCGTCGGCAGGGAGAGTTTTCGCTTACAGCGCTTTGATTCGGGCCAATTCCTGAGATCGCGCCGCATTGTCGGTCGCGCTGAGACAACTCAGCCCCCCGCGTCCGATGGTCACGGATCGGGGGTGTCTTGAAAGGGCATCCGGCGTAGGCTTTCGGCAAGATCGATTCGCCCCGCAACCGCGGTTACGGCAGGGAGGAAGAGATGGCCGACGGCGCCGAGCCGAGCTTTCGCGACTCGGTCGATCTGATGTTCAGCCGCGCGGTCGCCCTGATGGATCTGCCGCCCGGGCTGGAAGAAAAGATCCGCGTGTGCAACGCCACCTACACCGTGCGCTTCGGGGTACGCCTGCGCGGCAAGATCGAGACCTTCACCGGCTACCGCGCCGTCCATTCCGAGCACATGGAGCCGGTCAAGGGCGGCATTCGCTACGCCTTGGCCGTGGACCAGGACGAGGTCGAGGCGCTGGCCGCGCTGATGACCTACAAATGCGCGCTGGTCGAGGCGCCCTTCGGCGGCTCGAAGGGCGGGCTGTGCATCGACCCGCGCGAGTGGGACGAGCACGAGCTGGAACAGATCACCCGCCGCTTCGCCTACGAGCTGGTCAAGCGCGACCTGATCCACCCCAGCCAGAACGTGCCCGCCCCCGACATGGGCACCGGCGCCCGCGAGATGGCCTGGATCGCCGACCAGTACCAGCGGATGCACACCACCGACATCAACGCGCGCGCCTGCGTCACCGGCAAGCCGCCCCATGCCGGCGGCATCGCCGGCCGTATCGAGGCCACCGGGCGCGGCGTGCAATACGCCCTGCGCGAGTTCTTCCGCCACCCCGCAGACCTGGCCCATGCCGGGCTTGACGGCACGCTCGACGGAAAGCGGGTGATCGTGCAGGGGCTGGGCAACGTGGGCTACCACGCGGCCAGGTTCCTGTCGGGCGAGGACGGCGCCAGGATCGTCGGCATCATCGAGCGCGACGGCGGGCTTTACAACGCCGACGGGCTGAACGTGGACGCCGTGCGCGACTGGATCGGCGCCATGAGCGGCGTGCAGGGCTGCCCCGAAGGTCAATACGTGGGCAACGGCGCGGCCCTGCTGGAAGAGGATTGCGACATCCTGATCCCCGCGGCGCTGGAGGGTGTCATCAGCCGCGAGAACGCCGCCCGCATCAAGGCGCCGCTGATCATCGAGGCCGCGAACGGCCCGATCACCGCCGCGGCCGACGAGATCCTGCGCGACCGGGGCACCGTCATCATTCCCGACCTTTTCGCCAATGCCGGCGGCGTGACCGTCTCTTATTTCGAGTGGGTCAAGAACCTCAGCCATATCCGATTCGGCCGGATGCAGCGCCGGCAGGAAGAGGCCCGCCACCAGTTGGTGGTGAACGAGATGGAAAGGCTGTCGCAGATGCTGGGCAATAGCTGGAGCCTGTCGCCCGATTTCAAGGAACGCTACCTGCGCGGTGCCGACGAGCTGGAGCTGGTTCGCTCGGGCCTCGATGACACGATGCGCGCCGCCTATCAGTCGATGCGCGAAGTCTGGCATGCGCGCAGCGATGTGGGCGATCTGAGAATGGCGGCATACGTGGTCGCCATCGACCGCGTCGCCGCCAGCTATCGCGCCAAGGGGCTGTAGGTCGGCCACCGCAATCCGGCCCTGTTGCAGCCGCAAACTCCGCCTTTTTCCGTCAATTCCCAATTCCCGCCATAATTCTGCCGCCAGTTGGCTGGATGTTGGCCCGGATTTGCTCCAATTCGCATCAATCCGAGGCAAAACCATGTTTCTGAAACATCTGTCTCCCAAGTCCATGCCGGCTCCGCGGTGGCTCGCCCGCTTCGCGCGCGAAGACCGTGGCAACGCGACGATCGAGTCGCTGATGTGGATGCCGATCTTTTTGGCCGCCTTCGTGCTGGTCGTCGACGTGTCGATGATCTTCAACGGCCAGACGATGGTGCTGCGCACCGTGCAGGACGCCAACCGCAACATGTCGATCGGGCGGCTGCGCACCACCGAAGAGGTGACCGCCTTTATCGAAAGCGGTGTCGCCGGCTTTGCCCCCAACGCCCGCGCCGAATCCGCCATCGTGTCGGGCGCGGTGATCTCGCGCGTGTCGGTGCCGGCCTCCGACCTCGTGGCGACCAACTGGTTCAACGCCTTCACGAACCTGGACGTGACCGTCCAGTCCGAGCACCTGATCGAGTATTGAGGATAGGTCAATGAACGCGAAGAAAGCCACGCTTCGCGGACCCGAGCGATTTGTCCGCGACGAAGAGGGCGGGATGCTGGCCTACGGGCTGACCGCCTTGCTGGGTATGCTGATCTTTGGCGGCCTCGCCGTGGATGTCGGCAATGCCTATGCCGTGCGCACCCACCTGGCGATCGCCGCCGACTCGGCGGCCCATGCCGCCATCTACACCCGCGAATTGCAAAGCGAGGACGTCGCCAAGCAACGCGCCCTCGAGGTCTTCGAGGTCGCCCTGCCGCCAGAGCAGTACGGCACGATCCTGACGGTTGACGACATCGAGTTCGGCACTTGGGACGAAGCCACCCGCGTCTTTACCCCCAGCCCCTATTCCAAGCAGGCCGTGCGCGTGCTGGCCGAGCGCAGCAGCCAGCGGAACAACTCGGTCGGCACCTTTCTGTTGGGCCTGGCCGGGCTCGATTCCTGGGACGTGCGGCGCGATTCGATCTTTCAGACCTACATGCCGACCTGCCTGCGCGAAGGCTTCGTCGCCGAAGAGATCGTCGATGTGCAGTCGAACAACGCCTACACCAACGGCTTCTGCATCCACTCGAACACCCATGTCGAGGTGAACCAGAGCAACTACTTCGCCGAGAACACCATCGTGTCGATGCCCGACCGGTCCGATCTGGTGCTGCCGGAATCGGGATTCGAATCGAACGATGGCCTTGCCGAGGCGCTGCGCGACGGGGCCTACCGGCTGCGCATTCTCGACCGGCTCGCCGAAATCATGGAGGGGCTCGATGACCCGAGCTCGGGCTACATGCCCGACTATATCGTCTCGTCGGTGCCCATCGAACTGCCCTCGCGCAACGTCAGCGACGCCGATTTCACCCCAGGCCGCATCCACACCTATACCTGCAGCGGCCCGCACAAGCTGAAGGTCGCCAATGGCAGCTTCCTCAACGAGATCGTGATCGACACCAACTGCCCGGTCGAGCTGGGCCAGGGCACCATCCTCGACAACGCGATCATCGCCACCAGCAACACCACCGTCGATTCGATCAGCGCGCCGGCGCAGGTTCAGATCGGCCGCGACGACAACTGCGCCCCCGACGGCGGCGCGCAGCTCGTGACCCTCGGCGGCATCTCGTTCCCCTCGCAGATGCGCGTCTATGGCGGCCAGATGCTGGCCATGGACGATATCGAGTTCTCGGCAGAGGCCAACGGGATCGAAGGCGCATCCTTCATCTCGGGCGGCACCATCTCGGGCACCTCCAACATGACCATGGGCTTTTGCGGCAGCGGCATGGAGGACAATTTCGAGGCCTCCTATTTCCGCCTGACCGGCTGAGGCCGACGGGATTTTGACTGACAGCCCGGCCGGGGCTGCGCTAGCATGTCTGCGAAAACGCGAGGCATGCCATGCGCGAGCGCCCGGTCAGGCCAGTCGAGAACTACACCAAGCCGTTTCTGGTGATGGCCTATGTGGTGGTCTTCACGCTGTTGCTGCTGGTCTGGGATATCTGGGGCTATGCCACTGCGCTGATTTTGGGGGTGTCGGGGATCGGCCTTCTGCGGCTCTGGCGGCGCTAGAGCCCGACCGCAGTCGCAAAATCCTCCAACTGCCTGTTTTCCGGGGGCGAAGCAAACCTCGGGATGGCAACCCGGCAAGGGGGGCGCTGCCCGCCGTCCTTCGGCCTTCCCCGGGATATTTGGAGCCAGAAGTAAGACCTGTCTGCTTCTTCTTGGCGAAAATACGCCCGCGGGCCGCCAGTACCGCGCAATTGATCCGAGTGACAGTCGCGCCAGGCTAGCGCCGCCGGCGCGACGCCTTGCCAAAGCGAGGCGACACCCAATGCCCCTAATGGTCTCGGAGCGTCGTCGGGCTGTCCCGGCCCGTCATGGGCCGCGCCACGGCCTCACATCCGCGTGATGCACCAAGCTATCCCATCGCTTTTCCTGCATCCAACATGCATCTATTCCCCAATGGGGTTCCTCGCCTCAGTCCCCTCACAGAAAAGATTCGAGATCGCGCCATGAAACATTCCCTCCTTATGGAAAAATATCCCTTCTTCGACATCGACATCCCGAAATCGGAGACAAGCTGCGCAACGGTCGACGACATCCTGGCCAAGCTGAAGGGAAAGATCGACGCCCACCCCAAGGTCGCCTACATCGCCACCTTCGACCATTTCAGCCACACCAAGTCGATCGACGGCACCATCGCCGAGGGCATCGAGGACGCGCGCAACATCGTCTTCTGCTTCGGCGTGGCGTTGCCCAACCCCCATGTGCTGTCGGTTCGCCCGCGCTCGATCGGCGTGGCCGACATGGGCAGCTATTTCCACATCTCCTTCATGGAGCCGCCGATGGAAGTGGCCACCAAGGAAATGGAAGCCTGGTGCAAGGCGCTGGCCGACAAGGCCTGAGCCCGCAGCGCACTCGATCGGCCGCTCCGCTGGTGGCACTCACAGCCCTTCTTGCTGGCCATGTGCCGGACGAAGCAGAGCGAGCGATGCGACCGGGCAAGGGGGGCGCTGCCCCCCGTCCTTCGGACTCCCCCCGGGATATTTGGGGCCAGAAGAAGCAGGCAGCGGGGTCTTCCGGCTAAAAAATCTTGGGATCGCCAGTGTCGCGCCATTGGTCCGAAAGACCGTTGCGGCGGGGCGTGCCCACCACTTGGTCGCCACGCGCAGCGCAGCGAAACCAAATGGTCACAAAGGGATCCAGGCGAACCGGTCCGATTTCGCGTCATCTGCCCGTTGGGTCTCGGCGCCGGTTCCGCGCCCCTATGCCGCCGGCAGCATCCCCTTGTCGCGGGCCAGCTCGGTCATCCGCTTCTGCAGCTTTTCAAAGGCGCGCACCTCGATCTGGCGGATGCGTTCGCGGCTGACGTCGTAGACGCCCGACAGCTCTTCCAGCGTGACCGGGGTCTCTTTCAGCCGGCGCTGCATCAGGATGTCCTTCTCGCGGTCGTTCAGAACGTCCATCGCCTTGACCAGCAATTCGCGCCGGCTGTCCAGCTCGTCCTTTTCGGCATAATCGTTGGCCTGGTCGGCGCCCTCGTCCTCCAGCCAGTCCAGCCACTGGGTCGCGCCGTCGTCGTCGCTGCCGATGGTGGCGTTCAGCGAGGCATCGCCCCCCGACAGCCGCCGGTTCATCGAGATCACTTCCTCCTCGGTCACGTTGAGGTCATGGGCGATCCGTTTCACGTTCTCGGGCCGCAGGTCGCCGTCTTCCAGCGCGCCGATCCGGCTTTTGGCCTTGCGGAGGTTGAAAAACAGCTTCTTCTGCGCCGAGGTGGTGCCAAGCTTGACCAGGCTCCAAGAGCGCAGGATGTATTCCTGGATGCTGGCGCGGATCCACCACATCGCATAGGTCGCCAGGCGGAACCCCTTTTCGGGGTCGAACCGCTTGACCGCCTGCATCAGGCCGACATTCGCCTCGGAAATCACCTCGGCCTGCGGCAGGCCGTAGCCGCGATAGCCCATGGCGATCTTGGCCGCGAGCCGCAGGTGCGACGTGACCAGCTGGTGCGCCGCCTCGGTGTCCTGATGGTCCACCCAGCGCTTGGCCAGCATGTATTCCTGTTCGGGCTCCAGCAGGGGAAACTTGCGGATCTCCTGCAGGTACCTGTTCAGCCCCTGCTCCGGGGACGGGGCGGGAAGGTTGGCATATGTGCTCATGTCTGTCCCTTTGAACTCCCTGTAGTTGGGTCTGAATCTAGAAACTGAACCGCTCAGTTCAAGTTACGCCGATTCACATCATTGCACGAAGCCTGTGCGGATTTCCGTCGAAATCGGCCGAATATGTCACTCGATCACAGAGCTTTGCGCCTCTGTTTCACCCCCGAGCGCCGCCTGCAACACCTGCATATCCAAGGGCAAGGCACTGGAGAAAATCAACCTTTTCCCGTCTTCAGGGTGAACGAAGCCCAAAGTCGCCGCGTGAAGCGCCTGACGGGGGAATTTCGCCGCGGCCTCGACCGCGGCCTCGCCCAGGGCGCGCGCCGGCAGGCGCCGCCGCCCGCCATAAACCGGGTCCCCGATCAGTCCGTGCCCCGCATGGGCCATGTGCACGCGTATCTGATGGGTGCGCCCGGTCTCCAGCCAACAGGCAATCCGTGCCGCCGCGCCGGGCCGGCCGAACGCTTCCTCCACCCGAAACCGGGTCACGGCATGGCGCCCGCCCGCGGCCAGCACCGCCTGGCGCTGCCGGTCGGTGCGGTGCCGCCCGATCTGCGTGGCGATGCGAAAGACGCCGCCCGCCTCAACGCTCAGCCCCGGCACGCCCCTCAGCCGTGCGTCGGCCGCGTCGGGCAGACCATGTACGAAGGCCATGTATTCGCGCTCCACCGAATGCGCCGCGAATTGCGCGGCCAGCCCCGCATGTGCGCGGTCGGTCTTGGCGACGACCAGCAATCCGCTCGTGTCCTTGTCGATCCGGTGCACGATGCCCGGCCGCTTTTCCCCGCCGATCCCCGACAGGCTCTCGCCGCAATGGGCCAGCAGCGCGTTGACCAGCGTCCCCGAGCCCGCCCCGGGCGCGGGATGCACCACCATGCCCGCCGGCTTGTCGATCACGATAAGCGCCGCATCCTCGTAGACCACCGCCAGCGGAATGTTTTCGGCCAGCGCCGCGACCTCGGCCGGCGCGGCCAGCGCGATCTCGATCACCTCGCCCTCGGCCACCTTGGCCTTGGCATCGCGCAGCACCGCGCCCCCGCGCCGCACCTCGCCCGACGCGATCGCCTTGGCCAGGCGTGAGCGCGACAGCCCCGCCGCCTCTGGCACATCGCGCGCCAGCGCCTTATCAAGACGCGCGGGCGGATTGGGCCCGATGGTGACCGTGAACCGGCGAGGCGTGGACATGGACGAAACTCCGCAGACGGAGGACCTGCCCCCGAATCTGAAAATCTTGCGCGTGCTCGTCACCGTACTGATGGTGACGATGATTGCCGGGTTTCTAGTGATCGTCGTGCTCTTTGTCATCCGTATGCCGGGGGGTGCGCCGACCGCCCTGCCCGACACCGTCGCCCTGCCCGAGGGCACCCGGGCCAGCGCGGTCACTTACGGGCCGGGCTGGTACGCGGTGGTGACCGAAGACCAGCGCATTTTGATCTATGACGCCGAAACCGGCGCGCTGACCCAGACGGTCGAGATCACCGCAGGCGACACACCCTAGCGCACGGCCGGAAACACCCGCCGCGCCAACAGCACCCGCGCCCCCGCGGTAACAAAGCACAGCGTGCCGAAGGCCCAGGCCAGCGGCGCGAACCAGCCGGGCCAGAGGCAAAGCGCCACGAAAAACGCGATGGTCTCGGTCCCCTCCAGCAGCCCCCCGGTGAAGTAGAGCGACTTCACCCCCCGCGCCCGCGTCTCCATCTTGCGCCGCTCGGCCAGGATGGCAAAGGCCAGAAAGGTTGCCCCGTTGAAATAGAAACTGGTCAGCAGAAACGCCCCCGCCGCCCCGTTCGCCGCGGGGTCCAACAGCACAAACCCCAGCGGCACCGCGCCGTAGACCAGGAAATCGCTGGTGATATCGAGAAATCCGCCGAAATCCGTCTTGGCGCTCGCCCGCGCCACCGCCCCGTCCAGACCGTCGGCCAGCCGGCTCGCCAGCAGCGGCACCAGCGCCAGCCCCGGCGCCCCCAGCGCGATCGTCAACGCCGCGACCAGCCCCAGCGCCAGGCCCGCCAGCGTCACCGCATCGGCCCCGACGCCGCGCCCTGCCAGCAGCCGGCCGGCACGGGCCAGCGGCGGGTCGATCACCTTGCGCATCGCAGCGTCCAGCATCGCAATCCTCCCGGTTGCTCACGACAACTTCCAGCGCGAAACGGCCCCGCTGGCAAGGGGCCCGGCGCAAACGTGAGAGGGATGTGAAGGGATGGTACCGCCTCCCCGGCTTGAACGGGGGACCTCTGGATCCACAATCCAGCGCTCTAACCAACTGAGCTAAGGCGGCACTGTTCGGGCGATTTAGCGCCAGCAAGGCCCGATTGCAAGCCCGGTTTCAGCGCGCAAGGTCGATCTCCCAGCCCTGCTCGACAAGATCGCAGCCGAAATTCCGCACCGGCGTCGTGCTCACCATCCGGAACCCGTAACCGGCATAAAGCGCGCAAGCGGCCCGATGGCTTTCATGGGTCCAGAGCGTCATCCGGGCATAGCCGCGCGCGCGCGCATAATCGAGGCAAAGCCGCAACAGGCGCGCGCCCAGCCCCCGCCCCCGGGCCTCGGGCTCCACGAAAAACAGCCTCAGCTTCGCCTCCCCCGGCGCCGCGCCCTTGACGCAAAAGATCGAGCCCAGCCGCCGCTCGCCGGCATGGGCGATCCAGGCCCGCTCGCACGCCGGGTCGCGGCCCGCCACGTGGTCCAGCAGGATTTGCGCCACCAGCGGCTCGAAGCTGGCATCGAACCCCTCCGCCTGTGCATAAAGCTCGGCATGGCGCTGGATCAGCCAGCCCATGTCGCCGATGCCGAGGTCGCGGAATCCGATCTCCTCCATAGCCTTAAAAGCCGCCCGCGCCGGTCTTCCGTCAACCCCGCGGCTTCTTCTTGGCGAAAATACCCAATGGCGCAGCGCCGCCGGCCCTTGCCCCGGACCGGACGGCGCGCTATCGCAAATGCCCCAAGCGCAAGGAAGACCAGCCATGGGCATCGACAAGCAAAGCGATATAGCCGCCAATCTCCAGATCGGGCCGACCAGTCTGGGCATGGTCCGCCTCTATATCGAGGGCGACGGGGTCGAGCTTCCGCTCGATTTCGACCCGGACGAGGCCGAAGAGATCGCCGAGGAAATCCGCGCCGCCGCCGCGCGCGCCCGCAAGATGGCCCCTACGGCGCCGAAAAAGGACTGATCCCCGGGTCGCGCAGCGCCTGCAGCCGCAGCGCGGCGTGGCGGGCGAATTTGCGCATCATCACCTTGCGCCGGGCGGGCGCCAGCCGCGCCTGCGCGCCCATACGCAGGATCTCGGCATCATAGCCGTCGGCCACCATCAGCCCGGTCTCGGCGGGCAGGATCTCGGTCGGGAAATCGCCGTCCACCGCCCAGAAGAACCGGTCGCACCAGTCGAGGTAGCCTTGCCACTTCTGGTCGGCGCGGAAATCGGCCAGGCCCGACTTGCACTCCACCACCCAGATCTCGTCCTTGGGGCCCAGCGCCATCACGTCGACGCGCAGCCCCGGCGCCGGCACCAACTCTTCTACGCAAGCGAAATCGAGGCTGCGCAGGTGGCGGCAGACACCGCGCGCCAGCAACTGGCCGGGCAGAAACCTGTCGGTCTCGGACATGGCCACAGCATGAACGTTACGTGAACATATGACAAGTCTTGCCGCGGGCGGGCAAAGCCCCTATCTCTGGCGGGTGGCGGGTTCTGCCCTTCTCGTGACGAGGTCGAATTCCGGTGGCCTTAAGCAAATCCGAGGGAGCTGGCTCTGTCCGGGTCCTGGCCCGGTTACCTGGTGCCCACCTGTATGAACAGGTCCTCGGGAATTAGTTGCCTCAACGGTTGTCGGCGGTCCCGCTGCTCCACACGCCAGACACAAAAACGGGCGGCCGCTTGGCCGCCCGTTGGCTTTCAAAGATGCGTCAGCTTCAGCGCGGCGGGCGCCGGTCGTTGCGCACAGGCACAGGCACCAGCACCTCGGACAGCACCGGTTCGGGCGCCCGGCGGCCGCCGGTGTCGTCGTCGCGGTCCTCGGCCATGCGCATGACAGCGATGCCGAACTGGACGCCGGAAAAAACGATGCCGTTCAGCGTGAACAAAAGCAGCGCGGCAAGCCAGCCCATCGAAACGTGGGTCACGAGGTGCCACAGATTGGCGACGTTGAAATAAAGAAGCAGCGCGGTAAACACCCCAGCCAGGGCGAAACCGATCAGCGATTGCAGGATATAAAGTCTGACAAGCTTGGGCATGGGTGCCTCCGTTACCTTACCCTGAAACTTAGTCATTCCTGGACGAAATCCAAGGAAAGAATCGCGCGCCGCCCCCGGCGGCGTCCCGGCTCATCCACGCTCGACACGTCTGCGCCGCTGCCGCCGGCCATCCCGGCAAGGCGCCCGAGGGCACGTTGACGGCACCGATCGACACGGGCGAGACGCGTGCCGCGCCGCAGGCAGGCGGGCGGGCCGCCTAGAACGCCTCGGGCCTGGCCTCGCGCGCCATGTGGTCCAACACGGCGTTGACGAATTTCGCCTCGCGCCCCTCGGGGAAGAATGCCTTGGCGACGTCCACGTATTCGGTGATCACCACCTTGGGCGGTGCCTCGCCCGCCACCAGTTCGGCGCCGGCGGCGCGAAACAGCGCCCTGAGGGTCGGGTCGATCCGGGCGATCGGCCATTTCGCCACCAGCGCCCGGTCGGTCATCTGGTCGATCTTCGCCTGCCGGGTGACCGCGCCTTCCAGCGTGGCGCGAAAGAGGTCGACATCGCCCTCGGCCAGTTCCTCGCCGTCCTCGTAGCCCACGCCAAAGCGCCAGTCCTCGAATTCGCGCCCGACCGCGTCCACGCCCTGGCCCGATTGCTCCATCTGAAACAGCGCCTGCACGGCATAAAGCCGCGCTGCCGAGCGCATCTGGCGCTTGTCGGTCTTGCGGGCGGTGGTCATGCGCGGTCGGTCCCTTCGGCGATCTGGAGGTTTTCCGAGGGTCGAAAGCCGACACCCTTGGTCGCACCGCCCCATTTGCGGCCCAGCGCGATCAGGTGCAGCGCGGCCGCCGCCGCGCCGCCGCCCTTGTTCATGTCCTCTGGATCGGCGCGGCGCATGGCCTGTTCGTGGGTTTCCACCGTCAGGATGCCGTTGCCGATCAGCGCACCCTGAAGCCCCAGCAGCATCAGCCCGCGCGAGCTGTCGTTGCACACGGTCTCGTAATGGCTGGTCTCGCCGCGGATCACGCAGCCCAGCGCGACATAGCCGTCGAAATTCGACATCCGGTGGGCCAGTGAAATCGCCGAGGGCAGCTCCAGCGCGCCGGGCACCTCGACCAGGTCGTGGGCCGCGCCGGCCTCGTCCAGCGTCGCCCGCGCCCCGGCGATCAGATTGTCGGCGATGTCGCGGTAGAACGGTGCGACCGCGATCAACAGCTTCACCGGCTTGTCGAATGCCGGCAGCGGCAGGATGTGGTGAGGGTCCTGGTCGGCCATGGATCAGCCCTTTCCGTCGATCTTGCAGGTGCCCTCAATGCTCAGCCCGTAGGCCTCAAGCCCGATCACCTTGGGCAAGGGGGAGTTGGTGAGCAGGACAAGCCGGTGCAAGCCCAGCACCGCCAGAATCTGCGCGCCAAGCCCGTATTGGCGCAGCGTCTGGGGCGAGACGGCACCGTCGGAGGTCAGCTTCATCGTCGTGTCGCGCAACAGCACGACGACGCCGCGGCCCTCCTCGGCGATGATCTCCATCGCGCGGCCGATCTCGCCCGCCGGGTGCGGCCCGAGGCCGAGAACGTCCTGCAACGGGTCGAGCGCGTGCATCCGCACCAGCACCGGCTCGGGCGTGGTAATGTCGCCCTTGGTCAGCACCACATGCTCGGCGCCCTGGGTCTCGTCGGTAAAGATGCGCATCATCCAGTCGCCGCCATAGGCCGAGGTCACGGCGCGCACGGCGCTTTCGTTGACCAGGTTGTCGTGGCGCCGGCGATAGCCGATCAGATCGGAGATCGTGCCGATCTTCAGCCCGTGGCGCTGGGCAAAGGCCACCAGGTCGGGCAGCCGCGCCATGGTGCCGTCCTCGTTCATGATCTCGCAGATCACGCCCGAGGGGTTGAGGCCTGCCAGCCGCGCCACGTCGACCGCCGCCTCGGTATGGCCCGCACGGACCAGTACGCCGCCGTCGCGGGCGCGCAGCGGAAAGATGTGGCCCGGCGTGGCGATGTCGGTCGCGCCCTTGCTGGCATCGATTGCCACCGCGACGGTGCGCGCCCGGTCATGGGCGGAAATGCCCGTGGTCACACCCTCGCGCGCCTCGATCGAGATGGTAAATGCCGTCTCGTGGCGCGACGAGTTCTGCGAGGCCATCAGCGGCAGGCCCAGCGCATCGACCCGCTCTCCGGTCAGCGACAGGCAGATCAGCCCGCGCCCATGCATCGCCATGAAGTTGATCGCCTCGGGCGTGGCCATCTGTGCCGGGATCACAAGATCGCCCTCGTTCTCGCGGTCCTCGTGGTCGACGAGGATGAACATCCGCCCGTTGCGCGCATCCTCGAGGATGTCCTCGATCGAGGACATCGCGTCGCGCCAGGTTTCGGGATCGGGGCTGTCGGGGGTCATGCTGTGCCTTTGCGCGTCGTCGTCGTCGCGAGGCAGATAGACCATAAGCCCGACGGTTGCCAGAGCCCGATACGGCGCGGGATGCCGCGGTGCCGGAGCGGGAATGCCGGGCATCAGCGCATCGATATGGCAGACTGCGCGGTGAAGGGGCGGCTCAGCCAGCCTCGGCCAGCCGCGCCACATAGCGCGCCAGCGTGTCGATTTCGAGGTTCACCCTGTCGCCGGTCTTGGCCAGGCCCCAGGTGGTCGACTCCTTGGTGTGAGGAATGAAATTCACCCCGAACACGGCGCCCTGCACCTCGTTGACCGTCAGTGACGTGCCGTTCAGCGCGACCGAGCCCTTGGGCGCGATGAATTTCGCCAGCGCCTCGGGCGCGCGGAACTGGATGCGGGTGCTGTCGCCCTCGTCTTCCATTCCCACGATCTCGGCCAGGCCGTCCACATGGCCCGACACGATATGCCCGCCCAGCTCGTCGCCCACCTTCAGCGCGCGTTCCAAGTTGATCCGCGCCCCCGGCGCCCAGCTGCCCAGGTTGGTCTTGGACAGCGTCTCGCCCGACATCGACACCTGGAACCATGCACCCTGATCGTCGGTGCCGCGGTCGATCACCGTCAGGCACACGCCGTCACAGGCGATGGAGGCGCCGATATCGATGCGGTCGGGCGGGTAGGCGGTGGCAATGGTGGCAACCGTGTCGCCGCGCTGCTCCAGCCCGCGGATTGTGCCGATGTCGGTGATGATGCCGGTGAACATGGGGCAGCCTCCTTTTGGTGTTCCGTCTAGCCCCTGCCCCGGCGACCGGCAAGCCGCCCCAGCCCGCCAACCCGCCGCAGCGGTGTGAAAATGCCGCGAATTTTTCACATCACAACCGTGCCGTGCTGATACACACTGGCCGGCACACCCTTACGGAGGACCCGCCCTGCCCCGTCCGCACGCCCCGCGCCGGTTCTTGTTCCTGCAAGGCCCCCACGGCCCCTTCTTCGGCCGGCTCGCACGCATGCTGGGCCGCGCTGGCGCCGAGGCCTGGCGCGTGGGTTTCAACCTCGGCGACCAGGTGCTTTGGGGCGACCGCCGGCGCTACATCCCCTTTACCGGCACCGTCCAGGACTGGCCCGCGACCTGCGCGGAGATCATGGATGCGCGCGCCATCACCGACCTTGTGCTTTACGGCGACACGCGGCCCGTCCACGCCGCGGCCATTGCCATCGCCCGCGCGCGCGGCCTGAGGGTCCATGTCTTCGAAGAGGGTTACCTGCGCCCCTACTGGGTCACCTATGAACGCGACGGCGCGAACGGCCATTCCCGCCTGATGGAACTGAGCGTGGACGAGATGCGCGCCGCGCTCTACGCCCCCGGCGGGCCCGCCATCGCCGCCCCGGCCCATTGGGGCGATATGCGCGCGCACATGTTCTACGGCGCGCTCTATCACGGGTTGGTCATGCTGCCGACCCGGCGCTACCGCCGGTTCCGGCCTCACCGCGGCGTCAGCATCGGGCGCGAGTTCCGGCTTCACCTCAGGCGGCTGCTGCTGATGCCGGCCCACGCGGTCGGGCGCCTGGCCGCCACGGCCCGCATCACCCGCAGCGGATTTCCCTATCATCTGGTGCTGTTGCAGCTCGAACACGATGCCAGCTTTCGCTGCCACAGCCCGTTTTCCTCGATGGCTGATTTCCTCGCGCTGTGCATGGAGGGGTTTGCCGCCGGTGCGCCGCCGCATCACCATCTGGTCCTCAAGGCCCACCCCCTGGAAGACGGGCGCAGCCCGGTCCGGGCCGAGGTCGCGCGGCTGGCCCGCGCGCACGGTTTGGCGGACCGGGTGCATTTCGTGCGCGGCGGCAAGCTCGCCACGCTTCTCGACCAGGCGACCAGCGCAGTGACGGTCAATTCCACGGCCGGCCAACAGGTGCTGTGGCGCGGCCTGCCGCTCAGGGCGTTCGGACGCGCGGTCTACAGCAAGCCCGAATTCGTCTCCGACCAGCCGCTTGACGCCTTTTTCGCCGCGCCCCGCCGCCCCGACCGGGCCGCCTATGCCGATTTCCGGCGCTTCCTGCTGGAAAGCTCGCAGATCCCGGGCGGGTTCTACTCCACCGACGGGCGGCGGCAGGCAATGCGCCGGGTCGTCGACCTGATGCTGGCCGAGGCCGGACCCTATGCCGCGCTCGACGCACCGGGCGCGGCGCACCGGCAACAGTTATACGCGGTCGAATGCGGCGCGTGATTCGCCGCGCTGGCCAGCAGGCAGTTTTTTGGTTACCATCCGCGTAAAAATACAGGCAGGCAGAATAAAAATCTCGAGGAGCTCGAGCAGTGAACATGATGGCATCCCGTGGGGCGAGGGCCGTGGCCCTTCTGGCCCTGGTTTCGATGGTTGCGGCCTGCGGATTGCCGCGGTCCGGCCCCAACAAGCGCGAAATCTTCGAAGGGTCGGTGCAAAAGCAGGGCGACGCCTTCGTGGTATCGGTCAACGACCGCGTGACCCGCGCCACCGCCGTCACGCCGGTGCTGGGTTTCACGACCGCCTTTCGCAATGCCGGGCTGCTGGGCTCTGACACGATCCGGCCGGGCGACACGCTGGGCCTGACGATCTACGAAAACGTCGATGACGGGCTTCTGACCACCGAGGGCACCAATGGAAGCGTGCTTGACGAGGTGCAGGTCGACGGTGCGGGTTTCATCTTCATTCCCTATGCCGGGCGTATCCGCGCCGCGGGAAACACCCCCGAGCGGCTGCGCCAGATCATAACCGAAAAGCTCGACGCGCAGACGCCCGACCCGCAGGTCGTGGTGCGCCGGCTGGCCGGCGACGGCGCCACCGTGTCGGTGGTGGGCGGCGTGGGCGGGCAAGGCGTCTACCCGATCGAACGGCCGACGCGCACGCTGTCGGGGATGCTGGCCGCGGCCGGCGGCGTCTCGATCCCCCCGGAAGTGGCCCAGATCACCGTGGTCCGCGGCCCTCACCGCGGCCATATCTGGTTTCAGGACCTCTACGACAGCCCCGAGATGGACATCGCGCTGAGGGGCGGCGACCGTATCCTGGTGGAACAGGATACCCGCGCCTTCACCGCGCTGGGCGCCACCGGCGCGCAAAGCCGCGTCCCGTTCGAGACCCAGACATTGTCGGCTATCGAGGCGATCGCCCAGGTGGGCGGCCTGAACTCGAACCTCGCCGACCCGACCGGCGTTTTCGTGTTCCGCAACGAACCGGGCGAGATCGCCAATGTGGTGCTCGGCCGGTCCGACCTGGTTGGCGCGCAGCGCATGGTCTACGTGCTCGATCTGACCGAGACCAACGGCATGTTCATGGCGCGCGACTTTGCCATCCGCGACGATGACACGGTTTACGTTACCGAAGCGCCCTACGTGCAGTGGCAGAAAAGCCTCCGGGTGCTCACCGGCACCGCCGCCTCGGCGAGTTCCGTCAGCAACCTCGCGAATTAAGCGGCGCGGTGGACCGGCCCGCCCCCCCAAGTCACCTGACCGCCGGGGCGCCCGCGTCCCGGCGTCTCTTCTTTTATAACGGGGGCATGTTGGCCCAGCCGCGGCTGCGGCGGATCCTGGCCCTGGCCGGCTACCGCCTGCGGCTGGGCCTGCCCGGTCCCGACGACTGGGTGGCCGTCTGGGGCGCCACGCCGGTCGCCGCCCGCGGCCGCGCAGTGGCGGCGCGACGCGGCGCCGGGTTGCTCTGTGTCGAGGATGCGTTCCTGCGCTCGGTCCGGCCGGGGCGGCGCGGCGGCGGGGCGCCGCTGGGCCTGATGCTCGACACCGGCGGCGTGCATTTCGACCCGGCCCGCCCCTCGGCCCTGGAAACGCTGCTGGCCGAGCATCCGCTCGACGACACGGCCCTATTGAACCGCGCTCGTGACGCCATCGTCCGGATGCGGCGCGGCCATCTGAGCAAATATACCGGGTTCGACCCAGACCTGCCGGCGCCGGCGCCCGGCTACGTGCTGGTGATCGACCAGACGGCGGGCGACGCGGCGGTGCGCGCCAGCGGCGCCAACCGGGCGACCTTCCGCGAGATGCTGGCCGTCGCGCAGATCGAGAACCCCGGCGCGCCGATCATCGTGAAGGCCCATCCCGAAACCGCCGCGGGCGCGCGGGCGGGGTATTACCAACGCGGCGACACCGACCCCAGGGTCACGCACCTGAGCGACCCGGTCTCGCCCTGGGCGCTGCTGGAGGGCGCCGTCGCGGTCTACACGGTGTCGTCGCAGATGGGGTTCGAGGCGATCCTCGCAGGCCATCGTCCCCGCGTCTTCGGCCAGCCGTTCTATTCTGGCTGGGGGCTGACCCAGGACGAGGCGCCGGTACCCCGCCGCACGCGCCGACTGACACGCGCCCAGCTCTTCGCCGCGGCGATGATCCTGGCGCCGACATGGTACGACCCCTATCGGGACCGGCTCTGCACGCTGGAAGACGCGCTGGCCACGCTGGAGGCCGAAACCCGCGCCTGGCGCGACGACCGGCGAGGCTGGGTCGCGGCCGGGATGCGGCTTTGGAAACGGCCCACCATACAACGGGTGTTCGGCCAGGAGCGCCCGGTGCGCTTTGCCCCCGACCTGGCCACCGCCGAGGCCCGCGCCCAAGCCGAGGGCCGCCGCGCGATGGTCTGGGCCGGCAAGGGCGGCGGGGCGCGCCCGGACACGGTGCGCGTCGAGGACGGCATATTGCGCTCGGCCGGCCTCGGCGCGGCGCTGGTGCCGCCGCTGTCGCTGGTCTGCGACGATCTGGGCATCTACTACGACCCGACCCGCGAAAGCCGGCTGGAACGGCTGGTGGCCGAGGCATGCAGCCTGCCCGAGACCGAGCGCCGCCGGGCCGAGCGACTGATCGCGACCGTGATCCGGGCCGGGCTCAGCAAATACACCCCCGCTTCGGCGCCGCTGCCCGAACTGCCCGAGGGCCGGCGCATCCTGGTGCCCGGCCAGGTCGAGGACGATGCCTCGATCCGGCTGGGCTGCGGGGCGGAGCGGACCAACCGCGCCCTGCTGGAGCGGTGCCGGGCCGAGAACCCCGACGCGGTGCTGCTTTACAAGCCGCACCCGGATGTCGAGGCCGGGCTGCGCCCCGGCGCGCTGACCGAGGCCGAGGCGCGGACCCATGCCGACACGGTGCTTGCCGGGGCCGATCCCGCGGCGCTGCTGGCGCGGGTCGATGCGGTCTGGACGCTGACCTCGACGCTGGGCTTCGAGGCGCTGCTGCGGGGCGTGCCGGTCACCTGCCTTGGCACGCCGTTCTACGCGGGCTGGGGGCTGACGGCCGATCTGGGGCCGGTGCCCGCCCGCCGCGCCGCCCGGCCCGACATCCTGGCGCTGGCCCATGCGGTGCTGATCGCCTATCCGCGCTACCGCGATCCGGTCACGGGCCGCCCCTGCCCGGCCGAAGTGGTGGCAGACCGCCTGGCGGCCGGAGAGGTGCCCGGCCCCGGGCCGGGCAACCGGGTCTTGTCGAAGCTGCAGGGGCTGCTGGCGAGCCGTGCGCATCTGTGGCGGTGACGCGGCCGGCCCTCGCGGGCCGGTGCCTCCGGCGGGGATATTTTCGGCCAGAAGAAGTTGGCAACGCGCGCTTATGGTCCGGCGCGCTCCCAGCGGTGCAGCACGTCACCGCCCGCATCGCGCGTCTCGATCAGGCGAAAGCGCGGCGCCTCGGACAGCGCGTCGATTCCCATCGCGCCGAGGCTGGGGCGGCCCTCGGCCCCCAGTGCCAGACCGGCGGTGAAGCCCACCAGCTCGTCCACCAAACCGGCGTTCAGCAGCGAGGCGGCAAATGCCCCGCCGCCCTCGCAGAAGACGCGCGTCAGCCCGGCCGCCCCGAGCGCGGCGAGGATCGCGCGGGGATCGAGCTGGCGATCGGGGCCGGGCCTGACCTCGATCAGCCGAGCGCCCGCCGCGGCCCAGGCCTCGCGCCGGCCGGTGGCGGCGTCGGGGCCGTGGCAGAGCCAGAGCGGCGGCGCGGCGGCGCTTTGCGCGAGCTGTCCGCCCAGCGGCAGATCCAGCCGGCGCGAACAGACCACGCGCAGCGGCTGGCGCGCCACGCCCAGCCCGCGCACGGTCAGCATCGGGTCGTCGGCTCGGGCGGTGCCGCCCCCCACCATCACCGCGTCATGGCGCGCGCGCAGCGCATGGACCATGCGCCGGGCCTCGGGGCCGGTGATCCACTGGCTGTCGCCGGTGGCGGTGGCGATGCGCCCGTCGAAGGAGGAGGCGAGCTTGAGCGTCAGCGCCGGGCGCCCCTCGGTGCGGGCCAGCAAGAACCCCCGGTGCGCGCGCGCGGCCTCGGCCGCCAGAACGCCGGTGGTCACCGCCACCCCGGCCGCGCGCAGCATCGCGTGGCCGCGCCCGGCCACGCGGGCGTCGGGGTCTTCCAGCGCGGTCACGACGCGGGCCACGCCGGCCGCGATCAGCGCCTCGGCGCAGGGCGGCGTGGCGCCGTGATGGGCGCAGGGTTCGAGGCTGACATAGGCGGTGGCGCCGCGCGCCGCCGCCCCCGCGCGGGCCAGCGCCTGCGGCTCGGCATGAGGTCGGCCGCCCGGCGCCGTCCAGCCGCGCCCCACGACACGGCCCGCGTTGACGATGACGCAGCCGACGGCGGGGTTCGGCCAGACCGCGCCCTGACCGCGCGCGCCCAGGCCCAGCGCAAGCGCCATGAAGCGCGCGTCACCGGCCCCGCTCACTCCTCCGGCGGGCCCTGCGGGCGCAGCTCGCTGACGAACTTGTCGAAATCGCCGGCTTCCTGGAAATTCTTGTAGACGCTGGCGAAGCGCACATAGGCCACGGTGTCGATCCGCGCCAGCGCCTCCATCACGATCTCGCCGATCACCTTGGAGGGGATGTCGGTCTCGCCCATGCTTTCCAGCCGCCGGACGATGCCGGAAATCATCTGGTCGATCCGCTCGGGATCGACGGGGCGTTTCTGCAGCGCGATGCGGATCGAGCGTTCCAGCTTGTCGCGGTCGAAATCCTCGCGCCGGCCGTTCGACTTGATCACCACGAGGTCGCGCAGTTGCACACGCTCATAGGTGGTAAAGCGGCCGCCGCAGGCCGGGCAAAAGCGCCGCCGCCGGATCGCGACATGGTCCTCGGCGGGCCGCGAATCCTTTACCTGCGTGTCGACATTTCCGCAAAAGGGGCAGCGCATGACCTCTCCCTCGGTGGGCTGGGGCTGTTTTCCACAGGCACTATAGGGGAGCCGCCAGAATTTGGGTAGAGGCGAAATGGCCCGCTATATCTTGCGGTCAGGCCAGGTGCGCGGCGACCTCGCGCCGGTGCGGCGCGGTGCGGTGTTCGTAGAGGTAAAGCCCCTGCCATGTACCCAGAACGGGCCGCCCGCCCGCCACGGGAATCGACAGCGACACCGGCAACAGCGCGGCCTTGATATGGGCCGGCATGTCGTCGGGGCCCTCGGCCGTGTGGCGCAGCCAGGCCATCGACGGGTCGCTTGCCGGCGGCACCAGCCGGGCGAGCCAGGCGTCGAGGTCGCGCTTGACGTCGGGGTCGGCGTTTTCCTGGATCAGCAAAGAGCAGGAGGTGTGGCGCACGAAGAGCGTGAGCAGCCCGTCGCCCTGCCCCGCCGTCCAGGCCAGCACGTCACGGGTGAACTCGTAGAGGCCGGGGCCCGAGGTGGCGATGGTGAAACAGGTCTGCATCGGTATTTTCCTTGGCTCAGGCCACGCTATTTTACCGAGCAAGCGCGGGCAATGCGCCCGTGCGGCCAGGGAGGGCGCCATGACACGACTGACCGCAAAGGATTTCGACCAAGAGCTTCTGGAACTTTACGACTATTACGCGCACGGACGCATCACCAAGCGCGAGTTTCTCGACCGCGCGGCGAAATACGCCGTGGGCGGGCTGACCGCCGCGGCGCTTCTGAACATGATGAAACCCGATTACGCGCTGGCCCAGCAGGTGTCGTTCAACGACCCCGAGATCGTGCCGGAATACATCACCTACCCCTCGCCCGAGGGCCATGGCGAGGTGCGCGGCTATCTGGTGAAGCCCGCCAATGCCGAGGGCCCGCTGCCCGCCGTGCTGGTGGTGCACGAGAACCGCGGCCTCAACCCCTATATCGAGGACGTGGCGCGGCGGGTCGCAAAGGCCGGCTACATGGCGCTGGCGCCCGACGGTCTGACCAGCGTGGGTGGCTACCCCGGCAACGACGACGAGGGCCGCGCGCTGCAAAAATCGGTCGACCCGGTCAAGCTGATGAACGATTTCTTCGCCGGGTTCGAGCATCTCAAGGCGCGCGACGACAGCACCGGCAGGGTCGGCTGCGTCGGCTTTTGCTATGGTGGCGGGGTCTGCAACGCGCTGGCCGTGGCCTATCCCGAACTCGGCGCCTCGGTGCCGTTCTACGGGCGCCAGGCCAGCGCCGAAGACGTGCCGCGCATCGAGGCGCCGCTGCTGTTGCACTATGCCGAGCTGGACGAACGGATCAATGCCGGCTGGCCCGCCTACGAAGCGGCGCTGCAAGAGCACGGCAAGACCTACACCGCGCATATCTACCCGGGCGTGAACCACGGGTTTCACAACGATTCGACCCCGCGCTACGATGAAGAGGCCGCCAATCTCGCCTGGGACCGGACGATCGCGTTCTTCGGAGAGCATTTGCGCTGAAGGCTGCGCGGGGGGTCTACGCGGGCGCTGGCCCCAGCCGCCCGCTGTCAGGCCCGCGCCGCCACGCTATCGAGCGGCGCGTCCGCGGGAAACGCTGGGTACGTTGTATGTCGGCCGAAGCCCCGGCGACCTTGGCGCCGCTTGACGGCACGACGCTGCCGCCCGCCATGGCCTCCGGCCCGGCCGCGGGCCAAAAAAGGCGCCGGCCCGGTTTCCGGTCCGCCTATGGTCGATGTCCTCACCGGCAACAAAGCGGACCGGCATCATTCGGGCAACGGCCCTCTTCAGGCACGGCCTTGCCGTTGCGCGGCGCGCTCAGGCCGACATCGCCTCGGTGCCGTCGACCCAGTTATCGCCCGCCTTGCCGCGGTAGAACCCGTTGATGAACGGCGCGTCGATACCGAGGTCGCGCAGCCGCGCCTCGCCCTCGGCCACTTCCATCCGGCCCTTCAGCACGTCGTCGAAGATGCGCGTGACCGCGACCATGTCGCAGGTATGGGGCATGACGCGGAAATGGGTGACGCCCAGCGCAGCCATGTCGGCCATGTCGGCCAGCAGGTCGAGATAGCCGTAGGTCAGCGTCTGGATGCCGTTGATCGTCAGGAAGGGCCGATCGTCCATCGTTCTCAGCGTCATCCCGTCGGTGTCGTTCTCGCAGACGAACTGGCAGTTGTCCTTGGTGCGCTCATGCGCCCTTGCGTGATAGCAGCGCGCCGACAGCGCCAGCGACGCGCGGCCGAACACCTGCGCCTCCAGCCCCACGCCCAGCTCTTTCGCCCGTTCGCCCAGCACGGCGATGACGTTGCGCGGCAGTTCGGGCAACAGCGCGAAATGGGTCGCGCCCTGGCGGGCGAGATAGGCCATCGTCTCTTCGTTGTAGACGTTCAGCAGCGCGCCGACCCGGTGCGGCTTGCCCTTGAGGTAAAGCAGAGCGGCGGTATTGTTCAGTTCCAGGTCGCGCCCCTCTTGCTGGGACCAGTCGCGCAGCAGGTTGCGCTCGCGCTTGATGACCACCTCCGACAGCGAGCAGAACACGACCTTCTTGCCGGCGCGCTCCAGCCGTTCGGCGACGGCCTCCATGTCGTCTTCGAAGAACGGCGTCCGCTTCGAGCAGATCACCTCGCCCAGATAGACGGTGGATACGGGGCTTTCGTCGGCGATGCGATAGTAGAAGTCGCGTTTTTTCTCGGCCGACCAGTGAAAGAGATTGGGACCCAGGGTCAGTTCAACACTCATCCCGCTTACCTCCATTTCTTGGTTTTCAGCGCGCCTTCGGTCTGTTTCTGGCCCTCGGTAAGGGCCACCAGATCGGCGAGCTTGGGCTCTTGCCCGGCCATGATCGCGTCGACCGCCTCGCGAAAGGCGCCCACGACCTTTTTGACATAGGCGCGCGAGCGTTGGCGACCCTCGATCTTGAAGGCATGCACGCCGGCATTGATCAGCTCGGGCAGCATGGTCGAGGCGTTCAGGCTGATCGGCTCTTCAAAGGCGTAATAGCCGTCCTCGCGCGGGTCGGCCCGGTAGCGGCCCTTGCAGATCGTGGGATAGCCGGCCGTTTCGTTCGGGCCGAACCGGTCGATCATGTAGCCGCCCAGCTTGGTGGACATGCTGCCATCATCGGCGCGTTCGTATTTCACGCAGGCCGCCGGCGAACAGGCGCCATCCATGTTGGTCGACTGCCCCGTGACATAGTTGGTCAGCGAGCAGCGCCCCTCGACCATCAGCCCGTGGTTGCCGAAGATGAAGGTCTCGACCTCGCAGGGGATCTCCTCGACCAGGCCCTTGATCTCGCCCACGGTCATGATCCGCGGCAGCACCACGCGCTTTACCCCGAACTCGCGCACGTAATACTCGATCGCCTCGGGCGACGAGGCCGCGGCCTGCACCGACAGGTGAATGCGCATGTCGGGATGCTTGCGCTGGATGTATTCGGCCACCGCGATATCGGCCACGATGCAGGCATCGGCGCCCAGCCGCGCGGCGGTATCTGCGGCCTGCCGCCAAAGATCGAACTTGCCCGCGGGCGGGAAGGTGTTGAGCGTGATCAAGACCTTGGTGCCGCCGTCATGGGCGTATTGGATGGATTTCTCAAGCTCGGCATCGGTGAAGTTCAACCCGACGAAATTGCGCGCGTTGGTTTCGTTCTGAAACCCGCAATAGACGGCATCGGCACCTGCATCGACGGCGCTGCGCAGCGCGGCGGGGGTGCCGGCCGGACAGATCAGTTCGGGTTTGATCATGACTGGGCCTCTTTTCGTTTGGTGGCGTTCTCGGCGGCGCGGCGCAGCGCGTTGAGCGCCGCGCGCCCCGGCGGGCCGAACATGTCGGCCACGCTTTCGGCGATCGGTTCGTCGACATCGTCGAGCGCGTTTCGAAGGCAGACCACCGCCTCGGTATCGCCGGTGACGATCAGGTCGCGCGAGAAAAACAGCGCGTCGCCGTCCTGCTCGGCATCCATCAGCGTGAGCAGGTCGAGAAAGCTGCCCGAGATCCGCGCCACATGCGGCGGCGGCGTCGTGCAGCGGTTGATCGCCCGGAAATCCAGCGCGTCCGGGTCGGGGCGCAGATACAGCATGAACGGCATGTTCGTCGGGTCGATCAGAAAGTGCTCGTGCCGGTGCGGGCCCAGACGGGCGAACATGTCGGGATTCTCGGCGGCGATCTTGCGGACGATCCGGTTCAGGACCGGTTGCAGCAGAAACAGCGGAAGCGGCGGCGTGAAAGGCAGCGCACCGACGCCGCGCGAGGGACGCGGGGGGGTGATGTGGGATGTCATGACAGGTGGATACCCAACTCTGTGTCAAGCTGGCTTGACATACGTCAAAATCGGACCGGCTGTCGGCGGCACGAATTGTCACAGGTCTGGCAGGAAAGGCCGATTTTCGCCACTCAGGGCGCGTCGGCCTCGAAATTGAGCGGCATGATCTGCCGGCAGCGCAGCCGGGCATGGGCCGTGCGCAGGTTGTAGCCGGGCTCGGTCAGGCTGAACCCGTACCGCCCCGCCGGCCGCTCGTAGCCGGCCAGCGTTGGCGAGGGCGCGACGGTATAGAGAACCCCCTCCCCCGCCCGACCGCGCGGCGCGGCGAGATACACCCGGTCGCCCGGGCCGAGGCCCAGCTCGTCCTGCGCGTATTCGCCGGCGGCGCACCAGAACTCTCCCGGCCCGTAGCCGGGCAGGCCGAAGACGCGGAATTGGCCGGGCGTGTCGGCATCGGGCACCACGCGGGCACCGTAATACGTGGTCACGGCCCGCGGCGGCCCGTCATGGGCAGGGGCGCAGGCCGCAAGGATCGGCAGAGCGGCGGCAAGCAGGAAACGGGCAGGGCTGCGGGTCATGTCGATGGTTTACCGCATTGCGCGACGCATGCAAACGGCCCGTCGCTTGCGGCCGGCCTTGCCTGTCATAGGGCGCAGGCGTGGCGCCCGCCCTACGCTTGCATGTTCCCAAGACCGCTCATTCGGGTGCTGGCACATGTCTGCATGCGCGCTTGCGCCGGGACAACGGCACTGACCCTTGTGCCGGACCGAGACCACGCCGCCCGGCGGGGGCGGCGCGGTTGGTCGTGCAGGTTGACCCGATGGTAAAGCCGCGGCCCTGGTCTACGTGGTTTGAAACGGACGCGGGACCGCGAGGCGAATCTCTGCAGGTTTCGCATTTGCGGAAACCGGAGCGTCGCCCGCTCTTTCCAGACGTCCTCGGCCTGCCGCAGGAGCCGCGGGACACAAACATCCATCATCACGGCCGACGATCTCGGGCCGGTCCTGAAATGGCGAAACGGGTTGCAGACGCCGCTTTTCCGAACGCTACCCGCCGCCCTGCCTGGCCGCGGCCCGAGTTCTTTTGACAGGTCCCAACAGACGGATCACAGTGGGCGCGGCAACAGTTCACTTTCTTTTTGGGACGTTTCGTGCCTTTTTTGGGGACTGTCGCTTGCCATTTATGGACTGCCGGTATTGAATCCCACATGATGAATCAGAGCCTTTCCAGACTTGGCCGTCCGCCCGTCTTCGCCGACAACGAGCTTGCCCAAAAGGCGCTTGCGCTGCGTAGTGAGGGCAAGTCCGTCCGTGCCATAGCCAACGCAATCGGTGTTTCGAAATCGAGCGTGGCACGGTTTCTTTCCTCGGTGCCCGGTGCCGAGGACGCGACCCCCAATGAATTGCCCCTGAACCGTGCGGTCGAGAACCTGGTTGCGGCCCATGGTTTCGAGGCCGTATCCTCGGCTTTGGTGACACTGGCGCCTGCGCAGAGCGGCCCGTCCCAGGAGCCCCCGAAACCTGAAGAACGCCTTAAACCGGAAGAACCCGCTGAAACGGAGGCCTGGACCCGCTTCGGGCTGGCCATGCCCGGCAAGATTTCTCTGGTAGACATACAAAGGGCGTTCTTGCTGGGCCTTGGCCACGACCTGACGAAAGACGGCCCCCTCATCGACGCGGCAGGATTCGATGGAGACCCGAATTGCTGGTGCGAGAGGCCAGAGCGCACGTCGCTCGGCGCGTTCATCGACAAAGTCGAAGCGCACCTTATTGGCCTGCTGAACAGTGATCAAAGTGCGGGCCGCGGGTATACCACCTTCGACCGCAGGTCGGTTTCAAACGCGTTCGCACGCGCCGGCGTGTTTTCCGCCAGTTGGCTGTCGCAACAGCCCAAGGCCGGGATCAGCGCCTTGCTGAGCATCGCCCAACTGCGGGATGCGGGCGTCAGCGACGCCACGATTGACACGATCTGGCCGAACGAGGCCCCGAAAACGACCCCTCGCCTCGATCGTAAGCAGTAAGGCGGGCCCGTCACTTGGGGTGCTGGCAGGCGCGTTCGACAGCATTTGGAGAAGTCCGGTGACGCGGCTGTCGGGCCGGCCGGGCCAACCTCCGACGCCGGGAAAGCGGTTCGGACTTCTCGTCGCCGAACGTCATGCCGCTCCCCTGCCCCGTTCGACGACATCAACTTGATTCCGCCCGTATCTTAGTCAGGCCCAAATAAGGTACGATGCCCCGGGGACATCGCTGTTCGCAGCGATGCCCTGCCGGCAGGGAGGACAACGGATGGAATGTTGCGGACCCGGGTATGCGTCGCCGTCCGAGGCGATGAAAGCCCCGCGAGAAAAGCTGCTCTATACAATTGCGATCTACACCGGGACCGGCATCCAGAAGCCGGATTACCTTTGTACCATCGACGCCGACCCGGAGAGCGAGACCTATTCACAGGTGATTCACCGGCTGGAGATGCCCGGGATCGGGGACGAGTTGCACCACATGGGCTGGAATGCCTGCTCGTCCTGTCACGACGATGCCTCGATGAGCCGGCGCTACCTGATCGTGCCGGGCGTGCGCTCGTCGAACCTGCATATCGTCGATACCATCGACCCGCGAGCGCCGGTCCTGCACAAGGTCGTCGAGGGGACCGAGATCAAGGCCAAGACGAACCTCAGCGCGCCGCACACGGTGCATTGCCTGGGCAGCGAGATCATCATCTCGATGCTTGGTGACGCCAAGGGCGAGGCGCCGGGCGGCTACCTTCATCTGGACAAGAACTTCGACATCATGGGTCGGTGGGAAACCACGATGGGCGATATCCCGTTCGGCTATGACTTCTGGTATCAGCCGCGCCACAACGTGATGGCCTCGTCCGAATGGGCCGCGCCGAACACGTTCATGCCGGGCTTCGACCTCGAAGAGGTCGGCCACCTGAAATACGGGCGCCGCATCCACCTGTGGGACTTCGAAAAGAAAGAGCCCAAGCAGACCTTTTACCTGGGCGAGGACGGCCTGATCCCGCTGGAAGTGCGATTTCATCACGACCCGGACTCGACCCACGGCTTTTGCGGGGCGGCACTATCGGCCAACATCATCCACTGGTGGAAGGACGGCGACGACTGGAAATGGGAAAAGATCGTCGACGTCGAGAACGAGCCGCACCCGGAATGGCCGATACCGGTGCCCGGGGTCATCTCGGTCATCCTGCTCAGCATGGACGACCGGTTTCTCTATTTCTGCAACTGGCTGCACGGCGACATCCGGCAATACAACATCGAAGACCCGCACAACCCGGTTCTGACCGGACAGGTCTGGATGGGCGGGCTGCTTGGCCGGGCGCCGCAGGTCAACGGCGTCAAGGTGACCGGCGGGCCGCAGATGATCCAACTCAGCCTCGACGGGAAACGTCTTTACGTCACAACAAGCCTTTTCAGCACCTGGGACAACCAGTTCTACCCGGAAATCCGCACCAATGGCGGCTGCATGCTGATGGTCAACTGCGATACCGAGACGGGCGGGATGGAGATCGATCCCGATTTCGTCGTCGACTTCGGCAAAGAGCCGAATGGCCCGTCACGCTGCCACGAAACCCGCTATCCGGGCGGCGACTGCACAAGCGATATCTGGGTATGACGACACGCACGGTCACCCTGGCCAATCGCGGCGGCGCGACCCATAGCGTCGATGCGAGACGCCCCCTGCTCGACAGCCTGCGCGAGCAGGGCGTGGACCTGCCCTACGGCTGCAAATACGGCGGCTGCATCACCTGCGCGGCCAAATTGACCTCGGGCGAGGTCGATCAGCGCCGTCAGGTCGCGCTGAACAACCGGCAGATCGACCGGGGATATGTGATCCTCTGCGTGGCGCGGCCCTTGACGGATATCACGCTCGAAATCGGGGTAGAAAGCCACGACCGGCTTTACCGCAACCCGTTCCTCGACCCGCTTGAGCCACATGAGCTGAAGCCTGACATTGCCACACCAAGGGAGTCATGAGACATGCCCGAGGCCCATATCGATCGCATCTACGACTATCCGCCGGATTACCTCGCCGACATTCTCAAAAACACCAGGACGATCGCGATGGTCGGGGCGAGCGCGGACAAGACCAAGTTCAGCTATGGCGTTCTGCGTGTTCTGCATGAAACCGGCTACGAAATCCTGCCCGTCAACCCGAACCCCGAAGTCCGGGAAATCCGCGGCCTCAAGGTCTATCGGTCCCTGAAAGACATCGAGCGCCCCGTCGACATGGTCGAGGTCTTCCGCCCAAAGGAAGAGCTCTACGGCATCGCCGAAGAGGCCATCGAAATAGGGGCCAAGGTGCTCTGGGGGCAGATCGGCGTTTACGACGACAAGGCCGCCGAACTCGCCGAGAAGGCCGGGTTGAAGGTCGTCATGAACCGCTGCCCCAAGATCGAGCTTTTCCGGCCCTTCTGGAAACCCAGGCTCGACCTGACGATCTGACACGCCTGCCCCTGCAACCCCGTCGCCCGTGCCCCGCCAGAGGGTGGGCCGGCGGCGCGGGCGAAGGCGAGCAGCCACCGGGACGGCCAATGCTGCGGGCTGGCGGAACCAGAGCCGCGCCTGTGTGATTGGCGAACTCGATTGCCGGCCAGCACGGTCATGAACGAACTACTAACAAATTAGTTGACAGATGGTCGCAGCAAGGCATACCCCTTTGGAAGCTGGCGATGATCAGCTCAAATATATCTTTGGGAGGAGATAAGATGCGGAAGTATCTGCTCTCCGCGACTGCGGCCATGGCCGTCATCGCGGGGTCTGGGAGCGCTTTTGCCGATGCAGCGGCGGCCCAGAAATGGATTGACCAGGAATTCCAGCCATCGACGCTTACGAAAGAAGAGCAGATGGCCGAGATGGAGTGGTTCATCGAGGCCGCCGAACCGTTCGCGGGCATGGAAATCAACGTGCTGTCCGAGGGCATCCCGACGCACGGCTACGAGTCCGAGGTGCTGACCGAGGCGTTCGAGGAAATCACCGGCATCAAGGTCAACCACCAGATCCTCGGCGAAGGCCAGGTCGTTCAGGCCGTCCAGACGCAAATGCAGACGAACCGGAACCTCTATGACGGCTACGTCAACGACAGCGACCTGATCGGCACCCATTCCCGCCTGCAGCAGGCCTATAACCTGACCGAGCAGATGGCCGGCGAGTGGTCAGAGACGACTTCGCCCACGCTCGATCTCGACGATTTCATGGGGCTTCAGTTCACCACGGGCCCCGACGGCAACCTCTACCAGTTGCCCGACCAGCAGTTCGCCAACCTCTACTGGTTCCGCAAGGACTGGTTCGACGATCCCGAGCTGAAGGCACAGTTCGAAGAGAAATACGGCTACGAGCTTGGCGTTCCGGTCAATTGGTCGGCCTACGAGGACATCGCCGAGTTCTTCTCGAACGACGTGCAGGAAATCGACGGCGTCCGGATCTACGGCCACATGGATTACGGCAAGCGCGCGCCCGACCTCGGCTGGCGAATGACGGATGCCTGGCTTTCGATGGCCGGTGCCGGATCCCCGGGCGAGCCCAACGGCGTTCCGATCGACGAATGGGGCATCCGGATGGAGGCCGGTTCGTGCAACCCGGTCGGGGCCTCGGTCTCGCGCGGTGGCGCCGCCAACGGCCCCGCGGCGGTCTATGCGATCCGCAAGTGGGACGAGTGGCTGAGAAACTACGCCCCTCCGGGCGCGGCGTCTTACGACTTTTACCAGTCGCTGCCCGCTCTGGCACAGGGCAACGTGGCGCAGCAGATCTTCTGGTACACGGCTTTCACCGCGGACATGGTGAAACCGCAGTCGGAAGGCAACAACACGGTCGATGAAGATGGCAACCCGCTCTGGCGGATGGCCCCCTCGCCCCACGGCCCGTACTGGGAAGAAGGCCAGAAAGTCGGCTACCAGGACGTCGGGTCGTGGACCTTCCTCAAGTCCACACCGTCCGACAGGGCGCAGGCCGCGTGGCTTTACGCGCAGTTCGTCACGTCCAAGACGGTCGACGTGAAGAAATCCCACGTGGGTCTGACCTTCATCCGCGACAGCTCGGTCAACCACGAGAGCTTCACCGAGCGCGCGCCGAAGCTTGGCGGTCTCGTCGAGTTCTACCGCTCGCCCGACCGCGTGGCGTGGTCGCCCACGGGCATCAACGTGCCGGACTATCCGAAGCTGGCCCAGATCTGGTGGCAGCAGATCGGTGACGTGAACTCGGGCGCCTTCACGCCGCAGGAAGCGATGGACCGTCTCGCCCAAGAGATGGACATCACCATGGCCCGCATGCAGGCCGCCGACGAGGCGCAGAACGTCTACGGCGGCTGCGGCCCGCGCCTGAACGAGGAAAAGGACCCCTCGGAATGGCTGGGCAAGGGTGGCGCGAAAGCGAAGCTCGAGAACGAGAAGCCGCAGGGCGAGACCGTCAACTACGACGACCTGGTCGCGCGCTGGAACCAGTAGGCGAACACCCGGCCCCGGCATCTGCCCGGGGCCGGGCTTCGAACGACCGTAGGCCGGGCCCACGCCCGGCAGCATCGGGGATGCCGGGCGTGGGCCCGGGCTGCGGGGTAACGGCATGACGCTCGAATTGAGAGACGCCAGCAAGGTGGTGCGCGGCATCACATACATCAAGCCCACGTCGCTGGTGATGGAGACGGGGCATTTCAATGTCCTTCTTGGCCAGACAGGTGCCGGAAAGACTTCCCTTATCAAGCTGATGGCCGGTCTCGACCCGCTGGCCTCCGGTCAGATCCTGATGGAAGGCCAGGACGTCTCGAAGCTGTCGACGCAGAGGCGGAACATCAGCCTGGTCCACCAGTTCTTCGTGAACTACCCGCACATGAGCGTCTTCGATAACATCGCCTCCCCGCTTAGGGTCGCAGGCATGGCGAAGTCCGAGATCGAAGACCGTGTGCAGGAGGCCGCCGATATCCTGCAACTCGGCCCGATGCTTAAACGGCGCCCGCAGGAGCTTTCGGGCGGGCAGCAGCAGCGCTGTGCCCTGGCCCGCGCAATCGCCAAGGAAAGCCGCGCGGTCTTTCTCGACGAACCGCTCGCCAACCTCGATTACAAACTGCGCGAGGAACTGCGCGAGCAACTGCCCGAGCTTTTTGCCGGGCGCGGGGCGGTGGTCGTCTATGCCACCTCCGAACCGGAAGAAGCGCTTCTCCTCGGCGGCTACACTGCGCTGATGGATGGCGGCGTCGTCACGCAATTCGGGCGCACGGCCGAGATCTACCGAAAACCTGCCACGCTGACCGCGGCGCGCGTCTTCTCCGACCCGCCCATCAATGCCGCCGGGATCGTCAAGACAGGCTCCGAGGCACGGCTTCGGACCGGCGTCACATGGACGATGCAGGGGGCGGCGGCATCCCTGCCCGACGGCGAATATACGATCGCTATACGGCCGCATCACGTGGTGCCGATACAATCCGATCCGGGCGACGTGGCATTGAACGGCATCGTGCAGGTGACGGAGCTTTCGGGCTCTGAATCCAGCGCGCATTTCCAGATGGGCGATGAGAGTTGGGTCTCGCTCTCGCATGGCGTTCACCCCTATCGGGTGGGCGAAGATCATCGCTTTTACATGGACGCAAGCCAGGCGTTCTATTTCACACCCGACGGGAGGCTCGTCGCCTGATGGCCAAGATCACCCTCTCGAACCTTCGCCATTCGTACCTGCCGGCCCCGGCCGGCCCGTCGGACTACGCGCTGAAAGAGATCGATCTCGACTGGCAGGATGGGGGGGCCTATGCGCTGCTCGGCCCGTCGGGCTGCGGCAAGTCGACCTTGCTCAACATCATTTCCGGGCTGCTCACCCCGTCCGAGGGCCGGATCCTGTTCGATGGCCAGGACGTGACCGACCTGCCACCCGCCCAGCGCAACATCGCCCAGGTGTTCCAGTTCCCAGTGATCTACGACACGATGACGGTGCGCGAGAACCTTGAGTTTCCCTTGCGCAATCGCAGGGTGGAAAGCGCCAAGATCGCCCAGCGCGTGGCCGAGATCGCGACCATGCTGGAAGTGGAAGATATGCTGGACACCCGCGCCGCGCATCTTTCGCCCGACAACAAGCAGAAAATCTCGATGGGCAGGGGCCTTGTCCGCGATGACGTGAACGTCGTGATGTTCGACGAGCCGCTGACCGTGATCGACCCGCACCTGAAATGGAAGCTTCGTTCGAAACTGAAAGAGCTCCACCAGAGGGTGAAGGCGACGATGATCTACGTCACTCACGACCAGACCGAGGCGCTGACCTTCGCCGATCAGGTGGTTGTCATGCAGGACGGTGAAATCGTGCAGATCGGAACGCCGGTCGAACTCTTCGATCGCCCGCAGCACACCTTCGTCGGCCATTTCATCGGCTCGCCGGGAATGAACATTCTGCCCGCGACGGTGACAGACGGCCGTGTCACTTTCGAGGGTCAGCCGGTCGCCGTCGAAGGTGCCGTAAAGGGCGAAGGCGGCCGGACCGAACTGGGCGTGCGCCCCGAATTCGTGTCGCTGTCCGAAACCGGCCTGCCCGCGCGGGTCAGCAAGGTCTCGGACGTGGGCCGGCACGCGGTGATCGAAGCGATGGTGGGCGACACGCCGGTCAAGGCGGTCATCGGGCATGCGGAAGTGGAACAGGGCGCCCAGGTGCACCTGGCCTTCCGGCCCGACCAGACCCGGCTTTACCGCGACGGCTGGATCACGACGGAGGCCATGCAATGAGAACCGAAAACCAACGCGCCTGGTTCTTCGTCCTGCCGGTCCTGTTGCTGGTCGCCTTCAACGCGCTTGTCCCGATCATCACGGTGGTCAACTACTCGGTGCAGGAAACCTTCGGCAACAACGTCTTCTTCTGGCAGGGGCTGGACTGGTTCGAGCAAATCCTGCGGTCGGACCGGTTTCATGCCGCGCTTGGCCGGCAGTTCCTGTTCACGTTCCTGATCCTCATCATCGAGGTTCCGCTGGGCATTGTCGTAGCCCTGTCGATGCCGCGAAAAGGCTTTTGGGTGCCCATCTGCCTTGTCACAATGGCGCTGCCGATGCTGATCCCCTGGAACGTGGTCGGCTCGATGTGGAACATCTTCACCCTGCCGAATATCGGGCTTCTCGGCTATTTCATGAACGATGTCCTCGGCATCAACTACGACATGACGCAGCAGCCGTTTTCCGCATGGGTGACGATCGTCGTCATGGATGTCTGGCACTGGACCTCGCTGGTCGTCCTGCTCAGCTATGCCGGCCTGGTCTCGATCCCGGATGCCTATTACCAGGCCGCCAAGATCGACGGCGCCAGCCCCTGGAAGGTCTTCCGCTACATCCAGCTACCCAAGATGAAGACGGTCCTGACCATCGCCGTGCTCTTGCGGTTCATGGACAGCTTCAACATCTACACCGAACCCTTCGTGTTGACCGGCGGCGGCCCGGGCAACTCGACGACACTGTTGTCCATCGACCTCGTGAAGATCGCCCTAGGCCAGTTCGACCTTGGCCCGGCGGCGGCCATGAGCCTGATCTACTTCGCAATCACGCTTCTGGTCTCGTGGCTGTTCTACACACTGATGACGAAGGATGACGCGAAATGAGAAAACGATCCCTCGTTCCGATCCTCTACATCGCCTTCCTGATGTTGCCGATCTATTGGCTGGTGGCGATGAGCTTCAAGACCACGGGCGAGATACTGTCGGGCTTCAGCCTGTTCCCCCAGACCTTCACGCTGGAGAACTACCGCGTCATCTTCACCGACCCGACATGGTACTGGGGCTATATCAACTCGATCATCTACGTCTCGCTCAACATGGTCATCTCGGTCAGCGTCGCCCTGCCCGCGGCCTATGCCTTTTCGCGCTACCGGTTCCTTGGCGACAAGCAGCTCTTTTTCTGGCTGCTGACCAACCGGATGGCCCCCGCGGCGGTCTTTGCGCTGCCGTTCTTTCAGCTTTATTCCTCGATCGGGCTTTTCGACACGCATCTTGCCGTCGCCCTGGCGCATTGCCTGTTCAACATCCCCCTCGCGGTCTGGATCCTCGAAGGGTTCATGGGCGGGGTGCCGAAGGAACTGGACGAGACGGCCTATGTCGATGGCTATTCCTTCCCGCGCTTCTTCGTCACCATCTTCCTGCCGACGATCAAGGCAGGCGTCGGTGTGGCGGCCTTCTTCTGCTTCATGTTCTCGTGGGTGGAGCTTTTGCTGGCCCAGACGCTGACCGCGGTTGAAGCCAAGCCGATCGCGGCGACGATGACGCGCACGGCGTCTTCGGCCGGCTACGAGTTGGGGCTGCTTGCGGCGGCAGGCACATTGACGATCATTCCGGGGGCCATCGTGATCTATTTCGTCCGCAACTACATCGCCAAGGGTTTTGCCCTGGGGAGGGTGTGATGCGGCCGCTGATCCTGATCTTCGCGCTGCTGCATACGAATGCGGCGCTTGCACAGGGCTGGGGCAACGTCGCCAAACAACAAGAGGACAAGGGTTTTTCGTGGACGGACCCGCTTTGGCCGTCCTTCTGGATGGCATGGACGCCCGCGACCTTCGCGCTTTTCTGCGGTCTCTTCGGTGCCATCGCGGTGATCGGCATCCTCGAAGGCGTCCGATACCGCGACGGGCTGGAACGCAAGGGCATCCTTGGCCTGACCACGACACTGGGCGACCGCCTTTTCATCTCTCTGCTTGGAACCGCCTATATTTTCCTCGCCTGGCTCGGCCTCGTGGGCCAGCCGCTCTGGTGGCCGCTGGCGATCGCTGTCGCCTGGGGCATCTTCGTGTTCAGGAAAGTCTGAGAGTCCGCTTTGGAAAACGAAACACATGCGCTTTACTCGACACCTGTACCGAGTGAGCGATTGCCCGGGATGGGACAGCAATGAAGAAGAAGAAACGCGAGCTGCTGACCGAAGTCGAACTGGAGTTCATGAACGAGCTTTGGGCTTTGGGGGAGGGGACCGTGCGGGACGTACTGGCGCGACTGCCGGAAGACCGGAACCTGGCCTACACGTCGGGCGCGACGATCCTGCGCATCCTCGAACAGAAAGAGTTCGTCACCAGCCGCAAATCCGGCAAGAGACACATCTACAAGCCCACGTTGGCAAAAGACGCGTATCAATACCGCTCACTGAAAGACCTGTCGGCCAAGCTCTTCGACGACACGCCCGCCTCGCTTGTGGCGACGCTGATGAACGACGAGGACCTGACCGAGGAAGCATTGGGGCAGATCCGGGCACTCGTGGATCGGAGGTTGAAAAATGATACCGGGTGATGCACTTCTCGATGCTTTCATCGACGCCAATATCCTCGTTTGCGTGGCCTATGCGCTTTGGCTCGTCACGCGTATCCTGCTGGGCCGTTTGGGTCTGAAACACGCCTACGGAACTCAGCTGAGACTGCTCAACAGCGTTTTCCTGACCGTCGCCTTCGCGCCGTTCGTCGTGCTGCTCTACACGACTCTGCAGCGCTCCGGCATCGCGGGCGGGGTGCAGCTGAACCTGTCGGACATGATCGTCTCGCATTATCTGAACGGCGGGATCGGCATGAAGGCCACCGAGTTCGAGAACCTGATCCTGATGCGCGACACGTTCACGCTGAACGTTCTCAGCGGCGCCGGCTGGGTCGCCTGGGCGGCGATCGCCGCTTTCCTTGCAGGCACCGTGATCGGGGGTCTCCGGCTGGTCTGTTCGATGTTCTGCCTGCACCGGATCGTTGCGGACAGCTATGCCTGGCGGTCTTTCGGACGGGTGCGCATCCGCCTTTCCGACCGAACGCTGGTTCCGTTTTCGACACGCGGCCTGCGGACCTATTACGTGGTCCTGCCCTCGCACATGCTGGGCCGGAGCGATGAGATGAGGGTCTCGCTGGCCCACGAATTCCAGCACCTCCGGCAAGGCGACCTGGAATGGGAAATCCTGCTCGAGGCGCTCAAGCCGCTCTTCTTTCTCAATCCCGCCTACCACGCCTGGAAAAGGCAGGTGGAGAACCTGCGTGAATTGAACTGCGACAGCGAGGTTCTGACGCGCGGTCGGATCGGCATAAGAACCTATTGCGAGACGTTGCTGTCGGTGTGCCAAAAGACCTTGCGGCGCGACCGGGCCTTCGTGATTGCAGTGCCGAAGGTCACACTTGTCACGGCGGACCGCTCGGTGATCGGCCTCGGCAAGCAAAGCTTTCTCGAACGCCGCATCAACTCGCTCCTGGACAGGCAGAGGCTGGCGCAGCCCAGGCTGGTGTTCGCGGCCGCCGTGCTGCCGCTGATCGCGGCGATCCTGCTGACGGCGGTGGCAATTCAGCGACCGGGAGACTGGAGCCAAGACCGTCTCATGCTCTCCACCGTGGTCAATCTGGAGAGGCTGGACGAAATCAACAGGCTGTCGACCTTCGGGCGCGTCAGAGACTGAGCCGGTGTGACCTCCCCCGCGATCAGGGCCGGAGGGATCCCGAATCTTCCGGTTGGGATTGAGTGTTGAGCGGCAGCGCAGAGACCGCAGCAGTCTCAACGCTGCTGCCAGACAAAGCCGAACCAGTCTCTGCAAGGGCAGGATGGCTGCCCATTGTTCAGCGAAATGACCGCGCCACTCGGCAAGGGCGGCGGTTCGGTTCAGCTTGAAATCCGGTCGGCTGTAGAGGCTGCGATCCTGGTTGATGTGGTTCGAGACAGAGGCGTGTAGGGCGCCCCGAACCGGTGCCACCACAAGCGCACCGTCTCGTGGCACATGCCGATGCCGCGCCCATGCAGCATGTCTTCGACGTTACAAAGCGACAGCCGCAACCGGACGTACAACATCACCGCCAGGCGGATGGTCTCAGGGCTCGTTTTGAATCACTTGAAAGGGCTCGGTGTCGTCATCTCAGGATGCTACCGATCGCCCTGTCCCGCCTCAAGCCAGGTTCCCTTGACAGAGCCTTTTTCCGGCAAAACCGAACCCCGTGATGGGCCGGGCAGAGACACATGCCGCCCCCCACCACAGCGTCTAGTATATCGTCTCTGCAGGAGCGAAAGCACGGCAAACCACGGAACTCTCAGCGGCAAATCCGGTCTTTCTTGAATTGATAGAAATGACTTAAATGGCTGGCGGAGGAGGTGGGATTCGAACCCACGGTACGCTTTCACGCACGCCGGTTTTCAAGACCGGTGCAATCGACCACTCTGCCACTCCTCCGGCCGACTGGCACGCTTAGACCAGCGGGCGCGATTCTGAAAGCGGGGGCAAGCCGAATCTTGCCGCGGGGCGGCCTGTCCACTTTCCTTGCGCCGGGCCTGTCGCTATGATCGCCACGCGTCCGCCGGCGCGGCGCGGGGCAACATCGGCAGTGACGCCGCATCGCGGCGCGGAGCACAAGCGCGGCGGAGTTCGCGCGGCACCATGGGGGCAAGGGATGCTTACACGGGCGAGTAGACTAACGGCGCTGGGCCTTTTGGCAGCGCTTGCGCTTTCCGCCTGCGAGGATTTCGAGGCGCCGGGCTTTCTCGGGGCCTCGGCCGGGGACGACACCGCAGCATCCGCAGCCACCACGCGTCTGGTCGAACGCGATGTCGAGGCGCCCGAGGTTTTTCAGGCCAACGAACCGGGGCTTTGGGACGGGCGTCCGTCGCTCGGCGGCGTCTGGGTGGCCTATCCCGGCGTGACCGACCCCGAGCGGGTGCTTATCCGCAACGAAAGCAACGGAAAGTTCGTTATCGGCGCCCTGTTCCGGCGCGAGATCGAGACACCGGGGCCAAAGCTGATGGTCTCGTCCGACGCTGCCTCGGCGCTTGGAATGCTGGCCGGCCAGCCGACCGAATTGAGCGTGACCGCGCTGCGCCGCGAAGAACTGCCCGATCCGGAGGCCGAGCCCGACACCGAGCCCGACGCCACGCCCGACGCGCGACCGGAGCCACGGCCCGAAACCGAAACGGCCGGCACCGCGCCCGACGCGCCCGAGCAGATCGACAGCACCGCGCTGGCCCCCGTCGCAGCCGCGGCAATCGACCGGGCCGACGCCGGCGAGGCCGACGCGCGCCCCGGGCCGCCCCCGGTGCAGGCCTCGCGCCTGAACCGTCCCTATATCCAGATCGGCCTTTACAGCGTCGAGGATAACGCCGAACAGGTCGGCGAGGTGCTGCGCGAGGCCGGGATCGTGCCGACCATCCGCACCCAGGAAAGCCGTGGCAACACGTTCTGGCGCGTGCTGGTCGGCCCCGCTGCGAATGCCGCCGAACGGGGCGAGTTGTTGAAAAAGGTCAACGAGAGGGGCTTTTCCGACGCCTATCTCGTGACCAACTGACCGCCGGAGAAAAACGCGATGCACCGCCGCCTGTTTTCCCTTTTTGCCGTGCTGGTTCTGGCGCTGGGTCTCGCCGCGCCCGCCCGCGCCATGTTCGAAACCCGTGCCAATGCCGCCTACGTGGTCGACCTGACCACCGATACCGTGCTGTTGTCGAAAAACGCCGACGTGCCCCTGCCGCCGGCCTCGATGTCCAAGCTGATGACGCTGAACATGCTGTTCGAGGCGCTGCGCGACGGGCGCGTAACGCTCGACACACGGTTTTCCGTCTCCAGCCGCGCCAAGGCGATGGGCGGCTCGACCATGTTCCTCAACGAGACCGACCGGCCCACGGTCGAGGATTTGATCCGGGGCATCATCGTGCAATCGGGCAACGATGCCTGCGTGGTGGTGGCCGAGGGGCTGGCCGGCACCGAGGACGCCTTTGCACGGCTGATGAACCAGCGCGCCGAGGCACTGGGGATGGAGCAGTCGACCTTTTCCAACGCGTCGGGCTGGCCCAGCCCCAACCACCGGATGAGCATGCATGACCTGGCACTGTTGGCCAGCCGGCTGATCACCGAATTTCCAGAGTATTACGGCTATTTCGGCCAGCGTGAATTCCCGTTCGACGGGCGCGCGCCGCAGAATCGGTTCAACCGCAACCCGCTGCTCGATCTCGGGATCGGGGCGGACGGGCTGAAGACCGGCCACACGCAAGAGGCGGGCTATGGACTGGTTGGCTCTGCAATGCAGGGCAACCGCCGCCTGGTGGTCGTCATCAGCGGGCTCTCCTCGGCAACCGAGCGGGCCCAGGAGGCCGAGCGCCTGATCAATTGGGGCTTCCGCCAGTTCATACAGAAAACCGTGGTGGAGGCCGGCACCGAGGTCGCCAGGGCCGATGTCTGGATGGGGGCCAAGCTCAGCGTCCCCTTGCAGGTGGCCAACGAGATCGAGCTTCTGGTGCCCGCGCTGTTGCGCGACACGATCGAGGCCGAGCTTGTCTATGACAGCCCGGTGGAGGCGCCGGTGGTCAAGGGCGACCAACTGGGCGAGATCGTGTTCCGCCTGCCCGACATGCAGGAAAAGCGCCTGCCGCTGGTCGCCGCCGAGGACGTCGCGCGCGGCGGGTTCGTGCCCCATCTGCGCACCGCGGCCCAGGTGCTGTTCGACCGCGCCATCGGGCTGGCCCGGGGCCTCTGAGGGCATGGGCGAAACCGGGCGTTTCATCACCTTCGAAGGCATCGACGGGTCGGGCAAATCCACCCAGGCGCGGGCCCTGGCCGAGCGCCTGACAGGGGCGGGCCGCGAGGTCGTGCTGACGCGCGAGCCCGGCGGCAGCCCGGGCGCCGAGGAAATCCGCCGGCTGGTGCTGGAGGGCGACCCCGACCGCTGGTCGGCCGAGACCGAGATCTTGCTCTTTACCGCCGCGCGGCGCGACCATCTGGAAAAGACCATCCGCCCGGCGCTGGCGGCCGGCAAGGTTGTGGTCTGCGACCGGTTCGCCGATTCCACGCGGGTCTATCAGGGCATTACGCGGGGCGATCTGCGCCGGGTGGTGGACGCGCTGCACGCCCTGATGATCGGGCGCGAACCCGACCTGACCTTCGTGCTGGACATGCCCCCCGGCACCGGGCTGGCGCGCGCCAAGGGCCGCGGCGGCGCCGAAGAGCGGTTCGAGGATTTCGGCGAGGGGATGCAGGCGCGGATGCGCGCGGGCTTTCTCGACCTCGCTGCCGAGTTTCCCGACCGCTGCCGGGTGGTCGAGGCCGACCGCGCGCCCGCCGCCGTGGCCGCCGAGATCGCCCGCCTTGCCGAGGCCGAACTGGCATGACCGACGATGTGCCCGAACCCGACCGCGTCGCAGGCGCCCCGCACCCGCGCGAGACGCCGCGCCTGATCGGTCAGGCGGCCGCCGAGGCAGCGTTCCTGGATGCCTATTCAACCGGGCGGATGCACCATGGCTGGCTGATCACGGGCCCGCGCGGGGTCGGAAAGGCCACGCTCGCGTGGTCGATCGCGCGCTTTCTGCTGACCCAGCCCGCCGAGGCCGAGGCAGGCCCGGGCCTGTTCGGCGACGCCCCCCCTGCCCCTGACCGGCTTGCCATCGATCCCGAACACCCCGTCGCGCGCCGCATGGCCGCGCTGTCGGAACCGGGGCTGTTCCTGTTGCGCCGGGCTGTCGACGACAAGGCCCGGCCGCCCCGGCTGAAATCGGTGATCACGGTCGACGAGGTGCGCCGGCTCAAGGGGTTTTTCTCGCTTTCGGCAACCGAGGGGGGGCGGCGCGTCGTCATCGTCGATGCCGCCGACGAGATGAACCCGAATGCCGCCAATGCGCTGTTGAAGCTCCTGGAAGAGCCGCCCGCGCGATCCACGCTGCTGCTGGTCAGTCACCAGCCCTCGCGCCTCTTGCCCACCATCCGCTCGCGTTGCCGCGAATTGCGGCTCGCCACGCTGGGTCCTGACGAGATGGCCGAGGCGCTGGCGCTGGCCGGACAGGCCACAGGCGACACCGCGGCGCTGGCCGCGCTCTCGGGCGGCTCGGTGGGCGAGGCGATCCGGCTGATCAATCTCGACGGGCTGAAGCTTTACGCCGATCTGGTTGCACTGCTGGCGGGCCAGCCGCGGCTTGACCGGCCCGCCGCGATCCGGCTGGCCGAAAGCGTGGCCGGGCGCGGCGCCGAGGCGCGGTTCGACCTGCTGGTGCGGCTGATCGAGCTGTTTCTCGCGCGCGTGGCCCGCGCGGGCGTGGCCGGCCCGCCCGAGGCCGAGGCCGCCCCCGGCGAGGCCGCGCTGCTGGCCCGGCTCGCGCCGCATCCGTCGGCCGCCCGCGCCTGGGCCGAGGCGGCGCAGCACCTCGCCCAGCGGGCGCGCCAGGGCCGGGCGGTCAACCTTGACCCCGCCGCGCTCATCCTCGATACGGTGCTGAGAATGGAGGAAACGGCGGCAAAGGTCGCCGCCTGAGGCGAGCGCATGACCGACACCCCAGACATCACCGACAGCCACTGCCACCTCGACTTTCCCGATTTCGCGCCCGACCTGCCCGGCGTCGTGGACCGCGCGGCCGAGGCCGGCGTGACCCGCATGGTCACGATCTGCACCAAGCTGCGGCACGAGCCGCAGGTGCGCGCCATCGCCGAACGGTTTGCCCCGGTCTTCTACGCCGCCGGCACCCACCCGATGAGCGCCGCGGAAGAGCCCTTGGCGACCGTGGACGAATTGCTGGCGCTGGCCAGACACCCGAAATTCGTGGGCATCGGCGAGTCCGGGCTCGACTATCATTACACCGCCGACAGCGCCGAGGCGCAGCAGCAAAGCCTGCGCATCCACATCGCGGCCGCGCGCGAGACCGGCCTGCCGCTGATCATCCATGCCCGCGCGGCGGATGAAGACATGGCCCGCATCCTGGCCGAGGAATACCGCGCCGGCGCCTATGCCTGCGTCATGCATTGCTTCAGTTCGGGCGCGGGGCTGGCCCGCGCCGCGCTGGACCTTGGCTTTTACCTGTCGATGTCGGGTATTGCGACCTTCCCCAAGTCGAAAGAGCTGCGAGAGATCTTCGCCGCCGCACCGCTCGACCGCATCCTGGTGGAAACCGACGCGCCCTACCTGGCGCCCCCGCCCCACAGGGGCAAGCGCAACGAACCGGCCTATACCGCGCTCACCGCGCGTGTGGGCGCCGATGTCTTCGGGATGGACTATCCCGATTTCGCTGCCGCGACGCAGGCCAATTTCGACCGGCTGTTCAGCAAGGCCGCCGCCTGGAGGCAGGCCGCGTGAGCGGACACCTGACATTCACCATACTCGGATGCGGCTCGTCGGGTGGTGTGCCGCGCCTTGGCGGGCACTGGGGCGCCTGCGACCCGGACGAGCCAAAAAACCATCGCCAGCGCTGCTCGATGCTGATCACCCGCGAAGGCGCGGGGGGCATCACGCGGGTGCTGATCGACACGACCCCCGATCTGCGCACCCAGCTCTTGCGGGCGGGGGTGGGCGTGCTGGAGGCGGTGGTCTACACCCATGCCCATGCCGATCATGTGCACGGCATCGACGATCTGCGCCAGATCGTGTTCAACACCCGGCGCCGGCTGGCCGTCTGGGCGGACGGTGCCACGCAGGATGCGCTTTACAGCCGGTTCGGCTATGCCTTCACCCAGCCCGAAGGCTCGCCCTACCCGCCGATCCTGGAGATGCACACGATCGACGGGCCGGTCACCATCGACGGGCCCGGCGGGCCGGTCACGCTGATGCCGTTCCGCGTCAACCACGGCGCCATCGACGCGCTGGGCTTTCGCATCGACCGGCTGGCCTACCTGCCGGACGTTGCCGAGATGTACGACGAAAGCTGGGCGATGCTGGAAGGGCTCGACATCCTGGTCCTAGACGCGCTGCGCCGCACACCGCACCCCACGCACCTGCATCTGGAAAAATCGCTGGAATGGATCGAACGGCTGGCGCCGAAACGCGCGGTCCTGACCAACATGCATCTCGACCTCGACTATGCCACTGTGGAGGCGGAAACGCCCGCCCATGTCACCCCGGCCTATGACGGGATGACCCTGACCCTACCCAGCTGATGCAGGCGCTGATCGAGGTCATCCTTCCGGTCTTTCTGGTGCTGGGCTTCGGCTATGTTGCGGTCTGGCGCGGGCTATTCAGCGAGGCGGCTGTCGACGGGTTGATGAAGTTCGCCCAGAACTTCGCAATCCCCTGCCTGCTGTTCCGGGCGATCTCGACGCTCGACCTGGGTCAGAACTTCGATCTGCGGCTTCTCATCACCTTCTACTCAGGGGCGCTGGCGGGCTTCTTCGTCGGGCTGATCGGGGCGCGGCTGATCTTCGGGCGCGGCTGGGAGGACAGCGTCGCCATCGGGTTCATCGGGCTGTTCTCGAACTCGCTGCTTCTGGGCCTGCCGATTACCGAGCGCGCCTTCGGCGCGAACGCGCTGCAACCCAATTACGCGATCATCGCGATCCACGCGCCGTTCTGCTACGCGGTCGGGCTGACCGCGATGGAGATCGTGCGCAACCGGGGCGCCGGGCTTGTCCGCACATTCGGCGCGATCCTGCGGTCGATGTTCCGAAATGCGCTGGTGATCGGCATCGCGCTGGGGTTCGCGGTGAACCTCTCGGGCGTCCAGTTGCCGGGCGTGTTGTCCGAGGCGCTCGACATGATGATCCGCGCCGCCCTGCCCGCGGCGCTGTTCGGGCTGGGCGGCATCCTGGTGCGCTATCGTCCCGAGGGCGACCTGCGCGTGATTGCCTTTGCCTGCGCGCTGTCGTTGGTGCTGCACCCGTGCGTTGCCTGGCTGACGGGCCGTGCCGTGGGGCTCGACACCGGGCAATTCCGCTCGGCGGTGCTGACCGCGGCCATGGCGCCGGGCGTGAACACCTACATCTTCGCCAACATGTACGGCGCGGCGCGGCGGGTGGCGGCGTCGTCGGTGCTGATCGGCACGGCGGTGTCGATCCTGACGATCTGGCTGTGGCTCGCGCTCCTGCCCTGAGCCTCAGCCCGGGCTCATGCCGCGCAGCCTTTCCGACCGCCGGCGCAGGATCTCGACCGTCGCCAGCAGCGCGATGGAAATCGCCACCAGGATGGTCGCCACCGCGAGGATGGTCGGGCTGATCTGTTCGCGCAGGCCGGTGAACATCTGCCAGGGCAGCGTCTGCTGGTTGGCCGAGCCCACGAAGAGCACCACCACCACCTCGTCGAACGAGGTGATGAAGGCGAACAGGCCACCCGAAATCACGCCGGGCAGGATCAGCGGCATCTGCACCCTGAAAAAGGTCTTCACCGGGTCTGCGCCCAGGCTGGCCGAGGCGCGCGTCAAAGACCTGTCGAAGCCGACCAACGTGGCCGTCACAGTGATGATGACAAACGGAATGCCCAGCGCGGCATGGGCCAGCACGACGCCCATATAGGTGCCCTGCAACCCGATGCGCGAATAGAAGAAATACATTCCCGCCGCCGAAATGATCAGCGGCACGATCATCGGCGAGATCAGAATCGCCATGATCGCCCGGCGAAACGGCACATGGTCCTGGCTGAGCCCCACCGCGGCCAGCGTGCCGAGGCTGACCGACAGGATGGTCGCCATCGGTGCGATCTTGACCGAGTTGGACAGCGCCTGCTGCCAGTCGGGATTGGTGAAGAAATCCCGGTAGTGCTTCAGCGAGTAGGCGTCGGACTCGAAGGCCAGCATCCCCGGCGTGAAGGTGAAGAAGTTCTCGGCGTTGAAGCTGAGCGGGATGATCACCATGATCGGCGCGATCAGGAAGAAGAAGATCAGCCCGCAGATCACCTTGAAACCGTAATGCCAGATGCGCTGGCCGGTGGTGGCATAGGGTGGCAGGTCCATTTGTGACATAGCTTTTTACCCCAGGCTCACGTTGTCGATGCCCACGAGCTTGTCATAGGCCCAGTAAAGGATCAGCACGACCGCCAGCAGGATGGTACCCAGCGCGGCCGCGAGGCCCCAGTTGAGCGAGCTGGAGATGTGATAGGCGATCCGGTTCGAGATGAAAGTACCCGTGGTGCCGCCGACCAGCTCGGGCGTGATGTAGTACCCGATGGACAGGATGAACACGAGGATGCAACCCGCGCCGATGCCCGGCACGCTCTGCGGGAAATAGACCCGCCAGAACGCCGTCCAGTTGGTGGCGCCCAACGATTTCGCCGCGCGTACGTAGGAGGGCGGGATCGTCTTCATCACCGAGTAGAGCGGCAGAATCATGAAGGGCAGCAGGATGTGCGTCATTGCAACGATCGTGCCGAACTGGTTGTTGATCATGACCAATCGCCCGTCGTCGGCCACCAGCCCGATCCACACCAGCACGTCGTTGATCACGCCTTGCTGTTGCAGCAAGACCTTCCAGGCCGAGGTCCGCACAAGGAGCGAGGTCCAGAATGGCAGCAGCACCAGGATCAGCAGAAGGTTCGACGTCCTCAGCGGCAAGTTCGACAGGAGATAGGCGATCGGATAGCCGAGCAGCACGCAACTGCCCATGATAACCAGGCTCATGAAGAGCGTGCGCTTGAAGAGCAGCATGTAGATCCGCTGGTCTTCGGGCTGGGCGGATACGCCGTCCGGCGTCTTTTGCAAATCGACCGAGGCCAGGAAATAGCCGGCGGTGTAGTCCGGCGCGAAGGCCTGGATCGTGGCCCAGACATCGGGATCGGCCCAGTCTTCCTCGGCGTCGACAAACATCTCCGACAGCGGCACAGTATCAAACCCTGCCACGGCCGCGCGGGCCGGTTCGAGCAGCGCCTGCGCATCCGCGCCGAGCGTTGCCACGGAATCGGGCGTCGCCTGGGCGAGGTCGCGGTAAAGCGCCAGATAGACCGGCGCCCAGGGCTCTTCCGCGGCCGGGTTGTCGTCGTTCTCGACCTGGGCGATGCGGGCGAATTCGCCATAGGCATCGGCGGTTTCAGGCAGAACATCCGCCACGCCGTCCTTCACCTCGAATAGCGGCTGCGGGGTCTCGAAATCGCGGTCGGCCTCTTCGGCCGCGGCCCGGTCGGCCAGCCACTCTTCGTATTGCGCGCTCCAGCCGGGCTCGGCCATCAGCGACATCCAGGTTGCGGGCTCTTCCCAGGCCGGCGTCAGCGCCACGAACTGGTCGAGATAAACCTCGCCGAAATCGTCGACCCTTCGGCCGGTCTTGCGGAACAGCGACGAGATGCCTGTCATCTCGTAGTTCAGGCGGGTGCCGAGGCGGGTATGCTGCTTGCGCTCGGCGGCGGCCACCAAGTCGTACGTAAAGGCCGCCAGCACGTCGTCGCCCGGCATCTCGCCGCTGGTATGATCCCATTGCTCAAGCGCGACCGTGGTGCGCGGCAGGGTTTCCGAGACGATCTCGTTCTCGACCGAGCGGAACAGCATGTCCGCGATCGGCGCGATGAAGGTCACGAGGATAAAGATCAGCAGCGGCGCGATCAGCGCCAGCGCGCGCAGCTTTTCTGCGCGCAATGCGCGGCGCAGGCTTTGCTTGAGCGGGCGGCCGTCTGCGGCCAGAACCGGCCCGGTCTCTTCGCCCTCGGCGCTGCCGCTCCGGGCAGATCGGCCGGCGGGGCCGGCTTCGGTCGCAAGATCGGTCATTGCACCCCCTCGACCAGCAAGATGTCACGTTCGGCGGTGGCACGGCGCATCGCGGCCACCTCCTGATATTCCGGAGAGTAGAGGGCGCGCCTGGCGCCGTCGAAATCGGGGAACTCGTTCACGACATGCCGCTCCTTGATCGGGCCATCGGGCGCCTCCGAGGCGCCGCCGCGGGCGATGAACCGCCCGCCATGGCTTTCCGGGATCGGCGCATCGCGCCGGGTGTATTCCTGGTACGCCACCGGGTCGGTCACGGTGATATGGCCGACGTCATAGCCCTTGGGCATGGGTGTGCCCCCCTATCCATGGGCCCGGGGCATGGGCATGCACGCCCCGGGCATGTGTCCGTGTCGCCATGCCGCGCGCCCCGGAAAGGGCGCCCGGCACAGGGGCCTTACTGAGCCAGCCAGGCCTGGAACTTGGCGTCCAGGTCGTCGCGGTAGTCAGCCCACCACTCGTAGTTGTAGAGCAGCGTGTTGGAGGCGTTGGCCGGATCGGTCGGCATGTGCGGCGCCATTTTGATGCCGAGTTCGGCATGCTCGCCGACAAGCGGCGCCGAAGAGGCGCGGGCCGGGCCGTAAGAGATGTACTTGGCCTGGTCTGCCAGCCGCTGCGTGTCCGTCGCGAAGTTGACGAAGTCCTTCACGCGGGCGAGCGCCTCGTCGGACAGGCCCGTGGGGATGATCCAACCGTCAAGGTCGAACACCTGCATGTCCCACAGCATCGCGACGGGCTGGTCCTGCTCTTCGATCAGGCTGAACAGCCGGCCGTTATAGGTCGAGCCAATGACGACCTCGCCATCGGCCAGAAGCTGCGGCGTGTCGGCACCGGCCGACCACCAGACCACCTGATCCTTGATCTCGTCGAGCTTGGCGAAGGCGCGGTCCTGGCCCTCTTCGGTCTCGAGCACGTCGTAGATGTCTTCCTTGGCCACGCCGTCGCAGTAGAGCGCCCATTCCATGTTGTTGATCGGACGCTTCTCCAGCGAACGCTTGCCGGGGTAGGCCTCCAGGTCGAACACGTCGCACACGGTCGAGGGCGGGGTGTCGCCCACCATGTCGGTGCGATAGCCGAAGGTGGTGGAATAGACGATCTGCGGGATGAAGCAGTCGCTGACGATCAGGTCACCGAAATCTTCCGAGGCGGGCGTCCCGTCGGGGGCCGGCGCCAGAAGCTCGTCGGGGTCGTATTCCATCGCGAGGCCCTCGTCGCAGAGGCGCATAGCGTCAGAGGCGACCACGTCGACGAGATCCCAGGTGATGTTGCCAGCCTCGTTCATGGCGCGCAGCTTGGCCACGGCCTCGTTCGAGCTTTCGTCCCAGACGACCTCCAACCCTTCATGCATTTCCTTGTAGGGGTCGGCATAGGCGTTGATCTGGCTTTGCTGATAGGCGCCGCCCCAGGAGACCAACGTCATCGAGTCGGTCATATCCTGGGCGAAGGACGCCGGTGCGGCGACGAGCGCCGCCCCAGTGGCAAGCAGAATGCTTTTCAGTTTCATGCAGTTCTCTCCTTAGTTTCGTAGGCCCTTTAGCGGTACATGCCCCTCTGCCCGGGCAGGATTGAGGGGCTGCGCGCGCTCAGGCTTCAAGCGCGCGGCAATCCTCCGGCTGCCATCCGATCTCGATCTTCTCGCCTGGTTGCAGCCGGCGTTGATCGGGGGCATTGCGCGTCTTGATGACAAAATCGTCGTTGCCCGCAACGCGCAGCCGGGTGCGGTAGATGTCGCCCATGTAGATGAACTCCAGCACCTCGGCATGGATGGTATGGGCGTTTTCGCCCAACCGGTCCTTGTTGATCTCCACCCGCTCGGGGCGGATGGAAATGAGCGTGCGCTCGCCAGGCTGCGAAACGTTGACCGGCTTGGCGTCGATCAGCTCGCCATCGTCGAGTTCGACCAGCGCCACGCCGTCGTTGATTTCCTTGACGGTGCCCATCAGCGTGTTGTTTTCGCCGATAAACTGGGCGACGAAGCTGTTCTGCGGCTGCTCGTACAGCTCGTCGGGCGGCGCAAGTTGCTGGATGCGCCCGTCGTCGAACACCGCGACCCGGTCCGACATGGTCAGCGCCTCGGTCTGGTCATGGGTGACGTAAACCGTGGTGATCCCAAGTTCGTGGGCCAGTCGCGTGATCTCGAATTGCATATGCTCGCGCAGCTGCTTGTCGAGCGCGCCCAGCGGTTCGTCCATCAGCACCAGCTCCGGCTCGAACACCAGGGCGCGCGCCAGCGCGATCCGCTGTTGCTGCCCGCCCGAAAGCTGCGCCGGGCGTCGACCGCCGAATTCGCCCATCTGCACCATGTCGAGGGCGCGTTGCACCTTGGCGTCGCGGTCTGACTTGCCGATATTGCGTACCTCCAGCGGGAAAGCGAGGTTCTCGGCCACGGTCATGTGCGGAAACAGCGCGTAGTTCTGGAAGACCATCCCGATCCCGCGCTTGTGGGGCGGAATGTTGTTGATGGGCTGCCCCGCGAGCAGGATGTCGCCATGCGTGGCCGTCTCGAAGCCCGCGAGCATCATCAGGCAGGTCGTCTTGCCCGACCCGGAGGGTCCGAGCATCGTCAGGAATTCGCCCCTGCCGATACCGAGGTTCAGATCTTTCACAACGAGCGTTTCGCCGTCGTAGCTTTTCTGGACGCGATCAAAGACCACGAAATCCGTGTCAGATGCGGTCGTCAAGCGACTCTCCCGTGTTGATCCGCGCACATCTGGGCACGCAGTTTTTTTACGCCTAGGCGCTTTTGTTACGAACGGTAACATCCTGTGCAGCAAGATCAATGCAGAACTTGATTACAGGCATTGGCCAGAAAACTCTTTCAAAACCAATGTTGTACCCTTCGCTCGGCCCAAAAAGCGGAAAGCTGACGTTACGACAAGAAAACAGCTTTTCCCGCCGACGGCAATCCGCCGTCCCGCCTCGTCCGTCTCGCAAAGCAGCCCCCAGAGCGCCACCCCAGCAGTCCCGCATGATGGCACATCAAAGCGTCGGCGCACAGGATTTATGCAACAAAATAGAGCATTGCCGCCGTTTTCGGCGGTCAATGATTCCGGGCTGTTCCAGGATGATTGGTGCGGTCGAGAAGACTCGAACTTCCACGGGTGTTACCCCACAGCGACCTCAACGCTGCGCGTCTACCAATTCCGCCACGACCGCACGTGTCTGGTAGTGCGGCGCTACATAGCCGCTTGGCCGAGCCTTGTGAAGGGGGTTTTGCGACCTTTTCAGGCGGCGTGCCGGGGGCGTCTGCGCGCCCCCGGCTGCGGGCCCTGAGACCCTCAGTTCTCGACCGAGAACGTGGGCAGCGCGGCGGGCTGCGGATCGTTCGCCTTGGGCGCCATCCTCGCACCATCCGACCTGCCCGACAGCGAGAAGGCCGCTTTTTGCAGCAACTCGTCCCGCTCGGGCTGTCCGGGTGCGAAGACAGGCTTCGCACCGTTCGCGATCGCGTCAAAGCTGGCCTGATACCAAGGCAGCGACAGATCGCTGCGCTTGGTCGCACCGAAACCCTGGCTGATGTGATGGCCCAGAAGCTCGGCATAAACCTGTTCGCCCAGAACGGTCAGCACCAGTGCCGAACCAATGGCGACCTTCATGTCATCGGTGCGGTAGCCGACCGACAGGCAGATCTTGGCGGTGCTGGCCAGTTGCGCCGGCGACATGCCCGAGCTCAGCACGAAGGCGCCGACATCCTGCAGCACCGCATCCTTGGGCTTGAGCGAGAGCGCGGCCACCGGCTCTTTCAGCGCGGGACCGAAGGTGCGGCATTGCTCGGCGATCTGTTCGGGCGAGAACCCCTGCACCTTGGCGATCATCTCTTCACCGGCGGCGATGGCATAGGTCCGAGCCAGGCAGAACTGTTCGTTCAGCGCAAAGGCGGGGTCGGACATCGAGGCCAGCGTGGTAAAGCCGCCGTTGGTGTTGGTCAGCAGGCTGACCTTGTTGCAATGCGAGGCCAGCGAAACCTCTTCGCCCTGCCCCATGAAGTTGGGAAGCGCGGGCGCGGCGGGCTTGGCCGCCTCGACCACAGGCGTTTCCGGCTCGGCCTTGGCGGCGGGGGCCTCCGAGGGCGCTACCTGCGGTGCAACCACCACAGTGGTGCCCGGCATGGCGGTTTGGGGCACGGGGGTCATCGCGCTACCCGCGGCCAACTGCTGCTGGTAGGTCTTGAGAAGACCGCGCGGTCCCTGCGGGTGGGCAGCGATCATTTGCGACGTGGCCTGGCCACCGGCGATGGCACGGTGATACGAGGTGATCAGGAAATCGCGCTCATACTGGGTCAACTGGCCGGTCGCCGGGTAGCCCATATGCGCCTGGTACTGCGAAATCGCGTTGCGGCTGTTGCGGCCCATCACGCCATCGACCACCCCGGCGGGAAAGCCGAAATAGTTCAGGGACGTCTGGGTTTCGCGGTTTTGCGCGCGCACCGCCGAAGAGACCGCCGGCTTGCGGTAAACCTTTCTGGTGGTGGTGCGCTGGTTGTTGCGCGCCGCCTCGTTGAGGATGGCACCGAAGAACAGGCCGGCGGCCACGTCGCCGGCATCCGCGGCGACCCGCGTTGCCGGCGTCAGCACAAGGGTTGCGGCCAGAGCTGCCACGGTGAAATGTTTCGGGTGCATCAGATCACTCCTTGAAATCAGGGGCTGCGCCGGGGCGGCGACGCGTTTATCAGGAAATGGTCGCGGCGAGCGGCCCATCCTGTCAAGTCTGGAAAATCGGCAAAACATGTTGGAATGGCTTATTTCAGAGGCACCGGTGCCCTACCCCGAGGCCGAAGCATGGATGGAGGCCCGAGTCGAGGCCATCGCCGCGGGCCGCGCGGAAGAGGCGGTTTGGCTGCTGGAACATCCACCGCTTTATACTGCCGGCACCTCTGCCAAGGCGGCGGACCTGATCGACCCTGACCGGTTCCCGGTATTCCAGACCCGGCGCGGCGGGCAATACACCTATCACGGACCCGGCCAGCGCGTGGCCTACGTGATGCTCGATGTCGGCGTCCGGGGCCGCGACGTGCGCCGCTTCGTCTGGCAGCTCGAAGAATGGGTGATCGCCACCCTGGCCGAATTCAACGTCAGGGGCGAGCGCCGGGAGGGCCGGGTCGGTGTCTGGGTGGTGCGGCCCGACCGCCCCCCAACCCCCGACGGAAGCCCGCGCGAGGACAAGATCGCCGCCATCGGCGTGCGGTTGCGCAAGTGGATCAGCTTTCACGGCATCTCGATCAACGTCGATCCGGATCTGTCCCATTTCGACGGCATCGTCCCCTGCGGCATCGCCGAACACGGGGTGACCAGCCTTGTCGACCTGGGCCTTCCGGTGACGATGGCCGATGTCGACCTGGCGCTCCGGCGCAGCTTTGACCGGGTGTTCGGCTGAGCGGCCCCGCCGCATACGAAAGCATGCAGAAACCCCTTTGATTTCGCCGCGCGCCTCTGTAACCATAGCTATGCGACAAATCGCTGCGGTCCGAGGGAGGGCCCGTCGGCGGGAAGGGAGCCGGCCGTGCCCAGCAAGGCACGGCACGGTCCCGCCGGCACGATGTTGAGGCGTCGCGCAGAGGGAAGTCCGCGTGCCCATACCAACCGAGGCGCCGCGGAAAACAGGGAATCGGGAGCGACACATGGCCGACGCCGCCGTTCATGGCCACGGGGGGCAGGATACCCGCGGGTTCTTTACCCGCTGGTTCATGTCCACCAACCACAAAGACATCGGGATACTCTACCTTTTCACCGCAGCCATCGTCGGCTTCGTCTCGGTGGCCTTCACCGTCTACATGCGCATGGAGCTGATGGATCCGGGCGTCCAGTACATGTGCATGGAAGGCGCGCGGATCACCGCCGCGGCCGAAGGCGAGTGCAGCCCCAACGGCCATATCTGGAACGTGCTGATCACGGCCCACGGCATCCTGATGATGTTCTTCGTGGTGATCCCCGCGCTCTTCGGGGGCTTCGGCAACTACTTCATGCCGCTGCAGATCGGCGCGCCGGACATGGCGTTCCCGCGGATGAACAACCTCAGCTACTGGCTTTACGTGGCGGGCACCTGTCTGGCCGTGGCCTCGGTGCTCAGCCCCGGCGGCAACGGCCAGTTGGGCTCGGGCGTGGGCTGGGTGCTCTACCCGCCGCTTTCCACCAACGAGGGTGGCTATTCGATGGACCTGGCGATTTTCGCGGTCCACGTCTCGGGCGCCAGTTCGATCCTCGGCGCGATCAACATGATCACCACCTTCCTGAACATGCGCGCGCCGGGCATGACCATGCACAAGGCGCCGCTGTTTTCGTGGTCGATCTTCGTCACGGCCTGGATGATCCTGCTGTCGCTGCCGGTACTGGCCGGCGCCATCACCATGCTGCTGACCGACCGCAATTTCGGCACCACCTTCTTCCAGCCCGAGGGCGGCGGCGACCCCGTGCTTTACCAGCACATCCTGTGGTTCTTCGGCCACCCCGAGGTCTACATCATCATCGTGCCGGGCTTTGGGATCATCAGCCACGTCATCGCCACCTTCAGCCGCAAGCCGATCTTCGGCTACCTGCCGATGGTCTACGCGATGGTGGCGATCGGCGCGCTGGGCTTCGTCGTCTGGGCGCACCACATGTACACCGTGGGGCTGAGCCTGACCCAGCAGAGCTACTTCATGCTGGCGACGATGGTGATCGCGGTGCCAACGGGCATCAAGGTCTTCAGTTGGATCGCCACGATGTGGGGCGGCTCAGTCGAGTTCAAGACACCGATGCTCTGGGCGTTCGGCTTTCTCTTCCTGTTCACCGTGGGCGGCGTCACCGGCGTCGTGCTTTCCCAGGCCGGTGTCGACCGGGCCTATCACGACACCTATTACGTGGTCGCCCACTTCCACTACGTGATGAGCCTCGGCGCGGTCTTCGCGATCTTTGCCGGCATCTACTACTGGATCGGCAAGATGAGCGGGCGGCAATACCCCGAATGGGCGGGCAAGCTGCATTTCTGGGCGATGTTCATCGGCTCGAACCTCACCTTCTTCCCGCAGCACTTCCTGGGACGTCAGGGTATGCCGCGGCGCTACATCGACTACCCCGAGGCGTTCGCCTACTGGAACAAGATCTCGTCGATCGGCGCCTTCATCGCCTTCGCCTCGTTCCTGTTCTTCATCGGGATCATGGCCTACACCCTGCTCGCCGGGCGCCGGATCACCGAGAATAACTACTGGAACGACTGGGCCGACACGCTGGAATGGACCCTGCCCAGCCCGCCGCCGGAGCACACCTTCGAGACGCTTCCCAAGCGCGAGGACTGGGACAAGGGCCACGCCCACTGACCATTGCACGGCCGGGCCCCGGATACGGGCCCGGCCCATGCGACCACCGGGCAGGATGAAGGCCGCGCTTCGATCTTGGGTACCGTCGGCGTTCGCGCCGTGCAGCGCCGGACCCGCCCACAAAAGGGACGGACGCTTCTTGCCCACCAGGGCGGAGCGCAGCCCTTCCAGCAAAGCACCGTCACAGCACGCCGCTTGCGCGAGATCGCCAACGCGGCGGGCCAGAGCTACCGCCAACGCCATGCCCCACCGATGGACCCCCGGCACTGCCGCGCTGCCCCCGAAAGCGCCCTCTTACGACAGCGGCGGCCCGGCGGCGCTGCGTCTGCGCCTCTGGCCGCACCGCTCGCTGCCGCGCAAGGGATTTGCCGCGGTGATCCTGATGGCCTACGCGCTGATCCTCGTGCCGCTGATCGCGGTCATCGGCACGCCGGTCCTGTGGGGCCTTTTGCCTTTCGGCCTGATCGTTCTGGGGATGCTCTGGTACTTTCTCGAACGGTCGTACAAGGATGGCGAGCTGATTGAAGAGCTGTCGCTCTGGCCCGACCGGGTCGAGCTGACCCGCCACAATCCGCGCGGGCCGCGGCAGGACTGGCACGCCAACCCCTACTGGGTGCGCGTGGAGCTGCACCGCGAGGGCGGGCCGGTGACCAATTACGTCACCCTGGAGGGCGGCGGCCGCGAAGTGGAGATCGGCGCCTTTCTCAGCCCCGAAGAGCGGCTGGCGCTGCATGACGAGTTGCAGCGCGCGCTGCACCCGGCCTGAGGCCGGCGATCAGGCCTCGCCGCGCTGGCTGGTGCCTTCGATCATCAGTTGGGGCTCTTCGGCCGCGTCGGCCTGCTGGGCGCGGAGCTTCTCGAGCTCGTGCTCGTATTCCTCGGCCTTCAGCCGGAAGAAACGCTGCGCCAGATCCTCGTACATCTCACGGGCCAGCAGCAGGCTGAACACGATAGACGTCAGCACGAAAACCGAGCGGTAATGATTGACGATGAAAACGGCAATGAAAAGCTGCACGAGGATCAGGCCCACCGCCAGCGCGCGCAGGATGAGGGCCGGCATGTCCTCGAGTTTCACGTTATTGAAGAATTTCAGCATTGCCCGTCTCTTCTTTGCCCTTGGTTGTTACGTGGCGCGCTGCCGGCTGCGCCCGAACGGCAGGGCGATGACCCGGTCGGGCGCACCTGCGACCGTTGCTGCCGTGATAGCAAAATCTGCCCCCGCGAAAAAGCGCGCAAGAGACATGCTGTCACAACGTCCCCGGACATGACGGGTCAATCGTCGCAGCGCCGCCGGCCTCAGCCCAGCCGGGCCTTGACCATCGGCCCCACCACGGCGAAATCCATCCGTCCGGTGTATTTCTCCTTCAGCGCCCCCATCACCCGGCCCATATCGCGGATCGAGGCGGCTTCGAGGTTTTCGATCGTTTCCGAAACCGCCGCCTCGACCTCGTCGTCGCTCAGCGGGCGCGGCAGGAAGGTCTCGATCACGGCGATCTCGGCGCGTTCGCGTTCTGCAAGATCGAGCCGTCCGCCCTCTTCGTAGGCGCGGGCGCTTTCCTGGCGCTGCTTGACCATGCGCCCGAGGATCGCCAACACCTCGGCATCGCCCACACCGTCCTCGCGGCCCTCGCCCCTGAGCGCGATGTCCTTGTCCTTGATCGCAGCGTTGATCAGGCGGAGCGTGGCCAGCCGCTCGGCCTCCCTGTTTTTCATCGCATCTTTCAGCGCGGCCGCGATGCGCGTTCGCATATCCATCCGGTCATCATCCCTTGAGTCCCGAGACGTCGGACCATAACGCCGCAGCGCAGCAGAGGCAACCGGGCACGATGGATACAAGCTTTTGTTTTAATTGCAAAAGTCAATTTGCCTCGGCCCTTGCCTATGGCCCCCGCACACCATATTGTCCCGCCGATCCCCACAATGGAGTGCGCCATGCCAGCCGCCCAGCCCCGCCCGACCGCCTGCCTGACGCTCGCCGACGGCACCGTGTTCTACGGCCAAGGCTTCGGCGCGACCGGCGAGACCGTGGCCGAGCTGTGCTTCAACACCGCGATGACCGGTTATCAGGAGATCATGACCGACCCCTCCTATGCGGGGCAGGTGGTGACCTTCACCTTTCCCCATGTGGGCAATGTCGGCGTCAACCCCGAGGATGACGAAACAGCCGAGCCCGTGGCCGCCGGCATGGTTGTGAAATGGGACCCGACCGAGCCGTCGAACTGGCGCGCCGCCGAGCCCTTGTGGGATTGGCTGGCCAAGCGCGGGCGGATCGGCATCGGCGGGCTCGACACCCGCCGCCTGACCCGCGCGATCCGCCAGCAGGGCGCGCCCCACGTGGCGCTGGCCCACGATCCCGAGGGAAAGTTCGACGTCGAGCGTCTGGTGGCGAAGGCGCGCGGCTTTTGCGGGCTCGAGGGGCTCGACCTCGCCCGCGAGGTCACCTGCGCCCAAAGCTATCGCTGGGACGAGATGCGCTGGGCCTGGCCAGAGGGCTACACCCGGCGCGACGGTGCGGGCCGGCGCGTCGTCGCCATCGACTATGGGGCAAAACGCAACATCCTGCGCTGCCTCGCCTCGGCGGGTTGCGAAGTGACCGTTCTGCCGGCCACCGCCACGGCCGAGGACGTGCTGGCGCTGAACCCCGAGGGCGTGTTCCTGTCGAACGGGCCGGGCGACCCGGCAGCGACCGGCGCGTATGCGGTGCCGATGATCCGCGAGGTGCTGGCGCGCGATCTGCCCGTCTTCGGCATCTGCCTCGGCCATCAGATGCTGGCCCTCGCCCTGGGGGCCACGACGATCAAGATGAACCACGGCCACCACGGCGCCAACCACCCGGTCAAGGACCTGGAGACCGGCAAGGTCGAGATCACCAGCATGAACCACGGCTTCACCGTTGACAGCCAGACCCTGCCCGAAGGCGTGGTGGAAACCCACGTCTCGCTCTTCGATGGGTCGAACTGCGGCATCCGCCTTGCAGACCGCCCGGTCTTTTCGGTCCAATACCACCCCGAGGCCAGCCCCGGCCCGCAAGACAGCTATTACCTGTTCGAGCGCTTCGCGGCGGCGATGAACGCCCGCGCGTAAGGCGCGGTTAACCTTGCATTAACCAAGCTGGCGACAGGCTGAAGAGGTTCAGCCGGATACCGCCTTGCCATGCTGTCTTCCGATCCAAGACCTGCCGCCGCGCCGCGCGCGGCCCCCGCGCCGGCCATGGGGCTCGGCCATGCGCTGCTGGCACAGGGCGCACTCGACAGCGCCACGCTGCGCCGGGCCGAACGGCTGGCGCGCCGGCGCCGGCTTGGGCTGGGCGACCTGCTGGTCCGGCGCGGGACGGTGCGCCGCGCGCAGGTACTGGCCGCCGAGGCGATGCGCCACGGCGCGCGCGCGGTCGATCTTGAGGCGGCACCGCCCGACCCGCGCCTCGTGGCCCGTCTCGGCGCGGCCCGCTGCCTGCACGAGGGTGCGGTCCCCTGGCGGGCCATGGGCGGCGCCACGGTGATCGCCACCAGCCAGCCCGACCGGTTCGCTGCGTTCTGCGCCGATCTGCCGGCGTCCTTTGGCCTGCCGATCATGGCGCTCACCGACCGGGCCGGCGTCGATGCCGCGGTCGGCCGGGCGGCGCGGCGCCGGCTGACCCTGGCCGCCGCCAACCGCACCCCCGGGCCCGAAAGCTGCCGCTTCTGGTATGCGCGCGGGCCGCGCCGGGCGATGGCGCTGGGCGTTCTGGGCCTCGCAGCGGCGATACTGGCCGCCCCGGCACCGGTGCTGTCGGCGCTGACGCTCTGGGCTGCCTTCACGCTGCTGCTGGGCAGCGTGCTGAAACTGGCGGCCCTCGCGGCCGGGCCGGGCAGGCCGCCGCCGCCCGCCCCACCCCCCGCCATCCCCTCGATCGCACCGGTGCCGGTGGTGTCGCTCATGGTCCCGCTGTTCCATGAGACCGGCATGACCGGGCGGCTGCTGGCGCGGCTCGGCCGGCTCGACTACCCGCGCGAGTTGCTGGATATCTGCCTGATCGTCGAAGAGGACGACACCGCCACCCAGGCCGAGCTGGCCGCGGCGGACCTGCCGCCCTTCATGCGGGTGATCGTCGTGCCCGACGCCCCGCCAAAGACCAAGCCCCGCGCGATGAATTACGCGCTGGCGTTCTGCCGGGGCAGCATCATCGGTATCTACGACGCCGAGGACGCCCCGGATCCGGGCCAGATCCGGGCCGTCGTGCGCCAGTTCCGCCGCGCCGACCCGCAGGTGGCCTGCCTTCAGGGTGTGCTGGATTTCTACAACCACGGCGCCAACTGGATCTCGCGCTGCTTCACCGTGGAGTATGCCGGCTGGTTTCGCGTGGTGCTGCCCGGGCTCGCGCGGCTTGGCCTCGCCCTGCCGCTGGGCGGCACGACGGTGTTTTTCCGCCGTACCGCGCTAGAGGCCGTCGGCGGCTGGGACGCCCACAACGTGACCGAGGATGCCGACCTGGGCCTCCGGCTCGCCCGGCACGGCTATCGCACCGAGATGGTTCAGACCGTCACCCTGGAAGAGGCCAATTGCGCCGCCTGGCCCTGGGTGCGCCAGCGGTCGCGCTGGCTGAAAGGCTACGCGATGACCTGGACCACGCTGATGCGCGATCCCCGCCTGTTGTGGCGCCAGCTCGGGCCGTGGCGGTTCTTCGGCGCGCAGGTGCTTTTTCTCGGCACCCTGTCGCAATTCCTGCTGATGCCGCTCTTGTGGTCGTTCTGGCTGATCCTGCTGGATCTGCCGCATCCGCTGGCGGGGGTGCTGGGCGGGCCCGTGATGTCAGCGCTCTGCCTACTATTCGTCGCCTCCGAGGCGATCAATATCGCCGTGGGCGTGGCGGGCCTCAGGCGCGCGGGCCGGCCCGGCCTGATCCCCTGGGTGCCGACGCTGCATTTCTATTTCCCGATGGCGGCGCTGGCCAGCTACAAGGCGCTGTTCGAGATCGCCAGCAAGCCGTTTTTCTGGGACAAGACGCGGCATGGCCACCTGTCGCCGCTCGGCCAAGCCGACGCTATGGCAGAGCCGGCGATGGCCCGCGCGGCGGAATAGCCGGCCTCAGACCTGGTCGGCGTAATCGGCCGCGTCCAGCCTCAGCCGCGTCTCGAAAGCGATGGAGATGTGGGATTTCAACGCCTTGTAGGCGGCATCCCCGTCGCGCGCCTCGATCGCGGCGACAATGGCGTCATGCTCGGCCAGCGCGTTCTCGCCGCGCCCTTCGGCGGCGAGCGAGGTGGTAGCCATCAGCGCCATCGTGCGGTGCACGAGGTCGAGCTGCTGCACCAGGTAGCGGTTGTGCGACGCGAGGTGGACCTGCTTGTGAAACCGCCGGTTGGCGCGGGCCAGGGCCGTGGGGTCGGTCAGATAGGCGCGGTCTTCCTCGACCATCGCGCGCAGCACGCGGATTTCCTCGTCCGTTGCGTGGCGGGCGGCAAGCCGCGCGGCCAGCCCCTCCAGCTCGCTGCGCACGACGTAGAGTTCGGCCATCTGGTCATGGGTCAACGAGGCCACGATCAGGCTGCGCCCGTCGCGGCTGAGCAGCGATTGCGTCTCCAGCCGTTGCAGCGCCTCGCGGATAGGGGTACGCGAGACGCCGAAACGCTCGGCCAGTTCGCTTTCCACCAGACGGTCGCCGGGGCCGTAGGTGCCCATGTCGATCGCCTCAAGTATCAGGTCGTAAGCGTCCTTGTGGCCGGACTTGAGGTCTTTCATCGGTGGCTCCTGCATACGATGGTCTACATTAGGGCGCCGGCGCGCAGCGAATCAAGCCCGATGCATTGATCCCATTGCCGCAGGGCGCTACCTGCTCTCCATGGTTTCCCGCTATTTCAGCCATGTGCGGGCGTGGGTGTTCGATCTCGACAACACGCTTTACCCGCCCGAAGCCCGGCTCTTCGACCAGATCGAGGTCCGGATGACCGCCTTCGTGATGGAGGCGCTGTCGGTCGACGCGGCCGAGGCCGACCGGCTGCGCAAACATTACTGGGCCAAGTACGGCACCACGCTGGCCGGGCTGATGGAGGTCCACGGGGTCGACCCGGGCCCCTATCTGCACAAGGTGCACGACATTTCACTCGACCGGCTTACCCCCGACTCGGAGCTGCGCGCGCGCATCGCCGACTTGCCCGGGCGGCGCATCGTCTACACCAACGGCACCGCCGAGTACGCCGCAAGGGTGGTCGAAGCGCGCGGCCTGTCCGGCGTGTTCGACGCGCTCTACGGTGTGGAAGAGGCCGGTTTCCGACCCAAGCCCGAGCGCGCGGCCTTCGAATCGGTCTTTGCAGCAGATGGGCTGTCGCCGGCCCAAGCGGCGATGTTCGAGGACGACCCGCGCAACCTTGCCGCGCCTCACGACATGGGGATGCGCACGGTGCATGTTGCGCCCGCCCCCGAGACGGCGCCGCATATTCACCACCACACACCCGATCTCGCGGGGTTTCTGGCCGGTCTGGATGGCCGGCACGGCGGCGGCGCTTAGGTGTATGCGACATCCTGCCGCATTTTACCAAATGTCGCATGCGTCTTAATGGCGCGGCACAAGGGAGACATTCATGTATTCGAATACCATCGAGCAGCAATCGGCAGACCTCAACCGCACCGGCGTGGGCCGCACCGTTTCACGCGCGATCAACGCGGTTCGCACCGAAGAGCATCTTTGGATCTGGCTGGCCCTTGCCGTGCTCGTCGCGCTCTGGGCGCTTTCCATCGCGACCTGGGGCATCCCGGGCCTCTACATACCCGCGGTGGTTGCAGTGCCGGTGATCATGTTCACGCTTCTCCTGATCACCCGGGGATGACAGCTTGCCGCTTTGACCGGAGCCGACTATCGCCTAACTCTGGTCAAAGAGGGGCCCGGACATGACCCGAGAAAGCACCGACATCCTGATTTCCGGCGGCGGCGTTGCAGGTTTGACTGCGGCCGCCGCCTTTGGCTCGGCCGGCTTCTCGGTCATCTGCGTCGATCCCGCCCCGCCGGTCACCTGCGAAAAGGAAGAAGGCGCCGACCTCCGGACCACCGCCTTCCTTCAACCCTCCAAGCCCGTGCTCGAAGCGGCCGGCCTTTGGGCAAGGCTTGCGCCCTATGCCACCGACCTGCAGGTGATGCGCATCGTCGATGCCGGCGGCAAGACCCCGGCGCCGCGGCTGACCAAGGATTTCGACGCCTCCGACATCTCGGACGACCCCTTTGGCTGGAACCTGCCCAACTGGCTTTTGCGCCGCGAGATGGTCGCGCGGCTGGACGAGCTGCCCAACGTCACCTTCCGCCCCGGCGTCGCGACAAGCGGCGTGATCACCCGCGAGCGCGAGGCGCTGGTCACGCTGTCGGACGGCACTGGCGTCGCGGCCCGCCTGCTGATCGCCGCCGACGGGCGCAATTCTCCGGTGCGCGAGGCGCTGGGCATCAAGGCGCGCACCATCCGCTATGGGCAAAAGGCGCTGGCCTTCGCCGTCACCCACGAAGTGGCGCACCAGAACGTCTCGACCGAAATCCACCGCTCGGGCGGGCCGTTTACCCTGGTTCCCTTGCCCGACCGCGACGGCAAGCCTTGCTCGGCCATCGTGTGGATGGAAACCGGACCCAGGGCGCTGCACCTCGCCGCCCTGCCCGAGGCGCAGTTCAACGCCGAGATGACCGCCCGCTCGGGCGCGCTGCTTGGCCCCCTGATGCTGGCATCGCGCCGAAGCGTCTGGCCGATCATCAGCCAGATCGCCGAGCGGTTTTCCGGCGAGCGCACCGCACTGATTGCCGAGGCCGCGCATGTTGTGCCGCCGATCGGCGCACAGGGGCTGAACATGAGCCTGGCCGATATTCACGTGCTGCTCGACCTCGCCCGGGCCGACCCCGAGGGCCTCGGCAGCCGGCGGATGCTGGAAACCTATCACCGCCGGCGCTGGCCCGAGGTGCAGGCCCGCGTGGCCGGCATCGACATGCTCAACCGCGCCTCGATGCGCGGCGAACGCATCCTGCGCGACCTGCGCGCCGCGGCAATCACGGTGCTTTATTCGGTGGGTCCTGTGCGCAAGACGCTGATGCGGGCAGGTCTCGGGGCGCGCGGCAGCCGCCCGTAGCCACCCCTAGCCCAAGGGCCCCGGGCGCCGCTCTTCGCTCAGCAACACGTTGGCGTCGACGTCGCCCACCCCCGGCAACGTCATGATCCGGCGCCGCAATACCCGCTCGAAATCGGCGAAATCGCGCGCCACGACCCGCAGGCGATAGTCGAACAATCCCAGCACGTGCTGCACCGTCTGCACCTCGGGGATGGCGCCCACTGCGCGCTCGAAATCATCCAGGCTGACGCGGCCCTTGGTGGCCAGCTTGACCCCCAGAAACACCGTCACGCCAAAGCCCAGCGCCTCTTTGTCCAGCACCACGCGGCGCCCGGCGATGGCGCCGGCCTCCTCCAGCCGCCGCACCCGCCGCCAGGCCGCCGGCTGCGACAGGCCCAGCCGCCGCCCCAGCGCGCCCGCGCTTTGCGTCGCGTCTTCGCTCAGGGCGCGCAGCAGCTTGCGGTCGGTCTCGTCCAGGTCGATCACAGCGGCAGCGCCTCGTCGGTCTTGATATCGGCCACATGCACCAGCGCCTCGAGGTCGGCGATATGCGGCAGGGTCAGGATGCGGGTGCGGAACAACTCCTGATAATGCGCCATGTCGCGGGCGAGAATGTCGAGCCGCAGATCGACCCGGCCCAGAAAGGTCTGGATCTCGGTCACTTCGGGCACCTCGCGGGCCGCGGCGATGATCTCGTCAAAGGCGCGCGGATCGGTCTTGTCGATGGTGACGCGCAGGCTGACGCGCACCGCATAGCCCAGCCGCGCCCAGTCTATCACCGCCTGCACCCCTTTCAGCACCCCCGCCGCCCGCAGTTTTTCCAGCCGCCGCCAACAGGTGGCCGGCGCCAGCCCCGCACGCTCGGCCAACTCGGCGGTGGAAATGGCCGGATCGGCCTGCAAGTGGCGCAACATGCGCCGGTCGGCGTCATCTATCTGCATGATTATTTCACTAACTCAAATCGTGCCGCATGACTATTCCTGATTTCTGGAAAAACCTTCAAGAATTGAAAGCCATTATTGCCATGATCGGGCATACCCTGCGCGCCAGACCCAATAGCCGAAAGGACAGACACCATGCGCGTGTATTACGACCGCGATTGCGATATCAACCTGATCAAGGACAAGAAGGTGGCCATCCTGGGCTACGGCAGCCAGGGCCATGCCCACGCGCTGAACCTGCGCGATTCCGGCGCCAAGAACGTGGCGGTGGCGCTGCGCGAGGGTTCGCCCTCGGCCAAGAAGGCCGAGGGCGAGGGGCTGCAGGTGATGGGCATCGCCGAGGCCGCCGCGTGGTGCGACCTGATGATGTTCACCATGCCCGACGAGCTGCAGGCCGACACCTGGAACAAATACGTCAAGGACAACATCCGCGAGGGCGCGGCGATTGCCTTCGCCCACGGCCTGAACGTGCATTTCGGCCTGATCGAGGCACCCGCCGGCGTCGACGTCATCATGATGGCGCCCAAGGGCCCCGGCCACACGGTGCGCGGCGAATACGTCAAGGGCGGCGGCGTGCCCTGCCTGGTGGCCGTGCATAACGACGCCACCGGCCGCGCGCTGGAGCTGGGCCTGAGCTACTGCTCGGCCATCGGCGGCGGGCGTTCGGGCATCATCGAGACCAATTTCAAGGAAGAGTGCGAGACCGACCTCTTCGGCGAACAGGCCGTTCTGTGCGGTGGCCTGGTCGAACTCATTCGCATGGGCTTCGAGACCCTGGTCGAGGCCGGCTATGCCCCCGAGATGGCCTATTTCGAGTGCCTGCACGAGGTGAAGCTGATCGTCGACCTGATCTACGAGGGCGGCATCGCCAACATGAACTACTCGATCTCGAACACCGCCGAGTATGGCGAGTATGTCTCGGGCCCGCGCATCCTGCCCTACGACGAGACCAAGGCGCGGATGAAGGCGGTGCTCGACGACATCCAGCAGGGCCGCTTCGTGCGCGACTGGATGGCCGAATGCACCGTGGGCCAGCCGTCGTTCAAGGCGATCCGCCGTAACAACGATGCCCACCAGATCGAGGAAGTGGGCGAAAAGCTGCGCGGCATGATGCCTTGGATCACCGCCGGCAAGATGGTGGACAAATCCAAGAACTGAACATGGCTCGGGGCCGGCGCTATCGCCGGCCCCGACCGTTTTTCAAACTCTGCTACCACGCGCCTCAGCCGCGCGTGTCGGGCCCGTCCGCGGCCAGGGTGCTTTTCGGCGCGTTCGGGTCATGCATACGCTTTTCGGTTTTCTTCTTGCTCGACCAGGCGAAGGCCAGAACGGCCCCGATGGTCATCAGGCCAAGCAGCGGAATGATCCAGACTTCCATGTCGGTCCTCCTTTTTTCGTTTCGGTTCAACAGATCAACGCCCGCACCCCGTGCATGGTTTCCATCACGTATGAGTGAGGATGACCGCCGCGGCGGATATCGGCCCCGCAGACCTGCCCCTGGTAGCCGCGCTTGGCCTTGCCCCGCGGCGGTACGCTTGACCGCGCACCCGCCGGTCGGTACGCGTTGCGAGGGTCAGCGATTTCGGACGAGCCCATGAACAGGTTAATTGCTTCTTTTTTTCTAAGTACCTACCGCTTCCTTCTGCGACGGCTGCGACCGAATTCCGGACTCACACGGCTCAGCTTCAACCGCGTGACACGCTCGCTCTTCGCCCAGCTCCCCCGCGAGTTGGAGGCCCGGACGGCCGAAGGCTACCGCATCCCCATCGACAGCTCCGACTACCACGGCCGCATCCTCTGGCTTTTCGGCAACAACGACTGGAAGGTGACACGCACCGCCTGCGCCCTTTTGCACAAGGGCGATGTCCTTCTGGATATCGGGGCGAACCACGGCACGGTCGGCTTTGCGGCGGCGCAGGTCGTCGGCCCCACCGGCGCGGTGCATTTCTTCGAACCGCAGCCGGACCTCGTTGCGAAGCTGCGCAACGTCATTTCCGAAAACGGGCTTTCCAACCACCATGTGCACGACGTGGCCCTGTTCGAGAGCGAAGGCAGTTTCGAAATGGCCATGCCAGAGCACCATTCCGGCATGGCCACCATCGTGGGACGCGACGGAAGCGATGGCTGGACGAGGAAAATCACCGTGCGCGCCGTCGAAACCGAATCCTATCTGCGCCCGCTGCTCGGCGATCGCCCGTTCGGTGTGAAGATCGACGTCGAGGGGGCCGAGCCGAATATCCTTCCCGGTCTTTTCCGGCTGCCCGGCCTTCAATTCGTGGTCTTCGAGGGGGACCGCAACAAGGATCTTCTGGCCGATCTTTTCCGGTCGAACGGCTTTGCCATTTTCGGGCTGTCGCGCACGGTCTTCTCGCCGCGGGTCAAACGGGTGACGACGGCGGCAGAGTGGGATTTGCACCACGATTTCGTGGCCGTCCCGGCAGCACGGACCGGCGATCTGTCCGACGCCCCGCTAAGCCAACTCGCCCAGACATTCGCCAGTCGCCGCACCTGACCCGCGCCGCTTTCGGGCCGCACCGGTCAGGATGGAATATCGCGCGGCCGAAGTGGCTTAGACCGCCGCCTCGACCGCGGCCACAACGCTGTCGACCACCTGGGCCAGCAGCGCGTCGTCTTCGCATTCCGCCATCACGCGGATCAAGGGCTCGGTGCCCGATTTGCGGATCAAAAGGCGTCCCTTGCCGTCCAACTGCCGCTCGGCCGCGCCGATGGCCGCACGCACCTCGGCGGCCTCGAGCGGCGCCTTGCCGGCCGCGAAGCGGACGTTTTTCAACAGCTGCGGCACCGGCTCGAAGCTGTGCAGCAGCGCGCTGGCCGGCTGCCCGGTCTCGACCATCGCCGCCAGGAAATGCAGCCCCGCCAACAGACCGTCGCCCGTGGTTGCGAAATCGGTCATCACGATATGGCCCGACTGCTCGCCGCCCAGGTTGAACCCGCCCCGGCGCATCGTCTCGACCACGTAACGGTCGCCCACCGGCGTGCGCTTCAGCTTCAGCCCGTGGCCCTCCAGAAACCGTTCAAGCCCCAGGTTGGACATCACCGTGGCCACCAGCGTGCCGTCGTTCAGCCGCCCCGCTTTGGCCCAGCGCCGCGCCAGCAACGCCATGAGCTGGTCGCCATCGGCCACCTTGCCGGTCTCGTCGATCAGCATCACCCGGTCGGCGTCGCCATCCAGCGAGATGCCCAGATCGGCACCATGCGCGCGCACCGCGTCGGCCGCCGCCGCGGTATCGGTCGAGCCGCACTTGTCGTTGATGTTGAAGCCGTTGGGCGCCACGCCGATCGGGATCACCTCGGCGCCCAGTTCCCACAGCACCTCGGGCGCGGACCGGTAGGCCGCACCGTTGGCACAATCGACCAGCACCTTGATCCCGTCCAGCCGCAGCCCCGAGGAAAAACTGGCCTTGAGCCGCTCATTATAACGGTAGCGGCCCTCGTCGATCCGCCTGGCGCGGCCGATATTTCCCGCCTGCGCGGGCTCGACGCCAGCCAGCGTCAGCGCCTCGATCTCGGCCTCGGCCTCGTCGCTGAGCTTGAACCCGTCGGGGCCGAACAGCTTGATCCCGTTGTCGTGGTGCGGGTTGTGGCTGGCCGAGATCATCACGCCCAGATCGGCGCGCATCGAGGGGGTCAGCACGCCGACCGCCGGCGTGGGCACCGGGCCCAGCAGAAACACGTTCATCCCTGTCGAGGTCAGCCCCGCGGTCAGCGCGTTCTCGAACATGTAGCCCGACAGGCGCGTGTCCTTGCCGATCACCACCCGGTGGCCGTGGCTGCCGTCGCGGCGGAAATAGCGCCCTGCCGCCGCGCCCAGCCGCAGCGCCATCTCTGCCGTCATCGGATAGCTGTTGGCCTGTCCGCGCACGCCGTCAGTACCGAAAAGCCGATCGCTCATGGCCGCTCCTCCCTCGTCCAAAGCGCCTCTGCCAGGCAGAGCGCCTGCCGCGTCTCGGCGATATCATGCACCCGCAGGATCTGCACCCCCTGCGCCGCCGCCGCCAGCGCCACGGCGATGGAGCCCGGGGCGCGGTCGCGGGCCTCGGGCGCATTGCCGATGGTGCCGATGAAACGCTTGCGCGAAGCACCGAGCAGAACCGGGCAGCCCAGCGCGTGAAACAGGCTGAGCCCGCGCAGGAGGGCGAGGTTGTGTTCCTTGGTCTTGCCAAACCCGATGCCGGGATCGACCACGATGCGGGCGCGGGCGATGCCGGCGGCCTCCGCGGCCGCCACCCGTTCCGCAAGATAATCGTAGATGTCGAGCAACACGTCGTCGTAGCGCGGGTCTTGCTGCATCGTCTCCGGCGCGCCCTGGGCGTGCATCAGCACCAGCGGCGCACCGGCCTCGGCCGCGACCCCCGCCAGCGCGGGATCGAAGGTCAGCGCGGCCACGTCGTTGACAAGGTCGGCCCCGGCCGCCAGCGCGGCGCGGGCCACGCCGGCCTTGCGCGTGTCGATGGAAATGGGCACGCCCTGCCCTTCTGCGCGCAGCGCGGCGATCACCGGCGCGGTGCGCTGGGTTTCCTCCTCCGCCGGCACCTCTCGGGCCCCGGGACGGGTCGATTCGCCCCCGATATCGAGAATGTCGGCCCCGCCCGCAATCAGCGCGCCGGCATGGTCCAGCGCTGCGCCGGGCCGCTCGAACAGCCCGCCGTCGGAAAAGCTGTCGGGGGTGACGTTGAGGATGCCCATCAGCCGCGGACGGTCCATCGTCAGCCCGGCGACGGGCGCGCGCCGCACGGTCAGCGCCTCTAGCACCTCGGCGGGCAGGTCAGAGACCGGCATCAGCCGCCTTCCGCCGCCGCGGGTCATCTCTTCGACCTCGGAAAACCACGTCCAGCCACCGGCAAGCCATCGGGCCTCGGCCGGGCGGGCGGGGTCGGTGCGGGCGATGGGGCGGAAATAGGCAGTCATGGCCGCCTGTTTTCGCCATCGCGCCGCGGTTTGCAAGGGCTCAGAGGGCGGCCTCTGCATCCTCGGGCGACACCGACGTGACGGGCAGCCGCGGCGCTTCGGGCGCCTGTGCGCCGATCACCACCAGTCGCCGGGCCTCGACCTCTTGCGCGAACCACAGCGCCAGCGCCACCGCGTCGCGCGGGCTGACCGGGGGGCGGTCGACCGCGTCGAGTACGATCTTGGAGGGCGCCCAGACGACGATCTGGCGGTGCTTCATCGCCCAGTCGATCTCGGTGCGGGTGCCGGTGACCACGCAGCGCGGGTCGCGCCCGGCCAACACCCAGGCGTTCTGCTCGATCGCCAGCAGGTCGATCCGCCGCTGGGCCGGGCCCACCTCCGACCGCGGCGCGGCCATGTCGGCGGGTCCAACGGCCAGGATCACCGGGTGCGGCCCGGCTTCGAGCCGGTCGAGCCAGCGCGGCAGATCGGGCGCAGCGATGGCGGCGTTGGACAGGAACACCACCACCGGGTGCTGGCTGGCCTCTTCGGCCGGGGCGGGCTGTACCAACCGCGGCGCGTCCGGGCGGCGGGAACGCACGATCTCGACCCCCAGCGCGCCCGGCCCGCGGTCGAGCTTTTCCACCCTTACAAAGACGCGCTCGGCCTGGGGCTCGGCCAGCAGCCGCGCGGCGATGCGTTCGGCCAGCGTTTCCAGCAGGTTCAACCGCTCCGAAGACAGTTCGGCCGCGATCGCCTCGGTGATGGTGTCGTAGGACAGCACCCGGTCGACATCGTCGGCCAGCGGCGCGGGGTGCGGGCGCACCTCGACGACGACGTTGAAGCGCACCCGCTGGGTCGCACCGCGCTCGGCCTGAAAGGCGCCGATCTCGACCTCGACCTCGTGATCGCGTAGCGAAATGCGGTCGCGCGGGTCGCGTGGGGCTTCCATCGCCTCGGCCCTTTCACTCGGGTGGGCGAAGGCGAGGCGGATCTCGTCACTCATGCGGGTCTCCCGTCAGCGCCAGCGGTTTGGCACACAATAGCGCTCGACCCGGGGCCGGACGGCCCGCAGACGGCACGACGAGGCCCGCAAGCGACAGGGGCGCGGGCTTAACCGGGCTGGCGATAGAAATGGTGCACGCCGATCGTGGCCGTGCGCGGAAAGCGGCTGGCCCAGCGCGGGCGCACGGATTTGGTGTGATAGTGGGTCGCGCCTTCGGTCAGTTGCTTCGGCGCGCCGTCCAGCATCAGCCGGGCGACCTTGCCCACGCGCCGAAACGCCCTCGGCTCGGAAATGACCTCGGCATGGCCGTCGCAGGTATAGGTGAACTGGCAGGCGTACCGTTTGCCCGTGCCCTGATGGACCACACCGCAGACCGTGGCCGGATAGGCCGGAGACGCGACACGATTCAGGATCACCTCGGCCACCGCGAACTGGCCCCTAACGCTTTCGCCGCGGGCCTCGAAATACAGAGCCTCGGCGAGGCATTGCCATTCGGCGCCGCCCTTTGCGGCGGGAATTTCGGCCAGAAATTCAGGATTGTAGCGCAGATCCTTCACCGCGGGGGCGCTGGCCTTGGTCTCTTTCGGCACGGACAGCTTGCGCAATCGCCGCGGGCTGACCGCGCTCATCGCGATGCGCTCGGCGCCCAGAAGCCGGGCAACATCCTTGTCGAAGGTCGCGGTGGGATCGTTTGATTGGGAGGCAGACATGTCCGCGTACGCGGCGCCGGCAAAAACGGTAATGACGGCGGCGCTGCACGCCGCACGAGCAAGACGAATTATCATGACTACCCCCATAGTCGGCGGCGCGTAAGGAACCGCGCCGGGGGGGCAGTTACGTCAAAGACGCACGAACGTCCACCCTAGTGGCATTTTCGCAACGGGCCCGAGGCGGCATTCTACGGGCGGAATTGGCTGCCGCGGCGCTTCCGAAACGGAAGGATGTTCGTCAAATCATTGATTTAACGCAAAAAAAATTTCAATCCGCGCGATCGGCGGATTCTTGCGCAAGACGCGCCGCCGCAAGCCGGGCAACCGGTACGCGGAACGGCGAACACGAAACGTAATCAAATCCTGCGCGGCGACAAAATTCAATCGATTCGGCATTTCCGCCATGCTCGCCGCACAGCGACAGCACCACGTCCGGGCGCGCGCGCCGGCCGCGCTCGGCCCCGATGCTCAGAAGCTCACCCACGCCTTCGATATCGAGGGTGTGGAACGGGTCTTCGGGAAAGACCGCCTGCTTGACGTAAGAGCCCATGAAACGGCCCGCATCGTCGCGGCTGAGGCCATAGGTCATCTGCGTCAGATCGTTGGTGCCGAAGCTGAGAAAGGCGGCGTGCTGGGCGATGTCGTAGGCGCGCAGCGCGGCGCGCGGCGTTTCCACCATGACGCCCAGACGATAATCGAAATCCACCCCCCGTTCGGTGCGCACGGCAGCGGCCAGCGCGTCGATCCGGGTCTTGACCAGTTCGACCTCGCGCATGGCAGAAACCAGCGGGATCATGATCTCGGGCACCACAGGGGCGCTGTTATGGCTGGCGTCGATGGTGGCCTCGAAAATCGCGCGGGCCTGCATGTCGTATATCTCGGGCACGGTGATACCCAGGCGCACCCCCCGCATCCCCAGCATCGGGTTGAATTCCGACAGTGCCTGCACCCGCCGCGACACGTCCGACAGCGGCAGGTCCAGCGCCTCGGCGATTTCGCGCACACCTTCGCGGGAATGGGGCAGAAACTCGTGCAGCGGCGGGTCGAACAGGCGGATGCAGACCGGCAGACCCTGCATGATCTCGAAGAGCCTGGTGAAATCGTCCCGCTGCATCGGCAGCAGCCGTTCCAGCACCGAGGCACGGTCCTCTGGTGTGTCGGCAAAGATCATCTCGCGCATCACCGTCAGGCGGTCATGCTCGAAGAACATGTGCTCGGTGCGGCACAGCCCGATCCCCTCGGCCCCGAAAAGCCGCGCGGTCTGCGCGTCGGCGGGGGTGTCGGCATTGGCGCGCACGCCGATATCGCAGGCGTCCTCGGCCCAGTTCATCAGCGCATGAAAGGCATCGTCGAGGGCGGGCTCCAGCATCGTCACCTCGCCCAGCAGGGCCTCGCCGCCGGTGCCGTCGAGCGTGATGATGTCGCCTTCGTGCAGCTTGCGCCCGTCGGCGGCGATCACGACACCGTCGCGCGGCTTGATCCGCATGTCGGATACGCCCACGACACAGGGCAGGCCCAGTCCGCGGGCGATCACCGCGGCGTGGCTGGTCATTCCGCCCCTCTCGGTCAGCACGCCGCTGGCCGCGTGCATCCCCCGGATGTCCTCGGGCGTGGTTTCGCGGCGCACCAGGATACAGGGCTCGCCGCGCGCTGCGCTGGCCTGGGCGGCGGCCGATCCGAAAACGATGCGCCCGGTCGCCGCGCCGGGGCTGGCGGCGATGCCGCTGGCAAACGTGTCACGGGGCCCCTCGGGGTCGACCTGGCTGTGCAAAAGCTCGCTCAGCGCGCGCGGCTCGATCCGTTGCAGCGCCTCGGAGCGTGCAATGATCCCCTCGTCGGCCAGCGTCACGGCGATGCGTACCGCCGCGCGCGCGCTGCGCGCCACCCGCACCGCGTCGAGAATGTGCAGCCGGTTACCTGCGATGGTAAATTCGATCTGCATTTCCTCGCGCAGGTTCAGCCGGCAGGTCTCGCCGTAGCGCTTGAGGCTCTTGAAAATGTCGGGGCAGCGCTCTTCCAGCGACTCCCCCCGCTGATCGCGGGTGAGGTAAAGCGCGCCTTCCGCCCCGGCCAGCGCCGCCCGGCCCTGGCTCTGGCTGAGATACCGGCCGGTGATCTGACGCTGGCCCGTGGTGCCAGAGACGAACTGGATCACGCCCGAGCCGCTTTCCTCGGGGCCGAGCCCCAGCGCCATTTCCTGCACGACCAGCCCCAGCCCGGCATCGGCCGGCGCACCGCGGGCCTGGCGCAACAGCCGCGCCGTCGTGCCCTCCCATGCCCGTGCCATCGAACGCAGCACCTCGGTCAGCTGGCGGGCGGGGTCTTGCGGAAAAGGGCTGTCGGTCTCGTCGACATAGGCGGCCAGCGTGGCGGCCAGCACCGCGTCCGAGCTTTCGTCGCCTTCGAACATCTCGGGGTCCAGCCTGGCGACATGGATCGCGTAGGCACGGATGAAACGCAGGTAGAGCGCGTTGGCCGCCCTGCGCCCGTGGCTCTCGCTCAGCTCGGCATGGCGGGCGTCGTTCATACCTATGTTGAGGATCGCGCCCGGCCCGCCCCAGTCGGGGTCGGCCGAACTGGGCCGGACCGACACCAGCGGCCCGGGACCAAAGCCCGCGAGCATCGCCTCGGTGTCGGGCAATTGGCCCGACGCGATCAGGTGGACCGCATCGAAGGACAGCGCCACCGTGCGCGGCATGGGCAGGTCGAGCCGGATCAGGCGTTGCAGGCATTTCGCGCGACCGCCATGGCGGTCGGCGGCAATTTCGGCCGAGGGCGTGATCTCGGTAAAGCCTGCGAAATCCGTGTGTTTCTGCACTGCGGCACGCTCCTTTCTCACTTGCAGCATACGCTCATGGCGGCGGCAGGCAAGCTTGGCGTAGCGTCGCGTTTCAGCCTTCGATCCGGGTCAGGTCGGCCACTTGCAGGCAGGTCTCGCGAATAGCGTGCAAGAGGTTCAGACGGTTGCGCCGCACGATGTCGTTGTCGGTGTTGACCTGCACCGCCTCGAAGAAGGCATCGATGGGGGCCCTCAGCGCGGCCAGGGCCGCCATGGCCCCTGAGAAATCCTCGGCCTCCAGCGCCGGGCCGATGGCTTTGTCGGCCGCGTCCAGCGCGGCGAAAAGCGCGGTTTCGGTGGGGTCCTTGGCGAATTTCGGATCGGCGCCGAACCGGTATTCCACCCCGTCGGCCTCTTCGGCCTGGATCAGGATGTTGTTGGCGCGGCGAAAGCCCTGCACCAGGTTTTCGCCGTCTTCGGTGTTCAGCACCGCGCCCAGCGCCTCGGCCCGCTTGACCAGCAGCGTCAGGTCGTCGGCGCCCGGCATCGCCAGGCAGGCGTCGATCACGTCATGGCGCAGCCCCTCGGCCTTGAGATGCACCTTCAGCCGGTCGTGGAAAAACGCCAGCAGGTCGCCGCTCATCTCGGGTAGTTGGTGGCGCAGGCGGGCCAACCAGGTGCCCTCTTCGATGGGCACGGGCGTGTCATCGGCGCGAAAGCGGTCGACCAGCGCGTGGAATGCCGCGCCGAAAACGCCGTGGCGGGCCACCTCATCGACCATCTCCTGCAAGAAATAGGTCTCGCGCTCTTGCGCGGTATCGAGGTTCAGCGCGATCACATGCACCAGCAGATGCCGGTTGATCAGCGCCTCCAGCCCGACGCGGAGCTTGCGCTCCAGCACCGTGCGGATGATCCCCAGCGCGGCGCGGCGCAGCGCGAACGGGTCTTTGCTGCCGGTGGGTTTCTCGTCGATGGCCCAGAAGCCCGCCAGCGTGTCCAGCTTGTCGGCCAGCGACACGGCGATGGAAACCGGGTGCTCGGGCAGCGCGTCGGCGGGGCCGAGCGGCTTGTAATGCATCTCGCAGGCCTCGGACACCGCCTGGGGCAGGCCGGCGGCCTCGGCATAGTAACGGCCCATCACGCCCTGAAGCTCGGGGAATTCATAGACCATTTCCGAGGCGAGATCGGCCTTGGCGACGCGCGCGGCCTGTGCCGCCATCTCTGCATCGGCGCCGACCATCGGCGCGATCTCGCGGGTCAGGTTGGCGATGCGGTCGATCCTCAGCGCCTGGCTGCCCAGTTCGCGCTGGAAGGTCACATGGCTGAGCGTATCGAGCCAGTCTTCCATCCCCGCCCGGGCCACGCGCAGGTCATTGGCCCAAAAAAACCGGGCATCGGACAACCGCGCCGATAGCACTTTTTCGTTCCCGGCCAGGATCGTGGCCCCATTATCGGCGGTTTCCCGGTTGGCAACGGTCACGAATCGAACAATCTTGCCGGTCTTGGGGTCGCGGACCGAAAAGAATTTCTGGTGCTCCTTCATCGAGGTCTGCAAGACCTCGGGCGGCAGGTCGAGAAAGTCCTCGCCGATGGGCCCCATCAGCACCACGGGCCATTCCACCAGCCCGGCCACCTCAGCCAGAAGCCCGGCATCCTCGACAACTTCCAACCCCTGTGCGAAAGCGGCGTTGGTCGCCTCGTGCCAGATTTGCGCGGCGCGCTCCTCGTGGTCGATCATCACATGGGCGCGCTTTAGCTTTGCCTCGTAATCTTCGAAGGACGATACGGAAAATCGATCGGGCGCCATGAACCGGTGGCCGCGCGTGGCGTCGCCCGCGACGATCCCGTCGACGTCCAGCGGCACCACCTCGCACCCCGCCTCGTCGCTGAGCAGGCACAGGATGGACTGCAGCGGCCGCACCCAGCGCAGCGTGCCAGCGCCCCAGCGCATCGACTTGGGCCATGGAAAATTGCGGATCGTCGCCTCCAGCACCTCGGCGACGATCTGGGCGGCCGGGCGGCCGGGCCGGTCGATCACGGCAAACCAGACCTGGCCCTTCTTGTCGTCGCGGGCCTCCAGTTGGTCTTTCGTCAGCCCGGTCGCGCGCAGGAACCCCTCCAGCGCCTTTTCGGGCGCGTCCACGCGCGGCCCCTTGCGCTCTTCGGTCAGGTCGGGGCTGCGCGCGCTCAGCCCCTCGACATGCAGCGTCAGCCGGCGCGGCGTCGAGAACGCCTTGGCTGCGGCGTAGGTCAGCCCCGCCTCCACCAGCCCGTCGGTGACGCGCTTTTGCAGGTCGGTGCGGGCGCGGGCCTGCATCCGGGCCGGGATTTCCTCGGAGAAGAGTTCGATCAGGAGGTCGGGCATTTTCGGTCCTCGGCGCCGGCGGCGCGGGGTTTCTAGTCGTTTGCGGGCGGCGGCGGGCATCCGGGCGGCGGCGGGCGCCCGTCGAACACCACTTGCCCGCACGCGTTGATCTGGTTCCAGGCCACGGCGCGTCCATCCTCGAACACCGCGACCACCCGGTCGATGCCGTAGCTCACGTTCGCCTCGCCCAGGAACGCCACCGCGCCGCCCGTTTCCAGCGCCGCGCCGATCTCGGCGGCGTCGAAGCAGTCGAACCAGCCCGGCGCGTTCAGCGGCACCGCCTCGTCGCGGATCACATAGGTTTCGGTCAACAGCGCCAGCGAGAGCGGCATCTCGAAACAGGCGCGGAACCGCAACGGAGAGCTTTCGGAATCGATTCCCTCGAACCCGTCGACCGGTACCATCTCGGCCTCGCCGGTGACCAGCGAGGTCAGCCGTACCTCGGCCGCGGGCGCGCTGACCGGAACCGGCTCGTAATAGGCGTAGACCTGCAGGTAATAGACCGCCGCGCCCGCAAGCAATGCCCCCATCACGATCACCAGGGAGAGAAGCTTGCCGCTCACCCCTGCCTCCCTCCGGCCTCGGTCTCGACGAAGGCATCGGCGCAGCGCCTGGCCAGCGCACGGACCCGGCCGATATAGGCCTGCCGCTCGGTCACCGAGATCACGCCGCGGGCGTCGAGCATGTTGAAGAAATGGCTGGCCTTGATGCACTGGTCATAGGCGGGATGCACCATGATGATGCGCTTGCCCGTCTTGGGGTCGTCCTGCGGATGGTCGAGGATGCGCGCGCATTCGGCCTCGGCCGCGGCGAAGAAGTCGAACAGCTTGTCGGTGTCGGCCACGTCGAAGTTGAACCGGCTGTATTCCTCTTCGGTCTGGCGGAACACGTCGCCATAGCTCAACGGGATTGGCGCGTCGGGGTCGTTGAACGGCATGTCCATCACGTGGTCGATGCCGAGGACGTACATCGCCAGCCGTTCCAGCCCGTAGGTCAACTCACCCGAAACGGGGTGGCAGTCGCGCCCGCCGACCTGCTGGAAATAGGTGAACTGGCTGACCTCCATCCCGTCGCACCAGACCTCCCAGCCCAGACCCCAGGCGCCCAGCGTCGGGCTTTCCCAGTCGTCCTCGACGAAGCGGATGTCGTGATAGTCGAAATCGATGCCGATGGCGGCCAGCGAGCCGAGGTAAAGCTCTTGCAGGTCGGGCGGGCTGGGTTTGATCAGCACCTGGTACTGGTAATAGTGCTGCAACCGGTTGGGGTTCTCGCCGTAGCGCCCGTCGGTGGGCCGGCGCGAGGGCTGGACATAGGCCGCGGCCCAGGGTTTCGAGCCGAGGCTGCGCAGGGTGGTCGCCGGGTGGAAGGTGCCCGCCCCCACTTCCATGTCATAGGGTTGCAGGATCGCGCAGCCCTGCAGGGCCCAGTAATTCTGAAGCCGCAGGATGATCTCTTGAAAACTGCGGGGCTTGGACTGGTCCATCGGGGTGGTTCCTGCGTATCGCAAAACAGCGCCTCACTAGCCAAGCGCGCCCCGAGGGTCAATCGCGCCGGAGTATTGACGTGCATCGCGGAGCCGCTTTGATACGGTCTGACGGGATTCGGCGGTTTGGGCCGCCGCAAGGGAAACGAGGGTATCGAGCCGTGCTGAAACGAATTTTCGCAAGCTTTGCATTTCTTGTGTTCACGGCACTTGCGGGCTGGGCGCAAGACCGCGCCTGGGTGCAGATCGAGGCGCACCCGTCGCTGCGCGAAGCAGAGGAGCGCGCCCGCGCCTATTCGGGCGCCTTCCAGGACGTCAACGCCTTCAGCCTCGGCTCGGGCTGGTACGCCATCGCGCTCGGCCCCTATACCGGCGAGGCCGCGGCCCGGCGCCTGAGCGATCTCAGGCGCGAGCGGCTGGTGCCCGGCGACAGTTTCGTGGCCGATGGCAGCGCCTTCCGCCAACAGATCTGGCCCGCCGGGGCGAATGCGCTGAGCGCGCCCGCCGTCGCCGCGCCGGCCGCGCCGGCCGCCCCCGAAGCGCCCGCCGGGATTGTTCTGCCCGACGAGACCCCCGCCGAGGCCAGGCGCAGCGAGCGGCTGTTGACCGCCGAGGAGCGCCGCGCCCTGCAGGAGGCGATGCAATGGGAAGGCTTTTACACCGCCGCCATCGACGGCGCCTTCGGGCGCGGCACACGGGCGGCCATGGCCGACTGGCAGGCGGCGAACGGCTATGAAGTGACCGGCGTGTTGACCACCCGCCAGCGCGCGGTGCTGAGTGAGGGTTACCGCGACGCGCTGGCCCGGCTCGGAATGCAAAGCGTCGATGAGGCCGAGGCCGGCATCCGCATCGACATGCCCGCGGGCCTCGTGACGTTTTCCCGCTACGAGCCGCCCTTCGTGCATTTCGCCCCCAAGGGCGACAGCGATGTGCGCGCCCTTCTGATCAGCCAGACCGGCGATCAGGCGACGCTTTTCGGCCTTTACGACATCATGCAGACGCTGGAGATCGTGCCGCTCGAGGGCGAGCGCGATCGCGGGCAGAATTCCTTCGTGCTGACCGGGCAGAACGAGACGCTGCATTCCTACACCTACGCCACGGTGTCGGACGGCACGGTCAAGGGCTTTACCCTGGCGTGGCCTCCCGAAGACGACAAGCTGATGCAGAAGGCCGTGCAGATGATGCGCGACAGCTTCGAGCCGGTGCGCGGCGTGGTGCTGGACGAGGCGCAGATCGACCCAGAGGCCGAACAAGGCTTCGACCTGCTGTCGGGGCTGGAAATCCGCCGGCCCGAATTTACGCGCTCGGGCTTTTTCGTCGACGATACGGGCCAAGTGCTGACCACCACTGACGGGCTGGGCCGGTGCAGCCGCATCACCGTCGGGGACGATCACGAGGCCGAAATCGCGGCGATAGACATGAAGCTGGGCCTCGCCGTGCTCAAACCGCGCGAGAACCTCGCGCCGCTGGGCTATGCCGCCTTTCGCACCTCCGAGCCGCGGCTCAAATCCGACGTGGCGGTGGCCGGCTATTCCTACGGCGCCGTGCTGACTCTGCCGGCACTGACCTACGGCGAACTGGCCGATTTGCGCGGACTGGACGGCGAGGTCAGCCGCCAGCGGCTGAACCTCTCGGCGTTGCCCGGCGATGTCGGCGGCCCGGTGATGGACGCCGCCGGCGCGGTTCTGGGGATCCTTCTGCCGCGCGAAGACGGCGCGCGGCAACTGCCCGACGAGGTGCGCTTTGCCGCCAATGTCGAGGCGATCGCGGGGTTCCTGTCGGCCAACGGCATCGCGGTCGACGCGGCGCTGCCCGACGCCAGCCTGCCGCCCGAGGATCTCAGCACCCTGGCGGCCGACATGACCGTGCAGGTCTCCTGCTGGGAGTGAGCCGAACGTCAAGCGCACGGCGCGCGGGCGGCATTGGCAGATGACGGCATGCCATGTATCCTCCGCCGGTGGAGGAATGATGGCCGAGACGATCACCAAGGATCTGGTTTCAGGGTCGACCGAATTCTCGGACACGGTGTGGGCGAATGTGCTGGCGGCCGTCGACCGCACCTATGCCGAACTGGTCGGCTACCAGGAGCGGCTGGAGCGGCAGAACGCCGAGCTGGAAACGATGCGGTCGTTTCTCGCCTCGATCCTGTCATCGGTCTCGGACGTTCTGATCGTCGTGTCCCGGCAGGGCGCCATCGAAAAAGTGTCTGAGTCGGTCGCTGCGATGACCGGGCGGCCGCGCACTGCGCTGGCGGGGCAGCAGGTGGTGCAGCTCTTTGCCGAGGCCGATCGCGCGGCGGTCGTCGAGGGCATGCGCCGCGCCGCGCTGGACCGCGCGCCGGCGACCATCGAAAGCAGCCTGATCGCGCAGGACGGCCAGAGCCCTCTGGAATTGTCGATCAGTCCGCGGCTGGACGAGCGCGGGCGCATCAGCGGCCACGTGCTGACCGGCCGTCCGCTGGGCGAATTGCGGCAGGCCTATGCCGATCTGGCCCATAGCCACGACGAGCTGAAAGCCGCCCAGACATTGCTGGTGCGCAATGAAAAACTCGCCTCGCTCGGCCGCCTTCTGGCCGGCGTCGCGCACGAGTTGAACAACCCGATCAGCTTTGTCTATGCCAATGTCCACGCGCTTGAGCGGTACGGCGCGAAGTTCGAGGCCTATTTCGACAAGGTGCAGGCCGGCGCCAGCCGGGACGAGCTGGTCAAGCTGCGCGAAGAGCTGCGGCTCGACCGCGAAATCGGCAATCTGCGCGACGCGGTGGCCGGCGCGCGCGACGGCGCCGAGCGGGTGCGCGACATCGTCGAGGACCTGCGCCGCCTGTCCGCGGAGGGCACCGGCGAGATCATCGAGTTCGACCTCGTAGAGACCGCCAATGTCGCCACGACATGGGTGCTGCGCGGCACCAAGCGCGAGGTCAAAGTCACGTTCTCGGGCGAGCCGCGTGTCATGGTCCGGGGCCGGCCCGGCCACATCCAGCAGGTGGTGATGAACCTCGTGCAGAACGCCCTCGACGCCCTGGAGACCGAGGAAAAGGGCCGGATCGATCTCGCCGCATCGCGCGAGAACGGGTTTGCCGTGCTGCGCGTGGCCGATAACGGCCCCGGCGTGCCAGAGGACGTGCGGCAGTCGATTTTCGATCCGTTCTTCACGACCAAGGACGTGGGCAAGGGCACCGGGCTGGGCCTGTCGATCAGCCACAAGATCACGCACGAACATGGCGGCGACCTGCGGCTCTGCGCGGAAACGGACGGGACATGTTTCCAGGTCACGCTTCCGCTGCCCAAGGACCCTGTATGAACGTTCTGTGGCTACAGGCGTCTGGCTGCGGCGGCTGCACGATGTCGCTGCTGTGCGCCGAGGATCCGAATATTGTCGATCTGCTGGCGGGGGCGGGCATCCGGTTTCTGTGGCACCCCGCTCTCAGCCTCGAGACCGGCGGCGAGGTCCACGCCCTGCTCGACCGGGTCGCGTCTGGCGCGTTGCCGCTCGACGTTCTGTGCGTCGAGGGGGCGATCGCGCGGGGGCCGCGCGGTACCGGCCGCTATCAGATGCTGTCGGGCACCGGCCGGACGGTTCTGGACTGGGTGCGCCAGCTTGCGCCGCTGGCCCGGCATGTTGTGGCCGTAGGCAGTTGCGCGGCCTATGGCGGCGTCACCAGCGCCGGAGAAAACCCCTCGGACGCGGCCGGGTTGCAATACGAGGGGACGCATCTGGGCGGCGTCCTGCCGGCGACGTTCCGCTGCGACGGCGGGTTGCCGGTGATCAACGTGGCGGGCTGCCCGACCCATCCCGACTGGGTGACCGAAACCCTGATGCTGCTGGCCAACGGCGCCTTGGGCGCCGACGATCTGGACGCGCTGGGCCGGCCGCTGTTTTTCGCCCAGCACCTGGTACATCACGGCTGCCCCAAAAACGAGTTCTACGAATACAAGGCCTCGGCCGTCCACCTGTGCGAGATCGGCTGCATGATGGAGCATCTGGGCTGCGTCGGCACCCAGGCGGTCGGCGATTGCAACATCCGGCCCTGGAACGGCTCGGGCAGTTGCACGCGCGGCGGCTATCCGTGTATTTCCTGCACTGCGCCCGAATTCGAAGAGCCCAAGCACGCCTTTACCGAAACCCCCAAGGTCGCGGGCATCCCCGTGGGCCTGCCGTCGGACATGCCCAAGGCGTGGTTCATGGCGCTGGCCTCGTTGTCCAAGGCGGCCACGCCCGAGCGGCTGTCGAAGAACGCGACCTCGGACCGCGTGCGCATTCTGCCCACCCACAGGAAGCCGCCGGGATGAGCGAAAGCCGGCTCGTCGTGGGGCCGTTCAACCGCGTGGAAGGCGATCTGGAGGTCCAACTCGACGTGGCGGACGGCGCGGTGCAAAGCGCCCGGGTCAACGCGCCGCTCTATCGCGGGTTCGAGCGGATGCTGCTGGGGCGGGCGCCGTCGGATGCGCTGACGCTGACGCCGCGGATTTGCGGCATCTGCTCGATCAGCCAGTCCGCGGCGGCGGCGCGGGCGCTGGCGGCGGCGGGCGGTCACGCCGCCGCGCCGCAGGGCGCGGCAATCGCCGCGCTGATCCACGCGGTCGAGAACGTTTCGGACCACCTGTTCCATTTCAACCTGTTCTTCATGCCCGATTTCACGCGCCCTACCTATGCCGCCCGCCCGTGGCATGGCCGCGCCGTGGACAGGTTTGCCGCGGCCGAGGGCGGCGCCCAGCGCGCGGCGATCGAGGCGCGGGCGGCGCTGATGCATATCCTGGGTCTGATGGCGGGCAAATGGCCCCACACGCTGGCGATCCAGCCCGGCGGCGTGACCCGCGCGCCCGGTCCCAGCGACAAGGTGCGGATCATGGCCAGCCTCACCGCCTTTCGCCGCTACCTGGAAGAGACCGTTTTCGGCGGCCCGCTGGAGGCGTTCGCCGAGATCGCCGACCGCGACGCGCTGATGGGATGGGGGCGCGGCGATGCCGGGCTGTTTCTGGATATCGCCGCCGATCTGGACCTCGACGCGCTCGGCCGCGGCAGCGGGCGCTATTTGTCCTTCGGGGCCTATCCGCAGGATTGCGGCCACGCCTTCGCGCCAGGCCTCTGGCGCGACGGTCGGCAAGACCCGCTGGACCTGACGCGGATGGTCGAGGAGGTCGCCCATAGCTGGATGCTGGGGCCGGCCGCCCATCCCGCGGCCGGGCAGACCTTGCCGGATGAGGATATGCGCGAGGACGCCTATAGCTGGTGCAAGGCGCCGCGGCTGGCCGGCGAGACCATGGAAACCGGCGCGCTGGCCCGGCAGGTCGTCGATGGCCACCCGCTGGCGCGCGCGCTGGCGGGCGGCGGCGTTCTGGCCCGCGTGGCCGGCCGGCTGCTGGAACTGGCGCGCAGCCAGGCGGTGATGGAGCGGCTGGCACGCGAGATCGACGTCTCGGCCCGGTTCATGGACCCCGCGCCAGAGGTGCGCGCCGGTCAGGGTGCCGGTCTGGTCGAGGCCGCGCGCGGCGCCCTCGGCCATTGGGTCCGGGTCGAAAAGGGCCGGATCGCGGGCTATCAGATCGTCGCGCCGACGACCTGGAACTTCAGCCCGCGCGATGCCGCGGGCCAGCCCGGACCGCTGGAGGCCGCCCTTGTCGGGGCGCCGGTGGCGCCGGGCGAGACCACGCCGGTCACCGTGCAGCATATCGTGCGCTCGTTCGATCCCTGCATGGTCTGCACGGTGCACTAAAGCGATGGATGGGCGCGAAATCCGCGTGCGCGGCCAGGTGCAGGGCGTGGGCTTTCGCCCCTTTGTCTGGCAACTGGCGCAGACCCACGGTGTATGCGGCGAGGTGTGCAACGATGCCCACGGTGTGCTGATCCGCGCCGCGGGCGGCGACCTGGACGCGTTCGAGGCCGCGCTCTCCGCCCGGCCCCCGGCACTGGCGCGGGTGGATGCGGTCGAGACCCGGTCCATCGCCTTTGCTGCCCCGCCCGAGGCCTTCGTCATCGCGGCCAGCGGCAGAGGGGGGGCCGAGACACGGGTCGCGCCCGATGCCGCGACCTGCGCCGCGTGCCTGGCCGAGATCCGCGCGCCGGGCCGCCGGCAGGGCTATGCCTTCACCAACTGCACCCATTGCGGCCCGCGTTTCACCATCCTCCGCCGGCTGCCCTACGACCGCGAACAGACGACGATGGCCGCGTTCGAAATGTGCCCCGCCTGCCGCGCGGAATACGACACCCCCGCCGACAGGCGCTTTCACGCCCAGCCCATCGCCTGCCCCGACTGCGGCCCGCGCCTCTGGTTGGAAACCGACGGCCGCGAAAGCGCGGATGACCCCATCGTCGGCGCGGCCCGCATCCTTGCCGCGGGCGGCATCGTGGCGGTCAAGGGACTGGGCGGTTTTCACCTCGCCTGCGACGCGACCGATGCGGGCGCGGTCGAAACCCTGCGCCGCCGCAAGCGCCGCCCGTCCAAGCCTTTTGCCCTGATGGCCCGCCAAGAGGATCTGGCCGGGTTTTGCGCGCCCGGCGCGGCCGACTTGGCGCTGTTGCGGGACGCCGCCGCGCCCATCGTTCTGGTCCCGGGCACCGGCGCGCTGCCCGAATGCGTCGCGCCCGGAATGGATCGCCTCGGCGTCATGCTGGCCTACACCCCGCTCCACCACCTGCTGCTGGACGCCGTAGAGCGCCCGCTGGTGATGACCTCGGGCAACCTCTCGGGCGAACCCCAAGCGATCGGCAATGACGAGGCCCGCGCCAAGCTTTCGGCCTTTGCCGATGCGTTTTTGATGCATGACCGCGCCATCGCCCGCCGGCTGGACGACAGCGTGGAACGCGCCGACCCGCCGATGGTGCTGCGCCGCGCGCGGGGGCGGGTGCCGGGCACCCTGCCCCTGCCGCCGGGCTTCGAGCGGACGCCGCAGATCGTCGCCTATGGCGGGCAGATGAAGGCCGCGATTTGCCTGACCAAGAACGCGCAGGCGCTGCTCGGCCATCATCTGGGCGAGATGGGCGACGCGCTGACCTACGATGCCTTCGTCCAGGCGGACCGCGACTACGCGGCGCTGTTCGGCCACCGCCCCGAGATCGCGGCCTGCGACCTGCACCCCGATTTCCGCGCGACGCAATATGCCGAGGCCACCGGGCTGCCGGTGGTGCGCGTCCAGCATCACCACGCGCACATGGCCGCCTGCCTGGCCGAGAACGGCTGGCCGCTGGACGGCGGCAGGGTTGCGGGCATCATTCTGGACGGCCTGGGCCTCGGGCCCGACGGGACGGTCTGGGGCGGCGAGGTTCTGCTGGGCGATTATCGCGGCTTCGACCGGCGCGCCTGGCTGAAACCCGCGCCCCTGATCGGCGGCGACAAGGCGCAGGCCGAGCCGTGGCGCAACGCGCTGGTCCGGCTCGACGCGGCGGGGCTGGACGAGGCCGCCGACCGGCTGTTCGCGGGCGCCCCGCTGGCGCTGGCACGGCAGGCGGCCGCGGCGGGGCTGAACGCACCGCCCTCCTCTTCGGCCGGGCGGCTGTTCGATGCGGTGGCGGCTTGCCTCGGGCTCTGCCCGCTGGCGCAGGGGTTCGAGGGCGAGGCCGCGATGCGGCTGGAGGCGCTCGCGCGCACGGGCGACACGGGGGCCGGGTACGATTTCGATGTGGCGGGGGGCGAAATCGACCCCGCGCCGATGTTCGCGGCCCTTGTCGCCGACCTCGGGGCCGGGACCGACGCCGCGCTGATCGCAGCGCGGTTCCACACCGGCCTTGCCCGGCAGTTCGCTGCCGCGGCCCGCGGGCTGGTGGAGCGCGGCGACGCCGAGGTGATCGTGCTGTCGGGTGGCTGTTTTCAAAACGCCCTGCTGCTGACAGAAATGCGCCGCGAACTGGCCGGCCTGCCGGTGCTGACCCATCGCGAAACGCCCGCCAATGACGGCGGCCTCGCGCTGGGCCAGGCGGCGGTCGCGGCCGCGGCGCGGCTTTCCCCTCCGGAAAGCAGCTGACCGCCCGGCCCGGCCTTTGGCAACCGCCTGACCGGAGGCCGCCAATGGGATTGCGCCGAAATATCCGTTAACAAATTTATTCTATTGCCTTTTTCCAGATTTCGGGCCGAGCACGGATTTTCTTTGCCCGTCCCTGCCCCCTCCTGCTTGCATACCCTGGGATACTGAAACTGCCCACGCGCCCCGGCGCGCCCGGGCCCAGGTAGGGAGAACCGTCTTGGCCGAAATCGAAACCTTCTATGAGGTCATGCGCCGGCAGGGGATCACCCGGCGCAGCTTCATGAAATACTGTTCGCTCACGGCGGCGGCGCTGGGCTTGGGCCCGAGCTTCGTGCCGAAGATCGCACACGCGATGGAGACCAAGCCGCGCACCCCGGTGATCTGGGTCAACGGGCTGGAATGCACCTGCTGTTCGGAAAGCTTCATCCGCGGCGCCCACCCGCTGGCCAAGGACGTGGTGCTGTCGATGATCTCGCTCGACTATTCCCACACTCTGATGGCGGCGGCCGGGCATGCGGCAGAGGCGGCGCTGGAAGACACGATCGAGAAATACAAGGGCAACTACATCCTCGCCGTCGAAGGCAACCCGCCGCTGAACGAGGACGGGATGTATTGCATCGTCGGCGGCAAGCCGTTCGTCGACCAGCTGCGCCACGCCGCAAAAGACGCCAAGGCCGTGATCGCCTGGGGGGCCTGTGCCTCCTATGGCTGCGTGCAGGCCGCCGCGCCCAACCCCACCCAGGCCACGCCGGTGCACAAGGTCATCACCGACAAGCCGATCATCAAGGTGCCCGGCTGCCCGCCCATCGCCGAGGTGATGACCGGCGTCATCACCTACATGCTGACCTTCGACCGGCTGCCGGAACTCGACCGCCAGGGCCGGCCCAAGATGTTCTATTCCCAGCGCATCCACGACAAATGCTATCGCCGGCCACATTTCGACGCGGGCCAGTTCGTCGAGGAGTGGGACGACGAGTACGCGCGCAAGGGCTATTGCCTCTACAAGATGGGCTGCAAGGGGCCGACCACCTACAACGCCTGCTCGACCGTGCGCTGGAACGAGGGCGTCAGCTTTCCGATCCAGTCGGGCCACGGCTGCATCGGCTGTTCCGAAGACGGGTTCTGGGACCAGGGCGGGTTCTACGACAGGCTGACCACCGTCAAGCAGTTCGGGGTTGAGGCCACGGCCGACCAGATGGGTATTGCCGCCGCCGGTGCGGTGGGTGCGGGCATCGCCGCCCATATTGCCGCGAGCGCCTTGAAAAGCGCCCAGCGCAAGAAACAAGACAGCGAGGAGGTCTGATCCATGGCGACCACTCCCAACGGCTTCGACCTCGACAATTCGGGCAAGCGCATCGTCGTGGACCCGGTAACCCGGATCGAGGGCCACATGCGCTGCGAAGTGAATGTGGACGAGGACGGCTTCATCCGTAACGCGGTCTCCACCGGCACCATGTGGCGCGGGCTGGAGGTGATCCTGAAGGGCCGCGACCCGCGCGATGCCTGGGCCTTTACCGAGCGCATCTGCGGCGTCTGCACCGGGACGCACGCGCTGACATCGGTCCGCGCCGTCGAGGACGCGCTGGGGATCACCATTCCCGACAACGCCAACTCGATCCGCAACATCATGCAGCTTAACCTGCAGGTGCATGACCACATCGTGCATTTCTACCATTTGCACGCGCTCGACTGGGTGAACCCGGTCAACGCGCTCAGGGCGGACCCAAAGGCGACCAGCGAGTTGCAGCAATCCGTGTCCCCGTCGCATCCGATGTCGTCGCCGGGCTATTTCCGCGACGTGCAGAACCGGCTGAAGCAATTCGTGGAATCCGGCCAGCTGGGCCTGTTCAAGAACGGGTATTGGGACAACCCGGCCTATCTGCTGCCGCCCGAGGCGGACCTGATGGCCACCACTCACTACCTCGAGGCGCTGGACCTGCAGACCGAGCTTTGCAAGATCCACACGATCTTCGGCGGCAAGAACCCGCATCCGAACTGGCTGGTAGGCGGCGTGCCGTGCCCGATCAACGTCGATGGCACCGGCGCGGTCGGCGCGATCAACATGGAGCGGCTGAACTTGGTCAGCTCCATCATCGACAAATGCACCGCTTTCGTGAACAACGTCTACATCCCCGACGTGATCGCCATCGGCGGGTTCTACAAGAACTGGCTCTACGGCGGCGGGCTGTCCTCTCAGGCGTGCCTGGCCTACGGCGACATCCCCGAGCATCCCAACGATTTCTCGGCGGACCAGCTGCACCTGCCGCGCGGCGCGATCATCAACGGCAACCTCAACGAGGTGCACGAGGTCGATGTGCGCGACCCCGAGCAGGTGCAGGAATTCGTCGATCACTCGTGGTACAACTACGGCGAGCCGGGCAAGGGCCTGCATCCCTGGGACGGCGTGACCGAGGCGAATTTCGAGCTGGGGCCGAACACCAAGGGCAGCAGGACCAATATCGAGGCCATCGACGAGGCGGCGAAATATTCGTGGATCAAGGCGCCGCGCTGGAAAGGCCACGCGATGGAGGTGGGCCCGCTGGCGCGGTACATCATCGGCTATGCCAGCGGCCACGAGGACATCAAGGGCCAGGTCGAAGGGCTGCTCAGGACCATGGACCTGCCGGTCTCGGCGCTGTTCTCGACGCTCGGGCGCACCGCCGCGCGGGCACTGGAGGCGGAATACTGCACCCGGCTGCAAAAGCAGTTTTTCGACAAGATGATCGCCAATATCCGCAACGGCGACAGTTCCACCGCCAATGTCGAGAAGTGGGAGCCCAAGACCTGGCCGAAAGAGTGCAAGGGCGTCGGCATGACCGAGGCCCCGCGCGGGGCGCTGGGGCACTGGGTGCAGATCAAGGACGGGCGCATCGACAACTATCAATGCGTTGTGCCCACCACCTGGAACGGATCCCCGCGCGACAGCGCCGGCAATATCGGCGCTTTCGAGGCGGCGCTGATGAATACCAAGATGGAGCGGCCCGAAGAGCCGGTGGAGATCCTGCGCACATTGCACAGCTTCGACCCGTGCCTGGCCTGCTCCACCCACGTGATGTCGCCCGAGGGTCAGGAACTGACCTCGGTCAAGGTCCGCTGAGGGAGGAAAACGCAATGAAGACACTGATCCTTGCCGCGGCGCTGGCCGCGACCGCCGCCCCCGCGCTGGCCCATGGCGGGCATGCGCCCGCGCCCGAGACGCTGCACGGCCTGGCCCATGCCATGCTGCTTGCCGCACCGATCACCGCGCTGGGCGTCCTTGCGGTGCTGGGCGTGGCGGCCCTGCGGCGCCGGCGTCCCGACCCGGCCCGGCCGGGCACACGGAGGACGCCATGACCGACACACGCGCCAATATCCACGTCCCCAACCCCGACGCGCCCACCCCGCTGGAGGCGGCGCGCCTGACCGGCGGCGCGCGGCCCGAGGATATCGAAAGCCTGCGGATGCAGGCGGCCGTCTATGTCTACGAGGTCCCTGTGCGCGTCTGGCACTGGGTCAACGCGCTGGCGATCACCGTTTTGATCGTCACCGGCTATCTCATCGGCTCGCCGCCGCCCACCGTCGAGATCTCGGAGGCCACCAACCAGTTCGTGTTCGGCTATATCCGCTTTGCGCATTTCGCCGCCGCGATGGTGATGACCGTGGCATTCATCGCACGGATCTACTGGGCCTTCGTCGGCAACCGGCACGCGCGCCAATTGTTCTACATCCCGTTCTGGCGTCTGCGCTGGTGGAAGGAGCTGATCTTCGAGGCGCGCTGGTACGCGTTTCTCGAAAAGGAGCCGAAGAAATACATCGGCCACAACCCGCTGGCCCATTTCGCGATGTTCTTTTTCATCACGCTGGGCATGACCTTCATGATCTTCACCGGTTTTGCACTTTATGCCGAGGGCGCGGGCCAGGGGTCGATCTACGACCAGTTGTTCGGCTGGGTGATCGGGCTGGCAGGCAATACCCAGCGGCTGCACACCCTGCACCATCTGGGCATGTGGGCGATCGCGCTCTTCGCGGTGATCCATATCTACGCCGCGATCCGCGAAGACATCATGTCCCGCCAGTCGATGATCACGACGATCATCTCGGGCTGGCGGACCTTCAAGGACGACCGGGTGGAATAGACCGGCGATTCAGGGCGCAGAAAACGACCAAGGGCGCGGCCATCGGCTGCGCCCTTTGCCTTTGCGCCCCTAAATCTTCCATTTTTTTAATTTACTGGAAATTTACTTTCCATTTGGCTCACATCTGTATACGCAGGAATGCCGTTTTTATCCTTTCACCACAATATATTGGATGAATTGTCGCAGCATTGGAAAGTTGGCCGCTTACACCCTTCCGCGCAAAGTCTAGTGTCGGTGTGAGTGCACGCTGGCCCCACACCGCCAGCCCTTGCCCAAGGAGGAACCCGATGCCAGACGCGCAATTCGACTCGGTGCTCGTTATGGGGATCGGCAACGTGCTTTGGGCGGACGAGGGGTTCGGCCCCCGCTGCGCCGAGGCGCTGGCCGCCAGTTACGCGCTGCCCGACTCGGTCCGTTTGCTCGACGGCGGCACGCAAGGTCTTTACCTCCTGCCGTTCATCGAAGAGGCCGAGGCGCTCTTGATCTTCGATGCGGTCGATTACGGGCTGGCGCCCGGCACGCTCAAGATCGTGCGCGACGGCGATGTGCCCTCGTTCATGGGCGCCAAGAAGATGAGCCTGCACCAGACCGGATTTCAGGACGTGCTGGCCACCGCCGCCTTCAAGGGCTGCGCGCCGGCCCGGATGACGCTGATCGGGTGCCAGCCCCAGGAGCTTGACGATTACGGCGGCGGCTTGCGCGACACGGTGGCCGCCCAGATCGCCCCGGCGCTTGCCGCCGGCTTGGCCGAACTGGCCTCCTGGGGCATCGAGGCGCGTCCGGGCCGGACCGACACCGGCGACCTGGCCGATCCGTCGATCCGGCGGCGCGCCTACGAATCGGGCCGCCCCTCGGAAGACGCCGCCTGCCGGTCGGGCGATGCCCGCTTTTTGCCGGGGCGCGCCGGCTGATGTGCATCGGGCTGCCCCTTCAGATCATCGGGATCGACGGCATTGCAGGGCGCGCCAGCGATGGCGAGACCGAGAGCATCATCGATTTGTCGCTGACGCCGGACGCCGCCGTGGGCGACTGGGTGCTGACCTTCCTCGGCGCCGCGCGCGAGGTGATCGGCGCCGAGGAGGCGCGAAAGATCGCCGCCGCGCTGGATGGCCTTCGGGCGGTGATGGCCGGCGGCAGCGCGGGCAGTGCCTTTGCCGATCTGGAGGCCCGCCAGCCGGCCTTGCCCCCCCACCTTCAAGCCGCGCTCGATGCCGGCCAGGCCCAAGGATGACGCCATGACCCACCCGCTGATCGAACGACTGGAAACCGAGTTTGGCTGGCCGCGCCTGTCCTCGATGGACGCGGTCGCCGCGTTCACCGCTGCGCCCGGCGCGCATTGCCTGTTCGTGCCGGGCGACCCGGCGCGCAACCTAGAAACCGCCGACGCCGCGGTCATCCTGCCCGAGCTGCGCAATGCGTTTCAGGCAGCCTTCGACTGCGCGCTGGTGGACGACGCGATCGAGGCGCAGGTCCGCGAAAGCTACCGCGCGCTCAAGACGCCGGGGTTCCTGTTCTTTCGTGAGGGCGCCTACCTGGGCGACATCCAGAAAATCCGCGACTGGGACGACTACCTCGCCCGCGTGTCGCATATCCTGTCGCTGGCCGCAGCCTGAGGAGGACGCAATGGCTTCGAATTTTCACTTGCCGCCGTCCGGCTTCGGCCCCGGCTCGCAGCCGACCGACGAAGACCTGGGCTACATGCCGCTGCCCTCGGGGATGCGCACCTATTCGCCGTCGATCCCCGAGACCACCGACGCCGACACCCAGGCCATGGCCACCACCCTCGACACGCTCGACCAGCTCGCCCGCGCCTGCGCGGCCTGCGCCGCCGGGGGCGAGGGCGCCAGCCTGCAGCTGAACGGCATGGCGCCCGAGGCGCGGCGGACGCTGGCCGAAACCCTGGGCCAGGGCGAGGTGTCGATGAAGATCCGCGGCCTGCCCGCGGTCGCGGTGCAGGAAAGTGTCTTTGCCGGGGTCTGGCAGGTGCTGGGCACCGGCGTCGACCGGATCGAGATCGGGCCGGTTCCCGCCCGCGCGCTGGCCGCCTTCGACCCGGCGCGCCCGGCCGAGGGGCCCGAGGCGCCGCGCGCGCCCGGCGTGGTCAATGCGCCGGCCCTGCTGGCCGAACTGCTGGACAAGTCGGCACGCCGCCTGCCCGGTCATGAGCCGCATGTCATCAACCTCACGCTGCTGCCCCATACCGAGCAGGATCTTGCCTGGCTCGATGCCGCGCTGGGCGAGGGGGCGGTCACGATCCTGTCGCGCGGCTACGGCAATTGCCGGATCGCCGCGACGGCCACGCCGCATGTCTGGCGCGTGCAGTTCTTCAACTCTATGGATACGCTGATCCTGGACAGCTTCGAGGTTACCGAGATGCCGGAGGTGGCCAAGGCCGCACCCGAGGACCTGGCCGACAGCGCGGCACGCATCCGCGAGGTCATGGAGGCGATCCGATGACCGCGCCCCGCTTCGAAGGCAGCTACCTGGGCGCGGACGACCGGATCAGCGCCGCGGCCATCATGGAATGCAAGATCTGCTGGACGGTCTACGACCCGGCCGAGGGCGACGACTATCGCCAGGTTCTGCCCGAAACGCCCTTTGCCGCCCTGCCCGACGACTGGACCTGCCCGACCTGCGGCGCCCCCCGCGAGCAGTTCATGGTGCGCGAGGACCCCGGCGCGCAGGCGGGCTGCTCGACGGTCTATATCGCGCAAAAGGCCGAGGCGCTGGCGGCCGATTTCCGGGAAGTCTGGAACAGCAAGATGCGCGACGTGCCGCTGGTCAACAAATCGCTCCATGTCGAGGCGGTGGGCTTTGCCGCGCACGAGGGCCGGCCGCTGGGCGTACTGGTGGCGCCTTGGTTCATGAACCTGGTGCTTCTGCCCGCCGAGGGCGAGGACTGGCGCACGCTGACGCCGGGCGCGAAGGAGGCCATCGCCTTCCCCTCGGGCAGCTACGAATTCATCCATAATGTCCGGCCGATGGTAGGCGGCTACAAGGCATGCTCGCTGTTCTCGCCGATGTCGGATTTCGCCAGCCAGATGCAGGCGGTCGAGATCGCCCGCGCGGTGATGTCGGAGCTGTTCAAGGCCGAGAACCGGACCGAGACCGACCGGACCGCCGACATCCGCGCAACCCGCGAGGCCGACCTCGCCGCCGCGCAGGAGGCCGAATCCGCCGAACGGGTCGTGGCCGACGTAGCCCCCACGCGGCGCACCGTCATCTCGGCCGGCATGGCGCCCGAGCGCGACACCGGTTCAGAGGCATGACCCTCGCGGCCCTGCATATCGCCCTGATACAAGGCGGCGTGCGGGTCGCGCCGCCTGCCCCCCTCGGGGTCGAGGCGATGGTGCTGGGCCGCAGCGCCGAAGAGGCCGCCGAGATGCTGCCACGGCTGTTCAACCTGTGCCGCGCGGCGCAGGAAACCGGCGCGCGGATGGCGCTGGGCCTGCCCGCCCGCCCCGGCGTGACCGAGGCGCTGGCGCAGGAGATCCTGCGCGAGCATCTGATGCGGCTCTTCGTTCTGTGGCCCCGCCGGCTGGGCCTCGCCCCCACCCGCCTGCCGGACGCCGACGATCTGCGCGCGGCCGTTTTCGGCCCCGCGGGCGGTTTGCCGGATCCCGGCGGGCTGGACGGCTGGCTGGCCTCGGGCAGCGGCGTGGCGCCTGTGCTGAATGCCATCGCCCGGGCCTTTGCCCCGGGCGAGGCGGTGGCCGACCTGCCGGCGCCGCGGCCCGACACGCTGTGCCGCGCGGTCGCCCAGGAAAACAGCCCCTGGTCGCGGCACCGCGACGCCGCCCTGCTGCACTCGGCCGAGCAGCGTTTTGGCCGGGGTCCGCTGTGGCGGGCGCTGGGGCGGCTCGTCGATCTCGACGCCTGCGCGCGCGGCACGCTCGACTGTGCACCGCGCAAGATCGACGGCACGTGTTACGTCCATGCCGCGCGGGGCACCTACACGCTCTCGGCGCGGCTGGTCGAGGGCCGCGTCGCGGCCTTTGTCCGCCATACGCCCACCGAACACCTGCTGGCCCCCGGCGGCGCGCTGGAGCAGGCCCTGGCGGGCCTGCCGCCGGCCAAGGCGCATCTGGCCCCGCTGCTGGTCGATATCCTCGACCCGTGCCTGCCCGTCGAGATCACGGAGGCCGCCCATGCATGAGATGTCGCTTTGCGAAGGGATTCGCGGGATCGTAGAGGATCAGGCCCGCGCCCACGGCTTCGATACGGTCAGGACGCTGCGGCTGGAAATCGGGCGCTTCGCGGGTGTGGAAAAAGACGCGCTCGCCTTTGCCTTCGATGTGGTGATGCGCGGCAGCCCGGCCGAGGGCGCGCGGCTGGAAATGATCGACCTGCCGGGGCGGGCCATGTGCTACGATTGCATGGTCGAGGTGGAAATCGAAGATCGGCTTGCGCCCTGCCCCAGATGCGGCGGCGGCAAACTGATGCCCGTGGCGGGCGACGAGATGCGGATCAAGGACATGGAGGTTGTCTGATGTGCACGGTGTGCGGATGCGGAACGGCGACGGTTGAGGGGCATGGCCATGGCGAGGACGATGCGCCCGGCCACGACCACCACGAGCACCACGACCACGGCCATCATCACCACGGACCGACCGGCGATCTGCATTTCGGCGCCGGCGCGGCGGGTACCAGTGTGGCCGGCGTCAGCCAGTCGCGCCTGCTGGAAATCGAAACCGACATCCTGTCGAAGAACGACGCCTACGCCGACGGCAACCGCCGCGTGCTGAAGGCGCTGGGCGCCTACGCGGTCAACCTCGTGTCCTCGCCCGGCTCGGGCAAGACGACCCTGTTGTGCCGCACGGTCGAGATGCTGGGCGCGCAGCCGCTGGCGGTGATCGAGGGCGACCAGCAGACCAGCAACGACGCCGACCGCATCCGCGCGACCGGCGCGAAGGCGGTGCAGGTCAACACCGGCAAGGGCTGTCACCTCGACGGCCACATGGTCGGGCACGCGATGGACCATCTCGACCTGCCGCGCGGCGCGCTGCTGTTTATCGAGAACGTTGGCAACCTGGTCTGCCCCGCGGGCTTCGACCTGGGCGAAGACGCCAAGGTGGCGATCCTGTCGGTCACCGAGGGCGAGGACAAGCCGCTGAAATATCCCGACATGTTCACCGCCGCCCGGCTGGCCATCCTGAACAAGGTCGACCTTGCCCCCCATTGCGATGCCGATCTGGACGCCTACGAGGCCAACCTGCGCCGTGTGAACCCGCATATCGAGGTGCTGCGCGTCTCGGCCCGCACCGGCGAGGGCATGGAGGGCTGGGTCGCCTGGCTGCGCGCGCAGCTTGCGCGGAAAACCGAAGGGGCAGCGGCGTAATGGCCGGTGGCAGTTCGCAGCCGGCGATCCTGCTCGTCGATGACGAGCCGCATTCGCTGTCGGCAATGCGGATGGCGCTGGAGGACGAGTTCGAGATCCTCACCGCGCCGGACGCGGCCGAGGCCCGCAACGTGCTGGAACAGGACTGGGTGCAGGTCGTGATCTGCGACCAGCGGATGCCGGGCCAGAGCGGTGTCGAATTCCTGTCCGATGTGCGCGAGGGCTGGCCCGAGACCGTGCGCCTGCTGATCACCGGCTATACCGACACATCGGCGATGGTCTCGGCGATCAACGATGCCGGCATCCACCAGTTCCTGACAAAGCCGTGGCATCCCGACCAGCTGTTGATCGCGGCGCGCAACGCGGCGCGGCTGTTTCACCTGGCGCGCGAGAACGAGCGGCTGGCGCTGGAGATGCGGCTGCTGAACGCGACCGCCGAGTCGCGCGTGGAAAAGCGGCGCAAGAAACTGCGCGAGGGCATGGGCTTCGAGACCGTGCTGCGGGCCCCGAATTCGCCGATGAACGCCGCGGTCGAAACCGCGCGGCAATTCGCCAGCTTCGATGTGCCGGTGCTGCTGACGGGCGAGCCCGGCACCGGCAAGACCCAGATCGCCCGGGCGATGCATTTCGGCTCGCTCCGCTCGGACAAGCCGTTTTACGAGCTCGACCTGACAGGGATGCCCGCCGATCTGGCCGCGGCCGAGTTGATGGGCGCCAAGCGGGGCATGCTGGCCGGGTCTGTCGCGCGGATCGGCCTGTTTCAAAAGGCCGACCGGGGCACGCTCTTTCTTGGCGGGATCGACACGGCCTCGCCCGAGCTGCAACTGGCGCTCTTGCGGGTGCTGACCCAGGGCAGCTTTGCCCCCCTCGGCGGGCAGGAAAGGCTGACCACCAACCTGAGGCTGATCTGCGGCTCGGGGCGCGATCTGCGCGATTGCGTGGCCGAGGGCACGTTCCGCTCGGACCTGTTCTTTGCGCTTGCCGGGGGCGAGATCGCGGTGCCGCCGCTGCGCGCGCGCCGGGGCGACGTGGCAATCCTGGCGCAGGCATTGCTGGCCGAGTTGAGCGCCAGGCACGGCAAGCCGGTGCACGGGCTGGACGAAGCCGCGCTGGAGTTTCTGGAAAACTACGACTGGCCCGGCAACCTGCGCGAGCTGACCAACGAGATCACCCGCATGCTGATCTTTGCCCGCGACAGCGTACTTGGCGCCGACCTCATCTCGCGCCACATCCTGCAGGCGCCGCCGGGCGAAGAGGGCGCCGACCGCTCGGCCGAGTCCGCGATATCGGCCGAGGGCACGCTGAAGGACCGGGTAGAGCTTATGGAGATGCGCATCCTGCGCGAAACGCTCACCCGCCACCGCTGGAACAAAAGCCGCGCGGCGGCGGAGCTCGGCCTGTCGCGCGTCGGGCTTCGAGCCAAGCTCGACCGCTACGGAATCGCAGAATCCGCCGCCAAAGCTGAACAGGAGAACTGAACGATGTGCCTTGGCATTCCCGGCCAGATCGTGGCCGTCACGGACGAGACCCGCATGATGGCGCTGGCCGAAGTGTCGGGCGTGCGGCGCGAGGTCAACGTGGCCTGCGTGCTGGACCGCCCCATCGGCGACCTGGTGGGCGAATGGGCGCTGATCCATGTCGGCTTTGCCATGGCCCTGATCGACGCGGACGAGGCCGCCAAGACGCTTGAAGCCCTGCGCGATCTGGGCGAGGCGCAGGAGGCGCTCGAGGCGATGGAAGCGGGCCAGAAGGCGCTGGAGGGGCAGTCATGAAATACGCCACCGAGTTCCGCGACCCGAAGGCCGCGAAGGCCGTCCTCGCCCGGATCGCGGCTGTGGCCGACGAGATCGGCGCGACCCGTGCCGCCCCGGTTCATATCATGGAGATCTGCGGCGGCCATACCCACGCGATTTTTCGCTACGGGCTGGACAAGCTGGTGCATGAGGGGATCGAATTCATCCACGGCCCAGGCTGCCCGGTCTGCGTGCTGCCGATGGCCCGTGTCGACGAGTGCGTGGAGATCGCCGAGCGGCCGGAGGTGGTCTTCACCACCTTCGGCGATGCGATGCGGGTACCCGGGACCAGGAAATCCCTGATGCAGGCCAAGGCCGACGGGGCCGATATCCGCATGGTCTATTCGCCGCTCGACGCGCTGGAACTGGCCCGCCGGAACCCCGACCGCGAGGTGGTGTTCTTTGGCCTGGGGTTCGAGACCACGACGCCCTCGACCGCGCTGGCGATCCAGCAGGCGGCACGCGAGGGGCTGGAAAATTTCAGCGTCTTCTGCAACCACATCACCGTGCCCGAGCCGATCAAGGCGCTGCTGGACGACCCGCATATGGTGCTGGACGGCTTTATCGGGCCGGGCCATGTCAGCATGGTGATCGGCACGCACCCCTATGACTTTATCGCCCGCGACTACGCCAAGCCCATCGCGGTGGCCGGGTTCGAGCCGCTGGACCTTTTGCAGTCGGTGCTGATGGTGCTGGAACAGATCCGTGACGGGCGGGCCGAGGTCGAGAACCAGTATGCCCGCGTCGTGCCCGAGCATGGCAATCCGGTCAGCCTGGCCGCGATGGCCGATGTCTACGAACGCCGCCCGTCTTTCGAATGGCGGGGGCTGGGCGAGATCGACGCCTCGGGCCTGCGCATCCGGCCCGTCTATGCCGCCTATGATGCCGAGGAAAAATTCGGCGTGGGCTATGCCGCCGGACCGCGCAATGTGGCCGAGCCCGAGGGCTGCGCCTGCGGCCAGGTGATGACCGGTCGGATCAAGCCGACCGCCTGCCCGCAATTCGGCCGCGGCTGCACGCCCGAGATGCCGCTGGGCGCGTTGATGGTGAGCTCCGAAGGCGCCTGCGCGGCCTATTGGCAATATGGCGGCGCCCGCGCGACGGAGGCGGCGGAGTGAACGACATGACCCGCCCCGCCCGCCTGCGCGACACCCGCGTGACGCTGTCCCATGGCGGCGGCGGCCGCGCGATGCGCGATCTGATCGACGAGGTCTTTACCTGTACCTTCCGCCCCGACGCAATGGAGGACCAGGCGCGGCTGCACGATGCCGCGCTGGCCGAGCCCGGCGCGCGGCTGGCCATGACCACGGACAGTTTCGTCGTCACGCCGCTGGAGTTTCCCGGCGGCGATATCGGCAAGCTGGCGGTCTGCGGCACGGTCAACGACCTTGCCGTCGGCGGCGCGCGGCCGCTGTGGCTGTCGGCGGCCTTCATCATCGAGGAAGGCACCGAGGTCGCGCTGCTGCGCCGGGTCGTCGCCTCGATGGACCAAGAGGCACGCCTGGCCGGCGTGCGCATCGTCACCGGCGATACCAAGGTGGTGGGACGGGGCGCGGCCGACGGTCTGTTCGTCACCACGACGGGCGTGGGCGTGATCCCGCCCGGCCGCAATATCGGGGCGGTCCATATCCGGCCCGGCGACGTGGCGATCGTCAACGGCGTGCTGGGCGATCACGGGGCAACAATCCTCGCCGCGCGGGGCGATCTGGCACTCTCGACCGACCTGCGGTCGGATTGCCAGGGGCTGGGCCACCTGATGGAGGCGGTAATCGCCGCTGCGCCGGATACTCGCGCGGCCCGCGACGCGACACGCGGCGGGCTGGCCTCGGCTTTGAACGAGATGGCCGAGGCCGCCGGGCTGGGCATCGAGATCGACGAAACCGCGCTGCCGCTGCGCACCGAGGTCACGGGCATGTGCGAGATCCTCGGCCTCGACCCGCTTTACCTGGCCAACGAGGGCACGCTTGTCGTGTTCGTTCCCGAGGATCAGGCCGAGGCGGCGCTTGCCGCCATGCGCGCGCGCCCCGAGGGCAGCGGCGCGGCGATCATCGGCCGCGCACTCGACACGCATCCCGGCCAGGTGCGCATGCGCACGGCCTTTGGCGGCAGCCGCATCGTGGATATGCTGGTGGGCGAGCAGTTGCCGCGCATCTGCTGACGGCCGGGCGGGGCCGCCGCCCCGGCCGCGCCCCAGCGTCCCGCGGTCGCGCCGTCACACCCGCCAGAACTGCAGCGTGAGCATCACGTAGACGGCCATCAGCTCCAGCCGGCCGATCAGCATCGCCGCGCTCATGATCCATTTCGCGGTGTCGTTCAGCCCGGCGAAATTGCCCGACGGGCCGATCTGGTCGCCCAGCCCCGGGCCGATATTGGCCAGCGTCGCCGCCGCCCCCGACAGCGCCGTTGTGGCATCGAGCCCGGTCGCGCCCAAAAGCACGGTGATCGTGCCCAGCGTCACCACGAAATAGACGAAGAAGGACATCACCGAGGACAGCACCTCGTCATCCACCGGCCGGCCCTGGTAGCGCGGCTGGAAAAACCCGTGGGGGGCGTAGATCTTCTTGATCTGCACAAGGATCGCAGAGAACAGCAGCTGGTACCGAAAGATCTTGATCGAGCAGGAGGTCGAGCCGGCGCAGCCGCCGATCAGCCCGATGAAGAAGAACAGCACCACCGGGAAATTGCCCCATAGCTGGTAATCGACGCTGGAATAGCCGGTGCCCGAGATGATCGAGGTCACGTTGAAGATGCCCTCGCGGAAGGCGCGCTCGTATTGGTCGCCATTGGCGATCACCCGGAACGCGGCGATCACCAGCACGAAGACGGCAATGGTGGCAAGGTAGATATGGACCTGACTGTCGCGCAGCATCGGGCGCGCCTGTCCGGCCAGAAGCTGCACGTAGCGCACGAAAGGCAGGCTCGCCAGAATCATGAACACCGCGGCGACATATTCCGGCACGCCCTGGTAGAGCCCGAAAGACGCGTCATGGGTCGAAAAGCCCCCCGTGGCGATCGTCGTCAGCGCATGGTTCAAAGCATCGAATGGCGGCAAGCCCACCGCGTTGTAGCTAAGCGCGCAGATCACCGTGAGGACGAGGTAGATCCACGAGATATGCGAGGCGATTTCGACAGCCCTTGGCAGCACCTTGCCGCCGGTGTCGAACGCCTCGGACCGGAAGATCTGCATCCCGCCCACGCGCAGCTCGGGCAGGAACACCATCGCCACGACGATGATGCCGACCCCGCCGAACCATTGCAGCATCGAGCGCCACAGCAAAAGCCCCTGCGGCAGGCTGTCGAGCCCCGAAAACACCGTCGCCCCGGTGGTTGTCAGCCCCGACATCGCCTCGAAGAAGGCATCGACATAGCGCGCCTCGGTCGCGCCGAGCACGAAGGGCAGCGCGGCGAAGACCGGCAGCGCCAGCCAGACGCCCGTGGTCAGCACGAAGGTTTGCTGGATCGACAGCCGGTCCTCGACCCCGTTGGCGCAGGCCAGCGCGATCAGCCCGCCCGAAAGCGTCGAGATCACCGCGGACTGGAAGAAGACGTCCCAATGGCCATTGCCCTGATAGATATCGAGCGCCATGGGCAGCAACATCGTCGCGCCCAACACGGCGACCAAAAGGCCGATGACATATCCCACGGGGCGCAGGTCGAACATGGGCGCAAGGCTTGGCCGGGCCGAGCGGGGCTGTCAAGCGGCCTCAGCCGGGGTGGACCAGCGTCGAGAAAAGCTTGGGGTCGAGGCTATCGGCCGCAAACGTCTCGCCTTCGGTCAACACGCTGACCGCGTCGTGGCTGTGCAGGCTTTCCTGGTGGCTGGCGATCACGCGGTAATCGCCGATCCGCGGGTCGCGCTGCAGCCCCTCGGAAAACAGCCGCGCGGCGTCTTCCACGAAGATCGGATTGGCGGCGTTGAGCTCGGCAAAGGCCTGTTCGTCCTCGCGCTTGACCATCACCTGGGTCTCGGTCGGCACCGCCGCGCGGCAGATGTCGATCAGATCCTCGAACCACAGGCAGCCGGCGCCCGGCTCTTGCACCACGGAAATGCGTGCGACCGAGCGCTGCGAATGCGGCGTGGCCAGTTGGCCGCGCACCTGCCGGGCGTGTTCCGACAGTTCCAGCGAGCAGGGGCAGGTCGAGGAGTAGACATAGTCGAGATGCATGATCTTCTTGGCCACGCCGGCCTGTTCGACCAGCTCCAGCGCGAAATCGTAGTACTGGAATCCGTCCAGCCCCGAGCGCAGCGCGCGCATCTTCATCGGGAAGGAAAACCGCATCATGATCCGCGCGTCGAAGCTTTCGAGATCGGACTTGTAGCTTTCCAGCGCCGCCTCGACCACCTCGAAGCTGAAGGTCCGTTCGGCATGGGCATAGAAGCTGCGCATGATGCGCGACATGTTGATGCCCTTCTTCTCGGCCTCCAGGCTGACCGTGCCGGTAACCGAGGTTTCCAGCGTCAAATCGCCGTTGTCGCGGGTATGGAAGCGGATCGGCAGGCGAAAGTTGGAAATGCCCACATGCTGGATTGCCCGCCTGGCGCCGCGGATCAGGCTGGCCGGGCCGTTCTGCAGGTCGGGCATCGACGCCTTGTAGGCCGCGTCAGCCTCGAAATCATGCGGGTAGGTGCGGCTGAGCGCTGGATAGTTCGACACCTCCTGCCCGGGCAGCAGGCGCGCCACCGCAGGGTCGAGCGTCGCCAGTTCGGCTGGTGTCACGCTGCCGGCCCAGTTGCGCAGCAGCGACAGGGCGCGCTCGGCCTCCTCGCGGGTCGGCTGACGTTCGATATCCCGGTTATGGATGTTCATCGGGTTTCCCCTCCGCGTGCTTTCACCGGAGTAATAAATGGGGGCGCGGCGGGACTTGTCCAACTTTTTCGCCTTGCGCTCGCGCGGCGGCGCGCCGTCAGATCATTTCCAACGCGCGGGTCAGGTCGTCCAGAAGGTCGCCGGAATCCTCTAACCCGACGCTCAGCCGGATCAGCCCGTCGGTGATCCCCAGCGCTGCGCGCCGTTCGGGCGTCAGGCGCTGGTGGGTGGTCGTCGCGGGATGCGTGGCTATGCTTTTCGCGTCGCCCAGATTGTTGGAAATCGTCCAGATGCGCAGCGCGTCGAGCAGGCGGAAAGCGGCATCCTTGCCGGCCGCCACGTCGATCGCCACCATCGTGCCGCCCTCCGGCATGAGCCCGTGCTGGGGGTGCGCCGGCAGGCCGGGATAGATCACCCGCGCGAGCCGCGCGTCCCCGTCGAGCCCCTCGGAAATAGCCTGCGCCGAGGCGGCCTGCGCCCTCACGCGCAGATCGATCGTCTCCAGCCCTTTCAGCATGACCCAGGCATTGAATGGGCTCATGGCGCCGCCGGTATGCTTCATGTAGGTCTCGACCGGGCCGCGGATCGCCTCGCGCGGGCCAAGGATCGCCCCGCCCAGACATCGCCCCTGCCCGTCGATATGCTTGGTGGCCGAGTAGACCACCAGATCGGCCCCCTGCGCGACCGCCTGCGAGTAAACCGGTGTCGCAAAGACGTTGTCGACGATCACCAGCGCGCCCGCGGCATGGGCGATGCGGGCGACGGCGGCGGTGTCGATCACCTCGAGCGTCGGGTTCGAGACGGTCTCGTAGAACACCGCCCGCGTCCCGGCGGTGACGGCCCGTTCCCACTGAGACAGGTCGGTGCCATCGACGAAGACGACCTCGACGCCGAACCGCGGCAGCACGTCTTCGAGAATGTAGAGGCACGAGCCGAAAAGGGCGCGGGCCGCGACCACGCGGTCGCCCGCCTTGAGAAACGCCATCAGCGCCCCGTTGACCGCCGCCATGCCCGAGGCGGTGGCAAATCCCGCCTCGGTGCCCTCGAGCGCGGCAAGCCGGTCTTCGAACATCGCCACTGTCGGGTTGCCGTAGCGGGCATAGACGAACTCGTCCTCGCCGGCTTCGACAAATCGCGCCTCGGCCGCCTCGGCGCTTTCGTAGGCAAAGCCTTGAGTGAGGAAAAGCGCCTCGGACATCTCGCCATAGCCGCTGCGGCGGGTGCCGGCATGGACCATCCGGGTCCGGCTCTTCCAGTTCTCGCTCATGCCATGCGCCCCCTGGTTTCGCGCAAAGAAAAACCCCCGCCCGTCCACCAGACGCCGGGGGTTTCATCGCCCTGACCTCTTTAGCGGCATGTTTAACGTGGCCCGCAATCCGGTGAACAAATCGCCACGATGGCGGCAGCAATAGCCGCGGCGCCCTGTGGCCGTCAAGCCGCGTCACGCACCTGTAACACGGGTTTCACGCATCTGTCGTATGCACCCCCTATTCGCTTCCACAACATCTAGTGGAATCCGCTGGAAGCAGCCCAATGCCCCTTCTGCAGGTGAATGCCGCCGGAACGACCGTCTCGCCCGCAGCCGCGGCGACGACGCTGGCCGGCGCGCTGGACGCCGCGTTGGCCGGCCTGCCCGACCACGCCCCGGCGGTGGTGCTGCTGCATGGCTACAGGTTCTCGCCCAGCGACCCCGACCACAGCCCGCACAGCCACATCCTGTCGCTCACCCCCGAGCGCGACTGCTGGAAGGCCGTGTCCTGGCCCCGCGCGCTGGGTTTTTCCGGCGCGCCCAGCGGCGAGGGGCTGTGCCTGGCCTTCGGGTGGGAAGCGCGCGGCACGATCTGGCAGGCCTATGGCGAGGCCGCGCGCGCGGGCCGCGCGCTGGCCGCACTGGTGGACGAGATCCGCGCCCGCCGCCCCGGCCGGCCCGTGCATATCCTGGCCCATTCGCTGGGCGCGCGCGTGGCGCTGTCGGCCATGCCGCACCTGGCCGAGGGGGCGCTCGGGCGTATCGTCCTGATGACGCCCGCCGAATTCGCCAGCCGCGCCGAGGCGGCGCTCGACACCCCCGCCGCCCGCGCGGCGCAGGTCCTGAACGTCACCAGCCGAGAGAACGACCTCTACGATTTCCTGCTGGAAAGCCTGGTGGCCCCGCAGCGCCCGCGCGACCATACCCTTGGCCACGGGTTGGCCGGGTCGCGCCCGGGCTGGGTGGACATCCAGATCGACCATGCCGAAACGCTGGCCGCACTGCGCCGCCTGGGTTTCGACATCGCGCAGCCGGCGCGCCGGGTCTGTCACTGGAGCCCCTATATCCGCCCGGGCATGTTCGACCTCTACGCCGCGCTCATTCGCGGCGCCCTGCCCTTCGAGATGCTGCGCGCGGCCCTGCCCGAGGCCAAGAGCCGGCGCTGGTCACGGCTTCTTGCACCGCCGCGACCCGTGCGCCCCTTGCCGTTTTTCGGAAACGCCGCATCCTGAGCCCGCAAAAAAGGGGATCAGCATGTCAAACGAGATCGAGCTTTACTACTGGCCGACGCCGAACGGCTGGAAGATCGCCATAGCACTGGAGGAAATGGGGCTGCCCTACACCGTGCGGCTGGTCGATATCGGCGCGGGCGACCAGTACGACCCCGCGTATCAGAAGATCAACCCCAACGGCCGGATGCCGGCCATCATCGACCCGGACGGGCCGGGCGGCGCGCCGATTTCGATCTTCGAATCCGGCGCGATCCTGATGTATCTGTCCCGCAAGACCGGCCTCTTTCAAGGGCGGACCGAGCGCGAGCGGATCGCCGTCGAAGAATGGCTGATGTGGCAGATGGCCGGCGTCGGCCCGATGGCCGGCCAGGCGCATCACTTTCTGAAATACGCCCCCGCGATGGACCCGCCCCACGACCTGCCCTACGCCAAGAACCGCTACCGGGCCGAAACCGGGCGGCTTTACCGGGTGCTCGACGGCCAGTTGGCGGCCAACCGCTACGTGGCGGGCGATTTCTATTCGATCGCCGACATGGCGGTCTGGCCCTGGGCCTCGCTCTGGAAGGGTCAGGAGCAGAGCATGGACGACAAGCCCAACATGGCGCGCTGGCTGGAAGAGATGGCCGCGCGGCCGGGCGTGCAGCGGGGCCGCGCGCTTCATTCCGAGAAACGCGGCGATTTCAGCAAGGACCGCGCGGCGCAGGCGGCGCTGTTCAAGCAGGCCTGAGCCGCGCGGCGCGCAAAGGTCTTGACGCAAGACGGGTGCCAAGGATCTTGGTTCAAGATCCTTGGGACAGGCTCAGCCGTCCTTGTTCTCGTCGGTGCTGTATTTCTGGAACAGCCCGCCTTGGGTCATGAAAAAGACGAAGATCGCGATGGTCAGCCCGAAGGTCTTGAAATTCACCCACATGTCGGTCGACATCGTGCGCCAGATCACCTCGTTCAACACGGCGAGCCCTGCGAAGAAGGCGGCCAGCCGCCGCGTCAGGACCATCCAGCCCTCGCGCTTCAGCGGCATCATCCCTTCCATCACGAACTGCAGGTAAGACTGCCCGCGCAAGAGCCCCACCCCCAGGATGCCCGCGAACAGCGTATAGATGATCGTGGGCTTCATCTTGAAGAACCGGTCATCGTTCAGCCAGACCGTCAGCCCGCCGAACACCACGACCAGCACGGCGGTGGCGATCTGCATTTTCGAGACATGTCCCGAAAGTGCCCAGAGCACCCCGGTGGTGACCAGGATCAGCGGGATGAAGCCCGCGGTGACCAGGATGAAGCCTTCGTATTCCATTCCCCCGATCACGAAGGTCCGCTCGCGCAGCATGAGGTAGGCGACGAAGAACGCCGCCACCGGCCCCAGCTCGAGCGCCGATTTCAGGATCGGGTTGATCGGTTTCTTCTCGGCCATGCGACAGCCCCCTTTATCCGCCCATCTCAACTATCACGGCGCCGCCCGCGATCAATGCCATCAGGCCCAGCCGGCGCGGCCCCACCTTCTCGCCCAGCAGAACCCAGCCGATCAGCGCCGCGAAGACCGTCGAGGTCTCGCGCAGCACGGCCGCCTCGCCCACCTTGTCGAGCCGCGTCGCCAGCATGATCGTGCCGAAGCTGAAATAGGCCACCACCGCGCCGGTCAGCCCGCGCAGCATCAGCGGGCCCGGCGCCGGCCGGCCGGGCAGCCGCGCCCAGCGCAGCGCCGCGACCCACGGCATCACCGTCAGCCCGTCGATGAAGAAAAACCAGGCCAGGAAGGTGAAGGGATCGGCCGTGGCGCGGATACCGTAGGCGTCGTAGGTGGTGTAAAGCGCGACGAAGGCCCCCGTCAGCACCGCCAGCGCCAGCGCCGGTTTCAACGTTTCGCGGTCGATCTGCCAATGGATCAGGTTGTAGACCGCCAGCCCGAAGATACCGGCAAGCAGCACCGCCACGCCCAGCCATTGCACCGGCCCGAACACCTCGCCGAAGACGAAATAGGCCCCGATCACGGCAAAGAGCGGCCCGGTGCCGCGCACCACCGGGTAGACCACCGTGTAGGCCCCCTTGGAGTAGGTATAGCCCTGCGCCAGCTTGTAGCCGAGGTGGATCACGAACACCCAGCCGAAGATCGGCCACATATGCGGCTCGGGCCAGGGCACGACGAACAGCGCCACCGGCGCGGCCATGATGCCGTAGCAGAAATCGATCGCGCCGCGGCTGAGCCAGGGGTCGTGCCGCCCCTTCTGCAACGCCCCGAAAACCGCGTGAAGGAAGGCCGCCGAAAGCGCGAGTATGAGGGCCAGGCGATGGCCCGCCTCGGTGCCCTCGATGCCGGTGATCCACTCACTCATCCGGCGCGGCCCTCTCGACAACGGCCCGTCACGACGCTACCGCTGAAAGAGGGGTGCGCGATGCTGGACGTCATCCTTTCGGAATTCGACGACCCGTTCGGCGGGCTGCCGCTTGCCGTCGTCGGCCTGCGCCTGTCCGCCGCGGTGATCCTCGGCGGGCTTATCGGGTGGGAGCGCGAGGCGCGGGACAAACCCGCCGGGCTGCGCACCCACATGCTGATCGCGCTGGCCGCCTGCCTCTTCACGCTGCTGGCCTTCGAACTGATGCAGTCCACTGAGGGCGACAACCCCGCGCTCCGGGTCGATCCGCTGCGGCTGGTCGAGGCGGTGACCGCCGGTGTCGCCTTCCTCGCCGCGGGCACGATCATCACCGGGCGGGGCGGTGTCAGGGGGCTGACCACCGGTGCCGGCATGTGGCTGGCCGGGGCGATCGGGTTGGCCTGCGGGGCGGGCAGCCTTGCCCTAGCCGCGCTGGCCACCGCCATCGCGCTCGTCGTGCTCGCGCTCCTGCGCCTGTTGGAATAGTCAGCCGCCCTCACGCCTCCACGCCCGCCAGCGCATCGGCGAAATCCTTGGGCTCGAACGGGGCGAGGTCGTCGATCTGCTCGCCCACGCCGATGGCGTGGATCGGCAGGCCGAACTTGTCGGCCAGCGCCACCAGAACGCCGCCCTTGGCGGTGCCATCGAGCTTGGTCATCACCAACCCGGTCACATCGGCAAGCTTTTGGAATATCTCCACCTGTGACAGCGCGTTCTGCCCGGTCGTGGCGTCCAGCACCAAAAGCGTGTTATGCGGCGCCGTCTCGTCGCGCTTGCGGATCACGCGGACGATCTTGGCCAGCTCTTCCATAAGGTCCTGCCGGTTTTGCAGCCGTCCGGCAGTGTCGATCATCAAAAGGTCTGTGCCCTCGGCCTCGGCGCGCGCCATCGCGTCATAGGCCAGGCTCGCGGGGTCGGCGCCCTGCGGCGCGGTCATCACCGGCACCCCGGCGCGATCGCCCCAAACCTGCAACTGCTCGACGGCGGCTGCGCGGAACGTGTCGCCCGCGGCGATGATCACCGACTTGCCTGCGGCGTGAAACTGCGAGGCCAGCTTGCCGATGGTCGTGGTCTTGCCCGACCCGTTGACACCCACCACCAGCACCACCTGCGGCTTTTTCGGGTAAAGCGGCATGGGGCGCGCCACGGGCTCCATGATCTGGGTGATCTCGTGCGACAACAGCCCCTTGATCTCGTCCACCGACAGCCGTTTGCCGAACCGGCCCTCGGCCATGTTTGCGGTGACGCGCAGCGCCGTATCCACGCCCATATCGGCAGTAATCAGCAGCTCTTCGAGGCTTTCCAGCATGTCGTCGTCCAGCTCGCGCCGGACCACGACCTTCTTCTCGCCGCGGCCAAGCATCCGCCCGAAAAAGCCCGGCCGGCTGGCCGGTTCGGCCTCCGACGGCGGGATTTCGAGGGGCCCGGGCGTGCCGATCGGCTCGGGCGTGACGGGCACCTCGGCCGGTGGCGGGGTCGGCGCGGGCTCGGGCGCCGGCGGCACACCCACCGGCTCTGGTTCCGGCCGCGGGTCGGGCTCGGGTTCCGGCTCGGGCTGCGGCTCCGGCCCGGGTGCCGGAGGCACCTCTTCGGGTTCGGGTTCCGGCGCGGGCTCTTCGGGGGACGGCACCGGTTCGGGTTCCGGCTCGGGCTCTGGCTCCGGCTCGGGCGCCGGAGGCACCTCTACGGGCTCGGGTTCCGGCGCGGGCTCGTCGGGGGTTGGCACCGGTTCGGGTTCCGGCTCGGGCTGCGGCTCCGGCTCGGGCGCCGGAGGCACCTCTACGGGCTCGGGATCCGGCGCGGGCTCGTCGGAGGTTGGCACCGGTTCGGGTTCCGGCTCGGGCAGGGGCGCGGGGGCCGGCGGCACGGGCAACGGCTCGGGCGCAGGCTGCGGCTCGGGCTCGGACGCAGGCGCGGGCGCGGGGTCCGGTTCCGGCGCGGGCGCGGGGTCCGGTTCCGGGGCAGTGTGTGGCGCGGGCGCAGGGTCAGGCGCGACGGCATGTTCACGCGACAGGACCAACGGCTCGGCAGCGGCCTCAGGCTGCGGCTGCGCCTCCGGTTCGGGCGTCTCGACCTCGTCCTCGGTCCCGCCGTCCTCGACGATCGCCTCCAGCCCCTCCTCGATCTTCGACGAGGAGCGTTTCAATCTTTGCCTGAGCTTCGAGAAAAATGCCATGTCACCTCCGGGGCATCCTGCCCTGACCTATGCGCAAATCCGGCGATATGGAAGGGGCTGGAAGCCCGCGCCGTTTCACGCCATCCTGCGCCCGCACCGCGGCGCGCGCCATGCCGCGCGCCGCCGCAGACAGAGGCCGCCGATGTTCCGCCCCGTCATCCCATTCGCCATGGCCACGCTTGTGCCGCTGCCGCTGCTGGCGCTCGGCACGGCGCTCGGCGGGGTCTGGACCGCGGCCGCGCTGCTCTATCTCACCCTCGTCACCTTCACGCTGGACCAGCTGATCCACGTCGCCGCGCCCCACGCCCCCGAGGGCACCGGGTTTCCCGCCGCCGACCGCTTGTCGGCCGCGCTCGCGCTGGCGCATTTCGCGGCGCTGCCCCTGGGCATCTGGGCCGTCGGCGGGTCCAGCGGCCTCGGCACGGCCGAGCGGGTCGCGGCCTTCCTCGGCTTCGGTCTCTTCCTCGGCCAGATCAGTATCCCCAATGCGCATGAGCTGATCCACTGCACCGACAAACGCCTCTTCGCCTTGGGCAAATGGGTCTATATCTCGCTCCTCTTCGGCCATCACACATCGGCCCACCGCCAAGTGCACCACGTCCACGCCGCCACCCCCAGGGATCCGAACTCGGCCCCCCTGGGGATGAGCTATTACCGTTTCGCGCCGCGCGCCTGGGCCGGCTCGTTCCGCGCAGGCCTTGCCGCGGAAACGCGGGCGATGGCCTGCAAGAGCCCCCCGCCGCCCCGATGGCGCCATCCCTACCTGGCCTATGTCCTGGGCGGGCTGGCCTGCCTGATCGCCGTGGCGCTGGTCTTCGGCGCGGGCGGGCTGGCCGCCTATCTGGGGCTCGCCGCCCACGCCCAGGCGCAACTCCTTCTGGCCGATTACGTCCAGCATTACGGGCTGCGGCGCGCCATGCGTCCCGACGGCCGGTACGAACCCCTCGGCGCGCGCCATTCCTGGGATTCGCCGCACTGGTTCACCAGCTACATGATGCTCAACGCCCCGCGCCATTCCGACCACCACGCCCACCCCGCGCGCCGCTTTCCCGCGCTCAGGCTACAGCCCGAGGGCCAGGCCCCCACCCTGCCCCTCAGCCTGCCCGCCATGGCCACGCTCGCGCTGGTCCCCCGGGCCTGGCGGCGGGTGATGGACGCCCGCGCGCGCCAATGGCTGCCGAAAGCCGGGCCCGCCTCTGGCACCGGCGCCGGGGCTCTGTCAAACTGATCCCTCAACCAGACCCGGGACCCCGCCCATGCAGACCCTTGCCGCCAGCCTCAGCCTCGCCCTGCTCTTCGCCGCGCCCGCCCTCGGCCAGGAGGCGATGACCGGCGACGAGTTCGACCGCTACGCCACCGGCAAGACGCTTTTCTACAATGCCGAGGGCATCCCCTACGGCGCCGAGCAATACCTGCCCGGCCGCCGCGTGGTCTGGACGTTCCTCGACGGAGAATGCGCCGAGGGCGTGTGGTACGAATCGGGCGGCCAGATCTGCTTTCGTTACGACCACGAGCCCCAGGCACCCCAGTGCTGGAGCTTTTACCGCGCGCCCCTGGGCCTGACCGCGCGCTACGAAAACGACCCCGCCGACCGCGAACTCATCGAGGTCCGCCAAAGCCGCGAGCCGCTGATCTGCAGCGGCCCCGACGTGGGCGTCTGACGCGCGACCGCTCGCTTCTTCTTGGCGAAAATACCCAATGGCGCCCCGGTACAGCCGCCGCGTCCCGAGGGGCTCAGAACAGGCTGCCCTGCTCGGGCGGTTTCTTCGGCGAGGGCCGCTTTTTCGGGGCCCCGCCGCCGGGGCTGAACCGCCCGTCCTGAAACTCGATCTCCAGCGGCCCGGCGCGCTCGGCCTCGGCCCGTGTCGTGACCACCTCGTCGCCCGCGCGCACCACCGCGTAGCCCCGGCGCAGGGTCTCGGTATAGCCCAGCGTCTGGCGCATCCGCTCCAGCGCGGCGAGCCGGTCCTGCCAGCGCGCGAGCTGGCCTTCGGCCACCGCGGCGAAGCGCGCCGACAGCGCGTTGCAGGCATCGCGCTTGCGCGCGGTCTCACTCATCGCACTCCTCCAAATGTGACCGGCGCGACGCTCGCTTTCGCGGCCAGTTGCGCTAAAGTGTTACCGATATGAAAGCGATACGCAAAGCTATCAATACCGTTCTCGCGGCTACCCTTGCGGGA
>NZ_RWGU01000044.1 GCF_003944755.1 Rhodovulum robiginosum
CAGGCCCGCCAGCGCCGCGCGACGCGCGTCCGCGCCGGGGGGCAGCGTCACCACCACCGGGGCGCCGGTGGCCAGCGCCGCCTCGACCTGCCGGCGCAACAGCGCCCGGCCCGCGACCGGTTCGAGCAGCTTGTCGCGCCCGCCCATACGGGCGGAAGCCCCGGCGGCCAGGATCAGGATCGCGGTCTCGCTCATGGCGGCCATGCTAGGCCGGGCAGGGCGGTCGCGCCAGCGCCGCCTCAGCCCCGCATCCGGGCGCCGTCGGCATCGAACAGCGGCGTGGTGACGATGCGCGCGGGGCGGCGTGCGCCCATCAGCTCGATCTCGACCGCGTGGCCGTCCCAGGCCGCGCCCGCCGGCACCAGCCCCAGCGCCACCGATTGCCCGGCCCAGTGGGCATAGCCGCCCGAGGTGCAGTAGCCCTGCACATGGCCGTCGATCCGGATCGGTTCGTAGGCTGTCACGTCCGCATCCTCGGCCTCGACCACCATCGCGCACAGCTTGCGCCGCGGGCCCTTGGCGCGCTCGGCCTCGGCCGCCGCGCGGCCGATGAAGTCGCCCTTGCCGAAGGCGATGAACCGCTCGAGCCCGGTCTCGGCCGGGGTGTAGTCGGGCGAATATTCCCGTAGCCACGCGCCAAAGAATTTCTCCAGCCTGAGGCTCATCAGCGCCCGCCCGCCGAAGGGGGTCAGGCCCATGGGCTGCCCGGCTGCCCAAAGCGTGGCCCAGAGCGCACGCTGGGCCATCGGGTCGGTATAGATCTCGTAGCCCAGATCGCCGGTGTAGCTGACCCGCTGGACGAGACAATCGGCCATTCCGATACAAAACCGTTTCACATCGAGAAACCGAAACGCCTCTGCCGACACGTCCTGTCGCGTGCAGGCGGCCAGCAGGTCGCGTGCCCGCGGCCCCGCGATCTGAAAGCCGGTGATCCGGTCCGAGACGTTTTCCACCCTCACGCCGTTCTCAAGATGCGCCTCGAACCAGCGGCGATGGACCTCTTGCGCGGCGTAGCTGGCGGTCAGGCGGAACTCGGTGTCCGACAGGCAAGAGACGGTGAAATCGCCCAAGAGCTTGCCCCGGGGCGAGAGCATGGGGCTCAGCGCCAGCCGCCCCGGCACGGGGATGCGCCCGGCCATGATCCGGTCGAGCCAGGCGCGGGCCCTGGGCCCGGTGACGCGGAACTTTCCGAAGGAATGGATCTCGGCGATGCCCACGCCGTCGCGCACCGCGCGCGCCTCGCGCCCCACAGCCTCGAACGCGTTCGAGCGGCGGAACGAAGGGGTCTCGTACCGGGCCTCGCCCTCGGGGGCGAAATAGTTGACCACCTCCAGCCCGAACTGGTGCCCCCAGACCGCGCCCATCTCGTCGAACACCGGGTACATCGGCGTGGTGCGGAACGGCCGCGCGGCGGGCAGCTCCTGGTTGGGGTAGGTCACGGAAAAGCGGTTCTGGTAGTTTTCCACGACCTTGGGCCGGGTATAGCCGGCGGTGATCCAGCGGCCGAAGCGGGCGACGTCCAGCGCCTGGGGGTTTTGCGGCGTCTCGCCCTCGATCATCCATTGCGCCAGCGTCAGCCCCACACCGCCGCCCTGGCTGAACCCCGCCATCACCGCCACCGCGGCCCAGTAGTTGCGCAAGCCCGGCACGGGGCCCACCAGCGGGTTGCCGTCAGGGGCGAATGTGAAGGGGCCGTTGATCACCGTCTTGACGCCCGCGCGTTCCAGCACCGGGAAGCGGCGATAGGCGAATTCTATGCTGTCCTCGACCTTGTCCAGCTTGTCGGGCAGCAACTCGTGGCCGAATTCCCAGGATGTGCCGTCCACCGCCCAGGGCTCGCAGGGCTGTTCGTAGAAGCCGATGCACAGCCCCTTGCCCTCTTGCCGCAGATAGCTTTCGCCGCCCGGGTCGATCACGTGGGGAAACTCTGTGTCGCGCCCGGCGATCTCGGGGATTTCCTCGGTTACCAGATACTGGTGCTCCATCGGGTGGAGCGGCAGGTAAAGCCCCGCCATCGCCGCCACCTCGCGCGCCCAGAGACCGCCGGCATTCACCAGATGCTCGGCGATCACCGTGCCCTTTTCGGTGACCACCTCCCAACCCTCCGGGTGGGGGTTGGTCTCCAGCACGCGGTTGTGCAGCACGATCTCGGCACCGCCCATCCGCGCGGCCTTGGCATAGGCATGGGTGGTGCCCGAGGGGTCGAGATGGCCGTCCAGCGGGTCGTAGAGCGCGCCGAGGATGCCCTCCACATTGACCAGTTCGGCCATCGCCTTGATCTCGTCCGGCCCGAGGATCTCGGTGTCCAGCCCCATGTAGCGGTGCTTGGCCCGCTCGGCCTTCAGCATGTCGAACCGTTCGGGCGTGTCGGCCAGCGTCAGCCCGCCGACATGGTGCAGCCCGCAACTGAGGCCGGTGATTTCCTCCAGCTCCTTGTAGAGCCCGATCGTGTAGCCCTGCAGGGCGGCCATGTTGGTGTCGCCGTTCAGCGTGTGAAAGCCCCCCGCCGCGTGCCAGGTCGACCCGCTGGTCAGCTCCGACCGCTCGATCAGCATCACGTCGGACCAGCCCAGCTTGGTCAGGTGGTAAAGCACCGAACACCCCACCACCCCGCCGCCGATCACGCAGACCTTCACATGGCTTTTCATCGCGTCCCCTCGCATCTCCCTTGTGGCCGAGCGTGGCGGGGCGGGCAGGGGGGCGGCATGGTCATCCGCGACAGAAGCTGTCGTTTTCAGGCCGGTCTGACGGTCAGGGCTTCTGAAGCAATTTGGAGGTAGCCGCGGGTTGTGTTAATCTTAATTAATATAACGTAATCGGTGCTGTCCATGAGATGGTTGTTTCAATGGACGCTCGCAGTGATTTGCTTCGCATGTATCGCTACGGGCGGATTGGCCGAAGCCAAATCTCCGGCTGATGCGGCTGGCGTGGCTGAACGTCTACGGACCCTTCAAGCTTCCGAGGCTATCAAGGTCTATTGCTGCAAGACCTGTCGAAAAGGCAAGGCTTGCGGCGACAGTTGTATCAGCAGGTCGAAGAGTTGTCACAAGCCGCCTGGATGTGCCTGCGACGGTTAACGTTTCCTAGCGTTCGGGGATCAGCCCGCGCGGGCTGAAACGCAGAACCACCAGCAGGATCACCCCCATGGTCAGCAGGCGCATATGCGCGACGCTGTCCAGCAGATGCGCCTTGAGGCCCGAGTCCTCGGCCATGCCCGCGGTCAGAACGTTCATCAGGAAGGCGCCGAAGGGCTCGACCTCGACCCAGAGGAACCAGATCAGGAAACCGCCCAGCACCGCGCCCCAGTTGTTGCCCGAGCCGCCGACGATCACCATCACCCAGATCAAAAACGTATAGCGCAGCGGCTGGTACGAACTGGGCGTGAGCTGCCCGTCGAGCGTCGTCATCATCGCGCCCGCCAGCCCGCAGATGGCCGAGCCCAGGATAAACACCTGCAGGTGCCGGGCCTTGACGTCCTTGCCCATCGCCTCGGCCGCCACCTCGTTGTCGCGCACCGCGCGCATCATCCGGCCCCAGGGCGAATTCAGCGCCTTTTCCGCCAGCCAGATCAGCGCCAGCAGCACGGCCAGGAACAGCGCCGCATAAAGCAGCTTGACGTAAAGCGTCGAGGCGACGACCGGGTCCAGCCCCAGCCCCTGGGCGTTCTCGACAAACCCGGGGCTTTGCTGAAGGTCCACCTCGTAGGGCACCGGGCGCGGCAGGCCGATCACGTTCTTCACGCCGCGGCTCAGCCAGTCCTCGTTCTTCAGCACCGCGATGACGATCTCGGCGATGCCCAGCGTCGCGATGGCCAGGTAATCCGACCTCAGCCCCAGCGCGGTCTTGCCGATCGCCCAGGCCGCGCCCGCGGCCAGCAGCCCGCCCACCGGCCAGGCCAGCAGCACCGGCAGGCCAAGCCCGCCGAGATAACCGGTCGAGGCCGCATCGACCGCCTCGATGGCATTCGCCGCCGGGTCGAACACGAAGCGGTAGAGGAAGAACCCCGCGACCAGCCAGGCCACCATCGCCAGCGCCCGCGCCCGGCCCTTGGCCATCCGCTGCCACAGCGCGACCGCGCCCGCGATCACCCCCGCGCCCAGCACCAGCGCCAGCAGCATCCGCCCGCCGCCCGCGGCCCAGGCCGCGCCCACCGGCGGCATCGCCACGATCACCGCGGCCAGCCCGCCGAGCGCGACAAAGCCCATCACGCCCACGTTGAAGAGCCCGGCATAGCCCCATTGCATGTTGACCCCCAGAGCCATGATCGCCGAGATCAGCCCCATGTTGAGGATGGAAAGCGCCGTGTTCCAGCTTTGCAGGAACCCCACGCCGAGGATCAGCAGCGCCACGAAGACGAAGAGAAGGGCGTCGCGCATTGTCATACCGCTTTCCCCCTGAACAGGCCCGTCGGGCGGAACAGCAGCACGATCACCAGGATCACGAAGCTGACCGCGAACTTGTAATCGGTCGAAAGGAGCTGGACCAGGCCGTCCGGCTCCAGCCGCTCGGGCAAGAGATACCCCAGCACCTTCTTGAAGGCATAGGTGATCGTCACCTCGGAATAGGCGATCACGAAGCCCCCGGCGATGGCGCCCACCGGGCTGCCCAGGCCGCCCACGATGGCCGAGGCGAAGATCGGCAGCAACAGCTGGAAATAGGTGAAGGGCTTGAAGGATTTGTCCAATCCGTAGAGAACACCCGCGATTGTCGCCAGCGCGGCAACGATGATCCAGGTGATCGCCACCACGCGTTCGGGGTTGATGCCCGACAGCAGCGCCAGGTCCTCGTTGTCGGAAAAGGCCCGCATCGACTTGCCCGTCCGGGTCCGGTTGAGAAACCAGAACAAGAGCACCACCACGATCATCGCCGTGACCAGCGTGATGCCTTGCGTGGTGCGGATCGCCAGCCCCTCGTCGAGGCCCGTCATCTCCTTGAAGGCGCGCGCGGTGATGATGAACCGCTCGCCATCGGCAAAGCGCTGGTCGTCGGGCCCGATGATGAAGCGCACCAGACCGTTGAGGATGAACATCACCCCCATCGAGACGATCACCAGGATCACCGGCTTGGCCTTCTGCGCGCGGTAAAAGCGGTAGACCACCCGGTCGGTGGCCAGCAGCAACAGCGCGGTGCCGGCGATGCCCGCCGGCAGCGCCAGCAGCGCGGTGGGCAGCGGCCCCAGCCCGACGCCCAGCGATTGCAGCCACCAGGTGAACAGCACGGTGAGCATGGTGCCAAAGGCCATCGTGTCGCCATGGGCGAAGTTGGAAAACCGCAGGATGCCGTAGATCAGCGTCACCCCCAGCGCGCCCAGCGCGAGCTGCGCGCCATAGGCGGTGGCCGGGATCAGCACGAAGTTGGAAAACGCGACCAGCGCGTTCAGAAGGTCTGTCATTGCTCAGGCTCCTCGCAGGTTCCGAGGATGGTGATCGCCACCGCCTCGCGGGCCACACCGTCCGCGCCAAGGCGGACCAAGCTGTGGCGGGTCAGCACGAAGCGGTAATCGTCGAACACCGTCATCGCACCCGCGCCCTGGCCCTCTTCCAGCGCGCCGCCGCTCGCCTGCAACAGCGTGCCGGCGGCGTCGGGCAGGCGGGTGAATTCGTAAAAGCTCTCGTCATCAGGGGTGGTCAGCACCACCTTGTCGCCCGTGCGCCGGCCCACCTTCAGCGCGTAGGGCACCTCGGCGGGCTCGCATGCGCCCAGGGTTGTAACGCAGGCCAGCCGCGCGGTGCAGTCGAGCTCCAGCGCAAGCGCCGGGCCGGCCCACAAGATCGGCAGGGCGATGAGAATTGCGCGCATGCCCAGCCCTCTCCGCACCGTCCGGTGCAGCGCTTGCCGCGATTGCCGAGGGAAAGGAAACCGCCCCATCGCTCAGCCCCCCAGAAAGGTCCGCCGAACCTCGGGATCGGCGAGAAGCGCCTTGCCCGTGTCCGTATAGGCGTTGCGCCCCTGGACCAGCACATAGCCCTTGTCCGCGATCTCCAGCGCCTGGCGGGCGTTCTGCTCGACCATCAGGATCGAGATACCGGTGCGCGCGACCTCGATGATCCGGTCGAACAGCTCGTCCATCACGATGGGCGACACGCCCGCGGTGGGCTCGTCCAGCATCAAAACCTTGGGCTTGGTCATCAGCGCCCGGCCCACGGCCACCTGCTGGCGCTGCCCGCCCGACAGCTCTCCCGCCGCCTGCCGGCGCTTTTCCCGCAGGATCGGGAACAGCCGGTACACCTCCTCGATGGTGGCCGCGATGTCGTCGCGGCGCAAAAATGCGCCCATCTCGAGGTTTTCCTCGACGCTCATCGAGGTGAAGATGTTGTTGTTCTGAGGCACGAAGGCCATGCCCTTGGCCACGCGGGCCTGGGGCGTCAGGGCGGTGATGTCCTCTCCGGCCAGCCGCACGGCGCCCTTGTGGATGGTCAGCATCCCGAAAACCGCCTTCATCGCGGTCGATTTCCCCGCGCCGTTGGGCCCGACGATCACCGCGATCTCGCCCGCGTCGACGGCGACGGTGCAGGCATGCAGGATGTCGGCCCCGCCATAGCCCCCGGTCATGCCCTCGCCGATAAGGAAAGGTTCCGCCATGCGCGCCCAGCCCCTTCTTCTTCTTGGTTCAAATACCCGTTTTCCGGCAGGCCAGAGCCGCCGCGCGACGGTCAGGCAATGCCCTGTTTCACCTTGTTCTTCAGACCCGTACCCAGATAGGCCTCGATCACCGCCTCGTTTTTCATGATCTCGCTGGCCGCACCCTCGGCCAGCACCTTGCCCTCGGCCATCACGATCACCGGGTCGCAAAGCCGCCCGATGAAATCCATGTCATGCTCGATCAGGCAGAATGTATAGCCGCGCTCTTCGTTGAGCCGCAGGATCGCGTCGCCGATCGTGTTCAGCAGCGTCCGGTTCACGCCCGCGCCCACCTCGTCGAGAAACACCACCCGTGCGTCCACCATCATCGTGCGTCCGAGCTCCAGCAGCTTTTTCTGCCCGCCCGAAAGGTTGCCGGCCCGCTCGTCGGCCAAATGGTCGATGGTCAGGAAATCCAGCACCTCGTCGGCCTTCTGCGCCAGGGCGCGTTCCTCGGCCGAGACGCGCCCGCGCGCGAACCAGGCATTCCACAGCCGCTCGCCCGACTGGCCGCCGGGCACCATCATCAGGTTCTCGCGCACGGTCATCGACGAAAACTCGTGCGCGATCTGGAAGGTCCTGAGCAGCCCCTTGTGAAACAGCTCGTGCGGGGGCAGGCCGGTGATGTCTTCGCCGGCCATCGTCACGCGCCCGGCGGTCGGTTGAAGAACGCCTGCAATCACATTGAAAAGGGTCGATTTTCCCGCGCCGTTCGGGCCGATCAGCCCGGTGATCGACCCCTCGCGGATTTCCAGCGAGGCGCCGTCGACCGCGCGGAAGCCGCCGAAATGCCTGTGCATGTTCTCGACCACGATCATCGCGCGACCTTGCCCCCGGGTTTTCCAAAAAGACAGCCCGGCACCGGGCCGGGCTGTCATAATCATTTCGCAATGGCTGTCAACGGTAGCCGATGACCTTGAGCTCGCCGCCCTCGATGACGACCTCGCGGTACGAGCCGCCGCTTTCACCCGGGCCGATCAGTTCGACCGAGGCGGCGCCGACATAATCGACATCGCCGCCGCCCGCGAGGATCTCGAGCGCCTTGTCCAACTCGCCGGGCAGGATCTCTTCGCCCGGTGCGTTGGCGACTTCCATCACCTTGTCCTTGTAGACCTGCGGGTCGGCCGAGCCCGCGGCCTGCATCGCCAGCACGAGCAGCGCCGCGGCGTCATACGCCTCGCCCGCGAAGGCCGAGGTGCCGTCGAAGCCCGCCTCTTCGGCCATCGCGGTGAAAAGCTCGCGCCCTTCGCCGGCGGCGGCAGGGTTCTGCCCGAACGAGCCGTCGATGGCCGTGCCGAAGCGATCGACCAGCGCCTGGCCGACCATGCCGTCGGGGAAGACGAATGTGTCGAAGGCACCGGTATCGAGCGCCGCCTGCACCACGCCCGAGCCGCCCTGGTCGACATAGCCCACCACGACCAGAACCTCGCCGCCGGCCGAGGCCAGCGCGCCCACTTCGGCCGAGTAGTCGGCCTTGCCGTCTTCATGGGCGGCGGTGATCGTGACGGTGCCGCCGGCGGCCTTGTAGGCCTCTTCGAAGGCCGAGGCGAGGCCCTTGCCGTAGTCGTTGTTGGTATAGGTGATGGCGACTTCTTCGATGCCGCGCTCCATCACCAGGTCCGACATGACCTGGCCCTGGCGCGCGTCCGACGGTGCGGTGCGGAAGAAAAGGCCGTTATCCTCGATCGTCGACAGCGACGGCGAGGTCGCCGAGGGCGAGATCACGACGATGCCGTTGGGCACCGCCACGTTGCTGACCACCGCGCCCGTCGCGCCCGAGCACATCGGCCCGGCCACGCCCGCGACCCGGTCGGAGGTGATGATGCGTTCCACCGCGGCCACCGCGGCAGCGGAATCGACGCAGGTGGTGTCGGCGCGCACCGGCGTCAGGGTCGAGCCGTCGAGGAACAGGCCCGAGTCGCTGGCCTGTTTCAGCGCCAGTTCCGAACCCGCGGCGATCGGCGGGGCGAGCGATTCCAGCGGGCCGGTAAAGGCCGCGGCCACCCCGACCTTGATTTCCTCGCCAGAGGCGGCGCCGGCCATCAGCGCGGCGGCGGCGCTGGCCATCAGCAGCTTTTTCATCTTCAACTCCCATGTTGAACGGTTATTCCGGCGCGCAGCGTAAGACGGACGATGTGAAAAGAAAAGGCCGCGGCAGGCGCCTGAGATTGATCGCCAGGGCCTGTGCGCCTAGCATGGCGCAATTGACCATCGGGAGGGGACGATGCGTTTAAGAATGGCGGCGGTGCTGGCCGTGGCCCTGGCGCTGACGGCATTTCAGGCCCCGGCGCAAGACGGCCGGCCAGACGGCATTTTCGACGACTACGCCGAGTTGCGCAGCTTTCTGCGGCAGAAGGCCGCGATGCGTGATTTCGTCCCGTTGATCCAGCGGCTCGGCGGGCGCGATGAATACAGCCCCGAACAGCTCGACGCGATCAACAGCCAGTTCCGCTCGATCTACCCCGCGGCGCTGACCGACGACATGCGGGTGCGCACGCGCGCGCTGGAAAACGGGTTCCGCGAAGAGATCATCGCGTTCCGCGAGCGCGAGCACTACCTGTGGATCTACCTGCTTTACCACGAACGCGGGCAGGACCTCGTGGTGATCAATTTCTCGATGAACTCCAACGCCGAACCGATCCTGACGCGGTTTTGACGCTCAGGCCGGCGCGCGGGTGCCGTGGCTGCCGCGCTCTCGATAGGGCGTGGTGTCGTAATGCGCCCGGTAGCACTTGGAGAAATGGCTGGGCGAGGCAAAGCCGCAGGCGAGCGCCACGTTGATCACGCTCATGTCGGTCTGCATCAGCAGGTTGCGCGCCTTCCCGAGCCTCAGTTCCATGTAATATCGCTTGGGGCTGCGGTTGAGGTAGCGGCGGAACAGCCGTTCCAGCTGGCGCGTCGACATGCCCACGTCGCGCGCCAGGATCGCCGGGCTGATCGGGTCCTCCAGGTTTTGCTCCATGCGCTGGATCACCTGGCTTAGCTTTGGGTGGCGCACCCCGATCCGGGTGGGGATCGACAGCCGCTGGGTGTCCTGGTCGGTGCGGATCGACGAGTAGATCAACTGGTCGGCCACGGCGTTGGCCAGCTCTTCGCCATGGGCGTCGGCGATGAGCTTCAGCACCAGGTCGATCGACGAGGTGCCGCCGGCGGTGCTCATCCGGTTGCCGTCGATCACGAAGACCGACTTGGTCAGGTCGACCTCGTGGAATTCCTCGGCAAAGCTGTCCTGGTTTTCCCAGTGAATGGTGGCGCGCTTGCCATCCAGCAGCCCGGCCCGCGCCAGCGCGTAGGACGCCGTGCACAGCCCGCCGATCGAGATGCCGCGCCGCGCCTCGCGCCGCAGCCAGTTCAACAGCCGCTTGGTGGTGGCCGCCTGCACATCGGTGCCGCCGCAGACCAGCACCATGTCCTCGCGCCCCAGCTCGGCCAGATCGGTGTCGAGCCTGAGCGCCGTGCCGTGCGAGCAGGTGGCGTAATCGCCGCCCTCTCCGGCCAGCCGCCAGCGATAGAGTGACTTGCCCGACATCCGGTTGGCAATGCGCAGGGGCTCGATCGCGCAGGCAAAGCTGAGCATGGTGAATTGATCGAGCAGCACGAATACGACGTTCTGAGGCTTGGCGCCGGGGTCGGCGACCTCTACCAGGAATTCTTCATCCAACCGATCGCCCAACGACCCGGTCCTTTCGCGCTATTCAGAACGGAAACCAGTTTTGTCGGCGCTGATCAAGCCCCAGACGTCACGGGCGCAGGACCAAACGGCCCGGCCGGACGGCGAAAAGCGCGCCTTTCCGGCCGCCTGTTGAGGGCAGAGCGGGGGCCGTGCCAGTGTCGCGCCGGCAGCGCGCCGACCCTCGGCCGAAAGCGCTCTGCCGCCCGACGGCCGAAGGTTTCGCCGGCTCGGCCACGCGGTCCGCCCCGCGCTGCGGGGCCACGGCCAGAGATCGCTTGCGCCACGGCGCCCGGCCCGAAGTGCGTGCCGAATCGTGCCGATTTGCGGTGGCGGGCAGGGGCGCATCGGCCTATAAGCCCCGGCACGAGAGCCGAGATTGCGGAGCGACGACAATGACCCAGTGGCAGAAATCCGATTGGCGCAGCAAGCCCCGGGTGCAGATGCCCGACTATACCGACCCCGAGGCCTTGGCCGCGGTCGAGACGCAGCTTGCCAAGTATCCGCCGCTGGTCTTTGCCGGCGAGGCACGCAACCTGACAGCCAAGCTGGGGCAGGTCTCGCGCGGCGAGGCCTTCCTGTTGCAGGGCGGCGACTGCGCCGAAAGCTTTGCCGAATTCTCGGCCGACACCATCCGCGACACGTTCAAGGTGCTGTTGCAGATGGCGGTGGTGCTGACCTATGGCGCCAAGCTGCCGGTGGTGAAGGTCGGCCGCATGGCCGGCCAGTTTGCCAAGCCCCGCTCGGCCCCGACCGAGACAATCGGCGGCGTCGAGCTGCCCAGCTATCGCGGCGACATCATCAACGGCTTCGAATTCACCGAAGAGGCCCGCAACCCCGATCCGCAGCGCATCTTGCAGGCCTACACCCAGGCCGCGGCCTCGCTGAACCTGCTGCGCGCCTTTTCCAAGGGCGGGTTCGCCGACATCCATCGCGTGCATAGCTGGACGCTGGGCTTTACCGACAGCGACGAGGCCGAGAAATACCGCGAGATGGCCGCCCGGATCAGCGACACGCTGTCGTTCATGACCGCCGCGGGCGTCAACGGCGACACGATGCGCGGGCTGGCGACGGTCGATTTCTTCACCTCGCACGAAGCGTTGCTACTGGAATACGAAGAGGCGCTCTGCCGGGTCGATTCCACCTCCGGAAACTGGGTCGCGGGCACGGGCCACATGCTGTGGATCGGCGACCGCACCCGGCAGGTGGACGGCGCGCATGTCGAGTTCTGCCGCGGCGTGATGAACCCGATCGGGCTGAAATGCGGACCCTCGATCACCGAGGACGACCTCAAGGTGCTGATCGAAAAGCTGAATCCGCAAAACGTGCCGGGCCGTCTGACGCTGATCGCACGATTCGGCGCGGGCACGGTGGGCGACAACCTGCCCCGGCTGATCAGGACGGTGCGCAACATGGGCGCCGAGGTGGTGTGGACCTGCGACCCGATGCACGGCAACACGATCAAATCGGCCAGCGGGTTCAAGACCCGGCCGTTCGACTCGGTGTTGCGCGAGGTGCAGGAGTTCTTTGCGGTGCACAAGGCCGAGGGCACCATCCCCGGCGGCGTGCATTTCGAGATGACCGGCAAGGACGTGACCGAATGCACCGGCGGCGTGCGTGCCGTGACCGACGAGGACCTCTCGTCGCGCTACCACACCGCCTGCGACCCGCGGCTCAACGCCAGCCAGGCGCTGGAGCTTGCCTTCCTCGTCGCCGAAGAACTGAGCGACCGCCACGCGGGCCAGATCGCCGCGGCGCTCTGAGGCTCAGCCGGCGCCGCGGGGCGGGTTGGCGGAGCGGACCAGCACTAGCCGCGGCCGCCCGCGCAGGCGCGGCGCCGGGGCAAAGCCCGCGCGGCCCTCTGCCAGACCCGGAAAAGGGGCGGCGGCGTCCAGCGGCCGGCTGTGACAGCCCGCGATCGCCATCCTGCGGGGGGGCGCCCGGCCCACGTCGCCGGCCAACTCGAGCGCGCCGAGCGCGCGGCTGACGTGCCCCTCCCGGTCGCATAGCGGCAACAGCAGCATTCGGGCCTTCAGCCGCGGCGCCCCGGCCGCGCCGGGCGCGGCGAGGGCGACCTCCAGCCGGGCCGGCCCGTCGAACAAAAGCTCCAGCACCCCTTCCAGCCGGGCGCGCGCCTCTGGCAGGAACAGCGCCGACAGCGGCATGCCGCGCGTGTCCATGCCCATCATCGCGGCCAGGTCGCGCCCGGCGATCCGCAGCCGGGCTTGGCCGGGCGCGATACGTTCGACCAGGAACGCGCCCGACAGCGCGCCCTCCAGCCCGCGCGGGTCGATGGCGGCCCGCGGGGGCGGGCAGGGCCGCCCCCCGCGCACCCCCTCCCAGTAGGCCTCGACCGTGGCGAGGGTGGCGAAATCCTGCATCAGCCCTTTCCGCCGAAAGGCGCATATCTGTGCCGTGGCGCTCTTTTCCCGGTCCATCGCGGTTTTCCTTGCGGCTGTCCTGGGGTCGGGATCATTGCCGCCCGGTCGACGCCCGTGTTAACCGTGGCGGCAAGACCCTTACCCTTGGGTTAAGAATGCACAAAATACCGACAACCGGGGGGATTTTCGTAACCGATGGTTAACTCCATGACCGCCTTCGCGGCGCGCACAGGGCAGAGCGGCGCCCAGAGCTGGGCCTGGGAGATTCGCAGCGTGAATGCCCGCGGGCTCGATCTGCGGCTGCGCCTGCCCGAGGGGCTTCCGGGGCTGGAAGAGGCGGTGCGCAAGGCGCTGGCCGGAAAGGTGGCGCGCGGCAACGTCACGCTGGGCCTGCGGCTCACCCGCGGCGAGGGGGCGGCGGGGTTCGCGCTGGACACCCCGGCGCTGAATGCCGCGCTGGCGGCGCTCAAGCGCGTGGAGGTGGCCGCGCTCGAACACAACCTCACGCTGCCGCCGCCCAGCGCGGCCGAGGTCCTGTCGCTCAAGGGCGTGGTCGAGGCCGGCGCGGCACCCGATGCCGAGGCGCTGCTGCCCGCGCTCACCGCCGATCTGGCACCGCTGATCGACGCCTTCCTGCAAATGCGCGCGGCCGAGGGCGCCGCGCTCGACGCGGTGCTGGGCGACCAGTTGGCGCGGATCGCGGAGCTGGTCGAGGCCGCGCAAGTCGAGGCCGAGGCGCGCGGCCCCGAGATGGCCGCGGCGCTGAAGGCCAACCTCGCCCGCGTGCTGGACAACAGCGACGGCGCCGATCCCGACAGGGTGGCGCAGGAACTGGCCCTGATTGCGGTGAAATCGGACGTGCGCGAAGAGCTTGACCGGCTGGCCGCGCATGTCGAGGCGGCGCGCGCGCTTTTGTCAGACGACGGGCCCGTGGGCCGCAAGCTCGATTTCCTGATGCAGGAATTCAACCGCGAGGCCAACACCTTGTGTTCCAAGGCGCAGGCCACCGCGCTGACCCGCATCGGGCTTGACCTCAAGACCGTGATCGACCAGATGCGCGAGCAGGTCCAAAACGTGGAGTAGGCCATGGACGACCGCCGGGGGCTTCTCATCATTCTCTCATCGCCCTCGGGCGCGGGAAAGTCGACGCTGGCCCGCCGCCTGCGCGACTGGGACCCGGAGATCCTGTTCTCGGTCTCGGCCACCACCCGCAGACCCCGGCCGGGCGAGGTCGACGGGCGGGAGTACCATTTCCTCAGCGAGGGCGAGTTCAAGGCCCAGGTCGCCCGCGGCGAGATGCTGGAACACGCCCATGTCTTCGGCCATTTCTACGGCTCGCCCGAGGCGCCGGTGCGCGCCGCGGTCGAGGCCGGGCAGGACGTTCTCTTCGATATCGACTGGCAGGGGGCGCAGCAGATCCGCAACTCGGCGATGGGCCAGCACACGCTTTCGCTGTTTCTGTTGCCGCCCTCCATTGCCGAACTGCGCCGCCGGCTGGAAGGCCGCGGCCAGGACACTGCCGAGACCATCGCCAAGCGGATGCAGAAGAGCTGGGACGAGATCAGCCATTGGGACGGGTACGATTTCGTGCTGGTCAACGACGATCTCGACGCCACCGAGGACCGGCTCAAGACCATCCTGACCGCAACCCGCCTGCGCCGCAGCCAGCAGCCCGGCCTGACCGAGCATGTGCGCGCCTTGCAGGCCGAATTCGAGGCGCTTTGACATGACCCTTTACACGCTCGACGGCATCGCGCCGACGCTTCCCGAGAATGGCGATTTCTGGGTCGCGCCCGACGCCAACCTGATCGGCCGGGTGATCCTGGAAAGCGGCGCGTCGGTCTGGTTCGGCTGCACGCTGAGAGGCGACAACGAGCCGATCACGGTCGGCGCGGGCAGCAACGTGCAGGAAAACGTGGTCTGCCACACCGACATGGGCTTTCCGTTGGTCATCGGGCCGGGCTGTACCGTCGGGCACAAGGCCATGCTGCATGGCTGCACGATCGGCGAAAATTCCCTGATCGGGATGGGCGCCACGGTGCTGAACGGCGCGAAGATCGGCAAAAACTGCCTGATCGGCGCCCATGCGCTGGTGACCGAGGGCAAGGAGATCCCCGACAACAGCCTGGTGATGGGCGCGCCGGGCAAGGTGGTGCGCACGCTCGACTCGGCGGCCATCGAGGGGCTGCGCGCCTCGGCGCTGCATTACCAGCAGAACATGCGCCGCTATCGCGCCGGCCTTTCCGGCGCGTGACGCAAGTTCCGTCCAAGGAATTCGCCAGAGCTTTTTGCATAGCTCCGGCGGCCGGCCCCGAGGAGCAGTGCCCATGACCGACACCCCCGTCCGCCGCACCGCCTGGCCCGACAGCGCCGCGCGCCCGCTGGTGACGCCCTTGCAGCCCTCGGTGGTCTATGCCGCCGCCGACCCCGACGCGCTGGACGCGCAATACGAGGGCCGGGTGCAGGGCTATGCCTATGCCCGCGAGGGGCACCCCAATGCCGATGTGCTGGCCGCCAAGATCGACCGGCTGGAAGGTGCCGAGGGCGGGTTTGTCACCGGCTCGGGCATGGCGGCGGTCGGCGCGATGATGCTGGGGGCGCTGAAGGCGGGCGATCACGTGCTGGGCGGCGACCAGCTATACGGGCGCAGCCTCAGGATGCTGGGCGACGACCTGCCGCGCCTTGGCATCGCCACCTCGCTGGCCGACCCGACCGACGCGGCGGCCATCGCCGCCGCGCTGCGCCCCGAGACCCGGCTGATCCTGATCGAGCTGGTCTCGAACCCCACGCTGCGGGTGGCCGACATGCACGGCATCGCCGCGCTGGCGCGCGAGCGGGGCATCCTGCTGGCGGTCGACAACACCTTTACCACGCCGCGGGGGGTTCGCCCTTTCGAGCACGGGGCGGATATCGTGATCCATTCCGTGACAAAGCTGCTGGCCGGGCATTCCGACGCGACGCTGGGCTACGTGGCGGCACGCGACCCCGATCTCGGCGCCGCGATGCGCCAGGCCGCCGTCACCTGGGGGATGACGCCCAGCCCGTTCGATTGCTGGATGGCCGAGCGGGGGCTCAACACGTTCGAGCTGCGCTATGACCGGGCCGAGGCCAACGCCGCGGCGCTGGCCGATCACCTGGCGGGGCTGCCGGGGGTGCGGCGGGTGCTGTATCCGGGCCGGGCCGATCACCCCGACCACAACCGGGCAGGCGATCTCTTGCAGGGCCGTTTCGGCACGATGCTGAGCTTCGAGATCGCGGGCGGGCGCGCGGCGGCCAACGCGCTGGTGCGCGCCGCGGGCGATATCGCCTTCGCGCCCACGCTGGGCGATGTCGCCACCACCCTGTCGCACCCGGTCTCCTCGTCGCACCGCGCGGTCGCGGACGAGGCGCGCACGGCGTTGGGCATCACCGAGGGGCTGTTTCGCCTGTCGGTCGGGGTCGAGCCGTTGGAGCTGTTGCAGGCCGAGCTGTCCGCCGGCATCGCGGCGGCGGCGCAGGTGGCGGGCTGAGATGCCCGCCCGCCCTCAGTGGGGCGCCCGCGGTCGCAGTTCGACGGCCAGCCTGGGGCAGAGCTGGGCGATCTCCCGGTGGATGATGCCGGGGCGGGGCAGGGGCGGGGTCAGCACGATATACTTGCCGGTGAACCCCGCAAGGTCGAGCTGGCAGGCCAGGTCGAGCGCGTCGAAATGCTCTGACACCAGCGGAGAAGCCACGAAATCGGCCCAGGGCGCGCGCGCCAGCGCGGCGTGGATCAGCGCATAGGGCAGGGTTTCGAGCCGAAGCCCCGGCAGCGGCGCGCGCTGCACGGCAACCTCGGCGGGCTCCACGTCGATCAGCAGTCCGAGCGGCTGCTCCGAGCGGGGCAGGGGCGCGAAGGCCGCGAGTTGACGCATAGGCATGATGGTGGCTCCGCTCCGTCGCGCGCCCGAACGAATCGGTTTGCGCATGAAATAGTTGAGTCAACCTGTCTAAAAGACAGGTTCGCAGGGTTGCGTGAAACTTAATTGAAATTTTCGCGCCGAGGCAAACATTATGCGCGCGTCGGGCAGGTTTACGTCCCGGCGGGCGGGCGCGCGCCGGCAAGCACAAGGTGAATGAAATGCAGGGGCAGTTGTTGAAGGCGGTGCTCGAGGCGGTGCCGCTGCCCGCGGTGTTGATCGCCGAGGACGAACGCGTGGCGGCGATGAATGCCCATGCCGAAGAGATGTTCGGCGCCTCCGGAAGCGGACGGCATTATATCGCGGTGCTGCGCCAGCCGGCGCTCCTGGACTGCGTTGAGGAAACCCTGCGCCTCAGGCAGCGGCGGCGCACCCGCTACCTGACGACGGAACTGGCGCGCGAAGCGACCTACGAGGTCACCGCGTCCCCGGTCGAGGGCGAGGATGCGCGCGGCGCGCTGGTCACGCTGGTCGACATCACCGAGCGCGAACAGGTCGGCCAGATCCGGCGCGATTTCGTCGCCAATGTCAGCCACGAACTGAAGACGCCGCTGACCGCGCTGCTGGGATTCATCGAGACCCTCAAGGGCCCGGCGCGCAACGACGCGCCCGCGCGCGACCGTTTTCTGACGATCATGGAGCGCGAGGCCGAGCGGATGAACCGGCTGGTGCGCGATCTGCTGTCGCTCAGCCGGGTCGAGGCCGAAGAGCGGATGCGCCCGGAAGACCGGGTCGATGTCGCGGCGCTGGTGGAATCGTCGGTGCTGACCCTGCGCCCGATGGCAGCCGATGCCAAGGTCGCGCTCACGGTGAGCGGCGCGTCCGCGCCTGTCTGGGTACGTGGCGACGCCGACCAGCTGGTGCAGGTGTTCACCAATCTCATCGAGAACGCCATCAAATACGGCGGCAGCGGCGGGCGCGTGGAGGTCATGCTGGAGACCAGCGCGCGCGAGCTGGCGTTTCGCGGGCCGGGGGTGCGCATCGACGTGGTCGATCACGGCGAGGGCTTCGACCCGGTTCATATTCCGCGACTCACGGAACGGTTCTACCGCGTCGACAGCCACCGCTCGCGCGAGATGGGCGGCACCGGGCTGGGCCTGGCGATCGTCAAGCATATCGTCAACCGGCATCGCGGACGGTTTCGCATCGAGAGCACGCCGCGCGAGGGAAGCCGGTTTTCCATCATGTTGCCAGCATCTTGACGGCAGGCGGACGAGGCGGCGGCGAAAGTGTCGCAGGGCTCGTGAAACATGACCTGATGGCCCCTTCAAACGTTGTCATAAAACCGTTACGCAAACGTCACAAAAGCATTGTGCGGCGGGTCTAGGGCTCGCCCCGAGGTCGCTCAGTTGGCGGCCGCGTCGGGTCGTCTCTGCGACGGCCGAAATCAAGACATCAGGAGCTCTACATGTCCCTTGCGAAACTGACCGCCTCCGCGCTGGCGATCGCTGCCGTTTCGGCCACCGCCGCCGCCGCGCGTGACAACGTTCAGGTTGCCGGTTCCTCGACCGTGCTGCCCTACGCGTCGATCGTTGCCGAAGCCTTCGGCGAAAACTTCGACTTCCCGACCCCGGTCGTGGAATCGGGCGGCTCGTCGGCCGGCCTCAAGCGCTTCTGCGAAGGTGTTGGCGAAAACACCATCGACATCGCCAACGCGTCCCGCGCCATCCGCGAAAAAGAGATCAAGGCCTGTGCCGAAGCCGGCGTGACCGACATCATCGAAGTCCGCATCGGCTATGACGGCATCGTCTTCGCCAGCCAGATCGACGGCCCGGCCTTCACCGCGTTCGAGCCCACCGACTGGTTCAACGCGCTGTCGCCGAAAGTGCTGAAGGACGGCGAGCTTGTCGATAACCCCTACACCATGTGGTCGGACTTCAACGCCGATCTGCCGGCCGTTGAAATCAACGCCTTCATCCCGGGCACCAAGCACGGCACCCGCGAAGTGTTCGAAGAAAAGGTGCTGGCCGTCGGCTGTGAAGAAACCGGCGCGATGGAAGCCATGATGGCCGCCGGCATGTCGGAAGACGACGCCGAGGATGCCTGCATCGCGGTGCGTACCGATGGCCTGTCGGTCGATATCGACGGCGACTACACCGAGACCCTGGCCCGCATCGACTCGAACCCAGAGGGCGTGGGCGTGTTCGGCCTGGCCTTCTACGAGAACAACACCGACAAGCTGAAAGTGGCGACCATGTCGGGCGTTGCGCCCTCGACCGAGACCATCTCCACGGGTGAATACCCGGTGTCGCGTCCGCTGTTCTTCTACATCAAGAAGGCGCATATCGGCGTGATCCCCGGCCTCAAGGACTATGCCGAGTTCTTCGTCTCCGACGCCATCGCCGGCCCCAACGGCCCGCTGGCCCAGTACGGCCTGGTTGCCGACCCCGAGCTGGCCGAAACCCAGCAGAAGGTCGCCGACGAAGTGACCATGGGCAACTAAGCCCTCCAGTCGAAGGGGGGCGCCCGAGCGCCCCCCTTTTTGCCGTCTTTTTCGGTCGTTTCAATTCTTGGGGGTGCCGGCAATGCCTGTCTTGTGGCTTGTCCTGATCGTGCTGGTCATGGCTGTGGCCGGCTATATGCTGGGGCGCGCGCGCGCGCTTAAATCGGCAGGAGGGGACAGCCGCGACCTGCATTCGCTGCCGTCCTATTACGGGGCCAACGTCACGATCATGACGCTGGTGCCGGCCGTCGGCATCCTGATCGTCTGGCTTCTGGTCCAGCCGATCCTGATCGACCGGACCATTTCCTCTACCGTACCCGCAGAGGCGATTTCCGACAGCATGACGCGCGGGCTGTTCATGTCCGATGTGCGCCGCATCGCCGACGGGCTTGACCTGGCCGTGACCGAGGGCGCGATGGGCCGCGATGAGGCCGACAACATTCGCGCCGAGTTCACCGATATCCGCGATCGGCTCGGCAATCTCGGTGTCGCGCTCGGCTCTGATGTCGGCCCCGAAGTGCTGCGCGCCGCGCAGCGGTACCGGACGATGTCATCTGCCGGCAACCTCTTGATGACGCTGGCGGTTCTGGCGGCCGCGGGGGTGGGGTTCACGATCTCATACATGGCGACGGGCAAGAATTTCCGTGCCCGCAACGTGGTCGAAAAGGTGATCCGCTACCTGCTGATCTTTGCCGCGACCATCGCGATCCTGACGACGATCGGCATCTTGCTGTCGCTGGTCTTCAACACGATCGAGTTCTTCCGCCTTTACCCGGCAGAGGACTTCTTCCTCGGTCTGACCTGGAGCCCGAGCTTCGGCGGCGGCTCTGAACTGGGTATTCTGCCGCTGCTTTGGGGCACGCTCTACATCTCGATCATCGCGCTGCTTGTGGCGGTGCCGATCGGGCTGTTCGCAGCGATCTTCCTGTCGGAATACGCCTCGTCGACCGTGCGCTCCTTCGCCAAGCCGATGATCGAGGTGCTGGCGGGCATTCCGACCATCGTCTACGGCCTCTTCGCGCTGCTGACCGTGGGGCCGCTGCTGATGCGGGTCTTCGGCGACGACGGCATCGGCATCATGCAGGCCGGTACGGCGGTGATGACCGCGGGCCTGGTAATGGGCATCATGCTGATCCCCTTCGTCAGCTCGCTCAGCGACGACATCATCAACGCGGTGCCGCAGTCGATGCGCGACGGCTCGCTCGGCCTGGGCGCCACGCGGTCGGAAACGGTCAAACAGGTGGTGCTGCCCGCCGCCCTGCCGGGCATCGTCGGCGCCATCCTGCTGGCCGCCTCGCGCGCCATCGGCGAGACGATGATCGTGGTGCTGGGGGCAGGGGCCGCGGCGCGGCTCAGCATGAACCCGTTCGACGCGATGACGACCGTGACCGCCAAGATCGTCAGCCAGCTGACCGGCGACGCCGATTTCGCCTCGCCCGAGGCGCTGGTCGCCTTCGCGCTGGGGATGACGCTGTTCGTCATCACGCTGGGGCTGAACGTCTTCGCCCTCTACATCGTGCGCAAATACCGGGAGCAGTACGAATGACCGACGCCAACGCAACCCAGCCCGGCGCCGGTCGGCCCGCGCGGTCGAGCTCGCTTCTGCAACTCGACGAGCGCACCCGCCGCCGCAACGCCTCCGAGGCCCGATTCCGGCTTTACGGCATGGCCGCGGTCGGCATCGGCCTTGCCTTTCTCGTCATGCTGCTGGTCGCCATCCTGTCGAACGGCCTGGGCGCGTTCCAGCAGACCGCGTTTCACCTCAAGATCGAGTTGAAGCAAGACGTGCTCGACCCCAACGGCAACCGCGACATCGACGAGATCAAGGACGCCAAGACCTTTGCCTACAGCCCCTTGATCCGCGAGGCGGTGCTGCGCCAGATCGAGGCCTACGGCATCGACACGCCGCTGTCGGAAGCCCCGGTCGAAGGCTTTTCCTCGCCGCTCGACAACCTCTTTTCCAGCGGCGCGCGCTCGACGCTGCGCGACAGGGTCATCGCCAACCCCGACCTGATCGGCCAGACGGTCGATTTCCGCATTCTCGCATCGAGCCGCGTCGACGGGTATCTCAAGGGCCGTGTCGACCGCGAGTCGATCGCCCGCGACAAGAACCTCGACACCGTCCACCTGGACCTCGTCGATGCGCTGCACGAGCAGGGCGCCGTCGAGAAAGAGTTCAACTGGGACTTCATTACAGGCCCCGACGCATCGGACGCGCGGCCCGAACAGGCCGGCATGGGGGTGGCGATGCTGGGATCGTTCTTCATGATGCTGGTGGTGCTGGGGTTCAGCCTGCCCATCGGCGTGGCCGCCTCGATCTATCTTGAGGAATTCGCGCCCAGGAACCGCTTCACCGACCTCATCGAGGTGAACATCTCGAACCTTGCCGCGGTGCCCTCGATCGTGTTCGGCATCCTGGGCCTCGCGGTCTTCATCCAGTTCGCGCATCTGCCGCAATCGGCGCCGCTGGTCGGCGGGCTGGTGCTGACGCTGATGACGCTGCCCACGATCATCATCTCGACGCGCGCCTCGCTGCAATCGGTGCCGCCCTCGATCCGAGATGCCGCGCTCGGGGTAGGGGCCTCCAAGATGCAATCGGTCTTTCACCATGTTCTGCCGCTGGCCATGCCCGGCATCCTGACCGGCACCATCATCGGGCTGGCGCAGGCGCTGGGGGAAACCGCGCCGCTTCTCTTGATCGGCATGGTGGGGTATATCGCGTCGAACTATCCCGGCGGCGTAGCCGAAGGCTTTCTGGCGCCCAACTCGGCGATGCCCGCCCAGATCTACGAATGGGCCAAACGGGCCGACCCGGCCTTCTACGAACGGGCCTGGGGCGGGATCATCATTCTGCTCGGCTTTCTGATGACCATGAACATCATCGCCATCATTCTTCGCCGACGCTTCGAGCGCCGCTGGTAAACACTTCGGAAAGGACGCAAATATGTACGACACACCGAAAGTGGAGAACGACGTGGCGACCACGGACATCAAGATTTCCGCACATGGCTGTCAGGTTTATTACGGCGACACCCACGCCATCAAGGACGTGGACATCGACATCGAGGACACGACCGTAACCGCCTTTATCGGACCGTCGGGCTGCGGCAAGTCCACGTTCCTGCGCTGCCTCAACCGTATGAACGACACGATCGACGTCTGCCGGGTGGAAGGCGACATCAAGATCGACGGCGAGGACATCTACGACCCCAAGGTCGACCCGGTGCAACTGCGCGCCAAGGTCGGCATGGTCTTCCAGAAGCCCAACCCGTTCCCCAAGTCGATCTACGACAACATCGCCTACGGCCCCCGCATTCATGGCCTGGCCAAGTCGAAATCCGATCTCGACGATATCGTGGAGAGTGCGCTGCGCCGTGCCGCGATCTGGGACGAGGTGAAAGACCGGCTGCTGGCGCCGGGCACGGGCCTTTCGGGCGGTCAGCAACAGCGCCTCTGCATCGCCCGCGCCGTGGCGACCGAACCGGAAGTGCTGTTGATGGACGAGCCGTGCTCGGCGCTCGACCCGATCGCTACCGCCCAGGTGGAAGAGCTGATCGACGAACTGCGCGGACAGTATTCGGTGGTGATCGTGACCCACTCGATGCAGCAGGCCGCGCGGGTCAGCCAGAAAACCGCGTTCTTCCACCTCGGCAACCTGGTCGAATATGGCGACACGGGCCAGATTTTTACCAACCCGCAGGATCAGCGGACCGAAAGCTACATCACCGGCCGAATCGGCTGAGAAGGGATTTTCCATGACCGACTCGATGCAGTCACCGCATATCGTCAAGTCTTACGACCGCGACCTAGAGGGCATCCAGGCCAGCATCATGAAGATGGGCGGGCTGGTCGAGGCCGCGATCCTGGAGGCCGCCAATTCGCTGGAGATGCGCGACGAGGAACTGGCCGAGCGGGTGCGCAAGAACGACGCGGCCATCGACGCGCTGGAAGAGCAGATCAACCAGGAGGCCGCGCGCCTGCTGGCGCTGCGCCAGCCTTCGGCCAGCGACCTGCGCGTGGTGCTGAGCGTGATGAAGATCGCCGCCAACCTGGAACGGATCGGCGACTATGCCAAGAACATGGCCAAGCGCACCTCGGTGCTGGTGCAGATGACGCCCATTGAGGGTGCCTCGGGCGCGATCCGGCGGATGGCCAAGACCGTGGAAGGCATGCTGAAGGACGCGCTCGACGCCTATATTCAGCGCGACCCGGAGCTGGCCCTCGACGTGCGCCAGCGCGACCACGAGGTCGACCAGATGTACAACGCGCTGTTCCGCGAGTTCCTGACCTTCATGATGGAGGACCCGCGCAACATCACCGCCTGCATGCATCTGCATTTCATCGCCAAGAACATCGAGCGCATGGGCGACCACGCCACGTCGATCTCCGAACAGGTGATCTATTTCGTCACCGGCAGCATCCCCGAGGACGCGCGGCCGAAATCCGACACCACGGTCTACGAAACGACCGGAGCGAAATGATGGCAGCGGCCGAGCAACCCACCGTTCTGATCGTCGAGGACGAACCGGCGCAACGCGAGGTGCTGGCCTACAATCTCGAGGCCGAGGGCTTTGCCGTCTCCAAGGCCGAGAACGGCGAGGAGGCGTTGCTGCTGGTCGACGAGGGCGCGCCCGACATCATCGTGCTGGACTGGATGCTGCCCTCGGTGTCCGGCATCGAGGTCTGCCGCCGGCTGAAAACCCGGTCCGACACCCGTGGCGTGCCGATCATCATGTTGTCGGCCCGCGCCGAAGAGGTCGACCGGGTGCGGGGGCTGGAGACCGGCGCCGACGATTACGTGATCAAGCCGTATTCGGTGGTCGAGCTGATGGCCCGCGTCCGCGCCCAGTTGCGCCGCACGCGGCCCGCCGCGGTGGGCGAGCGGCTGGAATTCGAGGACATCACCCTCGACGCCGAAACCCACAAGGTGTTCCGCGGCGACAAGCTGTTGAAGCTGGGGCCGACCGAGTTCCGGCTGTTGTCGACCTTCATGGAAAAGCCCGGCCGGGTGTGGAGCCGCGAGCAATTGCTCGACCGGGTGTGGGGCCGCGACATCTACGTCGACACCCGCACGGTCGACGTGCATATCGGACGGCTGCGCAAGGCGCTGTGCCAGCATGGCGGGGCCGACCCGGTGCGCACGGTGCGGGGGGCGGGCTACGCCCTGGGTTAAGTCCGATAATAAGTATTATGTAAATAACGGTTCCGGCTAAACGGGCCTTTTTACGGTGATTTAGACGATTTCGGCCTCGCGCAGCGGTCGCCCCGTGCTCAGCCGCTCGGGCGACAACGGCGACAGATCCAGTGCGCGATAGCCGCCATGCAGGATCAATTCCGCAATGCCGCGCCCGACCGCCGGCGCCTGCTGCAGCCCGTGGCCGGAAAACCCGTTCATCACGTAGAAATTTTCCAGCCCCGGCCAGCGCCCGACCAGCGCGTTCTGGTCGAACGTGTTAAAGGCATAGTGCCCGGCCCAGCAACGGATCACCTTTACCGCATCGCATGCCGGCACGCGCGCATAGAGCCGCGGCCAAAGCTGGTCTTCGAAAAGCGCGTGGTCCGGGTCGAAATCGTCCGCCGCGACCGGGCCGTCCGCCTCTGGCACCGTGGCGCAGAGCCAATAGCGGCCCTCGGGGCGCAGGTAAAACCCTGTATGGTCCACCATCAGCGGCGCTTGCGGGGCCGTTAAATTCGGCGCGTCAATCAGGAAAACCGTTCTTTTGCGGGGCTCTACCGGCATGTCCTCGCCCAACATGCGCAAAATATCCGCACCCCGCGTGCCCGCGGCGTTGATCACCGCACCCGCCGAGATCTCTGTTCCCGAGGCCAGGCGCAGCCCCGTCACCCGGTCGCCACTGCGCCGCAACCCGGTGACGCGATCCTGCACATAGCTCACGCCGCGTTGCCGCGCCGCGGATTTGAGCGCCTGCACCAGCCCCATATTGTCGAACCAGCCCTCGTCGCGCGGCCCGAAGCTGCCCATCACCACATCGTCCAGCGCAAGGTGCGGAAACCGCGCGGCCAGGGCCTCGGGCTGCAATATCTCGGTCCCTGCCCCTTCGGCCCGCTGCAACGAAACGGCGGCGCGCATGGCCTCCGCGCGGGCCTCCGACCCGGCGAGGAAGAGATAGCCGTTCTCGATCAGGCCAAGCTCTTTCACGGCCGGCTCCGGGCCGGTTTCACGCGCGATATCTCGTATGAAAGCAATGCCGAAGCGAGATATCTTGATGTTGATCTCGGTGCTGAATTGCTGCCGGATCGAGGCCACCGAAAGCGCCGTCGAGGCCTCGCGGTAACCGGGGTCGGCCTCGATCACCCGTACCCGCAGCCGGCCCTCGCTCAACCGGCTCAGCCAGAATGCCGCCGCGCTGCCCATCACCGCGCCGCCGATGACCGCGACATCGACATGATCGTGGGTGTCAGCCATGCCGCTCCCTTCGTCAGATCCTGTCCAATGACTCGCCCACGCCGAGAACGCCGCGCCGACGGTCCGGTTATGGGTGAACTCGACAGACCCTACGCTATCGGTCTAAAACACTTGGCGAAAGGATTGTACCGATGTTCCTGTTTCCGATCGCCGCATCCGTAAGGCGAACCAGCCGCGCCCTGCCAAAGCCGCCGGGGAAGGCGCAGCCCTGATGGCCCGCACCTCTCTGGAAGACTACCTGGCCGACCTGATCGATGCGCGCTCGGTCGAACGGGTCTGGGCCTTGCACACCGCGGCGATGGCCGGGTTCGGGTTCGACCGGCTGCTTTACGGCTATACACGCTTTCGAACCGCCAGTTCGCTGGGAGAGCCCGAGGATTCCCTGATCCTCAGCAACCACAGCCCGGAATACGTACGCGCCTATATCGACCAGAGATCCTATTTCAACGCCCCAATGGTGGCCTGGGCCAACACGCATGTCGGCGCCTGCAGCTGGGGCCTGGTGGCCGAGCGCGCCGGGCGGGGCGAATTATGCGAGGGCGAACGCGATGTCCTGGCGCTCAATCGCGCGATGGGCGTCACCGCGGGCTACACGATCAGCTTTCCCGAGACATCGAGCCGGGCCAAGGGCGCCATCGGCCTGACCGGCCGCCGCGGCCTCAGCCAGCAGGATGTCGATGAGATCTGGCAGGCACACGGCCGACGGCTGGAGATCATGAACAACGTGATGCATCTCAAGCTGGTCAACCTGCCCTATGCTGCGCGGGGCCGGTCGCTGACCCAGCGCCAGCGCGAGGTGCTGCAATGGGTCGGCGACGGCAAAACCACCCAGGACATCGCGACGATCATGGGGCTCACTCCCGCCACGGTGGAAAAGCACCTGCGCCTCGCGCGCAAGGCGCTCGATGTCGACACCACCGCCCAGGCGGTGCTCAAGGCCTCGTTTCAGAACCAGATTTTCCTTGTGGAAGCCTGACTGTTTGTCTTTCTATTCATTTGAGAAACAGTCTTTTTCCAAATTCGGGTAGGGAATCCATGACTTTCTTGCCGCAGCGTTAAGTGGCAAGTTGGCGGTGTTCCGTGAGTGGTGGCCTAAGGCCATGGGACTTGGGTAGTTGCGGACATGCGATTTTCATGTCCAAGGCGATCCACCCGCCTATGCGGGAGTCGGGCTGGCGGCGCATAGTCTGCCGTTCAGTCCGACACCTTCGCCATGCACCGTCCTCATCCCCAATAGGTGCGGCATGGCGCAAGGACGAAACGGTGCAGCTTGCCCAGCTGCACCGTTTTTCATTTCCCGGCCTGCGCCTCAGCCCTGGGCGGCCTTGGCGACCTCGGCGGCAAAGTCTTCTTCTTCCTTCTCGATCCCCTCGCCCACTTCGAGGCGCACGAACCCGGTGATCTCGGCGCCGGCTTCCTTGGCCGCGGCCTCGACCGTCAGGTCGGGGTTCACCACGAAGGCCTGGCCCAGCAGCGTCACCTCCGAGAGGAACTTCTTCATCCGGCCCTCGATCATCTTTTCGATGACCTGCTCGGGCTTGCCGCTTTCGCGGGCGATGTCGATCTGCACCTGGCGCTCTTTGTCGACCACCGAGGGGTCGAGATCGGCCGCGCCCAGCGAGGCGGGGTTGGCGGCGGCCACATGCATCGCGACCTGGCGGCCAAAGCCCGCGTCGCCGCCTTTCAGCGCGACCAGCACGCCGATCTTGCCCATGCCCTCGCCGGCGGGGTTGTGGATGTAGGACACGACCGTGTCGCCCTCGATCCTGGCAATGCGGCGCAGCGTCATGTTCTCGCCGATGGTGGCGATCTTGTCGGTGATCGTGTCGGCCACGGTCTTGCCGCCCAGATCGGCCGCTTTCAGCGCCTCGATATCCTCGGCGGCCATCGCGGTCTTGGCGATCGCCGCCACCATTTCCTGGAACTCGGCGTTCTTGGCAACGAAATCGGTTTCCGAGTTCACCTCGACGGCGACGCCCTTGCCGCCCTCGATGGCCACGGCCACCAGCCCCTCGGCGGCGGTACGGCCGGATTTCTTGGCGGCCTTGGCCAGCCCCTTGGTGCGCAGCCAGTCCACCGCGGCGTCCATGTCGCCGTCGTTCTCGGTCAGCGCCTTCTTCGCGTCCATCATGCCTGCGCCGGTCTTGTCGCGCAGTTCCTTCACCAGTTTCGCGGTGATTGCCATGCTCGGCTCTCCTCGATTGTCGTTGCGGCCATCGGGCGCGGCCTTACCCGCGCCCGGTATCGATTCCGTGACAGCCGATTCAGGCCCCGGCCGGGGTGTCCGCGGCGGTCTCGGCCAAAACCTCTTCGCCCGGCGCCTCTTCCAGGGCACCGACATCGACGCCGGCGGCATCCATCTGCGCGCTCATCCCGTCCAGCGCGGCGCGGCTGACCAGATCGCAGTAAAGCGCGATCGCGCGGGCCGCGTCGTCATTGCCCGGAATGACGTAATCCACGCCGTCGGGCGAGCAGTTGGTATCGACCACGGCAACCACGGGAATGCCCAGCTTGCGCGCTTCGGCGATGGCCAGGTCTTCCTTGTTCACGTCGATCACGAACAGCAGGTCCGGCAGGCCGCCCATCTCGCGGATGCCGCCCAGGCTGGCTTGCAGCTTGGCCTGCTCGCGCTCCATGCCGAGGCGTTCCTTCTTGGTCAGCCCCTCGGCGCCGGTCTCCATCTGCTCGTCGATGGCCTTCAGCCGCTGGATCGACTGGCTGACGGTTTTCCAGTTGGTCAGCGTGCCGCCCAGCCAGCGGTGGTTCATGTAGTATTGCGCGCATTTCTCGGCCGCGTCGGCGACCGGCCGCTGGGCCTGCCGCTTGGTCCCCACGAACAAGATGCGCCCGTTCTTGGCCACCGTTTCGCGGATGACGTTGAGCGCGGCGTCCAGCATCGGCACCGTCTGCGTCAGATCGAGAATGTGAATGCCGTTGCGGTCGCCATAGATATACTGGCCCATGCGGGGATTCCACCGCTGGGTCTGGTGACCGAAATGCACGCCAGCTTCGAGAAGCTGACGCATCGAGAACTCGGGAAGCGCCATGTGCCTTTTCCTTTCCGGTTTGTGCCTCGGCGGGGCTTCAGGGCAAATCGCCCAACCGGTGGACCTGACGGGGATGTCTCCCCCGCAGGCCCGACCCCGCCTGTGAAGTGGACGCGCGTCTAAACCGCTTTGTGCCGCTTTGCAACCCCCTGCCCTTCTTCTTGGCGAAAATACCCAAATCCCCCGCTTGCCAGCGCCGCGCCGCCGGGCGATCAGGGGGCGATGACCACATGCCCCGACACCCTCTGCCTCGGTGCGCTCGGCTGGGACACGGTCGGCCATTCGGCGGCTTCGCTGCCCGTGGGCGCCGATGTCGCGGGCCGGGTCTCGTGCCAGCCGGGCGGCGTGGCGCTCAACATCGCCCGCGGGCTGGCACGGGCCGGGCGGCGCCCGGCGCTGCTCTCGGCGGTGGGCGACGATCCCGAGGGCGCCGCGCTGCTCGCCGCCTGCCGCGCGATGGGGCTCGATACCCGCCACGTCCTGCACCAGCCCGGCCAGCCCACCGGGCGCTACCTGGCGATCGAGGGGCCGCAGGGGCTGGTCGCCGCGATCGCCGACACCGGCGCCTTGCTGGCGGCCGGGGCGGCGGTGATCGCGCCGCTGACCGCGGGGCCGCTCGGCTCGGCCGAGGCCCCCTATCCCGGCCCGCTCGTGATCGACGGCAATCTCGACGCGGCGCTGCTGGCGCGCCTGGCCCGCGAGCCTGCGCTGGCGCGGGCCGATCTCAGGGTCGTGGCGGCCAGCCCCGCCAAGGCCGGCCGTCTCGCGCCGTTCCTCGCCTGCGCGCACGCCACGCTCTATCTCAACCGTGCCGAGGCCGCGGCGCTCTTGGCCATGCCGCTGCCGGATGCCGCCGCTGCTGCCGGCGCGCTTGCCGCCGCGGGCGCGGCACGGGTGCTGGTCACCGACGGCGCCGGCCCGGCGGCGGCGCTGGCGGGCGGCACGATCCTGACCGCCCGGCCCCACCGCGTGCGCGCGGGCCGGGTCACCGGGGCCGGCGATGCGCTGGTCGCCGCCCATATCGCCGCCGCGCTGGCCGGGGCTACGCCGCAATCCGCGCTCGCCGCCGCCCTCGCCGCCGCCGCAGACCACATCACCGGAACAACGCCATGACCCTGCCCCTCAGTTTCTCGCCAGAGGTCGCCGCCGCGCGGCGCGACGGCAAACCGCTGGTCGCGCTGGAAAGCACGATCATCACCCACGGGATGCCCTGGCCGCAAAACCTCGAAACCGCCACGGCCGTGGAACAGGCGGTGCGCGCGGCCGGTGCGGTGCCCGCAACGGTCGCGGTGATGGCGGGCGCCATCCATGTCGGGCTCGACCCCGAGCGGCTGGCGGCGCTGGCCGGCGCCGAGGGCGTGGCCAAGCTCAGCCGCGCCGATCTGGCCGTGTGCCTTGCGCGGGGCGGCACCGGCGCCACCACCGTGGCCGCCACGATGATCTGCGCCCATCTGGCGGGCATCGCGGTGTTCGCCACGGGCGGCATCGGCGGGGTGCACCGCGGCGCCGAGGCCAGCTTTGACATCTCCGCCGACCTGCACGAACTGGCCCGCACCCCCGTCACCGTCGTGTCCGCCGGGGCCAAGGCCATCCTCGATCTGCCGAAAACGCTGGAAGTGCTGGAAACCCTCGGCGTCCCGGTCATCGGCTATCGCACCGACACCCTGCCCGCCTTCTGGTCGCGCGACTCGGGCCTTGCCGCGCCGCTGCGCATGGACAGCCCCGCCGAGATCGCCGCGGCGCACCGGATGCGGGCGCGGCTCGGGCTGGCCGGCGGCCAGCTTGTCGCCAACCCGATCCCGCCCGAGGCCGAGATCCCCCGCGACCGGATCGTGCCGCAGATCGAGGCCGCGCTGGCCGATACCGCCGGGGCCAGCGCCAAGGCCGTCACGCCCGCCCTGCTGGCGCGTCTCCACCAGATCACCGAGGGCCGGTCGCTGGAGGCCAATATCGCCCTGGTGCTGAACAACGCCCGGCTCGCCGCCGCGATTGCGCAGGCACTGGCCTAGCCGGACGGCCGCAGCGGCCGGCCACGCCCGCCCGGCATCGCCCCCGGTCGGCGCATTGCTGAAAAGACAGGCACGGGCCGCGAAATGCGGCCGCGCGTCGCGGCAAAGCCCGCCCTCAGCGCGCCCAAGCCGCGATGCGCTTATTGTAGTGGCGCGGGCGAGACCCTAGGTTGACGCTGTTCACCGCAGGCCGGATCGCATGTTCGAAAAGAAAGACCACGACTACATCTCACCCGACGCCGATGGCGCGCGCCGCGGGCCGGGCCTCTTCGCCCGCCTGCGCACCAGCTTCCTGACCGGGCTGGTCGTGATCGCCCCCATCGGCCTGACCGTCTGGCTGATCTGGACGGTCACCGGCTGGATCGACGGTTTCGTGCTGCCGTTCATCCCCGCCAAGTATCACCCGCAGCAATATATCGGCATCGACGTGCGCGGTGTCGGCGTCATCGTCTTCCTGATCTTCACGCTGATCGTCGGCTGGCTGGCCAAGGGTCTGATCGGCCGGTCGCTGATCAACTGGGGCGAACGGGTGGTCGACCGCATGCCGGTGGTCCGCTCGGTCTATAACGGCCTCAAGCAGATCGCCGAGACCGTCTTCGCCCAGTCCGAGACCAGCTTCGACCAGGCCTGCCTGGTGGAATACCCGCGCAAGGGACTGTGGGCCGTGGCCTTCATCTCGACCCGCGCCAAGGGCGAGGTCAACCGGCGCATCCCCGTTGACGACCAGATGATCAGCGTGTTCCTGCCCACCACGCCCAACCCGACCTCGGGCTTTCTGCTGTTCGTGCCCAGCCAGGACGTGATCGTCCTCGACATGACGGTGGAAGAGGCCGCCAAGCTGGTGATCTCGGCGGGGCTGGTCTCGCCCGAGGACCGGCTCAGACCCGAGCCGCCCAAGGTGGTGGCCGGCGGCGGAACTGCCCCCATCACGCTGGAAAACTGACGCCCCCATGGCCGGGGCGGCCCTGACCGGATTTCTGACCGCCTTGTCGCTGATCCTGGCCATCGGCGCGCAGAACGCGTTCGTGCTGCGCCAGGGGCTGGCACGGAGCCATGTTTTCGCGCTTTGCCTGTTCTGCGCGCTGTCGGATGCGGTGCTGATTGCCGTCGGCGTGGCCGGCTTCGGCACGCTGGTCGCGCTTGTCCCGGGGTTTCCCAGGGCCATGGCGCTGGCCGGCGCGGCGTTTCTGCTGGTCTACGGCGCCGCGCGGTTCCGCGCCGCCTGGCGTGGCGGGCACGCGCTGACGGCGCAGGGGCGCGCCGGCACGCGGACGGCCACCCTGGCCACGGCCGCGGCGCTGACCTGGCTCAACCCGCATGTCTATCTCGACACGCTGGGGCTGATCGGCGCGGTCTCGACGCAATACCCCGCCCTCGGGCAAAAGCTGGCCTTCGGCGCGGGCGCCGCCGCCGCCTCCTTCGTCTTCTTCTTTTCGCTGGGCTACGGCGCGCGTCTGCTGGCGCCCACGATGCAAAGCGCGCGGGCCTGGCGGCTGCTCGACCTCGGCATCGGCGCCGTGATGTGGGCGCTGGCCGCCGGGCTGATCCTCGGCCCCGCGGCGCCCGCGGGCTAGTCGCACACACCGTGCAGATCGACCGTGCCTTCGTGCCCCAGCGCCGGCCCCGCCTCGTGCAGGAACCGCCCCGCCGCGGCGCGCCCCGCCGATTTCAGCTCGGCCAGAAGCACCGGGCTCGGTACCATCTTGCTGGCCACGCCGAGCTGCGTCATCAGCCCGTCATCGGCGATCATGTGAAGCTTCACGTCCTTCATCGTGCCGCGCTCCAGCCGCCCATCGTCGATCAGGTCGCGGACCATGGCGATCGACCGCAACTCGCGCAGCAGCGAGGCGTTGAAACTGATCTCGTTGATCCGGTTGTGGATCTCCTGCGGCGTGACAGGCACCTCGGCGCGCACCAGCGGGTTGATGCTGACCACCACGATGTCCTCGGGCAACTCCGGCGCGAACAGCGGGAACAGCGCCGGGTTGCCGGTATAGCCGCCGTCCCAGTAGGCCTCGGTCGCCCCGGTGTCGGGGTCGCTCACCTCGACGGCCTGGAACAGCGTCGGCAGACAGGCCGAGGCCAGGATCGCCCCGGTCGAGATCGCGTCGCCCTCGAACACCTTCACCTTGCCGGTGCGCACGTTGGTGGCGCTGACGAAAAAGGCCGGCGCCGAGTGGTGACAAACCCGGTCGTAATCGAACCGCGCCACGATCCGCTCCAGCGGGTTGCGGTAGAACGGGCCGTAGGCATAGGGGCTGACGACCCGGCTTGCCGCGTCGCTCAGCGAAAACGGCATGTTGTATTCCAGCGCGCGCGCCATGGCGCCGGCCCCGGGCGTAAAGGCCGCCATCCAGGTCGTCAGGCGCATGTCGCCCACCGCGCCCACCTGCTGCCACAGCCAGTCGAGATTGGCGCGCGCCCCCTCGGCCCCGCCGGCCAGCAGCCCCGCCTTCAGCGCGGCCCCGTTCAGCGCGCCAGCCGAGGTGCCCGAGATACCGGCGATCTCCAGCCCCGGCTCCTCCAGCAGCCGGTCGAGAACGCCCCAGGTAAAGGCGCCATGCGCGCCGCCGCCCTGAAGGGCCAGATTGATCCGCCTAACAGCCATGCCGGCCCCCTGCTTCTTCTGGCTGTAAATATCCCGGGGGGAGTCCCGGACAAGGTCCGGGACGGGGGGCTGGCCCCCCTCCCGTCTGCACCCCCGTCAGCTGCCCCGTCCGCCGCCTCAGAGCGCCGTCCAGCCGCCGTCGACGCTGATCGTGGTGCCGGTGATCTGCGCCGCGGCGTCCGAACACAGGAACACCGCCGTGCCGCCCATCTGCTCGACCGTGGCGAACTCCTTCGACGGCTGGCGCTCCAGCATGACCTTCTCGATCACCTCGTCGCGGTCCATGCCGTATTTCTCCATCGTGTCGGGGATCTGCGCCTCGACCAGCGGGGTCAGCACGTAGCCCGGGCAGATCGCGTTGGCGGTGATCGGCTCGCGCGCGGTTTCCAGTGCGGTCACCTTGGTCAGGCCGACGATGCCGTGCTTGGCCGCCACGTAGGCCGCCTTGTAGGGCGAGGCCGTCAGCCCGTGGGCCGAGGCGATGTTGACGATCCGGCCCCAGCCCGCCTTGCGCATGAGCGGCAGCGCCGCGGCGGTGGTGTGAAACGCCGAGGACAGGTTGATCGCGATGATCGCGTCCCATTTCTCCAGCGGGAACTCGTCGATGGGTGCGATATGCTGGATGCCCGCGTTGTTGACCAGGATATCGCAGGCCCCGGCCTTTTCGACCAGCGCGCGGCACGCGTCGGGCTTGGACATGTCGGCCTTGATATAGCGCGCGGTGACGCCGTGCTCGCGGCCAAGATCTTCGGCCAGCTTGTGGTCCTCGTCGGTGTCGGTGAACGAATTCAGCACCACGTCGGCCCCGGCGCGGGCCAGTTCGTGGGCCACGCCCAGCCCGATCCCTGAATTCGACCCGGTGATGACGGCGGTTTTTCCCGAGAGTGTCATGTTGCGCCTCCTTGGCATAGGGAATCTGCGCCCAACATATCGGCGCTCAACGTAAAAACCATGCCATGCCGCGGCGCGGCACAAAACCGTGACCTTGCGGCGGCGCGTCGGCCCCGGTCACCTGGTCAGCCGCGCATCCCCGGTCCGGGCCATCCCGCTGACCCTGTCGGGCATTTGCGTCAGCCCCAGTTTTTGCAGCATCCGCACCGAGCTTTCGTTTTCCGCACGCGCCATGGCATAGACCTGCCCGGCATTGTGGCGCCCGGTAATCTCGTGCAGCACGGTGCCATAGGCGATGCCCGCCAGCCCCTGCCCGCGCGCCTCGGGCGCCGTCGCGGCGAGGCCCGTCCAGGCCCATCGGTGAAAGGGCGAGTGGCGGTTATGGGGGAAATGCGCGTAGGCGGTCGACAGGATACGCCCCGAAGCGTCGGTCAGCACCGCCAGCGCGCAGGGGCCGAGCATGCCGTCGAGGAACGGCGCCGGCAGCGGCACGACCCCCTGGCCGGCCATGAACGCCTGCACCGCCCCCAGGCGGTCGCGCCGGCCGGCCTCGGCGCCGGTCACCAGGCGCAGGCCGTCGGGCGGCGCCGCGACCGGCCGCGCCGCGATGTCGGCCGGCGTGGCAGCGAAGACATCCCAGCAATCGAAGGCTGCGTTCAGCGCCGCGAACCGTGACCGGACCGTGTCGAGATCGGCCCGTGGGACGAGGCGGCAGCCGAAGAACCCGTCCTCGGCCAGAATCGCCGCGATGCGGTCCCAGCCCAGGCACGCGGGGTCGTCGCTGGTCAGCAGCCGGCCACCCTGGACGGCGCCGGGCGTGTCCATGATCTCGTCGTGAAGCGCAACGCATTTGCTCTGCAACGCGACCTGGGCCGCGCTGCCTACATAGCCGTCGTCGTGCATGGCGTGCCCTCGTCCGCGCAGATCTAGCGTAGCATGGCCGGGCGCGGCAACGAGGCAAAAAAAACGCCCGCACAAGGCGGGCGTTAAGTTATTGAGGCAGGTTTCATACAGGCAAGAAACCTATCGAGCAGTGACTCTCTTATACGCAATCCTGCGCCCGGGTTAAAGCTAAAAGTTTGAAAACCTTGGAACACGGGCATAGTGTCCGCGCCAGCAAATGCAAGGCCGGACAGGATTGTTGCCGAAATGCGCCCAGTGATTTTCGACTTTTTCCGCAGCGTCACCCTGGCCGCCGCGTTGCTTGCGGGCGCACCGGGCGCGCAGGCCGAGCCCGCCCATGGCATAGCTATGTACGGTGACCCTGCCCTGCCACCCGATTTTGTGTCGCTGCCCTACATCAACCCCGACGCGCCCAAGGGCGGGCGCATCGTCTTTGGCGAGGCCGGCGGGTTCGACAGCCTCAACCCATTCGTGCTCAAGGGCACCGCGCCCTGGGGGATGCGGGGCCAGATCTACGAAAGCCTGATGGGCCGATCCTGGGACGAGCCCTTCACCCTTTACGGGTTGCTGGCCGAATCGGTCGAGACCGGGCCCGACCGGGATTGGGTGGCGTTCACCCTGCGCCCCGAGGCGCGGTTTTCCGACGGAACGCCGGTAAGCGTCGATGATGTGTTGTGGTCGTTCGAGACGCTCGGGACAGAGGGCCACCCCCGCTATCACGGCGCCTGGAAAAAGGTCGCGCGGGCCGAGGCCACCGGACCGCGCACCGTCCGCTTCACCTTCAACACCGCCGACCGCGAATTGCCGCTGATCCTGGGCCTGCGCCCGGTGCTGCAAAAGGCGCAATGGGCAGGGCGCGATTTCGACGCCGGGGGGCTGGAGCCGCCGATCGGCACCGGGCCCTATATGCCGGGCGATTTCGAGGCCGGGCGCTACCTGACGCTGGAACGCAACCCCGATTACTGGGGCCGCGATCTGCCCTTCAACCGCGGCCAGAACAATTTCGACGAGATCCGTTACGATTTCTTCGGCGACGGCGACGTGGTGTTCGAGGCGTTCCGCGCCGGGCAGATCGACGTCTTCCGCGAGACCAGCGCGGCGAAATGGGAAACGGCCTACGACTTTCCGGCGGTGCGCGACGGGCGGATCGTGAAATCGGTGATCCCGCACCAGCGCCCCTCGGGTATCCGCGGGCTGGTAATGAACACCCGCCGCCCGATCTTTGCCGATTGGCGGGTGCGCGACGCGATGCTGCACGCCTTCAATTTCGAGTTCATCAACGCCACGCTGACCGGCGGCGCCGAGCCGCGCATCGCCTCGTATTTCTCCAACTCGATCCTCGGCATGCGCGACGGGCCCGCCGAGGGGCGCGTGCGCGATCTGCTGGCGCCCTTTTCCGACCAACTCCTGCCCGGCGCGCTGGAGGGCTACGGCCTGCCCGCCTCGGACGGGCGGGCCTCGAACCGCAAGAACCTGCGCAAGGCGTTTGCCCGGCTGCAAGAGGCAGGCTGGACGGTCGACGACAAGGGCGCGCTGCGCGACGCCGGCGGCGCGCCCTTTACCTTCGACATCCTGCTGCGGCAGGGCGCGACCGAAACCCAGCAAATCGTCGATATCTTCGCCGAACAGCTGACCCGGCTGGGCATCACCGTCAAGATCACCGCGGTCGACAGCGCGCAGTACGCCCAGCGCACCGACGGCTATGAATTCGACATGACCTTCTATCGCCGCGGCCTCACGCTGTCGCCCGGCAACGAGCAATATCTCTACTGGGGGGCCGAGGGCGTGACCAAGCCCGGCACCGGCAACCTGATGGGCATGGACAGCGCCGCCGCCGAGGCGATGATCGACGCGATCCTGACGGCCGAGACGCGCGAGGGGTTCATCGCCGCCACCCGCGCGCTGGACCGGGTGCTGACCACCGGCCGCTATGTCATCCCGATCTGGTATTCGCCGGACTCGCGGCTGGCCCACGCGGCGCGGCTGCACTATCCCGAGACGATCCCGATCTACGGCGACTGGATCGGCTTTCTGCCCGACATCTGGTGGACGGAGGACACGAAATGACCCGCATCGCGCTGATCTTCGCGCTTCTGGCGCTGGCGGCCTGTGCCACCGTCGAGGGCGTGGGCGAGGATATCTCAGCGGGCGCCCGCACCGTGCGCAGCGCGTTCTGACCCGGGCGGGGCGGCGGCATCTTGCGCCCCGCCCCGCCCGCCGCTAGCACGGCGCCCATGGATGCAATCTTCGACGAGGGGCCGCCGCCGCCCTGCCCCGCCCCGTTCAACCTGGCGGCCTATGTCCTGGCCCCGGCCGCGCGCCAGCCCGAAAAGGTAGCGCTGGCGGTGCTCTCTCGGTCCGGCGCGGAAAGATGGAGCTATGCCCGGCTGGAGCGCGCCGTCCTGGGTCTGGCAGGTGCGCTTCTGGCGCAGGGTCTGGCGCCCGGCGCGCATGTCCTGATGCGGCTGGGCAACGGGGTGGAATTTCCCATCGCCTTTCTAGGTGCCATCGCCGCGGGGCTGGTGCCGGTGCCCACCTCGGCGCAGCTGACCGGCCCCGAGATCGCCAAGCTGGCCGCGGAAATCGAGCCTGCGCTGATCCTGGCCGGCCCCGGCATCGCCCTGCCCGACACCCCGTCCTGCCCGGTGGCCGATCTGGACACGCTGCGCGGCTGGTTCGGCCATGCGCCGGCCGCGTATGCGCCGGGCGATCCGGACCGCGCCGCCTACGTCGTCTACACCTCGGGCACCTCGGGCCGGCCGCGGGGCGTGATCCACGCGCACCGCGCCGTCTGGGCGCGCCGGATGATGTGGCAGGGCTGGTACGGCCTGACCGGTGACGACCGGCTGCTGCACGCCGGCGCCTTCAACTGGACCTTCACGCTGGGCACCGGGCTGTTGGACCCGTGGTCGGCGGGGGCGACCGCGCTGATCCCGGCCGAGGACGTCGCGCCGGGGATGCTGCCGCTCTTGATCAAGCGGCACGACGCGACGATCTTTGCCGCCGCCCCCGGCGTCTACCGGCAGATGCTGAAAGACCCGCCCGCGCTGACCTTCCCCAGGCTGCGCCACGGCCTGTCGGCGGGGGAAAAGCTGCCCGAGGCCACGCGGGCGGCCTGGGCCGATGCCACCGGCACGAAGGTTTACGAGGCGCTGGGCATGTCGGAATGTTCGACCTTCGTCTCGGGCAGCCCGGCCCGGCCGGCGCCGCTGCCCGCATCGGGCTATCCCCAGCCGGGCCGCCGCATCGCCGTGCTGGGCCAGGGCCACGCGCCCGTTGCCCGTGGCAAACCGGGGCAACTGGCGGTCTCGACCCGCGATCCGGGGCTGATGCTGGGCTATCTGCGCGCCGAGGCGGAAACAAAGGCGCGGTTTGCGGGCGAATGGTTCCTGACCGGCGACATGGTCGAGATGGCCGAGGACGGCGCGATCACCTATCTTGGCCGGGCCGACGACATGCTCAACGCGGGCGGCGTGCGGGTTTCGCCGCTGGAGGTGGAGCGCGCGCTGCTGGACCACCCCGCCGTGGACGAGGTCGCCGCCACGGAGGTGACGGTCAAGGCCGATACCACCGTGATCGCCGCGTTTTACGTCGGCGCCGAGGCCGACGAGGCGGGCCTTGCCGCCTTTGCCGCGGAGCGCCTGGCGCGCTACAAGCAGCCGCGGCTCTATGTGCGGCTCGACGCGCTGCCCAAGGGGGCCAACGGCAAGCTCAACCGCCGGCTGATCCGGCAGACCTACGAGGCCGACCATGCTCAAGCTTGATATCCTGGCCGACCCGATCTGCCCCTGGTGCTATATCGGCAAGGCGCAGCTCGACGCGGCGCTGGCGGCACATCCCGACCATCCCTTCACCATCGAGTGGCACCCGTTCCAGCTCAACCCCGACATGCCCGCTTGCGGCATGGACCGCGCCGCCTACCTCGAGGCCAAGTTCGGCGGCAAGGAAAACGCGGCCAAGGTCTATGCCAATATCGACAGCCACGCCCGCGAGGCGGGGATCGAGATCGACTGGGCGGCGATCGCCCGCACGCCCAACACGCTGGACGCCCACCGTCTGATCCACTGGGCCGGGATCGAGCTGCGCCAGCACGCCACCGTGGCCGCGCTCTACGAGGCCTATTTCCACAAGGGCGAGGATATCGGCGACCATGCCGTGCTGGCCGAGGTTGCCGGGCGTGCGGGGCTCGACGCCGCGGCCATCGCCCGGCTTCTGGCGTCGGAAGCCGACAAGGACCAGATCCGCGAGCGCGACGCCCATGCCCGCGCCCGCGGCGTGACCGGTGTGCCCACCTTCATCGTGGCCAACGCCCATGTCCTGACCGGGGCCCAGCCGACCGAGCTGTGGAACCAGGCCATCGCCGAGGTCGAAGAGATGCGCGACCTCCCCCCGCAAGGGCACGCCTGAACAGCGCGTGTGCGCCGATTGTGCCTTGCACCGGGCAGGCCCGTGTGATCGGTAAACGGCTATAGCGCGGCCTTGGTGCCGCCCCTCCTGTCCTTCCCGACCGTTCGCCGGTGCCGTTCGCAGGCCGCCCGTGCAACGGACTGACGCCGCCGGAGCCCCGATGGTCGACCAACGCGCCCCAGGCGCTGCATCCGAACCCGAACGCCTCGGCCGTGTCGAGTTCATCGCGATGACGGCGCTGCTGTTCGCCACGGTGGCGTTCTCCATCGACGCGATGCTGCCCGCCCTGCCCCAGATCGGGCGCGAACTGACCCCCGACAACCCCAACCACGCGCAATTCATCATCACCAGCTTCGCCTTCGGCATCGGCATCGGCACGCTGGTGGCCGGGCCGCTGTCGGACAGTTTCGGCCGCAAGCCGGTGATCCTGTCGGGCGCGCTGCTTTACATGGCCGGGGCCGCGCTGGCGGGCCTCGCGCAAAGCCTGGAACTGGTGCTTTTGGGCCGGGTCGTACAGGGCCTGGGCGCAGCAGCGCCGCGGGTGGTGGCGCTGGCGGTTGTGCGCGACCTGTTTTCCGGGCGCGAGATGGCGCGCATCGTCTCGTTCGTGATGATGATCTTCACCCTGCTGCCGGCGATCGCCCCCAGCGTGGGCGCGGGCATCATCGCGCTTGTCGGCTGGCGCGGCATCTTCGGGGTGTTCCTGGTCTTCTCTCTGGTCTCGGTCAGCTGGTTCGCGATCCGCCAGGCCGAGACATTGCCGCCGGCACGCCGCCTTCCACTGCGGCTGACGCCGCTGGCCGCCGCCGCACGCGAGGTTTTCGCCGACAAGGTGGCCCGCACCGCGACGCTGGTGCAGGCGCTTGTCTTTTCGCTGCTGTTCATGAACCTCTCGTCGGTTCAGCAGGTCTTCGACATCCATTTCGGGCGCGGGCCGGCCTTCCCCTACTGGTTCGCCTTCATCGCCGTCATCGCCGGCAGCGCGAGCTTTCTCAACGCGATGCTGGTGGGCCGGCTGGGCATGCGCTACCTCATCCGCCGGGCGCTAAGCGTTCAGGTGGTGCTGTCGGGCACGATGGCGACGATGTACTGGGCCGGGCTTTGGCCCGATTGGGCCGAGTTTCCGGCCTACGTGCTGTGGTCGATCACCGTCTTCGGCCTGCTTGGGCTGACCATCGGTAATCTCAACGCCCTGGCGATGGAGCCGCTGGGCCATATCGCAGGCATGGCCGCCTCGATCATCGGCGCGATTGCCACCGTGGGCTCGGTGCTGCTGGCCGTCCCGGTGGGCCAGATGTTCGACGGCACGCCCCGGCCGCTGGTGACCGGGGCGTTTCTGGCGGTCGTGGCCGCGCTGGTGCTGATGCGGCGGCTACCCGAACGCTGAGGCGCTCAGCCGCCAGCGGGCACGAAACTGTCGCGCAGCGATTTGGCCTTCTCCATCGCCTTGACCGAATCCTCCACGCTCAGCAAAACGGTGGTCTGCATCCGCGACAGCGTACCGCTGGCGCCGATCGTCAGAAGTGCCGCGGCCCCATCGACATTGCTGGGGAAGCTCACCAGCGCCACCCCGTCGAACTCGCCGAAGGTGAAATACATTTCTTCCATCTTGCCGCCCGCGGCCTCGATCACCTTCGACACCGCCTCGCGCCGGTTTTGCGGCTTGTCGACAAGCGCCTTGATCGCATCGCCCGAATAGCTGAACTGGGTCATGTGCGTGGCCATGACGTCCCCCTTTGTTTTGATTTCTCGTTGGTCTTGCGGCGGGATCATAGCACAGATGCGGCGATGCGTCGCATATCGCGCGACGCCGTTCATGCGCGCGGGAAATTCTCCAGAACCCTTGCAGCGGGTTTTTCGCCCGTTACCCGGCCTTGACCTTTTCGGCCAGGTCGCGCGCGATGGCGAAGGCGCCCTTGATCTTGTCGCTGTCCTTCTTCCAGTCCCGGCGCAGGACGATCTTGTTGTCCTTGACCTTGGCCAGCCCCTGCTGCGCCCCGATGAACTCTACCAGCCCCTTGGGATTGGCAAACTTGTCGTTGTGGAACTGGATCGTCGCCCCCTTGGGCCCGCCATCCAGCCGGGCGATGCCGGCGCGTTTGCACATGGCCTTGATGCGCACGATCAGCAGCAGCGTGTTGACCTCTTTCGGCAGCTTGCCGAAACGGTCGATCAACTCGGCGGCGAAGCCTTCCAGCTCGACCTTGGTGGCCAGCCCCGAAAGCCGCCGGTAAAGCCCCAGCCGCACGTCGAGATCGGGGACGAACGTGTCGGGGATCAGCACCGGGACGCCGAGGTTGATCTGCGGCGACCAGTCCTCGTCGGCCTCGCTCAGCCCCTCCATCTCGCCCGCCTTGATCTTGGCGATCGCCTCTTCCAGCATCGACTGGTAAAGCTCGAACCCGACCTCGCGCACGTGCCCCGACTGTTCCTCGCCGATCAGGTTGCCGGCGCCGCGGATGTCGAGATCCTGGCTGGCCAGGGTGAACCCCGCCCCCAGCGTGTCGAGGCTGCCCAGCACGCGCAGCCGCTTTTGCGCCGTGGGCGTGAGCGGGGCGCGGGGTTTCGTCGTCAGATAGGCATAGGCGCGGGTCTTTGCCCGGCCCACCCGGCCGCGGATCTGGTAGAGCTGGGCGAGGCCGAACATGTCGGCGCGATGCACGATCATCGTGTTGGCGGTGGGGATATCCAGCCCCGATTCGACGATGGTGGTGGCGAGCAGCACGTCGAACTTGCCGTCGTAAAACGCGTTCATCCGGTCATCCAGCTCGCCGGCGGCCATCTGGCCGTGGGCGACGACAAAGCTGACCTCGGGCACTTGGTCGCGCAGGAACTCTTCCATCTCGGACAGGTCCTTGATGCGCGGGACCACGAAAAAGCTCTGCCCGCCGCGATAATGCTCGCGCAAGAGCGCCTCGCGCACCGTTACCGTGTCGAATTCGCCCACATAGGTGCGGATCGACAGCCGGTCGACCGGCGGCGTGCCGATGATCGAGAGATCGCGCACGCCGGTCAGGCTCATCTGCAGGGTGCGGGGGATCGGTGTGGCCGTCAGCGTCAGCACATGCACGTCCGAGCGCATCTGTTTCAGCCGTTCCTTGTGGGAGACGCCGAAATGCTGTTCCTCGTCGATGATCAAGAGGCCGAGATTCTTGACGCGGATGTTTTTCGCCAACAGCGCATGGGTGCCGATGCAGATATCGACCGTGCCCTCGGCCAGCCCCGCCCGCGTCTGCGTGGCCTCTTTCTGGCCGACGAAGCGCGAAAGTTGGCGCACCTCGAGCGGAAAGCCGCGGAAGCGGTCGCGAAAGCTCTTGGCATGCTGCCGGGCCAGCAGCGTTGTCGGCGCGATCACCGCCACCTGCACCCCGGACATGGCCGCGACGAAGGCCGCGCGCATGGCGACCTCGGTCTTGCCAAAGCCCACATCGCCGCAGATCAGCCGGTCCATCGGGGTGCCGCTGGCGATGTCGGTCAGCACGTCCTCGATGGCCGCGAGCTGGTCGTCGGTTTCCTGGTAGGGAAAGCGGGCCGAGAACGCCTCCCACATGTGGTGGTTGGGCTCGAGGATCGGCGCGGTGCGCAGCGCGCGCTCGGCGGCCACCCGGATCAGCTTGTCGGCGATCTGGCGGATGCGTTCCTTGAGCTTGGCCTTCTTGGCCTGCCACGCCCCGCCGCCCAGCTTGTCCAGCAGCCCTTCCTCATGCCCGTAGCGGCTGAGCAGCTCGATATTTTCCACCGGCAGGAACAGCCGGTCGCCGCCGGCATATTCCAGCGCAAGGCATTCATGCGGCGCGCCGGCGGCGGTGATGGTTTCCAGCCCGTTATAGCGCCCCACCCCGTGCTCGACATGCACCACCAGGTCGCCGGGCGACAACGTCTGAGCTTCGGTCAGGAAGTTCTCGGCCCGCCGGCGTTTTTTCGGCGCGCGGATCAGCCGGTCGCCCAGCACGTCCTGTTCCGAGATCACCGTGATGCCGGGCCCGTGGAAGCCGTGTTCCAGCGCCCAGACGGTCAGGTAGAGCCCGCGGGGCTCGACCACATCGCGGATATCGGCGGCGGGCCGGGCGTCGACCACGCCCTCATCCTCCAAAAGCCCGGTCAAACGCTCGCGCGCGCCCTCGGAATACGAGGCGACGACGACGGCACCCTCGGCGCGGCGCGCATCAATATGATCCTTCAACGCGCTGAAAAGGCTGACCTGTTCCAGCTTGCGCTCGGGCGCGAAATTGCGCCCGATGCGGCCGCCCGCATCGGTCACGCCCGGCCCGGTGCCCTGCGGCAGCGGCGCCAGCTGCACGACCCGGTGTCCGGCGACCGCCCGATCCCACCCGGCATCGTCGAGATACATCAGATGCGGCGGACAGGGCTTGTAGACGGTGTCCATCCGCCCCTTCTGGGCCATCGCCTCGACCCGCGTGTCGTACTGGTCCTCGATGCTGGCCCAGCGGGCCAGCCGCGCGGGTGTGACCTGATCGTCGAGAAAGACGCTCGCGTCGGGCAGATAGTCGAACAGCGTCTCCAGCCGCTCGTGAAAGAACGGCAGCCAATGCTCGATGCCGGCATGTTTGCGCCCGGCGCTGACGGCCTCGTAGAGCGGATCGTCCGTGCCCGCCGCGCCGAACTCGATACGGTAATTCTGGCGAAACCGGGTGATCGCCGCCTCGTCGAGGATCACCTCGGAGACCGGCGCAAGCTCTACCCGGTCCAGCTTTTCGGTGGTGCGCTGGGTGGCCGGGTCGAACCGCCGGGCGCCGTCCAGCACATCGCCGAAGAAATCCAGCCGCACCGGCCCCGCCTCGCCGGGCGGGTAGATATCGACGATGCCGCCGCGCACGGCGTAATCGCCGGGCTCCATCACCGTGGGCGCCTGGGAAAAGCCCATGCGCACCAGGAACCCCTTCAGCGCCTCCTCGTTGACCTGCGTGCCGACCGCCGCCCCGAACGAGGCGCCGCGCAGCACGTCACGCGCGGGCACCCGCTGGGTGGCCGCGTTCAGCGTGGTCAGCAGGATGAAAGGCCCCGGCAGCCCGTGGGCCAGCGCGGCGAGCGTGGCCATGCGCGCGGCCTCGACATCGGCATTGGGCGAGAGCCGGTCATAAGGCAGGCAATCCCAGGCGGGAAAATCCAGCACCACCGCCTCGGGCGCGAAAAAGGCCAGCGCGGCATGCGTGGCCGCGAGACGCCGATCGTCGCGGGCGACATGCACGACCGGGCGGCCGGTCTTTTCCATCTCGCGGACAAGGAGCCGGGCGTCATAGCCCTCGGGGGCGCCGCCTGCGGTGATATGCTGGGGGTCTGTCATGGCCCGGCTCAGTTATCCGGTGCCGCGGCGCTGTCAACCACCCAATGCACCGACATGCATGTTCTGCCACATTCCCCAGAAAGCCGTGACGGTGATCGCGCAGATGCCGACGAGTTGGACGTGCAGGCGGTGAATGCGCAATTCGCGGAACAGCGCGGCGTCGGTCAGGCCGCGACTGGCGATCTTGTGCGCGGACATCGCCGTGAGCAGACCCACGAGGGAGAGCGGAAAGGCCAGCAAGAACACCGCCTGGCAGAACTCGACATCGTAGGCAAAGCCCAGGATCGCCAGCAGCGTCAGTGCGCAGGAGGCCAGCGCGAACAGCCACAGCCCGGCCACCTGGACGATGTAGCGGATCCGGTTGACGTTGATCCGCACCAGGTCGCGCAGATCCTCGGCCGGTTCGCCGCCCCTGCGCCTGGCGCGCTGCACCAGGTCGTAGGGCACGCCCAGCACCCAGTGGCTGGAGGTCGACCAGACCACCGCCAGCGCGATCCAGTACCACAAGTTCGAAAAGGACCGCATGTCGATCAACTCGAAGACGGTCTCGTGCCAGTCCAATCCGTGGGCCTCCGGTGTTTGAGGGGTCAATCTACCGCCCGTCCGGGGCGATTCCCACCCTTGTGATGCGCGGCAATCCGTGCAACCCAAAGGCCAAAAGATGCAAGGAGCAAGCCCATGCGCCCCACCGTTGCCCCGTTTCCCGCCACCCGGCTGCGCCGCCTGCGCAAATCGGCCGCCCTGCGCGGGCTGACATCGGAAAACACGCTGACCGCCGACGATCTGATCTGGCCGATCTTCATCCGCGAGGGCGAGAACGTGACAGAGCCGGTGCCGTCGATGCCCGGGGTCAACCGGCTATCGGTCGACCGGGCCGTGGCGGCCGCCGAAGAGGCCGCGGCGCTGGGCATCCCGGCGATCTGCCTGTTTCCCTATACCGACCCCGCGCTCAAGACCGAGGCCTGCGAAGAGGCGTGGAACCCCGACAACATCTCGAACCGCACGATCCGCGCGATCAAGGCCGCGGTTCCGCAGGTCGCGGTGATGACCGATATCGCGCTCGACCCCTACAATGCCAACGGCCATGACGGCATCGTCCGCGACGGGGTCATCGTCAACGACGAAACCGTCGAGGCGCTGGTCAGGATGGCGCTGGCCCAGGCCGAGGCCGGGGCCGACATCCTGGGCCCGTCGGACATGATGGACGGGCGCATCGGCGCGATCCGCACCGCGCTGGAAGAGGCCGACCATTCCGACGTGGCGATCCTGAGCTATTCGGCGAAATACGCTTCGGCCTTTTACGGGCCGTTCCGCGACGCGGTGGGCGCCTCGGGTGCGCTGACCGGCGACAAGAAGACCTACCAGATGGACCCGGCCAATTCCGAAGAGGCGCTGCGCCTGATCGAGCGCGACCTGATGGAGGGCGCCGACATGGTCATGGTCAAGCCCGGCATGCCCTATCTCGACATCTGCCGCCGCGTGAAGGACGAGTTCGGCGTGCCGACCTATGCCTACCAGGTGTCGGGCGAATACGCGATGCTGCAGGCCGCGGCCCAGAACGGATGGCTCGACGGCGACAAGGTGATGATGGAAAGCCTGCTGAGCTTCAAGCGCGCGGGCTGCGACGGCATCCTGACCTATTTCGCACCGGCGGCCGCGCGGGCGCTGAAGGCGGGCTGAGGGCGGACCCGGGCCCCGGCCGGCCGGCGGTGCGCGGGCTCGGGCCGCCGGGGGCCCTGCCCCCGGACCCCCGGGATATTTACGGCCAGAAGAAGCCGGAAAGGACGGGCGGCGCGGCAGCGGCCGGCGCTGGCCATGGCGGGCCGCCGGTCTTTTTTTACCGGAACCGGCAGGGTTTCGCGGATGCGGCACGCAGGCGGATGACTTTCGCCGCGCCATCGACTATTGTCCGCAGCAATGGCCGGAAGGGCCACCAAGAGGCAGTTCAACAGTCAAGGACGGGGGCAGACCCATGACCATTATCACCCGAAGGGGTGTCATCGCCGGGGCCGGCGCGGCCGCGGCGCTTTCGGCGTGCGGCAACGGCATCGGCAGCGACGGCGCCTCGATGATCGACGCGCGGGTCGATGCAACGCGCAACTACCTGTTTACCCGCTACCCGGGCACTCAGGACCTGGCCGCCAAGGCCCTGGGCGTGCTCTACATGCCGCTCATCACCAAGGCCGGGCTCGGTGTCGGCGGCTCTTACGGGCGCGGCGCGCTGCTGATCGACGATGTGACGGTGGATTACTACTCGGCCACACAGGCGACCATCGGGTTCCAGATCGGCGCGCAGCAATACGCCCACGCGCTGTTTTTCATGACAGCCGAGGCACTGGCCGAGTTCCGCTCGGGCCCCGGCTGGTCGGCGGGGGCGGATATGGAATACGCCCTGAAGGACCGCGGCGGAAACGTCTCGGCCGAGACGCTGACCGCGCTCGACCCGGTGATCGCGGTGGTGTTCGGGCAGGCCGGCCTGATCGTCGGCGCGACGCTGGAAGGCACGAAATACACCCGGATCATTCCCTGACGGGCGCGCATAAAGACCAAAGGGCCGGCCCAAACGGACCGGCCCCGGTTCAAGGTCTTGGCAAACCTGTCGGGCAGGATTACCCGCTCAGCGCGTCGCGGACGAAGCGCTCGGTTTCCGACGGGCTGTTGTCGGCTGTGATCTGCGCGTAGATCGAGGCGATCTGCGACAGCTCCAGCGCGTCGACATCGGCCTTATAGCCGTTCTCGTCGAGATAGTTCTGGACCGTCACGGTCATCGTGTCCTGCGCGGGTACCACGATCATGACCGGCTCTTCGGTCTCGAGCGATTCGATGTTCTCGGGCAGGATCGCGGCGATCTCTTCGCGCTGTTGGCTGCCGCCGTCGCTGTTGGACGTGGCAAGAAAGATCTGCGCGATCTGCCGGTCGTTCAGCAGTTCGACCGGCACGTCCGAGTAGCCGTTCTTGTCCAGCACGTTGCGCACCTCGTCGACCATCGGCTGCGGCGCGTCGGTATAGGCCACGGCCGCGGTGCCGCCGAGCATCAGGGCGGAGAGGGCGGTCAGGGTAAGGCGTTTCATGATGAACCTCCTTTTTTTCTGGTCCGGCGCGGTCTTTCCGTCCGCGCCATCTGACAGGACAACACGCCCCCGCGCCGCTGCGTTCCTGGAAATAGCTCAACGATATCGTGATGTTACGGGTTGGAACATAGGGGCGGCGCATACGTTGGCGCCCCCCCTCACGTCGCATGGTCAGCCCAGCGCGCGCAGCCGTCTGATCAGGCTCGAGGTATCCCAGCGCCCGCCACCGAGATTTTGCACGTCCTTGTAGAACTGGTCGACCAGGGCGGTGACCGGCAGGCCGGCGCCGGTCTCTTCTGCGGTGGCCAGGCAGATCGCCAGATCCTTGCGCATCCAGTCGACGGCAAAGCCGTGCTCGAACTCGTCGTCGAGCATGGTTTCGTAGCGGTTGACCATCTGCCAGCTTCCGGCCGCGCCGCCGCCGATCACCTCGACCACTGCGCGCCCGTCGAGCCCGGCCTTTTCGGCGAAGTTCAGCCCTTCGGACAGGCCCTGCACCAGCCCGGCGATACAGATCTGGTTGACCATCTTGGTCAGTTGGCCCGCGCCGGTCTCGCCCATGCGCTTGCAAAGCTTGGCGTAGGCCGCGATCACCGGCTCGGCCCGGTCGTAGGCCGCGCTGTCGCCGCCGCACATCACAACCAACTGGCCGTTCTCGGCGCCAGCCTGCCCGCCGGACACGGGCGCATCGACAAAGCCCACGCCCTTTTCCGCGCCGGCGGTGGCCATGTCGCGCGTCACCATGGCCGAAACGGTGGTGTGATCGACGAAGACCGCGCCCTCGCCCATGCCCTCGAACGCGCCGTTCTCGCCGGTGCAAATGCTGCGCAGGTCGTCATCGTTGCCCACGCAGGACATCACGAACTCAGCGCCCGCCGCCGCCTCGGCGGGGGTCGCGGCCGCGGCGCCGCCATGCCGGCCCACCCAGGCCTCGGCCTTGGCGGCCGTGCGGTTGTAGACGGTCACGTCGTGGCCCGCGGCGGCGAGGTGCCCCGCCATCGGATAGCCCATTACTCCCAGACCCAGAAATGCCACCTTGGCCATTGTGCGCTCCCTTCGTTGCATGCTTGGCAGTTTCCCCCTAAGTACAGGCCGGGCGGCGAGCGTCAACAACGGGACAGGCCATGCCAAACCTCTTTCGCTGGCTGTTGCGGCTGTTTTTCGGCATCGCATTCCTTGTCGTGGGCGTGCTGGGTGTCGGGTATTACCTCGCCTCGAGGTCGCTGCCCGACTACGACGCGACCTACCGGCTGGACGGGGTGTCGGCCCCGGTCGAGATCGTGCGCAACAATTCCAACGTGCCGCATATCTTCGGCGAGACCGACGAGGACGTGTTTTTCGGCCTCGGCTTCGTCCATGCGCAGGACCGGCTGTGGCAGATGACGCTGTTCCGCCGCACGGTGCAGGGCAAGCTGAGCGAGGCGTTCGGCGCGCGGGCCTTCGCCACCGACGACCTGATGCGGCGGATGGACCTTTATGGCGCGTCGCTGGCATCCGTGGCGGCGCAGGACGAGGCCACCAAGCGCGCGCTTGCGGCCTACGCCGCCGGCGTGAACGCCTGGATCGACACCGTCAACCGCGAGGCACTGGGCCGCGGCGCGCCGGAATTTTTCATGTTCTCGAGCGAGATCGCCCCCTGGACGCCGGCCGACAGCATCGCGGTGATGAAGCTGACGGCCCTGCAGATAGCCTCGCAATCCGACCGCGAGGTGCTGCGCGCGCGGCTGTCGCTGCTGCTCGATGACGACAGGGTGCGCGATATCATGCCTGACGCGCCGGGCCGCGGCGTGGCCGAACTGCCCGATTACGCCGCGCTGTTTCCCGATCTGCCGGCGCAGCGTCCGATCCGCTCGGCAGCGCTGCCCGACCCGTTCTCACCGATCAAGGGCTGGCAGAACGGCTCGGGTTCGAACGCCTGGGCCGCGGCGCCGGATCGCTCGGCCGCCGGCGCCGCGCTGCTGGCCAACGACCCGCATCTCGATTTCACCGCGCCGGGGAAATGGTACCTCGCGCGGCTGGAGCTGTCCGATGGCGGGGTGATCGGCGCGACGATCCCGGGCATTCCCGCGGTGATGTCGGGCCGCAGCGCCGATCTGGGCTGGGGCATCACGCTGGCCTATCTCGACGATGCCGATCTCTACATCGAAAAGCTGAACCCCGATAACCCCGAAGAGGTGCTGACGCCCGAGGGCTACAAGCCGCTGGAAACCCGCCGCTCGATCATCCGCGTCAAGGATGCCGACCCGGTCACCATCACCCTGCGCCGGTCGGAAAACGGCCCGGTCCTGCCCGGCCGGCACGGCGACCTGGCGGCGATCACGCCGCCCGGCCACGTGGTGTCGCTGGCACGCACGCTGTTCGACCCGTCCGATACCACGATGACCGCGGCGCTGCGGCTGATGCGGGCGCATTCGGTGGACGAGGGGCAGGCCGCGGGCGAGCTGTTCGTCGCGCCGGCGGTCAACCTGATCCTGGCGGATCGCAGCCATATCGCGCTGCAGATGGTCGGCCGGATGCCGCGGCGCGACCCCGCCCACCAGAGCAAGGGCCGCCTGCCCAGCGCCGGCTGGCACAAGGAAAACCGCTGGCGGGGCTACCTGCCCTATTCCGCCAACCCGCGCTTCGTCGATCCCGGAGGCGGCATCGTCGGAAACACCAACAACAAGACGGTCGAGCGCCCGTTCCCGAACCATGTCTCCTACGACTGGGGCGACACCCAGCGCATCGAACGCTGGCGGCGGCTGATGCAGAACCGCAAGGTGCATACCCGCGACAGCTTTATCGAGGCGCAGCTCGACACCGTCAGCTTTACCGCGCGGTCGCTGCTGCCGCTGGTCGGCCGCGATCTGTGGTTTACCGGAGAGCCCGCCCCCGAAGGCACGCCCGAGCGCCGCCGCCAGCGCGCGCTGTTGCTATTGGCCAACTGGAACGGCGAGATGAGCGAACACCTGCCCGAACCTCTGATCTATGCCGCCTGGATGCGCGCCTTGCAGGACCGGCTGATCCGTGACGACCTGGGGCCGCTGGCCGATGCCTTCATCCATGTCGATCCGGTTTTCATCGAGCGGGTTTTCCGCGATGTCGAGGGCGCCGGCGACTGGTGCGACGTGATGCAGTCGACCGCGCGCGAGACCTGCACCGACATGGCGCGGTTGGCGCTCGACGATGCGCTGATCTGGATCGACGAGCATCACGGCGGCGCGCTGGAAAGCCTGCGCTGGGGCGATGCGCACCAGGCGCTGCACGACCATTTGGTGCTGGGCGACACGCCGCTGTTGAAATGGGTGACGAACATCCGCCAATCGACCAGCGGTGGCGACAATACGCTGATGCGCGGGCTGACCGCGGGCACCGGCCCCGACCCCTTTACCAATGTCCACGGTCCCGGCTATCGCGGCGTCTACGATTTCGCCGATCCCGACAGTTCGGTCTTCGTGACCGCCACGGGCCAGTCGGGCCATCCGCTGAGCCGGCATTACGACGATCTGGGCGAGCTTTGGCGCCGGGGCGAATACGTACCGATGAGCCTCGACCCCGAACTCGCGCGCGCGGCCTCCGTCGGCGTGACTCGCCTGTTGCCCGAGGGCGGCGCGGCGGGGCAGACGGACTAGGATGCAGCGCCCGTCGCAGCGGCGTTAAAACCCGCCCGAAACGGCGGTTGCACGTCAGTCGTCGGGCAATGCCTTGAACCGGTGCTCTTGCCGGGCGGTCCAGTTGACGGTCAGCCGATAGCCGTCGTCGTCCTGCGCCTCGCCCTCGACCACGCCCTGTTCATAAAGCCATGCACGGCGGCGGCCCTCGGCAAAGCCCAGCCGAAGCTCGCGCCGCGTGCGGGTCTCGTCCAGCGCCACGGTCACCGCCTCCAGCAGCGGCCCGGTGCCCTCGCCCGTCCAGGCCGAGAGCGTGCGGATGCCGTCATGCCGCGCCGCCGTCGCCTCGACCGCGGCGCGGGCCGCATCGGGCAGCAGGTCGGTCTTGTTCCAGACCTCGATCACCGGGGTCGTCTCGGCCACCCCAAGATCGGCCAGGATGGCGCGCACGTCCTCGGCCTGTTCCTCGGTCTCGGGGTGGGCGATGTCGCGGACATGAAGGATGAGATCGGCCTCCAGCACCTCTTCCAGCGTGGCGCGGAAGGCGGCGACCAGCTGGGTCGGCAGATCCGAGATGAACCCCACCGTGTCGGACAGGATCACCTTGAGCCCGGTGGGCAGGGTCACGGCCCGCATCGTCGGGTCGAGCGTGGCAAAGAGCATGTCCTTGGCCATCACCTCGGCCCCGGTCAGCCGGTTGAAGAGCGTGGATTTGCCCGCGTTGGTATAGCCCACCAGCGCGATCACCGGGAACGGCACCTTGCGCCGGGCGGCGCGGTGCAGATCGCGCGTCTTGGCGACCTTGGACAATTGCCGGCGCAGCCGGGTAATCGCCTCGTCGATGGCCCGCCTGTCGGCCTCGATCTGGGTCTCGCCGGGGCCGCCGACAAAGCCGAGCCCGCCGCGCTGGCGTTCAAGGTGGGTCCAGGCACGGACCAGCCGGGTGCGCTGATAGCTGAGCGCGGCCAGTTCCACCTGCAGCACGCCCTCGCGCGTGCGGGCCCGATCGGCGAAGATTTCCAGGATGAGGCCGGTCCGATCGAGGATCTTGACCTTCCATTCCCGTTCGAGATTGCGCTGCTGCACCGGCGTCACCGGCCCGTCGATCAGCACCAGCTCGACCTCGGCCTCGTTCAGCCTTGTGCCCAGCTCCTCGATCTTGCCGGTGCCGAACAACAGCCCCGGCCGCGCCCGCTGCAGGTTGACGGTCTCCGATCCGACCACCTCGAGATCGGGCAAGGCGCCGGCCAGCGCGACCGCCTCTTGCAGTGCCGGGCCCGGGGCGCGGCGCCGCTCTTCGGTCGAGATGTCGGGATGCAGCACCCAGGCGCGGGTCACACCCGGGCTGTGGTCAAGCAGGTCGGCGATCAGTCGTCACCCTCGTAGAGGCTGATCGGCTGCGACGGCATGATGGTGGAAATCGCGTGCTTGTAGACCAGTTGCGATTGACCGTCGCGGCGCAACAGCACGCAGAAATTGTCAAACCAGGTGATCACGCCCTGGAGCTTGACCCCGTTGATCAGAAAGATCGTGACGGGGACCTTGGTCTTGCGAACATGGTTGAGAAACGCATCCTGCAAATTCTGCTTGTCGGCAGCCATGGGTTCTTGCCTTTTATTGGTTTGCCCGCTTTCCGGGGCATCCGTTTGCCATACACGCTTAAGTATGAAGCGGAGTGACGAGAGATTCCAGACCGAATTCCAGCTTGTTAAGCGGAATTTTGCCCCGGTTCGCGGTTATGTGCGCCAGAATTCGGGGTTTAAAAGCGCAATGATGGCAAGGGTTTCCAGCCGTCCCAGCACCATGGCCGCGGCCAGTACCAGCTTTGCGCCGTCGCTCAGCGAGGCATATCCGCCCCCTGCCTCGCCCGCCGTCACCGCCAGCGGCCCCGTGGTCGTCAGCGCGGCCACGGTCAGCACCATCGCGTTCTCGAAATCGAGCCCGGCCAGTGCAAGTGCCACCATCACCACCGATACGCTGAGCGCGAACAGCATGAAAAAGACAAAGGCAATCTGCGCCCCCTGCCGGCGGATACGCCGCGCATAGGCCCCCGCCCCCCCGACCGAAGACGGGTGCACCAGCTTTTCCATCTCGCGCAGGCCGTGCTTGTAAAGCGCGTAGATCCGCAACAGCTTGACCCCGCCGGCGGTGGTGGCCACGCCGCCGCCGAACACGGCCAGGCCCGCCAGGATCAGCCCGGGCGTGTCCAGCCCCGACCAGTCCTGCGCAGCCGACCAGTCGGCCGAGACGAAGCCCGTGGTCGTGAGGTAGGACAGCACGGTAAAGACGCTGCCCCAGAAGGCCGAGAGCGCGGCCAGCAGGTTTTCCTGGCTCGCCACCTCGTAGGCGCCCAGCCAGTGGCGCACGAACAGAAAGACCGGCACCATAAGCGCGATGGTCAGGCCAAAGCGGAACTCGGTGTCGCGGGCCAGCCGCCGCCAGCCTTCGGGCCGGAAATCCAGCATGAAGGTCTGGCGCGACAGGGCGAACACGAAGAAGACGAACAACAGCGCCTCGCCCGGCAGCCCGCTGCTGCCGCCCGCCACACCCCCCACCGGCGAGATGCCCGAGGTCGCCATGGTCGACATCGCGTGGCAGATCGCCACGAACGGGCCCTCGCCCGCGATCAGCATCAGCACCCAGAGACCGCCGGTCAGCCCGGTGTAAACCGGCAAGAGCTGCCCGGAAAAGCGCACCAGCCGCTCGCGCGGGTCGATGCTCTGGCGCACGTCGCCCTCTTCGCGCGGGCTCTGGCCCACGCCGCGGTCCGTGGCGGTCACCTCGAAGCCGCCCAGGTTCATCGGGGCAAGGATGGAGATCGCCGTTATCCACAGGAAAAACCCGCCCAGCCAGCCCACCAGCGCGCGCCACAGATGCACCGAGGGCGCCAGCCTTGCGGGCTCGAACAGACTGGCGCCGGTGGTGGTGATGCTCGAGACCATTTCGAAATAGGCGTTCAGAAAGGTGGTGTTGCGCACCGCCTCGTGAAACGGCACCGCCAGCATGAGCGGCAGCGCGACGTAGGCGCCCAGCATCGCCAACAGGTGGCTGCGCGCCTGGTTGCGGCTGTGCGAGTTGACCGAGGCCACCGCGAGCAGCGCGGCCAGCATGGTAAACAGGCTGGCCGCGTAGAGAAAGCTGCGTGCCGTCAGCCAGTCGCGCACGGCAAAGGCATGCAGCGCCGGCACGAACATCGCCAGCGCCCCGATCCCGATCAGGATCACCACGAAAGGCAGGTCGAACACCCGGCGCACGACGCGCGCTCAGAAAAAGTCGATGGAGACCTGCAACAGGCGCTCCACCTCGGGCACATCGGCCGAGAGCGAGAAGATGGCCACCACGTCGCCCTCTTCGATGCGGGTTTCGCTCGACGGGCGGATCACCTTGCCGCCCTTCATCACCGCCCCCACCAGCGCGCCCTCGGGAAAGTCGATATCCTGGATGCGCCGGCCCGACATCGGCGAGGTCGACAGCACCTGGGCCTCGATCACCTCGGCCTCGGCATCGCCGATGGAATAGACACCCCTGACCCGCCCGTGGCGGATATGGCGCAGGATCGAACTGACCGTGGTGGCGCGCGGGTTGATATAGGCGTCGATGTTGAGCGGCGCCATCAGGGGCACCAGCGACGGATCGTTGACCAGGCAGATCGCCATCGGACAGCCCGCCAGCTTGGCCCGCACCGCGGCCAGCAGGTTGGTCTTGTCGTCGTCGGTCACCGCCAGCACCGCATCGGCGCGTTCGATATTGGCCTCGGTCAAAAGGTTTGTGTCCAGCCCGTCGCCATGCAGCACGATGGTGCGCTCCAGCGCGTCGGCGGCGGCCTCGGCGCGCGCGCGGTCCCGCTCGATCACCTTGGCGCGCACCCGCTTGGCGCGGCCCTCCAGCGCCTTGGCCACGGCCAGGCCCACATTGCCGCCGCCGATGATGACCGCGCGCTCCTGGGTCCGCGTCGATTTACCGAAGATCTCGAGCGTGCGGTTGATGTCCTCGACATGGGTAAAGACATAGACCTGGTCGCCGGCGAAAAGCTGATCGCCCGGCTCGGGCGAGAACAGCGTGCCCTCGCGGCGCACGCCGACAACCAGTGCGCGCAACGTCGAAAACAGGTCGGTCAACTGGCGCAGCGGCGTGTTCAGCACCGGGCAGTGGTCTTCCAGCGATATCCCCAGCAACTGGGCCTGGCCTTCGAGAAAGCTTTCGGTGTCGAAGGCCGCGGGCGCGGAGAGGCGTTGCAGCGCCGCCTCGGCGACCTCGCGCTCGGGGCTGATGACCACGTCGATGGGCATGTGGTCGCGTCGGTAGAGGTCCGAATAGATCGCGGTCAGATAGCTTTGCGCCCGCAGGCGCGCGATCTTGCGCGGAACCGCGAACACCGAATGGGCCACCTGGCAGGTGACCATGTTCACCTCGTCCGAATAGGTGGCGGCGATGATCATGTCCGCGTCGCGCGCGCCCGCGCGGTCCAGCACGTCGGGATAGGACGCGTGGCCGGCCACGCCCTGCACGTCAAGCGCCTCGGTCGCCTGACGCACGAGATCGCCATTCATGTCGACGATGGTGACATCGTTTCGTTCGGAAGACAGGTGGCGCGCGATCTGCCAGCCAACCTGCCCCGCCCCGCAAATGATGATCTTCATTCCCGCATCCGCGCTGCGCCAGCCGGATCATCCTTTGCAGATGCGGGGGGGGCGGTCAATCAGCCGCCCGGTTCGGGGCCGACATGCGCCACCCGGCCGCCCGCCTTGGCCGAGGTCACCACGCCCAGGCTTTTCAGCTTGCGATGCAGTGCCGAGCGTTCCATCCCGACGAAATTGGCGGTGCGCGAGATGTTGCCCCCGAAGCGGTTGATCTGGGTCAGCAGGTATTCGCGCTCGAACAGTTCGCGCGCCTCGCGCAGCGGCAGCGTGGCCAGCCCGCCCGACAGCACGACGCGCCCCGGCTCTTCGGGGGCTTCGCCCTGTTCGGGCAGTTCGCGCGCCTCGATCGGCCCGGTGCCCTCGCCCAGGATCAGCACCCGTTCGATCACGTTCTTCAACTGGCGCACGTTGCCGGGCCACTGCATCGTCTGCAACAGCGCCGTTGCCTCGTCGCTGAGCGTGCGCAGCGGCAGACCCTGGCTGCGGTTGAACTCGGCGATGAAATGCGCGGCCAGCTCGGGGATATCCTCGCGCCGGTCTTCCAGCGACGGCACGCCGATCGGCACCACGTTCAGGCGGTGGTAAAGCTCCTGACGGAAGCGGCCGGCGTCGATCTCGGCCTGCAGGTCGCGGTTGGTCGACGACACCACCCGCAAATCCACCCGCACCTTGTCGGCCCCGCCGACGCGCTGAAACTGTTGCTCGACCAATACGCGCAGGATTTTCGACTGGGTGCCCGCGGGCATGTCGGCCACCTCGTCGAAGAACAGCACCCCGCCATGGGCCTGTTCCAGCAGCCCCGGCGCCACGCCCCGCTCGGCGCTTTCCGAGCCGAAGAGGACCTCTTCCATCCGGTCCGGCGCGATCGAGGCCGAACTGACGGTGACGAAGGGCGCCCCGGCGCGGTTGGACTGGGCGTGGATGAAGCGGGCCGCCACCTCCTTGCCGCAGCCCGCCGGGCCGGTCAGCATCACGCGCCCGTTCGACTTGGTCACCTTGTCGAGCTGGGCCTTAAGCGATTTGAAGGCCGGGCTGGAGCCGATCATCTCGGCCGAGGCCACGTCGCGGCGCTTGAGGTCCTGGTTCTCGCGGCGCAGGCGCGAGGCCTCCATCGCGCGGTTGATGACGACGGTCAACTGGTCGATGTTGAAGGGCTTTTCGATGAAATCGTAGGCCCCCTGCTTGATCGCGGCCACCGCGATTTCGATGTTGCCGTGGCCCGATATGATGACGATCGGGATGTCCGGGTTGTCGCGCTTGACCCGCACCAGGATGTCGATGCCGTCCATCCGGCTGTCCTTGAGCCAGATATCGAGGATCATCAACGCCGGCGGTTCGACATTGATCGCGGCCATGCATTCGTCGGAATTGCCGGCCAGCCGCGTGGAATAGCCCTCGTCGCGCAGGATATCCGCGATCAGTTCGCGGATGTCGCGCTCGTCGTCGACGATCAGAATATCACCCATTTTCCCCTCTTCCCCTCAAATTCATTCGGCCACCGCCGCGGCGGCGTTGCTGGCGCTGTCCGCGGCGCAGGGCAGCCGCAGCTCGGCCAGCGCGCCGCGGTGGGCGCCCTCGGCAAAGGGCGGCGCGTCGTGCAGCGCGAACGTGCCGCCATGTTCCTCGATGATCTTCTTGACGATGGGCAGGCCCAGCCCGGTGCCCTTGTCGCGCGTGGTCACGTAAGGCTCCAGCAGCCGCGCCCGGTCGGCGGGCAGGCCGATACCGTTGTCGGCCACGCGGATCACCGCCCAGTCGCCGTCACGCTCCAGGCTGACCCTGACCTCGGGCTCGAACCCGTCGGGCACGCCCTTTTCACAAAAGGTCTCAATGGCTTCACCCGCGTTTTTCATCAGGTTTGTCAATGCCTGACCAATCATCGTGGCGTCGATATCGGCGACCACCTCCGCGTCGGGCAAATCAACGGCAAAGCGCACCTCGGGCTGGCCGCTTTCCTGCAACAGCACCGCATCGCGCAGCAGCGCGGTCAGATCGGCCAGTTTTCGCTCGGGCTCCGGCATCCGGGCGAATTTCGAGAACTCGTCGACGATCCGGCGCAGATCGGCCGTCTGGCGCACGATCACCTCGGTCAGCTGGTCCAGCACCTCGGCCTCGTCGCCCACCTTGCCGCGGAACTTGCGCTTGATCCGTTCGGCCGACAACTGGATCGGCGTCAGCGGGTTCTTGATCTCGTGGGCGATGCGGCGGGCCACGTCGCCCCATGCGGCCATGCGCTGGGCGGTCACCAGGTCGGTCACGTCATCGAAGGCCACGACGTAGCCCTCGGGCTGGCCCGCCGCGTTGCGCCGCGTGGCCATGCGCACCAGCAGGTTTTCGTGCTTGCCCCGGCGCGAAAGCTTGACCTCCTCCTGCGCGGTCTCGCGGCCGCCGTCGCGCAGCTTTGCAAACAGCGGGGCGAATTCGGGCACCGCCTCGGCCAAGGACAACGTATGCGAGTTGTCCTCGTCAAGCTCCAGCAGCGCCAGCGCCGAGCGGTTGAGAAAATCGACGCGCCCCTTCGCATCCAGCCCCACAACCCCGGCGGTGACCGAGGACAGGACCGAGTCGAACAGCCGCCGCCGCCGCTCGATCTGCCGGTTGGTCTTGAGCAGCGCCTCGCGCTGAACCTTAAGTTGCCCGGTCATCTGGTTGAAGATGCGCCCCAACATGGCGATTTCGTCATCGCCCTCTTCCTCGACCACGCGCACATCCAGATCGCCCGAACCGACCCGCTGCGCCGCGCCCGCCAGCCGCCCCACGGGCCGCGACAGTCGCTCGGCAAACCACAGGCCCAGCCAGATCGCGGCGAGGATCAGGATGACCGCGAAACCGATATACAAAAGCCCGAACTCGAACAGCAGCCGCCCCCGCTCGCTTTCCAGCTGGTGGTAGAGCTGGGCGGTTTCCTGGGTATCGTCGAGCAGGTTCAAAAGCTCGCCGTCGACGGCGCGCGAGATGTAGAGATATCGGTCGGCAAAGGCGCTCAGCCGGACCAGCGCGCGGAACTCGTTATTGTCCCAATCCTCGATGATCGTCACGCCGCCCTCGTCGGCGCCTTCGATGTCCGCGAGGCTGGGCTGTTCGAAGTCGAAGAGGTACGACCGTTCGCCGCGGGCGCGGATCTCGCCCGCGCCGTCGATCACGAAGGCCTCTTTCAGGCCGCGCTGAACACGCCCCTGCCCCTGGTTGAGCAGTTGCCGGACCTCGCCATCGGACAGGAAGAACGTGGCCTGCCGCGCGACGTTGAGAAAGCCCGCCAGCGCCTCTGCATCCTCGGTCAGGTCGTCGCGATGCTCTGCCTCGTAGGCCTCGGCCGCGGTCAGCGACGCGCCGATCACCTGCCGCACCCGGTCGGAGAACCAGCCTTCCAGCCCGACATTGACCGTGAGCCCGGCAAAGACCGCCACCAGAACGGTGGGAATCAGCGCGATCAGCGCGAAGACCCCGGTCAGCCGCAGGTGCAGCCGCGACCCCGCCGATTGGCGCCGGCGCGCAGCCACCATCTGGGCCACCCGCTGGAGCACAAGCGTCGCGACCACCAGCACATAGACCAGGTCGACCAGCAGCACGATGCGCAGCCAGATCGAACTGGCCCCCTGGTCGAGCGGGCCGAGCGCCAGGAATGTGAGGATCGCCAGCGCGGGGCCAAGCACCACCACGCCCAGCGTGGCCACGTTCTGCACGCGTCGCTTCCGTCTGAGACGGGAAAGCCGCTCCCAATGGGATCGTTTCCTGACGCGTGCCACTGCCGCCCCGCTTCGCCACACCGCGCGGCGCTTCGGGGCATGCGACCCCGGCGCCACTTATTGTTGCGAATTTACATCAATTTGCGGCGGCGAGTCACGCGGATATCCAGATCAGTGATCTTTTTTCTCAAGGTATTGCGGTTGATGCCGAGAAGGTCGGCACATTTGGCCTGGTTGCCGCCCGTGGCGTCCAAAGCGATTTCAATGAGCGGAAGCTCCACCTCGCGGAGAATGCGGGTGTAAAGGCCCGGCGGCGGCAACACCCCGCCATGCAAGTCGAAATAGCGCCGCAGGTGCTTGGCGACCGAGGCCGACAGCTTTTCGCCGTCGCCGCCGCCGACCAGCGGCTCTATCTCGGGCTGGTTGCCCAGAACCGCCTCGACCTCGGCGCGGGTGATCACCTCTTCGGGGCTGGTCACCACCAGCCGGCGGATGGTGTTTTCAAGCTGCCGCACGTTGCCGGGCCAGCTATAGGCGCGAATCAGGTCCATCGCGTCGTCGGCCAACTGCCGGGTCGGGGTGATGTCGCGGTCGGCCCGCGCGAGGAAATGCTCGGTCAGCAGCGGGATGTCATCCACCCGCTCGCGCAGCGACGGCACGGCAAGGCTGACCCCGCCGAGGCGGTAGAACAGGTCCTGCCGGAACTCGCCCCCCTCCATCCGCGACATCAGGTCGGTCTGGCTGGTGGCCATCACCCGCGGCGCGGTGTCGCCGAAGCCGTCCAGCAGGCGCACGATACGCCCCTGCGCATCGAGGTCGAGGTCGGACACCTCGTCGAACAGGATCGAGCCGCCCTTGGCGCGGGCAACCAGCGTCGAGGGGCCGTCGACCCCTTCCAGGTCGGCGGCATTGGCGATGACGAAGGGCAGCGTGCGCCGGTCGGAAAAGTCGTGGATCGCGCGGGCGATCAGCGATTTGCCGGTGCCGGATTCGCCGGTGATCAGCACCGCAAGATCGGCGTTCATCACCCGCGCCACCAGCCGGTAGAGCGCCTGCATCTGCGGCGTACGGCCCACCAGCGGCAGGTCGTCGTTTTCCTCGACGCCGCCGGAGACCGTGGCGCGCGTCTGCGCCGGGGCCCGCCGGCGGGTGTCGAGCGCGCGCGCCGCGCGTTTCATCAGGTCGGGCAGGTCGAAAGGCTTTGGCAGGTAATCGTAGGCCTCGGCCTCGGCGGCCTGGATCGCCGTCATGATCGTGTTCTGCGCCGAGATCACGATCACCGGCAGGCCCGGGCGCTCTTCACCGATCTTGGGCAGCATCTCCAGCCCGTTTCCGTCGGGCATCATCACGTCCGAGATCACCAGGTCGCCCTTTCCCTCGCCCACCCAGCGCATCAGCGTGGTCAGCGACGAGGTGGCATGCACCTTGCAGCCCGCGCGGGTCAGTGCCTGGGTCAGCACGGTTCGGATCGTCCGGTCGTCATCGGCAACGAGGATGGTTCCGTCCATCAGTCCTTGTCCTCCTGAGATTTCGGCGCGACGGGCAGCGAGATGCGGAACACGGTGCGTCCGGGCACCGAGTCGACCGCGATCCAGCCGTTGTGGTCGGATACGATTTTCGAGACCAGCGCCAGCCCCAGCCCGGTGCCGTTCTCGCGCCCAGAAACGAAGGGCTCGAAGATGTCGCCCGCGATCTCGTTGGGCAGGCCCGGGCCGTCGTCGATGATCTCGACCTGCAACGGCACCGCGCCGCCGGACCCGTCGGGCCGGCGCACCCTGAGCGACTGGTCGTAAAACGTGTGAAGGCGGATCGTTCCGCCATCCTTGGCGGCGGCCTGCGCGGCGTTTTTCAGAAGGTTTTGAAACACCTGCACCAGCTGATCGCCGTCGCCCCATGTCGGTGGCAGCGAAGGGTCGTAATCTTCGACCATGGTCATGTGGGCGGCAAAGCCCACCATGGCCGATTTCCGCGCCCGTTCGAGCACGTCATGCACGTTGACCGGGCGGCATTTCGGCGGGCGCAGGTTGCCGAACTGCTCGACCTGCTCCAGCAGCTTCACGATCCGCCGGCTTTCGGCCACGATGAGGTCGGTCAGCTCGCGGTCTTCGGCGGACAGGTTCATCGACAAGAGCTGCGCCGCCCCGGTGATGCCGGCCAGCGGGTTCTTGATCTCGTGGGCCAGCATCTCGGCCATGCCGATGGCCGATTTGGCCGCCGATTTCACCGAATGCGCGCGGCCCAGCCGCCCGGCGATTTCGCGCGGCGAAATCAGCAGGATCACCCGGTCGGAACAGTCCGACAGCGGCGCGACCTGGAGGTTGCACTGCACCGGCGGCTTTGTGCCCGCGGTCACGTCGACATCGTTGATGAACAGCGGCGCCTGGTTGCGGCGCACCCGCCCGAACGCCTCGTCCAACGGCGCGTCGACGGCCAGCCTGTCCCATACCGGCGCGCCCCTGAGCGCCTTGATCGAGGCGTTGACGAACAACTCGGCCGCCGGGTTGATCTCGACGATCCGGTCGTCGGGACCCACCAAAAGCGCCGGCACGGGCAGCGAGGCCCAGATCGTTTCGTCCTGCTTGGTCATGCCGCCTGCCTCGATCGCTCGGCCGGCAGCGCCTCGGGCAGCAGGGCAAACACCTGCCCGGGCCGGCGTTCGGTCAGCACGGTGCGGCGCAGTACAGGCGGCGTGCCGGCCGCGTCCATGTACCAGCCCAGATGCTTGCGCGCGACACGGCTGCCCAGGGCGCTGCCGTAAAACGACAGCATCGCCTCGTAATGGCCCGCCACCATCTCGGCAAAGGCCGCACCCCTCGGCACCCGCGGCGCCGGCGCGCCGAAAACGGCGGCGGCGATCTCGGCGGGACGCCAGGGTGCACCTTGCGCGGCGCGGCCCACCATCACCCCGTCGGCGCCCGAGGCGGCGCGCGCGGCGCGCGCGGTGGCCGCATCCACGATATCGCCGTTGGCGATGACCGGGATCGACACCGCCTCTTTCACCGCGCGGATCGCGGCCCAGTCGGCGCGGCCGTCGTAGAACTGGCAGCGTGTCCGGCCATGGATGGTGATCATCTGCACGCCGGCGGCCTCGGCCCGGCGCGCCAGATCGGGCGCGTTCAGGCTGGTATCGTCCCAGCCCAGGCGGGTTTTCAGCGTCACCGGCACGTCCACCGCGGCCACCACCGCCTCGACCAGCCCCAGCGCGTGGTCGAGATCGCGCATCAAGGCCGATCCCGAAAGGCCGCCCACCACCTTGCGTGCCGGGCAGCCCATGTTGATGTCGATGATCCGCGCGCCCTGCCCTTCGACAAAACGCGCGGCCTCGGCCATCCAGCGCGCCTCGCGCCCGGCAAGCTGAACGGCGGTGTTTTCCACGCCGAATCCCAGCTCGGCCCGCTCGCGCACGCCGGGCTTGGCCTGCACGACCTCCTGGCTGGCCACCATCTCGGACACCACGAGCCCCACGCCGAAAGACGCCACAAGCTGGCGGAACGGCAGGTCCGTGATGCCCGCGAGCGGTGCGAGAAACACAGGCGGGTCGAGTGTGAGAGACGCCACAGGGACGGCCAAGTGATTAATCCTTGTGCATTCGATCTGCATGTAGCTCTTGGCCGGCGGGATGGCAATTCGACCACGCAAAAGAAAACGGCGGCAGACGCAATTTGCCCAACTTTTGGGCGCCGACGCCCGGCAGATTGCCCCATTGCTCCGCCCTGCGCCACCTCCTAGACAGAGCCGGCAGAGGCCTGGGGGACAGGATGAAGACCACAGCCATCATCGTTGCCGCCGGGCGCGGCACGCGCGCGGGCGGTGCCCGCCCGAAGCAGTATCAAGACCTGGCCGGCCGCGCGGTTCTGGCCCGCACGATCGAGGCCTTTGCCGCCCATCCGCGGGTCGACGCGCTGGTCGTGGTGCTGCATCCCGAGGATGGCGACCTCTTCGCCGAGGCCGTGGCCGGGCTCGACCTGGAGGTGACCACCGTATCGGGTGGCGCGACCCGCGATGCCTCGGTCCAGGCCGGGCTCGGTGCGGTGGCTCCGGGCACCGAGGCGGTGCTGATCCACGACGGCGCGCGGCCGCTGATCAGCGCCGCGGTGATCGACCGGGTTCTGGATGCGCTGTCCGCCCATCCCGGCGCGGCCCCGGCCCTGCCGGTCACCGATGCGCTTTGGCAGGGCGGCAACGGGCGGGTTCTGGCGCCGCGCCACCGCGGCGGGCTTTACCGGGCGCAGACGCCGCAGGGCTTTCTTCTCAGGGCGATCCAGGCCGCCCATGCGGCGCATCCGGGCGGGGCCGTCGACGATGTCGAGGTGGCGTTGGCCGCGGGGCTTGACGTGGGCATCGTCGAGGGGGAAGAGGACAACCTGAAAATCACCCACCCCGACGATTTCGTGCGCGCCGAGCGCGTGCTCAGGGAGAGAGAGATGGACATTCGCACCGGCAACGGTTTCGACGTGCACGCCTTTTGCGCGGGCGACGCGGTGATCCTGTGCGGCATCGCCGTGCCGCATGACAGGGCGCTCAAGGGCCATTCCGATGCCGATGTCGGCATGCACGCGGTGACCGACGCGATTTACGGCGCGCTGGCCGACGGCGATATCGGCCAGCATTTCCCGCCCTCCGACCCGCAATGGAAGGGCGCGGCCAGCGACATCTTTCTGAAACACGCGGTAGGCCGGGCCACGGACCGCGGCTATCGCATCGCCAATGCCGACCTCACGCTGATCTGCGAGCGGCCCAAGATCGGCCCCCATGCCGCGGCGATGCGCGCCGAGATGGCCCGCCTGATGGGCATCGACGAAGGCCGGATGAGCGTGAAGGCCACCACCTCGGAAAAGCTGGGCTTCACCGGCCGGCAGGAGGGCATCGCGGCGCTGGCCACCGTGACGCTGGTCAAGCCATGAGCGAGAGGATTGCCACCGTCTTCGGCGTGGGCCGGCTGAAGCCCGCCTCGGGCACCTGGGGCTCGCTGGCCGCGCTGCCCGCCTTCTGGCTGCTGCATGTGATCGGGGGCTTCGGGTTGGTCGTGCTGGCCACCCTCGCCGTCTGCGGCCTTGGCTGGTGGGCCATCGACCGCGCCGCGGGGGCAGAGGCCGACCCCGACCGCAGCGAATACGTGATCGACGAGGTCGCGGGCATGTGGATCGCGCTCTGGCCGGTCTCCTTCGGCGCCGTCTTCGCCGAGGCGAACGTGCTGGCGCTTTACCCGGGCTGGATCGCGGCCTTCCTGGCCTTCCGCCTGTTCGACATCTGGAAACCGGGCCCCGTGGGCTGGGCCGACCGGCGCAAGACGCCGCTGGGGGTGATGCTGGACGACGTGATCGCGGGGGCTATCGCGGCGGTCGTGGTGGTGGTACTGGCGGCGATCGCGCATATCTTCCTGATGTGATGGACACCGCCGAAACCCTTTTGGACCGGGCCCGCGCTGCCGGCGCCACGATCGCCACCGCCGAAAGCTGCACCGGCGGCATGATCGCCGCCGCGATCACCGATATCGCCGGCTCGTCGGCGGTGTTCGACCGCGGCTTCGTGACCTATTCCAACGCCGCCAAGACGCAGATGCTGGGCGTCGCGCCAAAGACGCTGGAGGCGCATGGCGCGGTGTCCGAAGCGGTCGCCGCCGAGATGGCGGCGGGCGCGCTGGCGCGCTCGGACGCCACGCTGGCCGTCGCGGTGACCGGCATCGCCGGGCCGGGCGGGTCGGACCACAAGCCCGAGGGGCGGGTCTGCTTCGCGCTTGCGCGCCGGGGTGCCGCGCCGGTGGCCGAAACCGTCGAGTTCGGCCCGCGCGGGCGCACGGCGGTGCGCGCGGCCACCGTCGCCCATGCGCTGGACATCCTGATCGGCGCCCTTCCGGGCTGAGGCCGCCCGGCCCTCAGCCGGCCGCGGCCTTCCGCGCCCCGTAAAGCGCCTTGGCGCGGTCCTCGAACGCGCGCACGATGCGCTGCATCGCGTCGTTGAACACCGCGCCGATCACGCCTTGCAGCACCCTGTTCTTGAATTCGAAATCCACGAAGAACTCGACATGGCAGCGGCCCTCGCCGATATCGCGGAACTTCCAGTAGGAACGCATGTGGCGGAACGGCCCGTCGAGATACTCGGTGTCGATGCGGCAATCCTCGGGCCAGAGCGTCACGCGGCTGCCAAAGCGTTCGCGGAAAACCTTGAACGAGATCACAAGATCGGCCTCCATCACCTCGTGATCCTGGAACGCGGTGCGCGTGCGGATGCGCGCCGCCGCTGTCCAGGGCAGGAATTTGGGGTAGGACGCGACATCGGCCACCAGATCGTACATCTGCTGGGCCGAATAAGGCATCTCGCGGTTTTCGGAATGGGTCGGCATAGCTGCGCGCGTTTGTTAACAGTGGGGCGCCATTTGACCCCACGGGGCCGCAAAATCAAGGGTAGGCCATGCCAGAGAGACCTTATGTCATAGACGAGATGATATCGGCCAAGACAATCGCGGCCCGGGTCGAGGCGCTGGCCCAGGAGATCGAGACCTGTTTCGCGGGCACCGACAAGCTGGTGGTGGTGGGCCTGCTGCGCGGCTCGTTCGTGTTCATCGCCGACCTGGTGCGCGAGCTGGACCTGCCGGTAGAGGTCGATTTCATCGAAACCTCTTCCTACGGCAACGCCATGGAAAGCTCGCGCGAGGTGCGAATCCTCAAGGATCTGCGCGGCGAGATCGAGGGGCGCGACGTTCTGGTGGTCGAGGATATCGTGGATACCGGCCACACGCTGGCCCACGTTCTGCACCTGCTGGAGGGGCGCAAGCCGCGGCGGCTGAAGGTCTGCGCGCTGCTCGACAAGCCCGCGCGGCGCGAGGTCGAGGTCGCCGCCGATTGGGTGGGCTTCGAGATCCCGGACGAATTCGTGGTCGGGTATGGCATCGACTACGCGCAACGCAACCGCAACCTGCCCCATATCGGCAAGGTCAGGGCGGCCGAATGAACCTGCGCTGGATGTTGCGCGCCAAACGCTGGGCGCAGACCCCGCCGAGTGCCGGGCGGGTGAAATTCGTGCTGGGCGTCATTGCGCTCTGCCTGCTGCTTTACGCCGTCGAGCGTGTCTTTGGCTGGCCCGACTGGCTGACCCCAAACAGCCCGCGCGGGCGGATCGGGCTCTAGCGCGGGCAAGATCCTGTACTGGGATAATTACAAGAAATTTCGAATTTTCCTGCACTTGCGGCACGAGCCTCATGTCGCCCGAACGCGGCGCCGATGGCCCCGGCGCGATCGGGTATTTCGGCCAAGAAGAAGCAGGGCGCCGCGATCAGCCCCGCCCGAGGCGGTCTTGCCGAGCCGCGCGCAGGCGGGCGAAATCCTCGCCCGCGTGGTAGGAAGACCGTGTCAGGGGCGTGGCAGAAACCATCAGGAAGCCCTTGCCATAGGCCGCTTTTTCATAGGCGGCGAACTCGTCGGGCGTGACGAACCGGGCGACGGCGTGGTGTTTCGGGGTGGGTTGCAGGTATTGCCCTATGGTCAGGAAATCGACATCGGCCGCGCGCAGATCGTCCATCACCTGGTGCACGGCCTGGCGGTCTTCGCCGAGGCCGACCATGATGCCCGACTTGGTAAAGCGGCCCGGGTCGATCTCCTTGACCCGCTGCAGCAGGCGCAGCGAGTGGAAATAGCGCGCGCCGGGGCGCACCTGCGGGTAGAGGCCGGGGACGGTTTCGAGATTGTGGTTGAAGACATCGGGCCGGGCCGCGACCACGGTTTCGAGCGCGCTGTCGGGGCATTTCAGGAAATCGGGCGTCAGCACCTCGATCGTGGTGCCGGGGGCGCGGTGGCGCACGGCGCGGATGGTCTGGGCGAAATGCTCGGCCCCGCCATCGTCGAGGTCGTCGCGGTCGACCGAGGTGATCACCACGTGGTTGAGGCCCAGTTTCTGCACGGCGTCGGCCACGCGGCCCGGTTCGAACGCGTCCAGCGTATCGGGCCGGCCGGTGGCCACGTTGCAGAAGGTGCAGCCGCGGGTGCAGATCTCGCCCATGATCATCATCGTGGCGTGGCCATGGGCCCAGCATTCGCCCACGTTCGGGCAGCCGGCCTCTTCGCAGACGGTCGCCAGCCCGTGTTCGCGGATCACCTTGTGGGTATCGCGGTAGCCCTGCCCGCCCGGCGCGCGGACGCGGATCCAGGCGGGTTTCTTGGGCTGTTGGGCGGCATCGGGCCGGTGCGCCTTTTCGGGGTGGCGCAGGGCGGGCTGGGTCAGATCGCGCGGGCGCATGGGGCCTCCTGTCATTGCACCCGACTTAATGTCTCTGGCCGGGCTTGTCCAATGCCGCCGGCCCCTGGCGCCTGCTCGCGCGGCAAGGCGCACGCAAAGAAAACCCCGCCGGCGGGGCCTGGGAGGCCCGGCCGGCGGGGAGGACAGGAGCGGAGCGGGAACGCAAACGGCGTGGAGGGGCGCCGGTCAGGTCTCGCGGTGGCCGCCCGCGTGGCGCAGGCGCAATTCGAACGCGGTGTCGCTGAAGGCCCGCATCCGCGTTTCGCGCTCAAGCTCGCGGATCAGTTGGCCGCCGCCGGTGTCGACCGCCAGCCGGCGGCTGGTGCGCGACACAACGAGGTAGAGCAACGCCATGCCGCACAGGACCGCCGAGAAGGATTCCGGCGTCATCGAGAGGGCGGAGAGGTTGTTGGAAAAGGCCTGGTACCAATCCGGCGCGGCGCCGGGGGCGTATTGATGACCGACAAAATCTTTAAGGGGATTCATCTATTTATTCCTCACGCAGATCGTCCTTGCCAGGATAGGGCCACAGAACTGTGGCGAAAATTCGTCCTATTGTGCAGAAATCGCCGATGGAAGCGGCCAGGGCACGCCATTGGTGGCAAAAGCGCGCCCAGGCCCGGCCCGTGCCGTTACATCGCCCTCTCGCCGCTGCGAAATGGCTGCGGCGGCACCGCGCTTGTGGCGGCGCGGCCAGCGCGGCTATGGTCGCCGAAGAACGCGGAGCGAGCGCCATGGTTCCCGACCCAGGCACGGCCCCCCGGTTGGGCCGAACCCAGGAATTCCTGAAGCAGATCGTCTATGGCGGCAATGACGGGATCGTGACCACCTTTGCCATCGTCGCGGGCTTTGCCGGGGCGCGGGCCGAGGGGGTGGCCGAAATCGGTGCGCTGGCGGTGCTGGTCTTCGGTCTGGCCAACCTCTTTGCCGACGCGGTGTCGATGGGGCTGGGCGAATTCCTGTCCGGCCGCGCGCAGCGCGACCTCTACGCCGCGCAACATGCCGGCACGCTGCGCCACGTGCGCCACGACACCGGCCACGCCCGCGGACGGCTGGCCGGGCTGTTGCAGGGCCGCGGGCTGTCGTCGAGCGATGCCGAGGCGGCCAGCGCGATCCTGGCGCGCAACCCGGCGCTGATGGCGGAGTTGTTGATGCGTTACGACAAAGGGCTCGACCATCCCGACGGCGACAGCCCGGCGATCAACGGGCTGTTTACCTTTTTCTCATTCGTCGTTTTCGGGGTGGTGCCGCTGGTCCCGTATTTCCTGCGGCCCGCCGATGCCACCACCATGATGCTGTCCGCCGGGGCGACGCTGGCCGCGCTGGTGGCGCTGGGGTTGTTGCGCTGGAACGCGACGGGGCTGCGGCTGGGCCGGTCTGTGGGCGAGACGGTGCTGGTGGGCAGCGTCTGCGCGGTGGTGGCGTTTGCGGTGGGCGCGGCGGTGGGGGGCTGAAGGGCGGTGCCCGTGCGCGACCCTCTCTGCCCCGACCGGACGCCCCCGCCAACAGGCCCCCTACCCGATCAGATCGGCGCCGCCGCCCTGCTGCCGCTCGTAATGGCGCTTGAGCCGTTGCAGCGCGATGCGCAGCACGATCTTGCCTGACCGGGCAGACCAGCCCATGCGTTGTTCGGCCGTCTCCAGCCCTTCGAGGAAGCAGCAGCAGCGCAGCGCCACGTCGCCCAGCCCGGGGCCGAGATCGCGCAGCGCCGCGGCCACACGCTCGCGCGCGGCGGCGGGGCCGCGGGCTGGGCCGTCGCCCGATCCCATCGCGCCGCGTTCGCCCCCGGTGAGGAACCGGTCCCAGTTCTGGGTGATGCGGGGGCCCATCTGGGCAACCTCGAAATCCTCGCGCAGCCGCTCGCCCGCGGCGACCAGTTCGGGCGCGAGGAAGGGCCGGCCGTCCTTGTCCTTGCGGCGGGCGAGCGCGGCCAGCGGCGATTCGGCGAGGTTCATGCGCACCCGCTCGGCCGGCGCATCGCCGGTCGCGCGCAGCTTTTTCAACCCGATCTCGCGGTGCTGGTCGCCGAAGGGCGCCGCGGCCTCGGCAAAGCCGGGCGCCGCGCCGCGTTGCTCGGCCAGCATGCGCTTCAGCGCGGCGCGCCCGGCCGGGGTGATCTCGTAGGTCAGGACCTTGCCGCGCGAGGCGCAGGCGATCCAGTCCTTCAGCGCGAAGGCTTCGGCCACCGCGCGGTCGAGAACGGCGACACGGGCGCTGCCGCCGTCGGCTTGGCGGCGCAGCACCACCGCGCGCTCCATGTCGCGGGCAATGGCGAGGAACGCGCCGGTTTCGTTCAGCCGGCGCAGCACGCGCCGCGCCTCGGTCTGGATCGTCGTCTCGTCGGCGGCCCCGGGGGCCTTGCGGAACGCTGCTGTCATCGGGTGGCCTTTCTTCGTAACGGAAGGAGATCGGTGTAGCGCGGCCAGGCGGGCGAGCGCGGAATCGACAAGCGGGTCGTCGCGGCGGGCCTCGGTGCGGCGCACCTGGCGCAGCACCGTCGAGGCGTGGCACCCCGCGCCCTGGGCGAGCGCGCGCAGCGAGCGCCCGCCCTCCACATGGCTCAGGTAGCGATGCACCGGCAGCGGCACCCAACTGGGTGCGGGTCCGGTCTTGCACGGTCCGGCAGTCATCCGTGTCCCCCTGTGCCCGGGCGGGCCGGCGACATGCCGAACCTTGGGCGAACGCACTTCATGGTTGTTTTTCTTACCGTTTCGTTAACGCGTAACACTTCGGCAATCATTGTTTCTAAAGGATAAACTTCTCTTACGCGCGCGTGCGGCGTTATCCTGAAACACGCAACACCCGCTAAGGTTGTGCCACACAGGGGGCCGGCACCTCTTGCGGAGACCATCGTCATGACCGATCTGAAAACCACCCTCGGCCAGTTGCGCCGTCCGCGTCTTCTGGTCCGTGCGGCACGGCACGGGCTGGGCGAGTACCGCCGCGACCGCGACCTTGCGCGCATCCTTCACGGGCGCCGACCGGCCAGCCCCCGTCACGCGCTGGCCGCGCTGGTCGATTGCGAGGCCGAGATCGAGGCGGCCCGGCAGGCCGGCGCCGCCGGCTACAGCCCGGCGCGCCACGTGGACATGCTGATCGCGATGATGGGCGAGGCGATGCTGATCGCGGACCGGCACGGGCCGGCGGGCTGATCCGGCCTCAGACGAAGGCGTCGGGCAGGGATGCCTTGCGCTCGGCCACGAAGGCGGTCAACGCCTCGGTCAGCGCGGGGTCCAGCGGCGGCGGCTGGTACTGCGCCAGCAGTTTCGCGGCGCGCTCGCTGGCCAGCATGGCGGTTGAGCGCGCGCCCTCTTCGTCCCACGTCTCGAAGGGCTTGTAGTCGAACAGGTCGGAGCGCCAGAACGCTTCTTTGAAATGCGCCTGTGTGTGGGCGCAGCCCAGGAAATGGCCCCCCGGTCCGACCTCGCGCAGCGCGTCCATCGCCTGGGCCTCGGTATCGAGAGCCACGCCCGCGGCCATCTTGTGCAGCGCGCCAAGGTGGTCGGCGTCCATCACGAATTTCTCGATGCTGGCCACCAGCCCGCCCTCGAGCCAGCCGCAGGCGTGGAGCATGAAGTTCACCCCGCCCAGCAGCGCCGCGTTGAGCGTGTTCGCCGTCTCGTAGGCCGCCTGCGCATCCGGCAGCTTGGATCCGCAGAGCCCCCCGCCCGAGCGGAACGGCAGATTAAGACGGCGCGCCAACTGCCCGGCCCCGTAGAGGATCTGGCTGGCCTCCGGCGTGCCGAAGGTGGGCGCGCCCGAATTCATGTCGATCGACATCACGAAGGCGCCGAAGATCACCGGCGCGCCGGGCCGGACAAGCTGGGAATAGGCCACGCCCGCCATCACCTCGGCCAGCACCTGGGTCAGCGTGCCCACGACCGAGACCGGCGCCATCGCGCCGCCGACGATGAAGGGCGAGACGATGCAGGCCTGGTTCGCCGCGGCATAGACCTCGAGCGCGCCCATCATCGTGGCGTCGAAGGTCAGCGGAGAGTTGATGTTGATCAGCGAGGTGAGAACCGTGTTTTCGGCCATGAAGTCGCGGCCGAACAGGATTTCGCACATTTCCACCGAATCGCGGGCGCGGCTGGGCTCGGTCACCGACCCCATGAACGGCTTGTCGCTCAGCGTCATATGCGCCAGCAGCATGTCGAGATGGCGCTTGTTCACCGGCACGTCGGTGGGCTCGCACACGGTGCCGCCGGAATGGTGCAGCCATTTCGACATGTAGCCCAAGCGGACGAACTTGCGGAAATCCTCCATCGTGGCGTAGCGCCGCCCGCCCGCAAGGTCGCGCACGAAGGGGGGGCCATAAACCGGGGCCAGCACCAGGCTGCGCCCGCCGATCTCGACGTTGCGCGCGGGGTTGCGGGCATGCTGGGTGAACCGGGCGGGGGCCGTTGCGCAAAGCTGACGGGCCAGGCCGCGGGGCAGCCGCACCCGCTCTCCCTGAACGTCGGCGCCGGCGTCGCGCCAGCGGTCCAGAGCGGCGGGGTTCTCCACGAAATTCACGCCGATCTCTTCGAGCAAGATCTCGGCGTTGGCCTCGATGATCTCGAGCGCCTCCTCGGTCAGCAGCTCGAAATCGGGGATGCGCCGCTCGATGAAGCGCGCGGTCTCGATGCTGACCGCGCTGCGCGCCGCGCGCATGGCCGCGCCGCCGCCGCCGCGACGTCCGCGCCGCGCCACCCCGTCCTGACTCTCGGCCATCGCTTTACCTCCCGCGAAATGCCCCGGCGCCGTCTTTCACATGTTCTAGGCACGAACCCTCGCGGGCACGCCACAAATTGCGGCCCTTCCGGGCCCGTCAGCGACATCGGGACCGGCGGGGATAACCGAAAGACATCCGAATGTCTGGTTTCGTCGTTGGCTTTAACGCACCGGCGCCCGAAACACGCGGCAGAGGCTCGCCCATACCCCCGCGACGCGCCCTGACCTGACCTTCACGGCCGAGTATCAGCGGCCTTTCTAAAGCGACGTCAAAGCGGTTGGAAACACGCACGACGATATCACCGCCGCTTCTGCACCGATGACGATCCGGGCTTCGGCTGGAACGACATGGATGTGGTGCGGGTCGGCGCGATCTGGCGGGCCGACAAGAAGTGGGCTCTGCCTGGCGGGCTCAGCTACGCGACCGGGTTCATCGACGGCGACCAGACGCTCGTCGACGTGCTGGCCCCGGCGCCGCCGCAATGGCACGGCCTCCTTGGCGGCCAGTTACTGGCCGAACGACAAGTGTTTCTTTACAGTCTTCTAACCCCGCGCCTTCGAGTCAGGCGTGACCGTCGCCAGCCCCTCGCATACGTCCAGCCAGCCGGTCAAACTGCGGATGAAGCAGCATGAAATCGTCATCGGCATGACCCATCGCTGGCAGGCGATGCCGGCCCGCGCCTGCGCGCCCCTTGCGCGGGGGCGGGACCGGCCCTATCAGGTGGCCATGACACGCACCCATGACCGCCTTTTGATCGTCGACTTCGGCAGCCAGGTGACCCAGCTCATCGCCCGTCGCCTGCGCGAGTTGAACGTCTATTGCGAAATCCACCCGTTCCAGAGTGTGACCGACGCGTTTCTCGACACGTACCGGCCCAAGGCGGTGATCCTGTCGGGCGGCCCGGCCTCGGTGCTGGACGACGCCAGCCCCCGCCCGCCGGAAAAGGTGTTCGCCCTTGGCGTGCCGGTTCTGGGCATCTGCTATGGCCAGCAGGTGATGATGCAGATGCTCGGCGGCCGGGTCGAAAGCGGCCACGGCACGGCCGAGTTCGGCCGCGCCTACGTCACCCCCGCCGACCAGCGCATCGACCTGTTGAACGGCTGGTTCCTGGACGGAACGGGCCGCGAACAGGTCTGGATGAGCCACGGCGACCATGTGGCTGAAATCGCGCCGGGTTTTGAGGTTTTCGGCACATCCCCCAATGCGCCGTTCGCCATCGTGGGCGACCTTGACCGCCAGTTCTACGCGGTGCAGTTCCATCCCGAGGTGCACCACACCCCGAACGGCAAGACGCTTTACGAGAATTTCGTAAAGCTCGCGGGGTTTTCCGGCGACTGGACGATGGGCGCCTACCGCGACGAGGCGATCCAGAAGATCCGCGACCAGGTCGGCGATGCCAGGGTCATCTGCGGCCTGTCGGGCGGCGTCGACAGCTCGGTCGCAGCGGTGCTGATCCACGAGGCAATCGGCGAGCAGCTGACCTGCGTCTTCGTCGATCACGGCCTGCTCCGGCTGAACGAGGCCGAGGAAGTGGTCACGATGTTCCGCGACCACTACAACATCCCGCTGATCCATGCCGATGAAACCGATCTGTTCCTCGGCGCGCTCGAGGGCGTGTCCGACCCGGAGGTCAAGCGCAAGACCATCGGCAAGCTGTTCATCGACGTGTTCCAGAAATACGCCGACCAGATCGAGGGGGCCGCGTTCCTGGCCCAGGGCACGCTTTACCCAGATGTCATTGAATCGGTGTCGTTTTCCGGCGGCCCCTCGGTCACGATCAAAAGCCACCACAACGTCGGCGGCCTGCCCGAGAAGATGGGGCTGAAGCTGGTCGAACCGCTGCGCGAGCTTTTCAAGGACGAGGTGCGCGCGCTTGGCCGCGAGCTGGGGCTGCCCGACAGCTTCATCGGCCGCCACCCCTTCCCCGGCCCGGGCCTGGCGATCCGCTGCCCCGGCGAGATCACCCGCGAAAAGCTGGAGATCCTGCGCAAGGCGGATGCCGTCTATATCGACCAGATCCGCAAGCATGGGCTCTATGACGAGATCTGGCAGGCCTTTGTCGCCATCCTGCCGGTGCGCACCGTCGGCGTGATGGGCGACGGGCGCACCTACGATTACGCCTGCGCGCTGCGTGCCGTCACCTCGGTCGACGGGATGACCGCCGATTACTACCCGTTTACCCATGATTTCCTTGGCGAGACCGCCACGCGGATCATCAACGAGGTCAAGGGGATCAACCGGGTAACCTACGACATCACATCGAAACCCCCCGGCACCATCGAATGGGAGTGATCCGCCGCGCCGTGCTGGCACGGGTACGCATCGCGGCGGTGCCGCCCATGGGCGCGACGGCGCCCCCTGCCCGAGGATGGAGCGGCCGGCATGGGGCTGCCCGCGGCGTTGACGGCTGTCGGGCGGCCTGACCGGCAGACCGCGGCACTTGTGGTGCGGCATGGCCGGGGGCATGGGCGCGCCGCGCCAGCGTAACGAGCTGTTTCCGTGCTTGGGGGTGCTTGACGCGCGCGGCGGGCTCGGGTCCTCTGGGCCGGCGCGCCACGGGAAAAAACGCCTTGCCCCATACCCTTGCCTGCCTCTGCATTGCGGTTGCCACGCTGCCGGCCAAAGCCGCGGGCCGTTTCGGCCGGCTCGGCGGCCGCTGCACCGGGGCGGCGCGGTGAGCCCGCCCGCCACGCTGCGTGCCACGGCCTGGATGACCGGGGCCATCGCGTCGTTTTCCTCGATGGCCGTCGCGGGGCGCGCGGTGCAGATCGAGCTCGATACGTTCGAGCTTTTGTTCTACCGCTCGCTGATCGGCATCGTTCTGGTCGTGGCCGTGGGCCGCGCCGCGGGCACGCTGAACCAGGTGCCGACCCGCCGGCCGGGCCTGCACATCTTGCGCAACATCAGCCATTTCGCCGGACAGAACCTGTGGTTTTACGCGCTCACCGCGATCCCGCTGGCGCAGGTTTTCGCACTGGAATTCACCTCGCCGCTCTGGGTGGCGGTGCTGGCGCCGCTGATCCTGGGCGAGCGGCTGACCCGCAGCCGTGCGCTGGCGGCAATGGTCGGGTTCGTGGGCATCCTGATCGTCGCCCGGCCCGACCCCGCGGCGCTGGAACCCGGCGCGCTGGCCGCGCTCGGCGCGGCGCTGGGCTTTGCCGGGTCGGCGGTCTTTACCAAGCGGCTGACCCGGACCGAAAGCGTGACCTGCATCCTGTTCTGGCTGACCGTGATGCAGGCCGCGATGGGTCTGGCCTGCGCCGGGGCCGATTTCGACATCGCCTGGCCCAGCGTCACGGCCTGGCCGTGGCTGGCGGTCATCGGCTGCGCGGGGCTGTTCGCGCATTTCTGCCTGACACGGGCTTTGGCGCTTGCCCCGGCGATCATCGTGATGCCGATGGATTTCCTGCGCCTTCCGGTCATCGCGCTGGTCGGCATGGCATTTTACCGCGAACCCCTGGAGGCGGCGGTGTTCCTGGGCGCCGCCGTCATCTTCTCTGCGAACCTGATGAACCTGCGCACCGAGACAAGGAGGACGAAACAACGCAGCGTCGGTTGACGTAGCGTTATTGATTGACCGACAAAATCCCGGCTAGGTAGCGTTGGGGCCCGAACAAATACAACTCTGGGGGGACAGATGCACAGATATGTCGGGGCAGCCGGGCTGGCGCTGCTGGGAGCGGGAGCCGCCTTTGCCGGCGGGGTGGAGCGAACGACGCAATCGACCGGGATCCTGTTTCAGGATGGCAATTACGTCGAGTTCACCTTTGGGCATCTCTTCGCCGATATCAGCGGCACGCAGGCCTTCGCGGTTGGCCCGACCAGCCCCGCCGGCGCCAGTTCCGGCGACATGACGGGTGATTTCACGGCCGCCAGCCTCGGGTTCAAGACCCGCCTCAACGACCGGATGGATGCAGCGCTGGTGCTGGACAGCCCGTTCGGCGCGGCGGTCGATTACGGCCCCGACACCGGCTATCTCTATGGCGGCTCGTCGCTTGCCTTCGGCGGATCGACCGCCAACCTGGAAAGCCAGGCGGCCACCGCGATGCTGCGCTACAGGCTCGACGGCGGGATAAGCGTCTTCGGCGGTCTCAGGATGCTCAAGGTCAGCGGCGATGTCGGCCTGTTCAACGGCTACACGCTGGACACCTCGACCGAGACCGATCTGGGATATCTGCTGGGCGTTGCCTATGAGCGGCCGGAGATCGCCCTGCGCGTCGCGCTGACCTACAACTCGGCGATCACGACCGATTTCGGGGCGACCGAGGCCGCGCCCGTCGACGGCGTTCCCGCGACCATGACCGACTTCACCACCGAGTTCCCGCAATCGGTGAACCTGGAATTCCAGACCGGCATCGCCCGCGACACGCTGGTTTTCGGTTCGGTGCGCTGGGTCGACTGGTCGGAGTTCCAGATCGCGCCGACGATCTACGTCGCCGGCGTGGGCGAGCCGCTGGTCAGTTTCGACGAGGACCGCATCACCTACCAGATCGGCGTCGGGCGGCGGTTTTCCGACCACTGGTCGGGCGCCATCACCGCCTCGCACGAGCCCCAGAATGGCGGGTTCGCCGGCAACCTCGGGCCGCGCGACGGTCTGACCAGCCTCGGGCTGGCGGCCACCTACACCACCGGCAAGGTCGAGATCACCGGCGCGGTGCGCTATTTCTGGATCGGCGACGCCAAGACCAAGCCGCCCCCGGCACTGGGCGCCCCCGCCGGCACGACCTTCGGCCAGTTCGAGGATAACGAGGGGCTGGGTGTGGGTGTAAAGGTGGCCTACCGGTTCTGATCGGCGCATAGGATTTGACCGCCCCGCCCCCTCTGGCTAGGAGAGGCCCGAGACAGAGAGGGCGGGCGATGATCTATCAATGCGCGGACGACTGGCGTGACTGCGCCCACAAGCGGGTGTTGCTGTTCGGCATGTCGGGCCTGGGCAAGACCCATGTCTCGGCCATGCTGCGGGGCGGCGGCGAATGGTTCCACTACTCGATCGACTACCGCATCGGCACGCGCTACATGGGCGAACACATCGCCGACAATTTCAAGCGCGAGGCGATGAAGGTGCCGCTGCTGCGCGAGCTGCTGCTGACCGACAGCGTGTATATCGCCTCCAACATCACGTTCCACAATCTCGCGCCGCTCTCCACCTACCTGGGCAAGCCCGGCGCGCCGGACAGGGGCGGGTTGCCCTTCGCCGAATACATGCGCCGGCAGGAACAGCACCGCGAGGCCGAGATCGCCGCGCTGATGGATACGCCGCGGTTTATCGACAAGGCCGGGTCGCTTTACGGCTACGCCCATTTCGTGTGCGACTCGGGCGGGTCGATCTGCGAGGTCGTCGCCCCCGAAAACCCCGAAGACCCGGTGCTCAAAACGCTTTCGGACAACCTGCTGCTGGTCTGGATCAAGGGCTCGGACGCGCATACCGAAGAGTTGGTCCGCCGCTTCGACCGCGCGCCCAAGCCGATGTATTACCAGCCCGAGTTCCTGCGCGCCGCGTGGGAGGACTACCTCAAGACCCACAGGCTCGGCGAAACGCAGGTCGACCCCGACGCCTTCGTGCGCTGGACCTATGCCCGCGCCCTGGCCCATCGCCAGCCGCGCTATGCCGCCATGGCCGAAAACTGGGGCGTCACGGTCCTGGCCGAGGACGTGGCCGCGGTGAAGACCCCGGCCGATTTCGAGGCGCTGATTGCCGAGGCCCTTGAGTCCCGCTGACGACACCCCTATTTCCAGCGTCCTGAAACGGAGCCCCCTGCCCCATGCCCATCAAGCTGCCCTCGGACCTGCCCGCCTTCGACGTGCTGACGCGCGAGGGCGTGATGGTCATGGGCGAGGCGGCGGCGGCGCGGCAGGATATCCGGCCCCTGCGCATCGGTCTGTTGAACCTGATGCCAAAGAAGATCCAGACCGAGATCCAGTTCGCGCGGCTGATCGGCGCCACGCCGCTGCAGATCGAGCTGAGCCTCGTGCGCATGACCGAGCACCGCACCAGGAACACCGCGACCGAACATATGGAGGCGTTCTATCGCCCCTTCGAAGATATCGCGGCCAGCGGCGAAAAGTTCGACGGCCTCATCATCACCGGCGCGCCGATCGAGCATCTGCCCTTCCCCGATGTCACCTATTGGGATGAGCTGACCCGCGTCTTCGACTGGACCCAGACCCATGTGCATTCGACCTTCGGCGTCTGCTGGGGCGGCATGGCGATGATCAACTACTTCCACGGTGTGGAAAAGCACATGCTCGAGGCCAAGGCCTTCGGGTGTTTCCGGCATGCCAACCTCGCGCCCGCCTCGCCCTATCTGCGCGGTTTTTCGGACGATTTCGTCATCCCCGTCAGCCGTTGGACCGAGATGCGCCAGCACGAAATCGACGCCGCGCCGGGGCTGACCACGCTTCTGGGCAGCGACGAGGTCGGCCCTTGCCTGGTCGAGGACGAGGGCCACCAGGCGCTCTATATCTTCAACCATTTCGAATATGACAGCGACACGCTGAAACAGGAATACGACCGCGATGCCGCGGCGGGTGCGGCCATTGATGTGCCGGTCAACTACTACCCCGGCGACGACCCGACGCGCCGGCCGCTTAACCGCTGGCGCAGCCACGCGCATCTCCTATATGGCAACTGGATAAACCAGATCTACCAGACCACCCCCTACGAGATCGCGCGCATCGGCACCGCCCCCGGCTGAGCCGCCCGCGCGGCCCAACCGAAAGGCCCGATCATGCTGCGCCGCGCCGACCCGCCCGACCCGTCCGGCCGTCTGCTGTCGATCCGCGGCGGGCAGGTCCATGCCCATGTTCAGGGCACGGGGCCCGATCTGGTGCTGATCCATGGCGCGGGCGGCAACCTGCGCGATTTCACCTTTCACCTGGTCGGGCGCCTGGCACCGCGCTACCGCGTCATCGCCTTCGACCGGCCCGGTCTTGGCCACAGCACGCCGCTGCACGAAAACGGCGAATCCCCCATCGAACAGGCCGCCGTGCTGGCCGAGGCGGCCGAGTTGCTGGAGGTGAAGGATGCGATCCTCGTTGGCCATTCCTATGGCGGCGCCGTCGCCATGGCCTGGGCGCTGAACCACCCCGCCAACGTGGCCGGCCTGGTGTCGCTGGCCGGCGCGCTGATGCCGTGGAAGGGCGGGCTGGGCGCGTGGTACCAGATCGCCGCGTCGGGCATCGGCGGCGCGGTGGTGGTGCCGCTGGTCGCGGCTTTGGTGCCCCGTCGGCTGGCGGCCCCGGTGCTCGACAAGATCTTCGCGCCCCAGCACCCGCCCGCGGGCTATGCCGCGCATCTGGGGATCGAGCTGTCGCTGCGTCCGCAGGCCCTCAGGGCCAATGTCCGGCAGGTAAACGGGCTGAAGCCCCATCTCGCCGCCATGGCGCCGCGCTATCCCGGCCTGTCGGTGCCGATCGAGATCGTGCACGGCACCGCCGACGAGATCGTGCCGATCGAGGTGCATTCGCGCCCCTTCGCCGCGCGCGTACCCTCGGCCCGCCTGACCGAGTTGCCCGGTGTCGGCCACATGCCCCACCATGCCCGCCCCGAAGAGGCCATCGCGGCCATCGACCGCGCCGCGAACCGCGCCGGGCGGCTGCAGCCCGGCCGCTGAGGTCTGGCCCGCACCCGCCGGGCCGCTATATGCTGGGGCAATGGCATTGCACGGGTCCCGATACACGCGCCGCACCGTCCTCGGCATGACCGGGGCCGCCTGCCTGTCCGCGTGCGGCCCGGCGCCGACGCCCGAAACGCCCTCGGCGACGCCGCCCAGCGGCCGGTTTCTGACGGTGCGCGGGCGGCGGGTGCATTACCAGACCGAGGGGCGCGGGCCCGACGTGATATTGATCCACGGCGCGTCGGGCAACCTGCGCGATTTCACCTTCGATCTGACGGGCCGGCTGGCGCCGGCCTATCGCGTCACGGCCTTCGACCGCCCGGGGCTGGGCTATTCCGAGGCGCTGAGCGACCGCGGCGACAGCCCCGCCGCGCAGGCGGCCCAGCTAGACGCCGCCGCCGGCAGGCTGGGCATCCGCCGCGCGGTCGTGCTGGGCCATTCCTACGGCGCCGCCGTGGCGATGGCCTGGGCGCTGAACCACCCCGCGCGGGTGGCCGGCGTCGTGACATTGGCGGGGGTGACCATGCCCTGGCCGGGCCAGCTGGCACCTTGGTATTCGATGGCCTCGACCGGGCTCGGCAGCGCGCTGGTCTCGGCCGTTGCCACCGAGGCGCGGGCGCGCGGCGCGCTGGCGCGGTTCTTCGCGCCCCAGCCGGTGCCCGCCGGCTATGCCGATTTCGTCGGCATCGACCTCGCGCTGCGCCCCGCCACCCTGCGCGCCAGCGCCCGGCAGGTGGACAGCCTGCGCCCGAGCCTCGTCGAGATGTCGGCGCGCTACCCCGGCCTCGACCTGCCGGTCGAGGTGGTGCACGGCACCGCCGACCGGACCGTCGGCATCGACATCCATTCCCGCCCGCTGGCCGCGCGTCTGCCCCGGGCGCGGCTGACCGCGCTGGACGGGGTCGGCCACATGGTCCACCACGCCGCGCCGCGCGCCACCCGCGCGGCGATCGACCGCGCCGCCGCGCGGGCCGGATTGCGCCGGGGCGCCCAATCGGGCTAGGTCAATGGCATGAACAAGACCGACACGCTGCCCTTCGACGGGGCCATCACCCGCTTTTACGAAGAAGAGGCGCCCGAGGCCGTGCGCGAGGCCATCGCCGAGGGCAGCAAGAAGGATATCCTGGCCGAGAGCTACCCCTACGACAAACGGCTCGACGGCGACATCTACGACAGCGAGCTTGAGGCGCTGCAGATCGAGCTGGTCAAGCTTCTGGCCCATGTAAAGGCTGAAGGTGTGCGCGTTGCGGTGCTGTTCGAAGGACGCGACGCCGCCGGCAAGGGCGGCACGATCAAGCGGTTTCGGGAAAACCTCAACCCGCGGGTGGCGCGCGTCGTGGCGCTGTCGGCCCCCTCGGACCGGGAAAAGCGCGAGTGGTATTTCCAGCGCTATGTCGAGCATCTTCCGGCTGGCGGCGAGATCGTCTTTTTCGACCGCTCGTGGTACAACCGCGCCGTGGTCGAGCATGTGTTCGGCTTTTGCACCGCGGCCGAGCGCGAGCATTTCTTCCACCAGGTGCCGCGCTTCGAGGAGATGCTGGTCGACGAGGGCATCCACCTGATCAAGCTGTGGCTCAACGTGGGCCGGGCCGAACAGCTGCGCCGGTTTCTCAAGCGCGAGAGCGACCCGCTGAAACAATGGAAACTCAGCTGGATCGACGTCGAGGGGCTGAAACGCTGGGACGCCTATTCCGGCGCCATCGCAGAGACGTTTTCGCGCAGCCATTCCACCGACGCGCCATGGACGGTGATCCGCACCGACGACAAGCGCCGCGCGCGGCTGGCCGCCATCCGCCGCGTGCTTTCGGGGCTCGATTATGCCGGCAAGGAGCCCGATATCGTGGGCACGCCCGACCCCAAGATTTGCGGCGGCCCCGAGATCTGGAATGTCTAAGCGCGGCTATCACCACGGCAATCTGAAACAGGCCCTCGTCGATGCCGCGCTGTCGCTGATCGAGGCCAAAAGCCCGCAGGGATTTACCCTCAGCGAGGCGGCCAAGGCCGCCGGGGTGACGCCCGCCGCCGTCTACCGCCATTTCCAGGGGCGCGAAGACCTGATCGCCGAGGCCGCGCGCCAGGGCTATGTCATCTTTGCCGACCTCATGGAATACGCCTACCAGACCGGCCAGCCCTCGGCGCTGTCCAGCCTCGAGGCGGTGGGCCGGGCCTATCTGGCCTTCGCCCGGAAATATCCCGGCCATTACATGGCGATGTTCGAATCGGGCCTGTCGATCAACGCCAATCCCGATCTCAGCGTGGTGGCGGGCCGCGCCAGCGCCGTGCTGGAGCGCGCCGCGCGCGACCTCTCCGACCACATTCCCGAGTCCAAGCGCCCGCCGGTGGCGATGGTCACGGCGCATATCTGGGCGATGTCCCACGGGGTGGTCGAGCTATATACCCGCGGCACGCCGGGCGCCCGCGCGCCCTTCCCGGCCGAAGAGCTGCTGGAAAGCGGCATCGGCATCTACCTGCGCGGGCTGGGGCTGATCTCGGCGGATACCTGATCGCGCCGGGGCGGCTATTCCCACTCCATCTGTTCAAACGCGGTCTGGGCGTTGCGGCCGGCCAGGCTGTCGAACTGTTCGAGATGGGCAAAGGCCGACTGGTCGACCTGCGGCGCCTCCATGATGCCGCCGCCCTCCTCGATCAGCGCGGCGATCTGGCTGCGCAGGTTGACCAGGTAGTCGTAGGTTTCGGCCCGCGTCCGGTCCAGTGTCGTGGCCGGGCCGTGGCCGGGGACGACATGCGCCGGGTCGAGCGCCGCAATCGCCTCGAACGCCGCCGGCCAGTCCTTGATCGAGCTTTGCGGCCCGACCCCCAGCAAGCGCCCGACATAGACGATGTCGCCGGTAAACACGGTCGCCTTGTCCGGCACCCAGACAAAGCTGTCGCCGGGCGTGTGGGCCGGGCCGGGATGGACGATCCGAAAGCTCAGCCCGCCGAATTCCAGCGTGTAGCTGTCCTGAAAGACGATGTCGGCCTGCGCGGGCTCGGTGCCCTCCAGCCCGTCGCCCAGCAGCGTGGCCAGCGCCGTCATCTGCATCGAGGCGCGGTCGGCCTGGTCGGCCAGTGCGGGCGCCGAGGCGATGACGGTTGCGCCCCGGGCCTGCCAATAGCCGTTGCCGAGCCAGCGGTGGTCCTGCCCGCCGGTGTCGATCACGTAGGCCACGGGCCGGTCGGTCACCGTGCGGATCGCGCCATGCAGTGCCTCGGCCCCCTTCCACGACCCGCCGGGGTCGACCAGCACCGCGCCGGCCCCGGTGACGACCAGGCCGAAGGTGGCGTTGTTGCCCAGGTTTTCGGGGCTGCGCTGGGCCATTTCCCCGACGATGGCCCAGACGCCGTCTGTCACGGGTTGAATGTCGAGTTCGCCGGCCGCGGCGAGGCCGGGGGTCAGCGACAGGCAGACGAGCGCGGCGCGGGCAAGCGTCATGCCGAAAGCCAGCCTTCAAGCCTTGCCGCGTCGGGCAGCCCGCCCGCGTGCACCAGCTTGCCGTCGATGCTGATCCCCGGGGTCGACATCACGCCGGCCATGGCGATGGATTTCGCGTCGCTCACCTTTTCGACCTCGACCACGACGCCCAGCTTTTCGGCCGCCTGCCTGACCATCTCGGCCGTGCTCTCGCAGCGCGCGCAGCCGGGGCCGTAGACCTTGACGTTCTTCATGTCCTTCTCCCTCAGAAAATCGCGTTGAACAGAAAGCCGACGGTCAGGATACCGCTGGCCACGACGCCGACGAACACCGCGATCAGGCGCAGCGTCAGCACCTGCCGCAGGATGATCATCTCGGGCAGGCTGAGCGCGATCACGCTCATCATGAAGGCCAGCACGGTGCCCAGCGCCGCCCCCTTGCCCAACAGCGCCTCGACGATCGGGATGACGCCCGCGGCGTTGGTGTACATGGGGATGCCGATCAGCACCGCCGCGGGCACCGACCACCACGCATCGGCGCCCATGATACGGGCCATCAGCGCCTCGGGCACATAGCCGTGGATCAGGGCGCCGATGCCGATGCCCAGCAGGATCCAGACCCAGACCTTGGCGACGATCTCGCGCACCGCCCGGATGCCCAGCTTGTAGCGGCCGACCAGGGTCGGGGCGTCGTCTTCGGGCGGCGCGGCGGTGCCGGCGTTGATCTCGCGCACCCAGTCCTGCAGCCAGCCTTCCAGCCGCAGCTTGCCGATGACGAAGCCCGCCACGATGGCGATGCCGAGGCCGAAGGCCAGGTAGGTCAGTGCGACGGTCCAGCCAACCAGGCCGAACAGCAGCACCAGCGCCACCTCGTTGACCATCGGCGCCGCGATCAGGAACGAGAAAGTCACCCCCAGCGGCACGCCCGCCGAGACGAACCCGATGAAAAGCGGCACCGCCGAGCACGAGCAGAAGGGCGTGAGGATGCCCAGACCGGCCGACATCACGTTGCCGACCCCCTCGCGCCGGCCCGACAGCAGCGCGCGGGTCTTTTCCGGGCTGAACCAGCTCCGCACCACCCCCATGACGAAAACGATCAGGGTGAGCAGCATCATCACCTTGGGCACGTCGTAGAGGAAAAACGCGATGGCCTCGCCGGCATGGCTGTCGCGCGCCACCGGCAAGAGCGCGGTCATCGCCTCGGCAAGCGGCGAAAGCTGGCGATAGACAAGCACCCAGGCCGCGACAGCGGCGACCAGCGCCAGGTGCCAGGCCCAGCCCGGCAGGCGGTACGGCGGAAATGTTCGTGTCTCGGCTGTCACGATGCCTCCTGGTCCACTGGATGTGCCAAAGAGACGGGGCCGCGCGCCTTGATCTGGATCACGGCGGCACGCTCAGGCAAAGCGCGCGCGTGTCCGGTTGGCGAACGCGACGAGCGACAGCATGACCGGCACCTCCACCAGCACGCCCACCACCGTCGCCAGCGCCGCGCCGGAATTGAGCCCGAACAGGCTGATCGCCACGGCCACCGCCAGCTCGAAGAAATTCGACGTGCCGATCAGCGCGCAGGGTGCGGCGATGCGGTGGGGCACCTTCAACGCATAGGCCGCCGCATAGGCCAGCGCGAAGATGCCGTAGGACTGGATCAGGATCGGCACCGCGATCAGCCCGATCACCAGCGGCCGGTCGAGGATCACGCTGCCCTGCAACCCGAAGAGGATCACCACCGTGGCGATCAGCCCGACGACCGACCAGGGCTTGATCCGGTCTCGAAAGGCCCCGATCCGCGCCTCGGAGCCCAGCCTGTAGCGCGTCGCGATCCCAGCCGCGAAGGGCAGCGCGACGAACAGCACGACCGACAGCAGCAGCGTCTGCCACGGCACGGCGATGTCGGTGACCCCCAGCAGGAATGCCACGATCGGCGCGAAGGCAAAGACCATGACCACGTCGTTCACCGACACCTGCAACAGCGTGTAACCCTCGTCGCCCCGCGTCAGCTGCGACCAGACGAACACCATCGCGGTGCAAGGCGCGGCGCCCAGCAGGATCAGGCCCGCGATGTATTGCCGGGCGTCCTCGGGCGCGATGAGATCGGCGAAGACATGCTCGAAAAACAGCACCGCGAGGGCGGCCATGGTGAAGGGCTTGACCAGCCAGTTGACCGCCAGCGTGATCGCCAGCCCGCGGGGCTGGCGGACGACGTTTTTCAGCGCGCCGGGATCGACGCCGACCATCATCGGGTAGACCATGGCCCAGATCAGGACCGCGACCACGAGGTTGACGCGCGCAACCTCGGCCGCGGCGACCGCGGCGAAGAGCCCCGGCAGCAGGTGGCCCAGCGCGATGCCCGCCACCATGGCGAGCGCGACCCAAAGGGTCAGGAAGCGTTCGAAGATGCTCATGCCGAGGCCTCCAGCGGTGGCGGCGCGCGCAGCCGCCCCGCGGCCAGCGCCGACAGCGCCACCATGGCCGCCGCCGTCCCGAGCGTCAGCGCAAGCCCACCGATCTGGAAGGTCAGCCCCGACAACACCGTCCCGATCAGCCGTCCGGCGGCGTTGGCCATGTAGTAGAACCCGACATCCATGGTCACGCGCTCGGCCTTGGTGAAGGCAAGGATCAGGTAGGAATGCAGCGACGAGTTGATGGCGAAGATCGCGCCGAAGACCAGCAGCCCCCCGACCAGCGTCACCGTCAGCCAGGGCTGCGGCTGTGGCGAGATCAGCGCGGCCACGCTCAGCCCCGCCGGCACCAAGAAGAGCAGAGCCGCCCAGCCCCGCGCCGCGCCGACCAGTTCGCCCTCGGGTCGCGTCGCGGCGCGCAACAGCCGCGGTGCGGCGGCCTGCACCGCCCCGTAGAGGATGATCCAGACCGCCATGAAGCTGCCGATCATGAAAAAGGCGGCGCGGTTGCCCGCCTCGGTTCCGTCCGAGAGCACCGCGTAGAAATAGATCGGGATGCCGACGACGAACCACACGTCGCGCGCGCCGAAGAGGAACACCCGCGCCGCCGACAGCCAGTTGACATTGGCCGATTTCGAGAAGACCTCGGAAAACTTGGTGCCTTTTCGGCCCTTGGGCAGACCCGGCGGCATCGCGATCAGCACGGCCACCAGGATTGCCGCCAGAACCGCCGCCATCGCCAGCACCGACCAGACAAAGCCCAGGCTCGCCAAGAGCGCCGCCCCCAGCAGGAAGCCGACCCCCTTGACCGCGTTCTTCGACCCCGTCAGCACAGCGACCCAGCGGAAAAGCCCCGCCCCGTCGGCCGGCGCCAGCAGCTTGACCGCCGATTTCGAGGACATCTTGGCAAGGTCCTTGGCCACGCCGCTGGCACCTTGCACCGCCATCACATAGGCGACCGAAACGCCGAGCGCCCAGCCCGGATCGAGCTGCGCCAGCGCGATCAAGGCCAGCACCTGCAACCCGAGCCCGGCATAAAGCGTCGAGGTGAGCCCGAAGCGCGCCGCGATCCAGCCCGCCGAGAGGTTGGTGAGCATCCCGGCAATCTCGTAAAGCACGAAGAGGTAGGCCAGCTGGACCGGCGTGAAGCCCAGCGTGTGAAAGTGCAAGAGCACCAGCATTCGCAGCGCGCCGTCGGTCAGCATGAAGGCCCAATAGGCCGCGGTCACGGCGATATAGGCAGAAAGGCCGTCGGGGCGCCCGGTCACAGCGCGCGCCCCACCATCAGCGCCACGTCGACCAGCCGGTGGGCATAGCCCATCTCGTTGTCGTACCAGGCATAAACCTTGAGCTGCGTGCCGTTCACCACCATGGTGGACGGCCCGTCGACGATGCCCGACCGGGTGTCGTTGACGTAATCGGCCGACACCAGCGGCCGCTCCTCGTAGCCAAGGATGCCCTTCAGCGGGCCCTCGGCCGCAGCCTGGAACAGCGCGTTGACCTCTTCGGCCGTCACCGCGCGCTCCATCTCGAAGACGCAATCGGTCAACGAGGCGTTCAGCAGCGGCACCCGCACCGCGTGGCCGTTCAGCCGGCCCGTAAGCTCGGGATAGATCAGCGTGATCGCCGTCGCGCTGCCCGTGGTCGTCGGGATCAGCGAATTCAGCGCCGAGCGGGCGCGGCGCAGATCCTTGGCCGGGCGGTCGACGATGGTCTGGGTGTTGGTCACGTCGTGGATCGTGGTGATGACCCCGTGACGGATGCCGACCTGTTCATGCACGACCTTAACAACCGGGGCCAGGCAGTTGGTCGTGCAGGAGGCCGCGGTGACGATGCGGTGGCGCGCGGGGTCGTAGATGTCGTGATTGACCCCGTAGACGATATTGGCCGCGCCGCCATCCTTGACCGGGGCCGAGACGACCGCCTTTTTCACACCCGCCTCGAAATACGGGGCGAGCTTGGCCTCGGATTTGAAAACACCGGTGCAGTCGATCACCACGTCGACCCCGTCGAGCGGCAAATCGTCGATGCGGGGCGAGCCTATGAAGGGCAGGCGCGTGCCGTCGACCGTGACGCTGCCGCGGTCATGGGAAAAGGCGGCGCCCCACCGCCCGTGGACGGTGTCGAATTCCAGCAGATGCGCGTGCATCTCGGGGTCGCCCACCGCGTCGTTGATCCAGGCGATCTCGGCGCCGCGTTCCAGCAGCGGACGCAGGGCGAGCTTGCCGATGCGCCCAAGGCCGTTCAGCGCATAGACCGTCAAGACTCCACCTCGGACGCTTGGCGGCCGATATCGTCCACGGCCCTTTGCAGCGCGATGCGGTCGAGCGTGTCGAGCCGCAGCGCGGTAAAGGCGTGGATGCGATTGCGCAGCGCACCGTAGGCGTGCTGGAAGGCCAGGCTTTTCTCGGCGTCGGTGCCCTCGGTCTTGACCGGGTCGGGCATGCCCCAATGGGCGGTCACCGGCTGGCCCTCCCAGGCGGGGCATTCCTCGTTGGCGGCCTGGTCGCAAACGGTAAAGACGAAATCCAGGTGCGGTGCGTCGGGCCCGCTGAATTCCGAGACGTTCTTGGCGCGCAGAACCGAGACATCGTAGCCCTTGTCCTTGAGCACCCGAACCGCGAACGGGTTCAGCTCCGAATAGGGCTTGGTGCCGGCGGAATAGGCGTTGAAACGCTCGCCCGCCTCGGCACGCAGGATCGACTCGGCAAAAATCGACCGCGCCGAGTTGCCGGTGCAGATGAAGAGGACGTTGTATTTTCGATCGGACATGGGATCGGGTCCTGTCTGAGAAGGAAAGGACACGGGCGAACAGATTTCCGGGCGCCCGCGGCAGCATTCGAAGAACAGATAATCAAAGGTACGTCGCACCTCTGTGACATCGACGGAATATCGAAGCGATGTGCCCTCTCGCGTCTGGCTGACCAGCCGCGTGCGCATCAGCGCCGCGAGGTAGGCCGACAGCGTCGACGGCTTGAGCCCCAGCGCCGCGCCGATCTCGCCCGCCGGCACCCGGTCGGGGTAGCGCCGCATCAACAGGCGAAAGATCGCCAGGCGGTGCGGGTGGCCGAGGGTTCCGAGTTGCGAGGGAATCTCTTCTTCCATATTTCCAGAATATCGGAATTACAGGCCGAGGCAAGTCGTGTCAGGGTGGAAACGCCCCATTTTCGCCTGCGCCGAAACCCAGTGGCCCCGGCGGTGCCAAAACCGCCCCGGCGCTGCGCCGCGGTGATCTCAGCCCGCGCTCACGCGAAAAGCACCAGCGAACGCGCATCCCAGGCCACCCGCGTCTCCGTGCCGCGGGCCAGCACCGGACGGCCCACCAGATTCTTCATCGAGATGGTCAGCGGCGCATCGACGCCCCTCATCCGCACGGTGTAGTAGGTCATGTCGCCGTAATAGGCCAAATCCTCGACCGTCGCCTGGGCCACGCGCCGCTCGGTCTCTTCGCCGGCGAACAGGATCGACATCGTCTCGGGGCGGATGCCGACGCTGGCCGCCTGCCCCGGATGCAGGCCGCCGGGCACCTGCTCGGCGTCGATCTCGGCGCGGCCAAGCCCGGGGATCGTCACCGCCACCTGCCGGCCCTCCTGCGCCTCGGCCTGGGCGGGCAGGAAGTTCATCACCCCGATGAAATCGGCCACCTGCCGGCTGACCGGGCGGCGGTAGAGCGTCTGCGGGTCGTCCAGTTGCGCGATCTGCCCATCGAACATCACCGCGATCCGGTCGGACATGATCAGAGCCTCTTCCTGGTCGTGGGTGACCAGAACGAAGGTGATGCCGACCTGCCGCTGAAGCTTGCGCAGCTCCATCTGCATGGTCTCGCGCAGCTTGCGGTCGAGCGCCGACAGCGGCTCGTCCAGCAGCAGCACCTTGGGCTTGAGGATCAGCGCGCGGGCCAGCGCGACGCGCTGCCGCTGCCCGCCCGACAGGGCGTGCGCGGCACGGCTGCCGTAGCCGCCCAGCCCGACCATCTCCAGCGCCTCGCCCACCCGGCGGCTGTTTTCCTCCTTCGACAGCGCCGAACGGCGCAGGCCGAACCCCACGTTCTCGGCCACGCTGAGATGGGGAAAGATCGCGTAGGACTGAAACACCATGTTGGTGGGCCGCCGGTTGGCCGGCACCCGCGACATGTCGCGCCCGTCGATGCTCAGCCGCCCGGCGCTGGGCGCCTCGAACCCGGCGATGGTACGCAATAGCGTGGTCTTGCCGCAGCCCGAAGGGCCCAGCAGCGAAAAGAACTCGCCCGCGCCGATATCGGCAGTGATGCCCCTCAGGGCCTGGTAGTCGCCGTAATATTTCTCGACGCCCTGCAGCGCGATGATCGGCCGGTCGATTCCGGTGGTGTCCTTCACATCAATCCTCCCGTATCGCGCTGTCCGGTGCGCGCGGCGCCCCGGCGGCGGACATATTCTGCCACGGCAAGCAAGATCACCGAGGCCAGCACCAAAAGCGTGCCGAGTGCCATAACCACCGGGATTTTCTGCGGAAACCGCAACTGGCCCCACAGGTAGACCGGCAGCGTCGGGTCGGTCCCGGTCAGGAAAAACGCGATGATGAACTCGTCGAGCGAAATGGTGAACGAGATCAGCAGCGACGAGATGATCCCCGGCATCACCAGCGGCAGGGTGATCAGGCGAAAGCTCGACCAGCGCGTCTCGCCCAGGTCGATGGCGGCCTCTTCCAGCGACACGTCGAGGCTCTGGAAGGCCGAGTTCAGGATCGCCACGGAAAACGGCACGCAGATCAGCACATGGCCCAGCACCACCGTCCAGGCCCCCAGCGGCAGCCCCAGTTGCAAGAGCACCACCAGCAGCGACACCGCGACGATGATCTCGGGCAGCACCAGCGGCAGCATGATCAGCCCCATGATGCCCTTCTTGCCCGGAAAGACGAAGCGCGTGGCCGCCCGCGCGGCGCAGATCCCCAGAAGCGTGGCAATCACCGCCGAGGACACCGCGATGATCAGGCTGTTCAGCACAGCGCCGTGCAGCGCCGGAATTTCGGTGAGTTGCCGGAACCACTCGGTGGTAAAGCCTCGCAGGGGGAAGGCGATGATCGTGCCGTCGTTGAAGGCGAAAATCGGCAGCAGCGCGATCGGCGCGTAAAGAAAGATCAGGTAAAGAACGGCGTAGATGCGCAGCCCCATCAGCCCCGCCCCCTCAGATAGCGCCGCGTGAGCGCGAGAAAGACCAGCGAGACCGCGCCGACCATCGCCATCGCCAGAACCGCCAGCGCCGCGCCCATCGGCGCGTTGTTGAGCTTCAGGAACTGGGTCTGGATCATGTTGGCGATCATCAGCCCGTTGGGCCCGCCCACCAGCCGCGGCGTGACGTAATCGCCGATGGTGGGGATAAAGACGATCAGCACCGCCGCCACGACGCCCGGCATGGCCAGGGGCAGGGTGACCCTGAGAAAGGTGGTGACATGGGTCTCGCCCAAGTCGCGGCTGGCCTCCAGGAGCGAGCGGTCGATCTTTTCCAGCGCCACGAAGATCGGCAGGATGGCGAAGGGCGCGAAGGCATGCGCCAGCGTGATCACCACCGCGTTCGCGTTGTAAAGGATAAAACGCAAGGGTTCATCAATTATCCCAATGCCTTGCAGCGTGGTGTTGATAACCCCGTTGAAGCCCAGGATCACCTTCCACAAAAACACCCGGATCAGGTAAGAGGTCCAGAACGGGATGGTGATCAGGAAGATCCACATCGCCTTGCGCTCGGGCCGGACATGGAACGAGACGTAATAGGCCACCGGAAAGGCCAGCAGAACGGTCGCCACCGTGACCGCCCCCGAGATCATGAGCGAGCGCAGCAAAAGCTGCATGTAAAGCGGTTCGGTAAACGCCTCGCGATAGTTCTTCAGCGTCAGGGTGGTGTCGAGTGTCAGGTAATCCTGCGTCCAGAAGCTGAAAAGCCCGATGGCGCCCAGCGGCACCGCCAGCAGCAGCAGCGCATAGAGAAACGGCGGGCCGACCAGCAGGGCCCCCCGCGCCGCCTCGCCCCGTCCTGCACGGGGCCTCGATCCGGTGTCGCTCATGCCCTGCGGTGGCCTCCCCCATCTGCGGGAGGGATCATGGGAACACAGAGCGCCCCGCGCAAGGGGGCGTGCATCCACCGGGCCGGGATTTCCGCCCGCTGCCGCGCAAACGGGCAGGCCGGGCGCAGAATTCCTTGAAGGAACCCGGCAAAGGGCGTTTCCAAAGCCCGCGGGGCCGCGAAAACGCAAAGGGCCGCGCCCATGGCGCGGCCCCGTCGAGAAAGCCGGACCAGCGTCTTAACGCTTGGAGAACTGGAAGCTCCGGCGGGCCTTGCGGCGGCCGAACTTCTTGCGTTCCACCACACGGCTGTCGCGAGTCAGGAAGCCCGCGGCCTTGAGCGGGGCGCGCAAGCCCGGGTCGTAAAGCTGCAGCGCCTTCGAGATGCCGTGCTTGACCGCACCGGCCTGCCCCGACAGCCCGCCGCCTTTGACGGTGGCCTGCACGTCGAACTCGTCGACCACGCCGGCGACCTGGAACGGCTGGCGCAGGATCATCTGCAGCACCGGGCGCGCGAAATAGGCGCTCATGTCCTTGCCGTTGACCATGACCTTGCCCGAGCCGGGCTTGATCCAGACACGGGCGACCGCGTCCTTCCGCTTGCCGGTGGCGTAAGAGCGGCCAAGCGAGTCGCGCTCGGGCTCGCGCGGGACTTCGGGTTCGGCAACGACGGCGTCCTCGGACCCCGAGACGACGGCGTTCAGCTCGTCGAGGGATTTGATTTCTTCAGCCATCATGCGCTCCGCGTGTTCTTGGAATTCATCGACTTGACGTCCAGCACCTCGGGCTGCTGCGCCTCGTGCGGATGCTCGGTTCCGGCATAGACGCGCAGGTTGGTCATCTGCTTGCGCGACAGCCGGTTGGCCGGCAGCATGCGCTTGACCGCCTGGGTCACGACGCGCTCGGGATGGGCGCCGTCGAGGATCTGCTCCGCGGTGCGGTGCTTGATCCCGCCGGGATGGCCGGTGTGCCAGTAGTATTTCTTGTCGGTGCGCTTCGAGCCGGTCATCTGCACCTTGTCGGCATTGATGACGATGACGTTGTCGCCCATGTCCATATGAGGCGTGAACGACGGCTTGTGCTTGCCGCGCAGGCGCATGGCGACGATCGAGGCGAGACGGCCCAGCACGACGCCCTCGGCGTCGATGATGATCCACTTCTTCTCGATATCCGCCGGGGTAGCGGTGTAGGTTTTCATTACTCTGCCCTATCGGATGAGAGGTCCAGGGCGGCACGCGGGCGCCGCCGAGCTCGGGATGGCGCAGTTCTAAGCATTTGCCGCGTCCAGTCAAGGGGCATCATCGGCAAATTATCATTCCAAACCAATGGCCTAGAATTACGGTATCATTTTACCCCATGTCTTGGGCGCGTTTTCCGCCCCGCCGCGCACCGCGCAGGGCCTGCATCGCCGCACGACCGGCCCCCGACCGCAACCGAACGGGCCCGCGCCCCGGGCCCGGCGCGCGGCGGGCGGTTTTTGCAACACCGGCGTCCGGCGCGAAGATTTCGCATATTCCCTATTGATCGAATCCCGCTTGTTCCTTACGTCCCACTCACGATCGGAACCGATCCCAACTTCGGGCCATACCGGGGGGGCGCTAAGGAACCGACTGGATTCAATCTACTGGTCAGAAGGGGCGCGCCATGACAGACGCCAACCTCTTCCAACTGGGGATCGGTCTGGAGACAGGCGCCCATGCGGAAGACACCCGCAGCCCTTCGGCTGCACCCACGACCCGCGACGTGTTCGACGACACCCGCGACGATCACTTCATCCGCCGCGACGGCCGGGTGTTTGCCGGCACGCATCTCATCATCGAGGTGGTGAACGGCCACGGCCTGGACGACGAGGCCCGCATCCAGCAGGCGTTCCGCGACTGCGTCGACGAATGCGGCGCGACGCTTCTGCACATCCACACGCACAAGTTTTCGCCCCAGGGCGTCTCTGGCGTGGCGGTGCTGGCCGAGTCGCACATCTCGGTGCACACCTGGCCCGAGATCGGCTATGGCGCCTTCGACGTGTTCATGTGCGGCGATGCCCTGCCGTGGCGCGCGGTCGATGTTCTGGCCCGCGCCTTCGGCACCGCCGATGTCCGCGTGAAAGAGTTGTTGCGCGGCGACGGCCTGGTCACCGAAGAACAGGCCGCCTGAGCCGCCCTGCCCGCGATCCGCGCGCCGTCCCCGCTGGACGGCGCGCATTTTCCGTTTCGCGCCGCGGCCTTGCCGCGCCTCGGCCGGGCGGGCAAGGTCGGCCCCAGAAATCGGGAGCGAAGACATGAGCGACACGCGGATACCGGGCTGGTCGGTCGAGACCCTGCATGACGGCTACGCCCAGGCCCTCCAGGAGACAGAGCTTCTCTACGACAGCGAGACCGACCACCAGCGCCTGCGGGTCTTCACCAACCCGCGCTTCGGCCGGGTGCTTACGCTCGACGGCGTGGTCCAGACCACCGAGGGCGACAACTTCATCTACCACGAGATGCTGACCCACCTGCCGATCCTCGCCCATGGCGCGGCGAAACGGGTGCTGATCGTCGGCGGCGGCGATGGCGGCATGGCGCGCGAGACGCTGCGCCACACGTCGGTCGAGCATGTCACGATGGTCGAAATCGATGCGGGCGTGGTCGAATTCTCGAAAACCTACCTTCCGATGCTCAGCCAGGGCGCCTTCGACGACCCGCGCCTGACCCTCGTCATCGACGACGGCGCCGCCTTCATGAAGACGACGCAGGAAAAATTCGACGTCATCATCGTCGATTCCACCGACCCAATCGGCCCCGGCGAGGTGCTCTTCACCGACACGTTCTATGGCCACGCCAAGCGCGCGCTCACCCCGGGCGGCATCCTGGTCACCCAGAACGGCGTGCCGTTCATGCAGGGCGACGAGCTGACCGACACGCTTCGCGCGTTCAAGGCGCTCTTCGCCGACTGGGGCTGCTACCTCGCCACCGTGCCCACCTATGCCGGCGGCCCGATGGCCTTTGGCTGGGGCACCGACGGCGGCGCGCGCGCGGTGCCGCTCGACACGCTCGAGGCGCGCTTTGCCGCCGCCGCCATCGAGACCGGCTATTACACGCCCGCGGTGCACAAGGCCGCCTTCGCGCTGCCGGGCTACGTGCAGGACCTCCTGCCATAGCCACCGCCCCCGCTTCTTCTGGCGAAAAATATCCTCGGGGGGAGTCCCGGATGCACATCCGGGACGGGGGGCGGACAGCCCCCCTGCCCGGCCGCCCCTAGCGCGGCGGGATCGAATAGGTCAGCCCGGCGCGCGCCACCGCCCCGTCCATCCCGTCGGAATGGATCAGCGCGTCGCCCACCGCCAGCACGCGGCCCAGCTTCAGCAGCCGCGCCGCGCAGACCAGGTCGCGCCCCGCCGCGGGCTTGCGCATGAAGTCGATCGAACAATTCGTCGTTACCGCCAGCGCCTTGGGCCCGATCATCGCCAGCACGGCGAGGTAGATGCCCACATCGGCCAGCGCGAACATAGACGGGCCCGACACCGTGCCGCCGGGGCGCAAATGCCGCTCGGCCACCGGCATGCGCACCCGCACCTCCATCGGCGCCACCGCCTCGACCACGAAATCGTCCGCCGCCTGGGGAAACTCGCGTGCGAGAAACGCCTCCAGCGCCGCCGCGTCCATCACCGGTTCCATGCTCTTTTCCCTTCCCGTTTTGACGCGTAGTGTCTGCAGGAACCGGGAGGAATGACAAGATGACCGATTTGCTTTTGCGGCAGGATGCCGGCGGGATCGCCACGCTGACGATGAACGCGCCGGAACGGCTGAACGCGCTGTCGGACGCGATGCTGGCCGCGCTTCAGGCCCAGATCGACGCCTTGAACGACGACCGCGATACCCGCGTCGTCGTGCTCAAGGGCGCGGGCAAGGCATTCTGCGCCGGCCACGATCTGAAAGAGATGCAGGCCGGCCGCCAGGCCGAGGATGGCGGACGCGCCTATTTCGCCGATCTCTTCTCGCGCTGCGGCCGGGTGATGACCGGGCTCATGCGCCTGCCGCAGCCGGTGATCGCCGCGCCCCACGGCATCGCCACCGCGGCCGGGTGCCAGCTGGTCGCCTCGTGCGACCTCGCCGTGGCGGCCGAGGGTACGCGGTTCGGCGTGAACGGGGTGAATATCGGGCTGTTCTGCTCAACGCCGATGGTGGCGCTCTCGCGCAACGTGCCGCGCAAGCAGGCCTTCGAGATGCTGACGACCGGCGCCTTCGTCGATTGCGCCAAGGCCGAGGCGATCGGGCTGATCAATCGCGCCGTCCCGCACCAAGAGCAGGACGGCGCGGTGGCCGATCTGGCCGAAACGATCGCGTCGAAACTCAACGCCGCCGTCAAGATCGGCAAGCGTGCCTTCTACGATCAGATCGAGATGGATGTCGACGGCGCCTACGCGCACACGTCGGAGGTGATGGTCGAGAACATGATGTGGCGCGATACCGACGAAGGAATCAACGCCTTCATCCAAAAGCGTCCGCCCGACTGGGCGCGGTAGGGGCAGGCAGGGGCGCGCTCCCTGCCCGGTAGAGAGGAGAAGAGCGCGGCCTTATTCGGCCGCGATAGGCTTTGCGCTGGGGGTGCCGGCCTTGCGCTTGCGCGTCTCGGCCAGTTGGTCTTCGGTCTGGCGCATGTTGATGTAGGCAAACACGACGACGAAGCCGATGGTGCCGAGCGCGAGGGGTCCGATGAGGTCCATTTTAGTTCCCTTTCCTGTTTTGTGTTGTGAAAGGGATACGCGCCCCTTTCCCGAGCGGATCACCGGAGGTGGGAAAAAATGTGGGATTTCAACTGCATGCATCCGTATACCAAACTATAAGCCGCTGACACACAGACAAAAAAGCCCGCCGTTGGCGGGCAGATCAAACGAATGTGAGCGGTCTATTTCACCAACAGGATGATCAGCAGGAAAAACACCAGCAGGCCGATCACGCCCGCCTGGGCAAACAGCATGCTGGTCGAAAACAGTCCCAGCAGCACGGCGGCCACGATCAGCGCCTGGACGCGGGGCGGCTGCTCTGTCAGGCGGGCCTGGATGTCTTCAGCCCGGCGCCGCCGCATGAAGCCCGCCAGGATCATCACCGCCACATGTCGGGCCCGCCGCGCAAGCATGCGAAGCACGGTGTCAATCTCCTCCATGACATGGCCGTGTAACAGAAACCGGACAGCTAGAAAAGCCCCCGACGCGGCCGATCACAGCCCGTAGACCGCCCCGAACTTGGTGTCGAGATAGTCCAGCAGCGGCCCTTCGTGGGGGGCAAATCCGCAGGCCCTCTCGATCACCTCGGCCGGGGCATAGAGCCCGCCGGGGCGCTGGACATGCGCGCGCAGCCAATCGGTGGCGGGCTCGGCATGGCCGCGGGCGAGACCGGCGTCGAGGTCGGGCACCGCGGCGCGCAGCGCCTGGTACAGACAGCCGGCATAGACATTGCCCAGCGTGTAGGTCGGGAAATAGCCGAAAAGGCCCACCGACCAGTGCACATCCTGCAAGACGCCGTTCGCGGGCCTGTCGACCGCCACGCCGAAATCGGCGGCAAAGCGCGTGTTCCACGCCTCCTCCAGGTCGGCCGCTTCCAGCCGCCCGGCGATCAGGTCGCGCTCCAGGTCGAAGCGCAGCATGATGTGCAGGTTGTAATGCACCTCGTCGGCCTCGGTGCGGATATAGCCCGAATGCACCCGGTTGACGGCAGCGTAAAAGGCCTGCGCGTCAGCCGCGCCCGCCTGGCCGAAAACCTCGCCGAAGCGGGCGTAGAGCCAGCCGCAAAACGCCGCGCTGCGGCCAAGCTGGTTCTCGTAGATCCGGCTTTGGCTTTCATGGACGCCCATCGACACGCCATGGCCCACCGGCGTGAGGTGAAAGGCGGGGTCGATCCCCTGCTCGTAGGCACCGTGGCCGACCTCGTGCAGCGTGGAATAAAGGCATCCCAGCGGTTCGGCCTCGTCCACCCGTGTGGTGATGCGCACATCGGTGCCCGAGCCGGACGTGAACGGGTGCACCGAACTGTCGAGCCGCCCGTGGCGCCAGTCATAGCCGAAATGGGTGGCGATCTCGCGGGCCAGCGTCAACTGGGCCTCGGCGCCGTAACGGCCGCTCAGCGCCGGGTGGTCGCGCCCCGACCCCATGATCCGCTCGCGCAGGGAGACCAGCCGCGGGCGCATCCGGTCGAACATCTCGGCGATGCCCTGCCCCGTCGCGCCGGGTTCGTAATCGTCCAGCAGCGCGTCGTACAGGTCGCCGCCCTCGGCCAGCGCCGCGGCCTCTTCGCGCTTGAGCCGGATCACCTCGGTCAGCGTGGGCAGGAAATGGGCCACGTCGTCGGCCGCGCGCGCCTCGGCCCAGATGCCCTGGGCGCGGCTGGTCACCCGGGCCAGCTCGGCCGACAGTGTCTCGGGCAAACGCATGGCGCGCGAATAAGAGCGGCGGATATGGCGCAGTTGCGCGCGCTCGGCCGCGCCGAGGCCGCCCTCGTCGATCGACGCCAGCCACGCGCCGATGCGCGGGTCGGTGCGGCGGCGGTGCAGCACGCCCTCCAGCGCGCCCATTTCCTCGGCCCGCTGCTGGGCGCCGCCGCGCGGCATCACGGTTTCCTGGTCCCAGCCCAGCCGGCCCATCACCTCGGCCAGCGCCTCGGTCTCGCGATGGTGGTCCAGCAGATCGTCATAGGCGCTCATCGCTCACCCCCGGACGGATTGGGCGCGCGGGTATTGCGCCAGGAACCGCGCCCGCAGGATCAGCACCCAAAGCGCCACCGCGCCGAGCTGATGGGTCAGCGCGATATGCATCTGGGCCGCGTAGAGCACGGTGCCGACCCCCAGAACGAGTTGGCCGAACAGCAGCACCGCCATCCAGTCAAAGCCCCGGCGCACCGATTTCAGCGCGCTTTTCCGCCCCCGCCGCCAGGCCAGAAGCCCCACGATGAACAACAGATACCCGCTGATCCGGTGGGTGAATTGCACAGTGCCCGCGTTTTCGAAGAAATTCCGCCAGGCGGGCTCCAGCCGCAGCGGCTCGGGCGGCAAGAGGCCGCCGGCCATCAGCGGCCAGTCGGTAAAGTTGCGGCCCGCGTCGATACCGGCCACCAGCGCGCCCAGCACGATCTGCAAGAAGGCCAGCACCATCAGCGCCGTGCCCCAGCCATAGGCGCCCCCGTCGCGCAGCCGCCGCGCCTGCAACAGTTCGGCCTCCGGGCGCGCCAGCTTGAACACGTACCATGCGATCAGCCCCAGGATCAGGAACGCCAGCCCCAGATGGGTGGCCAGACGGTAGGAGGCCACGTCCAGCATCCCCGGCGCGAGGCCGGAGGACACCATCCACCACCCGATGGCCCCCTGCACGCCGCCCAAGAACCCGATGCCGAACAGCCGCAGCGTCCAGCCCTTGGGCATCTTCCTCAGCAGCAGGAAGGCCAGAAACCCCAGCCCCCAGACAAGGCCGACAATCCGGCCAAGCTGCCGGTGGCCCCATTCCCACCAGTAGATGGATTTGAACTCGGCCAGGGTCATGCCCTGGTTCTGGATCTGGTATTCCGGCGTCGCCTGGTATTTTTCAAAGGCGGTGGTCCAGCCCGCGTCGCCTAGCGGCGGCACCGCGCCCATCACCGGCTGCCACTCGGTGATCGAAAGGCCGCTATCGGTCAGGCGGGTCAGCCCGCCCACCACGATCATCGCCACCACCAAGAGAAACAGCGCGACCAGCCACAGCCGCACGCCGCCCCGCGCGCCGCGACGCGCCGCGCGGTCGATGGCGCCCGGGGCGACCACGGGTTTTTCCACCGGCGCCTCGGTGCCGACCTCTTCGAAGATACTGCGGGGTTTGCTCATCGGCCGTCCTCCCGTTTTCGGGCGCGAGACTAGGGCCGGTGCCAGCGCCCCGCAAGTCACTCCGCCCCGTTATCGCGCCGGGTCAATTGCCGCAGAGCGCCGTGAAAGATCTGCACATCGGCGCGGGTCAGGGGCATCCGGCTCCAGAGGTTTCGCAGCGCCAGCTTCATCCCCGGCGCCTTGGTCTCGGGAAAGAAGAAGCCCGCCGCGTCGAGCCGTTGCTCGTAATGCTCGGCCAGCTTTTCCACCTCCAGCACGGAGGCGGGGCTCGCGCCGGCCATCTCGATGCGCTCGGCCGCGACGTCGGCAGTGCCCCGGCGCCACTCATAGGCGGTCAGCAGCACGCATTGCGCGAGGTTGAGCGAGGCAAAGGCGGGGTTGACCGGGACCGAGATGATCGCGTTGGCGCGGGCGATGTCGTCGTTTTCCAGCCCGGCCCGTTCGGGCCCGAACAGCACCGCCACGCGCCGCCCCTCGGCACTCAGCGCGCGCGCCTCCTGCATCGCGCGCTCGGGCGTGACCACGCGCTTGGTCAGCCCGCGGGCGCGCGCCGTGGTGGCATAGACGGTATCGCAATCGGCCACCGCCTCGGCCGTGCTGTCGAAAAGCCCCGCCTCGTCCAGCAGCCGCCCGGCGCCCGAGGCAGTCGCCACCGCGCGCGGGTTGGGCCAGCCGTCGCGGGGCGCGACCAGCCGCATCCGGTCGAGCCCGAAATTCCACATCGCCCGCGCCGCCGCGCCGACATTCTCGCCCATCTGCGGGCGGACCAGAACAAAGGCGGGGGTCGGGGCGGTCATCGGTTTTTCCTGAGGCGTCGGGCGGATGCGGTCATACGCGCCCACGCGCGCCCCTGCAACCCGTGGCCAAGTGTGGCAAACCTCGCTATAGGGGCGCGAGCCGTTTGCCGGAGCTTGCCCATGCCCGATACCGACCGCCCGCAGATCTACCTGATCACGCCGCCTGTCTACGATGCCGATGGCTTTCCCGACCGTCTGTCCGCGGTTCTGGACGCCCACCCGGTGGCCTGCCTGCGGCTGGCCCTCGCCACCCGCGACGAAGACGCGGTGGCGCGCGCCGCCGACGCGTTGCGCGAAATCGCCCATGCCCGCGACGTGCCGCTGGTGATCGAGGCGCATGTGGGGCTGGTCGAACGGCTGGGCCTCGACGGGGTGCACCTGACCGACGGGCCGCGCAGCGTGCGCAAGACCCGCAAGGCGCTGGGCGCCGACGCGATCCTGGGCGCCTTTTGCGGCGCCTCGCGGCATGACGGGATGAACGCCGGCGAGGCGGGCGCCGATTACGTCGGCTTCGGCCCGGTCGGGCAAAGCGCGCTGGGCGACGGAACGCGCGCCGAGTACGAGTTGTTCGACTGGTGGTCGCAGATGATCGAGCTGCCCGTGGTGGCCGAAGGCGCGCTGACCGAGGCGCTTGTGGCCCAATTCGCGCCCGCCACCGATTTCTTCGCCATCGGCGAGGAAATCTGGCGCGACGACGACGCCCCGGCCGCGCTGGGCCGGCTGATCGCGGCGATGGGCTGAGACCGGGCGCTCACGCCCCGGCGCCCGCCCGCGCGCCCCTCCGCAGCGTCCGGACGGCCAGATAGAGCGCCACGACCACCAGCACCACGTCGATATAGGCGCCGAGAAAGACGATTCCGAAAATCCCGAAATAGAGCGTCACGAACGCCGCGGTCAGGGTCAGCATCGCCGAGCGCGGCGGCGTCGAAAGGCAAAGAAACCCGCAGATCGCCAACAATGTCGGGCAGTTCAGTACCCCCAGGGGCGAGGCCAGCAGCGCGTTCCACCAGACCGGCGCCGCGACCCAGTGCAGGTACCAAAAGCCGAACAAGAGCGCGAGGCCGCCCACGGCCCTGTCCGCCGCGCCGGTCCGGCCCAGGTCGAAGGCCAGCTCGCCGCGCAGATAGGCGCGGCACACCAGGACGAAGATCGCCGAAAAGGCGATGATGTTGGGCACCAGCAGGTAGATGACCGAAACGGTGGCCGCCGACAGCGCCAGAAACGCCATGGCCCCGGCAAAGAGCACCGTCCGCAGATGCGGCAGCACGAGCCCCAGGACGAGCACGACCGGAAAGACAACGTGCAACGCGCCCGCGTAACCGACCAGCGCGCGGGCGATTTCGGCCAGCGAGGCGGAAATCTCCGCCGGCGGCTTCGTCAGCGAAACCGCGATCATCGCGGCCATGAGGGCGCCGATCACGCCCGGACCTATGGGGACTCTGCGCTTTGCGGCCATGATGACATCATCCCTCGCGCCATGGGCCACGCGGGCCGTTGGGAACCAAGCCTAACATGATTCGCCCCCGGGCAGCACGGCAGGCGGACAATCCGAAAGTCACCCGCGCCTCAGCCGGCGGCCGCCGTCCGGGCCGCTTGCATACCCGAGCGCACCGCCTCTTCGCAGGCCCGCGCCAGCGCCTTGCGGTCGGTGAAATCGCTCACCTTAAGCGGCGCGTGGTAGATCACCTCGACCGCGCCTTGCGGCTTTTGCGCCAGAAGCTTCACCAGATGGGGCGCAAAGCCCATGTCGCCCCACCAGCCGTAAAAGCGCGCGTCCTGCCCTTCGGGCGCGGTGTAGATCACCGTCACCGGCTGTACGAACAAGAGATCGCGCAACCCCTCGCTCAGGAAGGCTGCGAAAAGCGTGGTCTTGAACGGCAGCACCCGCATGCCGTCGGTCGAGGTGCCCTCGGGAAAGAACAAAAGCTTGTGCCCGGCCTTCAGCCGCGCCTCGAAAACTTCGGTCTGCCGCTTCGCCTCGCGCCGGTCGCGGTTGATGAAAACGGTGCCCGTGGCCCGCGCCAGCCAGCCGATCCCGGCCCAGCCCGCGACCTCGGATTTCGCCACGAAATAGACCCGCTTGCGCGCGTTCAGCGTGAAAATGTCCAGCCACGAGGCATGGTTGCACACCACCGCGCCGCGCTCTGTCATCCGCTGGCCCTGCACCCGGTAGCCGATGCCGAGGATGACAAAGGCCATCCGGCAGACGAACTGGGTGATGAAGGGCGTCACCGGCCGGTGCCAGCCGAAGATCGGCCGCTCGACCAGCCGCACCAGCAACAGCACCCCCAGACAGCCGAAGGTCACCCCCCCCAGCGCCGCGCCGCGCCAGGCCACCCGCGCCCAGCCCGCCGCGCCGATCGGCGCCGCCGCCGGCGGCGGCGCACCATCCCATGTGGCCATCAGGCCCGCCCCCGCGAATAAAGCGCCTTGGAGCGGGCGTTCATCGCCTGGGTGTCCATCAGCAGGCAGATATCAATGGTGTTGAAGGCCCGGTCGACAAAGGCCCCCTCGCCCACGAACCCGCCAAGCCTGAGATACGCCTTGATCAGCGCGGGCATCGCCAGCATCGCCCGGCGTCGGTCGATCTGGTCGGCCGGCATCAGGTCCATGCTCTGGAAATGCTGCGGCTGGACGCGCACCCTCAGCGCCGCGGGCGCAAGATGGGTGTGGTGCAGATAGGCCAGCGGCTCGGCCAGCGCCGCCACGTCGGTGCCGTGGAAACTGGCCACGCCGAACAGGATCTCCACCCCGTGCTCCAGCACGTAATCGCCCAGACCGTTCCACAGGTGATAAAGCGCCGGCCCCCCGCGATAGTCACGATGCACGCAGGACCGCCCCAGCTCCAGCAGGCTGCGGCCGCCGGCCTTCAAGACGCTGAGATCGTATTCGTCCTCGCTGTAGAACCGGCCGAACTCGGCCGCTTTCTCGTCGCGCAACAGGCGGTAGACCCCCACAACGTGGTCCAGCGCGTCGGCGTCGCGGCGCGTGTCGATCAGGATCAGGTGGTCGTAATAGGGGTCGTACTCGTCGGCCTCGAGCCGCGCGTCGTGGTCGACCAGCGGCCCGTCGCCGCCCAGCTCGGCCACGAACACCTCGTAGCGCAGCCGCTGCGCGGCGCGCAGCTCTTGCTGCGTGTCGGCCAGTTTCAGCCTGAAATGCGGGTCGAGCGGAAGCATCGGCGGGGCGGCGGCCTCGTCTATGACGGTTGGGCGGTTCTAGGCACAGATCGCCGCCATTGCAACCGCGCGCCCTGACGCGCCCAGCCGTTAAGTCCCCGTTAACGTTCGCAGGTCAGTCTGGGCGCGCACCACAGCTTTCAGTCTTCGTATACCGGCATGAGTTCCACCCGCGCCCCGTCGATCACCACCTTGCCCGCATCGGGAAAATTCACCGTGATCCGCGTGCCGATCACCGATTGCACCTGCCCGATCCCCCAGTCGGGCTGGCCCGGGTGGCGTACCCGCATGCCGGGCTCGAGAATCGCGTTCAGCGCCAGCATGGCCGGTCTCCTTGCGTGCATGGGCTCGGTGGCAGCATGACCGATCTCAGCGCGCTGGTCAGTTCACGGATCTGTCACGACATGATGAACCCGCTCGGCGCGATCGGCAACGGGCTCGAACTTCTGGCCATGGCCGGCGGCCCCGGGGCCGCGACAGGACCGGAACTGGCGCTGATCGCCGAAAGCGTGGCGCGCGCCACCGCGCGGCTCCGCCTCTTCCGGCTCGCCTTCGGGGCCCCCGCGCCGGGCCAGAGCCTGGGCCGCGACGCGTTGCGGTCGATCCTGGAGGAAAACTTCGAAACGCCCAGGCTGAGCCTCGCCGCCGATCTGCCCGAGGCCACCCTGCCCCGCAGCATGGCGCAGCTCGGCCTCCTGGCGCTGCTCTGCGCCGAGGCCGCCCTGCCCCGCGGCGGGCAGCTCGCGCTCACCCTCGCGCCGGCCGGGGGGCGGGTGCGGGCCGAGGCCGACACGCTCCGGCCGGACCCCGCGCACTGGGCGCCGCTGACCGGCGCGGGCCCGGCCACGCCGCCCGGCGCCGCGCAGGTGCAATTCGCCCTGCTGCCCGCCGCGGCCCGGGCCGCCGGGCGCGCGCTTGATGTCAATCACGAGGGCTGCGCGCTGACGCTCCGCTTCTGAAGGCGCCGCGCAGGCAGGCGGCCGGTCTCGGGGAGGCGCCTTGCGGCGCCTGCCTCCGGCGGGGATATTTAAGGCCAGAAGAAGCCGAGGGCAGCGCGCCGCGCCGCTCCTTCTTCTTGGCAAAAATACCCGAAAAACCGGCCCGTCAGGGCCGGACCGTTCCCGCGCCCTCGACGAGGTACTTGAAGCTCGTCAGTTGCTCGGCCCCGACCGGGCCGCGGGCGTGCAGCTTGCCGGTGGCGATGCCGATCTCGGCGCCCATGCCGAACTCGCCCCCGTCGGCGAACTGGGTCGAGGCGTTGCGCATCAGGATGGCGCTGTCGAGCCGGGCAAAGAAGCGGTCGGCCGCCGCGTCGTCCTCGGTCAGGATCGCGTCGGTATGCTGCGAGCCATGGTCGCGGATATGGGCGATGGCCGCGTCGATGTCATCGACCACCTTGGCGGCGATATCCATGTCGAGATATTCGCGCCCCCAATCGGCCTCGGTGGCGGCCACGGTGCCCGGCAGGTGGGCCAGCCCGGGCCCGGCATGAACCTGCACCCCGGCGGCCGAAAGCGCGGCCACCAGATCGGCGCCCAGCCCTTCGGCCACGTCGCGGTGCACCAGCAGGCATTCGGCCGCGCCGCAGATCCCGGTGCGCCGTGTCTTGGCGTTCAGCACCACGTCGCGCGCTTTTTGCGGGTCGGCGGCCTTGTCGACATAGATATGCACGATGCCTTCGAGATGCGCGAAGACCGGCACCCGCGCCTCGCGCTGCACCAGTTCGACCAGCCCCTTTCCGCCGCGCGGCACGATCACGTCGATCGCGCCGGTCATGGTCAGCATCTCGCGCACCGCCTCGCGGTCGCGGGTGGGCACCAGTTGGACGGCGTGTTCGGGCAGGCCGGCCTGCTTCAGCCCGGCGGTCAGGCAGCCGGCCAGCGCCTCGGAGGAATGCAGGCTTTCCGACCCGCCGCGCAGGATCACCGCGTTGCCGGCCTTCAGGCAGAGCGCCCCGGCATCGGTGGTCACGTTGGGGCGCGATTCGTAGATCACGCCGACCACGCCCAGGGGCGTGCGCACCCGGCGGATATGCAGGCCAGAGGGCATGTCCCATTCCGCCATCACCGCGCCCACCGGGTCGGGCTGGGCGGCCACGGCCTCTAGCCCCAGAGCGATGCCGTCGATGCGCGCCGCGTCGAGATGCAGCCGGTCGAGCATGGCCGCGCTCAACTCCTTGGCGTGGGCAAAGGCCATGTCGCGGGCGTTGGCCTCCTGGATCTCGGCCTGGCGCTCGCGCACCATCTGCGCGGCGGCGGCCAGCGCCTCGGCCTTGGCGCCCGGCGCGGCGAAGGCCAGATCGGCAGCGGCGGCCCGGGCGCGGCGGCCCATTTCAGCCATCAGGGCGGGAATGTCGTCTTTGGGCAGGTCTTTCATCTTTTCGGTTCCTTGTCTGGCCGTCACAATACAAGAACGGCCAGGGCCTTTCCAGCCCGGCGCGGGAATACGCCATTTTCAACAATACCGCTTTGAAGCTCGGGATAGTTTCGCAGCCGGCCAGGACACGGCAAAAGGAAACGCGCCCAAGAAATCTCCAAAACACCGCTTTTACAGAGTTTTACAGGACCATGTCATCGCGGTGGATTAACGCCGCGCGGCCCGGATAGCCCAGGATCGCCTCGATCCCTTCCGAGCGGCAGCCGGCGATCAGCCGCGCCTCGGCAGCGGTGTAACGCGCCAGCCCCGCGCCCAGCCCCGCACCGCCGGGCCCGACGATCGACACCGGGTCGCCCCGCCCGAAATCGCCGGTCACCTCGGTCACGCCGGCCGGCAGCAGCGACTTGCCCCGCCCCAGCGCCGCCGCGGCCCCGGCATCGACCAGCACGCGGCCCCGCGGCTTCATCGCGGCGATCCAGCGTTTGCGGGCCGCCTGCGGGTCGCCCTTGGGGCGGAACCAGGTGCACGGGGCCCCGTCTTCCAGTGCCGTCAGCGGGCGCATCAGCGACCCCTCGGTGATCGCCAGGGCGCAGCCCGCGCCGGTGGCGGTCTTGGCCGCCATCAGCTTGGTCTTCATCCCGCCCTTGCTGAGCCCCGAGCCCGCGTCGCCGGCCATCGCCTCGATCTCGGGCGTGATGTCTTCGATCAGGTCGAAGCGGCGGGCATCGGGATGGTCGACGGGGTTGGCGGTGTAGAACCCGTCGACATCGGACAGCAGGATCAGGTGATCGGCCCCCACCGTCACCGCCACCTGCGCGGCCAGCCGGTCGTTGTCGCCAAAGCGGATCTCGTCGGTGGCGATGGTGTCGTTTTCGTTGACGATGGGCACGACGCCGAGGCCCAGCAGGGTTTCCATCGTCGCCCGGCTGTTGAGATAGCGCCGCCGGTCGGCGCTGTCTTCCAGCGTCACCAGCACTTGCCCCGCGGCGATGCCGTGGGGCGCCAGCGCCTCTTCGTAGGCCCGCGCCAGGCGGATCTGACCGACCGCGGCGGCGGCCTGGGATTGCTCCAGCGGCAGCGTCCCGGCACCGAGGCCGAGCGCGCCGCGCCCCAGCGCGATCGAGCCCGACGAGACCAGGATCACGTCCGCGCCCCGGCCCTTGAGCATCGCCACATCCTCGGCCAGCGCGCGCAGCCAGTCGCCGCGCAGGCTGGCCGTCGCGCGGTCGACCAGGAGCGCCGAGCCGATCTTGACGACGACGCGCCGCGCCGTGCTCAGGGCCGCCACGTCTCGGGCTCCTCTCGGGCGGTCTTGTGGCGCAGGCGGTCCTCGTCGATCTCGGCCCTGAGCGCGCGCAAGACCTCGGTCAGGCCCTCGCCCGAGACGCCCGACATCATCAGCACGGGCCGGCCGGTCTCGGCCTCCAGCGCGGCACGGGCCTCGGCGCGGGTGTCTTCATCCAGCGCGTCGATCTTGTTCAGCGCGGTCACGCGGGGCTTGTCGGCGAGGTGCCCGCCATAGGCCTCGAGCTCGTGGATGATGGTGCGATAATCCGCGGCCACATCCTCGGAGGTGCCGTCGACCAGGTGCAACAGCACCGAACAGCGCTCGACATGGCCGAGAAACCGGTCGCCGATCCCGCGCCCTTCATGGGCGCCCGCGATCAGCCCCGGAATGTCGGCAATCACGAATTCCACGCCGTCCACGCCCACGACCCCGAGGTTGGGGTGCAGCGTGGTAAACGGGTAATCGGCGATCTTGGGCCGCGCGTTCGAGGTGGCCGCGAGGAAGGTGGACTTGCCCGCGTTGGGCAGGCCCAGCAGGCCCGCATCGGCGATCAGCTTGAGCCGCAGCCACAGCGTGCGCTCCACCCCCTCCTGCCCCTGGTTGGCGCGCCGCGGCGCCTGGTTGGTCGAGGTCTTGAAATGCAGGTTGCCAAAGCCGCCGTTGCCGCCCCTGGCCAGAAGCACCCGCTGGCCCACCTCGGTGAGGTCGGCGATCACGGTTTCCTCGTCCTCGTCCAGGATCTCTGTGCCCACCGGCACGCGCAGCACGATGTCGTCGCCACTGGCGCCGGTTTTCTGGCTGCCCTGTCCGGGGCGGCCGTTCCTGGCAAAGAAATGCTGCTGATAGCGGAAATCGATCAGCGTGTTCAGACCATCGACCGCCTCGGCCCAGACATCGCCGCCGCGCCCGCCATCGCCGCCATCGGGGCCGCCGAACTCGATATACTTCTCGCGGCGAAAGCTGATACAGCCCGCCCCGCCCGCGCCGGACCGGATTTCAACCTTTGCAAGGTCAAGGAATTTCATCTCGCGCCTCGAAGCTGCGTCGGCTCAGCCGATAGTGGATATTCGGTGCGGGCTCAAGCCGCGCCAGAGAGTGGCCGGTGCCGGTGCCGGTGCGTTCAAAGCCCAGCTTTTCCAAAACCCGCGCCGAGGCCGGGTTGTCGGCGAAACAATCGGCGGCGATCAGGTCCAGCTTGGAAAAGCGGTCGAAGACGGCCCCGATCAGCCCGCGCGCGGCCTCGGTGGCATAGCCCCTGCCCCAGTGATCGGGCCCCAGGAAATAGGCCAGCGACACCGGCGCGCCGCCCAGGCCCGCCGCGCCCACCAGGCCGCCGGCCTTTTCGTAGATGCCCAGCCGGAACCGCGGCCAGCCGCGAAACCGCCCCCGCTCGACCCAAAGCCGCGCCGCGGTCTCGGGCCAGGGCACGGTGATCGAGCCCATCATCGGGGCCACCAGGGGGTGCGCGCCGATCTCGATCAGCGCCGGCAAGTCGTCTTGGCCGATGGGGCCGAGCCTCAGCCGCGGCGTCTCCACCGCAAAGCTCCGCGCCCGGCCCATCGCGTCAGCCGAGTTTCTTCAGATAGGTCCAGGTCGCGACCTTGGCGTTGCGCGACACCGAATACGCCTCGGCGTCGCCGATATATTCGAACCCCGCATTGGTCAGCACGCGGGCCGAGCCGGGGTTGTCCTGAAACACCTCGGCAAAGACCGTCTTGTCGCCGTGCGGGTTGGCCTCCAGGATCGCGGTCACCGCCTCCGAGGCGATGCCGGTGTTCCAAAAGGCCGGCGCCACCCAATAGCCGATCTCGGACTGGGCGCGTTCCATGCGGTCCAGGGCAACCACGCCCAGCACTTCCGACAGACCCTGCGCGGCCCCGTCCATGACCCAGACATCCTCGCTGCGCTTGGCGTCGAGGGCGCGGTCGATGAACGCCTCGATCGCGCCGGGCGGCATCGGGTGCGGGATCGACCGGGTAAAGCGCGCCACCCGCAGATCGCCCGCGTAAAGCGCCAGCAGCCCGGCATCCGAGCTGCGCAACGGGCGCAGCGTGAACCGTTCGGCCTCGATCACGGGCTGGGTGACGATCGATTGCAGGGTCATGCCTTTCCTCCTCCGAAAAGCGCGCGGGCGATGCTGGCGGGCATTCAGCCGGCCAGGGCCCCCATCAATTCTTTGTCAAACGGCCGGCGCGCGGCCGTCTTTGCTATCTGCTTTCCCCCGCCGGTCCCGGCCGCGCGCACCGACGACCGAAGGACCGATAAAAAGATGGCCATCGTCACCTTGGCCTGCAAGGACGGCGCACAAGGTGCGACAAAACCGGCCAACCCGGGCGCCGCGCCCCGCAACCGCCCCGACACCGCAGCTCCGGCGGTGTCGGGGCCGCGGCCCGGGCCGGCGGAGACCCATGTGAAAGAACCTGTCTCGACGCCCATCCCGGGGGCCTTTCAATGCTTGAAACGAAAATGGGGGACCGGCGCCTTGCCGATCCCCCACCTGAAATGCCGTGTCCTGAGGTTTCGGCTTACTCGGCGGCCTCCGCTACCGGGAGGACCGAAATAAAGGTGCGGCCCTTGAGGCCCTTGTGAAAGGTCACGGCGCCTTCGCAGGTCGCAAAGATCGTGTGATCCTTGCCCATGCCCACGCCTTCGCCCGGCCAGAACTTGGTGCCGCGCTGACGCACGATGATGTTGCCGGCGATCGCGGCCTGCCCGCCGTAGAGCTTCACGCCCAGACGGCGGCCGGCAGAGTCGCGGCCGTTGCGGGAGGAACCGCCTGCTTTCTTGTGTGCCATAGCTCGTTACTCCTCTGTCGCTCAGGCGTCCGCCGGGGCCGTGGCGGCCCCCAGGGCGGGCTTGACGCCGGACTTGTCGGCGCCCTTTTCCAGAATGTCGGTCACCCGCACGAGGGTGAGTTGCTGACGGTGGCCGCGCGTGCGCTGCGAGCCGTGCTTGCGGCGGCGCTTGACGAAGTTGATGACCTTGTCGCCCTTGATCTGGTCGACCACCTCGGCCTGGACCGCGGCACCGGCGACGGTCGGCGTGCCGATCTTGCTGCCGACCATCAGGATTTCGTTGAACTGCACGGTTTCACCGGCATCGGCCGCAAGCTTTTCCACGCGCAGCATGTCGCCGGCCTGGACCTTGTATTGCTTGCCACCGGTCTTGAGGACCGCAAACATGGCCTGTTTCCCTTCGCTTCCGCGTCCTGTGGCCCCGCCTCGCGGCGGCGTTTCTGCCGGATGGCGCCCTCGGACAGCGCGCCCCTGAAAAGGCGTCAATGTCAGATACCCACGCGGGCCTCGGCCCGATGGAGCCGCGCTTATCCCGGATCGGCCGCGTCAAGTCAAGGGGTCAGATATCCTGCCCGCCGGTGAACCGCGCCGCGGCCAGCCCCAGCGCGCGCGAGATGTCGCGGAACATCACGTCGAAGCCGGCAAACAGCGCCGCGTTCAGCTCTTGCCCCGCCTCGCTGCGGGAAAAATCGATATAGGCGCGCAGCTCGTCGTCGCTGAGCGGCGCGTAGGCCATGGCGAGAAACGCGAACAGCCATTCGCGCGTTTCGGCCCTGATCTGCGGCTCCTGCGACCAGGTCTCGCGCAGCATCTGGTCTTCCGTCACCTCCATCGACAGCCCGCCGCCATCGGCGAGCCCGGTGAAAAAGGCGTAGTTGGAGTTCAGCGCCCCGGCCACGTTCTGCTCGATCAGGTCGTTGGCCTCGACGAATTCCTCGATCAGCGCGAGGCGCGGATCGTCGTCGGCGATCATCTCTTCCAGCCGCGCGACGCTTTCGGCCTCGACCTCGGGGTCGAGCTGCGCCCGCCGGGCCGAGGTTTCCAGCGCGATCAGGCGCGCGCCCAGCGGGCCGGTAAAGAACTCGACCATCGGCGTCAGGTCTTCGCCCTCCAGCGCATTTTCCATCGCGCCGGTCAGCGTGTCCAGCATCCGCCCGCCGTCATAGATCTCGGCCACCTGCGCCGACCAGCGCGCGCCACCGCGGCCGGAAAACATCTCGTCCTCGATATCGGTGCCGTAGGCGCGCCCCTCCTCTTGCATGATCTCCACGAGATCCGGCAGCGCCAGCGCCTCGACCAGGCGCGCCAACTCGGCGGAGGGCGCGGCGCGCAGCGGCCCCGCCAGCACAATGGCAAGGGGGAGCAGCAGGACGGGCAGGTAACGGCGCAGCATGGGCGAGCTCTCAGGCTAGAGGGGTTTAGTGAAAATCTAGTGGTTCGCGGCACCATTTCCAACCGCCGCACGCCGCACGGGCCACAGGCGAGAAAACCGCTTGCGCCGCACCGCGCTTGCCATTAGATCGACCTCCCACAAGGCCATGGCCCCGCGGAGAGGTGCCGGAGTGGTCGAACGGGGCGGTCTCGAAAACCGTTGAGCCTTCACGGGCTCCCAGGGTTCGAATCCCTGTCTCTCCGCCAACGCGACTGGGATCCAACCCTCGGTGAACGGAGCGCGGTTCGTTTCCCACGCATTAACCAATCCGCCGTAGGGTTCTCGCCACGCATTCAGTTATCGGTGGCATCATGCAGAGCAGCTTCAGCCAGTTCCTTCGAACTGGAGGAAATGGCGAGTTTGTTCTGTCGCGCACGGCACGTGGCTGGGTCGGACGCCGTGTCGGCCTGTCGCTCAAGTCGGAGTTCCCCGGTTACGAGACCCTGCGAAGCGCGTTCGAGGGGCGGCTCGTCCGCGCGGTCGAGGACAACGCCACGACGATCCTCCGGGCGATCGGCAGTTCCTTCTCTCCACCGCTGACGGGCGCCGATCTAACCGACATGTCAAGTGCTCGCAGCGCAACGCTGGCGGAGTGGGACAGGCGGATGGAAACGATCTGGGCCGAGTGGCACTCGCATCCACAGCGCCTGCGCCCCATCCGTCAGTCTATGGAAGACGGTCTTCTGACCGGGTTTCGGGGTCTGGTCAACGAGCTGCGCCAACGCGCACTCGGGATCGAGCAGTATGTCTGGCGGTCTCGGGATGATGCGCGCGTTCGCGACAGCCACGCCGATTTCGACGACAGGATCTTCGACTGGGACACGCCGCCCGAGGGAGGCCATCCGGGCCAAGAGTACAATTGCCGCTGCCATGCCGAACCGTTCCTGCCGGATGAGCCCGATTACGTTCCGGACACTGGCATCGCCTACACGGCCGCGCGCTTCGGTGCGGAGGTTGAAGGGACCGCAGAGGCCGGACGAGATTTCGGCGTCGGTCTCCTCGAAGCAATCTCCGACCTGCCCGGCCAGGTAAGGACGGCAGCCCGCTTCGCATGGCTCGTGGCGCGCGACGCGGCGGGCAACTTGTCCGTGGAGCAACGTGCCGAACTTGCAGAATTGCGACGGTCGCTCGATGATCACGTCCAGGAGATCGTCGAGTTCTGGCGCGACAGCCCGGGAATCGCGGCGGCGTTTCTGGAGTATGTCGCCGCCGTAAGGACACGCCCCGAACTGGCCGACGAGGCCTATCGCGCCGGGCTCGCGACGCGCGCACAGGTCGAGGCGGCGCATCGCGAACGCGCGTATCTCGAGACGGTGATCCTTCTCAACGTCGCACCGGGGGTCATGGCCGCGCGGCTGCTGCGGCGGCGCGGGCGCCGGGGCGACGGCGACCGGACGGACGATCTCGCCGACGCGTTGCTGGCCGAAGCCGCGCGCGCCCGACGCCACCCGGCGGATGTGGACTGGGACGCGATCGACAATCCCGGCATCGCATGGTCGGGCCCGATCACATCGCAAGGCGAGCCATGGGAGGACCTTCTGGAGGCCGGAGGTGACCATGGCCTGCGTTCGCCGCCGACGTTCCCAACGTTCGATTTCTTTGACTTCGATAGCCGTCTCGCGACGAGCGCCAAGACCCTCGACACCCGAGCGCCCACCTATGCAGATCGCCCGAGCCGCATCTTTGGCAGGCTGCGGGACTACATCGACCGGATCGAGCGGTTCGAACAGGGCAGCAGCGGCGTCTTCCGGATACGGCCGGGCCAGATCGAACGGCGCCGGCTGGAACTGGCGGTGCCATTCGACACGACACCTGAACAGGCAATACAAATTCAACGCGCCATCGACTATGCTATCGATCGCGGGATCGAGGTGAACGTGAGGTTCGTGCAATGAGCTTTGAAAAAGCGCTGGCTCAGATGAAAGCTCAGAATGCGCGGAAGCCGAAGCCGCCCCCCCCGCCGCCGCCCGCTGAAAGCAGAGAGGCGACCGTCGAGGCCTATCGACAGTTCACGCATGTGTTCTCGCAGGCTGTTTACAGTGCGGCGGTTGGCGACCCCAAGGGCTATGCGGCGTTTCTCGATGCAGAACCTGCGCGCGAGGATCTCGGTAGGGCGTTGCATGATGCGCTTGCCGCGAGCCGCTTCATCACCCCCGACCATCCCGAATGGGACACCGTTATGCGCCCGCCGACCGCAGACGAGATCAAGGCGCGGGAAGACGACCTGAAACGCCGCGCCGGTGTGAAAACCAACAAGGCTCTCTACAAAGGTGTGGGAAGTGTTGCAGTCACCCTACAGGATGGACAGATCGAACTGAGTCCTTTGCGCCACCGCGGCCGCGGAGCTTGGGAAGGGATCAGGGGACACGAGCCAAGACGGTTGCCGGCCTCTGTCTCAGACGCCGAGCTCGGCGACGCCGTAACTGCGGCCATCGAGATCAGCAGAAATTCGTAAGACATTGATAAGAATATATATTGGTCCGCGGCGTTGATTGTCGGAAAGGTGGAGAACGTCCGATCCCGGTCCCGTCCTGTCCGCCATTTTCCACCTCTGCTTCCTGCAATGAGTGGGCAGATGCACCCCCAACCTCCTACTTGCGATCAATACCTCGCTCGTGCGGAAGATTTCGTTCGGAATGCTGCGGTTGTTTGCAGCCAGCCACGTAGTGGGTGGTTGCCGTCCGCCTGTCTTCTCCTCGGCTTCGCTTGCGAACTGCTTGCCAAGCGTCGCCTTTTAAGAAGGGCATCACGAAGGAGCGACTTAGAACTTCGCCGTAGGATCATGACATCTGGCAGATGTGGCGGTCGGAAACGACGCTGTTCGACGAAGCCCAGGACCTCGCCCGAGCCTATCTGCAACGCCCGAACCCGAACCGCGCCGATACCGGCTTTGACTGGCCGCTTCGTCTTGAACATTGGCGAACGTCACTTTGCCGACCCGAAAGCGATGACGGTAATCCTTGGCGCGATCATCAAGCGAGACCGCAGCGCACCGAGTGGATGAAAGCGCTTTGCGCTTGTGAGTCGATTTTCCAGCCACTACCCCAAAGGGACCCATCGCCTTTCAGGGAGGACGCGATGACCCAGCAGGATCGGCCCGGCGGCCTGACCCGTGCCGCCAGCCCCGGCGGGCCGCACCGGGGCTACATGCCCGGCTTCGGCAACGATTTCGAGACAGAGGCCCTGCCCGGCGCCCTGCCCCAGGGCATGAACAGCCCGCAGAAATGCGCCTACGGGCTTTACGGCGAACAGCTTTCGGGCACCGCCTTCACCGCGCCCAGCCACCAGAACGAGCGCACCTGGTGCTATCGCATCCGCCCCTCGGTCAAGCATTCGCGCCGCTATGCCGAGCTTGACCTTCCCTACTGGCGCAGCGCCCCCGACATCAGGCCCGGCATCGTCAGCCTCGGCCAGTTCCGCTGGGACCCGGTGCCGATGGAGGACGCGCCGCTGACCTGGCTGACGGGCATGCGCACCATGACCACGGCAGGCGACGTCAACACCCAGACCGGCATGGCCGCGCATATCTACCTCGTCACCCGCTCGATGGAGGATGCCTATTTCTACTCCGCCGACAGCGAGCTTCTGGTCGTGCCCCAAGAGGGGCGGCTGCGGTTTTGCACCGAGTTGGGGGTGATCGATGCGGGGCCGCAGGACATCGCCCTGATCCCCCGCGGCATGGTCTACCGCGTCGAGGTGCTGGAGGGCCCCGCCCGCGGCTTTGTCTGCGAGAATTACGGGCAGAAGTTCGACCTGCCCGGGCGCGGGCCGATCGGCGCCAATTGCATGGCCAACCGCCGCGATTTCAAGACGCCCGTCGCGGCGTTCGAGGACCGCGAGGTGCCCTCGACCGTCACGGTCAAATGGGGCGGGCGGTTCTTCGTCACCGAGATCGGGCAAAGCCCGCTCGACGTGGTGGCGTGGCACGGCAATTACGCGCCCTGCAAGTATGATTTGTCGACCTATTGCCCGGTCGGCGCGGTGCTGTTCGACCACCCCGACCCGTCGATCTTTACCGTGCTGACGGCACCCTCGGGCGTACCGGGCACCGCCAATATCGACTTCGTGCTGTTCCGCGAACGCTGGCTGGTGGCCGAAGGCACCTTTCGCCCGCCCTGGTACCACCGCAACGTCATGTCGGAGCTGATGGGCAACATCTACGGCCAGTACGATGCCAAGCCGCAGGGATTCGTCCCCGGCGGGATGAGCCTGCACAACATGATGCTGCCGCACGGCCCCGACCGCGAGGCGTTCGAGGGCGCGTCCAATGCCGAGCTGAACCCGCAAAAGCTCGACAACACGATGTCGTTCATGTTCGAGACGCGCTTTCCCCAGCATCTGACTGAATTCGCAGCGAAAGAGGCGCCCTTGCAGGATGACTACATCGACTGCTGGGATAGCCTGGAAAAGAAGTTCGACGGCACGCCGGGGGTGAAATGACCGGGCCGGGTCCGATGCGATGAAGGTCGCCACGCTGAACGACGGCACGCCCGACGGGCGGCTGGTGGCGGTCTCGGACGACCTGACGACCCAGCGCGCCTGCACCGAGCCGACGCTGCAGGCCGCGCTCGACAGCGACCGCCTCGTCCCGGCCTACGAGGAACGCCCCTTCGCGCCCGCGCTCTGCGCCGCGCCGCTGCCGCGGGCCTACCAGTTCCTCGACGGGTCGGCCTATGTCAACCACGTCGCCCTTGTCCGGCAGGCGCGCGGCGCCGCGATGCCAGGCCGGTTCTGGACCGACCCGCTGATGTACCAGGGCGCCTCTGACGGGTGCCTCGGGCCGACCGAGGACATCGTGGCCGACCCCGCATGGGGCCCAGACTTCGAGGCCGAGATCGCGGTGATCACCGGGTATGTGCCCCAAGGCGCCAACCGGGATCAGGCTGCCGCTTCAATTCGTTACGTGATGCTCTGCAACGACATCTCGCTCAGGGCGCTCATCCCCGACGAGCTGGCCAAGGGCTTCGGCTTCGTCCAGTCGAAACCCGCCAGCGCGTTTTCCCCGGTCGCCGTCGCGGTCGATGCCTGCCCCGGCTGGCGCGACGGCAGGCTGCACGGCACGCTGTCGGTCGATCTGAACGGCGCCCCCTTCGGCCGGGTCGAGGCGGGCGAAGACATGACTTTCGGCTTTCCCGCGCTGATCGCCCATGCCGCCCGCACCCGCAGCCTGGCCCCCGGCACCATCGTCGGCTCGGGCACGGTGTCGAACCGGGGCGCGGATGGCGGGCCGGGCGCGCCCGTGGCCGATGGCGGGCGCGGCTATGCCTGCATCGCCGAACAGCGCATGGTAGAGACGATTCTGACCGGCGCGCCGCGCACGCCCTTCCTGTCGCCCGGCGACCGGGTGCGGATCTGGATGGACGACGCAGAGGGCCGCTCGATTTTCGGCACCCTGGACCAGGAGGTGAGAGCCCCATGAGCAAGACATTCGCCTCGGCCGGCGACCTGACGCCCAAGACGATATCCTTCACCGAGGTCGGCGAGGGGCTCTGGGCCTTTACCGCCGAGGGCGACCCCAACAGCGGCGTCATCATCGGCGAGGACAGCGTCATGGTGATCGACGCCCAGGCCACGCCGCGACTGGCGGGCATGGTGGTCGACAAGATCCGCACCGTCACCGACAAGCCGATCAGCCACGTCGTGCTGACCCATTACCACGCGGTGCGGGTGTTGGGCGCCTCGGCCTATGACGCGCAGGACATCGTGATGGGCGCCGCCGCACGGGCGATGGTGGCCGAGCGCGGACAAGAGGATTGGGAAAGCGAGTTCGCCCGCTTCCCCCGCCTTTTCGAGGGGCACGAAAGCATCCCGGGCCTGACCTGGCCCACGCTGACCTTCACCGACCGGATGACCGTCTACCTTGGCCGGCGCCGGGTCGACCTGATGCATCTGGGCCGCGCCCACACGGCGGGCGATATCGTGGCGCACGTCCCCGACGCGGGCGTGATGTTCACCGGCGATATCGTCGAATACCATTCCGCCTGCTATTGCGGCGACGCTCATCTGCAGGACTGGCCCGCCACGCTGGACGCGATCCGGGCCTTCGATCTCGACGCGATCGCGCCGGGGCGCGGCGATGCGCTTGTCGGGCGCGAGATGGTCGACGCCGCGCTGGACAACACCGCCGATTTCGTCACCTCCACCTACCGCGCGGTGGCGCGTGTCGCGCAGGGCGGCGGCACGCTGGCCGAGGCGATGGCGGCGGCCCGCGCCGCCTGCGACCCGAAATTCGGCGATTACGCGATTTACGAGCATTGCCTGCCCTTCAACGTCGCGCGCGCCTATGACGAGGCGCTGGGGATCGACACGCCCCGCATCTGGACGGCCGAGCGCGACCGGCAGATGTGGGCGGCCCTGCAGGGCTGAGCGGCTAGAGCCGCCGGGTAGGCACGTCGTAGACGGCCAGGTTATGCGCCAGCGACAGCTTGCGGCGCAGGTCTTCGCCGGCGCGCACGGCGTCGTCGCGGTGCCAGCGCCGCACCAGCCCCGCGCCCGCCCGCCCACGATAAAGCGCGGCATTGGTGGGCGTGCTCTGCAACAGTTCGGGGGCCGGCCGCAGCATGGCCGGCGGCGGCGGCGCGGCGCGGCCCGACAGCCGCGCCGACGCCGCAGCGGCCAGGTGTTCCCCGAAGGCGTCGATGCGCGCCCGCACCCGCGCCATGCCCTCGGCCACCTCGGCCCGCGCCGCACCGGGCGCGGCGAGGATGGCATCGGCGCGCGCGGCCAGCGCCTCGGGCCGGTCATGTTCCAGCACGGGGATGTCGCAGCCCATCAGGGCCGACAGCCCCTCGGCCTTGTGCGAATTGCCCGCGGTCGGGATCACCGGCGTGCCCTGCGACAGCGCCGAGACCGAACTGTGATAGCGCCCGCCCACCACCAGCGCGGCCCCCTTCAGCACGGGCAGCAGGGCGCGAAAATCGGGCGCGTCGCGGGACGAGATCGCGCGGCAGGCCGCCGGCCCCCAGGCCGCCACGGCACTGTCGTAAAGCGCCCGGTCAAGCGGGCGGGAATAGAGGAAAACCGGCATCAGACCGTGGGCGTCGGCGATGCGTTTGAGCCCGTCGAGATAGGCGGCCACGTCATAGCCCGCCAGCGCCGCCGATCCGGTGACGCAGAAATACCCGCCCGACGGCAGCCCGGCCGGTGGGCGGGTTGCGTCCTGCGGCGCCACGAACGCCATGTCGGGGCACAAGAGCGCGCCCTCCAGCCCCAGCCCCCGGACCAGCGAATAGGACCGGAACTCGCGCAATGCGACCATGTCGAACCCGCCGAAGATCGCCCGCGCGCGCGCCGCATCCGCCGCGCTTTCGGTCACGAAGGACTGGTTGAGGCTGAACACCGGCTTGCCGTAGAGATGGCGCGCCAGCACCGGCAGGGTGAAAAACGCCACCCGCCGGTAAAGCGCGGGCGCGCCCATCGTCCCCTCGCCCTGGAAGACCACCAGATCGGCCCCGCGCACCCGGTCGAGCAGCGGGCCGAAGCGCCGCGCGGCCAGCCCTTCGAGAAAGCGAAGGTCGTCGGCTGCGGGCGCCGGGTCGCCCTGGATCGCCGCGATCCGCGCCCCGTGGCGGCGCTCGATCGCGCGGTCGATCCGGTGGCGCGGCAGGAACGGCACGACCGACAGCTCGCGCAGGCCCACGGGCGCCAGCCGGCGCGCCAGAAACGCGTGCAGGCCCCAGCTTGTGGCCTGGCAGCCCCAGTTCTCGCGCCCGCCGGTAAAGTTCAGAATGACCGCTTTCATCGCCGCGCCCTTCTAGGCCAGCGCCGGCCCCGCGTCCACGGCTTGCACGGATTACGGCCATCACGGACAGGGCGCCGCCCGCGGCCCGGCGCGCCCGAGGCCACTACCCTTCGCGCGGCTGCGGGCGCGAGGGGATTTCCTTGAGAAGGCCACCCACCCCCATCGCCGCGACCGCGTCGTCGCCGACCGTCAGCCCGCAGGCCACCCGCTCCAGCACCCAGTCGGCGCCGTTCAGCGCGGGGCTGCGCGCGCAGCCCGGCAGGCCGATCACCGGCCGCCCCGCAAGATCGCCCAGGAACAACAGGTTGCCGGGGTCCACCGGCATGCCAAAGCGCATCACCCGCCCGCCCGCGGCGCGCAGCGCCTCGGGGCCGGTGTCATGCGCGTCGGAGGTGGCCGAGCCGGTCAGGATCAGCGCCATGTCGCCGGGCAGCGCCGCCAGCGCCGCGGCCATGGGGCCGACCGCGTGGGGCACCGTCTCGACCGCGCCGAGCGCGATGCCGAGCGCATCGAGCCGGGCCGCCACCGCCGCCCGGCCCTTCTCGGCCAGGCCGGGCTTTTGCCCCGGCACCTCCGACAGGATCAGCCCCGCCGTTTTCAGCCGCACCCTGTGCACCCTCAGCGCCCCCGGCGCCGCGTCGCAGGCCGTGGCCAGCGCGGCGCCGGGCACCGCGTAGGGGATGATCTTGACCGTCCCGGCCAACAGCCCCGGCGTGACCCGCGTCAGCGGCGCGAGGGTGGCCAGCGTAATGCCCGGATCGACCCGGTTCAGCGCATGAATGGCAGCGGTATCGAGCCCGATCACGCCCGCCGCGTCGGCGTGCAGGTTGACCCGCCCCCGCGCCGCCGGCCCGACCCGCAGCCCGGCGGCCGCCGGGTCCGGCACCAGAGCGCGGGCCAGCTGCGCGGCCGCGGCATCCTCGGCCAGGTCGCCGGGGTCGAGACGGGCCACCGTCACCTCGGACACCCCGGCCGCGCGCAAGGCGGCAAGCTCGTCCTCGCCCAGCACCAGGCCCTTTTTCAGCACGCGCCCCTCCAGCCGCTGGGAATGCGCCAGAACCGCCCCCGCGGCCTCGTCCAACGGTACCGGACCGAACCGCATCAGCCCTGCCTCAGCCGCTGGACGATCTCCGCCAGGATCGACACCGCGATCTCGGCGGGCGATTTCGCCCCGATGTCAAGGCCCACGGGCGCATGAATTCGCGCGATATCCTGGGGGCTTACGCCGGCTTCCTCAAGCCGCGTCACGCGCTTGGCGTGGGTCCGGGTCGAGCCGAGGCAGCCTAGGTAAAAGACGTCCGACTCCAGCGCGGCCAGGATCGCGGGGTCGTCGAGCTTGGGGTCGTGGGTCAGCGTGACCACGGCGGTGCGCGCGTCCAGACCGCGCGCCTTGAGCGCCGCGTCGGGCCAGTCGTCGAGGATCGTCTCGCCGGGAAAGCGCGCCTCGGCGCCGAAGGCCGGACGCGGGTCGATCAGCGCGGGCGCAAAACCCGCCAGCCGGGCCATCGCCACCAGCGGCTGGGCAATATGCACAGCGCCGACAATGGACATGCGCAGCGGCGGATTGTGGATGTTGACGAAACACTCGCCCTCGAAGCCCGACTTGTCGGCGCGCATCCGCTCGGCGATGGCCTCTCCCAGTTGCGCATCCTCGGGGCCTGCCAGCCGCCGGGCGCCCGCGCCGGGGTCGACCACGTAGGCCACCGCGCGACGCGCGGCCCGCGCCGCCGCCAGATCGGCCAGCAACACCTCTGGCAATGCCTTTCCCACCGGCTCGACCAGCACGCGGATGCGCCCGCCGCAGGCCAGCCCCACGGCAAAGGCGTCGTCGTCGCTGACACCGTAATCCAACAGACGCGGCTGGCCGTCCTCCAGCGCCTCCAGCGCCTCGGCGATCACCGCGCCCTCGACGCAGCCGCCCGAGACCGAGCCCGCCATCTCGGCATCGCCCGAAATCGCCAGCTGGCTGCCCACCGGCCGCGGCGCGCTGCCCCAGGTCTCGACCACCGTGGCCAGCGCCGCGCCGCGCCCGGCCCGGTGCCAGGCCAGCGCCGCCTCGGGGATCGCGTCATGGTCCAAGCTTTGCATGTGTCGTCCTCCCTGCCCCGATCATGGCGCGCCCCGCGGTTCGGGACCAGACGCAAAAAAACGCCGCGGGCGCCCGGCCCGCGGCGTTACAGGGTCCCGCGGGCCGATGGCCCGCGGCGCGGCACGAGGCCGGTTTACTCGGCCGGCGTCTCGGCGCCGCCAAGCGGCGCGCGGCGGCCCTTGATTCGCTTGGGCAGGATGAACGCGATCACGATGAAGGCCGCGCCGACGGCGATGCCCGCCAGATCGCCCTGCAGCGTCGGAATCGCCGCCGGGTAGTCCGCGCCGGGCACGGCCCCCAGCGTCCATTTCTCGCCCTCCAGCATCCCGAGGTCGGCCCAGAACGGATAGCTCAGCATATAGGCTGCCGCGCCCAGAAGGCCCCCGGCCACGAAGAACAGCGCGTCGATCCGGCCCGAGGCCAGCGCGCAGACGCCGGTGCCCGGGCAATAGCCCGCCAGCGCCCAGCCCAGGCCCAGCATGATACCGCCGATGAAGACGCCGACATAGGCGGTCTTGACCGACATGTGGGCGACCTCGACGAGGCCCAGCATCTGCCCGCCGAAAAGCAGCACGGAGGCCACGCCGATGGCCAGCAGGATGGTCTTCATCAGGTGCAGGTTGGTCAGGTTCAGCATCCGGCCGATCCAGTTGGGGTTGGTCGCCCCGATCCGGTCGAGAACCGTGCCGAAGGCGGCGCCGATGACGATGGCAAGTGCGATCTGCAACATGGCTCAGGCCTCCCTGTTGAAGAGGTAGATCGCGGCCGGAAACGCCGCCATGAAGGCGCCGAGCGCGAAGATGTAGCCCGAGACCGAGGTCTGCATCATCCCCGACATCATGTGCCCCGAGGTGCAGCCGCCCGCCAGCCGCGCGCCGTAAAGCACGATGAAACCGCCGACGAAGGCCGCGATCCAGCGTTTCAGCACGTTGCCGCCGAAATTCGCGCGCCAGAGCGCGGGCACCATGTATTCGCCCTTCGGCACGCCGCCGCGCAGCACCGAGGACAGCCCCGCCCCCAGCATCATCGCGCCGACGAAGACGAAGGAATAGTTCAGCGGGTTGGCGACGGATGCCGCGTATTTCCCGTCGGACTTGGCGAGATAGGCATTGGTCGAGGTATACCCATCCTCGGTCTGGGTGACGACATCGGGTGACTGGATATCCCAGCCGATCCCGTCGAGGATGACGAATTGCGTCGAGACGCCGATCGGTTTGACCAGCAGCACGGCGATGAAAAAGACGAGCCCTAGAAGCAGCCCGCCCCATTTCCAGTTGAGCACCATGGGGACCTCCCACCCTTCTTTTAGCGGTAGCCAAGTGACGCGAATTATTCGCGTAATCGAATTTGATCTCGGCAAGAGGTTGACCACGGGCCTTGATCTGGATCAACGGGGCATTTTGCCACGAAAAAACGCCGTGGGAGGGAGGCCCACGGCGTTCTGTTTGCGACGCTTCGGGAGGGAGGCCCTCGGCGTCAACTGCGGCGGACAGGGAGGGAGGGCCCTGAACACCAACCCCCCATGTTGGGAAACGACAGGGGGCCGCCTGCACGGCGGGAATGCGTCGGGAAAAACGCACCGTGCAAACTATGTTTTTCAAATGTAGCTTTGCCGGCCGGGCGACTTTGATTTAGATCAAACCGGTTCATCCTGCCGCAGCAGGGCGCGCATCCGGTCGCGCTCTCCGGCGTCGCCGGCGCTGGAAATCGCCGCGGCCAGATCCTCCAGCGCGGCGATCGAATGGCCCGCGCGAAAACAGTCGACATGGGGCAGCATCGCCTTGATTCCCTGGGCTTTCGGCGCGAATCCATCCCAACGCAGCAACGGGTTTATCCAGATCAGCCGGCGCGCGGAGAGGTGCAGGCGCTCGATCTCGCGCGACAGAATGTCCACCGCGCCGCGATCGAGCCCGTCGGTGATCAGGAGCACCACCGCACCGCTGCCCAGCACCCGGCGCGACCAGTCGCGGTTGAAGGCGTGCAGCGCATCGCCGATTCGGGTGCCGCCCTCCCAGTCCTGCGCCTCCGATCCCGCGGCGGCCAGCGCGGCGTCGACGTCGCGGGTGGCCAGTTGCCGGGTGATGTTGGTCAGCCGCGTGCCGAAGGTGAAGGCGTGCACCTTGGCCCAGCCCGCGCCCTTTTCATTGGCCACCGCGTGCAGGAAATGCAGCACCATGCGCGAGTATTGCGACATCGAGCCGGAGATGTCGCAAAGCACCACCAGGTTGGGCCAGCGGGTGCGCCGGTCACGATAGGCAAGCGCGCCGATCTCGCCGCCACGGCGCTGCGCCGCGCGCATCGTGCCGCGCCAATCGGGCAGCCGCCCGAGGGTCGCGGGCCGGGTGCGGCGCGAGACCAGGGGTTTCACGGGCAAACGCAGACGGGCCAGCATCCGCTTGGCCTCGGCGATCTCGGCCAGGCTCATCTGTTCGAAATCCAGGGTCTTGAGCCGTTCGCGCCCCGAGGCGGTCTGGCTCGCGTCGATCTCGATCTCCTCGCCCGCGGGCTCGCCGGGGTCGATCTCGGGCATCTCGCGCTCGGCCCCGTCGAGCAGCGCCTCGGCCGCGCGCCGCTCGGCCGCCCTGGCCTTGCGCTCTTCGGCCACGCCCCTGAGCGAGGGCAGCATCAGCCCCATCATGTGCTCGAGAAACCGCGGGTCGCGCCAGTAGAGCCGGAAGACCTGGTCGAAGACCTGGCGGTGTTCGGGCCGCGACAGGAAACAGGCCGCCAGCGTGTGGTAGAAATCGCCGCGTTCGGAGAACCCCGCCGCCTCGACCGCGCGCACCGCGTCGATCACCCGGCCCGGCCCCACCGGCAGGCCCGCGGCGCGCAGCGCGCGGGCGAAATGGGTGATGTTGTGGCTCAGCTTTCCGTGGTCGGGGATGTCGAGCGGGGGCAGCTCTGTCATGGCGGACCTCGGGGTCGGGCGGAGAGGCCGGGGGGTTTTCCACCCCCCGGACCCCCCGGAGGATATTTTAGGCCAGAAGAAGCTCAGGCCGGGGCGAGCTCGGCGCGGATCTCGTCGAGCAGGCGCTTGGCCTCGGAGCCCTCGATCTTCTGGATATCGTCCTGGTATTTCAAAAGCGCGCCGATCGTGTCGGCGATCACCTGCGGCGAGAGGTCGATCACGTCGAGCGCCAGCAGGCATTTGGCCCAGTCGATGGTTTCGGCGACGCCGGGTTTCTTGAACAGATCCTCGGTGCGGAGTTTCTGCACGAAGGCGACGATCTCGCGGGAAAGGGTTTCGGCGGCCTCCGGCGCGCGGGCGTGGAGGATTTCGATCTCGCGCTCGAAATCGGGATAGTCGACCCAGTGGTAGAGGCAGCGGCGCTTGAGCGCGTCATGCACCTCGCGGGTGCGGTTCGAGGTGAGGATGACGATGGGCGGATGCGCGGCCTGGACCGTGCCCAGTTCGGGGATCGTGACCTGGTAATCGGACAGCGCCTCGAGCAGGAAGGCCTCGAAGGGTTCGTCGGTGCGGTCGATCTCGTCGATCAGGAGCACCGGCGGCCCCTCGACATGGGGGCGCAGCGCCTGCAGCAGCGGGCGTTCGATCAGGTAGTGCTGCGAGAAGAGCTCGTCCTTGAGCGCCTCGCGGTCGGCGCCGGCGCCGTCGAAACCCATCGCCTCGGCGGTGCGGATGGCGATCATCTGCTCGGCGAAATTCCATTCGTAGACGGCTGAGGAGGCATCGAGCCCCTCGTAGCATTGCAGGCGGATCAGCCGGCGGCCGAGCGCGGCGGCGATCGCCTTGGCGATCTCGGTCTTGCCGGTGCCGGCCTCACCCTCGAGAAACAGCGGCCGGCCGAGGCGCAGCGCGAGGAAGGCCACGGTGGCCAGCGCCCGCCCGCAGACGTAGTTCTGCCCGTCCAGCAGCGTTTGCACCTGGTCGATCGACGCGATTTCTTCGGCCATGTCCGTCCTCCCCTTGCGTCAGACTGCACGCGGTGCGGCGGCGGTCAAGGGCGCAGCCGCGCGGCCTCAGCCGGGCCGCGGCAGGGCTTGGGCGAAAAGCCGCCCCGGCGCGACGCCCCCGGGCCCCGCGCCCGAGAGTCGCGCCATGTGCCAGGCCAACGCCTGGTTGCTGGCGATCACCGGCAGACCCAACTGCGCCTCGAGATCGTCGATGATGTCGAGCGTGCGCAGGTTGGTGCAGGAGAGGAACACCGCCTCGACCCCCGGCGCGCGCCCGGCGGCGAGCGCCGCGTCGCGGATCGAGGCCGGGTCGATGCGCGCGACCCGCGCCTCGACCCGCTCTCCGAAAGAGACGGTGACCGGCACCGCGATACCCGACGTCTCGAAGGCTGCGCGCAGCGGGCCGGCCACCGCGTCGATATAGGGGGAGACCAGCGCGACCGAGCGCGCGCCAACGGCGCCGAACGCGGCGCGCGCCGCGCTCAGCGGCTCGGTCACCGCGCGGGTGGCGGCCGCCTGCCCCACCAGCCCGGCCACCCGGTCCGCGCCGATCAGCGTGGTGCCCGAGGTGCAGGCGTAGCCGATCGCGTCGAACGCCGCGGAGGGGGGCAGCAGCGCGGCGGCGGCGGGCAGCGTCTGCGCCATCGTGGCGATGGTTTCGGGCGTCAGGTCGGCGCCCGAGGGGATGCGGCTGACATAAAGCGCGATGTCGGGGGCGGTGAAGATCCGCCGGAAATCCTGTTCCACGGTCTCGTCGACCTGAAGCACGATCAGCCCCAGCGTGGCGCGCGCACCGATCGGGCCGGTCAGGCGATAGGGGTGCGGGCTCACCGGTCGATCTCGGGCAGGTCGGCGGGCGCTCGGGCCGACAAGAGTTCTGGCCCCGACGCGCGCAGCACCAGGTTTTCCTCATGCACCATGATCCGCCCCGGGGCGATTTCGACGCCCGGTTCCAGCGTCAGCACCATGCCGGCGCGCAGCACGGTGTCGTCGGCCTCCGACAGCGAGGGCCATTCGGTCAGCGCCAGGCCCAGCCCGTGGCCGAAGCGCCCGGCGGCCGGCGTGACCCCCGCGCGGGTCAGCGCCTCGGCCATCACGCGGTGCACCTCGCGCGCGGTCATGCCGGGGCGCAGCGCGGCCAGCGCGCGGTCGGTCGCGTCGTAGAGCGCGGCATGGGCGCGGCGGGCGCCCGCGCCGGCCCGGCCGATGGCGAAATTCCGGTCGAAATCGCAAAAATACCCGTCGCGCACCGCGCCGGTATCCAGCATCAGCACGTCGCCCGGCGCCAGCGGCCGCGAATCGGCCGGCGAGATCACGTCGCCATAGCCCGAGGGCCCGGCCCCGCCCGCGACATAGCTGACCCAGTCGGCGCCTTCCTGGAGCAGCGCGATCTGGAAGTCGCGGAACACCTCGGCCAGCGGACGGCCGGCACGGGCGAAGTCGGGCACCCGGTCAAAGGCGCGGTCGGCCACGCCGCAGGCGGCGCGGATCTTGTCGATCTCGGCCTCGGACTTGACCTCGCGCACCCGGTGCACGACCGCCGTGGCATCGGCAAAGCGGCGCGGCGCGATCCGCTGGCCGACGCGGGCGTGATCGGCCAGCGGCATCCGCAGATGGGTTTCGGGCCCCATGGGCAGACCGATGGCCCCGCCCGCCGGAACAAGCGCGCAAAGCGTGTCGGCCAGCAGCGTGACGCCGTCATCGGCCGGGTCCGGCGCGGGCCATGTGCGGATCTCGGACACCCATGTGCGGCCCATCAGCTCGGCCCCGATGGCCGGGATCACCGCGACGGGCGCGCCCCGGGCCGGCAGCACCACGAACCAGGGCCGCGCCGGGCTTTCCCAGAACCGAGTCAGGAACCCCGTCAGGTAAAAGATGTCGGGCGCGGTCGTCAGCAAGAGCGCGTCGAGCCCGGCCCCGGCCATTTCGCCCTGAAGCGCGGCGGCGCGGCGGCGGTACTCTGCCGCGGGAAAGATCAGCGACCGCTCAGCCATCGGCGGCATCGGCCGCTGGCCGTTCGGGCCGGTCATGGGGTGTCGGCATCACCGCCTCCTGCGCTTGCCGGGCCAGCATATCGCCGCGCCGGCCGCATTTCCCGAAAATTCTGGGGCGCAGCCAACGCCGCCGCCGGTCGCGCCAAACGTCGCTGAACTGTCACGCATATGGCGCAAGCCACCCGCGCATCGGTCCATGATCGCCGGAACTGATGGCATTGCTGGAAGAGGCAGGCAGCAAGATGACCTCGGTCTCCCTACTCGGCTGGCTTGGGCTGGTCATCCTTCTGGCCGGCGAAACCGCGGCGTTCGCGCGCCCCTGCGCGACGCCCTGACGCCCTGAAGCCGGAGGCTGGCGGAATTTCTTACCTGTTTCAGGCAGATCAGAGTGCCGGGAAACCCAGGCTCGCGTGCCTTTGGCGCCGGGGCCCCATGACGGCCCGCCGGGCCGTCATGGCTGCACTGATGTCAACGCGGTTGCGAAACGACTATCCTGGCCACTTGGTCACGCCATCCTGTAATTCGGCGACTCGCGCGTGATCTGCACGTCGTGGACGTGGCTTTCCTTCAGCCCGGCCCCGGTGATGCGCACGAAACGGCTGTTGCTGCGCATCGCCTCGACCGTGGCGTTTCCGGTATAGCCCATCGCCGCGCGCAACCCGCCCACCAACTGGTGAACCACCGCGCCGGCCGCGCCCTTGTAGGGCACCTGCCCCTCGATGCCCTCGGGCACCAGCTTGTCCGAGGCGGCCTCTTTCTGGAAATAGCGGTCGGCCGAGCCGCGGGCCATGGCGGCAAGCGAACCCATGCCGCGATAGGCCTTGAACGACCGGCCCTGGTAGAGGATCACCTCGCCCGGGCTTTCGTCGGTGCCGGCCAGCATCGAGCCGACCATCGCGCAGGAGGCGCCCGCCGCGATCGCCTTGGCGAAATCGCCCGAGAACTTGATGCCGCCATCGGCGATCACCGGCACATCGCCCGCGGCCTGGGCACAATCCATGATCGCGGTGAGCTGGGGCATGCCGACGCCCGCGACCATCCGCGTGGTGCAGATCGAGCCCGGGCCGATGCCCACCTTCACCGCGTCCGCGCCCGCGTCGATCAGCGCGCGGGTGCCCTCGGTCGTGGCGACGTTGCCGGCCACGACCTGCACCGCGTTGGTCATCTTCTTGATGCGTTCCACGGCAAGAGCGACGCCCTCGGAATGGCCGTGCGCGGTGTCGATCACCACCATGTCCACGCCGGCGTCGATCAGCGCCTCGGACCGCTCGAAGCCCGCGTCCCCCACCGTCGAGGCCGCGGCGACCCTGAGCCGCCCCAGATCGTCCTTGCAGGCCTGCGGGTTCATCACCGCCTGCTCGGTATCCTTCAGCGTCAGCAAGCCGGTGAGCTTGCCGTCGGCATCGGTGATCAGCAGTTTCTCGATGCGCCGTTCCTTCATCAGACTCAGCGCCTCGCCGCGGTCGACGGGCTCTTTCAGCACGGCGAGGTTGTCCGACGTCATCATCGTGCGCACCGGAGTGGAATCGTCTTGGGCGAAGCGCATGTCGCGGTTGGTGACGATGCCGACCACGCGGCCCTTGGTGTCGATCACCGGGAAGCCCGTGAAATTATACCGCTCGATCATCGCCTTGGCGTCGGCCAGCGTCTGGTCGGGGGTCAGCGTGATCGGGTTGTAGACCACCCCGCTTTCGAACCGCTTGACCCGCCTGACCTCGCGCGCCTGCTCGTCGACGGTCAGGTTGCGGTGGATCACCCCCATGCCGCCCGTCTGGGCCATGGCGATGGCCATGCGGTGTTCGGTCACCGTGTCCATGGCCGAGCTGATCAGCGGGATGTTCAGCCGGATCGACCGGGTGACCCAGGTGCCGGTATCGGCCTGGTTGGGCAGCACCGCGCTGGCGGCGGGAACCAGAAGAACGTCGTCGAAAGTGAGAGCCTCGCGAATCTCCATGGGAGTCTCCTGCGGAGTTTTCGTTTGGCGCTTCCCTATTTCACGGGGGGGCCGAAAAGGAAAGGGGGAATGCGCAAGCGCCCCGCCCTAGCAGCAGGTCTTTTCCAGATAGGCCAGCAGCGCCAGCCCCTCGTCGTCTCCGATCTCTTCGAAAAACGCGCTGAGGCTGTTTACCTGGCTGCCGATGAAATACAGGTTGTCGTTGCCCATGCGGGCCTTCTCGGCAAGCTTCTGGTCGAAATACCCGACCCAGCGGGAATTGCATCCGGCCATGCGCGCGACCAGCAGGTCCATCAGCCGGTCGGCATTTCCGTCGCAGTCGATTCCGACGAAGCTGACATAGCGATCGGGTGTGGCGTCGTTCATGGCGGGGCCTTTCGAGCTTGGATCATGAAATCGGAAATCCCGATCACTCTAGTCGGGTGTCCCGTCGCCGTCTGTCAGCCGGACGACAGCGCCGCGCGCGTGACCAAGGTGCCGCAGTCGAGGATCTGCACGCGCTGGCGGTCGGGCCGCGCGATCACGCCCTCGCGGACCATCTGGTTGAGCAGCGTCGACAGCGTCTGCCGCGACGTGCCGAGCGCGGTGGCCAGCGCCTCGGTGGTGCCGAGCAGCCGGATGCTGTCGCTGCCCTGGATCCGCCGTTCGGACAGCAGAAACCGGGCCAGGCGTGCATCGACCGGCCGAAAGGCGAGATCCTCGATCAGGTTTAGCGCCTCGTGCAGCAGCACCCCGACCTCGCGGAAGGCGGCGACGCCCATCTCGGGCTCGCGCGCGATCAGGCCCAGCATCGCCATCACCGGCCAGCTTTGCACCTCGCAGGGCTCCAGCGCCTCGACCCAGCCGCGGGTATGCGTCACGAAGATGCCCCCGGGCCGGAGATAGCCAAGCGTCAGGGCGCGCGCCTCGCCCGCCAGCGAGATACGCGCCAGTCCGGCTTCCAGCACGAAGATCCGGTTCTCCCCGGCATCGGGCACCGAGATCGCGGCACCCGGCGCATGGCTGCGCCGAACGCCGCCGTCGAGCCGCGACAGCCATTCGGGGCCCGAAGGGGGCGGCGGGGCGGCGTCCATCGGGCGGGCTCAGGCGCGGGCGGCGTTGGTCTTGGGCGCCAGCCCGCCCTTGGCCCAGGCCTGCAAGACCTTGACCAGGATCGGCGGAATGACCAGCGTCGCGGCGACCAGCACCAGCCCGCCGGCAATGGCCAGCCCACCGCCCTGCCCGGCCGCGCCCAGCCCCAGCAGAAGGCTGGCGAACGCGGCCAGCGGGAAGGTGAAGGCGCCCCAGAGCGGGCTGAACCCCGCGCGCAGGATATAGGGCGCACGCAGCGCCAGCGCGGCGAAGAGCGCCGCGGCGAGCGCCGCAAGCCCGAGTGCCAGCGCGGTCTGCCCGGCCAAGAGCGCCACGGTCCCCAGCACCGCCGCCGGCGCGAGGTGGATCGCCAGCAGCGGGCGCAGCGGCGGCGGCGGATCGCGGCGGACGATCTGAACAAGGCTCAGCGCCCAGATCAGCACGGCCACCGCGCCCGTGCCGTAAAGCAGGAGCGCGCTCAGCCCGTCATATCCCAGCGGCGCCGAGGTCAGCCCGGCCAGGATGAAGCCCACGAATTGCAGGTGCCAGACCGGCGTCACCGCGCGCTGTTCGGCCGGGCCGGTCACCAGCACGTAAAGGACAAGCGCCGCCAGCCCGGCATTCAGCGCCAGCGCCAGCGACATCAGCCCCAGGGCGGCCCCGGGCGAAAACGGCACCAGCGCGGCGGCCAGCAGGTAGACCGACAGCACCATCGCGGCCAGCCCGGCCCGGCCGGGCAGCACCTTGAGATCCTCGATCACCACGCCGGGCCGGCGCAGCACCTTGCGCAGATAGGCCCCCGCGCAGAACAGAAACAGCAGCGTCACCGCGCCCAGCACCAGGTCGCCGACCGCCGCGGGCGCGGCCAGCGCCTCGGCCCCCCGGCGCCAGGCAAGGCCCAGGCCGAAGGCGCCCATGATCGGCGGAAAGATCGCCGGCGGGGTCTGTTCGCCGAAGCGCGGCTGCGGGGCGAGGAAAGGCGGCGGTGACGCGGTCATGACGCGAGCTTTGCCACGGCGGCGGGCCGCAGGGCAAGGGGCCTCGGACCGGCCGGCCGGCGCTCAGCCTTTGCGGCGGCGCATCAGCCCCAGCCCCGGCAGCGCGCTGGCGAGCAGCGGCAGCCCGGCAGCAAGGGGCAAAAAGCGCCGTGTCATCGGTTTCTCCTGTCGCCGCGCCATGCTGGCGCGCCCGGCCCGCCCGTCCATCGCCGGGGCGCACGGACGCTTGCCACCCGCGCCCCGGCGCCGCACTCTGGGCCCCAGCCAAGGAGGGGCCATGACGGGACATGGGTACGAGACCGGGCGGCTGGACCTGCCCTTTGTCGGGATCGCGAGCTTTGCCAAGCGGCCGGTGGTGGCCGACTGGTCGGATTTCGCGGCCGACGCGGCGGTGCTGGGCGCACCCTTCGACGGCGGCACGCAATACCGTCCCGGGGCGCGGTTCGGGCCGCGCGCGGTGCGCGAGGCCTCGACGCTGTTCTCTTTCGGCCATGCCGGCGCCTACGATCACGAGGACGACGCCACCTATCTGGGCCCCGAGGTCGGCATCGTCGACATGGGCGACGCCGACATCGTGCACACCGACACCGAGACGAGCCACGCCAATATCGAGGCCGGGCTGCGCGCCGCACTCGGCGCCGGCGCGCTGCCGGTGCTGATCGGGGGCGATCATTCGGTCAACATCCCCGCGATCCGCGCCTTCGACGGGCAAGGGCCGTTTCATATCCTGCAGATCGACGCGCATCTCGATTTCGTGGACGAACGCCACGGGGTGCGCCACGGCCACGGCAACCCGATGCGCCGCGCGGCGGAAAAAGACTATGTGACCGGGTTGACCCAGGTGGGCATCCGCAACGTGTCCTCCACTGCCCGCGAGGGCTACGAGGCCGCGCGCGCCATGGGCTCTGACATCCTGTCGGTGCGGCAGGTGCGCCAGTTCGGCACCGAGGGTGTGCTTGCGCGAATCCCGACCGGTGCGCGGGTCTACGTGACCATCGACATCGACGCCTTCTGCCCCTCGATCGCGCCGGGCACCGGCACGCCCAGCCATGGCGGGTTTCTCTATTACGAGGTGCTGGAGCTGTTGCAGGGGGTGGCGCGGCGGCACGAAGTGATCGGGCTCGACCTGGTCGAAGTGGCGCCGGATTACGACCCGACCGGGTCGACCGCGATCCTGGCCGCGCAACTGCTGCTGAACGTGCTGGGCTTTGTCTTTCACGCGCGCGGCGCGGGCGGCTGAGCGACGCCGCCGCGCTATCCCCGGGGCAAGGATATCACTTCCCTGAGAAAGCTGGGCGCGCCGCCACACCCCTTGTCGGCGCGCTGGCGAAGGCGCAGGCGTCTTTCGCCGGCGCTGATGTCGGGGTTGTCCCTGATGCCCTTGAGCACGGCGAAATCGTGAGACCTTAGCGACGCGATGCAGGCCTCGTCCACGCCGGCGCGGCGAAGATCGGGGATCAGGCCTCGGGCCAGTTGCGACTGCGCGGCGGCGGGGCCGGCGGCGACCAGCACGAGAAGAAGGGCAAGGCGGAACATGGCGGCCTCCTGTAGCCGTCGGGCGCACCGAGCGGCGAGGCCGCGCGCCCGGTCTATCGACTATTGCTGCCGCTTCAGCCTAGCGGGTTCGGCGGCAGAGGAAAAATCACGCTTTCGACGACGGATCATCCCTGCCCGGCGGCCAGCCCGCGCAGCGCGGCGCCCAAAGCGGTGACATCGGCGCCGACGCCCACGAAGCCGACGCCCAGATCGCGGTAATGCTCTGCCATGCCCGGGCGCAGGTCGATGATGCCGACCGCCTTGCCCGCCGCGCGGATGCGCCCGATGGCATCTTCGATGGCCGCAGTCACCTCGGGCGCGCCGGGGTCGCCCGGATGGCCCATATCGGCAGAGAGATCGGCCGGGCCGATGAAGACCGCGTCGACGCCCTCGGTCGCGGCGATGGCATCGAGATCTGCCAGCGACGCGCGGGTCTCGGCCTGGACGATGACGCAGATTTCCCGATCGGCGCCGGTCGTGTAATCGGCAATCGCGTTATAGCCCGACGCCCGCCCCAGCGCCGCGCCCACCCCGCGGATGCCCGCCGGCGGGTAGCGGCAGGCGGCGACAACCGCCCGCGCGGCCTCGGCACTGTCGACCATCGGCACCAGCAGCGTCTGCGCGCCGATGTCCAGTACCTGCTTGATCAGCCACGGCTCGGCCGCGGGCACGCGCACCACCGCCGCGGCCGGCGTGCCGGCCAGCGCGAGCAGCTGATCGCGGATCGCGGTGATGTCGTAGGGCGCGTGCTCGCCATCGACGAGACACCAGTCGAACCCCGCCTGGCCGGCCAGTTCCGCCACCGCCGGACTGCCCAGCGCCAGCCACAGCCCGCGCTGCAAACGCCCCTCGGCCAGCGCCGCCTTGAGACCGTTCCTTGCCAGTTTCATGCCGCTCTCCCTCGCCCGGCCGGAAAATTTTGCCTTGTCGCCACGGGCCGGCCCGTTAGTCTTTCGCCCAATAAGCATACAAGGGAGGAAACATCATGAACAATCTTCTGGGCCGTGTGGGGCTTGCCGCACTCGCATTGGGCTTTGCTACCGAGGCAATGGCCGAGGAATGGAATGTCTCGCTCTGGGGCAAGCGCCGCGCCTTTACCGAACACGTGGAAAAGCTGGCCGAGCTGGTGAGCGACAAGACCAATGGCGAGTTCACGCTGAACATCTCCTACGGGGGGCTGTCGAAGAACACCGAGAACCTCGACGGAATCTCGATCGGCGCCTTCGAGATGGCGCAGTTCTGCGCCGGCTATCACCGCGACAAGAACCCCTCGATCACCGTGCTCGAGCTGCCCTTCCTGGGCGTCGACAGCCTGGAGCAGGAGCGCGAGATCAGCATGGCGGTCTATGACCACCCGGCGGTGCAGGCCGACCTGGCGCGCTGGAACGCCACGCTCGTGATGCCCTCGCCGCTGCCGCAATATAACGTGGTGGGCGTGGGCGTGGCCCCCGAGTCGCTGGCCGATTTCGAGGGTTTCGCGGTGCGCGCGACCGGCGGCATCGGCGTCGCCATGGCCGCCATCGGCGCGGTGCCGACCTCGATGTCGGCCACCGAGGTGCGCCAGGCGCTGGATTCCGGTGTCGTCAAGGGCGTCAGCTTTGCGCCGCACGCGCATATGTCCTTCGGCACCATCGAGACCGGCGAGTGGTGGACCACCAACCTCAACCCCGGCACGGTGAACTGCCCGGTGGTGGTGAACACCGACGCGCTGAACGGGCTGTCGGACGCGCATCGGGAGGCGTTGCTGGGCTCGGTCGACGAGGCGCTGGACTATTACATCGACTACTACAACTCCAACACGATGGAGCGTTGGGGCCCGGCACTGGACGAGCGCGGGATCGAGCGCGTGACCTTCCCCGAAAGCGAACTGGCCGCGTTCAAGGAGGCCGCCGCCGGCCCCGCCGCCCAAGCCTGGATCGAGGAGAACAGCGCCCGCGGCCTGCCCGCGCAAGAGCTGTACGACCTCGTCACCGGCATGATCGGGCAGTAAGCCTTGGCCTTGGGGGCCGCGCCGCTGCGCGGCCCCGTCTCATTCAATCCGTATCGGAGCGGCCATGGCGGTACATGCCTCGGTCCTGGAGGATGGCAGCACCCTCAGCCGGCTCGACCGCGGCCTTTACCGCATCGAGCGGGTGCTGGCGCTGATCTCGGGTCTGGCCGTCTTCGGGCTGATGGTGCTGGCCGTGCTGTCGGTCAGCGGGCGCAACTTCTTCAACCAGCCGCTGCCGGGCTATGTCGACTGGATCCAGCAGGCGATGCCGCTGATCGCCTTCATGGGCATTGCCTTCGCGCAGCGCGACGGCGGGCATATCCGCATGGACATCCTGGTGGGCGCGCTGCGCGGGCGGGTACTGTGGGCCGCGGAATTCGTCACCACGCTGGCCATGCTGGTGCTGATGGTGCTGCTGGTCTGGGGCAGCTTTGCGCATTTCCAGCGCAGCTTCGACTTTGCCGCGCCGATGTGGAGCCGCGACTCGAGCTTTGACATCCATCTGCCTTTGTGGCCTGCGAAATTGCTGGCGCCGATCGCCTTTTCGGTGCTCTGCGTCAGGCTGGTGCTGCAGCTTTGGGGCTATGGCCGGGCGCTGTGGCTGGGCCTGAGCGAGCCCATCGCGGTGCCGCTGGTGAAAAGCGCCGCCGAACAGGCGGCCGCCGAGGCGGAGCTTTTGTCCGACACGGACGGGTAAGGGGGCGGGATGGAACCGATCGACATCGGGATCGCGGTCACCGCCGTTCTGTTCGTGCTGGTGGTGCTGGGCATGCGCGTGGCCTTCGCCGCGGCGCTGGCGGGGCTCGTGGGGCTGATCTGGATCTTCTGGTCGAAGAAGGGGTACGACCCCGACGAGTTCGGCTGGGCGCTGAGCGTGGCGGTCAAGACCGCGGGCCAGGTGCCCCATTCCAAGGTGTCCAGCCAGGCGCTCAGCCTGATCCCGACCTTCATCATGATCGGGTATCTTGCCTATTACGCGGGGCTGACCAAGGCGCTGTTCGAGGCGGCGAAACGCTGGGTCGGCTGGCTGCCGGGGGGGCTGGCGGTCTCGACCGTCTTTGCCACGGCCGGCTTCGCGGCGGTATCGGGCGCCTCGGTGGCGACCGCCGCCGTCTTTGCCCGGATCGCGATCCCCGAGATGCTGAAGATCGGCTATGACAAGCGGTTCGCCGCCGGTGTCGTGGCCGCCGGCGGCACGCTGGCGAGCCTCATTCCGCCCTCGGCGATCCTGGTGATCTACGCGATCATCGTGGAACAGGACGTCGGCAAGCTGTTGCTCGCGGGGTTCATCCCCGGGGTGGTCTCGGCGCTGATCTATGCCGGGCTGATCGTCGGGATGGCGCTGGCGATGCCCGGCTTCGGCCCGCCGGTCGGGGGCTTCACCTGGGGCCAGCGGCTCCGCGCCCTGCCCCCGGCGCTGCCTATCGTCTTCGTCGTCGTGATCATCATCTTCTTCATCTACAACCCGCTGGGCGGCGACGCGTGGGGCACGCCGACCGAGGGCGGCGCGCTGGGGGCCTTCGTGGTGTTCGTGATGGCGCTTTTGCGCGGCATGCGGTGGCGGCAGCTGCGCGACGCCCTGATGGAGACGGCCAAGCTGTCGGTGATGATCTTCACCATCATCTGGGGCGTTCTGATCTATGTCCGCTTCCTGGGCTTTGCCGACCTGCCGGGGGCGTTTTCCAACTGGATCACCTCGCTCGAGATGCCGCCCTTGCTGATCCTGGTGTGCATCCTCCTGGCCTACGCGGTGCTGGGCATGTTCATGGACGCGATCGGGATGCTGCTCTTGACGCTGCCGGTGGTCTACCCCGCGGTGATGGCGCTGAACGGGGGCGAGTTCGTCTCGGCCGCCGACAGCGCCTTTGGCATGTCGGGCCCGATGTGCGCGATCTGGTTCGGCATCCTGGTGGTCAAGATGGCCGAGTTCTGCCTGATCACGCCGCCCATCGGGCTGAACTGTTTCGTCGTGGCCGGGGTGCGGCCCGACCTCAGCGTGCAGGACGTCTTTCGCGGCGTGACGCCGTTCTTCATCGCCGACGCGGTGACCATCGCCACGCTGGTCATGGTGCCCGGCATCGTGCTGTGGCTGCCGAGCCTGGCCTGAGCCGGGCGCGTCACCTGAGGCCGCGCGCGTGCGGCCCACGTCGGAAATCGGGTATTTCGGCCAAGAAGAAGCAGGGCGGGCAGCACCCGGACCTCAGGGTTTGAGCTTGGACCGCTCGGCCTTGGAGTAGTTCGAGAAATGGCCCTCTTTCGCGGCCTGGCGGCGGCCCTCCGCGACCAGCCCGGCGCTTTTGCCCGGCGGGGAGACGCGCGAGAGCAGGCGCGCCACGTCGGTGCTTGCGCATTCGGGACAGGCGGGCGGGGTGTCGTCGGTCATCGGCACCAGCCGTTCGAAGGATGCCGCGCAGTCCTGGCAGCGGTAATTGTAGATCGGCATCGCGTGATCCTTTCGCGTCGGTTCGGGGGCCGGACGCAAGCCACTGTCGGGGCGCGGCCCGCCCCGTCAATGCCCGCCGGGGCCAGGGGGCCGATGCGTCGCAGGGCCGGGACCGGATTTGCCCGCCAGACATGCGCCCGCGCGCGGCTTTGCCCAACTGCGCGGCGCTCTAGCGCCACAGAAGCGACCGGCCCTCGGCGAAAAGGTGCACCCTGGCGGGATCGGCCGTCATGCGCACCGCCTCGCCCCGCAGCCCGGTATGCACGCCCGGCAGCTTGGCGATGACCGGGTCGTGCTCGGGCCTGGAGCGTTCGAAATAAAGCTGGGTGACCTCGCCCAGGGCCTCGACGATCTCGACCCGCCCCTCGTAGGCGTAATCGTCGCCGTCGGTCGCCACCATGTCCTCGGGGCGGATGCCGACATTGACCTTGCGCCCGACATCGTCGGGCCGGGTCGGGATGTCGGCCGCGATCGTACCGCCGCCCTCGGGCAGGCGCAGGCGGGTGACCTCGCCCGCTTCGGCGATCTCGCCGGCGAGCAGGTTCATCGCCGGCGAGCCGATGAACTGGGCCACGAACTCGGTCATCGGGCGCTGGTAAAGCTCGAGCGGCGGGCCCGCCTGGGCGATGCGCTTGTCGGCCAGCACCACGATACGGTCGGCCAGCGTCATCGCCTCGACCTGGTCGTGGGTGACGTAGATCATCGTGCTTTGCGGCATCGCCTCTTTCAGCTGCGCGATCTCGATGCGGGTGGCCACGCGCAGCGCGGCGTCGAGGTTCGAGAGCGGCTCGTCGAAGAGATAGACCTTGGGGTCGCGCACGATGGCCCGGCCGATCGCCACCCGCTGGCGCTGGCCGCCCGACAGCGCCTTGGGCAGCCGGTCGAGATACGGTTCGAGTTGCAGCATCCGCGCGGCCTTTTCCACGGCGGCGTCGATCTCGGCGCGGGTTTTCCGCGCGATCTTGAGGGAAAACGCCATGTTGTCGCGCACGCTCATATGCGGGTAGAGCGCGTAGGACTGGAACACCATGGCGATGCCGCGCTGCGCCGGCGGCACGTCGTTCATCGCCACGCCGTCGATGTCCAGCGTGCCGGCGGTGATCTTTTCCAGCCCCGCGATCATCCTGAGCAACGTCGACTTGCCGCAGCCCGAGGGCCCGACGAAGACCACCAGCTCGCCGGTGCCGATATCGAGGTCGATATCCTTGAGGACCTCGACCGCGCCGTAGCTCTTGCCGACGCCCTTCAGCCGCAGATCAGCCATGCCTCGTCACTCCCTTTCCTTGCGTCTGAGCGCCAGGCAGGGCTGCCAGGGCCCCAGGTGCACCGCGCCGTCGGGCCCCGCATGGGCCGAGTTCACCTCGCCGCCGACCGCGTGCCAGTCGCCCGGCGGCATGGCCAGCACTGCGGGCCTGTCCGACAGGTTGAAGGCGCAGAACATCTCGGCCCCGGCGTCGCGGCGGGTAAAGGACAGCACGTCGCCAGCGGCGCGCATCCCCTCCATCGCGCCGGTGGCCAGCACCGGGTTGGCGTGGCGAAAGGCGATGGCCCGGCGATAGTGATGCAGCGGCGCCTCGGGGGCGTGTTCCTGCGTGGCGACGTCGAGATGCATATGCGCCGCCGGGATCGGCAGCCAGGTGCGCGGCGCGGCGGAAAAGCCCGCATGGCTTTCGCGCGCATCCCAGACCATCGGCGTGCGGCAGCCGTCGCGGCCCTTGAACTCGGGCCAGAAGGCGATGCCGTAAGGGTCCTGCAGATCCTCGAAGGCCAGCTCTGCCTCGGGCAGGTCCAGCTCTTCGCCCTGGTAGAGGCAGACCGACCCGCGCAGGCACAGGATGAGCGTCAGATAGGCCCGCAGGGCGGCGGCGCTGAGGTTCCAGCGCGTGGCGTGGCGCATCACGTCGTGGTTGGAGAACGCCCAGCAGGCCCAGCCGTCGCCGGCCACCTCATCGAGCCGGGCGAAGACCTCGGCGATGTAGCCGGCGGTGGGCTGCCAGTTGGCGAGGAATTCGAATGCGTAGCACATGTGCAGCTTGTCGCCGCCCGAGGTGTAGCGGCCCAGGATCTCCAGCCCGTATTGCGCGTCGCCCACCTCGCCCACGGTCGTGGCGCCCGGGTATTCATCGAGAACGGCGCGGAACCGGCGCAGGAACTCAAGGTTTTCCGGCTGGGTCTTCGAGTAGAGGTGGCGCTGGTAGTTGTAGGGGTTGACCGCCGGCGCGATGGAATCGTTCCGCTCTTCGGGCGGCAGCGGAGGATTGTCGCGTAATTCCTTGTCATGGAAATAGAAATTGACGGTATCCAGGCGAAACCCATCGACGCCCCGGTCGAGCCAGAACCGCGCGGTGTCCAAGAGCGCCTCCTGCACCTGCGGGTTGTGGAAATTCAGATCGGGCTGCGAGGACAGGAAGTTGTGCAGGAAATATTGCAGCCGCTGCCCGTCCCAGGCCCAGGCCGAACCGCCGAAGATCGACAGCCAGTTGTTGGGCGGCGTGCCGTCGGGCTTGGGGTCGGCCCAGACGTACCAGTCGGCCTTGGGGTTGTCGCGGCTGGCCCGGCTTTCGATGAACCAAGGGTGCTGATCGGAGCTGTGGCTGAGCACCAGGTCGATGATCACCTTCAGCCCCAGGGCGTGGGCGGTGTCCACCAGCGCGTCGAAATCGGCCAGGCTGCCGAAGTTCGGGTCGACGTCGCAATAGTCGGATACGTCGTAGCCGAAATCCTTCATCGGCGAGGGAAAGAACGGCGAGACCCAGATCGCGTCGACCCCCAGCGCGGCCACGTAGGGCAGCCGCTCGACCACGCCCAGCAGGTCGCCGATGCCGTCGCCGTTGCTGTCTTGAAAGCTGCGGGGGTAGATCTGGTAGATCACCGCGCCGCGCCACCATTCCTCTCGCGCCATCGCCGCCCCCTATTTGACCGACCCGGCCAGCAGGCCGCGCACCAGATACCGTTGCAGGGTGAAGAACACCAAGAGCGGCACCGCGATCGAGATGAAGGCGGCGGCGGCCAGGATGCCCCAGTCGCCCCCGCGCGAGCCGAGCAGGTCGTCGGCGATCTTGACGGTCATCACCTTGGCCTCGTCGGTCGAGGGCAGGAAGACCTTGGCCACCAGCAGGTCGTTCCAGACCCACAGGAACTGGAAGATGGCAAAGCTGGCCAGCGCCGGGAACGACAGCGGCAGCACGATGCGGGTGAAGATCTGGAAGTCGGTCGCCCCGTCGACCCGCGCGCTTTCGATGATGTCGCGCGGCAGCCCCGCCATGTAGTTGCGCAGCAGGTAGACCGCCAGCGGCAGGCCGAAGCCCGTATGGGCCATCCAGATGCCCAGAAAGCTTTGCCCGACGCCGACCTTGAAATGCAGCGACAAGAGCGGCACCAGCGCCAGTTGCAGGGGCACCACCAAGAGCCCCACCACCGCGGCGATCAACAGGCCCCGGCCGGGGAACTCCATCCAGGCCAGCGCGTAGGCCGCGAACGCGGCGATCAGGATGGGGATGACGGTGGCGGGCACCGTCACGGTCAGCGTGTTGATGAAGGCGAGGTTCATCTGGTCGGCGCCCAGCACGCGGCTGTAATTTTCCAGCGTGAAGCGCGGCGGCGTCTCGGCCTCGAAATAGATGGTCGGGCCGCGGCGGCCGAAACTGTCCGAAGCCGCGGCGCGAAAGGCGCCGTCTTGCGCCACCGTTAGCGTGCCGCCGCCCCTCAGCTCGGCCTCGGACCCCGGCGCAAAGGCCGCCGGCGCCCGGCCGGTGATGCCGAAACCGGTGACGGTGCCGCGCGCGGCGGCAAAGGCGTCGGCGTTCTCCTCGCCCGCAAAGACGTTGCCCTCGATGACGTAAAGCCCGCCCTCCTGCCGTTCGGCCCCGGCATCGGCGCGGGTGCGATAGGTCTGCTCGACCGCGAGGGGGGATTGCCACCAGCCGCTGGCCGAGATCTGGTCACGGTCGCGGAAAGACGAGATCAAGAGGCCCACCGTGGGGATGATCCACAGCACCACCAGAGCCGCCACCGACAGGTGCACCGCCCAGGCGAGCCGCGACTTTTGACCGGCGACTTGCATCAGCGCAGCTCCTTGCGGGCCTGGAGGATGTTCCAGACCATCACCGGCAGCACGATCAGCATGATGACGAAGGCCACGGCCGTGGCCCGCCCGTCGTCGCGGAACATGTAGCTCATCATGTAGCTTGGCAGGATCTGGGTGCCGAAATTGCCCCCCGTCATGGTGTAGACGATGTCGAACACCTTGAGCACCAGGAAGGTGATCGTCGTCCAGACCACCACGATGGTGCCCATGATCTGCGGCACCTTGATGCGAAAAAAGATCTGGAACGGATTGGCCCCGTCGATGATCGCGGCCTCGACGGTCTCCTCGGGAATGCCCCTGAGCGCGGCGGACAGGATCACCATGGCGAACCCGGTTTGAATCCAGATCAGGATGACCATCAGGAAGAAGTTGTTCCAGAACGGGACCTGCATCACGTCCACCGCCTCGTCCGCGCCCAGACCCGTGCGGATGGCGTTGATCAGCCCGATATCGGCGTCGTTGGCGTAGACGAATTTCCAGATCAGCGAGGCACCCACGAAGGAAATCGCCATCGGCATGAAGATGATCGACTTGGCGATGTTGCCCCAGCTCAGCCGGTCGGTCAGCTGCGCCGCGATCAGCCCGAAGAAGGTGGCCGCGGCGGGCACCACCAGCACCCACAGCAGGTTGTTGACCACCGCCGTGCGGAACGTCTCGTCGGCGAAGAGCGCCTGGTAGTTGCCCAACCCGATAAAGCTGTCGCCGTCGCGCCCGTAAAGCGAGCGCCAGAACGACCCCACCACCGGGTAGGCCAGGTAAAGCCCCAGCACGAAGAGCGCCGGGAACAGGAACAGCCAGGGCCGCACCATGTTGGCGCGGGTGATGTTGCGCCCGATTTTGGGGCCGCGGGCCGGGAAGAGCACCTTGTCCAGCAGCAGGTTGGCGCCATAGAAATAGGCGATGCACCCGCCTACCCCCAGGACGATCGTCACAAGACCCTGCAACAGCGGCGTCATCGCACCCTCCCCGTCCGCATCCGCCGCGCGTTAGCGGATCGCGTCCCAGCGGTCCTGGATGCCCTGCGCCACGCTCTCGGCGCTTTCGCCCCCGGTGTAGGCGACCATGCCCTTCCAGAACGCATCGGCCCCGATCTCGCCCGGCATCAGGTCGGACCCGTCGAAGCGGAACGTGGTGGCATTGAGCAGGATGTCGCCCTGCGCCTTCATCGTTTCGGTGGCGTAGGCCGCGGAGTTGGCCGTTTTCAGCGGGGTCAGCAGGCCCGATTGCGCCATCCACACCTCATGCGCGACGGGCGTCTTGAGAAAGCCGATGAAGGCATGCGCGGCGGGGCTGTCCTTGGTGATCGCCCAGAGGGTGCCGGCGCCGAGGACCGGCTTGCCCAGATCCTTTTCCGCGTAGGCCGGGAAATAGAAGAAATCGACATCCAGCCCCATCTCGGTGCCTTCGGGGAAGAAGGTGGGAATGAAGCTTGCCTGCCGGTGCATGTAGCACTCGGGCGGGAAGGTGAAGAGGCCCGCCGGGCTGTCGCGGAAATCGGTGCCGACCACCGCGTCCGAACCGCCGGCGACAAATTCGTCGTTGCGCGCGAACCAGCCGTATTCCTCGATCGCGGCGATCACGCGCGGGTCGTCGAAGGGGATGGCGTTGGCCACCCAGTCGTCATAGACCTCGGGCGGCTGGGTGCGCAGCATCAGGTCCTCCACCCAGTCGGTGGCGGGCCAGCCCGTCGCCGCGCCCGAGCCCAGCCCGATGCACCACGGCGTGCCGCCGTCCGCCACGATCTGCTCGGTCAGCGCCTTCAGCTCTTCCATCGTCTGCGGGATCTCATAGCCCGCCTCGTCGAACGCGTCGGGCACGTACCAGACCATGGATTTCAGATCGACCTTGTAGAAAAAGCCGAACAGCTCGTCCGCGCCGCCCTCGTTGCCATAGGTGCCCAGATCGACCCAGGATTGCCCCGCCGCGTAGTTCTCGCGCACCCAGCCGGCGGTTTCGTCGCCCAGCGGCGTCAGGTAGCCCCGGCCCGCCATGTCGGCGGCCAGCCCCGGCTGCGGAAAGACCGCGACATCGGGGGGCGATCCTGCCTCGGCGGCGATGACGATGTCCTGCTCGAAGCTGTCCGACCCCGAATAGAGCACCTCGGCCCCTGTGGCGGCGGCGAAATAGGCCAGCACCGATTCCACAAGTTCCTTGTCGGGGCCGACCCAGGGGCCGGTGATCGACAGCGACTGGCCCGACAGATCGTGTTCGGCGGCAAAGCCCTGATAGCTTGCCCATGAGAAGCGGTCGTCCTCGCCGGGGGCGAAGACGAGGTCCTGCGCCGCGGCGGGCACGGCAAGAGCCGCGCAGAGCGCAGCGCTGTAAAGTCGGTACATGTCAACCTCCGATCGGGCGCGGTTCTGCGCCCGCGTTTGTAGCCTCCCGCCGGTCCTCCGGCGGGCTGTTCCGATACGCAGAAGGTTGCGCATCGCCTCCCGAGGGTCAACCTTGCGTCGGAGTCGCGCGGCCCGTGCGGCGATTCCGACCGGCTTTTGGTTTTGACGGGCAAGCCCCCCAAGGCTAGGATTTCCGTAAAAGAAAGCGCTTTGGAGGCCGGCCATGAATCTCAAGGAACTCGCGGCCCATCTCGGCTTGTCGCAGACCACCGTCAGCCGGGCGCTGAACGGCTATCCCGAGGTGGCGGAGGCCACGCGCCTGCGCGTGCGCGAGGCCGCGCAGCGCCACGGCTACCGCCCCAACGCGCGTGCGCGCAGCCTCGCAACCGGGCGGTCGCTGACGCTGGGCCACGTGCTGTCGGCCACCGGGCCGGGCGCGCTGACGGCGCCGGGCTGTGCCGGGTTTGTCGCCGGGTGCGGCGCGGCGTGCCGCGAGGCGGGGTATGAAATGCTGCTGAGCGTCGCCCATGACGCCGCCGAGGAAGAGACCGCCTACCGTGAACTCGCCGCGCGGCGCGCGGTCGACGGGGTGATCGTGCACGCCCCGCGCGAAAACGATCCGCGCCCGGCGCTGCTGGCCGGGCTCGGCCTGCCCTTCGCGGTGCACGGTCGCACCGGTGCGCCCGAGGACAGCTACCAGTGGGTCGACGAGAACCACCGCCGGTCGGTACGGCTCGCGCTCAACAGCCTGGCCGGGCTGGGCCACCTGCGCATCGCCCTGATCAACGGCCCCGAGGACGATTTGCAGGCCGCGCAGCGCCTGCACTGGGTGCTGCGGCTGACGCGCAAGATCGGGCTCGACCTGGCACCGGCGCACATCGTCGCCACCGATCTGAGCGAGGCCGCCGCGCGTGACGCCGCGCAGCGCCTGCTGGCCGCCGATGCCCCGCCGACCGCGTTCCTGGCCGCCTCGGCCGCCTCGGGCATCGGCGTGCGCCGCGCGCTGGCCGAGCGCGGCGCGACCCCCGGGCGCGAGGCGTCGCTCATCGTGTTCGATGCGGGTCCGGGTGACCCGTCGGTCACCGCGCTGCGCTATCCGGCCGAAAGCGCCGGGCGGCGCGCGGCCGAGCTGTTGCTCAAACGCATCGCACAGCCCGGCACCGCGTCCGCCCCCGCGCTGATCGGCGCCGATTTCGTCGAAGGCGCCAGTACCGGCCCCGCCCCGCAGGACGCCTGAGCCATGCGGACGCGCCGCGCCGATTTCCCGCACGGTTTCCTCTTCGGCACAGCAACCTCGGCCTACCAGATCGAGGGGCACGCCCATGGCGGCGCCGGACCCACCCATTGGGATAGTTTCGCCGCCACCCCGGGCAACGTCGCCGGCGCCGAGACCGGCGCGCGCGCCTGCGACCATTACCACCGGTACGCGCAGGACCTCGACCTCGCCGCAGGGGCGGGGTTCGACATCTACCGCTTTTCCACCTCCTGGGCGCGCATCCAGCCCGAGGGGACGGGCGCACCCAACCCGCAGGGTCTGGATTTCTACGACCGGCTGGTCGACGCGGCACTGGCCCGCGGCCTGCGGCCCGCGCTGACCCTCTACCACTGGGAGCTACCCGCGCCGCTGGCCGACCGCGGCGGCTGGGCCAACCGCGACATCGCCCCGCGCCTGGCAGAGTTCGGCCAGATCGTCGCCGCGCGGCTGGGCGACCGGCTGTGGTCGGCCGCGCCGGTCAACGAGCCGTGGTGCATCGCCTGGCTGGGTCATTTTCACGGGGTCCACGCGCCCGGCCTGCGCGACATCCGCGCCACGGCGCGGGCCGCGCACCACATCCTGCTGGCCCACGGCCAGACCGTTGCCGCCTGGCGCGCGGCGGGGCTGGGCAATCTCGGCGCCGTGCTGAACTTCGAATACGCCCTGCCCGCCGAGGACAACCCCGGCGCCGTCACGGCCGCGGCGACCTACGATGCCTGCTACAACCGGTTCTTCCTCGAGGCGCTGTTTCGCGGCGGCTATCCAGAGGCGGCGCTGGCCGGGCTGGGCCCGCACCTGCCGCGGGGGTGGGAGCGCGATTTCGACACGATCCGCGCACCGCTCGACTGGCTGGGGATCAATTACTACACCTGCAAGCGGCTGGTCGCCGCGCCGGGGCCCTGGCCGGGCCTGGCCGAGCGCCCCGGCCCCTTGCCGAAAACCGACATGGGATGGGAAATCTGCCCCGAGGGCCTGGCCCATGTGCTGAACCTGGTGCCCGGCTACACCGGCGATCTGCCGCTTTACGTCACCGAAAACGGCATGGCCGCGCCCGACCGAAAGCAGGCGGGCGCGATCGACGATGCCGACCGCATCGCCTATCTCGACGCCCATCTGGACGTCGCGCGCGCCGCCATCGCCGCCGGCGTGCCGCTGAAGGGCTACATGGTCTGGTCGCTGCTGGACAATTACGAATGGGCCCTGGGCTATGCCAAGCGCTTTGGCCTGGTGCATGTCGATTTCGACAGCCTCGCGCGCACGCCCAAGGCGTCGTACCATGCCCTGGCCCGCGCGCTGACAGGGAGGACGGCATGAGCGCCCCGCTTTCGCTGGTCGCCGATATCGGCGGCACCAATACCCGCGTGGCGCTGGCCGAGGGGCCGGAGCTGCTGCCCGGCTCGGTCTGCCGCTACCGCAACGCCGACCATGCCGGGCTGGCGCCGCTGCTGGCCGCCTATCTCGCGGCGCAGGGGGCGCCGGCGCTCTCGGGCGGATGTTTCGCGCTGGCCGGCCCGGTGCGGGACGGCGTCGGGCGGCTGACCAATCTCGACTGGACGCTCGACGAGGCCGAGTTGCGCCGCGCGCTGGCGCTGCCCCATGTCACCCTGCTCAACGATCTGCAGGCGCAGGGCCACGCGCTCGACCATCTCGCGCCGGACGCCTGCGTGCCGGTGATCGACGCGCCCGTGCAGCCGGGCGCGCCGCGGCTGGTGGTGGGGGTCGGCACCGGGTTCAACGCCGCACCGGTCTATGCCACCGGCGCGGGGCTGCACGTGCCGGCCTGCGAGGCGGGCCATGTCAACCTGCCGGTCGACGACGCCGAGGGGCAGGAGATGGCGCGCTTCGTCGCCGGCGCCGACGGCTTTGCGGCGGTCGAGGACGTGCTGTCGGGCCGCGGTCTCGAGGCCGTCCACGCCTGGGTCACGCGCGGCGACGCCGCGCCAAGGCGCAGCGCGGCCGAGATCATCGCCGAGGCGGCCGACAGCCCCGAGGCCCGCGCCGCGCTGACGCTTTTCGCGCATATGCTGGGGCGCGTGACCGGCAATCTCGGGCTGACCTTTCTGCCCTTCGGCGGCCTTTACCTCACCGGGGGCGTGGCCCGCGCGGTCACGCCGCATCTGGAGCCCTGCGGCTTTACCCGCGCGTTCCGCGCCAAGGGCCGGTTTTCACGCCTCTTGCATGACATCGCGGTCTTTACCGTCGAGGACGATTTCGCGGCGCTCACCGGCTGCGCCGGCTATCTTTCGGCGCAAGGCTGAGCGGCGAAAGGATACCTCGCGCGGCACATCACTTTCTGACCGCAAAGCATTGCCAAGGGATTGTTTTTTTCGCTCCTATCGCAGGCCATCCTCTCCCTTCACATCTCTGGCGGCCAGCCCGCCCATCCGGTCATGCACCCGCGGGCCCCGGCTCATCGCCAGCGCCAGAAGCAATTCGTCGGGCCGGGGCCCATCGGGGATGCCGACCTCCATCGCGTCGAAATGGCTGCGCACGTAGGCCGCGTTGATATGACCGAGCGGAATGTCGATCCGCGCGCCCATGCCGCCCACCTTCATCGCCGAGGGCACGATGGCCTTGGCCTCGCCCAGCCGTTCGCGCATGGCATAGCCGCCGGGCACGTGCCAAAGCGCCGCGTGCTCGGACTCGCCCGCCGCGCCCGCCATCGCGGCCTTGCCGTAGCCGTCGATCCCCGCGCGCCCGCCCATCGCCGCGATCAGCCGGTCGGTCAGCATCAGGCCCAGCGGCTTGAGGTCGTCCATGCCGCCCTGCAATTGCGCGACATAGCCCCCCGCATAGGGGTTTTTCACCAGCGCCAGGATCGCGCCGCGCTGGCGCGGGGCGGCGGGCGGCGGCCCCCCCTCGTGGTGGATGTCCTCTAGCAGGATCATCGTCTTGCGGATTGGAAATTCAGGCATTTTCGGCGTCCTCTCTTTGGCGTATCGCGGCCGCCGGATCCACCGTCCGGTGCTGGCCGCGCAGGCTGAGATGCGCGCCGCCGATCAGGCCGCGGGCGCGCAAGGTTTCGGCGAGGCCGACACCGCGGTCCAGCGCAAGGGCGGCGTCTTCGGCAGCCAGCGGCCCCAGCCCCACGGTGACCGGCCGCGCCCCGAGATCGCTGTCCGGGGCGATCTCGCAGGCCGGCCGGCGGCGCACCGCAGGATGGCCCGGCAGGTCCACGGCGTTGGCGATCATCGTGGCCGCGGCGTCGGCCCGCGCGGCGGTCCGCGCCACGACGCTGACCGCGTCGGCGATGCCCAGGGACTGGCTGCGCCCGCCCCGCCCCGAGGTGGCGACCCCGCGCCAGGGGTCGTCGCCAGACAGCGCGATCCGCCCGCCGGCCATGGCCGCCGCCATGGTTTCGCCGGGCGCCAGGAACAGGGCCACGTCACCGCCATTGTTGACATAGGCGCGCGAAAGCCCCGGCGCGCGCGCCATCGTTTCCAGAACGGCATCTGCCACGGCACCGGCCACCGCCGCCATCGGCGTGACGAAGGCCGGGCGGAAGGGCCGCGTCGCCTTCGCCATGGCGCGGGCCACGGGGCCCTTCAGCACCGCCTCGCCCGTGGGCCGGCGCAGCGCGGGCAGTTCCGCCACCAGCTCTTCCAGCAGCCCGTCGAACCGCGCGGCGGCCAAGGCGAAGGCCGCCGCGCGCGCCGCTTGGTTGGCCCCGATCACCAGGTCGATCGGCCCGTGGTGCAGGTGCAGCCTGTCGCCCGGCAGGCGCTGTGACTGCGGCCCGTTCACGGCATCTGCTCCCGCGGGCCCAGTCCGCGCACCGCGCCGCCGTATTCGCCGCCCTTTTCCAGGATGTCAGAGACGCTGCGCACGGCCTCGTCATGGCCGCCGAGCGCCCGGTAATCGGCCCGCGGCAGGGTGAATTCCAGCGGCGCGACCAGCGCCGGCGTCGGCACCGAGCCGAACGAGCCGTCGGGCATGCGCGTCACGTCGACCATCAGCGTGATGCCGCCCCCCGGCCAGATCCAGGCCGGTGCCCCGCCGCAGGTGACGCGGGTCTTCAGCGCCTTGACCGATCGGGTCAGGCGCACCGGGTTGCGCGTGACGCCCGCGCGCAACGACCCCCCGGCCCCCGCGGCGAACAGGACGTTGCACAGCGCGGGCTCGCAATTCTCGGCGATGAGATCGACGGTTTCGGCCAGCACGCGGGGCATCTCCTGCGCCACGGGGCGCAGTCCGTCGTCCAGCACGTAATACCCCGCGTGTTCGCCGGTGGTCGAGACCATCAACAGGCTCAGCCCCGGCCGCGCGCCCTTTTTCGCCTCCCATTTGCCGAGGATCGTCAACGGGTCGCTCAGATCGGTGCCGCCCCAGCCAAGGCCCGGCGCCGCCACCTGGAAATACCGCCCCGGCGTCGACCGTCGCCCCCTGATGCGGATGCCGGTCGGTTTCCAGCCCAGCACCTTGCCCGCCTGGTGTTCCGACATCACCCCGGTGATGTGGTCGTCGACGACCACCACCTCGTCGACCAGCCCCTGCCAATGCGCCGCGAACATCCCCACCGCGGCCGAGCCGCAGCCGACGCGCATCCGGGTTTCCACCTGCCCGTCCACCACCGGTGGCTGTCCGGCCTGCACCGTGACCCGCGCGCCGCCCTCGACCTCCAGTTCGACCGGCGCCTTGTTGCACAGCGCCATCAGCGTGTCGCAGGTCACCCGGCCCTCGGCCTTTGAGCCGCCGGTCAGGTGGTCGACGCCCCCCAGCGACAGCATCTGCGAGCCGTATTCGGAGGTGATGACGAGGCCCACGGGTTCGCCCGCGGCGCGCACCACGGCGCCCTCGGGCCCGAGGTGGCGGTCGGTATCGATCTTCACCTTGACGCCGCAATAGGAATAGATCGCCTCGGTGACGACGGTGACGAAATCCACCCCGTCGATCTCGCGGCTGACGATGAAGGGGGCGGGCTTGTAATCGGGATAGGTGGTGCCCGCGCCCACGGCGCTGACGAAAAGGGTGCTGTCGGCCAGCGGGTTGCCGTCCCATTCGCCCCCCAGGAAGGGGCGCATTTCGTCGCCTGCCTCAAGCCGCCGGTCGAAGATCGTCAGCGGGTCGCAGCGCACGATGCGCCCGCCCTCATTTGCGTAGCGGTCGCAGGCGCCGGTCTGGCCCTCGGCGACGTAGCACATCACCGGGCAGGCCTCGCAGCGGATCTTGCCCCCGCTCATCGCCCCGCCTCGCGGAGCGCCGCCAGCACCCGGTGGGGCAGCGCGGGCACCTCGGTCAGCCGCGCGCCGGTGGCGTGGCGGATCGCGTTCAGGATCGCCGGCGCGGTGGGGATCAGCACATGCTCGCCCAGCCCCTTGGCGCCCATCGGCCCCTCGGGGTCGGGCTTTTCGATGAAGATCGTCTCGATCTCGGGCATGTCGCCGGTGGTGGGGATCAGGTAGTCGTGCAGGTTTTCGGTGCGGCCGGGCAGGTATTCCTCCATCAGCGCGAGGCCGAGACCTTGCGCGATGCCGCCCTGCACCTGCCCCTCGGCCAGCAGCGGGTTGATGACACGGCCCAGATCGTGGGCGGCGGTGATGCGATGCACGCTGACGGTGCCCAGTTCGGTATCGACCGACAGCTCGGCGATCTGCGCGCCGTAGCCGTAGACGGCGTAAGGCACCCCCTGCCCGTCTTCGTCGAGCGGCACGGTGGGCGGGTCATAGCTTTCCTCGGCCATCAGCACATAGCCGTGGTCCTGTTCGGGCAGGTCGGAGAGGCCGAGCACCGTCTCGCCCTGGGCGTCGGCGACGATCAGCCGCCCGCCCTCCAGCCTGAGCGTCGAATCCTCGCCCCGGTTCGCGCGGGCCAGGATCAGGGCGCGCAGCGCCCCGCCCGCCGCAACCGCGGCCTTGCCGGTGACGTAGGTCTGGCGCGAGGCCGAGGTCTTGCCGCAATCGGGCGTCAGCGCGGTATCGGGACCGATCAGATCGACATCCGCCAGCGGCAGCCCCAGCGCGTCGGCAAGAAGCTGGGCAATGACCGTGTTCGCCCCCTGTCCGATATCGGTGGCGCCCTGGTGCAGCCGCAGCCGCCCCTTAGCGGTGATGCCCACCCGCACGGTCGAGGGGTTCGGCAGCGCGGTGTTGCCGCAGCCGTACCAGCACGACGAAAGGCCCACGCCGTGGCGCAGCGGCCCGCCGCCGGCATTGGCCGCGGCCGCCGCAGCCAGCGCGGCCTGCCAGCGGGGCGCCAGCGCCTGCAGGCATTCGGCGATGCCCACGCCCCACAGCTCTTGCCCGCAGACGCTGCGTTCGCCATCCAGCAACGCGTTCTTCAAACGGAAGTCCAGGCGGTCCAGCCCCGCCGCCTCGGCCAGCTCGTCGAACAGCGTCTCTTGCAGGATCGCCGCCTGCGGCACGCCAAAGCCGCGAAAGGCGCCGGCGACCGGGTTGTTGGTATGTATCGCCTCGGTCTCGGCCCGGTAGGCGGGGATGCGGTAGGGCCCCGAGGCGTGGACCGGCACGCGGGTGGCCACGGTGGGCCCCCAGCTGGCATAGGCACCGGTGTCGAAGACCCCGTCGAAATCCATACCCTCGATGCGGCCCTCGGCATCGCACCCCACCCGCGCGCGCATCCGCCCCGGGTGCCGCTTGGTCGTGGCCATCATCGACTCGGCCCGGCCAAAGACCATCCGGCAGGGCCGCCCGGTCTTGAGCGCGGCGAGCCCCACCAGCGGTTGCAGCGACAGGTCCAGCTTGGCGCCGAAGCCGCCGCCCGCCGCCGCGGGCTGGATGCGCACCGCCGCGGGCGGCAGGCCCAGCACGCGGGCGGTATCGTCGCGGTCCATCACCGGGGCCTGGGTACAGGCACGGATCGTCAGCGTGCCGTCGGGCTCGACCCGCGCCCAGCCGGCCTCGGGCTCGATATAGGCGTGTTCGACGAACCGGGTGCGCATCTCGCCCGCCACCACGTGGGCGGCGGCCGCCAGCGCCGCGTCGGCATCGCCGGTAACGACCCGCCCGCCGGTCAAGAGGTTGCCGGGCCGGGCGTCGTGCAGCAGGCGTGCCGCCCTCGCCGCCTCGGGGGCCTCGATCGCCTCCAGCCGCTCCCACGTCACCGGAAAGGCGTCGAGGTCCAGCGCCTCGACCGCGGCCTCGGGTCCGGCGACGATGGCCACCGCCTCGCCCCGGAACCGGGCCGCGCCCTCGGCCAGCGCCGGCTGGTCGGCAAAGGGCGGGATCACGCCAAAGCGGTTTTCCCCCGGCAAATCGGCGGCGGTAAAGACCCGAACGCCGTTGCGGTCGGCCCAGCCCGCCAGGTCGCCAAAGGAAAACCGCGCCGCCGGGTGGGGCGAGCGCACGGCCCGCACCAGCCACGCCCCCGCGGGCGGCGCGTCGGCGCCAAAGCATTCCTGCCCCGCGACCTTGGGCACGCCGTCCAGCCGCTCGACCGCCGCGCCCACCGCGCGGCCCGCCCGGGGCGGCGTCCCCGGCGCCTCGGCATCGGCCGCATCGCAGACCGCGTCGACGATCTTGGTGTACCCGGTGCAGCGGCACAGCACGCCGCCCAGCGCCTCTTCCACCTCGGCGCGGCTGGGCCGGGGCCGGTCGGCCAAGAGCGCCGTCGCCACCATCAGCATCCCCGGCGTGCAGATGCCGCATTGCGCCGCCCCGTGGTGCAGAAACGCCCGTTGCAGGCGCGACAGCCCCTCGCCCGAAAGCCCCTCGACCGTGCTGATTGCCCGCCCCGCCGCCTGCGCCGCGGGCGTCAGGCAGGCGCAGACCGGCGCGCCGTCGATCAGGACCGTGCAGGCCCCGCAATCACCCGCGTCGCAGCCCACCTTGGTACCGAAAAGCCCCAGCTCGCCGCGCAGCACCTCCGACAGGCGCCGGCCCGGCGGCGCGGCCACATGGTGCGTCGCCCCGTTGACGGTCAGCGACAGGCGCATCCCGGTCATGCCGCGGCCTCCCGACCCGTGCAAAGCCCGGCCACGGCCCGGCGCAACAGCGTGACCGCCGCCGCCGCCCGGTAGTCGGCGCTGGCGCGCAGATCGTCGATGGGCGAAAGACCGGGCACCACCAGGTCGGCGGTGATCGCCGCGGCCAGCCCGGCATCGGCGCGCGCCCCGGCCAGCGCGGCCTCCGCCGCCGGCAGACGCCGGGCGGTGGCCGAACAGGCGCCCACGGCCAGCGCGGCGTGGCGCACCCTGCCGCCGTCGAGGTCCAGCCGCGCGGCGGCCATGGCGATCGAGATCACCAGAAACCGCCGCGCCCCGAGTTTCAGGAACGCCCCGTGCCCCGCAGCGGCGGATTTGGGCACCAGCACGGCGGTCAGCAACTCGTCCTCGGCCAGCGCCGTCTGCCGCGGCCCGGTCAGGAAATCGCCCAGCGCCAGCCGCCGGGTGCCGCGCCGCGAGGCCAGCTCGACCTCGGCCTCCAGCGTCAGCAGGCAGGGCGCCCCGTCCGCGGCGGGCGAGGCGTTGACCAGGTTGCCGCCCAGGGTGCCGGCGTTTTGCACCTGCGCCGCGCCCAGTTCGCGCGCCGCCGCCTTGAGCCCGTCAAACGCCGGCGGCAGGGGCGCAAGGCGGATGTCGCTCCAGGTCGCGGTCGCGCCGAGGCGCCAGTGCTCGGGCGTTTCGGAAATCGCCCTGAGCTCCGGGATCGCTGTGATATCGAGAATGCCGCCAGACAGCGCCGGCCCCCGGACCGCCGCGAAGAGATCGGTGCAGCCCGCGGCGACGCGCAGGCCCTTTGCCCGCGCCGCCAGCGCGGAATCAAGGGTATCGGGCCTGACATAGCCGGCCAAAGCGGTGCACCTCGTGCCCTGTTGGACGATTGTTCGCATGCAAACGTTGAGCGCGGGCCCCAACCCTGTCAACATGGAATTCCCGACGCCAAGGAGCCCGCCGCGATGCACGAGACCGGAACCGAGCCCTACCTGCTGGACGCTCAGGTCGGTTTCCTGATGCGCCGGGCCAACCAGCGGCACCTGGCGATCTTTGCCGCGCATATCGAGGGGCTGACCCCCACCCAGTTCGCCGCGCTGGCCAAGCTCTGCGAGGCCGGGCCGCGGTCGCAGAACGCGCTGGGCCGGGCCACGGCGATGGATGCCGCGACGATCAAGGGCGTCATCGACCGGCTGCGCGCCAAGGGGCTGGTCGACACCGCACCGGACGACCGCGACCAGCGCCGCATCTTCGTGCGGCCCACCCCGGCGGGCCGGGCGCTGTTCGAGGCGCAGGTGGCCGCGGCGCATCGGGTCACGCGCGAGACGCTGGCCCCCCTGGCCGAGGCCGAGCGGGCGGAATTCCTGCGCCTGCTGGAAAAGCTGGGCTGAGGGCGCCGGGACCGCACCTGCAATCGCCTGAGAGGATGCAGAACGCGACCGCCAGGAGAGGCGCAGATGCCGCGACGCCATCGGCGACGGCGGACACGGCACTGGCAGGCTTGCCGAGGGCGCGGACACCGCGACTGCAGCGGCGCAAGGGGGGCGCTGCCCCCCGTCCTTCGGACTCCCCCCGGGATATTTGCGGCCAGAAGAACCCATTGCCGGCTTCTTCTTGGTCCAAATACCCTGGGGGGTCGCCATTGCCGCGCATTGGCCCGAGGGACAATGGCGACGGGGCAAGGCCCCTCAAACCCCGAGATACCGCTTCAGCAAGGCCGGGTCGTCGCGCAGTTCGGCGGCGTCGACCGCCGCCCGGCTCTGGCCGTTCTCGATGAAGACCACCCGGTCGGCGGCAGAGAGAACCGCGTCGATGCGCTGTTCCACCAGCACGATCGCCACGCCCTGCCGGCGCAGCTCGACCACCACCTCGCGGATCAGCGCGATCATCGAGGGCTGAAGCCCCTCGGTGGGCTCGTCGAGCAGCAGCACCCGCGGCTCGAGGCAGAGCGCGCGGGCGGTGGCCAGCATCTGCTGCTCGCCGCCCGACAGCGTCTCGGCGCGCTGGCCCAGCCGGTCGGCCAGCCGCGGAAAGAGACCCAGCACGCGCGCGCGCACCTCGTCGCCCCGGCGCCGCGCCCGGAGCCCGATTTCGAGGTTCTGCGCCACGGTCAGCTCGGCAAAGAGCCGCCGGCCCTGCGGGATGTAGCCGATGCCGCGCCTGGGCACCTCGTGCGCCGGCAGCCGCCCGATATCTTCGCCATCCAGCGTGATGCTGCCCGCCCTGAGCGGCAAAAGCCCCATGATCGCCTTCATCGTCGTGGTCTTGCCCGCGCCGTTGCGGCCCAGAAGGCAGGTGATCTCGCCCGGCCGGGCGGTCAGCGAGAGCCCGCGCAGCACCTGCGCCGGGCCGTAGGCGACGTCGATGCCGTCGATCTCAAGCATCCGCGCCGGTCCCCAGGTAGGCCGCCTGCACCGCGGCGCTGGCGTGGATCTCGGCGGGCGTGCCCTCGGCCAGCACCTCGCCGAAATTCAGCACCGTCACCGTGTCGGCCAGCTCCATCACCACGGCCATGTTGTGCTCGATCAACAGGATCGTGGTCTCGGCCGCCAGCCCCCGGATAAGCGCCTTGAACGCGGCGATCTCGCTATCGGACAGGCCCTGCGTCGGCTCGTCGAGGATCAACAGGCGGGGGCGCTGCGCCAGCCCCATGGCGACCTCCAGAAGCCGCTGGTGCCCATAGCTGAGATCGCCGGCCAGCGCGCCCGACCGGTCCGACAGCCCGACCCGGTCGAGCGCCCGGGCCGTGGCCTCGCGCACCGCTGCCCGGTCGCGCCCCAGCCGCCGCCGCGCGGCCAGCGCCACGTTCTCGGCCACCGCGAGGCGCGCGAACACCGAGGTGATCTGGAAGGTATAGGCCATCCCCAGCGCAACCCGGGAATGGGCCGGCAGGCCGGTCACGTCCTGCCCGTCGAATACCACCGCCCCCGCACTCGGCGCGACCCGCCCGATCAGCATCGACACGAAGGTGGTCTTGCCCGCGCCGTTGGGCCCGATCAGCGCGCGGATCTCGCCCTCGGGCAGGTCGAAATCGACCTCGTGAACGGCGGTCAGCCCGCCGAAACGCTTGCTCAGCGCGCGGGTGGACAAAAGCGTGCTCATGGCAGCCACCCGGCCCAGCGCCGGCGTATCTCGCCCCCCAGCCCCTGCGGCGCGAACAGCGTCAGCAGCACCAGCGCCAGCCCCGCGATCAGCATGTAGGCGCTGGTGATATCGGCCGACAAATCGATCAGGTAGAACATGAAGAGCGTGCCGAGAAACGGCCCGATCACCGTGCCCGCCCCGCCCAGCAGCACCCACAAGAGCGGGAAGATCGAATATTGCACCTCGGCGAAGCTGGCGCCGACATAGCCGAACAACAGGCCATAGGCCGCCCCCGCCGCGCCCGACATCGTGCCCGACAGCACGATCGCCGCCAGCTTGTGCCGGAAGACGTTGTATCCCAAGAGTTCCGCCCGCTCCTCGTTCTCACGGATCGCCACCAGCACCCGCCCCTCCGGCTGGCGCACCAGCCAGAGGGTGAAGAAGAGCGCCACCGCGAACAGGCCCAGCGCCGCGACGTAGCGCGCCATCGGGTCGCTCAGATCGACCCCGGCCAAGACGCGCGAGGCGCGGGTCAGCACCAGCCCCTCGTCGCCCCTCGTATAGGTGCCGAACAGCAGGATCGTCAGATAGGCCGCCTGCGAGAACATCAGCGTCACGATCATAAACGCGACCCCCGCCGTGCGCAGCGCCAGCACCCCCACCGCCAGCGCCAGCCCCGCGGCCGCGGCCAGCCCGGCGACGAACGACAGCCCGGCCCCGAGGCCGAGGTGATAGGCCGGCAGGCCCATGCCATACATGCCCGCGGCAAAGAACATCGCGTGCCCGAGGCTGAGCAGCCCGGTATAGCCGAAGGCCAGGTTGTAGCCCATGGCGTAGACCGCCAGCACCATCACCCGCGCCACGTTGCCGTGGTGATAGGCCGGCAGCACGAAGGCCAGCACCGCCAGCAGCGCCACCAGACCGCCATGCAGCGCGATCTCGCGTCCGCGGCCGGTCATCGCGCCGCCTTTCCCATCAGCCCGCGCGGGCGAAAGACCAGCACGAAGGCCACCAGCAGCGTGGCGATGATCTTGGCCAGCGTCGGCGAAAAGAAGACCGAGATGATCCCGTCGGACATGCCGATCAGCACCGCGGCAATGACCGTGCCCGCGAGGCTGCCCAAGCCGCCGATGATGACCACGATGAAGCTCAGCAGCAGCGCCTCGCCCCCCATCAGGTAATGCGCCTGCTGGATCGGCACGATCAGCACGCCCGCCAGCGCGGCCAGCGCCGCGCCCAGGCCGAAGACCCCGGCATAGACCCGTTCCACCGGGATGCCGAAGGCCTGCGCCATCTCGCCGTCAAGCTGCGTCGCGCGCATCACCAGCCCCACCCGCGTGCGGGTCATGAACAGCCACAACCCCGCCAGCACCGCCACCGCGGCGCCGATCACGAACAGCTTGTAGCTGGTGATGCTCAGCCCCCAGGGCCAGTAAAGCTGCGGACCCGCGTCGCCCCATTCCACCCAGGGCAGCGCGAGGCGCGCGTTGAAGGGCGGCGCCACGGGCCGCGCCTCGGGGCCATAGCCCATCAGCGTGAGCTGTTGCAGGATGTAAAGCAGCCCGATCGTGGCCACGATGGTCCGTTCGGGGTCGTAATCCAGCCGCTTCAGCACGGTGACGTCCGCCGCCGCGGCGAGCGCGCCCACCAGCAGCGGCGCCACGACCAGCGCCGCGACGAAACCCAGCACCGGCCCGCCCCCCACCGCCGAGGCCACGACCCAGGCCAGCACCGCGCCCAGCATGTAAAACTCGCCATGGGCCACGTTGACCACCCGCATCACACCGAAGACCAGGCTGAGCCCCGCGGCCATCAGCGCCAGCACGGCCGCCGTCACCGCGCCCTCCAGCGAGGCGAGCAAGAGATAGGGACCGAAATCCATGCGGTCTCCGTTTTCGGGAGGAAAGCGCCGGGGGCGGGCGCCCCCGGGCGATACGTGTCAGGCTCAGAACGACCGCGCGGTGTAATCCACCTCGTCGGGATAGAAGGTCTCTTCCAGGCTGGCGGTGTGGATCACGTCCAGCCGCCCGCCTTCGAGCTTGGAGATATATTGCGGCCCGAACACCTGGTGGGTCTTGCCGTTAAACCGCTTGGCCCCTTGCGGGTGTTCGTTGGAATGGGGCATGTCGGTCATCGCCTCGACCGCCTCGATCAGCTTTTGCCGGTCGGCCGGCCCCTGGTAGCCCGCGGCCTCCATCCCGGCCTTGATCACGTAAAGCGTCTCCCAGCACCCGAACATGTGGGCATAGGTCGACACGTCCTTGGGATCGTTCACCGAGGCGCCGGTCTCATCGACGCCGACGGCCGCACGGTAATGCGCGTCATAGGGCGTCTGGTCGGGCTGGGCATAGCGCGGCATCCCTTCCCAGAAATAGGTGCCCTCCAGGAATTCCAGGCCCGGGCTCGACAGGTCGACCGCCTCGAGGCTGTCGATGAAGCCGAAGATCTCGGGGCGCGAGGGCCCGAAGAACTCGCCCATCTCCTTGACGAAGGTCAGCACCGCGGGGCCGACCATGACGTGGTAGATCACCTCGGTTTCGCGCGGGATTTTGGGGAAATACTTGGTGAACGAGGTCTCGGTGGGCGGGATCGCCAGCTTGGCGATCACCTCGCCGCCATTGGCCGCCATCGCCTCGGAAAAGAAATCGCGGTGATCGTGGCCGAAGGCGTAATCGGGAAAGATCATCGTGACCTTCTTGCCCAGGGTCTGGCTGACGAAGGGCGCCATCGCCAGCACCTGGCTTTTCACGTCGCAGATGCCGGGCTGGACGGTCCAGCGGTTGAGCGCGCCCGAGGCCACGTGGTGCCCCTCGGAGACCACGAAATAGGGCATCTTCAACTCGCCCGCCCGCGGCGCCGAGCCCATCACCACATGGCTGAAGAGCGTGCCGTAGCCCACGTCGCAGTTGTGCTGGTTGGCGAATTTCTCCACCACCTCGGCACCGCGCTTGGGGTCGGTCCCGTCATCCTCGGTGACGATCTCGACGGGCCGGCCGTTGATCCCGCCGGCCTCGTTGATCAGGCTGGTGGCGGCGCGGGTGGTGCGGTCGTACCAGCGCCCGTAGGCCGCGCCGATGCCGGTGGCGTGCATCTGGAACCCTATGCGGATGGGTTCGGCGCTCTGCGCGCCGGCATAGCGCGCCCAGAGCGGCAGGCTGGCGGCGCCGGCGGCGGCCCCGGCCAGCGTCTTCAGCGCGCCGCGGCGCGCGGGGTCGGCGGGTTTGAAACTCTCGGACATGGCAATCATCCCTGTTGAAGGCGCGGGAGGATGGCTCCTCCTCTTCTGTGCTCAGTTTGAACAGGCCCGCCGGGCTTGTCCATTTTTTTGCGTCGGGGGATGGCAGCGGTTCGGTATCGATCCGCTTTGCGGACCAGGCGGAGCGCGGGATTGCGACCGGGCAAGGGGGCTCTGCCCCCGTCCTTCGGACTCCCCCGGGATATTTCCGGGCCAGAAGAACCCCACCTTCTTCTTCTGGCCAAAAATATCCCGGGGGTCCGGGGGCGGAGCCCCCGGTCGGTCGCCGCGCGAACGCGCGGCGAAACCCAAGGTTCGCAACGGGGTCGGATCAGACCCCCCGCGGCGAGGCCAAGAGCCACAGCCCGAACAGCGTATAGCCCACCATGAAGAGCGCCAGCGGCGCCTGGCTCAGCGCGGCCTTGCGCCCGCTGCCGAACATGCGCGCGGCCAGCGCATGCGACAGCGCGATGGCCACTGCATGGCCCAGCACCACCGCGCCCGCCTGCGCGAGGAAGATCACCCGCACCGTGTCGGTGGTGTTGAAAAATCCAGTGGTGACGCGGAACGCGTCGAGCCCCAGCAGGTGCAGGCCACTGTCCAGCGGGTCGTTGGCGACGGCCAGCATGTACTGCCCCTCGAGCAGGATCGACGGCAGGTAATGGGCGAAGTGATACCCCAGCGCGATCGGCAAGAGCGCCGGCGCCAACGCCAGGAACGCCGCGGCGAAGCGGCCGATCTCTCCGGCCAGCGCCAGCCCCAGCGCGATCGCCGCCGCGAAGACCAGGGGCAGGGCCACCACCGCCCCGGCCACGCCGAGGAGGTTTTCCTTCACCACCGCCGAACGGCCGGGAAATTCCAGCGGGTTCAAACCGATTTGGCCGAACCACCAGTAGGTCTCGTTCAGCCCGTCGTAGCTGCCCACCGCCAGCAGCACGATCATGAAGACGGCCAGCCCGACGGGCGGCGCGCGGCGGGCCATGGCCTTCCACCCCCAAAGGCCCAGCCGCCAGCGCCCGCGCGCCTTGCCCAGCGGCGCGATGCGCGCATAGGCCGACATCAGCACCGATATCCCCTCGCCCCGGCGCAGCCATTTCGGCCCGAAGACCAGCGTCAGCGCGAAATGCGCCGCCCAGTAGCAGGCCACCATCGCCGCCAGCCGCTCGGGATCGGCCGGCGCCGGGTGCGCCAGCAGCACCGCGGCAAAGGCGAGAAAGCTGACAAGCGCCGGCAAGTAGCCCAGCCAGCCCGGCAGGCGCAGGATCCGCCGCCAGCCCAGGCGCCGCGCCAGCAGCGTGTAGGGCCCGTGCCACGGGTTGATCCAGCGCCAGAGATCGCCCCAGATCCCCTGCCCCAGCACCAGCACGATCCAGAACAGGCTCCAGACCGCCAGCGACAGGGGGTTGTGCATCGGGTTGTGTTCGCCCAGCAGCCCCAGGACCACCAGCGCGGCCAGCACCACGGCCCCCGCCACGCTCACCCAGGACCAGGGCCGCGCGCCGCGGCTGCGGATCAGCGGCAGGGGCCGGAAAAGGCCGATCGCCGCCCGGTCCGGCAGGACCGAGAGCAGCAGCACCGTCAGCACCACCGCCGCCACGCCCCCCGCGATGTAAAGCCCGGTGGGCAAGAGCAGCACCACGCCGCCTTCGGTGGCATGGGCCAGCGCCGCACCGGGCAAGAGCGCAACGAATAGCGGCAAGAGAGCGATGGGTCGTTTCATGCCCCGAGTTTGCGCGATTTCGCCGCCCTTTGGAAATGCCCGTCGCGTCGCGCCTGCACGCGCGCGCCCCGCGTTGACTTTCGCCCGATGCCGGAGGAACGTTTGCACACCAACGGTATCGGCCGGTCAGGGAGACGCCGGGATGGACAGCCAAAGCGCGGGCCAGGTGGCCGGCATCGATGTCGGCGGCACCTTCACCGACCTGGTGCTGCTCGATCCCGCCACCGGGGCGGTGCGGCTGGCCAAGGTGCCGACAACGCCCGACAATCAGGCCTACGGCGTGCGCGCCGCGCTCGAGGCGGCGGGGGCGGAGCTGTCGCGCCTCGCGCTGATCGTGCACGGCACGACCACCACCACCAACGCGGTGCTGGAACGCAAGCTTGCCCGCACCGGGCTGATCACGACCCAAGGCTTCCGCGACGTGCTGGAACTGGGCCGCCGCACGCGCCCGCAACCCTACGGCATGACCGGCCGCTTCACCCCCCTCATCCCGCGCGACCTGCGCCTGGAGGTGCCCGAGCGGATGGATGCCGAGGGCCGCGTGGTGACGCCGCTGGACGAGGCCGCGCTGGCCGCCGCCGCGCGCGCCCTGCTGGCGGCGGGGTGCGAATCGGTGGTGGTGCATTTCCTGCACGCCTATGCCAACCCGGCGCACGAGCTGCGCGCCGGCGAAATCCTCGCGGGGCTCTGGCCCAACGCACATGTCACCCTCGGCCACGCGCTGTTGTCGGAAAGCCGCGAGTTCGAGCGCGGGGTGACGGCCGCCGTCAACGCCGCGGTGCAGCCCCTGCTGGAACGCTACATCGCACGGCTGACCGACGACCTGGCGGCGGGCGGCTATCGCGGCGATCTCTTGGTGATGAACGGCAATGGCGGCATGGTCTCGTCGCGGCTGGTGGCGCGCGAGGCCGCCAAGACGGTGATGTCGGGGCCGGCCTCGGGCGTGATGGCCGCGGCCCATATCGGGCGGCGGGCGGGCATTCCCGATCTCATTTCCTACGACATGGGCGGCACCTCGACCGATGTCGCGCTGATCCGCGGGGCCGAGCCGCCGGTCTCGAACGAGATCGAGATCGAATATGCCCTGCCGATCCACGTGCCGATGGTCGACGTGCGCACCGTGGGCGCCGGCGGCGGGTCGATCGCCAAGGTCAACGCCGCCGGTCTGTTGGAGGTGGGGCCGGAAAGCGCGGGCGCCGAACCCGGCCCGGTCTGCTATGGCCGCGGCGGCACCGAGCCCACCATTTCCGACGCCAACCTCGTGCTCGGCCGGCTCGACCCGGCCAAGCTGCCCTCGGTCGCAGAGGGTGATGCGGCCGCCGTCGCGCAGGTCTTCGACGAGCGGCTGGGCGCGCCCCTGGGCCTCGACGCGGTGGGTGCCGCCGAGGCGGTGATCCGGCTGGCCAATGTCAAGATGGCCGGCGCGATTCGCATGGTGTCGGTCTCGCTGGGGGCCGACCCGCGGGATTTCGCGCTGCTGGCCTTCGGCGGCGCCGGCCCGTTGCACGCCGCGGCACTGGCGCGCGAGTTGGGCATCCCCCGCGTGCTGGTGCCGGCCCGGCCCGGCATCACCAATGCGGTCGGCTGCGTCGTGGCCGACCTGCGCCACGACTTCGTCACCACGCTCAACGCGCCGCTCGACAAGCTTGACCCTACCCGGCTGGCCACCGTCTTTGCCGAGCAGGCCGCCGAGGGCGAGGCGCTGGTCCGGCGCGAGAACGTGGCGCTCGGCGCCCTGAGGCATCGCTATAGCCTCGACATGCAATTCATTGGCCAGACGCATCTTTTGCGGGTGGAACTGGACGGTCCAGAGACCGACCCGGACACCCTGCGCCGGAAATTCGCCGCCGCCTATTTCGCCCGCTTCCGGGTCGAGCTCGGCGAAGGCCGGGCCGCCATCATCAACGCCAATTGCTCGGTCATCGGCGCGCGCGAGGGGCTGGACCTGTCGACGCTGATCGCGCCCGAGGGCCGCAAGGCAACGCTCGACCAGGCACAAACCGGCACGCGGCCCTGTCATTTCGACGGGGCGTGGCACGACACGCCGGTCTACTGGCGCGACCACCTGCCGGCGCAGTTCGCCCTCACCGGCCCGGCCATCGTCGAACAGATGGACACCACGATCCTGGTCGAGCCCGGCGACCGCGCCGACCCCGATGCCGAGGGCAACCTGATCGTCACCATTGGAGGCACGGCCCATGGCGCTTGACCCGATCACGCTGTCGGTGATCCAGGCGGGGCTGACGCAGGTCTGCGACGAGATGGACCTGAGCTTTTCCCGCGCCGCCTTTTCGCCGGTGATCGCCGAGGCCAACGACCGGTCCGACGGCATCTACGCCGCCGAGAACGGCGCGCTGATCGCGCAGGGCGCGGGCGGGCTGCCGGTCTTCGTGGGCACGATGCAGTATTCCACCCGCGTGCTGATCGAACGCATCGCCGCGGGCCTCACCGCCCCGCCCGAGCCCGGCGACACCTATATCGTCAACGACCCCTACCTTGGCGGCACCCACCTGATGGACGTGCGCTTTGCCCGGCCGTTCTACCGCAAGGGCGGGATTTTCTGCTGGCTGTCCAATACCGGCCACTGGCCCGATACCGGCGGCGCGGTGCCCGGCGGCTTTTCCGCCTCGGCCACGGCGGTGGAACAGGAGGGGCTGCGCCTGCCGCCGGTGAAGCTGTTCAAACGCGGCGAGATGGACCGCGAGATTTACCAGATCATCTGTTCCAACATCCGCGTGGCAGACCAGCGCATCGGCGACGTGAAGGCGCAGGCGGCGGCGCTGTCGGTCGGCGAGGAACGGCTCTCGGCCCTGCTCGACCGCTACGGCGACGACACCGTGCGCGCGGCGATTGCCGAGCTTTCCGCCCGCGCCGCCCGGCAGATGCGCGCCTTCATCGCCACCATCCCCGACGGCACGCACCGCTCGGTGGCCTATGTCGACAGCGACGGGGTGGTCAACGAACCGCTGGAGATCCGGCTGAGCGTCACCCGCGACGGCGCGGACCTGGTGTTCGATTTCACCGGCTCCTCGCCGCCCTGCGCCGGGCCGATGAACTCGGTCGAGGCCACCACGCTCAGTTCCGTCTACCTCGCCATGCGCCACATCGCCCCCGAAGTGCCGATCAGCGCCGGGGCCTTCGCGCCGCTCAGGGTGACGGGGCACCGGGGCACGTTCCTCGATGCCCATTACCCGCGCCCGGTGTCGGGCTGCGCGGCGGAGGTCAGCCAGCGCATTGCCGAGGCAGTGTTCGCCGCACTGGTGGACGCCCTGCCCGACCGCGTGACCGCCGCCCCCGCCGGCACCTCGGGCAATTTCGCGCTGGGGGGCCACGACCCGGCCAAGGGCAGCGACTACGTGATGTACCAGCTTTCCGGCGGCGGCTATGGCGGCAATGCCGACCATGACGGGCTGGCCAATGGCTGTTCGACCATCGGCATTTCCAAGGCCCCGCCGGTCGAGATCATGGAGCAGAAGTTCCCGGTGCTCTACCGGCATTACCGCCTGCACGAGGGATCGGGCGGCGCGGGGCGGCAGCGCGGCGGCTTCGGGCTGGATTACGAGGTGGAGCTCCGGCGCGGCGCCGCGCAGGCAAGCTTTGTGATGGATCACGGACGCTTCGGCCCGCAAGGCGCACTGGGGGGCGGCGACGGCGCGCCGAACGTGGTGCAGGTGATCCGGGGCGGCGTGGCCGAGACGCCCGAGCATCTGTCCAAGGCGCAGGACATCCCCCTGTCCCCCGGCGACCGGGTGCGGGTGAAGACGCCCGGTGGCGGCGGCTACGGCGACCCGCTGACCCGCGCCCCCGGCGCGGTGGCCGAGGACGTGCGGCTGGGCCGCTACACCGCCGATCAGGCCGCGGCGCTTTTCGGCGTGGTGCTGGCGGGCGCGCCACCCGCCCCCGACATGGCGGCGACCGAGGCCCTGCGCCGGGCGCGCCGAGGCGGCTGAGACGATTTTCACCTAGGGCTTTACAAAACAGCGCATTTTTATGACGATGGCGTCATATTTACCCAAGGCCTCCCAATGAACCCCGCCCCCAGCCCCGCCACGACCGACCCGCAAGAGATGGCCTATGCCCGCGTCCTGGCCGCCGAGAGCGCCGCGCGCCCCAAGGGCGAGCGCACACGCGCCCGCCTGCTGATAGCGGCCTGCACGGTGCTGGATGCCGAGGGCCCCCAGGGGCTGAGCATCGCCGCGATCGCCCGCGCCGCGGGGCTGGCCAAGGGAACCGCCTATATCTACTTCCCCGATCTCGCCGCGCTGTTGACCGAGCTGCTGACGGGCTTTGCCCGGTTCGTCCGCTCCTGCATGCACCAGGCCGGGCGCGACGACCCGATCCGCGACGCGACCCGCGCCTATATCGCGCTCTTCCGTGAAAACCGTGGGCTGATGCGTTGCCTCGTCCACCATCTCGACGGCTTTCCCGAGGCGCAGGCCGCGTTTCAGCGGCTGAACCGGGACTGGCTGGAAACGGTCGTGGCCGCGACCGAGCGGAAGCGGCACGGCGTGCCGCATGACGAGCTGATGCGCCGCGCCTACGCGCTGGGCGGCATGGTCGACCAGTACCTGTCGAGCCTTTACCTGTCGCGCGATCCCGCGCTCGTGGCGCTGTCGCGCGACGAGGCGGCTGTGCTCGACACGCTTTCGCTGATCTGGAAACGGGGGATGACGGCATGACGACGATACCGGGGGCCGACCGCCAGCCCGCGACCGAGCTGGCCGCGCATGTCGCCGCGGCCTGGGACGCCCAGCGTGCCCATGTGGCGGCCCATTCCGAGTTCTACCGCGCGCTCTGGCAGGGCCGCCCGCCCCCGGCCGACCTGCGCGACCTGCCAGAGCTGCCGCTGTCGGACAAGGCCGGGCTGCGGCTGTCGCAGGCGGCCCATCCGCCCTTCGGCAGCTACCTCGCCGCGCCACGGGCCGCGGCGGTGCGGCTGCACCGCACCTCGGGCACCACCGGCCAGGCGATGAACCTGGCGCTTTCCGCCCGCGACGCGGCGATTACCCAAGAGGTCGGCGGGCGCTGCCACGCCGCCGCGGGGCTCGGCCCCGATCACACGGTGGTCCATTGCCTGAATTACCAGATGTGGATGGGCGGCGTGACCGACCACCTGACGCTTGAGGCCACCGGCGCGCTGGTCATCCCGTTCGGCGTTGGGGCGACGGAACTGCTGGTGCGCACGATGCGCGAGGTGGGCGTCACGGCGATCTCCTGCACGCCCTCCTACCCGGCGGTGCTGGAGCGCGTGATCGCCGAGAAGTTTGCCGGCCTTGCGCCGCGCGACCTCGGCCTCAGGCTGGGGCTTTTCGGCGGCGAGCCGGGGGTCGACGACCCGGCCTTCCGCGCGCGGCTGGCCGAGACCTGGGGAATGCAGCCCCGCAACGCCAATTACGGCGTGTCGGACGTGTTTTCCAACTTTGCAGCCGAATGCCCGCATGACACGCATCTCCACTTCATGGCGGCCGACGTGCTTCACCCCGAACTGGTCGAGCCCGAGACCGGCGCGCCGCTGGCGCTGGAGCCGGGCCAATCGGGCGAACTGGTGCTGACGCACCTGGTGCGCGACTGCCAGCCGCTGGTCCGCTTTCGCACCGGCGACATCATCGAGGTGGCGGAAACCGGGCCCTGCACCTGCGGGCGCACCGGCTTTCGCTTTTCCGTGGTGGGCCGGTCCGACGACATGGTGGTGGTGCGCGGGCTGAACATGTTCCCCTCGATGGTGGCCGCGGTGATCAACGAGTTTCCAGAGCTTTCGGGCGACTACCGCATCCCCCTGCCCGGGCCGCCGCCCTACGACGCCCTGCCGGTCGTCGCGGAATATGCCGATGGCGTGCCCGATACGGCCGACCTGCCCGCCCGCGTGGCCGCCGCGATCAAGGCCAAGCTGGGGGCCACCGCAACGGTCGAGATCCGCCCGGCGGGCCACTTCCCCCGCACCGAGGGCAAGACCAAACGCGTGATCCGGGAGGACAGATGAACGCCTTCAGCTATGACACGGTGCTGAGCACCCGCGACGCCGAGGGCGTGCGGACCATCACGCTGAACCGCCCCGAGCGGCTGAACGCCATGAACCGCGCGCTGATCGACGACGTGGCCCGGGCCTTCGACGACGCCAACGCGGACCCCGAGACACGGGCGATCCTTTTCACCGGGGCCGGCACGGCGTTCTGCGCCGGCGACGACCGCAAGGCCCATGTCCACCCCGAGACCGAGGCCGAGGCGCGCGCGCTGGTCGAGGCGATCCAGGCGGCCACGCGGGCCATCGTGCTGGGGCCGAAACCCGTGGTGGGCGCGATCAACGGCTGGGCGGTCGGCGGCGGGTTCGAATGGGCGATCAATTGCGATTTCCCGCTCTGGGCCGAGAGCGCCAGGGGGTTTTTCCCCGAGGTGTCGCTGAACCTCTTCGTCACCGGCGCGGTCACCGCCTGCCTGCCCGCGCTGGTCGGGCTGGCCAAGGCGCGCGAGATGCTGTTTCTGGGCGAGCGCTACGGCGCGGCGGACCTGGCCGAGCTGGGGGTGGCGTGGAAGGTGGTGCCCGACGATCTGCTGATGGACGAGGCGGTGGCGACGGCGCGCAAGCTGGCCGCGCTGCCGACGCTGTCGGTCCGGGCGATGAAGCGGGTGCTGAACGCCGCCGCCCTGCCCGACCTCGACCGCGCGCTGGCGCTGGAAACCGACGCGACGGTGGCGGGCTTTCTCGACCCCGAAACCACGCGCCGGCTGAAGGCGTTCTGAGCGCTCAGACGGACACGGCCTGCAACAGGCGTTCCTTCGGCAGTTCGGCCTTGGTGCCCGACACGGTGACCGCCCCGCGTTCCATCACGTAAAACCGGTCGGCCAGCCCGTAGGCGAATTCGAAATACTGCTCGACCAGCACGATCGCCATGCGCCCCTGGTCGCGCAGGTATTCGATGACGCGGCCGATCTGCTGGATGATGTTGGGCTGGATGCCCTCTGTGGGCTCGTCCAGCAACAACAGCTTGGGCTGGGGGATCATCGCGCGCGCGATGGCAAGCTGCTGCTGCTGCCCGCCCGACAGATCGCCGCCGCGCCGGCCGGTCATGTCCTTGAGCACCGGGAACAGCTCGTAAATCTCGTCGGGGACGACCCGCTCGCCGCGCGGCAGGCAGGCATAACCCGTTTCCAGGTTCTCGCGCACGGTCAGCAGCGGAAAGATGTCGCGCCCCTGGGGCACGTAGCCGACGCCGCGCCGGGCCATGGCCTGGGCCGGCACTCGGCCCACCTTGGCGCCGTCCAGCTCGAGCGCGCCGCCCGAACGCAGATGGGTGCCCGAGATCGCCTTCAACAGGCTGGTCTTGCCCACGCCGTTGGTGCCCATCACGCAGGTCACCTGGCCCGCGCGGGCCTCGAGGTCGATCCCGTGCAGGATTTGCGAACCGCCGTAATGCAGCGTCAGGCCAGTGGTTTTCAGCATCGCTCAGCGCCCCAGATAGACATCGATCACCTGCCGGTTCTGCGTGACGTGGTCGATGCTGCCCTCGGCCAGCACCGCGCCCTCGTGCAGGACCGTCACCTTGCAGCCCAGCCGGCGGACGAATTCCATGTCATGCTCGACCACCACCACGGCGCGGGTTTTCGCGGCCTCCTTCAACAGGTCGGTGGTATGCTCGCGCTCGGCCAGCGTCATGCCCGCGGCGGGCTCGTCCACCAGCAGGAGCTTGGGCTCCTGCGCCAGCAGCATGCCGATTTCCAGCCATTGCTTCTGCCCGTGGCTCAGCTCGCCCGACTTGCGGTGCAGCTGGTCGGACAGCCCGATCTCTTCGGCCAGCTCGGCGACCCGCGCGCGGTCGGCGGCGGACTGGCGATAGAACAGGACGGACCAGGGCGCGCGGTTCTTTTTCAGCGCCATCATCAGGTTGTCGAAAACCGACTGGTCCTCGAACACCGTGGGGCGCTGGAACTTGCGGCCGACGCCCTCGCGCGCGATCTGGCTTTCGTTCATCTTCAACAGGGATTTGTTCATCCCGCCCCACAGCACGTGGCCCTCGTCGGGGCGGGTCTTGCCGGTGACGATGTCCATGAAGGTGGTCTTGCCCGCACCGTTGGGCCCGATGATCGCGCGCAGCTCGGCCGGGCCGATCTCGAAGGACAGGTTGTTGATCGCGTTGAACCCGTCGAAGCTGACCGAAACGCCCGAAACTTCCAGAAGCGAGGTCATTGCTCGGCCTCCCGTTCGCGGAACGACCCCTTGTCGGGGCCGAGATCGGCACCGTGGCGGTCGGGATGGCGGCGGCCCGCGACCAGGTCGAAGAGCCCGCCGATGCCCGAGGGCGCGAAGAGGGTGACGAGGACGAAGCCCAGCCCGAGCAGCACCTGCCACCAGTCGACCCAGTCGACGGTGTAAAAGCCCAGCGGCAGGGCGGGCGCCTGGCCGCCGGTGAACCATGTCGACAGAAGCGAGACGAGGGCCGCGCCGATCACCGCGCCGTAAAGCCGCCCGCGCCCGCCGATGGCGACCCAGACCGCGAGGTAGATCGAGGCGATGGGCGCAACCTCGGCGGGGTTGATGATACCCGCCTGCGGGTAATAGAGCGCCCCCGCGACGCCCGCGATCACCGCGGTCAGCGTGAAGACGAAGAGCTTGTACCCCTCGACCGAGTATCCCAGGAACCGCACCCGTGCCTCGTCGTCGCGGATGCCGCGGATCACCGAGCCGAACTTGCCCGACACCATGAAGGCGGCCAGCAGGTATCCCGCCGCCAGCGCCGCGGCCGAGGCCCAGAAAAACCGGATCGAGATGATCGATTGCGGAATGTCGCCCGCGCCGGGAATGTTCTGCAGCCCCGACAGGCCGTTATTGCCCCTCAGCCCGCTGTCGTTCTGGAACAGGTAGAGCGCCAGCGCCAGCGTCATCGCCTGGGTCAGGATCGACAGGTAGACGCCGGTGACGCGGCTGCGGAAGGCCAGCCAGCCGAAGACCAGCGCCAGCGCGCCCGGCACCAGCACCACCAGCGCGAGCTGGATCGGCAGGGAATGGGCGAAGGCCCAAACCGCCGGAAACTCGCTGCCGCCCACGACGCCGAAGATCTGCGTGGCGATGGCATCGCGGATCTCGTCCGGGGTCGGCGGGATCTCGGCCTGGGCGAGCGACTCGGCCACGATCAGCTCGGTCCGGGCATACATCAGCCACATGCCGATCATGTAGCCGCCGAGCCCGAAGAACGCGAAATGGCCGAGCGACAGGATGCCGGTGTAGCCCCAGACGAGATCCATCGCGATGGCGACGAGGCACAGGCAGAGCGTCTTGCCCAGGGTCTTGACGAAGCTCGTGGAGATCGCGCCGGTGCCGTGCGCCTCGCCCAGGAGCGTCACCGCGAGCGTGAAAAGCGCAAGCAGCGTCAGGAAGATCAGCACCGACGGGTTCTTGGCAAAGAAGCTGTCCCTCATGCACGGCCCCCGGCGCTGCGCCCGGTCGGGGGGGCGGATTGTGGGTATTTGGACCAAGAAGAAGCAGGCATGCGGCTTAATCCCCCGCGGCGCGGCCCCTCAGGGCGATGATGCCCCGCGGGCGGAACTGGATGAAGAGGATGATGAAGAGGATCATGTAGGTCTGGGCGGCGAGCGTGTTGGACGGGTTCAGCCATTCGATGCCCTTTTGCAGCGAGCCGATCAGCGTGGCGCCCAGAAGCGTGCCCCAGATATTGCCCACGCCGCCGACGACCACGGTCATGAAGCTTTGCACGATATAGTCCTGGCCCAGCTCGGAGGTGACCTTGGCGTAAAGGCCGATGGCGACGCCGGCGACACCGGCGATGCCCGAGCCGAGGCCGAAGGTCAGCATGTTGATGCGGTCGGGATTGATCCCCATCGAGGCGGCCATGCGCGGGTTTTGCGTCACCGCGCGCACCTCGAGCCCCAGCCGCGTGCGGCGCATGATGAACAGGAAGAGCGCGAGGAAGGCCAGCGCGAGCACGAAGATCGCGATGCGGATATAGCTGATCGAGACCACGTCGTTGAAGACCAGCGCCCCGTCCAGCCAGTCGGGCGAGGTCAGCGGGCGCGCCTGGGTGCCGAAGATGTTCTTGGCCAGCTGCTGCAGCGCGATGGAGATGCCGAAGGTCGCCAGCAGCGTTTCCAGCGGGCGGTTGTAGAGCCAGCGGATCACCAGGCGTTCCATCGCCACGCCGGCGGCGAAGGTGAGCACGAAGGCCAGCGGCAGCGCGATCAGGATCGAGGCGGTGTAATTGGGCACGACCTGCTGGACCACGTAGCCGGTATAGGCGCCCATCATGATGAATTCGCCATGCGCCATGTTGATCACGCCCATCACGCCGAAGGTGATGGCAAGCCCGATCGCGGCGAGAAAGTAGATCGAGGCGAGCGAGAGCGCGTCGAGCGCGAGGTCGGCGCCCTGGTTGAGCCCCACCTTGAAGGCGATGGCACCGAGCGCGGCATTTGCGGCCTCGGTCACGGCCGGGTCGGTCTCGGCGTAGCGTTCGTAGAAGACATGCGAGCTGAGCGCCTGGGCGACCTCGGCCTCGGTGGCCGCGGCGGGCACGGTGCCGGCGTCGGCCAGGGCGGAATAGGCGCGGTCGCGCGCGGCCACGGTATCGAGCCGGTCCACCGGCACGCCGCCGACGCGGCCGTTCTCGATATGGGCGGCGAGCGCGGCGCGCTGGTCGTCGAGGCTGAGGCGCGGCGGCGCGAGGCCGGCATCGACCAGCAGCGCGTAGGCCTCGACCTCGGACAGCGCGTCGCTGCCGGGCCGCAGCAGGCGGGCGATGTTCTCGTCCTCGGGCGGCGCGTCGGTGACGGCGGCGCGGGTGGTGGCCACCAGCGGGTTGAGCGCGGCGCGGGCATCGACGCCCAGGTCGCCCTTGAAGCTTTGGATCGCGGCGATGCGCGCGGCCGGGTCGGGGTCGTAGGCGATCGTCAAGATCCGTTCCAGCCGGGCCTTGCGCGCCTTGAGCCCGGGGTCGGTCTCGTCCGCGATGCTGCCGCGCAGCGCGTCGAGATGGCTGGCCTCGGCATCGCGCGAGATCGCGTCCAGCGCGTCGGCGCGCTTGGCGGGGTCGGGGTCCATCAGCTGGAACCGCACCAGCGCGGCGCCGATCATGCCGCGGATCCCGCTATTGGGCTTGAGCTGGTCGAGATCGTCCTCGTCGTAGCTGCCCACCGGCGCGCCGGTGGCGATGTCGATCAGGCGGTAGGTATCGGACCCGATGTCCTCGGCAAAGAAGAACAGCCCGTCCGCCTCGCGCTGCCACAGCTCCTTGGCCTGCCATTTTTCCAGCACGGCCTGCGCCTGTGGAAGGCCGCTGTCGCTGATCGCGTCGATGGCCGGTCCGATGGTTCTGCGCGAGCTTTCCTCGAGAAGGTCCCGGTTTTCCTGCAGAACCTGCTGGATCGGGTTGTCCTGAGCGGCAGCGGGGCCGGCGATCAGCAAGAACAGGTAAACGGACGCAAGGAGGATGCGCATGGGCGGAGACTGCCTGTATCGTTGGAATGAGGGGGCGGGACGGCCCGCCCCCCGTTTGGCCCGGTCGGGCTGGCCGATCAGTAGTTCGACTTGATCTGCACGCAGCTTTCGGTCTCGGTGTTGTACATGCCGCAGCCGAGGTCCTTCCAGTCGGAGACCAGCACCGCCGAGTCCGGCAGGTAGTCGGTCCAGGCGTCGCCCGGCACTTCTTCGGTCTCGCTGATGATGTCGAACTGGCCATCATCCTGGATCTCGCCGATCAGCACCGGCTTGGCCAGGTGATGGTTGGTGCCCATCACCGCGGTACCGCCGGTGAGGTTGGGGAATTCCTGGCCCCACATCGCCTCGCGCACGGCATCGACATCGGTGGTGCCGGCGGCCTCGACCGCGTTCACCCACATGTTGAAGCCGACGTAATGGGCCTCCATCGGGTCGTTGGTGACCCGCTCTTCGCCCATGCGCTCTTTCCACTTGGCGACGAATTCCTCGTTGGCGTCGGATTCGGCGGACTGGAAGTAATTCCACGCGGCGAGGTGGCCGACGAGGTTGGTGGTGTCGAGGCCCGAGAGCTCTTCCTCGCCGACCGAGAAGGCGACGACGGGGATGTCGTCGGCCGAGACGCCGGCGGCGGCGAGTTCCTTGTAGAAGCCGATATTGGCGTCGCCGTTGATCGTCGAGATCACGCCGACCTTCTTGCCGTCGGCGCCCAGCGCGACCACGTCGGACACGATCTTGGACCAGTCCGAATGGCCGAAGGGGGTATAGTTGACGAAGATGTCCTCTTCGGCGATGCCCTTCTGCTGAAGATAGCTTTCAAGGATGTTGTTGGTCGTGCGCGGGTACACGTAGTCGGTGCCGAGCAGGGCGAATTTCTCGACCCCCAGCTCTTCGAGGAAGTAATCGGTGGCCGGGATCGCCTGCTGGTTGGGCGCCGCACCGGTATAGAACACGTTTTTCGAGCTTTCCTCGCCCTCGTACTGGACGGGGTAGAACAGCAGGCCGTTGAGTTCCTCGATCACCGGCAGCACCGATTTGCGGGAAACGGACGTCCAGCAGCCAAAGATCACGTCCACGTCCTGCACCGTCAGCAGCTCGCGCGCCTTTTCGGCAAAGAGCGGCCAGTCGGAGGCCGGGTCGACCACCACGGCCTCGAGCTGCATGCCGAGAAGGCCGCCCTTGGCGTTCTGGTCTTCGACCAGCATCTCGACGGTATCCTTCAGCGTCGTCTCGGAAATCGCCATCGTGCCGGAGAGCGAGTGCAGCACGCCCACCTTGATCGTGTCTTGCGCGAAGGCCGGCGCGGCAAGCGCGCCCATCGCCAAGGCACTGGTAATGATTTTCTTCACACTGTTCATGAACGTCTCCCATGCGCGGCCTGCCATCGGTCGGGCACCGGTACGAAACCCCGGCCCCGGCCAGTGTGGCCGCTGTGATTTTTCCCCGCGCGGCAGCCTAATCATTGCGGTCACAGCCATCGCGCACCCATCGAACGTCCCCGCCGGTCTGGGCAGCGCCAGAGTTTCCTGCGCGGAAACAAGAGGCAAACATCTGCATGGGTCATGGCGCGAATTCTGCCGGAAAGGTTGCAGGTGCCCGTTTTTTGGCCGAACCTGCGGCGGTTCGCCGCATTGAGCGGCGCAAAGAAAGGCGGCGTCTCGAAGCCCTGTCAAGTTTTGCGCAAAGCGGAATCGTCGGACCTGACGGCCCCTGCCCGCGGCGTCCGGCTTGGCCTGCCGCGGGAATCGTGGAATGATCCTTCTATCGCGAAGGAACAGCTCATGACGCAAACCGACCAGATCGACGGCGTCGTCCTCGGGGTCTTCCTCGGGTTCGAGGCCGGCGCGCCGCTGGTGGTGTTCCCGGGAAACCCCCGCGATCACGCGATACCGGCCCGGTCGCTGACCGCGCTGGACGCCGATGACACCGGCGCCGAGGTGGCGCTCTTGTTCGAGGACGGCCGGCGCGACCGGCCGCTGATCGTCGGAAAGCTGGTCGAACCGGCCCGACGGGACACCGCGCCGGTGGTGATCAGCGACGGCGAGACCGTCAAGGTCACGGCCGGCGAGCGGCTGGAGCTGCGCGTCGGCAAGGCGTCGCTGGTGATGCTCAAGGACGGGCGCATCACGCTGCGCGGCACCTACCTGACCTCTCACGCCTCGGCGACCAACCGCATCCGCGGCGGGTCGGTCAACCTCAACTGATGGACCGCCCGGTGCTGGAGCATATCGTGCGCCAGCATGCCGAGCAGGCGGCGTTTCTGTGGACGGTCTACGACCGCCACCTGCGCCACCCCGACGAGAACGAGGAAATGGACGAAGAGCGCCTGGCCCGCCTCGTCGAGCGGCTGGAGGCGCATCTCGACGGGCTGCGCGTGGCCGGGCGCGAGGGGCTGAAGATCGCCGAGGCGCTTTATGCCGAATACCCCGAGGCGGGCGAGATGTTCGTGGTGCGGATGTTGCAGCCCGGCGCCGAGGGGTTGCAGATCGGCGATCTCGACCTTGCCAAGGTGCGGGCCTATCTTGAGGCCACCTGCCCCGGCACCGGGGAGTCAGCCGCCGGCGGCTAGGCCCGCACGGATCGCCGGCCGGTCGAGCGTGTCGAGATAGTCGTAGCCCGACAGCCCCGCCGCGGTGCGCGCGTCCAGCCGCAGCCCGGCCTGTTGCAGCAGGCGCACGACGGGCCAGGCATCGGTGTCGGCGATGATCGCCCAGTGCAGCGCGGTGCGTCCCTCCTCGTCGGTCGCGCGCGGGTCGGCGCCGGCCTTCAGCAGCCGCGCGACGACCTCGGCACGGCCTTCTTGCGCCGCGTCCATCAGCGGCGTCTTGCCGAAATCGCAACGCACATCCAGCGCCGCGCCGGCCTCGATCAGGGCAAAGACCACCGGGTCGGGGGCGGCAAAGGCGGCGATGTGCAGCGCCGTCTCGCCCGCATCGTCGCGCGGGTCGGTCGCGGCGCCGGCGGCCAGCAGCACCTGCACCGCGCGCAAATCGCCAATCGCGCAGGCGGCCATCAGCGCGGTCTCGCCGGTCTCGACCATCACCGCGTCGGCCCGCGCCGGGTCGGCGTCGAGCATCGCGCCAAGCGCCGCGTGATCGCCGTCGTAGATCGCATCGAACAGCTCGTTCATCGCCCGGTTCCTACACGTTGATCGGGATGCGCGTGCAGCCCGGCGGCACCTCGACCTCGCGCACCGAGGATTCGCGCACCGTCCGGGCGATCTTGACCCCCGACTCGGCGCATTCCTTGTTGAACAGGATAAGATCGTTGCGCATCCCCTTTTGCAGGTTGCGCATCTCGGTGTAGTGGCCGCAAGGCTTGGTCAGCTTGCCGCCGCGCATCTTGAAGCCGCCCTTGGCATCCTTGACCGGATCGTATTTGCGAAATTCCTTTCGCAACTCGTTGTTCTTGTGCATCAACTGGGCGCGCAGCTTCAGGCATTTGGCCTTTCGCTCATCGTCGGACATCCCGGCCTTGTTGAAATCCTGCGCGCCCACTTTCGGCATCGGCGGCGTGTTGGGCGGCGAACCGTGGTTGCCGGTCGAGATGTCGGTGAAGCGGCAGACCGGCTGGCCATCGGCCTTCACGTCCATCGACCAGGCCTGGGAATAGCTCTTGCCCATGTTCTTGGAACTGACGACACCCTTTTTCGGGGCGCATCCGGCCTCGTCGCCGCTGGTCTTGCTGAAATAGGACTTGTTCTTCTGGTTGATCGTCTTGCCGCCGATCTTGACCGTCGAGGTGCCCTTGGTCGTGTCGGCATCCATGCCGAAATTGGGGTACGGGATCGGCACGCCCGGCGGCGTGGCCGGGGTCTGCGGCGGGGTCATGCAGACATCGGGGAAGGCCGCAATGACCTTGCATTGCTGCGCCTTGCAGGACACTTCCTTGCCGTTGGCGAACACCGTCATGGCCGCGCCCCCTGCACCAGCACCGCGGCCCCGCAGGCGCCGTCGTCGCCGCTGGCCTCGATCAGCACCGGCGCGCCGGGCGCGTAGCCCTTGGCGGCCGCGGCCAGCGCCGCGCCGATCATCAGCGGCACCGCCGCCGCGCCGACATTGCCCAGGCTCTCGGCGGGCAGCCACAGGTCCTGCATCTCGTGGCGGTCGCGCAAGAGGCGCGTCGAGGCCAGTGCCGTCTGGCGAAAGAAATACTGCTCGCCGCTGACATCGGAGATCCGGAAATCGACCCCGTCGAAGCCCTGCCCGGCCTCGTCGAGCGCCTGCCGGTAGGCCGCCGCCATGCCCTCGCCGCGCAGCGGCAGGTCGAGCCCGTCCTCCGCCTGGCGGTTATAAAGATACGCCGCCTCGCGGGCGAGGCCGAGCCCGGCCAGCGCCAGCGCGCCCTGCCCGCCGGCCCCCACCAGCACCGCCGCCGCGGCCTCTCCGGGGATGAAGCCGTTGGAATTTTCCTGGGTCAGCAGCCGCTCGTCGGCCAGGTAATGGGCCAGTGCCGGGCCGGTCAGGTAGCTGTCGACCCCGGCGATCAGGGCGTAGTCGATACCGCCCTCGGCCAGCAGCCGCCGGGCCTGACCCAGCGCGACCAGGCCCGAGGGCCGGCCATGGGCGACGATCCGGGTGCGGGTGCGCGGCGGCAGCTCGACAATCCGGCCGATCTCTTCGGCCAGGTGCGCGGCATCGCCCAGCGGGCGGCCCGGGCGGCCGTCTTCGGGCAGGCAGAGGATCAGCGCGCTGCGGCCCTCGGCGCCGGGCACCGCGGCCAGAACCTCGGCAATGGCGCCGGCGGCCATGCGGGCCAGCCGCTCGGCCCCCGCG
>NZ_RWGU01000043.1 GCF_003944755.1 Rhodovulum robiginosum
CGGCGAGTGTCAGGGCGCTCTCGCCGCCCTGCCCCGCGCCCCCCGGCGCGCCCCCTTGCGGCGCACCGGCCAGCCCGAACGCGGCCAGGTGCAGCCCCGCGGCCAGCGGCGCGATCAGCGACAACTCGGCCAGCGCCCTCATTTCGGTACCGTCACGAGGCTGACGCGGGTCTGGCCCGCCTCGGCGAGGCGGCGCAGTATCCCGGCGAGCGCGCGCGCCTCGAGCCCGGCATCGGCGCGCAGGATCAACGGCGCCCCGGTGTCGCGCGCGGCAAGCGCTGCAAACACCGCATCGCCGCGCGCCGTGCCGTAGGCAAGCCCGCCCTGCGCATCGGCGTAGAGCGTATCGGCCTCGGGCAGGGCCGCGCCCGGCGCTGTGGGCGGGCTCACCTCGACCGGGTCGGGCGGGGCGATCTGCGCCGTCATCAGGAAGAAGACGAGCAACAGGAAGACGACGTTGATCATCGGCACCACGCTTTCGCGGGGCCGGCGGGGGCGCGAGAGGGGGGCAAACTGCATCGGCCTCTACTCCACCAGCGCGAGGGCGGAAAACCCCGCCGCCCGGAGCGCGGCCAGCACGTCGGCCAGCCGTTGCAGGTCGGTGCCCGGGGCGGGGCGGATCACGATCGGGTCGGCCGGGCTGTCGGTCAGCCGGCCGAGCCCGGCGACGAGGCCCGGCATGTCGACCGCGACCCCGTTCAGCCGAGATTCATCGGGCGTCAGTTCGACCAGACGCGGCGGGCCGGACCACGCCCCGCCGCCCCCTGCGAGGCCAAGCTCGATCCCCGCGTCCTGGCCGAACCGCGCGGCCAGCATGAAGAACACGAGCAGCAGGAAGACCACGTCGATCATCGGGGTCAGGCTGGGCCGGCGGCGCCGGCGGGGGGCGGCGAAGGCGAACATCAGCCGGCCCCCTCGGCGACGAAGATGCGGGTGGCCAGATCCTCCATGTCGCGGCGGTTGCGGTCGACCACCGCCTCGAACCAGCTGAGCGCCATGGCCGCCGGGATCGCCACGGCCATGCCCGCGGCGGTGGTCAGCAGCGCCTCCCAGATACCGCCCGCCAGATCGGCCGGGTCGGCGCGGGCGCCGGTGGCCTCGAGCGTCTGGAATGCTTCGATCATGCCCATGACGGTGCCCAGAAGGCCCAGGAGCGGCGCGATGGCGGCGATGAGCTCCAGCGCGCGCAGCCCCGTCTCGGCCTCGGAGAGCAGACCGCGGGCGACGCGGGTGGTTTCCTCGCGGGCCTTGGCCTCGGACAGGCGGGCGCGGGCGGCGAGTGCTGCGCGCACGACCTGCGCGCGCAGCCCCGCGCGTCCGGCCACCGCCGCCTCGGCACCCGCCCGGTCGCCGGCCTGGTAAAGCGCAACCGCCCGTTCGGCGCGCGCCCCGGCCCAGGCCCCGGCGGACAAGAGCCGCCAGAGTTTCCACAAGATCAGCGTGAGCGTTGCGACCGACAGCGCCGCGATCGCCCAGATCGCGGGGCCGCCTTGATCCAGAAACCGTGTCAGCGCGTCCATGTGCGGGCTCCTCTTTCGGGGCCGGGGGGGCGGGATGCCGGGCTCATCGGACCACCTCGACGGGCTGGAAGACCGGGCCGTCGGGGGTGTCGGCCTGGTAGGCCCGCACCCCGAAGACATGCGCGAGGTTGGCCTCGGTCAGCACGTCCTTCGGGGCCCCGTCGGCCACCAGCCGGCCCCGGTCAAGCATCACCAGCCGCGTGCAGTAACGCGCGGCGAGGCCCAGATCGTGCAGCGCGGTCACGACCAGCCGCCCCTCGCGGGCAAGATCGGCAAAAAGCGCCATGGTCGAAATCTGGTGCGCGGGGTCGAGCCCGGCAATGGGTTCGTCGGCCAAAAGGATCGGCGCTTCCTGCGCCAGCGCGCGGGCGATCAGCACGCGCGCCTGTTCGCCACCCGACAGGCGGGTGGCGATGCGCGGGGCGAAACCCGACAGCTCCATCCGGTCGAGCGCCGCGGCGACGGCCTGCCGGTCGGCGTCGGACGGGCCGCCTGCGGCCAGGTGGGGCGTGCGGCCGAGGGCCACCAGTGTTGCCACCGAAACCGGCCAGGCGATCTCGCGCATCTGCGGCAGCCAGGCGGCGATGCGGGCACGCCGCGCCGGGGCGAGGCGCGCCAGGCTGCTGGTGCCGGCGTGGGGCAAAAGGCCCAGCGCGGCGCGCAACAGCGTGGTCTTGCCCGCGCCATTGGGGCCGATCAGCCCGACGCATTCGCCGGGGCCAAGCGCCAGGCTCAGGTCGTCGACCACCGGGCAAGGCCCCCGGCGCACCGTGATATGCGACAGCGTCAGCCCGGTCATTGCGCCGCCCGCGTCTTGTAGATGAGATGCAGAAACAGCGGCGCGCCGACGATCGCGGTCAGCACCCCCAGCTTGAGGTCGCGCTCGGGCACGATCAGGCGCACGGCGATATCGGCGGCGAGCAAGAGCGCCGCACCCCCAAGCGCCGAGGCCGGCAACAGCCGCCCGGGACGGGCGCCCACCAGCGGGCGCAACAGGTGCGGCACGATCAGCCCGACGAACCCGATGGCCCCGGCCACCGCGACCCCGGCGCCGACGCAGGCCGCCACGCCCACCACCAGCGTCACCCTGAGCCGCGCCAGCCGCACGCCCAGCGCGGCCGCCGCGTCCTCGCCCAATGTCAGCGCATCGAGGCCGCGGACCAGCGGCAGGATCAGCGCCCAGCCGATCAGCGTCAGCGGCAGGGCCAGCCAGACATGGGTAAAGGACCGGTCGGTAAGCGAGCCCATCATCCAGAACACGATTTCGGCCGCGGCATAGGGGTTGGGCGACAGGTTCAGCACCAGCGAGGTCAGCGCGCCGGCCAGCGCCGACAGCGCAATGCCCGCCAGGATCAGCGTCAGCGCCCCGCCGCGCGGCCCGGCCAGACCCAGCAGGATCAGCACGGCGATCAGGGCACCGGCCAGCGCCATCAGCGGCAGGGCAAGGGCGAAGGCCCCGGCAAGTCCGGTTTGCAGGGCGATGACGGCGCCCAAGGCGGCAGAGGAAGAAACCCCGATCAGGCCCGGCTCGGCCAGCGGGTTGCGCAGGTAGCCCTGCAGCGCGGCGCCCGAGAGCCCCAGGCTCGCGCCCACCAGCGCGCCCAGGATCGCCCGCGGCAGGCGGATCTCGCGCATCACCAGCGCCGCGGCCTCGCCCCGCCCCGCGATCAGCGCGGCCAGGCTGTCCGACGGCGACAGCCCCGCCGGGCCGATCAGCAGCGAGGCGGCAAAGAGCGCCGCGACCAACAGCCCGAGGGCCCAGAGCAGCGCGCGAAAGCTCATGGCGCCTCCAGCGCATCGCCCAGGGCGGAGAGAGCGGCAATCGCCTTGAGCACATGGGGCGTGCCGCACACCCAGTCGCCGCCGGTCTCGGGCCGGAGCGGCAGGTCCGCCATCAGCGCGGCCAGTGCCGGGTGGTCCAGCAGCGCCTCGGCCCGCGAGGCGCCGGGGTAGCGCGCGCCGGTGATCACCAGATCGGGCGCGGCGGTCACCAGCAGTTCCAGCGGCAACGGCCCGCCGCCCGCGCGCCCCACCTCGGCGGCGATGTTGCGCAAGCCCGCGGCCGAGAGGATGTCGTCGGACAGCGTGCCCTGCCCCGTCGTGTAGCCGTTGGCCGAGTAGAGCGCGGCGCGCGGCCCGTCCTCGGGCGCGCGGCGCAGCGCGGCGAGCCCCGCCTCGAACTCGGCGATCAGGCGGCCGGCCTTCTCCTCCCGCCCCAGCAGCCGGCCCATCCGCTCCAGATACGCGGGCACGTCCGACAGCGCGCGCGCGGGCGCAAACTCGACCACCTCGATGCCCAGCCGGCGCAGCATCGCCACCGAGGCCTGCGCGGTATAGGTGCCGGCCAGCACCAGGTCGGGGCGCATCAGGAACACCTCTTCGGCCTGGCCGCGGTTGGCCGGGTAGTCCCGCGCCCGCGCGGGCATCGCCGACAACCGCGGGTCGCCCGACAGGAACGAGACCGAAACCAATTGCCCCTCGTCCGCCAGCAGCATCGCCAGCTGGTCGGTACACAGATTGACCGACACCACGCGCTGCGGCGCCGCCGTCGCGGGCTGCGCCGCGCAAAGCCCGAAGGCCAGCGCGGCGGCAAGGGCGCGCATGCGCCTAGAAGTTCTGCCGAAGACCGACATAGACCGCCCTGTCCGAGGTGCCGTAGCCCGAGACATACTGGTACTGCTCGTCAAAGAGGTTCTCGACCCGCAGATACGCCTCGGTATTCTCGGCCACCTGATAGCGGATCGTGCCGTTGACAACCGCGAAATCGTCCAGCCCGTCGCGGTCGGCGGCGTAAAGCGCGGTGAGCCCGCCCGACAGGTTGTGCGCGATATCGGCCTCAAGGCCCAGCGACACGGTGTGGCGCGGCACGCTCGACCAGCTCGCCGAGGCGTTCGTCGAACTGTCGATATAGGTATAGGCCGCGCTCAGCACGGCCCGGTCGCCGAGGCTGTAGGCGCCCTCCAGCTCGACCCCCGACCGGCGCGAGGTGCCAGAGACCTGCGCGTAGGACGAGGTGGCAAAGGAATAGTCGATCAGGTCGTCCACCTCGAGGTAGAACGCCGTCGCGCGCAGGCTGGCCCGGTCGCCAAAGCGTTTCTCGACGCCCAGCTCGGCGGTGAGGCTTTCCTCGGGCTCAAGGGTCGGGTCGCCGTAGAAACTGTTGAGCTCGTAAAGCGACGGCGCCCGGTAGCCGGTGCCGAGCGCGCCGCGGATGGTCAGATCGTCGACCGGCCGGAACGCCACGGCGACACGCCCCGTCGTCTGCCCGCCGAACTCGGAATGGTCGTCGTGGCGCGCCGCCAGGGTGACGTCCAGCCGCTCGGAGGGCGCCCAGGCAAGCTCGGCGAAGACGCCCGAGGTGTGGCTGTCGGCGTCGAGGTCTCCATAGGTGCCGGTCTGGTCATACGCTTCGCGTTCCGTATCGGCGCCGAAGGAAAGCCGGCTGTCGAGCCCCAGCGCGAGGGTGCCCTGGTAGCGCAGCTTGGTGCGGGTGCCGGTGTACCTGGTGGCAGAGCTGGCGTAGTAGCTGCCCGACACGGCGTAGGTGACAGGATCGTAGCTGAGGAAGGTCTCGCCGTCCTGGTAGCGCCGCTCGATCTCGTAGACGCTGGCCGAGACCTCGTGCTCGACCGCGCCGGTGGCGAACTCGGCAAAGACGCGCAGGCCGCGCTTGTCGACCTTGGCCACCTCGTCGTAGGTCTCGCCGTCGCCGAGCGCGACCGAAAAGCTGCGCGTCGGGTCGGCGTAGAATTGCGGGTCGTACTCGCCGCGCGATTCTTCGGCGAAGGCCGAAAAGCCCAGCCGCAGCCCATTGTCGAAATCGCGGTGGCCGTAGACGCTCAGCCGCGAGGCGCGGTAGCCGTCTTCCTCGGTATTGCCGTCGTTCTCGTCGGCGGCGGAGAACCCGCCGGTGTAGATATGCGACAGCGTGAAGGCCAGTTCCGCGTTCTCGGTCCTGGTGGCCAGCCCGTAGCTGGCGCGCAGGGTGTCATAGCTGCCGGCCTCGATGGCGACGCTCTGCTCGGTGCCGATCTCGGTCGCGCGCCGGGTGGTGATGTCGATCACGCCGCCGATGGCCGAAGAGCCGTAAAGCGCCGATTGCGAGCCCTTGAGCACCTCGATCCGGCTGATATCGGCGGTGGTCAGCCCGCCGAAATCATAAGCGACCTGGGTCAGCGAGGGGTCGTTGACCTCGATCCCGTCGATCCGCACGGCCACGTAGTTCTGGCTCGCGCCTCGCAGCGAGAGGCCGGTGCGCGCGCCGACCGGGCCATTGGGGGTGATCGTCACCCCCGGCAGCCGGGCGAGGTAGTCGGTCAGCCGCGCATCGCCCGCGGCCCGAAGCTCGTCTTCGGTGACGACGGTCACGGTGCTGCCCGAGCGTTCGATCTCGGTCGCCTGCAGGTTGGCGCTGGCGGTGATCTCGTCCAGCAGGAACGTGTCTTGCGCGGCGGCCGATAGCGGCGCGAGGCCCGCCACGAGTGCGGTGGCGGAGGTGAGGGTGCATTTCATGTCTTGGCCCTTCGGCTGGGCGGCACCGGGACGGGTGCCGCACGACTCGGATCAGGATGTCCTAGGACGGGCCAGGCCCGACCACAGACGGTGCTTTGACGTCACCACTGCGGTCTTGCCGCCTCCGGGACGCGCCCCGCGCCCGGAAAGGGTGATCTCGCCTTGGCAGGTCTCCTGGCTTGCGGGTCTTAGCTTGGCTGGCCTTCCCGGGGCATTTGCCCAGTGGCGTTGTCAGCCGCGCTCTCCGCCTACAGTTGCGGGGGCAGCCGCGGATTGGCCCGTCTCCGGGTGCACCGCGTTCCCTATTCATCCGTCCCGAAGGGCGGAACCAAAGCGACACCGGGATAGCGCATCGGGCGGCGGTGTCAAACCTGAATTACGTCATCATTGTCACAGCACCCTGACGCCGCCGCGCCAGACCGCCACGATATGGGTGCGACCCGCCACCCGGCGCAGGCGCAGCAGATCGGCCCGCCGGCCCGGCGCGATCTCGCCCCGGTCGGCCAGCCCCGTCAGCCGCGCCGGCGCCCGGCTGACCATGGCGATCATCGCTGGCAGGTCCTGCGGCAGCGCGGGGTCCTCGGCCATGGCAAAGGCCGCGTCGATCGGGCTGCGCGGAACGTAGTCGGATGCCAGCACGTCGACCAGTCCTTCGGCCATCAGATCGCGCACAGCGACATTGCCCGATTGCGACCCGCCGCGCAGGTAGTTGGGCGCGCCGGCCACCACGGTCTGGCCCCGTTGCCTGGCGTCGCGCGCGGCCTCCAGCGTGCAGGGAAACTCCGACACGGCGATCCCCTCGCGGTGGGATTGCGCCACATGGGCCGGCGTCCGATCGTCATGGGTCATCAGCGGCAGCCCGCGCGCCTGCGCCGCGGCCACCACATGGGCGCGCACGCCCGGCCCCACCCTGCGGGAGCGGGCGAACAGCTCTTCGCGCTGCACCGCCATCTCGTCCAGGCTGACATGCATCGCCTCGGCCATGCGCCGCGTCCAGCGGTCCACGTCGAGGCTTTGGCGGTCGCCCGGCGTGTGGTCCATCACCGAAACCAGCCGCGCGATCGGCCGGGCGATGTTGGCATCGGTCAGCGCGATGGTCTCGGGGTCGGACACCTCGCAGCGCATGTGCAGGAAATGTTCGGCCCGGAAGAGGCCCGCCCCGACCCCCTGCTCCAGCGCATCCACCAAAGGCCCGAGGATCTCGCGCCGCTCGGGCCGTTTCATCGAGGCGCCCACCGAAAGACTGTCGAACACGGTCGTCGTGCCCGCGCCGATCACCACCGCGTCATGGGCCATCAGCGCGGTCAGGAAATCCCACTGGACGGACGTGCGGGGGAAGACATGGGTCTCCACATGGTCGGTATGGATGTCCACCACGCCCGGCGTGATGAAATCGCCCCCGCAATCGAACCCGTTGGCCGCGCCCGGCGCGATCTCGGCGATGCGGCCGCCCTCGACGGCCAGCGCGCCCTCCAGCACCCGGTCGGGCAGCACGAGGCGGGCGTTGGTCAGGCGGAAATCGGCAGGCGCGTGGTCGAACATGGGCTCTCCGGTCGGTCAGGTCTGGGGCGCCGGGCCGGTTTGGCCCTCGGCGCGGCGGCGGGCGCAGAAATCGCTGTCGGAACAGACGAACATCTTGGCCCCCGTGTCGTCGAGCAGGATCTCGTCCTGATAGACGCCGCGCGCCCCGCAAAGGGCGCAGGGGTCGGGGAACTGCTGGGGCGTGAAGGGGTGATCCTCGAAATCGAGGCTTTTCACCGAGGTGTAGGGCGGCAGCGCGTAGATGCGCCGCTCGCGCCCGGCGCCGAAGAGCATCAGCGCGGCGCTGAACTCCATCTTGGGGTTGTCGAAGCGCGGGATCGGCGTGGGCGACATCACGTAACGCCCGTTCACCAGCACCGGGTAGGAATGGTTGATCGTGATCCGCCCCGTCTGGGCGACGGACTCGTAAAGCCGCAGGTGCATCAGCCCGTATTCGCCCCAGGCGTGGATCTTGCGGCACTCGGTCTCGCGCGGCTCCAGCCGGCGCATAGGCTCGGGCTGGGGCACTTGCAGCACCAGCGTCTGGCCCTCGCGCAGCGGCGTCTCGGGGATGCGGTGGCGGGTCTGGATCAGCGTGGCCTCGGCGGTCGCCTCGGTGGTGGCGGTGCCGGCCACCTTGGCGAAGAACCGGCGGATGTTGACCGCGTTGGTGGTGTCGTCGGCGCCCTGGTCGATGACCTTGAGCCGGTCCCCGGGGGTGATCAACGAAGCGGTGATCTGCATGCCGCCGGTGCCCCAGCCGTAGGGTATGGGCATTTCGCGCGAGCCGAACGGGACCTGGTAGCCGGGGATCGCCACGGCCTTCAGGAGCGCGCGGCGGACCATCCGCTTGGTGCCCTCGTCGAGATAGCCGAAATTGTAGCGGCGCGGGGCGTGGGTCATGGGCGCATCTCCCCAACCGGTCGCCGGGGCCCGAGCGGCGCGCCGTTGGGTATTTTGGCCAAGAAGAAGCAGGGGGCCGGGCGCGTCATTCGGCGGCCTCCTGTTCGGTCGCGCGGCGCGCGGCGCGCATCTCGCGCAGCATGCGCAACTCGGCCTGGAAATCGACGTAATGGGGCAGTTTCAGATGTTGCACGAAGCCTGAGCTTTCGACGTTGTCGCTGTGGTAAAGAACGAATTCCGCGTCCTGGGCGGGGTAGCGGGGCTCTTCGGCGAATTCGTCCGCCCTGAGCGCCCTGTCGACCAGGGCCATCGACATGGCCTTTCGCTCGCAATGGCCGAAGGCGAGGCCATAGCCCCTTGTGAATTTTGGATTTTCGCCGGAGGCGCCCTTGACCGAGGTGATCATCTGACTTTCGGTCAGCGTGACCTCGCCGATCTCGATGGCGAAGCCCAGCTCCTCGGGCACCACCTCGACCGGCACCTCGCCCATGCGGATCTCGCCTGCGTAGGGGTGGTTGGAGCCGAAGCCGCGCTGGGTGGAATAGGCCAGCCCCAAGAGAAACCCCTCGTCGGCGCGGGCGAGGTTTTGCAGCCGGATGTCGCGCGGCGCGGGAAAGGCCAGCGGGTCGCGCGTGAGATCGCCCGGCGCGGGGTCGCCCGCGGGGGGCTCTGACGGTTCCATGAAGCCCTCGTTGCCGACGAGGTCGGGCACGCGGGGCATCTGCGCCGCCACCGGCGCCTCGGCGCGCGGGGCCGTTGGCGCGCCCTCGCCCGCGAGGTCGAAATCGAGCATCCGGTGGGAGTAATCGACCGAGGGGCCCAGCACCTGCCCGCCCGGCAAATCCTTGTAACAGGCCGAGATGCGGCGGCGGATCGCCATGCGGTCGGTTTCCAGCGGCCTGGCACGGGCGAATTGTTCCAGCGTGGTGCGGTAGGCGCGCAGGAGGAACGCCGCCTCGGTGGCATCGCCCTGGGCCTGCTTCAGCGCCAGCGCCGCGAGGTCGGGGTCGTAGAGCGACCCCTCGGCCATCACCCGGTCGACGGCGCGGGCCTGTTGCGTACGGATCTGGGCGAGGGTCAACTCGGGGTCGGCCGGGTCGCCGCGGCGCTCTTCTGCAACGAGGTCGAGCGCGTTCAGAATCGCCGCTTCGCCGCCCTTGACGGGGACATAGGCCATCTAGCTGCTCCTCGGGCCGGTTTCGCGGGACATGGTGAAGAACTCCACCGTCGTGGCAGCCGCGGCGCGGGCGCGGTCGGTGCGGGCGGCGACCTGCGCCGCCTCCTGGGGCGCGATCAGCGCGGCGTGCAGCGCCGGGCCGTCGGGGCCTTGCAGCACCGCGTCGGCCAGCGCCATCAGCTCGGCGCGGCGCGGGAAATGGCCCATCAGGTAGCCCACCCCCACGTCGGCGCCCATCCGACAGGTGGCCCGCGTCACCGTGGCCTGACCGAGCGAGAACCGCTGGCCCGTACCGCCCGCCCGGCCCTCGAGCATGACCATCCCGGTTTCGGGACGGCGCAACCATTCGGCCGCGCCGGTGTCGTGCCCGGCAAGCGCGGCCTCAAGCGCCGCCTCGGGGCAGCGCGCCAGAACCTTCAGCCATTCGGCCCGCGCGCGCATTACCGCCGCGCCCATTTCATGGTCGCCTCCCATTCCACCTCGAACGCGGCGGCGCCTGCCTCTTCGTCACAGATCGGCTGGAGCGCCTGAAGCACGACTTCCAGCCCTGCTGCCGCACCACGCCGGCCACGGTGGCGCGTGTCAGGAAGAGGTCGATCGGGCGGCGGCCGTCCATCCGTTCCGACCGGGGCATGGTGCAGAGCTTTGCCACCTTGAAATTGGGCAGCGCCGCCAGGTCGCGCACCGAGGGGTCCTTGCGCCGCTCGCGTTTCTCGTAGCCCGAAACCTCGAGCGACCGCTTTTCGATGACGGCGTCGAAACGGCGTCTTGGCCCCGGCGCAGCCGTGCCAGTCCTCGCCAACGCGCATCTGAAGGCGCCGTTTCAGCGCGGCACAGGCTTTGGCGGTGTCGGGATGGGTGCGCAGGATATCTCGACACCGCAAATGCCGGGCGATGCCGCGGTGACCGGCGGGATAGAAAAGCAGGCGATGCCGGTCGCGGCCAAAACAGGTGCGCCCCGGGATGCCGGCCGCGCGCCGCGCCTCATGGCGCTGGCGCCTCGGCAGCGGCGCGCAGTCCCGCGCGGTGGCGCCGCCGGCAAGAATGCCGATTGCGTCGATCACGGGCTTGGAGGGCAGCCCCGCAACGGCAGTGGAGCAGATAGGGTCCTGCACCTTTAGCTTGCCCGACAAAAGCTCGGTCAGCGCGGTGCGCGCGCCCTCGAAGGACAAGGCCCGGTCCGGATCGCGGTCGACGATCTCTCCTGGCCGGCTCATTGCGCCAGCCCCTCGGCCACGAGAAACGCGTGCGAGGGCAGGATGTCTTCGACATCGCGCAGCTCCAGCACCAGATGGGGCGCCGCGCCGGTGGCCGCAAGCGCGGAAAAGACGGCGGGCCAGCGAATGCGCCCGAGCCCGAGCCGCCAATGCCGGTCGGCATGGCCGTCGGCGTCTTGCAGGTGAACATGCGCCAGGTCGGCCCCGGCCAGCGCCACGAACACGTCCACCGGCGGCGCACCGGTCGAGCCGTGCGCGAAGTCCGCGTGGCCGGTGTCGATCGACAGCTTCACCGCGTCCGAGCCGAAGCTGTGGGCCAGATGCGCCCGGTCGCGTGGGTCCACGTCCTCGATGTTCTCGATCACCAGCGTGATCCCTGCGGCCTCGGCACGGGTCACGGCCTCGGCCAGCGTGTCCTGCACACGGGCGATCATACCGTCGCGGGCGCCCGGCAGCGTGTCGAGGTTCTGGTGCTTCCACAAAGTGTAGGGCGAGTGCAGCACCATTTGCCGCGCCTCCAGCGCCTCGGCGATCTCCAGCGCGGTCAGGATGCGCCGGCGCGCCAGCGCGCGTGCCTCGGGGTCGCGGGCGTCCAGCACCAGCCCGGCATAGGGGCCGTGCATCCCCAGCCGTCCCGACCAGCCATCGAGCGCGGCCCGCGTCTCGGCGACGGCCGCGCGCCAGTCGCCGCCGAGCATCTCGGGCCTGTCGAAGCCCTGAAGCTCCAGATCGCGGTCGTGCTCGGCCAGCCAGGGCAGGAAACGTGGCAGGTCGCGCGGGCGCAGGGCGGCGCCGATCACGGGGCGCTCTTGCATCGGGGGCCTCCTCCTCAATTCGATTTTCGCTGGGCCTACTCAAAGTTTATGGCGGCTGGGTGACGGATTGGCCCCAGCCAAAAAACTTTGCCGCCGCCAGCGCGCCGAGATGCGGCGCAGGCGCACCCGACGTGTCACCATTCCGTTACCGGGCAGAGACAGAAAATTCACGCCAGCGACAGCGGGAGGTTACGAAGCGCGCCGATGGTCCGCGCCATGTCGCATCAAGACCTGACCCTGACGGGCCTCAGCAAGGCCTTCTCCGAAACCCGCGCCGTCGACCGCGTCTCGCTGACCGTCAAGTCGGGCCAGTTCGTCGGCGTGATCGGCCGCTCGGGCGCGGGGAAATCCACGCTGCTGCGCCTGGTCAACCGGCTGATCGACCCGACCGAGGGCTCGGTCAGCTTCGGCACACAGGAGATCACCGCGCTCAGGGGCCGGCCCCTGCGCCGCTGGCGGGCCGAATGCGCGATGATCTTTCAGCAGTTCAACCTCGTCGAGCGGCTGGATGTCCTGACCAACGTGCTGATCGGTCGGCTTGCCCATCACGGCTTCGTCTCGTCTATGGCGATGCGCTTTACCGATGCCGAGCGCGCCATGGCGCTGGAGGCGCTCGACCGGCTGTCGCTGGTGCCCCAGGCGCTGCAGCGCGCCGGCACGCTGTCGGGCGGCCAGCAACAGCGGGTGGCGATTGCCAAGGCGCTGGTGCAGCAGCCCAAGATCATGCTCGCCGACGAACCCATCGCCAGCCTCGACCCCGCGAACGCCACGCTGGTGATGGAGGCGCTGAAGACGATCAACAGCGAAGACGGGCTGACCGTGCTGGTCAACCTGCACACGCTGGATACCGCCCGCGCCTATTGCGACCGCATCGTCGCGATGCGCGACGGCCGCGTGATGTTCGACGGCACCGCCCGGCAACTGACCGACGACGTGGTGCGCGACATCTACGGGATCGAAGGTTTGCAAGAGTTCAACGAGGCCGTCACCTCCACCGCCGCGCGCGTGAAGGTCCCGGCCTAACCCCCCCCAGAGAGAAGGAAGACCACCCATGCGTCTGCTCGCAACCACTGCCCTGGCCACCCTCGTGGCCCTGCCCGCCCTCGCCGAAGGCTGGAAAGACGACTACAAGGTCGTCAAGTTCGGCATTCTGTCGAGCGAGAACGAAAAAGACCGCCTGATGCGCAACGAACCCCTGCGCGCCTTCCTGGAACAGAAGCTGGGCGTCGAGGTCGAGATCTTCACCGCCGGCAACTACGACGGCGTGATCCAGGCCGTCGCCGCCGACCAGATCGAGGTGGCCCGCTTCGGCTCGTCCTCCTACGCGGCCGTCTACACCGCCACCGACGGCGGCGTGGTGCCGACCCTGACGACCATCAAGAAGAACGGCAACACCGGCTACCGCTCGATCGTCGTGACCCGCTGCGACAGCGGCATCAAGAGCCTCGACGACGCCAAAGGCAAGGTCCACGCCTTCGCCGACCCCGACTCGACCAGCGGTTACGCGGTGCCCTTCTTCAACATGAAGGAACGCCTGGACATCGACCCGGCCACCTATTTCGCGGCGACCCCGTTCTCGGGCAGCCACGAGGCCGGCGTGCAGGGTGTGGCCAACGGCACCTTCGACACCGCCTCGACCTACCAGAACAACGATGTCGACGGCATCCCGCAGCGCATGGTCTCGAAGGGCATGCTGGAAGAGGGCGTGGTCTGCACGATCTGGGAAAGCCCCGAAATCACCTCGGGCCCCTGGACCTTCCGCAAGAACCTGCCCGCCGAGATGATCGAGGACATCACCGCCGCGATCGAGGAATTCCCGACCGCCGACCCCGAGGGCTACACGCTCTACTCCTCGTTCGACCCGGCCGACGAAAACCCCGATGTGGGCTTCACCCGCGTCGACCACGACCGCTACCAGTGGATCGTCGACATGCGCGCCTGGATCAAGGAACAGCGCCGCGGCTCGTAAGCCCCGGTGCATGGAAGGGCGGTCCCCCGGGGCCGCCCTTTTCGCACATCCATGACAGCCACAGCCGATATCGACGCCCTGCCGCCCCGTGCCGCCTTCGAGCGCGATTTCGCGGCGCAACGCCGCCGCGCCCGCCTCGGCTGGGCCATCGGCAGCATTCTGTTCTTCGCGGCCTTCCTGGCCACGTCCTATATAGGCGATTTCTTCAAGGTCACCCAGGTGACCCTGCCCGACGGCAGCCGGGCGGAACGCTGGATCGTGCCCGCCGGCATCCCGCGGCTGGGCGAATACATCTCGCAGACCATCCCCGTGCTGCGCTGGGACAGCCTGGGCGCCGATCTGGCCGAATGGTTCTGGCGCTGGAAGGTCTGGGCGAAGCTCTTGCTGGAAACCATCCTGATCGCCTTCATGGCCACCACGATGGGCGTGGTCGGCGGGTTCCTTCTGTCCTTTCCCGCCGCGCGCAACCTCGCGCCCAACCGGTGGGTGCTCTGGATCACCCGGCGGTTTCTGGAAATCGTCCGCACCGTGCCCGACCTCGTCTGGGCGCTGATCTTCGTCTTCTGCTTCTCTGTGGGCCCGCTGGCCGGCGTCCTGGCGATTGCCACCCATGCCACCGGCGCGCTGGGCAAGCTTTATTCCGAGGTCAACGAGAATATCGACATGAAGCCGCTGGAGGGCGTCAAGGCCGCCGGCGGCTCCTGGTTCGACCAGATCCGCTATGGCGCCGTGCCCCAGGTGCTGCCCAACATCATCAGCTACACGCTGCTCAGGTTCGAGATCAACGTGCGGTCCTCGTCGATCATCGGCTATGTGGGCGCCGGCGGGCTGGGCCAGGAATTCCGCGTGGCCATGAGTTTTCAGGAATATACCGACCTCTCGGCGCTGTTCCTGATCATCCTCGCCACGGTGATCGTGATCGACTACGGGTCCGAACGGCTGCGCCACCGGGTGATCGGCATGGAGAAGGACGGATGACCGACATCCCCCCGGAACGCATCGCCCAACTGCGCGCCGCCCACCCGCTGGCCTTTCGCGCGCCCCTTTCCGTGCGGCTGCGCCGCTGGGCGCTATGGGCCGCCTTCGCGGCCCTCATCGTCTATTGCCTGATCGCCTTCGACGCCTCGCCCGAGCGGATCTGGACCGGGCTTGGCCGGCTGGGCCGGGTGCTGAGCTTCATGTTCCCGCCCCATATCTGGGAGACCTGGTACGAGTGGCGGGAAATCCTGAAAGGTCTGGGCGAGACCCTGTCGATGGCCTTTCTCGGCACGCTGATCGGCGCGGTCATCGCCTTTCCGCTGTCCTTCCTCGGCGCGCAGAACATCAACCGGCTGCTGTTCTTCCGCCTGTCGGTCCGCCGCGGCTATGACATCATCCGCGCCTTCGAGACGCTGATCCTGGCGCTGATCTTCATCCGCGCCTTCGGCCTCGGCCCCCTGCCCGGCATCCTGGCCATCGCGGTCTCCGAGATCGGCACCTTCGCCAAGCTCTTCTCCGAGGCCATCGAGAACACCTCGAAGAAACCGGTCGAGGGGGTGGTTGCCTCTGGCGGGTCCGGGATGCAGTCGATCCGCTTCGGGGTGATGCCCCAGGTGATGCCGGTGATCCTGTCCATCGTGCTCTACAATTTCGAATCCAATGTCCGCTCGGGCACGATCCTGGGGATCGTGGGCGCCGGCGGCATCGGGTTTCTGCTGTCGGACCGGATCAGCGCCTATCGCTGGGATGAGGCCTGGTCGATCATCTTCCTGATCATCGCCATGGTCTATGTTATCGACTGGCTGTCCGCGCAGATCCGCCGCCGCCTGATCGGCAAATGGGACGGCGCACAATGAAACGCCTGTCGGAAGCCCCGACGATCCACGACACCGCCACCGTCATCGACTGCGATTTGGGCCCGTGGACAGAGATCTACGCCCACGTGACGATGAAGGAGAGCCGGTTCGGCGCATATTCCTACATCACCAAATCCGGCAACGTGATCTGGTCCGATATCGGCAAGTTCTGCTCCATCGCCGAGGGCGCGCGGATCAACCCCGGCAACCATGCCACCTGGCGCGCGGCGCAGCACCATTTCACCTACCGCGCGGCACAATACGAACTGGGCGAGGACGATGCCGCGTTCTTCGGTTGGCGCAAGGCGCATCCGGTCAGGATCGGCCACGATGTATGGGTCGGCCACGGCGTGACGGTGCTGGCCGGCGTCACCGTGGGCGACGGCGCGGTGATCGGTGCAGGCGCGGTCGTGGCGCGTGACGTGGCGCCCTACACGGTGGTCGGAGGGGTGCCGGCCCGGGTGCTCAAGCGCCGCTTTTCCGAAACCCAGGCCGAGGCGCTGCACGAGATCGCCTGGTGGGACTGGTCGCACGACCGCCTGAAGGCGGCGCTGCCCGAGATCCGTCGGCTGAGCATCGACGGGTTTATCGGTGCCTGCAAACGTGGCGCGCTCTGACTCCTTGGGTTTGCGCCCGGCCGGCCCGCATGCCAAACCGTCGGCCATGCAGGACAAGGACACATCCGCGCCCGGCGGCAGCATGCCGCACAAGCTGATCGACGGCTCGTTCCTGTTCATCCTTGCCATCGCGGTCGTCTCGGGCATCGCCGTCTACCTGCTGAAGGGGCCAGAGACCTTCTGGGCGATCTTCCGCCGCGATGCGGGCTTTGCCGTGTTCCTGCTGCCCAAGATCCTGGCCGGCGTGCTGATCGCCTCGGCCCTGCCCTTTCTGCTGCCGCGCGAGCGGGTGCTGCGTCTGGTGGGGCCCGAAAGCGGCGTGAGGGGTCTGGCCATCGCCACCGCAGCCGGCGCGATCTTTCCCGGCGGGCCCTCGGTCACCTACCCGCTGACAATCGGGCTGATGGCGGCGGGGGCCGACCTCGGCGCGGGGGTAGCGCTGGTCTCGGGCTGGGTGCTGGTCGGGCTGAACCGCACCCTGATCTGGGAGCTGAGCTTTCTGCCGCCGGAATTCGTGGCGCTGCGGGTCGCGCTGTCGCTGCCCGCGCCGATCGTCTTCGGGCTGGTCGTGCGGCACCTGATGGCGAAAGGGCGGGCATGAACATCGCGATCGGCACCGTGCTGCTATGGGCGCTGGCGCTCGAACTGCTGCGACGGCTGCGCCGGCAAGACCCGGCCAGGCTTGTCCCCGTCTACGCCCGCACCCGCGCGATGATGGTCTTCATGATCCCGCGTATCTTCGTCGGGCTGGTGGGCGCAGGGTTTCTGGCCGCATTGCTGCCCGTGGACCAGATCGAGCGCTTTTTCGGCGCGGAGTCCGGCGTGGCCGGCATGGGGCTGGCCACGATCCTTGGCGCGGTCACGCCGGGCGGCCCTTTCGTGGCCTTCGCCATCGGCGCGGCGGCGCTGAAGGCCGGCGCCGGCTGGGCGGCGCTGATGGCCTATGTCACGGCGTGGTCTGTGGTGAACCTCAACCGCTCCATCGCCTACGAGCTGCCGCTGATGGGCCGGCGTTTTTTGATGATCCGCGCGCTGGTCTCGCTGCCGCTGCCGCTGGTCCTGGGCGGGATCATGCTGCTGGTGTGAGGGCGCCCCGTGCGATTGGCCGTGCGGCGCCCGCCCCGGCCTGCCATTCCAGCCGGCGACACCGACAGCCGCGCAGCAAGGGCGCACCTGAACCGCCCGCACTTGACCCGCCGGCCTCGCGGCGAAAGAAATGCCCCCCAGACGATGTGCCCAGCCCCGCCCGCAGGAGGCCGATGGAACCGCCCGACACCCCGCCAACCCCCGAAGCCTGCCTCGCCGCCCTGCGCGACCGCGCGGTGCCCGGCAAGGCCGAAGACATGGCCGCCTATCACAAGGCCCCCCGTCCCTATCTGGGCGTCGCCAATCCCGATATCGACGCGCTGACGAAGGACTGGCGCAAGGCCCTGTCGCTGGAGGACCGCCTGAGCCTCGCCGACGCCTTGTGGCAGACGAACATCCACGAGGCCCGGATCGCCGCGGCCAAGCTGTTGACCCAGGCGCGCATCCGGCCCGACGACGCGGGCGCCTGGGCGCTGATTGCCGGATGGGTGCCCGATTTCGACGCCTGGGCCATCGCCGATCATGCCTCCATCGCCGGGCAGAAACGGCTGGTGGCCGACCCGTCACGGCTCGACATCGTGGAGGGCTGGACCGTCAGCCCGCATATGTGGAGCCGCCGCGCCGCGCTGGTGATGACGCTGCCCTGGACGAAACAGCGCCATCCCGGCCCCGCGGAGCTCGCCGTGCGAGAACGCGTGCTGGGCTGGGCCGCAGGGTACGTGGACGACCGCGAATGGTTCATCCAGAAAGCAGTGGCCTGGTGGCTGCGCGACCTGTCGAAACGCGATCCCGCGCGGGTGCGGGCCTTTCTCGAGGCCCATGGCGAGCGGATGAAACCCTTCGCCCGGAAAGAGGCCGGCCGCGCGATGGGCTGAACTCAGGCCGCCGCGGCCTCGGGCACCGCGGCCAGTGCCGCGTCCAGCACGTCAAGCCCCGCGCCGGGCGCCACCGCCCCCTCAGACAGCACCCGCCGCCAGGCCCGCGCGCCGGGCCGGCCCGAAAAGAGCCCCAGCATGTGCCGCGTGACATTGTGCAGCCGCCCGCCGGCCGCAAGATGACGCGCGATATAGGGGCGCATCTCTTCGGCCACCTGCCGCGCGGTCTTGCGCCCCGGCCGGCCGAAAATCTCTTCGTCCGCGGGCAGCAGGATGTCGGCCGGGCTGTGATAGGCCGCCCGCCCGATCATCACCCCGTCGAGCCCGGACGCGAGAAACCGCCTCGCCTCGTCCAGCGACTGAACCCCGCCATTGACCGAGATATGCAGACCGGGAAAGGCCCGCTTGATCTCGTGCACGAGCGCGTAGTCGAGCGGCGGGATATCGCGGTTTTCCTTGGGGCTGAGCCCCTGCAGCCAGGCCTTGCGCGCGTGGATGGTAAAGCGCGTGACACCGGCGGCCGACACGGTCTCCACGAAGCCGGGCAGCACCGCGCGCGGCTCCTGCTCGTCGACGCCGATGCGGCATTTCACCGTCACGTCGACCGAGGACGCCTCCCGCATCGCCGCCACGCAGTCCGCGACCAACCCCGGCGTCTTCATCAGCACCGCCCCGAAGGTGCCCGACTGCACCCGGTCGGACGGGCAGCCAACGTTGAGGTTCACCTCGTCATAGCCTTCGTCGCAGGCGATCCGGGTGGCCTGGGCCAGTTCCTGCGGGTCCGACCCGCCCAGTTGTACCGCAACCGGGTGTTCGGCCGGATCGAAAGCCAGAAGGTGCCGCGCGTCGCCACGCACCAGCGCGGGCGCCGTGACCATCTCGGTGTAAAGCAGCGTCTCGGCGCTCATCAGCCGGTGGAAATACCGGCAATGGCGGTCGGTCCAGTCCATCATCGGGGCTACAGATAGCCGTGAAGCAGTTGAAATGTCTGTTTTTAATATATTTTCTGCCATACTGGAGTCATACCATTTTTGCTCATTTTGGCCTGTTTACGCCTTTTTTTGCATCCAGTATGACTCAGAGTCATACGAAGTAACCCGGAGTCATACGAAAATGGCCACCATCACAGAGCGAACACTTAAGGACGGCAGCAAGCGGTTTCTAGCGCAGATCACGCGCAGAGGCCACATGAAGCCGGTAAGCCGCACCTTCGACAAACGCAAGACCGCCGAAGCATGGGCGAAGAAACGAGAGAAGGAGATTGACGCAGACATTGCCGCCGGACGGAAGGTCCAAAACCGAAGCGCAAAGAAGGTGACGTTGGGCGACGCCATAGACAGGTACATCACCGAGTCCATGCGAGAGATCGGCAAGACGAAGGCGCAAGTGCTGCGCACGATCCGGGAAGAGTATGACATAGCGGACATGCCCTGCGACCGGATTGAGTCTTCGGACATTGTGTCTTTCGTGAAGGAGCTACACAACCGCCCCGGCCTCAACTCCGCGTCCACCGCCCTCAACTACCTGTCGCACCTGTCGGCGGTATTTACGGATGCGCGCCCCCTGTGGGGGTTCCCGCTAGATGAGCAGACTATGAAAGATGCGCAAAAAGTCTGCATGCGCCATGGCTTTGTTAGCAAATCGGAGGGGCGCGACCGTCGCCCCACCCTTGAAGAGCTTGACCAACTTATGAAGTACTTTGAGCGGGCCACTGCAGCGAACCCGCGAACCATGCCGATGCATAAGGTCTTGGCATTCGCGATTTTCAGCACCCGCCGTCAGGCAGAGATTTGCAGGATCACGTGGGACGATTACGAACCCCAGCACCAGCGCATTTTAGTACGGAAGATGAAGAACCCCGGCGAGAAAGGTGGCGTCGATACATGGGTAGAACTGCCCGACCCGTGCTGCGCCATTATCGAAGCCATGCCGCAAAAAAGGGCTGAGATTTTCCCTTTCAACTCAGACACAGTCAGCCGCCGCTTCACCGAAGCCTGCAAATTTCTAGGTATCGACGATTTGCACTTCCACGACATGCGCCACGAAGGCACTTCGCGACTATTCGAAATGGGGCGCACAGTGCCGCAGGCGGCGTCCGTGACCGGTCACAAGTCTTGGAAGAGCTTGGAGGGGTATACTCATATCCGTCAGCAAGGCGACCGGTATGAAGATTGGCCATGGATTGAAAAGGTGACCTAGCCGCCCTGCCCGCTGGCGCGGGGCACCCACCAACACTCTGGCCCGCCAAATCGGCGGGCCTTTTCCTTGCCTGCGCCACGAAATCACCTTACGCGAATCACGCACCAGACCACGCAACCGTGTAAATTTGCAATGTCAAGCAAAATATGCTAGTGCTGACAATATCAGAGATGCAACCTTAGACCGGTCATATGTAGCCGCCGGGGTTGCCAAATTTCCCGACCATTGAGAGCGCCCGTGAGGGCGCAAGGAGTCGACCATGAACCCTATCACCGCAACCTTGCGGTCAACCGACCTGTGCGCGCTTTTGAATGTCTGCGACCGGTCAATCTGGCGCTGGATGGACGGCGTCGCTGCCTTCCATGATTTTGGCCGTGCTCCGCGCGGACATATGTACGCCCTTCCCGAAGTCATTTCGCTCTTGCGCGCAAGGCGTAGGGCTGGACTTTCCGACGACGAACTGGCCAGCGTCGTAACCCACGATACCGCCGAACGCGCAGAGCGGGCGGATACGCTTGGTTACCCCGATGACATTTGGCTTGGTGGTAGCCCTTAGGCCCGCGCAGACGCCTTCAGGGCATCACTGGTTGGCAAGGAACTGGAGCGCGCGCGATCCGTCCAGAAGGCCGTGACCGGCGCTGCAATCGCCGCTGGCCTGCCGCGCGTCGAGCGCTTGCGTCAGATTACTCTGATCCATCCTGCCTGCGTCCGGTTTATCCTCGCGGGCGAAGCCAACGAATTGCCTGTAGGTGAGGCCGGATGGGCGGCGTGGATCAAGGCAATCGACGTTGTGAACATCCCCACCACTATCGAACAGGAGGCCGCATAAATGGCCATTGAAGACATTCTTACCCACCTTGATGACGAAGACCGTGAGCGCTTCACGCAGGCCGTGAGCGCCATTGGTAAGGCCTTTGAGGCGCAGACCTCAGTTGCCGTCCAGCCGGAGTCTATCGTCGGCCTGAATGCCGTTAGGGACTATGTCTTGACCGGTGGCGAGATCGAATTGGACCTGAGCGCCGCAATCACCGAATTGCAGGAAGACCCCAAGGTCAGCAACGCCCTGATTGCCGCTCAGGCGAAGGTTGCTGAAGCGAACAAGATTGCCAGCGACACCGCGAACATGAGCCGAACCGAACGCATGAATTATGCACGCGCAAACGGCCTCGACAAGCCGCGACCGGATACCACCAGCAGCATGACCCGAAACGAACATGACGCCGTTCTGGCGGGCCTCAGCCCGATCCAGCGTATGAACTATGCCCGCCGCCACGGCCTGACGTGAGGAAGCCCAAGATGACCGTTGAAGACATTATTCAGACGATCCGCAAGGATCACGCCGGGGCGTGGCACATGCTTTTCCAGATCACCGAAGGCGGGCACAAGTTTCTGCCGAGTGGCCACGTCTTGACCCCGGCGGCATACTTGGCAGTGGCACGTGCGTTTGGATCCCACGAAAACCCGGTGGAACTGTCCGCCGAAGACCGTAAGCGGAACGAGCTTCAGGCGAAGGCGGAGGCAAAGAATGGCTAGCATTCTCGACGAAAACCCCGGATTTGTCGGCAGTTTTTGCGATGACAAGCCCAGTAAGGAAGAAAAGCTCCACCGCCGCCACCGTCGCGAGAAGCTGGAAAAGGCGATGGAAAAGCGGGCGAATTTCTCTGAGGCCGATTTCGCTGCCGAAGAGGCGCGCATCGCCGAACAGATTGCCGAATGGGAGCGCACCCGCGATGCCGCGTAGCGTTACCCTGCGTAATACCCCTGCAACTTTCGACGCGGCCAAGTATCTGCGCGGGCGTGAACGTATGCAGCGCCGAGCCGCCCTCTGGCACGCCGCACGTCTGGCTTGCGACGAGGAAGGGCAGTTCCGTGCCTCTTGGCCTGCCATCGGTCGCGCCGTCGCAGCCCAGCTTCAGCGCGAGGGATTGGGCTAAGCCCCTTCAAATGAACCGGCGGCGGTTGCCCACGACCGCCGCTCATACCGCCGGGGCAGGTTTTTGCGATACGCGCCCCGGCGGACCTATCAGCAGCAAAGGACAGGACTACCAAAATGATCCACATGACGCTCAAGATGCGCGCGCAGCTTTACCTCGCCATGACGCAGGCGCTGGACGTGACCGACGATCCGCAGACCCCGGAAGAAGCGCAGCGATTGGCCCTGTGCGAGCTTGTCGCCGACTACAGCGGCGGTGACGGACCGTATGCGCTGCACGAAGCTTTCCGACTGGCGGATGCGATGGACTACTACCTGACCGAACACGCGGAGGCAGGTCCCCACGGGTTCAGCGTGGCGAACGTCGCCCGTCTTGTTGGCGGCGACCGGGATACCGCGAAGGCGGCGTTGCGACTTCTGGGGGCGCGACCGACTTATGATCCGGAAGGGCCGGACGATTGGTCGACCGGTCCTAGGCAGAGGGACGATTCGATTCGTTTTCCGCGCGACCTTCTTGCTGAGTACATCCGACTCGAATTGGAAGAGGCCGAGGGGTTCGCCGCCTGATTGCTTCAGGCTGTAACATTCCGTTACCTCCGAAAGCTCAGCTTGAAGCAAAATAGAGGTGTCATGGCACCCCATGTGCGATGGGTAAATTCGGCTTCAAGCACAATTATACAGCCTTATCAATTACTTGACCTGTGAGGTCCATTGCCGAGGGGCGCGAGTCCGAGTAGTCTGCGGGCATCTCAATGAAAGGTGACAAACACATGAACGACCGCGACACGGCCCTGATTTTGGCCACCAACATGATGAAGGAAACTGCGGAGAAGAGCGCGACGAAGAGCTGCGCCACCTTGCATGCAAGGTTACGGAACTGGCGGGCGAAAGCAATGATCCACACTAGGCCCAAGGAAAGCGACGACTTTGCGAGCGCCGAAATTGCCGTGTGGCAAGCGACTGGGTGTCCGTTGCCGCGCGAGGTGTTCGAAGAATTTCGGGACGTCGCTGACCCCGAGGCCCGGATTCATCATATGTGTGCCGCAGCTATTGCCACGGCAGATTGCGAACTGGAAACGCTGATCGAAAACAAGATCGACGCGTATCTGGAAGACTGCGCGGCGGCGCATGCGCGCGGTGACCATCTCGACAAGTTGGCTAATCTGGCAGCGAACGCGGAGGACAAGCCTGTCTTCCGTGGGCGGAGGAAGCGCGTACAGGTGTCGGGAGTACCTGTTTGAACTGGTGAAGGCCCGCGTGACGCGGGCCACCGCCAACCAAGGAAAGGAGCCGAACCGATGCTAACCAACTGACTGTGAGAAGGAGAAGCAAATTGGAGAAGACTGAAACTGGGCAGATTACGATTGTCGGCAACGTGCGCGCGTCTGATGGCACGAAGAAGGTTCTGAACGAACTGACCGACAAGCACTGTGAGAAGATCAAGAAGTGCGAACCGCTGACCTATGCCGATACGATGGCCAAGGAGTGGAAGGCGACGCCCCAGACCGTTGACCTCGCGGTCATGCTGGCGGGATTGATCAAGAGTGGCGAAGGCGAGGTTTCCATTCGCAATTTCATGACCACCATGAAGGCTCGTTGGCCCGCGCTGGACATGCCGTACCTCAAGAACGTTCGGGGCGCGGCAAACGTAATCCTCGACGCTGAGAGGCGCGCAGCAGCGAAGGGCGGCGACACGAATGTTATTGACGAAGACGACTTTCAGGCCCTCTGCAACTACGCTCTGACCACCATTGAGCGCGATAACCGCTGGACGCCGAAGCTCTTCAAGCGTGACGGCCAGTGGGTGGAAATCCAGTACATGGGTGAGACGGGTACCGCGACGACCGTTCCGTTGGATCGTGATACGTTTGCGGCGCGTTTGAACCTTTCAACGTTTTGGCGCAAGCGCGTGGGCGACGGCACGTCGTTTCGGTATGTTAGTGCGCCTAAGGACGTGGTGAACCAGATTTTCTATCACGCGGAAAAGCCGGTTCCTGAGCTGTATGGCGTAATCTATGCGCCCGTGTTCACGGCGGAGGGCGATTTGATCATTACGCCGGGGTACCACAAGTCAGGCTTCTATTACGCTCCGCCGGAAGGTTTGGATGTGCCGCGTCCGCCGCGCAAGATCACCGAAGAGCATCTTGCCGAAGCCCGCGAGACCATTCTCGACATCTTCGTTAACTTTGAAATGGACGGCGTTAGCCGTGCCGAACTGGAAGAGGCTGTGCTGCGCCTCCTTGGCAATAAGAAGTGGGGAAGCGGTGAAGGTGCGACTGCCGTACCGCCGTCCTTCCTGTCCGCAGTCGGCTTCCTGCTGGAACAGATCGTGCGCCCGATGATCAACGGTCCGGTTATGCCGCTTCTGATTTCCAAGACGGCACGGCGCGCAGGTGGGGGGCTGCTGGCGACGGTGATGCAGACGGTAATCCGTGGAACCGCCGGGATGCGTCCGCTTGCCGGGAACGAAGAGGAACGGCGCAAGGCGATCTTGGCCGCGCTTTCGTCGGGGACTTCCGTCATCGCTTGGGACAATCTCCCCACGGGACGGACCATCAATTCCCCGACCTTGGCGACCCTTTTCACGGAGGGCCTGTATATCGACCGCGAGCTTAAGACGAGCGTCGAACGGGCAATCCCGGTTCGCGCATCCTTCATGCTTGTGGGTAACCGCCCGCCCTTCAGTGATGAACTGATGCAGCGTCTGTCGCTCTTGGAACTGTTGCCCCAGACGGCAGCACCGGAAAAGCGTACTGGATGGAAGCATCCTGACTTGCAGGCTCACGTAGAAGAAAACCGTGGGCGTATCCTTGGCGCGCTTTTGGTTCTGGTGAAGCATTGGCTGAACGAGGGACAGCCGAAGCCGAAGCACCCGCCCGTGATCGGTCGTTTTGAGCGGTATCGTCATGTGATTGGTGGCATCCTTGAAGCGGCGTCGCCTAACTGGACGAGCTGGCAGAGCAATCGTGATAAGCTGGCGAAGGTCGCCAAGGATGATGAAGAGGACGGTTGGACCGATCTGTTCGAAGCATGGGCGGACGAACGCGGACTCGGCCTTGCAGGAAAGATCGAGGTCAACGAATTGGCCCAGATCGCACAGGAAAACGAAACGCCGCTGGATGTAGCTCGCGTCAAGGAAGGCGGAGCGTTCGAGTACAATACTCGGTCACTGAGCCGGTCACTGTCTGGGATGCAGGAACGCATCTTTGATCTGGGCAAGCACGGCGAAGCAAAGCTCATGCAGTCGGAAAAGCGGGGCAAGGGTGGTTACCCTTGGTACCTCGAAAAGGTGGAGACTCGCAGTGAACCTGTGCAGAGCGAACAGGTAGAGCCGACGCGTGTTGGGCGCGGTCGCAGGCGTAGGGTATCAAAGAATGTCCTTGACGCGTGTAAGTACGATGGAGGGGACAAGGCGGCGTAAGTGCTGCGGTGCCGCGTTCGCGGCTGCCACCCGGCAGGCGTTCGCGGCCTTCTGCATGTCAGGCCCGCAAGAAACTAGCGAGGGGCGTCAAGCCCCTTCAATACGGCCCTAATACGGTGAGAATCCGGTGCCTAATACGGTAATGAATTTCCTTTAATTATAAGCCGTTATGCCTTTCGACCGTATTCACCGTATTAGAATCATCAATCATCCCCTAAAGAAAAACACTTTTCCTGCTAGAGTCTTCGATCCCAAAGGGCCGATCCACGCTCGAACATCGCGCCAAATACGAAATTTCGCATAAGGCACGGATTTTATTAAGATTTTCGACCGTACCCGGAGCCGTATTTAGACCGTATCACGGGCTTCGCCCTTCGTCGCTGGCCCGCTACGCCGTGAGGTTGGCGCAGAGAGATCGGCGTGCACAAATTTTTCAATTCCCACCACTTGACGTCACGGCCACGCATACCCACCATATATTGTGTGTCCATGGTCGCCATGGCGTCATACGTGAAGCTGGACCTGTCCATGCGGATCGCGCGCCAAGGGGATCACGCCAAGGTGGCGGTTGCCGCCGAGGTGTCTGTCGTCGCGGCCCTGCCGTGCGCAGTGGATGGGCCAAGCCTGACCGTTGGCTTCGATGCTGTGAATACACCGTCAGATGGCGGACCCCAAGCAGCGGATAAGCTTTCGACGCGGCGGGTGCGGCCGGGGCGGAAAGCGCTTGACATTGCCAAAAACCTGTTAGGGTGGAAGGTGGAGAAATGTGTGAACTTGCCCCGAAAAACCGGCTCGCCTGAGCTGGCTTTCCGGCGTGTGCGCTTGCGTATTCGCCGCAGCGTCCATGGTCGCCATGGCGTCATACGTGAAGCTGGACCTGTCCATGCGGATCGCGCGCCAAGGGGATCACGCCAAGGTGGCGGTTGCCGCCGAGGTGTCTGTCGTCGCGGCACTGCCGTGCGCAGTGGATGGGTGCCCGTCAACGGTCGGGTTTGTATGTACGGGGAACCCGAGCGGAGAACATATGAAGACGCTCTTCCAAGAAGTACGTAGTGAGCAGAACATTTTTTCAGCTTGGAGACACGTCAAGCGAAGTGCGCTTACGTCCGGCAACCCAGATATTCGTGGAAAAGCGGCGGAGTTCGAGCATTCCCACCAAAGGCACCTGAAACGGATCATTGCCCAACTGCGCGAAGGCCGCTTCCAATTCGACCCCGTAGAAGGAGTCCTAAAAGATAAAAAGAAACGCCTTGCCATGGGCAAAGACCCACGTCCGATTGCTATCGCGACGATTCAAAATCGCGTCGTTCAACGGGCTATTCTGCAGGTTTTGCAGCCTCGGATAGCACGGGACGTTCGAAATCCTGAAACTCGGTACGAAACGACTAGGGATGATCGGCTTGGTAAGATCAACGATGTGAACCGGTCAAAGTATGGCGTCGGCGGATTGATCTACCCATATGGCGGCGTGAGACCTGCTATTGAGCGCATCACAGAAGCAATCGACAATGGGGCTAAGTATTTTTACCAGTCCGACATCCGGTCATTCTTTACGAAGATCCCCACCGGGGACGTGGTGGGGTTCGTCAGGCGTGAAACGAGAGATGACGAACTCGCCGATTTGTTCCGAAGTGGTCTGGAAGTTCATCTTGGAAATGAAGACGAGCTGATCGGATACACCGACCTCTTCCCGAAGGGCGGAATAGGGGTGGCTCAGGGATCATCGCTTTCGGCATTCGCAGGAAACGTTCTTCTTTTCGATATGGACCAGCGGTTGAACGCGATGGGCGTGACTTCGGTCCGATACATCGACGACATTCTAATGGTTGCTCCCGATGAGACAACGCTGGACACCGCAAAAGACTTCGCAGAGACGACGCTGACCGAACTTGGTTTTGGCCTGTACAGGCCAGAAGATGGTCCAGACAAGGCGGCACGCGGTGAGTGCAGCAAAGCTATCAACTTCTTGGGCTGTACGATCCAACCGAAACGGTGCGTTCCCAGCCGCACTTCGATTGAGAATATCAAGGCGAGTGTCCGGGAGGCACTGTCGACGTCAAAGGCCGCGATCAAGGAAGCCACACGAAAAGGCGGCGGTCTGAACCCGAGCCGGTCACAGAGCGCGACTCTAGCCGCATTAGGAAAGCGGGTGTACGGGTGGCAGAAATCTTTCGCGTTCTGTAACCAAAGGCAGCCTTTTCAGCACGTTGACGACTTTGTTTCCTCTCAAGTCGTCGACTATCAGGGGTTCGTCTCACGCCAACTGTCAAAGGTGGGGCCGATTGAGAAAATGATGATCCTAGGCGTACCTTCGACAGCGCAGATGTTCGATCAGGGCCTGCCGCCAGAAGGTGACTAACCGTCCCGGCGACCTCCTCTAAGGCATTTTGCAACACTCTCGTGCTCAACGCGTGGCATTGATAATGCCTAAAGCGCTTGATCTGCATTTGAGATCGCCATGCCCCAATGACTCTGCGCCGTTTTTTGCCACAGGCATCGCCCTAGTGACTCTCGCCCGTTTTTCGTTTTCGTGGAGCATTTCAGCCGATTAAAGCTGTGCATGGAATTGGGCAGCACGCCGCGTTGGTCCGTTCCTTGGCATCTGACCGAAGGGGTTCTGGTGAAGCTGACATTTACTTAAGATACTGAAAAGACTCGCGAATCCTCTAATTTGGCGTTACAAATTGGACTACCGTTCCCTAGGCCATTTTGGAAATGAGGCATAGCATGAAGATCGTGACGTACATCCGGGTCAGCACCGACAAGCAAGGCCGCAGTGGGTTGGGTTTGGAGGCGCAGCGCGCCGCAATCGCGGCCTATGCTAAGGCTACCAGCGCTGTCACGGTGTCGGAATTTCAAGAGGTGGAGTCGGGGCGAAAGAACACACGCCCTGAGCTACAGAAAGCCCTCAAGCATGCTCGTGTGACCGGCTCGCGGCTTGTCATCGCCAAGCTGGACCGTCTTAGCCGGAATGCGGCCTTTCTTCTGAACCTGCAGGAGTCCGGGGTTGATTTCGTCGCCTGCGACATGCCGGAAGCCAATGCTATGACCGTGGGCATCATGGCAGTGGTGGCGCAGGCTGAGGCAAAGGCGATCAGCGACCGCACCAAAGCTGCGATGAGGGCCGCTAGAGAGCGCGGACAGACGTTCGGCAACCCTTATGGCGCAGCTCCCCTGCGTTGCGCTGGGAAGGGGAACGCAGCATCTGTACAAGCGATGCAGGAGCGGGCTGACGCCCGCGCGCATGACCTTGCAGAAGTATTGGAAGACCTTGAAGCCTGCGGGTTCACGACGCTACAGGCGCAGGCGAACGAACTTAACAAGCGCGGTATCAGGACAGCGCGCGGTGGACGCTGGCACGCATCCAGCGTTTCGAACCTCCGGAAACGGCTTGAGGCAGCATAAGGCGACATGGCGCGTAGGTGGGACGATGCTGCCTGCGTCAGCAGGCAGTGATCTACCAGCCTTCGATGTGTGTAAGGTCTCGTTTTTGTTTGAGCTTCCGGGGACCCAGAGACGGGGTATACGTCATTCTTCGGAGCACTTGCAGTGCCTGCCGACAGACGTGCAACCAGATTTGGCAACTATTGTTGCTCTGGGCACAAGATATGCCCATTGGGTTGCAAGCTCTGAATTGATCGTCGGTGTTAGGAATGCGCTCAAGAGGGACCCGCCGGACACGACTAGGGGCCTGTTTGAAATTCGAATGCGCCGAAAGTAAGTTCCAGATTTCCGTCGAATAGAGTTGCGCTGCGCCGCAGAAACCGCACCGCGCGTTCGCTAGGTGCAGCGCCTGTCCCGTGGTAGAATGTGAGGGCAGTCAGCGGCCTGTCTACGGGCCGTCGCGCGGTGTCTTCTCCATCTTCCGCGCATCACTAGCGGGGCGGCGTTTTCTGTCCGCCGTCCCGCTTTTTCTCATCGGTTCAGATAGGCCTTCGACGCCCCCACAAGCGGTCTACTGCTTCGCCGCCCGCTCCTGATTGAGACGGAAGAGGCGGGCAAGGATTTCGTCGTCGGTCAGCTTGCCGTCGCGCCAGTCGTCGCCCCAGCCGTAGGCCTCTGCGACGGCTTCACCCAGCTTCTTATGGGCATGGTCCAGCCATGCGGGGCGGGCGTTATAGAGGTTGGTCAGGGTGCGCTTCTTGAGTTCCTTTGCGGCCTTGTCGTCTTTCGGTATCAGCCGGTCAGGGTAGCCTTCGACCACCTCCGGGACCTTGTCCACGAGGTCAGGCGGGTTCAGCCAGTTTTCGCGCAGGCGGTTCAGCTCTGCGGCGGCTTCGGCGATCTTTTGGGCGCGGGGGTCGTCTGCATAGTCGGTTGCGGGAATATCTGGGGTCAAGCCTTCCGGAAATGGGAAGGTTTCGAAGGTCGTGGATGGTGTGTAGCGCGGGTCGTTTCCTTTGCCGAGGAAAGTTCCCATGCGAAGTGCCCATAGTTCGTGAAACTTCGAATGGAGAATACCGAAACTTGTGTCGTCGTCTCGGCCGATCCCGATGGCTCCATCATCAAGGGAGGCACCTTCATGGAGCCAGCTATAAAGCCGGTACTTCGCCACACGAGGCGTTGCAATAAACCTTGGTCTTCCCAGCACCGCAGCACGCAGACCGGGTGCGGTTTCTGAGTGTAGCCAATAGTGAATCCGCCGCCACTCACGGCGGTTCTTGTCTCGTATCGGCTTCACGTGCTCAAGAACATGCTGGAAAGGGCCTTCGAATAAGGCAGCATCTCCTTCGGATACGCCGTGGCCGAAGTCGATGACCCACCGGTCTTCGAAGCGACGTGCGAGGTCTGTGCCCGTAAAACGTCGGTGGATCACCTCTGCATTACGCTTTCCGTTAGGATTGGTCGGCATTGCGATGAAGGCACGAGCGGTTGCGCCGTCAAGGTCGAAAGGCCCCCCCTTCTTTGTACCGAGAAATGCGACACGCTTATTCTCATTGAGACGGGACGCTCGTGTGAGGTCGATGCCGCCGTCGCTCGCAGATAGATCGGAATAGATTTCCTTGACTGGAAGGCCGTTGAGTTTCGGCGCGCGGTCAATCCTGTTACCGAAGCAGATCATTGAGACGCGGACGGCTGCGCCTTCAACAGTCCATTCCTCGTCGCTCCAAGCTTCGAAGATTTCACCGTTAGAGACTATCGGTTTGAGCGTTTCCCGATTTGCACCACCGCGAATAGAATTGGTGGTAACCAATCCGGCAGCCGTGAGCGTTCCCTCTTCGATCATTTGCCAAGCCTTGGCGACCCAGTAGACAACTAGATCGGTTGCGCCGGACACCTCTGGCCAAGCCTTTGTTAAGGCGGCATTGTAATCCTCACCCAACTCCGACAATCGTTTATACACTCCGAGAAACGGCGGGTTCCCGACGACAACGTCCGCATCGGGCCAGTCTGCTTTGGAGCCGTCCGGGGCAAGCACCGCGTCCCGGTTCTCGATAGTGCCCAATGGACGAAGGATTGGATTTCGAGCGGCGTCGAAACCGTTGCGGCGCATCCACTGGATTTCTCCGACCCAGACTGACACACGCGCCAGCTCGGCGGCGTAGGGGTTGAGTTCGATCCCCTTTACGCATTCCGGACCGATGGTCGGGAAGCCGCGTGGAAGACCCAAGGCCTCGGCCTCAAGGTTTGTGCGGTGTTCGATGTCCTTGAGCGCCAAGAGAGACAGGTACAGGAAGTTGCCGGACCCGCAAGCCGGGTCCAGCACGCGGAAGCCCCTCAGACGCTCCAGAAACGCCGCGTGAAGGCGCTCCGCCTCTTTCTCGGCCTTGGTTCGGGCAGAGCGCGACTTAGCGCTCTCCGCCTTGCTCAGCGCCGCTTCGATTTGGCCTTTCACCTCGGCCCATTCGGCAAGCAACGGCTCCACCACCACCGGGTTGACGATTTGCATGATCTTGTCGCGGTCGGTGTAGTGCGCGCCAAGCTGCGAGCGCTTGTCCGGGTCAAGCCCGCGTTCAAACAGGGTTCCCAGAATGGAGGGGTCGATTTCGGACCAGTCGAGCTTGGCGGCGGCAAGAAGGTCCGCCAAGTCGTCCTTTTCGAGCGGCAGGGCGGTATCGTCATCGAAGAGACCACCGTTAAACCATTCGACTTTTTCGAAGCCGACGCGCCCGCCAGACTGCATCGCGGCGAAGAGGTCCTTGGCGAAGGGCTGGAATTCGGTCGGGTCCTTCTGGCACAGTTCCAGCATTTTCTGGAACATCTTATTCGGCAGAAGGTCCACGTCTTCGGCGAACATGCAGAACACAAGCCGGTTCACGAAATGCGCGACGGTTTCCGGGTCGTGACCGCGCTCGCGCAGACGCTGGGCGAGCGACGCGAATTTCTGCGCCGCCTCTTCGGTCAGGGCCTGCCGCGTTTTGGCGGGGCGCAGGCTTTCGGGATCGGTGAAGCAGGCGCGCAGGAGGTCGCGCTTGCTGGCGTCCAAAAGGTCGGGCGTGGTGATTTCATGGACTTGCTGAACGGTGTTCGTCCAGTTCGTCTGAATCCGGATGCGCGTCATGTCCGACACGATCAGGAGCGGCGGGTTTTCCAGCGCGATGGAATATTGCAGGAGTTGGTCGAAGGCTTTGTCGAGGTCCTTCTTTTTGCCCTTGTACTCCCATGCGAAGCAGCCCTTGCGCCAGACGTCTGCCCAGCCTTCGCCGCCCGAGGTCTTGGACGCGCCACGTTCGAAGGTGAACCAATCGCCCTTTGGATCGGCGGATACCGGGTCTTCAATGCCAAGGAGCGCGCAGAGGTCGAGGAAATGCGCCTGCGATGCGCTCCGTTCCTTCAGCTCCGCCGCTTCCCATTTTTTGATAAAATCCGCCGCCTGCATTCGCTCACCCGAAATCTTTTCGGGATTTCTAGCACTTGGAAGGAAGAGAAACCAGAAACACTTCGCGGCCAACGCGAGCGCTCAGGGAGCAACGAGGTATGACAACCAACGGGTTCCGGGAAGACGAAACCGACCCGTTGGAAGCTGACAAGCGGCCATCTACAAGCGTGCCGATGCGCATCTGCCCCTCGGCATCGGTGGCCCTCCTGCGGCTGACACAGCGTCTGACGACAACGCGGAATGAATTGCTAAAGGTCGCTCAGCAATTCAGCGAGCTTCACCGCGACATTTGCCATGGGGTCTTCTGTTGTGCTTAGGCCGCTTCGCGAACCAAGCATTGGGCTGATTTCGCGGAGCGCTTCATACGTAGTTTCATGCACGATAGGAACGAGCAAGTCGCGCGCAAGGAGCACAGAAAGCTCTTTGTCTGCAATACCCTCACCTCTTATGCGCTCTAGGAACTTAGGTGTTACAAGCACGATCCCGACGCGCGACTTCGCAAGACCTTTGTCGATTTCGCGTAGCAATGAAGAGCCAAGAAGCACGTCTTTCTCGCTGAACCATACAGTTACGCCGCGAGCCTCAAGCAAATCATGCAGTTCCTTAGCCGCCCCGCCCCGATCATCCCAAGCGTGACATAGAAATACGTCCCGAGACTCAGCCGGGGGCGTGCGTGTCTCGACGCTACGGCGGATCGGTGTGAGTGCTTGCACCTCAGCAGGCGTGTAACTTACTGACGAACCCGCTGGCGACCAGCGTGGTTTACTCCTACCAGAGCCGCCGCCACTCCGACCGCTGCTACTTACCGACCGGGCGCTGCTGTAGCCCGATGAGGAATAGCCCGGAGAGTACCCATAGCTGCGGTAACCGCCGCCGTATCCGCCATAGCGATTACGACATGCAGGGCATCTCGCCGCTGCGGCTGCTGAACGGTGACCGTTCACTGGTGCTGTACATCTAGCCATACCACTACCATAAATGGTGCCCCCGAAAGCATCAAGCACAAGTTGTAGAAGCAGGTGGTCACTTCGGCAACTCTGATTGAAAGTGGATTTTCAGCTTCAAGCCAACTTTTATCACGCAAAATCAAATACTTGCAAGATGCTTCTCATGCTGCTACAAGGTTCACACCGAAACGCCAATGAAAGGAGAAAGAGCGATGAAACGAAACTGAGTAACGAGAAACAGACATGAAGACATTTTGGATGCTGGTGGCGCAGTACGAGGGGAAGACCGTTATCCCGGTGGACGTGGTAGTCAGTGACTACTTCCACCACCTCACTCTGCCCAAGTTCTTGCGCAAGGTCTCCGATGGCAACATCAAGCTTCCGATAATGCGCATGGAAGATAGTCAGAAAAGCGCGAAGGGCGTAGATGTACGCGACCTTGCCGCCTATCTCGACGAACGCCGCGAAGAGGGATTGCGCGAGTTTCGCCAGCTACATGACTGACCAGACCGACCAGAAAGACCCTGAGAAAAAACGCCGCCGTTTTGGCGGCGTTTTTCTTTGCCGCCTGCTCTACCAAACCCACATCGGCAAAACAATCGTATGACTCGGGCGGACGAAAATTCATATCGTATTGAAATTGCTTATATGTTTCGAGGATCAATCCAATCCATCATCGGTGCCGTAGATAACCGCGCCGCCTGAGTGGCTGCGTTTAAGGGCATTCAGCGATCTCCTCGGGGCTGCTGACGGCGCAACGGACCGGTAGTGCACACCATACGCACACGATACTCGGTCCGCCACCCTGCCCCGTGCGAAGACAGGTTGTCGGCAGTGTTTGGGTGGGGTTGTCCATTGGCGCGGCCATTGCCGGACCTCGAATCTCCAACAAATGTTGTAATGTGGGACACGCTCGACTGTTGTTCCATCATGCCCCGACTCTCGATCGACATCTCCCCGGAAGAACACCAGAAACTCAAAGCCATCGCTGCTCTCAAGGGGCAGAGTATCAAGGAGTACGTTCTGAACCGAGCTCTTGGCGACACCCCTGCCCTCGACGGCATGAGCGAAGGCGAAGCGTTCAAAGCGCTGTCGAACGTCCTGGAGCCGAGGATCGAGCAGGCGCGGCGCGACCGAGTTTTCGGGAAATCCCTTGACGACATCCGGCGCGAAGAACGCAAGCGAGCTGGGGTCTAACCTGCTCGATGTCCAGTTTTGAAATCGCCCTCGCCGCAGAGGAGGATCTCCGGGCATCTGGCGGCACGCTTTCGAGTCTTGGAGCCCGGAACAGGCGGACATGTACTAGGGTCAGATAGGGGATTGCCTTGACGCAATCGCAGCGGGCCAGGTGCGGTCAAGATCATACCCGCAGTTGCCTGAGGACGTCTGCGTCCATCGGTGCCAGCATCACTACATCTTCTGGATATTCATCGACCGTCCCGTCATGGTCGCCGTTCTGCACGAGAAGATGGATGTCCTTCAAAGGCTCAAAGACCGGATCTGATGGGCTTTATCGAGAGCCAGAAACACACTTGCGTTCAGCGCGTCAGCTAATTTGCCCCGCTCGGCGACAAGCGGTCGGCGATGATTAAATCGGACCGATTTCGGTCATACTGTGAATCGGCATGGCACAGCCTTCCTTATCATGTCATGCGCAAAGCATCGACGTATGTGCTTCCGAATGTGCGCATGTCGGCGCGCACGGAATGGTGCGGACTGTCTTACATCGGCACCTGTGAGCCTGATTGAGGGATTTGCATAGTGGAAGGTTTCTGGCTCATCTGAACCGTAAAGGAGTGAAGATGAGACGGAAAGCTGGAACCTACAAACCGACGGCCGATCGGGTCGTCAAGGACATCCGCCGCTCGGCGAGGTTGCCCGCCACCATCCGGTTGCGCGGGCTCATTCGGCTGCTGCCGCTGCCATAGGCAAAGACGACCAGCCCCTTCGCCGCTTCGGGCAGGGTCAGATGTCGGGCAACTGCTCCCGGTTGCCCCGGGAGCAACATCGCCACCGATGCAAGGGGGCATTTTTGGCGCCGATCGCCCCGCTATGGGGTCGGTCTTCCATGCCGAACCACACCCACAGGGCCTTCTTCCATTCCTGCCAAAGGATCGCACCATGAAACCTTGGGATCAAAAACCTAGCCGATGGTCGCCTCTTGCGGCTCGATCCGGGCGCGCACGACGCGCTCGCTGTTGACGGGAAACGGGATCGGCCCGCCGCCCCATGGCGCGCCGTCGACCTCGACCCGGAGCGCGCCGCCGGCGAGTCCCTCCGGGTTCTCGATCGTCAGCTTCAGCCGTCCGCGCCCGAGCGACAGGGTCGCCTCCGCCCCCGGCCAGTCCCGCGGCAGGCAGGGCCGCAAATCCAGCGCGCCCGCCACGATCCGGATCCCGAGGATGCCTTCGACGGCGAGTGTCCAGGCCCAGCCCGCGGCACCGGTGTACCAGGTCCACCCGGCGCGGCCGGTGTGCGGCGGGGCGCCGAGCACGTCTCCGGGCAGCGCGTAGGGCTCTCCCCGGTAATGTGCGGCCTTCGCCGCCGTATCGGTCCGCCGCACCGGGTTGATGATGTCGAAGACCTGCCAAGCCCGGTCGCCGTCGCCGAGGGCGGCGAAGGCGAGTCCCGCCCAGGCGGCGGCATGGGTGTACTGCCCGCCGTTCTCGCGCACCCCCGGCGGATAGGCGCGGATATAACCCGGGTTGCGCGGCGTCTCGTCGAAGGGCGGGGACAGCAGGCGGACGAGCCGCGCCTCGGGATGGATGAGGTGCCGGGCGAGGCTCTCCATCGCTTCTCGCGCATGCGGCGCAGGCTCGGCGCCCGAGAGTACCGACCACGACTGGGCGATCGAGTCGATCCGGCATTCGTCGTTCTCGGCTGAGCCCCAGGGGATGCCGTCGTCATCGAATGCGCGCATGTACCAGGCGCCGTCCCATCCGGCGCGGTCGGCCGTCTCGCGCAACTGCGTCGCCCGGTCCCGCCAGAGCCCGGCGAGGACCGCGCGCTCGGAGCCCTCGGCCAGATCGGCGAAGCCCTCGGCCGTCGCCGCGGCGAACCAGGCGAGCCACACGCTCTCGCCGCGGCCGTGCCGGCCGACGGCGTCCATGCCGTCGTTCCAGTCGCCGCCGCCGATAAGCGGCAGGCCGTGCTGGCCCGAGGTCACGCCGCGCTCGAGCGCTCGGAGGCAATGGTCGAAGAGCGGCGCGACCTTTTCCCCGGTCTCGTAGACGGCATAGCGGTCCTCCTCCTCGGGCCGCAACTCCGGCGCCGAGAGGTAGGCTACCCGCTCGTCGAGGACGCTCCGGTCGCCGGTCGCCGCGACGTAGCGGGCGGTCACGAACGGCAGCCACAGCAGGTCGTCCGAGCACCGCGTTCGCACCCCGCGTCCCGAGGGCGGGTGCCACCAGTGCAGGACGTCGCCCGCCTCGAACTGGTGCGCGGCGCATTCGAGAAGGTGCGCCCTGACCCGGTCCGGATCGACATGCAGGATCGCCAGCATGTCCTGCAGCTGGTCGCGGAACCCGTAGGCCCCGCCGGACTGCTGAAAGCCCGACCGCGCGAGGATGCGCGAGGCGAAGTCCTGGTAGAGAAGCCAGCGGTTCACCATCAGGTCGAAGGCCGGATCGGGTGTCCGGACCTCGATCGCGCCGAGCCGGCGGGCCCAGACCGCCTCGACCTCGGCCCTCGCCGCCTCGGCCCGCTCGACGCTCTGCCATTCCGCCGCGAGCGCCCGGGCGTCGGCGAGGCCCTCGCCCTGGCCAAGCGCGAAGACCACCCGCTCGGTCGCGCCCGGCGCGAGGTCGAGATGCACCTGATAGGCCGCGCAGGGCTCGGTTACGTCGCGCACCCGCCCGCCGAGATCCCAGGCGAGCAGACCGGCGGGCCGGTCGCGGCGGCCCGCCTCGCCGATGAAGGCGCGCCGGTCCGAGGTCAGGCTGTGCGGCGGGTGGCTCGCTGTGAGGAACGCGGTTCGCGCGGCGAATTCCGGGTTCCACGCGCTGCGGGCGAGAAGCGCCCGGCTGCCGGGGTCATAGTCGCAGACGACGTGGGGGCGCGCGGTCTCGTTCACGGCGCCCAGCACCCATTCGGCATAGCAGGTCGCGGTGACCCGGCGGACATGGTTTCCGGGGTTCTCGAGGCTCATCACGAAGAGCTTGACCGGCGCCTCGGGCGCGACGAGCACGCTCAGGGTCTGAACCAGGCCGTGGCTCGCGCGGCGCCATTCAGTGACGCCGGGGGAATGGGTCACCCGGCATCGCGTCTCCGCGCCGCAGGGGTTGGGGGTCACGCTCCAGAGCGCCGCGGTCTCCTCATCGCGGAGGTAGATCACCTCGCCCGGCGGGTCCGCCAAGGGGTCGTTGCTCCAGGGGGTGAGCCGGTTTTCGCCGCTGTTGACCGCCCAGCTGAAGCCGCCGCCCGCCTCGGTGACGACGGTCCCGAACCGGTCGTTAGCCAGCACGTTGCTCCAGGCCTGCGGGGTTCGACCGCCCGGTCCCGCCTCTATGACGTAGCCCGACCCGTCCGGGGCAAAGCCGCCGAGGCCGTTGTCGAAGGCGAGATCGTCCCGACGCGGCAGTTCGGCGACCGGGGCGGCCACCGGCCCGGGCACCGGCACGAAGGGCGGCACCGGCTCGCGGCCCTCCGGCGCGATCCGCACCGCGTCGGCGAGGCTGCCGCGGCTGCCGTCGATCCAGAGCCGCGCAGCGCCGCGGAGCGCCCGCAGCGCGGCGGCGCCGATCTGCCCGGAGGTGCACAGGTGGATGCCGGCGCGCTCGCCGACGCCTTCGACGATGCCGGCCTCGCGCATCGCCGCGGTGAGTTGCTGGCGGATAGGTTCCTCGTAGCCCGCCGCGCCCTCGCGCAGCACCACGAGGTCCACGGAAAACTCGCGCCGGCGCCACCAGCGGTGGATCTGCACAAGCTTGGTCAGCATCGCCTCGGTGACGTCGTCCGCCTTGCCGAGGACCAGGATGGGCAAGTCACCCGACAGCCCCATGCTCCAGAGGTCCGGCTGCCCGCCGAGGTCGTCCCACGGCACCGGCCGTGGCGCCCTGAGCTGCGGCTCGCTGATCAGGAGGCGGCTGCCGAGGGTCTGGGCGAGCACGAGGTCGTCGTGGCTGAGGGACAGCTCGCCCGCCTCGACCGCCGCCGCCCGCCGCGCCGCGTCGAGCGTCCAGTCGAAGGCGGCGTGGTCGCCGTAGCGCCGGGACAGCTCGAGCGCCGTCTCGCGCGATCCGGCCGCGATGGTGGTGAAGGCGATCCGGCAGCGGGCGCCCGGGTCGAGCCGGACGCGACCCTGCAGCGCCATCACCGGATCGAGGCTGTAGCCTTCAGTGCCGCCGAGGCCCTCGTTGCGGCCCCACGCCAGCGCCTCGGGCAACGCCGCGCTCCCCTCGCGGCCGAGGAAGGTGGCGCGGTCGGTCTCGAAGCTCACGTCGAGCGGAGTGGTGCCGTCGCCGTGGATGCGGTGCAGGAGAATCGGCGGCCGGTCCTGCGCCCGTCGCGGACGGCGAGAGAAGAGAAGCGCGCGCTCGTCCGGGAGATACTCCCCCCTGACAAAGAGACGGCTGAAGGCCGGGTGGCGCTCGTGGTCCTCGCGTCGCGCCAGCACGACCTCGGCGGCGCTCGTGACGGCGATCTCGCGCATGTCGTCGGAGGCGTTGACCAGCGTGAGGCGCCGGACCTCCACATCGTCGCGCGGCGCCACGTAGATCTCGAGCGTGGCGCCAATCCCGGCCTCGCGATGGTGGAGTTCGACCATGTGGGCGTGGAATGCCGCCCGCGCCGCGCCGCCCTTGCCCAGCCGCCAGATCGCGCCCGCGCCCAGGTCCTGGAGGTACAGGACTCCCGCGCTGTCCTCCACCGCGCCATGGGTGAGGCTCCGGGTCAGCGCATGACCGGGCCACGACAGCGCGCTGGCGCCCTCGGTGGTGACGGTCGACAACAGCCGCCCGTTGCCGAGAAACTGGCTCTCTGGCGGGAAGCTGCGCCGCGGCTCCCAGACCTCGAGGTCCGGCAGCGGCGCGCCACGGGCCAGCTCGGGCACTTCGACCGCCTCCTCGCGCGCGGGCTCGCGCGGGGCTTCCCAGGGCACGCGCTCCTGCAGGAGAAGCTTGATCGACCGCATCCGCCGGTCGGAGAGGAAGCGCCGCTGCAACGCGTCGCCGGTCAGTCGGTTGCCGATCGCCGCCAGCATCATCCCCTGGTGATGCGCCATGTGGCTCTCGACCGGGGTGAAGCGTTCGCCGGCGCGCTGCCGCTCGGGCGTGAAGTCGACCGCCTCGAAGAGTCCGTAGGGCCCGAGTATCCCCATCGCGGCCAGCGCACGCAGGTTCCGAACCGCCTCGCGTGGCGCCACGGCTAGCGCGAGGCCGCTCGCGTAGGGTGCCACCACGTAGTCGTCGCCGAGACCGCGCTTCAGCCCCAGCCCGGGAACGCCGAAAGCCTGGTACTGGTAGGTCTGCGCGCTGTCGCGAAGGGCGAAGGCCGACTCCGAGACGCCCCAGGGCAGGCCGAGCCGGTCCGCATAGGCCTTCTGCACCGCGACCGCCGCCCGTTCGCTGCGCCCGATGAGCCGGCCCTCCTCGCTCCTGAGGAAGAGCGGCGGCATCAGGAACTCGAACATCGATCCGTTCCACGATAGCGCGGTCAGCTCGCCCGCGACGCCGCTGACCGGGCGGCCGAGGTGGAACCAGTGCTCGGCCGGCACGTCGCGCTTGGCGATAGCGAAGTAGCTCGCGAGGCGCGCCTCGCTGAGGAGAAGGTCGTAGTAGTGCGGATCGAGCTGGTCGGAGCCGAGGATGTAGCCGATGTTGAAAAGCCGCCGCTCGCGGTCGAAGAGCATCCCGAAATCCATCCCGTCGGCGGCGGATGTGGCGCGGGCGGCCACGGCCTCGAGGTCCTGCAGGAGCCCGACCTGCGCCGCGCCCCCGGCATCGAGCGCGGCATCGAGCCGGTCGAGCCAGGCCTGCCCCCCGGCGTCGGTCTCCGCCCGCGCCGTCGCGACGTCGCGACGCGCCTCGGCGATCCGCGCGTTGATGCCGCGCAGCGGTCGGTCGGGACCCAGCGCCTCCGCAAGACGCCGGGCCAGCGCATCGAGACCGGGCAGCGGCCTCTCCAGCGGCTCGAGCCAGGGAAGCAGGGCCTCGACCTCGCTCCGCATCATGTCCAGGTGATGCTCGATGCGCTCGATCCAGATTCTGGCCTCCTCGAGGACCGCGGCCGGCGCCGGCCCTGAATCGGGCAACGCCTCAAGTAGCAGCGGTTTCAGCCCCGAGACGTCGTCCCGCAGCGCGTCGATCACCGCGAGTGAGGCGGGCGGCCCGGCTTCAAGCCCGGCAACCCGGCGCCTGATCAGGGCGACCCGCGCGCCGACTTCTCCGGCATCGCGGTCAGAAACATCGGCCAAGGCCTCGTCAAGCAGGTCGACCGCGTCCGCGAGCCCTGCCCAGAGGGCCCCTGGCAACACGGCCCGGCCGGCCAGGTCCCGGCAGCCTTCCGCCAGCGTCACCAGCGAGACCGCCAGGTTGCCGCTGTCCACCGTCGAGACGTAGCGCGGCGCGAGCGGCGCGAGCGACCGGGTGTCGTACCAGTTGAGCCAGTGGCCCCGGTGCCGCTCCATCCGCTCCATCGAATCGAGTACCGCGCGGACGCGCACGGCGAAATCGCGCAGGCCAGAATAGCCCAGGTCCCGCGCCGTCAACGCCGACACAAGCAGCATCCCGGTATTGGTGGGCGAGGTGCGGTGGGCGATCTCGGGCCGGGGGTCGAACTGGACATTGTCCGGCGGCAGCCAGTTGTCCTCAGGGCCCGAGAAGGCCTCGAAGAAGTACCAGGTCCGCCGCGCGAGCCGGCGCAGGAAGGCGCGCTCCTCCGCGTCCAGCTCGGCGGCCGGGGCGGCGAAGGGCCGGCCGATCCGGGCCGCGATCGCAGGCGAGGCGAACCACAGGGCAAGAAGCGGCAGCGCGCCCGGGACGGCGGCGGGCGCGACCGCGAGGATGTAGAGCCCGATCACCAGCGCGAGGAACGGCGTGGCCCGCATCTCGCGCCAGTAGCCGGCTGCGCCGCGCGCGTTCGCCCGCGCCGCATGGGCGGCTGTCGTCCATTCGAGCATCTGGCGCCGCGACCCGTAGGTCCGCCAGAGCGACCGGATGATCGCGTCGAGCGCAAGGACCGCCTCGTCGAGCATGAAGGCAACCGCAAGCGCCCATCGCCCGGCCTGATCGGCCTGCGCGCGCAGCCGCCCCCGGACCGCGCCGCGCCGCCGCCCGCGGGCGAGGCCGGTCACCAGGTCGGTCAACAGATAGGCGCCGGGTGCCGCGATCGTGAGCAGCGTCCAGAGCCAGGCCGGCCCGGGCAGCGCGAGCCAGCCCGCCACGGCAAGCAGCACCAGCCCTGGCGCGATCAGGCTCCGGCGCAGATTGTCGGCGATGCGCCAGCGGTCGAGAAGGCCGAACCGGCTGGCATGCCGCTCGCCTTCCGCTCCCGGCACCCGCCCCGCAAGCCAAGGCAGGAGCTGCCAGTCGCCCCGGATCCAGCGGTGGGCGCGCCGCGCGTAGCCGAGGTAGCCGGACGGGAAGTCCTCGTAGAGCACGATGTCGCTGGCGAGCGCCGTCCGGCCGTGCAGGCCCTCGAACAGGTCGTGGCTCAGGATCGCGTTCTCCGGCACGCGACCCTCGGTCGCCCGCCTGTATGCGGCGACGTCGTAGCCGCCCTTTCCGGTGAAGATCCCCTCGCCGAACAGGTCCTGGTAGACGTCCGAGACGGCCCGGCTGTAGATGTCGATCGCCGTATCGCCGGTGTAGAGCCGGGTGAAGAGCGACCGGATGCCCGCCTCCGGCGCGATCTCGACCCGCGGCTGGATGAAGGTGTAGCCTTCCGTCACCTTGCCGCTCTCGTCCGCGAATTTGGCGCGGTTCAGCGGATGGGCCAGCGCCCCGAGCAGGCGCTGCGCGGCGCCCGGCGGCAGGACCGTGTCGGCGTCCGTCGTAATGACGAAACGCGTGCCGACGAGCGCGTCGGCGTCGCCGGCGCGAAGCGGGAAAGCCGAGCCGTCGCCGGAGGCCAGAAAGTCGTTGAATTCCGAAAGCTTGCCCCGTTTGCGCTCCCATCCCATCCAGATCCCGTCGGCGGTGTTGAGCCGCCGCTGACGATGCAATAGGACGAAGGGCCGGCGGTCGGGGTAGCGGCCGTTCAGCCGCTCGATCCCCGAACGCAGTGCAGCGAGGATGGCCGCGTCCTCCGGCAGCGAGGCCGTCGGGGCATCGGCGAAATCGCCGAGGATCACGAAGCCCAGGTTCGCGACCGGGTTGGTGAGCCAGTTCGTCTCGATCTGGTCGAGAAGCCGGCCCACCTCTCCCGCGGTGCGGAAGATCACCGGGACCGCGACCGCGGCGTGAAACGCCTCGGGGAGGCCGTCGGCGAAGTCGAGCTTGGGCAGGATGCGCGGCGGCAGGATCAGCGTAACGAGCCAATGGGTGAACGTCACCGAGATGATGCCTGCGGGGACGAGCGACAGCAGCTGCCCGCCCACAAAGGCCGGAGCCCCGGCTCCGCGGCTCCACAGGATCGCGGCCGGCAGGACGAGCGCGGCGAGGGCGAAGACGACGAGGGCGCCGAAGTAGACCTGTCTCGGCCGCGCCGCCATGCCGCGCCGGATCCACGTGGACGGCGGCGCGCGGTAGCCGAGTTCGGCCTCGAGCGCTCCCCGTCCCGAGCCGACCAGCCAGTGCCCGACATGGCCACGCCTCGGATCGTCCCGGCATCGGGTCGATCTGGCGATGGCCTGCTCCACCACCTCGGTCTCGCCCCGGCGGCTGCCGCGTGCCAGGTCCTCGACCGCCCGGCGGTAGAGATCGCGGCTTTCGAAGTCCATCTCGGCGTAGACACCGGTCGGATCGCGCCGGAGCGCGGCATCGACCAGGCTCGTGCGGTCGAAGAAATCCTTCCAGGGGATCGCGGAGAGCGCGGAGAGCGCGGTGATCGCCCGCACCACGCATTCGGTGCAGTCGTGTCCGGCCAGCCAGTTGCTGCGGGCCGCGGCCTTGGCCGGGGCTTCGAGGCCCGGAAGGAGCTCGCCACAGGCCGACACCAGCGTCTCGAGACAGGCGAGCCGCAGCATGGTCGGAAACGCCCAGAGCTCGGCGATCGTCAGCGCGCCGCCCTCCTGGTAGGCCGAGACGAACGCGGCGAGGGACTCGAGCCCGGGATGGATCTCGGTCGCGTCGAGCGCGCCATGGGCGACGAGGTAGATCCGCGGCAGGCTGCCGTGCTCGGGCTGGGCGAGGCGCGGCAGCTTGCGATAGAAGCGCGCCGGCATGTCCCGGCGCACTTCGCGGATCGCGCGGCGAATGACATATTCGTTGTCGGTGATCCATTCCACGGCCTTGGCGGCCTCGGGCGGCGGGTCCGAGGCCTGCCTGCGCGCCTCCGCGAACCAGCGCGACAGCGCGTCGCCCCGCGCCAGGATCGGCAGCGGTGCGGGCGGTCCGGATTCGATGCGGTGGTGCCGCTGCAACTCCCGGGCGGCGCGGCGCGCGGGATCGTCAGGGCCCGGGCCGTCCATCCCGCTCAGGCCCGGCCGCGGATCGGGTTCCCGCTGTGGCTGGCGGCGGTGGTCGCGGCGGCGGAGGACGGCTTGCGGCCGGTTTCAGGCCGGACGATCAGGGTCGGCTTGCCGAGATGGGTGACGAGGAACTCGGCCACGCTGCCAATCGCTTGGTCAGCATAGCCGCCCACCCCTTTCGCCGCGAGGACGACCATGTCAGGCGCCTCGTCGGCCGCAGCGGTCAGCAGCCGGTGGCGCGGGTCGGCGCCGCTCAAGATCAGCGTTCGGATCGGTCGGCGCTCCATCGCCATCCGGGCATGCAGCCGGCTCATGTATCGCTCGGCGGCCTTGCGGTTGTGTTCGGCACATTTGCCGCGCAGCGCGACTCCCGCCTCTTCCGGTGGGCCGATCTCGGTGATCGCGGGCTCGGGCACCGCATGTGCCAAGATGACCTCCGAGCCGAATGCGTCGGCAATCGCGATTGCGGCGGACAGCGCGGTCTCGGCCCTTCTCGAGCAGTCGAGCGGCACCAGCAACCGGCGCACATCGGGGGCGAGCCGGCCGGTGTCGCCCGCCAACCCCGGGGGCACGATGAGCACCGAGCATCCGGCCGTCTCGACGATGCGCCGCGCGGTGTCGCCGATCGGGTGGTCGGCATGCGCGGATTCGCCCACCGAGCCGATCACGCAGAGGTCCACGGTGCCATTGGCGAGAACCGCCTGAAGCCTTTCGTGCAACCGCCCCATGACGACCTCGCACCCGGCCTCTCCGATCTCGCCGGCGCCGGCCTCGTCGAGCAGATCATCGAGCCGGCTCTGCGCCTTCCGCCGCCTGAGGTCCCATGCGACCGGGTCCTGGGGCGCGGCACTCTCCTGCGGCAGGTCGAGAACGCGGAGCGCCTGCAAGGATGCGTGCATCTGGCGGGCGATTGCGATCGCCCAGGCCAACACCTCTGTCGCATGGGGCGAGCCGTCGACGCAGGCAAGCACGTTCGAAAACCCCGCCGTGCGCTGCCCATCCGGCGCTGCAATCCCGCCGGTCCCGGTGCTGGCGCTGTCCGGGCTCGTCGCGATGTTTACAATTGTCATCCCATGCATGCTGGCCATCACTGACCTCCTCCCGGTTGTGAAGTGGAAACGAATGCCCACGCCCCTGATTCCCCGGCCGGCGCGAACACATCGTCACGGTGAGCATTGTCGGCCCCTCTGCGAGCCGGCCCCCATCAAAACAATTATACACGATAAGGCCGATTGTGTCTTGATTGCGATCAATCAACAAGCGACTCCGAGGCGCCGTAAATCCGGGTGTCTGTCTGGACAGCAGAGGTTTCCGGACCGGACCGCGGCCCTCCATCCATGCGGAACCGACAGCAACACGCCCCGACACGACATTGCGCGATCCAAACATGAACATGTGCTGCACACGACATCACGCAACGCATTAAAATCACGCCTGAATCGCCACCATCCATCATAGGGGCCGCAGACAATCTAGAATTCTGGTTTATTTACGTTTTTTTGTGTATCTTCAAATCGATGGCGGCGGATGTGGCTCACGCTGGACTACGCCCCAGTATCCCCGAGTTTGCCCCTCTACGACGACTCATTGCACACATGAGCCGTACACGAAAACGGCCTCCATCACCAAACCTCCCTCCGGTGCCTGACCTGCGTCCAGATCAGACGAAAGGGTGGCTCACACGAGCGAGACGCCCCGAAGCCGCGACGACGCCCCTCGTTGGGCCCTGCCCGAGCGGAGACCCGGGTCGATCAGGGGCTGGGGCCTACAGGCACGTCCCTATCCCGCCTCCAGACCTTTGGCGACCTCATCGGCCTTCATATAACCGATATGTGCGAGGTATCCATCGCGACCGCCTCGGCGACCACGTAGCGGAACCCCCGTCCCGCGGCTTCGTGCTTGCCAAACTTGTTGACGATCAACAGGTCCGCACCGGATGACAGGCCGGCCGCGACCAGTCCGACAGCCGTTTCGAGCGCCGCGGGATCGAGGCGGCAGGCAACGTTGCGTGCCGGAAGATCATTCAGCATCGGTCGTCTCCGGGACATCTGGCAGCCCGCGTCTTGACCGCATGTGTTTCGACAGGGTCCGCAGATCGGCCCGAGTCAGCCTGGCGCGCGCAATCGGCAAGAGGATCGCGTTTTCGGCGACGAGGTGGCGGCGCACATGCCCCGCAAACCCAGACAACGCTGCGCGCTCCTTGGCGGTCAGATCGGCCCCCGTATCGAGGCAACCAGCCAGAATCGCACGCACGTCAGGCAGCAGACGCATCGCCTCATCCTGATCGGCCCTGATCCGGTCGATCGCACCCTCGATCGCATCCTCTACCGTGCAACGCCGGGCAAGTAGCGGGAACAGATCCTCTGCCTCGTCGCGCAGGTGGACATTCAGTTCCTCGTTCAGAAAGCGCAGCACCGTTGTTGCTGCTTGGCGATCGAGAGCGTCCGCCGTTGCCAGCCCGTCGATCACTGCGCAGATCTGACGTTCGCGCACGTGGTCTTCGCTGATGAAATCCAGAGGATTTGCGAGCAGGCTCGGGCTTGTCGGTTTGCCACCGCTGCCACGCAGCACTGGCCCTGACGGTTGCATGACACGTCCTTTCGCGTGGTTCAGATCGGCGCAAGGCTTGCGCCGGTGATCTGCGCGCCTTGAGCCAGGGTTTCGACGAATTCCCGTGAGGCCCTTGCCCAGGCCGCCTTTTCGAGGGCCTGCGCGATCTTGGGGCGGACGGTTTCATATGGCAGAATCTGATCCGGCGCGGTGGCGTTGAGGCGGATGATGTGCCAGCCGTGCCGAGAGAGAACGGGTGCGGGGCTGATGCCGCCCTCGGTCAGGGTTCGCAGCGCCGCCTCGAACTCGGGCACGGTGTCACCCGGACCAAGTTGGCCCAGATGCCCGCCGGACGCCTTGGAGCCGCAATCGCTTTCACGGGCGGCGGCGGCGAACCCCTTGGCGTCACCGTCAAGCCGCGCCAGCAGGGCAACGGCCCGCGCCTCGGCCAACCCACGCTCAGCGTCGTCGCGCGGATCGCAGGCACACAGGATATGCGAGACATCCCACAGCGGCGCCGAGCGGTAGCGGTCGGGGTCATTTTCCCATTCCGCACGCACCGCGTCCTCCGCGACAGGCGCGATTGCCAGCGCTTCATCCAGAAGGGCGCGGATCAGGGCTTCGTCCTCGGTCTCGAAGCGGTTCGGCGCCAGTTCCAGCGGGTCGGGCGTCAGCCCGCGTCGCTTCGCCTCCTGCAGCAGTAGCGCGCGGATGGCCAGCGCCTGCGCCGCCTTGCGCCAGGCGATGCCGGGCTTGTCCTTGGGGCCGGTGTGGTTCTGGGCCTCGGCGGCGATTGCCACCGAGGGGATGGTTTCACCGTTCACGACGACATCGGGGAAAAGGGCCATGTTCATCTGGCTTACTCCGCTGGCGTTGTGGCGGTGGGACCGCGCTTGGCCTGCAGCGTGTCGAAGTCGCGGCGGCGTTCTTCGATCGGACGATGCCGGCGCGAGCGCACGATCTGGTAGCCGGGCCGCGTCAGCAGGTAGCGGAACGGAGCGGCAAAGCCCGACCAGATGTGCACGAGCCGCGTGAACGGAAACAGCGCCGTTATGATCAGGCCCAGGAAGATGTGCAGCTTGTAGAGCCAGTGCACGTCAACCACCGTGACCCAGGCGTTGATGTTCCAGCTGACCACACTCTGCGACCAGGTCATGAAGCGGACCATTTCCGACCCGTCCATGTGCTGAAGCGTCTGGGTGATCGTCAGAAGGCCGATGGCCAGCTGCAGCCAGATCAGGACCATGATCAGGATATCGCCGAACGTCGATGTCACCCGGATGCGTGGATCGACAAGGCGGCGGTGGAGAAGCATGGTCGATCCGATCAGGGCCGCGATGCCCGCCGGGCCGCCGATCAGGACTGCCATCCACTGCTTGAGCGCATAGGGAATGCCGATGGCATCTAGCGCCCAGACCGGCGTGAACAGGCCGACGAGGTGGCCGAAGAACACGGTCAGGATACCGACGTGGAACAGGATCGAGCCCCAGATCAGCTGTTTGCGGCGCAAGAGCTGGCTCGAAGAACTCTTCCAGGTAAAGGGGTCCCGTTCATAGCGCACGATCGACCCCACGAGGAAGATCGTCAGCGCGACATAGGGCATGACCCCGAAGATGACGAAGTTGATGTCGAAGTCGCCGAACATCTCATGCGCTCCTATTCAATGGTTTCGGGGTCGGTTCGTCCATCGCCGCGAGCATGTCGCGGACTTGCGGGCAACCTGCGTTCGGATCGGAGCCGAAGGTAACCTCGGTTTCCTCCCAGACGGCGTCGAGCGCCACGAGGTCGGTCGGGTCATCATCCGGCTGGGCCAGCATGTCGGCCACCGCTTCGGCGTCGGCGCGGGTTCCGGAGAGCTGCAAAAGGGCGGCGAACGCAGCAGCATATCCGCTGTCGCGCCGCCCAAGCCGGGCAGCGAGAGCGTCAAGGATATGTGCCGCGTCCGCCAAGGTTTCCTGCGCTTCCGCGAAGGGACGCGTCGACAGGAATTCCAGCAGCACCGGCAGGTGGTCCGGCAGTTCCGAGGTGACGGGTTCGAACCTGCCCGCCCGGTAGGTCTCGATCAGGTTGACCATCGCGCCACCCCGGTCACGGCTCTCGCCATGAACGTGCTCGAAGAGATTGAGCGACAGAGTCCGCGACCGGTCGAAGAGCATCACATAGCTTTCCTGCAGGTCGTAGAGGTCCGCTTTTGCGAAGCCATCGGCCAGCGTGCGCAGCGCAGCCCGTGTGTCGGCGGCGATACGGAGATCCGCGTCGATGACGCCCCCGATTTCGGACATCGCCTGCTGCCATTCCCGCGAGGGATAACTCAGGATCAGCGACAGGGCCTTGAGTGTGCGGTCCATCATCAGAATGTCTCCTGCGGAAGCGCGAATTTCTTTTTCTTGCCGCCGAACAGGGTGGTCTTGCCGGCCTCGCCGGTGGAACAGCCGTTGCCATCGGTAAAGCCGCAGCCGCCACGTATGTCGGCGCCATGCTCGTTCTGTTCTCGGTGTGCCGTGGGGATCGCGAAGCGGTCCTCGTAATCGGCGATGGCCATGATCTTGTACATGTCCTCGATCACCCGGCCCGACATGCCGACCCGGGCGGCGATCGCCTCGTCCCGGACCCCGTCCACGCTGAGCGCCCGCATGTAGAGCCGCATCGCGGACATGCGTTCGAGGGCGTGAACGATGGGCTCCTCGTCGCCCGCCGTCAGCATGTTGGCGAGGTATTTGACGGGGATGCGCAGAGACCGCACATCGGGCATCTGGTCGCTCATCGCGATCTGGCCCGCCTGGGCCGCGTTCTGGATCGGCGACAGCGGCGGGATGTACCACACCATCGGCAGCGTCCGGTATTCGGGATGCAGCGGGAAGGCGACCTTCCAATCCATCGCCATCTTCCAGACCGGGCTGACCTTGGCCGCCTCGATCCAGTCCTCGGGCACACCGTCGCGGCGGGCCGCGGCGATCACTTCGGGATCGTTCGGATCGAGGAACACATCCAGTTGCGCGCCGTAGAGGTCGGTCTCGCGCTCGGCACTGGCCGCCGCCTCGATCTTGTCGGCGTCATAAAGGATCACGCCCAGATAGCGGATACGGCCGACGCAGGTTTCCGAGCAGACCGTCGGCTGGCCGCTTTCGATGCGCGGATAGCAGAAGGTGCATTTCTCGGATTTGCCGGTGTCCCAGTTGTAATAGACCTTCTTGTAAGGACAGCCCGAGATGCACATCCGCCAGCCGCGGCATTTCTCCTGGTCGATCAGGACGATCCCGTCCTCCTCGCGCTTGTAGATTGCGCCCGAGGGACAGGAGGCCGAACAGGTCGGGTTGAGACAATGCTCGCAGAGCCGCGGCAGGTACATCATGAAGGTATTTTCATACTCTCCATAGATCTCCTTCTGTACGTCCTCGAAGTTGTAATCCTGCGACCGCTTGGCGAATTCGCCGCCCAGGATCTCTTCCCAGTTCGGCCCCTTCTCGATCTTCTCCATCCGCTCGCCGGTGATCTTGGACCGGGGTCGCGCGCTGGGAAAGGCGTTCATGTCGGGCGCCGATTTCAGGTGGTCATAGTCGAAATCGAACGGCTCGTAGTAGTCGTCTATCTCAGGCATCGACGGGTTGGCGAAGATGTTCGCCAGGATCCGCCACTTCGACCCCTGCTTGGGGTGCAGTTTACCGCTGGCCGACCGTGCCCAACCGCCGTTCCACCGTTTCTGGTTCTCCCAATCCGTCGGATAGCCTGTGCCCGGCTTCGTTTCGACGTTGTTGAACCACGCGTATTCGACGCCTTCGCGCGTCGTCCACACGTTCTTGCAGGTGACCGAGCAGGTGTGACACCCGATGCATTTGTCGAGGTTCAGAACCTTGCCGATTTGTGCGCGAACTCTCATTCCGCTGCCTCCACTTTCGGGGTTGCGGACCGGCTTGCAGGTTCATCGAGCCAGTCGATCTTCTGCATTTTCCGCACGATCACGAACTCGTCACGGTTGCTGCCCACGGTGCCGTAGTAGTTGAAGCCGTAGGACAGCTGCGCATAGCCGCCGATCATGTGTGTGGGTTTCAGCGTGGCGCGGGTCACCGAGTTGTGGATGCCGCCGCGATTGCCGGTCTTTTCCGAGCCGGGGGTGTTCACGATCTTTTCCTGGGCGTGGTACATGAACAACGTGCCCTGCTTGATCCGCTGAGATACCACCACCCGCGCGGTCAACGCGCCGTTGGTGTTGTAGGCCTCGACCCAGTCGTTATCGACAAGGCCCGCCTTCTGCGCGTCCACCTCGGACATCCAGACCACCGGTCCGCCCCTGTTCAGCGTCAGCATCAGCAGGTTGTCGGTATAGGTGCTGTGAATGCCCCATTTCTGGTGCGGCGTGATGAAGTTCAGCACAACGTGCGGGTTGCCCTCTGCCGCGTCGTTGTTGACGGCCGCGGTGATCGTCTTGAGGTCGACCGGCGGGCGGTAGCTGACGAAACCCTCGCCGAAGGCCCGCATCCATTCATGATCCTGGTAGAGCTGCTGGCGACCCGTCAGGGTGCGCCACGGGATCAGTTCGTGGACGTTGGTGTAGCCCGCGTTATAGCAGACCTCCTCGCTCTCGATCCCCGACCAAGTCGGCGACGAGATGATCTTGCGCGGTTGCGCCGCGATATCGCGGAAGCGGATCTTGGTGTGGTGCGCGCCCTCGGCCAGATGGGCATGATGGCGGCCGGTGGGTTTTTCCAACTCCTCCCACGCCTTCACGGCCACCTCGCCGTTGGTTTCGGGCGCAAGCATCAGGATCATCTCGGCCGCATCGATGGCGGTTTCGAGTTTCGCGTGCCCCTTCGAAACACCCTCGTCCTGAACGACGCCGTTCAAGTCGCGCAGGTGTTTCACCTCGACCTTGGTATCCCAGTTGATCCCCTTGCCGCCATTTCCGAGTTTCTCGAGAAGCGGACCCACGGACGTGAACTTCTTGTAGAGGTTGGGATAATCCCGCTCGACCGCGATGTAGTTCGGCGCGGTCTTGCCGGGGATCAGGTCGCATTCGCCCTTCTTCCAGTCCCTGACATGGGCCTGCGCAAGTTCCGCGGCCGTGTCATGCAGCAGCGGAAGCTGGACGATGTCGGTCTCGACATCCAGTACCTCGGGTGCCACTTCCGAGAACTTGGCCGCGATCGACTTGAAGATCTCCCAGTCCGACTTGCTTTCGTAGGCCGGGTCCACCGCCGCCTGCAGCGGGTGGATGAAGGGATGCATGTCCGAGGTGTTGAGATCGTCCTTTTCGTACCAGGACGCGGTCGGCAGAACGATGTCGGAATAGACCGCCGTTGTGGACATCCGGAAATCGATGCAGACCAGCAGGTCGAGCTTTCCCTTCGGCGCCTCGTCATGCCAGACGGCCTCCTTCGGCATCACGCCGCCTTCCTCGCCCAGGTCCTTGCCCATCACGCCGTGATCGGTGCCCAAGAGGTGCTTGAGGAAGTATTCATGCCCCTTGCCGCTGGACCCCAGCAGGTTCGAGCGCCAGACGAACAGGTTACGCGGCCAGTTTTCCGGTGCGTCCGGGTCCTGGCAGGACATTTCCAGATCGCCCGACTTCAGCTGTTCGGCAACGAAATCCCTGATCTCCTTGCCGGCCGCCTTGGCCTGTTTCGACACCTCGAGCGGATTTGTCTTGAGCTGCGGGGCGGACGGCAGCCAGCCCATGCGCTCGGCCCGGATGTTGTAGTCGATCAGGGAAATGTCCCAGTCGCCCTCGGGCGCGGTCGGCGACAGGATCTCACCTGCACGCAGCGTCTCGTAGCGCCATTGGTCGGTGTGGGCATACCAGCAGGAGGTCGAATTCATGTGCCGCGGCGGACGGTTCCAGTCGAGCGCGAAGGCCAGCGGCTGCCAGCCGGTCTGCGGGCGCAGTTTCTCCTGTCCCACGTAATGCGACCAGCCGCCGCCCTCCTGCCCGATGCAGCCGCACATCACCAGCATGTTGATGATGCCGCGGTAGTTCATGTCCATGTGGTACCAGTGGTTCAGACCGGCCCCGAGTATGACCATGGACTTGCCATGGGTCTTTTCGGCGTTGCCCGCGAATTCCCGCGCGACCGCGACGATCTTCTCGCGCTCGACGCCGGTGATCTTTTCGGCCCAAGCTGGGGTGTAGGGGCTGTCGTCGTTGAAGTCCTTGGACACCCAGTTACCGCCAAGGCCCCGGTCGAGACCGTAATTGGCGCAGAACAGGTCGAACACAGTGGCAACGAGAACCTCCTTGCCATCGGCCAGTTTCACGCGTCGTGCCGGAATGTTCCGGGTCAGCACCTCGGGGTGGTCGCACCTGACGAAATCGCCGGTGGCCGCACCACCGAAATAGGGGAAGTCGACGCCCACGACCTCGTCGTGATCCTCGTCCATGATCTGGCTTAGTCGCAGCTTGGCCTCTGTCCCTTTCGCCTGCTCTTCGAGATTCCACTTGCCCTCTTCGCCCCAGCGGAACCCGATGGACCCGTTGGGCGCCACGATCTGGCCCGAGGCCTTGTCATAGGCGACGGTCTTCCAGTCGGGGTTGTTGGCCTCGCCCAGCTTGCCGTCGAAGTCGTCAGCGCGCAGCATTCGGCCCGGCACAAGGTGCCCGTCCCTTTCATCCAGACGCACCAGCATAGGCATGTCCGTGTACTTGCGAGTATACTCCTCGAAATACTCGGCCTGCCGGTCGAGGTGGAATTCGCGCAGGATCACGTGGCCCATGGCCATCGCCAGCGCCGCATCGGTGCCCGCCTGCGGGTTCAGCCAGATATCGCCGAATTTGGCCGCCTCGGAATAGTCGGGGCTGACCACGGCGGATTTGGTGCCGCGATAGCGCACCTCGGTATAGAAATGGGCGTCGGGCGTGCGGGTCTGCGGCACGTTCGAGCCCCAGAGCATCAGGAAGCCCGCATTGTACCAGTCGGCCGATTCCGGCACGTCCGTCTGTTCGCCCCAGGTTTGGGGCGAGGCGGGGGGCAGGTCGCAATACCAGTCGTAAAAGGACATGCAGGTGCCGCCCAGAAGTGACAGGTAGCGCGAGCCGGCGGCGTAGCTCACCATCGACATGGCCGGGATGGGCGAGAAGCCGAACACCCGGTCGGGCCCGTAGGTTTTCGCGGTGTAGGCGTTGGCGGCGGCGACGATCTCGGTCGCTTCGTCCCAGCTTGCCCGCACGAACCCGCCCTTGCCACGCGTCTTGGTATACGAGGTACGCAGGATCGGATCGTTCTGGATCGCGGCCCAGGCTGCGACCGGCGTCATCGTCTCGCGCATCTTGCGCCAAGCGCGCATCAGGGCGCCCCGGATCAGCGGGTTCTTCACCCGGTTCGCGGAATAGAGATACCAGCTGTAGGACGCCCCCCGCGCGCAGCCGCGCGGCTCATGGTTGGGCAGGCCCGCGCGGGTGCGCGGGTAATCGGTCTGCTGCGTCTCCCAGCTCACGATCCCGGACTTGACGTAGATCTTCCAGGAACACGACCCGGTGCAGTTCACCCCATGCGTCGAACGGACGATCTTGTCGTGTCGCCAGCGGTTTCTGTAGGTGTCCTCCCAGTCGCGGTTCTCGCGGGTGGTCTGACCCCAACCGTCCGAGAATTGCTCCAGTTCCTTGCTCTGGAAGAAGTTCAGTTTGTCGAGCAGATGGCTCATTGGGCTGTCCTTTCGGGTGTCTGGGTCCGGGCGGCGATCTGTGACGCACAGAAAACCGGTTGGGTCATTGTGCAGGCTGGGCTGCGGTGCCTTGCGGTGTGCGCCCATGCTCGATGTCGTGGAGAAGGCCGCCGGCGCGCGTGTAGACCGCCCAGGTGATGACGACACAGATCACGTAGAAGATCAGGAAGCCCCAGAGCGCCCCAACGGCGGACCCGGTCATCGCGATCGATGTCCCGTAGGCCTTGGGGATGAAGAAGGCGCCGTAAGCCGCGATGGCCGAGGTGAAGGCCACGATCGCGCCCGATTCCATCGCGATCTGCCGCTTGCGTTCCTCTACACCCAAGTGCGGCATCAGGCGCGGTACTTCGCGGCCCATGATGACCGGGATCATCTGGAAGGTGGAGGCGTTGCCGACACCGGTCAGGAAGAAGAGCGCCATGAAACAGGCGAAGAAGCCGACGAAGGAGCCGAGCCCGAGGAAGGTGATCACGCCAAAGGTGGCCGCGATCATCGCCGCGAAGGTCCAGAAGGTCACGCGACCACCGCCGAACTTGTCCGAGACCCAGCCAGTCCCGGCACGGCTGAGCGCGCCCACCAGCGGCCCGAGGAACACGTAGCTCAGCGCGTTCACGTCCGGAAAAGCGAGCCGCGTCAGCAGCGGGAATCCTGCGGAATAACCGATGAAGCTGCCGAAGGTGCCAGTATAAAGGATGCACATCAGCCAATTCTGCTTGCGTCCGAAGATCACCGCCTGATTGGCCAAGCTGGCACGCGCATCGGCGATATCGTTCATGCCCAGCCACGCCGCGATGGTCGCAGCGAGAATGAAGGGCACCCAGACGAAGCCGGCATTCTGCATCCAAAGCTGGCCGCCGTCGGACAAGGTCACGGGCTCACCGCCAATGGCCCCGAACACACCCGCCGTGATGACGATGGGCACGAGGAACTGCATGACCGACACGCCCAGGTTGCCCAAGCCTGCGTTCAGCGCCAGCGCGTTGCCCTTTTCGGCCTTCGGGAAGAAGTAACCGATATTGGCCATCGATGAGGCAAAGTTACCGCCGCCGAACCCGCACAGAAGTGCCAGGACGAGGAATATCAGATACGGCGTCTCGGGGTTCTGCACCGCATAGCCGATGCCCAGCGCGGGCAAGAGCAGCGAGGCGGTCGACAGCGTCGTCCAGAGCCGCCCGCCGAATATCGGCACCATGAAGCTGTAGAAGATCCGCAGCGTCGCGCCCGACAGGCCGGGCAAGGCCGCCAGCCAGAACAACTGGCCTGAGGTGAAGTCGAACCCGATGGCGGGCAGACGCGCCACGACCACCGACCACACCATCCAGACCGAGAAGGCCAGAAGCAGCGCCGGGATCGAGATCCAGAGGTTGCGGCGTGCGACGGCGCGGCCCTTTTCGGCCCAGAATTGCGCGTCCTCGGGCCGCCAGTCCTCCAGCACGCGCGGCATGGCCGTGCGTTCGGGGTGATGGATGTCCTCCATCTCGGGCAGTTGCGGCAGCTGGTCGAGCACTTCGCCATGCGCCGCACGCTCCATCGCCCGGATCGACAGGTGCATCCAGCTCAGCGCGATGGCGACCAGTCCGAACAGCAGGGCAAAGCACGATGTATAGATGCCCGTCAGGTCCAGCAGCGCACCGAAGGCGATTGGCAGGACGAACCCGCCAAGTGCCCCGATCATGCCGACAAGCCCGCCGACCGCACCCACGTGGCCCGGATAATAGACCGGGATGTGCTTGAAGACCGCGGCCTTGCCCAGGCTCATGAAGAAGCCCAGCGCGAAGAGCGTGACGATGAAGGGCCACAGACCCATCTGGGTCGAAAACGAGATCGCGCCGTCCTTGCTCTGGATGACGTAGTCCGTGGGCGGGTAGCTCAGCATGAACAGGAACAGCAGCGAAAAGCCGAAGGTCCAGTACATGACCCGGCGCGCGCCGAACTTGTCCGACAGCACGCCGCCATAGGCGCGGAACAGCGAAGCCGACAGGCTGAACGAAGCCGCCGCCATGCCGGCGAAGCGAACGTCGATGCCGTAGACGTCGATCAGGTAGTGCGGCAACCAGAGCGCCAGCGCGACGAACGCGCCGAACACGAAGAAGTAATAGAGCGAAAAACGCCAGACCTGCAGGTTCTTCAGCGGTGCGAATTGCTGCGCCAGCGAAGGGGCCTCGGCGCCCGTCTTGCGGCGTTCGACCAGTTCGGGGTCGTCCTTGGCCAGAAGGAAGAACAGCACGCCGATGATTGCCAGGCCCGCTGCCCAGACATGGGCCACGCCATGCCAGCCATAGGCGACCATGACGAAGGGGGCCACGAACTTGGTGACCGCCGCACCGACGTTGCCCGCGCCGAAGATACCCAGCGCCGTCCCCTGGTGGCCCGCGTCATACCAGCGGCTGACATAGGCCACGCCGATGATGAACGACCCGCCCGCGAGGCCAATGCCCAGCGCTGCGATCAGGTACATGATATAGCTGTCCGCCAGTGTCAGCGCCCAGGTCGCAAGCGCGGTCAGGATCATCTGGCTGGAAAATACCAGCCGCCCGCCGTATTTCTCGGTCCAGACGCCGAGAAACAGGCGGGTGATGGAACCGGTCAGGATCGGCGTCGCAACCAGCAGGCCGAACTGGGTGTCATTCAGACCAAGCTCGGCCTTGATGGCGACACCGATGATGGAGAATATCGTCCAGACCGCGAAACAGGCGGTGAAGGCGATCGTACTCAGGCTCAAGGCCCGTGTCTGATCGGCGCGCGAGGCTGTTGCTACGGTCTGCATGGCGGGTCTCCGGCAAAAATAGTGCTGTCACCCCTGTATGGGGTTCAGTGCCAGACCTGACGCCGCAGCGACGCTCGTGACTTGATCTAGATCACGATATTGAGAAAAGTCTAACTAAATAAATGACTTACAGAAATTTGTCAGCCGGTGCGCGGTGGTAGATCAAGGCTGCTGCGGCAGAGGTCAACTGCCAAATTGGCTTTTATCAAATGATTTGATGATAATTGTTAAGTGACCGAAGTCAGGGGGGCCGACATGCCCGATTCAGAATACCGGGATATTCGAAAACTCGATCTCTTCGCGCAGATGGCGGATGAAAATTTCACATCCTTGATGCGTGGCGCCTATGTGCAGAATTTCCCTGCGCAGATTGAATTGATCACCGAAGGAGAGCCGAGCGACTTTCTTCACATTGTTATTTCGGGCTCGGTCGATCTGTTTTCGGCCTGGAATGGGCGGGACACCAGTATGGCGACTGTCCGCCCCATCTCGACCTTCATTCTTGCCGCGACCATCAAGGATGCGCCCTACCTGATGTCTGCACGCACGCTGGAGAAAAGCCGGATCGCGCTGATCCCCAGTCAGGACGTTCGCGCGATTTTCGACGCCGACGGCAGCTTTGCCCGTGCGATCGTCACGGAGCTGGCGCAGTGCTATCGCTCTGTCATCAAGGCGCAGAAGGATCTCAAGCTTAGAACCTCGCTGGAGCGGCTCGCGAATTACTTGCTCAGGCAACAAAGGTACGCCGGCGGCGGGGCTGCGTTCGAGCTTGATTTCGAGAAGCGGCGCCTGGCCTCTGTGCTGGGCATGACCCCCGAAAACCTCAGCCGCGCCTTCAAGGGCCTGCAACCCTATGGTGTTACCGTGACCGGCACCCGCATCACCATCGACAATCAGGCGGACCTCGAACACTTCGCAAAACCCAACCCACTGATTGATGACTTTTTGACCTGAGGGACAGACAGAGGACAAAATCGATGCCTGGCGCCGCCGGAGATCTCGCCGAGGAATATCCCGATGTCTGGAAAGCCTATGCTGCCTTGGGCAAGGCGGCCGCCGACTGTGGCCCGCTGACGCCCCGAGAAAGGCGCCTCGTCAAGCTGGCGCTCGCCATTGGCGCTGGATCCGAAGGCGCGGTGCACTCCCACACCCGGCGCGCCAGACCGGAGGGGATCGAACCTGCGGCGATGACACAGGTCGCGATCCTGGCCATCGGCCCGCTTGGCCTGCCACGGGCCGTCGCCGCGAAGACCTGGGTCGAAGACATCAAGGAATAACAGTCAAGGAAGCGGACTGACGCCTATGAGAACAGGATGCAGCCAGAGGAGCGTCGCGTAGAGAACAATACCGGCCACGAGCCGCGCAAGGGTGCCTTTTGACCCACGCGAAGACAGGAGCGGCGCGTCTTCCACAGCCACGCGCAGGCGCTGCCACTCTGCCCCCATTTCACGGCGCTTGCGCCGGTCGATCAGTCGGCCTCCCAGCACCGCGAAGGCGGCGAAGGTGCCGAACAGGATCACATGGGCCAGATCCCCGTTCGGCACGACATGGGCCGCCGCCCAAAGCGCCAGCGCCAGAAGCAGCGGGTGACGCGACCACCGAACGATGCCGGGCCGTGCCGGGTCGAACAGGTCGTTGCGCGCGCCCCCGAAGGAGAACGGATTGGGCCGCCCGATGGACAGCGCAAGGATCAGGCAAACCGGTCCCATGACAATCAGCGGCACATGGACCTGCCATGGCGCCCAGTCCCATAGGGCCACATACGGCGCGCGGCCTGCCGCCAAGATCAGCCAGGCCAGCACCCCAACTGACATGGTGGAATAGGCCAAGGTAAAGCCGAAAGGTCCGAGGCGCGCCTGAAGCCAGGGCCGCAGTGGCGGTCGCACCGGCAGGGAATGCGACAGGAAGAACACTACATAGGCCACAACGAACTCGAGCCATCCCATGGGCGCGCGCCTCAGATACGCTTGGCCGCGGGCAGGCGCAGCAAAAGCGCACCGTAGACGACGGCAAAGCCGCCGAAGGCCGCGATCCAGAACAGCCCCGCCACGGTGTTCAATGGGCCGGAGAATTCGGGCCATACGCCGCCCGCGACCCGCGCAAGCACGGACAGGACCAGGGCCAGGTAGATCGCGACCGTCCCCGCCCCCGCGGTCAGGTCCTGACCGGTATGGCCCAGCGTCGCGCGCGTCATCACCGCCAGCGTCATCAAGCCGATTGCGCCGGCCATCCAGAAATGCTGCGCGCCCGCTATCCCGAACGACCCCGGCAGCAGGTTCTCCGCCGCGAGCGCCAGGGCCCCCAGCGGCACGAAGGCATAGCCAGCGTGCAGCACCGTCACCAGCGGCTCTGCAAATGTCCGGTGCCCGGCCCAACGCCCCAATCGCAGGGCGTGCAACACGCCTGCCAGCGCAAGCGCCACCCCGGTCAGCGCGCCGAGCGGCAGCGCAACCCACAGCACAAGCGCCATCAGAAGGACCAGCAGCGCCGCCTTGTCGAAGGACTGCATGGGGGGCACGGGCATGACCGTGCTGCGCCGTTTCACCAGCCAGTTGCGGGTGAAGGACGGCACCACACGACCGCCGATCACGGCAATCATCATGATGCCCGCACCGAGACCCAGCCGCAGGCCGTAGCCTTGGGCCGCGTAGTCGCCCTCTGCCGCCTCCCAGTGGAACAGCGCGTTGCCAAGAATGAAGGCCCCCAGCATCGCCAGCACGATCAGGTTGCGCCAGTTCTTGCCCGCCACGATCTCGCGCCCGATCGCTATCGCGAAGACAACCGGAAAGGCCAGATCGACCACGGCTACCAGCTCGGCAGGCAGACCGCCCGAGGCCGCAACCGCCACGCGCCCTGACAGCCACAGTCCCGCCAGAGCCGCCAGCCGCCAGCCGACGATCGGCAGGCGCCCGGTCCAGTTCGGCACCGCGGTCAGCAGGAACCCGGCGACAACGGCGCCCAGGTAGCCGAACAGGAATTCATGCGCGTGCCATGATACGGTGTCGAAGGCGATGGGCAGCATCAGGTGCCCCGACAACATCGGCACCCAGAGGACCATGGCCAGCACGGCCCAGACCGCCGCACCGAAAAAGAACGGGCGAAACCCGAAGGTCAGGATCGCGGGGCCGGTCCAGGCGCGCATCTGCTCGGCGGTCGAGGTCATTTGTCTGTCCTTGTGGCCGCCACACCGTCCTCGGTCAGGATCAGGTCGAGCGGGATGTCATGGGGTTGCGGAAAGATCGTCGGCAGATGTGCAACATCAAGTGCGATGCCGATGGTCAGTGGCCGCGGCGCCAGCGCGGCCAGCGTCCGATCGAAATAGCCCCCACCCAAGCCCAGGCGGAAACATGCCTCATCCCAACCGAGGCAGGGGGCGAGCGCGATGTCGGGCGTTAGCGCATTGGCATCGGGCGGGGGAACGGGAATGTTCCAGTCGCCCCGCACCAGTCTGGTTTCGGGTGTCCACTGGCGGAACACCAGTGGAGCCGCGCGGGTCTCTACCACCGGCAAGGCGATGGTCACGCCCGCGCGATGCAGATCGGCCAAGGCAGGGCGCAGGTCGGGTTCCCCCTTGATCGGCCAATAGCCGGACAGGACGCATCCGCGCCTCACCCCGCGTTCTGTCAGCACCCTCCCCAGATGCCCCGCGATCCTGTCCGAGACCTGCGCCCGCCCGGCCTGGCCCAGGCCCTCCCTCAGCCCGGCCAGCCGTGTCCGTTCCGCCCGGCGCCAGCGCGCCACATCGCGCGCCTGTTGGGGATCAACGCTCAGAGGGTCGAAATACGCAGGATCGACCTCGGTGGCCATGCAAGGCGGCGAGGCATATGTCCCGCTCTTTATCATGCTGCGGGCTCAAACCGGGGAAAGAGCACGTCGTTTTCCAGCGCGATGTGATCGGCCAGCTCGTTGAGCAGCGTTGCCGTGCCCCCGTAAAGCGACCGCCAAGACCCGCAGGCGTGCTCTGGTGGTGTCAGGTCGCCCGTCAGCTTGCGGATCAGCGCGATGCTCTCGGCGTGATCGTCATGGTCAGCGCGCATCGCTGCGATCGGATGCTCGATGCCCGCACCGCCGCCTGCGCGCATTGCCGGGAAAAGGATCATCTCTTCCTTGGCCATGTGATCCTCCATCTCGTGCGCCAGCGTGGTCAGGGCACGGGCAAGACCCCCCGGGGCCTCCGGATCATCGGCGTGGACCTGTTCGACACGCTCGGCCAAGGGCACCAGAGAAGCCAGGTCGGCCCTGTGCATCGCATGATAATTGGTCAGGATATGGTCGATAAGGGCCCCCGTTTCCTCGGGTGTGGCAGGGGTGGCATCGTCCTGCATGGCACGTCCCTTCTGTGTTGATTCGTCGGAAAAGGACGAATTGGCATTTGATTTGCCGATTAGAGCACAGTAATACGCATTGTAAATACTAAACCAGGATCGCGACCATGCGCCTCACTTCCTTCACCGACTATGGCTTGCGCGTGCTGATGCGCATGGCGGGCACGCCGGATCGCGCTTTCACGGCCGCCGACCTTGCCGCCGAATTCCGCGTCTCGCGCAATCATCTGGCCAAGGTGATCTCGGCGCTGGCCGCGTCAGGTCTTCTGGAAACCCGGCGCGGCGGCGGGGGCGGCGCGATGCTGGCGCGGGCGCCCGAGGATATCCGGCTAGGCGATGTGGTAACGGTGCTCGAGGCCGATCAGGCGCTGGTGGAATGCTTTGCCGCCGGGGAGAGTGCCTGCACCCTGACACCGCGATGCCGGTTGAAGGCGCGACTGGCCCATGCCGAAGCGGCCTTCGTGGCCGATCTCAACCGCAGCACCCTGGCCGATTGCGTCTACCGCCCGGAAAGCGCCTGACGCGCCACCAGCGCGATGCCAGCCCATACCGCGCTGCGAAGGGCCATGGCGAAAACGGTGCGCATCTCGAAGGCCCCACCCTGCGCCACATGCAAACCGAACGCCGTGGAGACCAGCAGCGTTGCCGCGAAGATCGCAAGCGACAGGGGCCAGGCCCATCGCCGCCCCTGCCAAAGGCCAAGGCCCGCGACGACATAGGCGAATCCGGCCAGCGTGTTGAACCACAAGACGAACAGGACGACCGCACCCATCTCGAGCCCGCCAAGAAGCGTGGCCCCGCCTGAAACAACCGTCAAAAGGCCGAAGGCTGTCGCAACACCCCCTGCGATGCGTAGCACGTTACGTTGCTTCTTCATCGAAAACGCCCTCCTGCGCCTTCAGCAGCGCCAACTGCACGTCGAGCAGTCGCAACCCCTCGGGCACCAGCGAAAAGCCCCGCGCGCCGAGCGTCCAGCGGATGGCAACGCCCTGCACCAGCGAGGTCAGCAGGATGGCGACATCCTCCGGGCTGACGTCGCGGCGCAGGTCGCCCGCAGCCTGAAGATCCCGGATCACGGCAACAAGGCGGCCCTGAAACGCGCCGAGGAGCCCGCGAAACACGTCACGCAGGGCTTGATTGTCCACCTGCAACTCGCGCGACAACAGGATCGACGGCAGGGCGGGCGTTTCGGATATGGCTGACAGCTGCGCAACGATCAGCGCCTTCAGGCGCGCGTGCGGCCCGGTGGCCCCGGCCTCGGCTTCGGCCCAAGAACTCTGCAACCGGTTCGCGATATCCTCGGCCACCGCCAGCCAGAGCGCGCCCTTGGTGGGGAAATGCCGAAAGATCGCGGGCTGGCTGAGGCCGACGGCGCGCGCGACATGCGTGGTGCTCAGCCGGTCGGGTCCGATCTCGTCGGCCAGTCGCAGCACCTCGGCCACGATCTGCGCCTTTCGCTCTTCCGCGCTCTGACGACCTGACATGCAACACCCCTTGTTAGTGATAACTCACTAACCTATACTGATGACAGCCGCAACCCCTATCCCGAGTCGCGCGCCCAGACCGAAAGGACCCCTGCCATGCCCACCGCCCCCACCGGCTATTCCCGACTGCAGATCGCGCTGCACTGGCCCGTCTTCGCGCTGATCGCTCAGAAATACATCCTCAAGGATGCGGTGTCGGCTGCCTGGGACCAAGTCACCGATGGGCCGGAGGCGGGTTTCGACCTGCTCGTGCGGGCCCATGCAGCAGGCGGCGCGCTGGCGATGATCTTCGCGCTGGTGCGGATGCGCCGGGCGCAGGGCTGATCCCGTGCGTCTGGCCCCCCTCCTCGCGCTGCCGCCCATCGCTTTCGGCATCGCCGCGGCTGTCTGGATGATCGCCTCGGAGCACGGCCCCGCGCAGGTCGAAGGGGAAGCGCCCGCGCTGCCCGTCCGGGTGCTGACGGTCGCGGAGGAGGACATCCGCCCGACCGCATCCGCCTGGGGCAACCTGCGAGCGGCCGAGACGTGGGTCGCCGTGGCCGAGGTGCAGGGCGAGGTGATCTGGCGCCATCCCGACCTGGAGCCGGGCCGCCTGATCCCGGCAGAGACCGAGGTGTTGCGGATAGACCCGACCGACTACGAGCTGGCACTCACGCAGTCACGGGCCGATCTCGCAGCGCTTGCCGCCGAAGCCGCACAACTGACTGCCGAGGCGGCCAACACGGGCCGCATACTAGACCTCGAACGCGCCCGACTGGCGCTGGCCGAGGCCGATCTGACACGCACACGGACCCTGGCCGAACAGGGCACAGTCCCCCAATCGCGTGCCGACGAGGCCGAGCGCGCCACGCTTCTGGCCCGCCGCACGGTCGCGGAACTGGAAAACACCCTGGCGCTCATCCCACCGCGGGAAGCTCGGATCACGGCACAGGTGGCGTGGAGCGAAGCCGCCATTGCGCGCGCGCAGCGATCGCTGGCGCACGCGACGCTGGCCGCGCCGTCCGCGTTCAGCGCGCGGCCAGGGCCTGCCGCCGCGACAGCCGGGCGCTTTTTTCGGCCAGTACCGCCGCGCGGGGATGCCAGACATAGCGCGAATCCTCCCGCACCGGCGCCCAGAACAGAACCCCGCCCAGCCGCCACGGGTCCAAGACGATCCCCGCGTCGTAAGGGTCGCCCCGGCGGCTGACGATCACGGTGCTGTGGTCGATGCGGAAGGCAACATCGGCATTGGCAATGGCCCGGTGCAGCGCAAGCGTTCGGAAGTCCTCCTGCGCCAGGCGTGCCTCCATGTCCATGGCCCAGTGATAGCACAGGCCCCGCGGGCGCAGGCCCAGATTGACCTTGGTGTTGTGGATCAGCGGCGGATCGGTGATTTGATAGGCTTCGGCCAGGACGCGGGTTTCCGAATAGGCGACGCGCGCGGCGCGGTCCGCCTCTTCGGGATCGATGCCCGGGCCAAGCGCAAGGATGGCTTGGGACAGGGCCGCCACGTTCTGGGACGCACCCGCCGGCGCCTGGGACTGCGGCGGGGCTGCGCAACCGGCCGCCAGCAATGCCAGCATAAGAACCACGGCAAAAGTCCTCATCCGTCCCCCAGTGCCTTGCCCAGCCTCGGCAGCCGGGCCCGTTTCAACAGCGCTCTGAGCGCCAGTTCCTCGCCCGAGAGCCGCCGCGCCTCGGCATGAACGGCCCTGACCGCCTCTTCGACCGGCTGAGGCGCGGCCAGCCAAAGCTCCATCAGCACTTCGTCCGGCGCGAACCGCCTGACCCCCTCTTGCTCCAGCAGGTGACGCGGGAAATCGCGGGCGTTGAAGGTGACGATCGCATCGGCGCCCCCGGCGATGGCAGCGGCCAGCACATGGGTGTCGTCCGCGTCGGGCAGCCAGAGCCGCGCCTCCAGCCCCTCACGCGGGGCAACCTCGGCAATGGGCCACGCGGCGCGGACCAGCGCGATCTCGGCGCGCGCCTGCACCTCGCCCGTCGGGCCGATCTTGCGCGCGGCGCGGGCCCATTCCTCAAGGATGCGGGCCGACCAGAGCGGGGTATAGAGGCCCCTGGCCGCCACGCCCAGCAGGATTTCGCGCAGCACCGTGGGGTAGATCACGCAGGCGTCGAGCAAGAGCTTCATGGGCTCAGCCGGAAGGCCACGGCCTTGAGATACCCCGACTCGGCCAGTTGCGGCAAAACCGGGTGGTCGGGCCCGGCAAAGCCGGTGAAAAGGATCTGCCCGCGCCGCCCGGCCCGGCCGATACCGCGCGCCGAGGCCGCGCGAAAGCGTGTCAGGTCGGCGGCGTGGGAACACGAGCAGACCACCAGATATCCGCCCGGCGCCACCAGATGCGCCGCCAGCCGCGCCACCCGCTCGTAGGCCCTGAGCCCGGCCTCGAGGGCGGCCTTGTTGGGGGCGAAGGCCGGCGGATCGCAGACCACCAGATCGAACAGCGCCCCCTCGGCCGCCAGCGTTTCCATCGCCGCGAAGGCGTCGGCCTTGCGCGTGTCGAACCGCCCGGCCACGCCGCTGGCCGCGGCGCCCGCCTGGGCCAGCTCCAGCGCCGGGGCCGAGCTGTCGACGGCCAGCGCATGGGCCGCGCCGCCAGCCAGCGCGGCCAGCGCAAAGCCCCCGACATGGGAAAACACGTCCAGCACCCGGCCCGCCGGCGCCAGCCGGGCCGCGAAAGCCTGGTTCGGCCGCTGGTCATAGAAAAGCCCCGTCTTCTGCCCGCCCATGAGGTCGGCCATGTAGGTGGCCCCGTTCATCGGCACCGGCACCGGCCCGTCCAGCGCGCCCTGCACCAGGCGGGTTTCCTCGGCCAGCCCTTCGAGGGCGCGGGCGCGGCCGGTGCCGTTCTTGATCACCGTTTCCACGCCGGTCACCTCGACCAGCGCCGCGGCCAGCGCGTCGAATTGCAGCTCGGCCCAGGCGGCGTTGGGCTGGATCACCGCCGCCGGCCCGAAGCGGTCGATCACCACGCCGGGCAGCCCGTCGGCCTCGGCATGGACCAGCCGGTAAAACGGCGTCTCGTAGAGGCGGGCGCGGAGGCTGAGCGCCCGGTCGATCTTGACCTTCAGCCAGTCCACGCCGATCCCCGCCTCGGCATCGCGGTCGAGCATCCGCGCGATGATCTTGGAGGCCGGGTTGACGGCGACGGTGCCCAGCGGCCGCCGCTCTGCATCCTCCAGCCGCGCGACGGTGCCGGGGGCCAGCGCCTTGGTGCGCCGGTCGGTCACCAATTCGTCGGCATAGACCCACGGAAAACCGTGCCGCAAGGCACGCGCCTCGGCCTTGGGGCGCAGACGGACGATGGGGCGGTCGGAGGGCTGGCTCATGGCTGTTTTCCTAGACGTTTCGCCCCCTGCGGAAAAGAGCGATTTACCGCCGAATGCGGCAACCGCGGTTTGCCTTGTTAGCGCTAACTGCCTATAAGGAAAGGTGTTGCCGCAACGCAGAGGATTCCGCTCATGGCGCTTCACCCCGAACTCCTGGCCGTCACCGAAGCGATCGTCGAGCGCTCGCGCGATACGCGCGCGGCCTATCTCGACCGGATCGCCCGCGCGGCGGAGGACGGGCCGGCACGCGCGCATCTGACCTGCGGCAACCAGGCCCATGCCTATGCCGCCATGGGCGACGCGAAAGAGGCGCTGGCCGAGGGCCGCGCGCCCAATCTCGGGATCGTCACCGCCTATAACGACATGCTCTCGGCGCACCAGCCGTTCGAGAGGTTTCCGGACCTCATCCGCGGCGCCGCGGCCCGGGCGGGCGGCACCGCGCAGGTGGCCGGCGGCGTACCGGCGATGTGCGACGGGGTCACGCAAGGGCAGACCGGGATGGAGCTGTCGCTGTTTTCCCGCGACGTGATCGCCATGGCCGCGGGCGTTGCGCTGTCGCACAACACCTTCGACGCGGCGGTATTCCTGGGTGTATGCGACAAGATCGTTCCGGGGCTGGTGATCGCCGCGGCGAGCTTTGGCCATGTGCCGGCGGTGTTCCTGCCTGCGGGGCCGATGACCAGCGGGTTGCCCAACGACGAAAAGGCCAAGGTGCGCCAGCGCTTCGCCGCCGGCGAGATCGGGCGGGACGAACTGATGGCCGCCGAGATGGCCTCGTACCACGGGCCGGGCACCTGCACCTTTTACGGCACCGCGAATTCCAACCAGATGCTGATGGAGCTGATGGGGCTGCACCTGCCGGGCGCGAGCTTCGTCAACCCCGGCACCGACCTGCGTGACGCGCTGACCGAGGCCGGCGCGGCGCGGGCGTTGGAGATCACCGCGCTGGGCAACGATTACCGCCCCGCGGGGCGCATCCTGGACGAACGCGCCTTCGTCAACGGCATCGTCGGGCTGATGGCCACCGGCGGCTCGACGAACCTGGTGATTCACCTGCCGGCAATGGCGCGGGCCGCGGGCATCCGGCTGGATATCGAGGATTTCGCCCGGCTCTCGGCGGTCACGCCGCTGATGGCGCGGGTCTATCCCAACGGGCTGGCCGACGTGAACCATTTCCACGCCGCCGGCGGCCTCGGCTTCCTGATCGGCGAGTTGCTGGATGCGGGGCTCTTGCACCCCGACACAGAGACCGTGGCGGGCCCGGGGCTGGCCCGCTATACCGAAGAGCCCAAGCTCGTGGACGGCGCGCTGACATGGCAGGCCGGCGCCGGGGCCAGCACCAACGAAAAGATCCTGCGGCCCGCGGGCGCGGCGTTCCAGCCCAGCGGGGGGCTGAGGGCGCTGGACGGCAATCTCGGCCGCGGGATCATCAAGACCTCCGCCGTGGCGCCCGAACGCCACGCGATCGAGGCCAGGGCCCGCATCTTCGACGACCAGGACGCGGTAAAGGCCGCCTTCAAGGCCGGCGAGTTCACCGAGGACACGGTGATCGTCGTGCGCTTCCAGGGGCCCAGGGCCAACGGCATGCCCGAGCTGCACGGGCTGACCCCGACGCTGTCGGTGCTGCAGGACCGCGGCCTGAAGGTGGCGCTGGTGACCGACGGGCGGATGTCGGGGGCCAGCGGCAAGGTGCCCGCCGCGATCCATGTCAGCCCCGAGGCCGCCGAGGGTGGGCCGCTGGCCCGGCTCGCGGATGGTGATATGATACGGCTCGACGCCGGGGCCGGCACGCTTGACGTGGTCAGCGCGGGCGCGCTGGACCGGGCGCCGGCCAGCCCCGACCTGTCTGCCAACGAAACCGGGCTGGGGCGCGATCTGTTCGCCGCGTTCCGCGCCCATGTTCGCCCGGCGACCGAAGGCGCGGGCGTCGTCGTGTAGACGGTATTGAACCGGCGGCACGCCGCGCCGCGCGAAGAAAGGACAAGACGCATGACCCCCTTTGAGGCCAGCCGCATTACCGAGGCGCTTTGCCGCCGGGCGCCCGTCATACCCGTGCTGGTGATCGAGGACGCCGCGCAGGCCAGACCGCTGGCCAAGGCGCTGGTCGCCGGAGGCCTGCCGGTGCTGGAGGTGACGCTGCGCACGCCGGCCGCGCTGGAAGCGATCCACGAGATGTCCAGGGTCGGGGGCGGCACGGTCGGCGCGGGCACCCTGATCACGCCCAAGGACGTGGCCGCGGCAAAGGCCGCCGGCGCGCAATTCGGCGTCTCACCCGGGGCCACCGCGACGCTGGTGCAGGCCGCCGCCGACGAGGAAATGCCGCTCTTGCCCGGCGCGGCCACGGCGAGCGAGGCGATGGCGCTGGCCGAACGCGGCTATACGATGCAGAAATTCTTTCCCGCCGAGGCCATTGGCGGGGTCGCCGCGCTGAAATCGCTGGCCGGCCCCCTGCCCCATATCCGCTTTTGCCCCACCGGCGGCGTCACGCCGGCCAACGCGGGCAGCTATCTGGCGCTGTCCAACACGCTTTGCGTGGGCGGCTCTTGGGTGGCGCCGGCCGAGCTGGTGCGCCGGGGCGACTGGGCGGCGATCACCGAACTTGCCCGCGCGGCCGCGGCGCTGCCGGGCAAGCCCGCGGAATACGTGGCCTGAGGCTGCGCGCCGACCGGCCGGCTCAGCTGCGCCGCCCCCCCGCCCCGCCCCGGCGCCGCGGCGTGGGCGCCGAGGCCAGCCCTTCACGCAGGACCCCGGTCATCGGATGGTCCGGCGCGACGGGGGAATATTCCGCGATCAGCCGTTTCAGCGCGCGGTCGGTGGCGGTTCCGGCGGGCAGCGACAGCGCCCAGTCGAGAAAGATCGACCGGCACTCCTCGGCCCCGATGCCTTCTATCCGGTAGGATTCGCGGATCAGCCCCTTGGGGTCGGCCATCTCAAGCCGCATCGCCGCCCCCCGTTGCGCCCCGCGCCAGAATCGCCTCGATCACCCTGGCCGCCGCCGCGCGCGCCTCGGTCAGCCGCTCTTGCAGCTCTGCCGCGCTTTGCGCGCCGGTGCCGCGCAACAGGAACGCAAGCCCCGCCTCGCCCAATTCGTCGGGGTTGAGGGGGCCGGGGCTGATCAGGCGCGCCGCCGCCTGCACCTTGCGGGTCAGCGCGTAGCCGGCGCAGAGCGTTTCGCCCTCGTCCGCACTCAGCCAGCCGGCCGCCTGCCCGGCCTCGATCTGCCCGGCCACCTGGGTTGCCGGGCTCGCCGCGACCAGCGCCGCGGCCGAGGCGATCAGCTCGATATCCTGGCCCCGGCCCGGCCCCTGCTTGCCGTCCCAGGTGTCCTTGGCGGGCTTGGCCTCGGCCAGCCGGGCGCGCATGTCGACCACGCCCTCGACCACGCGCGCGGCGTCGGCCTTTTCGCACAGCAGCGCGCGGCGCAACGCCTCGACCTCGTCGCCCAGCGCCGCCTCGCCGGCCACGGGCCGCGCGCGGGTCAGCGCCAGGTGTTCCCATGTCCAGGCCTCGTCGCGCTGATAGGCGCGAAAGCTTTGCAGCGAGGTGGCGACCGGCCCCTGCCTGCCCGAGGGGCGCAGGCGCATGTCGACCTCGTAAAGCTTGCCCTCGGCCATCGCGGCGGTCAGCGCGGTCACCAGTGCCTGGGTGAGCCTCGCGTAATAGGCCCGCGCCGCCAGCGGGCGGCGCCCGTCCGAGGCCTCGACCCCGTCGGCATCGTAGATCACGATCAGGTCCAGGTCCGAGGTGGCGGTCAGCCGCCCCGCCCCCAGCGAGCCCATGCCCAGCATCACCGCCCCCTTGCCCGGCGGGGCCCCGTGCTTGGCCGAGAACTGCGCGACCACCGGCCCCCAGAGCGCCGAGAGCACCGCCTCGGCCAGATCGGCGTATTCCGCCCCGGCGACCTCGGCCGGGATCAGGCCGCGCAGGAAATGCACGCCGATGCGGAAATGCCACTCCTTGGCCCAGCGCCGCGCCGCGTCGAGCTGGCGCTCGTAATCGTCGATCGCGGCCAGGCGCGCCGTCAGTTCCTCGGAAAGCCGCGCCTTGCCCGGCCAGGGCGCGAAGAAATCGCCGCCGATCACCGCGTCCAGCACGCCGGCATTGCGCGACAGGTATTGCGCCAGTTCCGGCGACAGCGTGGCGATGTCGATGATCAGGTCGATCAGATGCGGATTGGCCTCGAAGAGCGAGAAAAGCTGAACCCCCGCCGGCAGCCCGGCGAGAAACCCGTCGAAGGCGGCGAAGGCCTCGGCCGGGCGCGGCGCGGCGGTCAGGCGGCGCAGCAGGTCGGCCCGGAGCCGGCCGAAGATCTCACGCGCGCGGGCCGAGCGCAGGCAGGGATAGCCCGCCCAGCGCTCGACGATGCAGGCGGCGCTGTCGGGCAGCTCTGGCGCCTCGTCCTTTCGCGGGGTGCCGGGGGCAAAAAACCCCTCGGTGAGCGCGGCCACCCGCCCCAGCCGCTCGGTCAGACGGGCGCGCCAGGCGGCGGTATCGCCCTCGCCCATGAACCGCGCGATGCGATCCATCCCATGCGCCGTGCCGGGCAGCGCATGGGTCTGCGCGTCATTGACCATTTGCAGGCGATGCTCGATCTCGCGGTGCTCGCGGTAATCGGCGGTCAGCGTCCGGGCAACGTCGGCCGGCACCCAGTCCTTGCCGGCCAGCCGGGCCAGCCCCTCGACCGTGCCGCGCACCCGCAGATCGGGGTCGCGCCCACCGGCGATCAGCTGCCGCGTCTGGGTGAAGAACTCGATCTCGCGGATGCCGCCGGCGCCGAGCTTCATGTCGTGGCCTTCCAGCGCGATGGCGCCGTGCAGCCCCTTGTGGCTGCGGATCTTGAGCCGCATGTCGTGGGCGTCCTGGATGGCGGCGAAATCCAGATGCTTGCGCCAGACGAACGGGCGCAGCCGTTCCAGGTACGCCTCGCCCGCCGCGATGTCGCCCGCACAGGGCCGCGCCTTGATATGGGCCGCCCGTTCCCATGTCCGCCCGAGGCTTTCGTAATACCGCTCGGCGGCCTCCATGGCGACGCAGACCGGCGTGACCGAGGCATCGGGGCGCAGCCGCAGATCGGTGCGAAAGACGTAACCCTCGCCGGTAAGCTCCGACAGCAGCGCCGTCATCCGCCGCGTGATCTTGACGAAGGCCGCGCGGGCCTCGTGGAAATCGGCCGCGTCGAAGCGGTCCTGGTCGAAAAGGCAGATCAGGTCGATATCCGAGGAATAGTTCAGCTCGTGCGCGCCCTGCTTGCCCATTGCCAGCGCCACCATGCCGCCCGCGGTGGCGGCATCGTCCTCGGTCAGGCCGGGGATCTTGCCGCGGCCGATCTCGGCGGCCACCAGCCGCTTCAGCGCCGTATCGACGCAGAGATCGGCGAATTCCGTCAGAGCCGCCGTCGCCCGCTCCAGCGGCCAGACGCCCCCCAGATCGGCCAGCGCGATCAATAGCGCCGCGCGCCGCTTGGCCTGCCGGAGCCCCGGCTTGAGCGCGTCGAGCGGCAAGTCGCCGACCTCGGCCAGCAGCGCGTCGAAGGCCGTGTCGGGCGCGCCCGCCAGCGCCTCTTCCATCCAGCCGTCCTCACGGGTCATCAGCCCCCACAGGTAGGGGCTGCACCCAGCCGTGCCCTCCAGCAGCGCGCGAACCTCTGGCGGCTGGCCCGCGAACCGCTCGGCGGCCTCGGCGGCGCGGTCGGGCTCGTAGGGGATCGGGGCGCGGGTCAGGTGGGCGGCGAAGGTCATGGAGCAGTGATGCAGCGGCCGCGCCCTGCGGTCAACGGGCGCTGAGCGTGCAGCCCGGCCAATGGCGCGGCGCGGCCGTATCGGGGCGGCGCGGTTTGCGGGGGGCGAGACCGGGTTCGGCCACCGCTCGACGGGCCGGTGCCACCGCGCCTGCAGCGCCCGCGTTGCACCCGCCCTCGCGAGCCCCTAAACCGCCGGCCAGAGAACCGGGAGATGCCCCATGAGCAAAAGCCTGACCCGTGTCCGCCGCGCCCTGCAAGAGGCCGGGATCACGCCCGACATCCGCGAACTGGGCCAGACCCGCACCGCCGAAGAGGCCGCCAGCGCGGTCGGCTGCGCGCTCGACCAGATCGCCAAGTCGATCATCTTTCGGGGCGAGCGCACGGGCGAGGCCATCCTGTTTCTCACCGCCGGCGGCAACCGGGTCTGCGCCGACAAGGCCTCGGCGCTGGCGGGCGAAACGCTGGGCAAGGCCGACGCCGCGCTGATCCGCGCGCAGACCGGCTTTGCCATCGGCGGGGTCGCGCCCGTCGGCCACCTGTCTCCGATCCGCGCCTTTCTCGACCCGCGGCTGCTCGACTTCGACACGGTCTGGGCCGCGGCCGGCACGCCGCGCCACGTCTTCCCCCTCGATCCGCACCTGCTGCCCGGTCTCACCGGCGCGCGGCAGGCCGATTTCGCCCTCTGACGGCGATAATGTAAAATCTTTTCACATCAGCCCTTGAAGGCACCGCGCGCCACCCCCATTTCCCGTAATGTGAAAGGCATTCACATCGAAACCACGCCAACCGCAAAGGAGACACCGATGAGTTCCGTCGCCACCTGGCCCTCCCGCGCCGAAAGCTGGCTCGACCAGCGCGGCAAGGGCGCCTGGATCGTCGCCATGGTCCTGGGCTTCATCCTGTTCTGGCCCATTGGCCTGGCCATCCTCTTCTACATGATCTGGAGCAATCGCATGTTCACCGGCCGCCGCAAATCCGATTCCACCTACAATGTCTGCATCCGGGCCAACCGGATGAAAACCACCGGCAATACCGCCTTCGACGCCTACAAGGCCGAGACCCTGCGCCGGCTGGAGGACGAACAACAGGCGTTCGAGGATTTCCTCGACCGGCTGCGCCAGGCCAAGGACAAGGCCGAGTTCGACCAGTTCATGGAAGACCGCGCCCGCAAGGCCCGCGAATCCGCCGACGCCGCCGCGGCCAACCCCGCCGGCGCCTGACCTGCCCGCCCTCCGGGGCGCCCCAGCGCGGGCGCCCCTTTCGATCCGCCCCTCTCTTGCCTACATCTTGTAAAATGCAACAGCCGCTCTGGGCCCTGCCCGACCCCGACCTGCACGGCGAGTTCTACGCCGACGTCCCCGCCAAGCGCCTCGTCGCCTGGGCGATCGACAGCGTGGCGATCTTCGCGCTCGTGATCCTGGCGTTGCCGTTCACCGCCTTCACCGCGCTCTTTTTCTTCCCGCTGTTCTATATCGCCATCGGGCTGGCCTACCGCGCGGTCAGCCTCGCCCGCCTTTCGGCCACGCCGGGCATGTGGCTGATGGCGCTGGAGCTCAGGAACGGCCGCGGCGAACGCGCCGACGCCACGCTCGCGTTTTTGCATACGCTCATCTACTCGATCAGCATCGCCTTCGTGATCCCGCAGATCGTTTCGGTCGCGGCCATGCTGACGGGCCCCCGCGCCCAGGGCCTGAACGACATCATGCTGGGCAGCGCGGTCATCAACCGTCCCGCGCCGGGATGACACGCCCCCTTGGCGCGCGCCGGATGCGGTGCTAGCGTATCGTGAACGAGGATTTGCAGACCCGCTCATGCGCCATTCGCTTCCGCTTGCGCCGCAGTTCTATGTAACGGCCCCGCAGCCCTGCCCCTATCTGGCCGACCGGATGGAGCGTAAGCTCTTTACGGCGCTTCAGGGGGAGTACGCTGAGAGGCTGAACGACGCGCTGTCGAAACAGGGCTTCCGCCGGTCGCAAAACGTGCTTTACCGCCCGGCCTGCGCCGATTGCACCGCGTGCCTTTCGGCGCGCATCCGGGTGGCCGATTTCCGCCCCTCGCGCAGCCAGCGCAAGGCCGCACGGCGCAACGCCGACCTCAAGCGGCAGGCAAACTCGCCCTGGGCCACAGAGGAACAGTACAGCCTCTTCCGCCGCTACCTCGACGACCGCCACGCCAAGGGCGGCATGGCCGACATGGACATCTTCGAATTCGCCGCGATGATCGAGGAAACCCCGGTTCGCTCACGCGTGGTCGAATATACCGCGCCGCCCGCACCCGGCAGCCGGCATCGCAAGCTTGCGGCGGTCTGCCTGACGGACCTGCTCGATGACGGGCTGTCGATGGTCTATTCCTTCTACGAGCCCGAGCGCGCCCGCGCGAGCCTCGGCACCCATGTCATCCTCGACCATGTCGACATCGCCCGCGAGGCGGGGCTGCCCTACGTCTATCTCGGCTACTGGGTGCCCGGCAGCCCCAAGATGGGCTACAAGGCCAATTTCTCCGCGCTCGAGATCTTCAAGAACGGCCGCTGGCAGGATCTCGGCGACCCCGAGTCGCATAGCGGCGAAACCCACCCGCTCTCGGTCGACCCGATCGCCGAACAGGTGGCCCGCATCTCGCTGCCCGACACCCGCTCGCCGGTCTGAGCGCCCCGCTTCCCGGCTTCTTCTGGCCTGAAATATCCCCGCCGGAGGCCCCCGGCACGGCCGGGCGCCCGGCCCGCAGCAGCGCGGTCGGCACCGGAATACGCCGATCACCGTGCGGCACACCTCCTGCGACTTGCCGGCAAAGACCAAGCGCATGTGCGGGGCGCCGACGATCGAAGGCGTGTCGGACCGGCGACGTCGGTCCGGCAAGCAATGTCCGCACCTCCGCCCGCATCCTAGCCGAGGATGCGGTCGCGCTGCCGGCGGTACTGGCCTTCCGACGCGTCGATCCAGTCCGAGGAGGCGCGCATCGACCTTTCCATGCTGGTCCGTATGCGCACGAACAGGTCGTCATCCATGTACTCGTCCAGCGTCGCCTTGGCCGCGGCCCCCATCGCGTCCCAGACCACGTCGGGGAAGTTCAGCACCTTGACGCCATTGGCCTGCAGACGCTGCAGCGCCGCGCCGTTGTTCATCAGGAACTGCGCGAGGTTCCATTGGTGCGTCTCGCCGGCGGCGATTTCGATGACCTTGCGGTGGGCGGGGGGCAGTTCGTCGAACACGTCGCGATTGGTAGCCAGGCTCAGGCCCGCGCCCGGTTCATGGAAACCGGCGGTGTAATAGATCTTGGTGATCTCGAAAAAGCCGGCCTTCTCGTCGGCCCAGGGGCCGATCCATTCGGCGCCGTCGATGGCGCCCGAGGCCAGCGCCCGGTATACTTCGGCGCCGGGCAGGTTCTGCACGCTCGCGCCCATCTTGCCCAGCGCCTGGCCGCCCATGCCGGGCATCCGGAACTTGAGCCCCTGGAAATCCTCCGGCGTGTTGATTTCCTTTGCGAACCAGCCGCCCGCCTGGGCGCCGGTATTGCCGGCCAGGAACGTCTTGAGGCCAAAGATCTGGCCCAGCTCGTCATGCAGCGCGTGGCCCTCGTCGTGGTAGTACCAGTTGGCCAGCTCCTGCGCGGTCATGCCGAAGGGCACGCCGGTGAAGTACTGGTAGCCCGGATGCTGGCTGACGAAATAGAAGTCGGCGCCGTGATACATGTCGGCATGGCCCGCGGTCACCGCGTCGAACACCTCGAAGGCACCGACCAGTTCGCCCGCGGCCCTGAGATCGACCGTCAGCTGGCCGTCTGTCATCGCGGTGATCGTGTCGGCGCAGCGTTGCGCCGCGTCATGCACGCCCGCAAGGCCCCGGCCCCAGGTGGTGACCAGCGTCAGCGTCCGCTTGCCTTGGGCATAGGCCGGCGCGGCCAGGCCGCAGGCCGCCGCCGCAGCGGTGCCGCCCACCGCGGAGGTTGTCAGAAAAGAACGACGATCCATGTAGGGCTCCTCCCGTTTCGTTAGCCGCCCTGCGCGATGGGCGGATCGCTGCAATGCGCGCAGGTTAACGGGATGCGCCGAACAGCCAAAGAGGAGGTTTGACCCCAAACGGCCCCCGCGACCGGCGCCGCGCGGCGGCGCTGGCCTGATCCGGCCCGTGACCCGAGAACCCGCCCCGATTTTCCGAGATGTGCGGAAACTGCAGTACTTCGGCAACATTAATAAAGGATGTGACGCCGCGGCGCACGAAAAGACCGGCTATTTGCGGTTGACCCCGCCGGGGCACCCTCCTAATGTCGCCCGCGCGATAAGAGGAGCCGATGGAAGATGAGGATCGTTCTCGTAGTAGAAGGACGAAGGCGCATGGGCCGGTAACGGTAGCCAGATCACATCCCCATGCGCCCCCGAGACCCGGGGGCTTTTTTATGCGCGCAGATGCCAGGAACGGAGACAGACATGACACAGGCCATGACCGGCGCAAAAATGGTGGTTCAGGCGCTCAAGGATCAGGGCGTGGACGTAATCTTCGGCTATCCCGGCGGCGCCGTGCTTCCGATCTATGACGAGATCTTCCAGCAAAACGACATCCGCCACATCCTCGTGCGCCACGAACAGGGCGCGGTCCACGCCGCCGAGGGCTATGCCCGCTCGACCGGCAAGCCCGGCGTCGTGCTGGTCACCTCAGGTCCGGGCGCGACGAATGCCGTCACCGGCATCACCGACGCGCTGATGGATTCGATCCCTCTGGTCGTGCTGACCGGCCAGGTGCCCACCTTCATGGTCGGCAACGATGCCTTTCAGGAGGCCGACACGGTGGGCATAACCCGCCCCTGCACCAAGCATAACTGGCTGGTCAAGGAAACCGACAGGCTGGCCGAGACGATCCACCAGGGGTTTCACGTCGCCACCAGCGGGCGCCCCGGCCCGGTGCTGATCGACATCCCCAAGGACGTTCAGTTCGCCACCGGCACCTATATCGAGCCGCGCGAGGCCACGACCAAGCACTACAAGCCCAAGGTCAAGGGCGACCGCGAGATGATCGAGCGCCTTGTCGAGGCGATGGAAAGCGCCGAGCGGCCGATCTTCTACACCGGCGGCGGGGTGATCAACTCGGGCGATGCGGCCACGCAGCTCTTGCGCGAACTGGTCGACGCCACGGGCTTTCCGATCACGTCCACGCTGATGGGGCTGGGCGCCTACCCCGCCTCGGGCGAGCACTGGCTGGGCATGCTGGGGATGCACGGGCTCTACGAGGCCAACCTGGCGATGCACGATTGCGACCTGATGATCAATATCGGCGCCCGCTTCGACGACCGCATCACCGGGCGCGTTGCCGATTTCAGCCCGAACTCGGTCAAGGCGCATATCGACATCGACCCCTCGTCCATCAACAAGACGATCCGCGCCGAGATTCCCATCGTCGGCGACGTGGCCCATGTGCTGGAGGATGCGCTGCGGATCTGGAAATCGCGCGGACGCAAGACCAACAAGGAGGGCCTGATGAAGTGGTGGGCCCAGATCGAGGCGTGGAAGACCGTGGAGTGCCTCAAGTACAAGGGCTCCGACAAGGTCATCAAGCCACAATACGCGGTGCAGCGCCTCGAAGCGCTGACCAAGCATCGCGCCGACCGCTTCATCTGCACCGAGGTGGGCCAGCACCAGATGTGGGCCGCGCAGTACCTCGGGTTCGACGCGCCCAACCACTGGATGACCTCGGGGGGGCTGGGCACGATGGGCTACGGCTTTCCCGCCTCGATCGGGGTGCAGGTCGCGCATCCCGACGCGCTGGTGATCAACGTGGCCGGCGAAGGCTCGTGGCTGATGAACATGCAGGAGATGGGCACCGCGTCCCAGTACCGGCTGCCGGTCAAGCAGTTCATCCTCAACAACGAGCGGCTGGGCATGGTGCGGCAATGGCAGACGCTGCTGCATGGCGGGCGCCACTCGCACAGCTGGTCCGAGGCGTTGCCCGACTTCGTCAAGCTGGCCGAATCCTTCGGCTGGAAGGGCATCAAGTGCGACGATCCCGCCGACCTGGACGACGCGATCCAGGAGATGCTGGATTATGACGGGCCGGTTCTGTTCGACTGCCTCGTCGAAAAGCACGAGAACTGCTTTCCGATGATCCCTTCGGGCGAGCCGCACAACAAGATGCTCTTGGGCGAGGACAGCGGCGAAGGCGCGATCCAGGCGGGAGGGGCGGTTTTGGTGTAAGGTCTAAAAGGGGACGTCACGTCACACCCTTGCGCTGACCTTATGTCAGCAGGGAGAACCATCATGGTCCGCACCGCAATCGTTCAGCAGCCACCCGTCTATCTCGACCTCGAGGCCTCCTTGGCACGCGCCGTCGCGCTGGTCGAGGAGGCCGCCGAGGGCGGTGCCGGCCTCGTGGTGTTTCCCGAGGCGTGGTTTCCCGGCTACCCGACCTTCGTCTGGCGCCTCACGCCCGGCGCCGACATGGGTAAGACCGACGCGCTGTTCGCGCGGCTTTTGGCCAATTCCGTCGATCTGTCGAGGGACGGCCTGGCGCCGCTGCGCGAGGTGGCGCGCGAGCGCGGCGTCGTCGTCGTCGCCGGCGTGCAGGAATGCGACGCGGCGCTCAGCGGCAGCACGATCTTCAACAGCGCCGTCGTGATCGACGCCGACGGCACCATCGCCAACGTGCATCGCAAGCTGATGCCGACAAACCCCGAGCGTATGGTCTGGGGCTTCGGCGACGGGCGCGGGCTGAGGGTGGTCGACACCGCGGCGGGCCGGATCGGCGTGCTGCTGTGCTGGGAGAATTACATGCCGCTGGCACGCTACGCGCTTTACGGCCAGCAGCTGGAAATCCTGGTCTCGCCCACCTGGGACGCAGGCGAGGGCTGGCTGGCGACGATGCGCCACATCGCCCGCGAGGGCGGCTGTTGGGTGATCGGCTGTTCGACGCCGCTCGAGGCATCCGACATCCCCGAGGACACCCTCTATCGCGCGGTCCTGTTCCCCGACCCCGAGGAATGGATCAACGATGGCGACGCCGTGGTGATGAAGCCCTTCGGCGGCCCCGTCGCCGGCCCGATGCACCGCGAAAAGGGCCTGCTCTGGGCCGAGATCGACCCGGCGGCGGCCGCCGCCGCACGGCGCAAGTTCGACGTCACCGGGCATTACGCGCGCCCCGACATCTTCCATCTGTCCGTGAACCGCTCGCCGCAGCGGCCTGTGACGCTTGACGAGTCCGACTGATCCCCACCCCGCCCGCGCCGCCGCCGAGGCGCGCCTGGCCGCCTTTGCCGAGGCGCGGCGGCTGGGCGTGGTGCTGCTCGCCGCGCTGCCGACGCTGGCGCTGGCCGCACGTCTGGCGGCGGGCCCGGACCATCCGCTGAGCGGCGGCTGCGTCAACGCGGGCACCGATTTCTGCATCTTCTGGGGCGCGGCCAAGCTGGCGCTGGCCGGCGACGCGCTGGCGGTCTTCGACCAGCAGGCGCTGGCCGCGGCCAGCCTGAATGTCGACCGGGGGTGGTTTCCGTTCCTGCACCCGCCGGGCACGCTGTTGCTTTTCGCGCCGCTCGGTGCCGTGTCGGCGGGGCTGGCCTGGGTCGCGTTCTGCCTGGTCTCGCTCGGCGCACTGGCCCTGGCTCTGCGCCTGTCGGCCGGCCGGCTGTGGGGCGATCTGATGCTGGCCCCGGCGTTTCTGCCCGCGCTGTTGCTGGGCCAATTCACGCTGATCTGGGCGGCAGGGCTGGCCGCGGCGCTGGCCTGCCTGGGCGGCGGGCGCCGCATCGCCGCGGGGGTGCTGATCGGGCTGTTGACGCTGAAACCGACGCTGGGGCTGTTGATCCCCGTGGCGCTGGTGGCCGTTGGCGCCTGGGCCACGATCTTCGCCGCTGCGCTTACTGCGCTGGCACTGCATGGCGGCGCGAGCCTGCTGTTCGGGCTGGCCTACTGGCCCCGCATGGCCGAGATCTACGCCGCCCACGGTGCCCTCGTGCTGGACAGCCTGGCCGGTCTCGACCTGATGGCCGGCCTGCCCGCGCTGGCGGTCCGTGCCGGCCTCTCGCCCGACACCGCGCTCGGGCTGCAGGGGCTTGTGGTGCTCGCGCTGGCCGCGGCGGTCTTCGCGCTCTGGCGCGCCCCGCACGCGGGGGCCGACCGCAAGGCCGCGCTGTTGCTGGCGGCGATACCGCTGGCCTCGCCCTATCTTTGGTATTACGACACGGCCCTTCTGGCGCTGGCCGCGCTGTTTCTCGTGCGCTCGGGCCAGATCGGCCCCGGACCCGGCGGGCGCGCGCTGTTTCTCGCGCTCTGGATCGGGCCCGGCGCGATGATCTGGGCACGGGTGCTCTGGCCCGAGATCGCGCCCGCCCTGGCCACCCTTCTCACCCCGCTGGCGGTGCTGGCCCTGCTGGCCGCGCTCCGCCCGCCCCATGTCCTGCCACTGCCGCGCCCCGCCCAAGGCGGCCCGGCGCGCCGAACCGGAAAGGAAGACCCATGCCCCCACTGAACATCCAGAAAGGCACCTCGCGCCACTCGGCCTACGATCTGCGCGACCCCAATATCGAGGCGGTCGAGCGTCACACGCTGGCGGTGCTCGTCGACAACGAGGCCGGCGTGCTGGCCCGGGTGATCGGCCTGTTCTCCGGGCGCGGCTACAATATCGACAGCCTGACCGTGGCCGAGGTCGACCACGAGGGCCACACCAGCCGCATCACCATCGTCACCACCGGCACGCCCGCCGTGATCGACCAGATCAAGGCCCAGCTGGGGCGCATCGTGCCGGTGCACGAGGTGCATGACCTGACCGTCGAGGGCCCTTCGGTCGAGCGCGAGCTCGCGCTCTTCAAGGTGTCGGGCACCGGCGACAAGCGCGTCGAGGCGCTGCGGCTGGCCGATATCTTCCGCGCGAACGTGGTCGATTCGACGCTTGAAAGCTTCATCTTCGAAATCACCGGCACGCCCCAGAAGGTCGATGCCTTCGCCGAATTGATGCAGCCGCTGGGCCTGGTCGAGATTGCCCGGACCGGCATCGCGGCGCTCGCCCGCGGCGGCGCCGGCTGAGGCCCGCCCGGCGCCCCTAGAGGGCCGCGGCCAGCACCGCGGCCTCGTGGCGCTTCAGGCACCGGCTATGGAGCGGCGTGCGGGCACGGCCCTTGCGCAGTTCGGGGAAGATGGCGAACAGTTCTTCCACGTCGGGACGCCCGAGCGCGCCAAGCGCGACATCGCCGGGGAACAGCGACTCGGTGGCCAGCCCGTTGGCAAAGATGATCTCGTGCCGGTCGAAGGCGATGTGAACATAGCGCACCGCGCCGCCATCGGCGCACCGGTTGACCGTGGTGCCATTCACAAGGTGCAGCGCATGGACCAGAACGCCGCTATCCGCGAACCAAAGCTCGGCCCGGCCGGTCTCGACATAGACCCTGTGTTGCGGCGACAGCGACAGGTCCTGCGCGGGCCGGCCCGGCCCGAACGCGTCTTTCGAGATATCGACGGGGCGCAGGTCGGGGCGATGCCCAAGCTGATCCGGCGTCAACACGCGGCTGCCGATCCAGCGCAGCCGCTGATGGCCGCCGTCGAGCGTGGCGATCCGGTCCCCGATCCGCAGCGTTTCGACCGGGCGGGGCCCCTCGGCCGTGTCGATCAGGGTGCCCGCGACGAAGCAGGGCACGGTATTCTCGGCGAGGGTGACGGTGACCAGCAGGCTGTCGTTGTTGCCCCCGCCCGAGCCCGACGACGCCTGGACCGACAGCAACATAGACGCGCCGCCCGGCGGCACCGTTGCGCCTGGCAACAAGGTGATCGTCAGGACGCCCGAGGACGAGATCGTGACGGTGTAATCGGCCGCGTCCAGCCCGCCGCCGTTCAGTACCGAAACGCTCCACGTCGCCGGCAGCTTGGACGCGAAATATTGGCCGGTGACGCTGTCGTCACCCGTTCCGATCGTCAGGCTTGACGGGCCTGTGACCTGTTGCCGTGCCATGCGGTGCCGATCTCCCCGTCCCGCGCGCCGGTTGCTGCGGCGGTTCCCGGCGGAACCGTACCTTTGAAACGTGGCGACAATCGGGCCTTGGTCCGGGCCGGCCCCGTGCAACGCCCGGCAACCCGCGCGGGGCAAGCCGGGCGCGGGCGCGGCCACAGCTGCGGCGCGCACGGGGCCGTGCGTCCGGCCGGTTTCCCGGCCGGACCTTGGCAAGGGCTCAGCCCTGGGCGGGGATCATGCCCGCCTCTTCGGCGGCGGCCACCTCGTCAGCCGAGAGCGTCCCGTCGGCATCGGCGTCGAGCTTGGAGAAATCTTCCTCTGTCGTCGCCGGGTAGACGGCCAGCATTTCTTCGAAGCTGACCGCGCCGTCGCCATCGGCATCGAGGCTGTCGGCGGCAAAGGCCGCGCCGGTACCGAGGGCAAAGGCGGTCGCGAGGATGGTGAATTTCTGCATTGTTTCTCTCCTTGTTGAACTGTCATGACGAAAGCCGCAGCACGCGGCCTTCGCAGGAGATAGAGCGCGCCGGGGGCCGTCCGCTCCGCCCCGCCGCCGCGGCGCATGCCGGCGCGCGGTGGGCCGCCGACGCGGCCCGGCCGCCGCGGCGGATGCTCGCCGGAAAAGGGCGCCCGCGCGGTTTCGGCGGAAATCCCCCGGCTTGGCGGGGCCGGTCCTTGCGTGCAGCCTGCCGTCATGCCCGCCCTGCCCCCGATCCCGCCTGCCACCGCCGCCGCGCTGATCGCGCTGCGCCCGCGCCTGTTGCGCCGCGCCAGGCGGCTGGGCGCCGCCCCCGAGACCGCCGAGGACATGGCGCAAGAGGCACTGGCCCGCGTATGGTCGCGGCTGGCCGACGGCGTCGAGATCGGCGCGCTGGAAAACTACGCGATGACCGCCCTGCGCCGGGCGGCGCGCAGAGCGGCGCCGCCCGACGCCGCGCTTTCCCCCGGCGATGCGCCCGCTGCACCTCCCACGCTGCCCGCCCGCCTGGCCTGCGCCGACGCGCTGGCCGCGATCGACCGGCTGCCGCCCCAGCAGGCCGCCCTGATGCGGCTGGTGGTCGAGACCGGCGCCGGCGAGGCCGAGCTCGTCCGCCTGACCGGGCTCAAGCGCGGCACCGTCGCCTCACGCCTGGCCCGCGCCCGTGTGCGGCTCCGGGCAGAGCTGGACCTGGCGCCCGGGGCCTCGGTCGCCGCGCTCTACCTCTGAGGCCGCCGGCTGCACCCGTCACGCGGATTCGCCTTGCCGTCCGGCTCGGCCCGCCTGGGTCGCACCCGACGTGCCCGAAGCGACAGGGTGCCGGCTGGCCCAAACCGAGACGGGGGCGACAGAAAACTGCACGGACAAACGCTTGGGTATATGGGCGCCTTCATGGCCTCGGCCGTGGTCTTGTCTGGATGTTCCACCCGGAAGATCGCCGACAACACCACCGATGCTGTGGTCTTCGTCGGCAAGACGGCTGTCAATACGGCCGCCGGGGCCGGACAGCTGGTCATGCGAGGCGCGGCGGCCGGGGCGCGGCGGCTGCAAGAGCCGGCGCAGGGCTATCCGGCCGGGACGGTGGTATGCCTGAACGATGCCGGCGAAATATCCGCCGCCGCGGTGACCGACGGCGACGAAGGGGTCTGCCCGCCGCAGGAGTTCTGAAACGACGCCAGGCGCGCTTCAGGGGCCGGTCCGCGGGCCGTGTCAGGGCATTTGCGATCGCAGAGCCCCAAGGTGAACCCGGTCGCGCGGGGCACGGAATGTCGCACCGGGACAGGCCCAGGCCGCAATCGGCCAAGTGACCCTGCGTCATCGCCTCTAGAATACCCCATCCCAGGGATACGAGGAGGCGCGCCATGGACCCCACCGACCTTTCCGCCGTCCGCCGCCCGGTCGAGACCGCGCACGGGCTGGCCAACGCCCATTACATCGATCCAGCCCTCTACCAGGAGGAGGCCCGCGCGCTGATCGGCGCGGGCTGGGCGGGCCTTGGCGCGGCGGGCGAGCTGCCGCTGCCCGGTGATGCGCGGCCGGTCGATTTCCTCGGCATGCCGCTTTTGATGCTGCGCGGGCGGGACGGCGCGCTCAGGGTCTTTCAGAACACCTGCCGTCACCGGGGCATGGTGCTGGTCGATCGCCCCGGCCGCATCGAGGGGGCGATCCGCTGTCCCTATCACAGCTGGTGCTATGCCACCGACGGCCGGCTGGTGGCCACGCCCCATGTGGGCGGGCCGGGCATGAACGTCCATCCCGGCATCGACCGCGACAGCCTTGGCCTGGTCGAGATCCGCAGCCACGTCTGGCGCGACGTGGTCTTCGTCAACCTTTCGGGCGACGCGCCGCCCTTTGACGAGGCGCACCGCGACCTCATCGCGCGCTGGGCCGATTTCGACGCGCCGCTCTACCACGGCGGCGCCGACAGCCGTTTCACGCTGGAGGTGGCGGCCAACTGGAAGCTGGCGGTCGAGAATTATTGCGAAAGCTACCACCTTCCCTGGGTGCATCCGGGGCTGAACAGCTATTCCAGGCTGGAAGACCATTACAATATCGAGGCGCCGGAGCTTTATTCGGGGCAAGGCACCCGCGTCTACCGGCAGATCCGCGGCGACGACGGCGCGGTTTTCCCCGACTTTCCCGGCCTGCCCGCCGCATGGGACACGGCAGCGGAATACGTGGCGTTTTACCCCAACGTGCTGCTCGGCGTGCATCGGGACCATGCCTTCGCCATCGTGCTGGAGCCCATGGGCCCCGGCCGCACCGCCGAGCATGTGCACCTCTACTACGCCACGCCCGACACCGACCCCGCGCTCAGGGCGCAGAACGCGGCGCAGTGGAAGACCGTCTTCGAAGAGGACATCTTCGTGGTCGAGGGCATGCAGAAGGGCCGCCACGCGCCGATGTTCGACGGCGGGCGGTTTTCCCCGGCGATGGACGGGCCGACGCATTGTTTTCACGCCTGGGCGGCCGGGCGGCTGATGGCGGCGCGCGGGGCCGCGGCGGCGCCATGAGCGGGGCGCTCGACGCCCGACTTCTGGCGGCCCACGCGGCGGGCGACGGGCGGGCCTTGGCGCGGCTTTACGCCGAGGCGGCCGAGGGCACGGCGGACGCCGCGGCCAAGGGCTTTTTCCTGACCCATGCCTATGTCTTTGCGCTGGAGGCCGGCGCCGAGGAGGCGGCCGCCTATCGCGACCGCCTCTGCGCCATGGGGCGCGAGGCGTAACCTCGACCTGGCCCCGCAAATCGCACGCATAAAAAGGAAAGGGGCGCCCGAAGGCGCCCCCAGTTTCGCGGATCGTGCTCATTTTCTGTACCGCCCGGTTTCTGCCTGCGGCGCGATCCACGTCAGGGGCGAGCGCACCCGCCCCGGAAAACCGTCAAAACTCTTACACTGTAGGGCCTGCGTTTCTCTGCAACTTCGAAAGAGCGATCCTTGTCACCTGCTCTGTGACCCCAAAATACTTGGCTATCTTTTTTAGGTCACCTCCAAGGAGGGTGTAAGCAGCCGTAAGCTGCGCACCTCCAAAGAGAACCGCTTCAGCGAAGTTGTTTGCTTCTCTTTCTGCCTTTTTATCGACATAGAATGTGCTGCCCGAAGGGTCGAAATGCTCAGTCCAAGCTAGTGGGTCATTCCGATCGGTGTGTAGGAAATAGTGGGCCATTTCATGCAAGACGGCGAAACGCTTAGCCTCGACCGACAGCCGCGAACTCACTTCTATGCGAAATCCAGTGTCGCTCCAGGTATCGCGCACCAATCGCCCATTCATACCTCGGGGCAGATCGCATTCCTCAACGGCAAAACCCAGATCTTCAGCGAATGCCTTGACTGATCGCGCACGCCCACCCACCCGAGGTTCTAGACTGAAGGACCGGAATTTTTGCCTCACGTCTCCATCAGCGGGAAGCGCCCGCATAACTTCTCTCATGTCGTAGAGGAAATACTCACTTAGCTGCATCCGCTCGTCGCCCCGCAGGTGTTGCATTTCATGCAGGTGCCATTGCGGACCAGCGTGTAGTTGCCGCATTCGCCGCAGGGGTCGCCCTCGTAGCCTTGCATCTTGGCCTTGGCGCGCGGGTCCATCGACACCGTGCCCGAGGCCAGCGCGGTGGCCGCACCGGCCTCCGGCACCAGCGTGGACAGCGCCGTCACCGGGTCGGCGGCTCCGTCCAGCGCGGTCGCGCCCATGCCGCCCTGAAGCACCACCAGTTCCTGCGGCACGCGCTTCCTGAGATACCCGGTCGAGCTGATCTGCTTCAGCACCGCCAGCGATTTCGAGGCCGCGCTTTCCGACACCGGCGTGACGTTCGGCTTGCCTTCCTCGTCGCCCCGGCCCAACTCGTCGAACGCCGCGCCCTCGGGCTTGACATGGGCAAGGTCGGTCCGGTCGAGATAGCTGACCGCGAGTTCGCGGAAGATGTAGTCGAGGATCGAGGTGGCGTTCTTGATCGTCTCGTTGCCCTGCACCATGCCCGCCGGTTCGAACCGGGTGAAGGTGAAGGCCTCGACGAATTCCTCAAGCGGCACACCGTATTGCAGGCCGACCGACACCGCGATGGCGAAGTTGTTCATCATCGCCCGGAAGCCCGCGCCTTCCTTGTGCATGTCGATGAAGATCTCGCCCAGCGTGCCGTCGCGGTACTCGCCGGTGCGCAGGTAGACCTTGTGGCCGCCGACGATGGCCTTTTGCGTGTAGCCCTTGCGCCGCTCGGGCAGCTTTTCGCGGTGGCTGCGGACCACCTCTTTCACCAGGACCTTCTCGACGATCTTCTCGGCCAGCACCTGTGCCTTTTCGGTGGGGCTGCCCGAGGCCAGAACCTCTTCGGCCTCTTCGTCGTCCTCGACCAGCGATGCGGCCAGCGGCTGGCTGAGCTTGGAGCCGTCGCGGTAAAGCGCGTTGGCCTTGACCCCCAGCGACCACGACAGTTCGTAGGCGTTCTGGCAATCCTCGATGCTGGCATCGTTGGGCATGTTGATCGTCTTGGAGATCGCGCCCGAGATGAAGCTCTGCGCCGCGGCCATCATGTGGATGTGGGAGTCCACGCTGAGGAACCGCTTGCCGGTCTTGCCGCAAGGATTGGCGCAGTCGAAGACATGGTAATGCGCCGGGTCCAGGTGCGGCGCGCCTTCCAGCGTCATCGTCCCGCAGACGTGGTCGTTGGCGGCGTCGATCTCGGCCCTGCTGAAGCCCAGGTGGCGCAGCATGTCGAAGGTCGGGTCGTTGAGCTTTTCCTGCGGGATGCCGAGGACGTCGGTGCAGAACGCCTCGCCCAGGGTCCACTGGTTGAAGACGAAGCGGATATCGAAGGCCGACGGCAACGCCGCCTCGATCTTGTCCAGCTCCGCCGGGCCGAAGCCATGGCCCACCAGCGAGGTATGGTTGATGCCGGCGCAATTGCCCAGGCTGCCGTGGCCCACCGCGTAGGCGATGATTTCCTCGATCTGCGCCGGGCCGTAGCCCAGCTTTTCCAGCCCGGCGGGCACCGAGCGGTTGATGATCTTGAAATAGCCCCCGCCGGCCAGCTTCTTGAACTTGACCAGCGCGAAGTCGGGCTCGATCCCGGTGGTGTCGCAATCCATCACCAGCCCGATCGTGCCCGTGGGCGCGATGACCGAGACCTGCGCGTTGCGGAAGCCGTGCTTTTCACCCAGCGCCAGCGCCTCGTCCCATGCGCCCTTGGCAAGATCGGCGAGCCGCGCGTCGGGGCAGCCGGCATGGTCGAGCGGCACCGGCTTGACCGCCAGCGCCTCGTAGCCCGCGCTGGCCCCGTGCGCCGCGGTGCGGTGGTTGCGGATCACCCGCAGCATATGCTCGGCGTTGCGCGCGTGCCCCGGAAACGCGCCCAGTTCGGCGGCGATCTCGGCCGAGGTGGCGTAGGCCACGCCGGTCAGGATCGCGCTCAGCGCGCCGCACAGCGCCCGGCCCTCGACCGAGTCGTAGCCCAGCCCCATGTTCATCAACAGACCGCCGAGATTGGCATAGCCCAGGCCCAGCGTGCGGAAATCGTAGGACAGCCGGGCGATTTCGCGCGACGGGAACTGCGCCATCATCACGCTGATCTCCAGCGTCAGCGTCCACAGCCGCGTGGCGTGCATGTAATCCTCGGCCTGGAACTGCCCATCCTCGTAGAAGGTCAGCAGGTTCATCGAGGCCAGGTTGCAGGCCGTATCGTCGAGGAACATGTATTCCGAGCACGGGTTCGACGCGCGGATCGCACCATCCGCCGGGCAGGTGTGCCAGGCGTTGATCGTGTCGTGGAACTGGATGCCCGGATCGGCGCAGGACCACGCGGCATGGCCCACCTGCTCCCACAGATCGCGGGCCTTGACGGTCTTGGCGACCTTGCCGTCGGTGCGGCGCACCAGCTCCCAGTCGGCATCGTCCTTGACGGCCTGGAGGAAGGCATCGGTCACGCGCACCGAGTTGTTCGAGTTCTGCCCGGCGACCGAGGAATAGGCCTCGCTGTCCCAGTCGGTGTCGTAGGTCGGGAACTCGATGCTGTCATAGCCCTGGCGCGCGTAGTCGAGCACGCGCTTGACATAGCCCTCGGGGATCATCGCCTTTTTCGCGGCGCGGATCACCGATTTGAGGGTGTCGTTGACCTTGGGGTCATAGGCGTCCTCTGCACGCCCGTCCCAGGCGCGGATCGCGTCGAAGATGGCGTTGAGATGCTGTTCGTGGGTCTTCGAGCCGGCGACGAGGCTGGCCACCTTTTGCTCTTCGATGACCTTCCAGTTGATGAATTCCTCGATGTCGGGGTGATCCATGTCGCAGATCACCATCTTGGCGGCGCGGCGCGTGGTGCCGCCCGACTTGATGGCGCCCGCCGCCCGGTCGCCGATGCGCAGAAAGCCCATCAAACCGCTCGACTTGCCGCCGCCCGACAGCTTTTCCCCCTCGGCGCGCAGCGACGAGAAATTGGTGCCGGTGCCCGAACCGTATTTGAAGAGCCGCGCCTCGCGGACCCACAGGTCCATGATGCCGCCATCCGACACCAGGTCGTCCTTGACCGACTGGATGAAACAGGCGTGGGGCTGCGGGTGCTCGTAGGCCGAGCCCGACCTGGTCAGCTTGCCGGTCTTGTAATCGACGTAGAAATGGCCCTGGCCGGGGCCGTCGATGCCATAGGCCCAGTGCAGCCCGGTATTGAACCACTGGGGCGAATTCGGCGCGGCGCGCTGGGTGGCCAGCATGTAGCGCATCTCGTCGTAATAGGTGCGCGCGTCGTCCTCGGTCGAGAAATAGCCGCCCTTCCAGCCCCAGTAGGCCCAGGCCCCGGCCAGACGGTCGAACACCTGGCAGGCCGAGGTTTCGCCGCCGTACCGCGCGTCTTCGGGCAGTTCGGCAAGCGCTGCCTCGTCGGCGACCGAGCGCCACAGGAACTGGGGTACGCCCTTTTCGCGCACCTTTTTCAGCCGCGCCGGGACGCCCGCCTTGCGGAAATATTTCTGCGCGATGACGTCGCTGGCAACCTGGCTCCAGCCCGCGGGCACCTCGACGGCGTCGAGGCGGAACACGACGGTCCCGTCCGGGTTGCGGATTTCCGAAGCCGTGGTGGTAAACTCCAGCGCGCCGTAGGCGCCGGTTTCCGCTGTGGTGAATTTGCGTTCGATCTTCATGTTTCGTCTGCCCCGTTCCGTGACGTCGTGGTTTTTCGGACCATCGCTGGCGATGCGTTGCGCCGGACCCGTTATCGCCTTGATCGCTGGGGCAAAGACCGCCTCGGCGTGCTGCGCCGCATGGCGTGCACGTTTCGGCGCGGAATGATCCGCAACCTGGTGTCGAAGGCCGGTCCCCACCGCCAGAACACTAAATGTAGTGTCATGACCGTCGGCCAGCACAAGTTGACGTAGGTCGCCCTACTTGGTCAACGGAAAAATGCTGCTCCAGACCTGGATTTTTCCATTGACCTGGCGGGGTCAATTGCGCCTCGCCCCCGGGCAGGCCGACTCAGGCGGGCGGGCGGCGCGCCGGTCTCCTGTAGTAAGCGGACCTATTTCCCGCCACAACATATGGGGTTAGCATCGCTTTTTTGCAGATTGGCTGAACCCCGCGGACCGAGCGCGAGCCAAGGGGCGGCGGCCGGGCCGCGGCACGCGCCGGTGCGGGATCTTTGCAACGCCAGGGGGAGGAGTTCGTCGGCGGGCGTGTCGCCGCTTTTCCAGCGGTGTCACCGCCCCGACCCTGTCGTGACGGGGTCTTTGCAGCAGGTGGCCGGCGATGCCAGGCCCAGGCCGGATCGCACCGGCCTTCCGCTAACGGTCGTCGTCACCGCCGCCAGCCGCACGCCCAGTTTCCTTGCCTCGGCCCCCGATTATGGGCGGGGACAAGGGAGAGGTTGTACGCGCCATAGGCCGGCATGCCGGCGCGGCCGGCGGAGAGAAGGATCTGACCGGTGATTTCGCGCCGCTGGCCGGGCTGGCGAAGCTGGCGCTCGGGCGATTTGGCGGGGCGCGCAGCGCGTGGTCGGGGCGGCGAGATTCGAACTCACGACCTTCGGTACCCAAAACCGACGCGCTACCAGGCTGCGCTACGCCCCGGACCTGCCGTTCTCAATAGCGACGGGGCGGTGCGAAGGAAAGGGCTAAGGCGCGCAGCTCCACGCGGCCGCGTTGCCGAAGGCGGGGTGGCGCATTTCGCTGCCCGGCGCGATGCCGATGGCCCGCGCAAGCCCGCCGTTGATCTCCAGCACCGCCTTGACCCCCGGCCCGCCGTCGATGCCGGTCAGATCGCCGGGAACCGCGTTTTCGTGCACCTTCAGCACCCGGCCCCGCGGCCCGAGGAAGATCATGTCGAGCGGAATCAGCGTGTTTTTCATCCAGAACACGGCCCGGCCCGGCCGGTCGTAGACGAACAGCATCCCCGCGCCCTGCGGCAGACGCTCGCGGAACATCAGCCCGCGGCTGCGCTCGGCGGCATCGTCGGCCAGTTCGACGCTAAAGCGCGCCTGCCCCCACTCGCCGCGCAGATCGACCCGCGTGTCGGCGCATTGCGCGCGCGCCGCGCCCGACAGCGAAACCGCCACCGTCAACGCAAGGACCAGACGCACCCCCCACATCGCCAATCCTACCGCCCGCCATCCGACGGCGGCAGGGCACTTTCCCACGAGCAGACCATCGCCGCCATGCGCCCGCGCCGCCCCTCGACCGCGCGCAGGCAAATCGCCTCGCCCGGCTGGAGATCGGACAGGCCCGACCGGCGCAGCACCTCGACATGGATGAACACATCCTCGGGCCGGCCGAACACGTTGGCAAACCCGAACCCCTTGGACTTGTCGAACCACTTCACCCGGGCGGGCTCCAGCGGCTGCGCCTCCAGCTCGGCCGGGTCGGTGTCGAACAGGTCTTCCAAAGGTGGGCCGTCGCCGGTCTCCGGCGGCTCGATGCTGAGCACGTGCACCGCCTGCTGGCCACGGCTCGTCGTCTGCACCTCGACCTCGATGCCGGCCCCTTCGGCCACCGAGCTTTGGCCGTAATTGCGCAGCACGTTGGCATGCAACAATATATCCGGGCCGCCCTCATCGGCGATCACGAACCCGAAGCCCTTGCCCGGATCGAACCATTTAACACGGCCGCGCACTCGGCGGCCGGAATTCTCCTCGCTTTCGCCCATATTCCCGCTGCGCTTTCTACGCCCCCACCCCGGTCCTGTTTCGTCCGGCCCGAGTACCAATGCAAGTCAAAATCGCTGACCTAAACAACACGACAGCCGCGCGCCGGAATTGGCTCACGGGTTGAGCCTGTCGACCTGCCAAGGATCGGCAAGGTCGCCGCGCCGCCAGCGGAACCGATCATGCAGACGGAACTGCCCATCGGCCCAGAACTCGATCTCCAGCGGCCTTATGCGGATGCCCCCCCAAAACGGCGGACGATCCGGCGACACGCCTCGTTGCGCCGTCACGCGCGCCACCTCTGCCATCAGTTGCCCGCGCGAGGCCAACGGCTGCGACTGGCGCGAGGCCCAGGCCCCCAGCCGGCTCTTGAGCGAGCGCGAGGCGTAATAGGCATCGGCCTTGGCCCCGTCTTCCCGTTCGGTCAGCCCGCGCACACGCACCTGACGCCGCAGCGATTTCCAGTGTAGCACGAAGGCGACCTTTCCAGACCGGGTAATTTCCAGTCCCTTGGCGCTTTCGTAGTTGGTGTAGAAAACGAAGGCGTCTTCCTCGATCTCCTTCAGGAGCACCATGCGCACATTGGGCAACCCCGCGCCGTCGACCGTGGCCAGCGCGATGGCGCTGGGGTCGTTGATCTCGTGGCGCTCGGCCTCGGCCAGCCAGTCGCGCGCCAGCGCGAAAGGGTCGTCGCCCGCGAAAATGCCCGTTCTGTCGCTCATGTCCCGCCTCTTGCAAGGGCCTTTGGCCGCGCTGCGTCGCACTTGATGGGGCTCGCCAATTGCCCTAAACCACGCTCACTTACAAGAAGGTGGTCGAGGGGCAGCCTATGTCAACGAAACTGATGGCCGGCAAGCGCGGCCTGATCATGGGGCTGGCGAACGACAAGTCGATCGCCTGGGGCATTGCGCGGAATTGTGCCGACCACGGGGCGGAACTGGCCTTTTCCTACCAGGGCGAGGCGCTGAAAAAGCGGGTTCAGCCGCTGGCCGGCCAGCTTGGCAGCGACCTTCTTGTGGAATGCGACGTGGCCGAGGAGGACTCGCTCGACCGTCTGTTCGACACGCTGGCCCAAAGCTGGGACCGGCTGGATTTCATCGTTCACGCGATCGGCTTTTCCGACAAGGAACAGCTGCGCGGCCGCTACGTCGACACCACCCGCGACAACTTTCGCATGACGATGGATATCTCGGTCTATTCCTTCACCGCCGTGGTCCAGCGCGCGGCACGGATGATGGCCGAGGGCGGCTCGGCGCTGACGCTGACCTATTACGGCGCCGAAAAGGTCATGCCCCATTACAACGTGATGGGCGTTGCCAAGGCGGCGCTGGAAGCGTCGGTGAAATACCTGGCCGAGGACCTGGGCAAGGACGGCATCCGCGTCAACGCGATCTCGGCGGGGCCGATCAAGACGCTGGCGGCCAGCGGAATCGGCGATTTCCGCTACATCATGAAGTGGAACGAGCTGAACTCGCCGCTGCGCCGCAACGTGAACCAGGACGAGGTCGGCAAGTCCGCGCTCTACCTGCTGTCCGATCTCGCCAGCGGCGTCACCGGCGAGGTGCACCATGTCGACGCGGGCTATCACAGCGTCGGCATGAAGGCCGTGGACGCGCCCGACATCGACGCGGTCACCGGGCGGAAATGACGCCTTGGAGCCCGCCCACCTCATCGCCTTCAACCTGACGCTTCTGGCGGCCATGGCCGTGCCCGGCCCGGCGCTGCTATACGCGCTGCGGATGGCCGTGGCGGGCGGGTTTGCCGCCGGGGCGGCCACCGGGGCCGGGCTGGGGCTGATCGCTGCCGGCTGGACCGGCGCGGCGCTGCTGGGCCTCGACGCGGCCCTTGCCCTCTTTCCATGGGCCTACGCGATTCTGAAAGCCGCCGGCGCGCTTTACCTGATTTTCATCGCCTGGGGTCTCTGGCGCGACGCGCGCGCGCCCGCGGCCGACAGCGCCCACCCCGGGCGCCGGGCCTTTCTGGGCGGCGTGCTGGTGAACCTCGCCAACCCCAAATCGGTGCTGTTCGCGGCCTCGGTTCTGGTGGTGATCTTTCCGCCCGGCCTGACGCTGGCCCAGAAGGGGCTGGTGGTGGCCAACCATTTCGTTGTCGAGCTGGTCGTCTACGCGGCCTTTGCCGCAGCGCTCGCCACCCCGGCGGCGCGGGCCGGCTATCTCTGGGCCAAGCCCGCCATAGACCGCGCGGCGGCGCTGCTGCTGGGTGCGCTCGGCCTGCGTCTCATCCTCGACCGCTGACCGGAGGAACCGTCATGTCCCCCGACCAACTGCCCCATGAAAAAGGCTTTCACGTAAGCTGGGACCAGCTTCACCGCGACGCGCGCGCGCTGGCCTGGCGGCTCGACGGCCGCGGCCCGGACGACGGCGGCTGGCGCGCGGTGGTGGCGATCACCCGCGGCGGCATGGCGCCGGCGATGATCGTCGCGCGCGAGCTCGACATCCGCACCGTCGATACGATCTCGGTGAAATCCTACAACCACCAGACCCAGAGCGCGCCCAAGGTCATCAAGTTTCCCGACATGGAGGTGGTGGGCGACGGCACCGGCATCCTGATCGTCGACGATCTGGTCGATACCGGCCGCACGCTGGAAGTGGTGCGCGCGCTGATGCCCAAGGCCCACGTCGCCACCGTCTACGCCAAGCCCAAGGGCAAGCCGATGGTCGACAGCTACATCACCGAGGTCAGCCAGGACACGTGGATCTTTTTCCCCTGGGACATGGCGCTGCAATATGTCGAGCCCTACCGCGGCCACGATTGACGGTGTCGCACCCCTCAGGCGCACCGAGCGCCCGGCGGCCAATGCCGCCTCTCCGCGCCGATTGTTTCGCCCCGGCGCCGATGGGTGCGAATCAGCCCCCGGCCCCGGCTTCCGGCCATCCCGCTTGCAGCCTTTACCCTGACCTTCTACACCTGCCTCCCGATACCGTCAGAAGAAGGGCGCCCTCATGGCCAAGAGCCTCGGCAAGAAAACCGGCAGTTTCATCGTCTGGATCATTCTCGCCCTGTTGATCCTCGGGCTCGCGGGCTTTGGCGTGGGTAATTTCGGCGGATCGGTGCAGTCGATCGGCAAGGTCGGCGACACCGAGATCAACGTCGACACCTATGCCCGCGCCCTGCAACAGGAACTGCGCGCCCAGGCCACGGCCGACGGCGGCGCAAGCACCTTCTCCGAGTTGGAGTCACGCGGCATCGTGGCGCGCGTGCGCGCCCGCGTGATCGCCGACACCGCCTTCGACGACGAGGCGAACAAGCTCGGCGTGTCGATCGGCGACGAACGGCTGCGAGAGGAAATCATCGCGATCGACGCGTTCCAGGGGCCCGACGGCGAATTCGACCGCGAAGCCTACAGGTTTGCGCTGGAACGCAACGGCATGAGCGAAACCCAGTTCGAAGAGCGGCTGCGCGCCGACAGCGCCCGTGGGCTGGTACAGGGCGCAGTGGCCGGCGGCACCGTCGCCCCCGCGTCGTTCATCGACACGCTGCTGGGCTATGTCGCAGAGCGGCGCAGCTATGCCGAGATCGCTCTTGGCCCCGACGACCTGGCCACGCCCCTGCCCAGCCCCGGCGACGCCACGCTGCGCGCCTATCATACCGAGAACGAGGCTGATTTCACCGCGCCCGAGACCCGGCGGCTCACCTATGCCTGGATCACGCCGGACATGCTGATCGACTCGGTCGAGGTCGACGAGGACCTGCTGCGCGCGCTCTACGAAGAGCGGCGCGACGCATATGTCCTGCCCGAGCGGCGCCTCGTCGAGCGTCTGGTATTCGAGAGCGCCGCCGAGGCGCAGTCCGCCGCCGACCGGATCGCCGCCGGCGAGACCGATTTCGAAACGCTGGTCGAGGCGCGCGGGCTGGAACTGGGCGATATCGACCTCGGAGACGTCACCGAGGCCGACCTGGGCGATGCCGGCCCCGCGGTCTTCGCGCTGGCCGAACCGGGCATCGCCGGCCCGGTCCAGACCGATCTGGGCCCCGCGCTCTTTCGCGTCAACGCGGTGCTCGCCGCGCAGGAAACCACCTTCGAAGAGGCCCGCGACGAGCTGCGCGAGGCCGCCGCGTTCGACCGCACCCGCCGGCTGATCGCCGACATGTCAGGGGATTTCGACGACCGCCTCGCCGCCGGCGCCACGCTGGAAGACCTGGCCGGTGAAACCGAGATGGAGCTGGGCAAGATCGCCGTCGCACCCGGCACCGATACCGGCATCGCCGCCTATGCCGCGTTTCGAGAGGCCGCCGCCGCGGTCACGCGCGACGATTTCCCCGAACTGGTGGAGCTCGATGATGGCGGCGTTTTCGCGCTGCGCCTCGACGAGGTGGTGCCGCCCCGCCTGCGCCCGTTCGAGGAAGTCCGCGACGAGGTCGAGGCCGCCTGGGCCGCCGAGGAAACCGCCAGCCGCCTGATCGCGCGCGCCGAGGCGCTGATCGCGCGCCTCGAGGCCGGGGAAACCATCGACGATCTCGGCCTGCCCGTCACCCGGCACGAGGGGCTGACGCGCAACGCCGTGACGCCCCCGGCGCTGGCCGAGGCGCTTTTCGCGCTCGACGGGCCCGGCGCGGCCGCTGCGGTGCCCGCGGGCGCCGGCGCGGTGCTGGTGGTGCTGGAAGAGATCGCCCCGCCCGACCCCGAGGACCCGGCCGTCGCGCTGCTCGCGCGCAGCCTGCAGAGCCAGACCGCGCAAGGCATGGCGCAAGATCTCTACGGCTATTTCGGGCAGGCGCTGATCGACGAGGCCGGGCTCACGCTCGACCAGGCGGCGATCAACGCCGTGCACGCCAATTTCCGGTAAGGCACGGCACATGGCAAACCTGACCCCCTCGTTCGAGGATTTCGAGGCCGGATACACGGCCGGCAAATCGCAGCTGGTCTATGCCCGGCTCGCCGCCGACCTCGACACGCCGGTCAGCCTGATGCTGAAACTCGCCGAGGCGCGCAAGGACAGCTTCATGCTGGAATCGGTGACCGGCGGCGAGGTGCGCGGTCGCTTTTCGGTGGTGGGCATGAAGCCCGACCTGATCTGGGAATGCCGCGGCACGTCCAGCCGCATCAACCGGCAGGCGCGCTTCGACGTTTCCGCCTTCGAGGATCTCGACGGCGCCCCCCTCGACACCCTGCGCGCGCTGATCGCCGAAAGCCGCATCGACATGCCCGAGGACCTGCCGCCCATCGCCGCCGGCCTTTTCGGGTATCTGGGCTACGACATGATCCGCCTGGTCGAACGCCTGCCCGACGCCAACCCCGACCCGCTGGGCCTGCCCGACGCAGTGATGATGCGCCCCTCGGTGGTGGCGGTGCTCGACGGGGTGAAGGGCGAGGTGACACTGGTGGCGCCCGCCTGGGCGGGCTCGGGGCTCTCGGCGCGCGCCGCCTACGCGCAGGCCGCCGAACGGGTGATGGACGCGCTCAGGGATCTCGACCGCGCGGTGCCCGCGGCCAGCCGCGAGATGGGCGAGGCCGCCGAGGTCGGCGAGGCGCGGTCGAATTTCACCAAGGCGGGCTACTTGGACGCCGTCGAAAAGGCCAAGGACTACATCCGCGCTGGCGACATCTTCCAGGTGGTCCCCGCCCAGCGCTGGGCACAGGCCTTCCCGCTGCCGCCCTTCGCGCTCTACCGCTCGCTGAGGCGCACCAACCCCTCGCCCTTCATGTTCTTCTTCAATTTCGGCGGCTTCCAGGTGGTGGGCGCCTCGCCCGAGATCCTCGTGCGGCTCAGCGGGCGCGAGGTGACGATCCGGCCCATCGCCGGCACGCGGCCCCGCGGCGCCACCCCGGAAGAGGACCGCGCGCTCGAGGCCGACCTGCTGGCCGACGCCAAGGAACGCGCCGAGCACCTGATGCTGCTCGACCTGGGCCGCAACGACGTGGGCCGCGTGGCGAAGATCGGCACCGTGCGCCCGACCGAGGAATTCGTGATCGAGCGGTATTCCCACGTCATGCACATCGTGTCGAACGTGGTGGGCGAGATCTCGGACGACCACGACGCACTCTCGGCGCTGCTCGCCGGCCTGCCCGCCGGCACCGTCTCGGGTGCCCCCAAGGTCCGCGCGATGGAGATCATCGACGAGCTGGAGCCGGAAAAGCGCGGCGTCTACGGCGGCGGCGTGGGCTATTTCGCCGCCAATGGCGACATGGACATGTGCATCGCGCTGCGCACCGCCGTGGTCAAGGATCAGACGCTCTACATCCAGGCCGGCGGCGGCGTCGTCTACGACAGCAACGCCGAGGCCGAATGGCAGGAGACGGTCAACAAGTCCCGCGCGCTCAGGAAGGCCGCCGAAGAGGCCGGCCTCTTCGTCCACCGCTCCGGCAACTGACCGGCCGCCCGCGACAGCGCGCGCCCGCTCTGGCCTCGCCCCGTCCCTCTGCGCTGGCCGCTCCCAAGCCTTCCGGCCGAGACCGGGCAAAGCCCGCAGCAGATACCGCCGCGACCGTCGCCCCGCCCTTCTTCTGGCCTCAAATATCCCGGGGGGGCCGCCCGGCATCGGGCGGCGGGGGCAGCGCCCCCGGTGGCGCCTACCGCCCGCCCGCGTCGTCGGGGTCGGCAAGGATCGCCGAGATCGGCACCAGCGCCACCTCGCGCGCCTTGTCCTCCTGCGCCCAGGAATAAAGCGCGGCGACGGTCTCGGCATAGCTGTGGCCGACCATCACCACGGCCCCGTCCTGCGCGGCCTGAAAGACGGCCCGGTCGAGATAGCGGCGGATCTTGGGACTGGCCTCGCGCTCGGCGTCGAGGCTGCGATAGACGGTGGTGGCAGGCACCCCCGCCCGCGACGCCAGCTGTTGGGCGCTGTTGAGGCCGCGATCGTAGGTGATCAGCCCATGGCCGGTGTCGTTGAGCAGGCTGACGAGCTGGCGCATCGCCGCCCGGTTCGACTGCAGGCCGGCCTCGGCCGGATCCATCACCGCAACGGTTTCCGACAAGACCGAAAGGTGGCGCGTCATCGCCACCTCGACATCCTTGGGCTCTGCGTCCTTCGGCAGGCCGGTGGCCAGCGCCACCACCTCGTAGCCCGCCGCGCGGTAGGCTGCCATCGCCTCGGCCGCGTCGGGGCGGGTCGGATCGACGGCGAAGGTAACCGGGAAGGCGAATGTCGTGAGCGACGCCCGGTCGAGCCCCTCGGCCCCCGCGTCGATCATCACGATGGAAAAGAGCGGCCGCGCGCCCGGCGCTTCGACGGGCGTGGCGAAGCGGGCCAGTGCCCCCGCCTCGGCCATGGCCTCGGCCGCCGCTGCCGGATCGGCCTCTTCGGGGGCGGACTCCGGCTCGGGCGTGGCGGTGATGCTGGGCAGGCGGTTGATGCGGACGCCCGTTGCCTCGGCCGCCTGCTCGGCATCGGCCGCCTGCTCGGCGGTGTCTTCTGCCGCGGCGGCGGGTGCGGGCGCCGGGCCGCCGGTGCGGTCGACAACGACGGGGGCGGTGTCGGCGGACGGAGCACCGGGGCCAAGCGCGCCCGGGGTGGGCAGAACGGGTTCTTCGCCCTCCGGGCCGGCGGGCGCGGCACCGGGCAGGTCGGGCGCGGTCAGCGCGCCGGGGCTGTCGGCGGCGGCAAGCGGGGTGCTGGCCGGGGCGGTGTCGGGCCGCGGCGGCTGGGCCGCATCGTCGACGGGGCGGGCCATGCCGGGGGCATCTCCGCCCGTTCCCGGCCCGGGTTCGGCCGCGGGTGCCTGCGCGGGCATGTCCGGCGGCGGGCGGTTGAATTCCGACCCCGCCGGCAGGTCGATCGCGGTTTCGACGGTGGTGCCCGGCACGTCCGCATCCGGCGGCGCCGCGTCCGGGACGGACGCGGCCTCTGGACTGGCAGGCGCGGCCGCGGGCGTGTCCGGTTCGGCCTCTGGCGCGGCGGTCTCGGGCTCGGGCGCGGCGGTCTCGGGCTCCGGCGCAACTGCATCGGCGTCCGGCGTTGCCGTCTCGGGCTCCGGCACGTCGGCCGTTCTCTCGGGCTCGCGCGCGGCGGGCGTTGTCTGGGTCTCTGGGGCTACGGGTGTTGCCGCGGGCGTGTCAGACGCCGCCGGCGGCGTGTCAGGCGCGGCGCGGCCGGCCTCGGCCTCGGCGGTTTCGACGGGGGCCGGCTGCGTGTCGCGCACCATGGATTCGCCGCCGCCCGGCGGCGCCGCGGGCGGCAACGCCAGAGTTACCGCGATCAGCCCGGCCACAACCGCGCCGGTACCCCAGATTATTCCGTTCAGAAACCCCCTGCTCACGGTTGCCTCCTGATGTGTTCGTTGCCCTGCGGCGTCTTCTGCGCCCGGCACCGCCTGCCCTTGACCCCGGCAGGCCGCTCCGTCCATGTATAGCCCGACCGGAGTTCGGGTTCACCCCTCAAATGCGCAAAGGCGCGCAAGTCATGCTGCTACTGATCGATAATTACGACAGCTTCACCTATAACCTGGTTCATTATCTGGGGGAGTTGGGCACCAATGCCAAGGTGGTCCGCAACGATGCGTTGAACGTGCAGGAGGCGATGGCGCTGCGCCCCTCGGCCATCGTGCTCTCGCCCGGGCCGTGCGATCCGTCGCAGGCCGGGATCTGCCTGGCGTTGACCGGGGCCGCGGCCGAGACCGGCACGCCGCTGTTGGGCGTCTGCCTCGGGCACCAGACCATCGGCGAGGCGTTCGGCGGCCGGGTCGTGCGCGCGGGCGACATCGTGCATGGCAAGATGGGCATCATCGAACATGACGGAACGGGGGTCTTCGCCGGCCTGCCCTCGCCCTTCGCGGCCACGCGCTACCATTCGCTGATCGTCGAACGCGAAAGCCTGCCGGACTGCCTGGAGGCCAATGCCTGGCTCGCCGATGGCACGATCATGGGGCTGCGCCACAAGACGCTGCCGATCCACGGGGTGCAGTTCCACCCCGAAAGCATCGCCTCGGAACACGGGCACAAGCTGCTGAAGAACTTCCTCGATCTGGTGAAGGAGCCGGCATGAGCGACGCGCTGAAACCCCTGATCGGCGCCGCCGCCGACCGCCCGCTGACCCGCAACGAGGCCGAGGCGGCCTTTGAGACGCTGTTCGAGGGCGAGGCGACGCCGAGCCAGATGGGCGGCCTGTTGATGGCGCTCAGGACGCGGGGCGAGACGGTGGACGAGTTCGCCGCCGCGGCGAAGGTGATGCGCGCGAAGTGCCGCAAGGTCGCCGCCCCCGCAGGCGCGATGGACATCGTCGGCACCGGCGGCGACGGCAAGGGCACGCTGAACATCTCGACCGCCACGGCCTTCGTGGTGGCCGGGGCCGGCGTGCCGGTGGCCAAGCACGGAAACCGCAACCTCTCGTCCAAGTCGGGCGCGGCCGACGCGTTGGGCCAGATGGGCATCAACGTGATGGTCGGCCCCGAGGTGGTGGAAACCGCGCTCAAGGAGGTCGGGATCGGCTTCATGATGGCGCCCATGCACCACCCGGCGATGGCCCATGTCATGCCCACCCGGACCGAGCTGGGCACGCGCACGATCTTCAACATCCTCGGCCCGCTGACCAACCCGGCCGGGGTCAAGCGCCAGCTTACGGGGGCGTTCACCCGCGCGCTGATCCGGCCGATGGCCGAGACGCTGGGCGCGCTGGGCTCCGAGGTGGCGTGGCTGGTCCATGGCAGCGACGGGACCGACGAGATCTCCATCGCGGGCATTACCTACGTGGCGATGCTGGAGGGGGGCGAGGTCAGCGAGCGCGAGCTGCACCCCGAAGAGGCCGGCTTGCCCGAGCACCCGTTCGACGCGATCCTCGGCGGCACGCCCGAACACAACGCGCGGGCCTTCGGCGCGCTGCTGGATGGCGAGCCCTCGGCCTACCGCGACGCGGTGCTGCTGAACGCCGCCGCCGCGCTGGTGGTGGCGGGACGCGCCAAGACCCTGCCGGAAGGCGTTGAAATCGCTTCGGAAAGCATCGACAGCGGCGCGGCCAGGGCCAAGGTCGAGGGGCTGGCCAAGATCACATCGGAGGCGGCATGACCGGCACCATTCTCGACAAGATCAAGGCCTACAAGCTGGACGAGCTCGCCGCCGACAAGGCCGCGGTGCCGCTGTCGGAGGTCGAGGCCGCGGCCAAGGCCGCGCCCCCTGTGCGGGGCTTTGCCGACGCGCTGCACAATGCCTCGGCCACAGGCTATGGCCTGATCGCCGAGATAAAGAAGGCGAGCCCGTCCAAGGGCCTGATCCGCGAAGATTTCGACCCGCCGGCGCTGGCGCGGGCCTACCAGGCCGGCGGCGCCACATGCCTCAGCGTACTGACCGACACGCCGTCCTTCCAGGGGGCGAAAGAGTTTCTCACCGCCGCGCATGACGCCGTGGCGCTGCCCTGTTTGCGCAAGGATTTCATGTACGACCCCTACCAGGTGGCCGAGGCCCGCGCGCTGGGGGCCGATTGCATCCTGATCATCATGGCCTCCGTCTCAAACGCGCAGGCGGCCGAGCTGGAGCAGGCCGCGGCAAGCTGGGGGATGGACGCGCTGATCGAGGTGCATGACGGCGAAGAGCTGGAGCGCGCCCTTGATCTGAAATCGGGCTTGATCGGGATAAACAACCGCAATCTCAAGACTTTCGAGACCACCCTTGAGACGACGCGCACGCTGGCCCCGCGAGTGCCCGAGGGGCGGCTCGTGGTTTCGGAAAGCGGGCTTTACACCCCCGGCGACCTCGCCGAGATGGCCCGGCACGGGGTGCGGACCTTCCTGATCGGCGAAAGCCTGATGAGGCAGGCGGACGTGGCCGGGGCGACACGCGCCCTCCTGGCCGACCCGCTGGGCGCCGGGGCCGCGTGATGGCCGACCTCACCCATTTCGACGGCAAGGGCGACGCCCACATGGTCGACGTCTCCGACAAGCCCGCCACCGCGCGCGTCGCGGTGGCCGAGGGCTATGTGCAGATGGCGCCCGAGACGCTGACCCAGATCACCGAGGGCCGCGCCAAGAAAGGCGACGTGCTGGGCGTGGCGCGGCTGGCCGGCATCATGGGCGCCAAGAAGACCGCCGATCTGATCCCGCTTTGCCACCCGCTGCCGATCACCAAGGTGGCGGTCGAGTTGACCGCCGACCCCGCCCTGCCCGGCATCCGCATCGAGGCCACGGTCAAGACCGCCGGCCAGACCGGAGTGGAAATGGAGGCGCTGACCGCCGTTTCCACCACGGCGCTGACGCTTTACGACATGGTCAAGGCGGTGGAAAAATCCATGACCATCGGCGGCATCCGCCTGGTGCTGAAAGACGGCGGAAAATCGGGCCGTTACGAGGCGCCGAAATGATTACAGTCGAAGAGGCGCTGGCGCGCGTCTTCGCCCTCGTCGCGCCGCTCGACACCGAGGAGGTGGCGCTGGCCGAGGCCGCCGGGCGCGTGCTGGCCCGCCCCGTCACGGCCACGCGCACCCAGCCCCCGTTCGCCGCCTCCGCGATGGACGGCTACGCGGTCCGCGCCGCCGACGCGGCGCCGGGCGCGCGGCTCAGCGTTGTCGGGACGGCCGCCGCCGGGCACGGCTTTGCCGGCATCATCGGCCCCGGACAGGCCGCGCGCATCTTCACCGGCGCGCCCCTGCCCGAAGGCGCCGACCGGGTGGTTATCCAGGAAAACGTGCAGGCCGAGGGCGCTACGATCACCCTGGGCGGCACGGCCGATGCGCCGTCCAACGTGCGCGCGGCGGGGTCCGATTTCGAGGTGGGAGAGAGCGTGGCCGCGCCGCGGCGCCTGCGCGCCGCCGACCTCGCGCTTATGGCCGCGATGAACCTGCCAACCCTGCCTGTCACCCGCAAACCCGAGGTCGCGCTGATCGCCACCGGTGACGAGTTGGTGATGCCGGGCGAGGCCCCGGGGCCGGACCAGATCATCGCCTCCAACGCCTTTGGCCTGAAGGCGATGGTCGAGGCCGCCGGGGGCACGGCGCGCATCTTGCCGATCGCGCGCGATACCATGGCCTCGCTGAAGACCGTGTTCGGCCTCGCCGAGGGCGCCGACCTCGTGGTCACCATCGGCGGCGCCTCGGTCGGCGATCACGACCTTGTCGCCCAGGCCGCGGCCGAACTGGGCATGGAGCAGGCGTTCTACAAGGTCGCCATGCGGCCCGGAAAACCGCTGATGGCCGGGCGCCTGGGCACGGCCGCCATGATCGGGCTGCCGGGCAACCCGGTCTCGGCGCTGGTCTGCGGCCATATCTTCTTGATCCCGGCGATCCGCAAGATGCTGGGCCTGGGCGAGGCACCCGCGCCGCGGCGCGAGGGGGTGCTGGCCGCCGATGTCGCCGCCAACGGACCGCGGGAGCATTACGTGCGCGCGCGCCTGACCGAGGCGGGGCTGGTGCCGTTCGACAGCCAGGACAGCGCGCTCTTGTCGATCCTGTCTGAGGCGCGCGCGCTCGTCATCCGGCCCCCCGGTGACGGGCCGCGCCGGGCGGGCGAACGCGTTCAGTATCTGCCCCTTTGACCGCCACGGTTGACACAAAACGGGAACATGACTAGAACATGGGCGAACACGTGTGCCGTGACGGAGCCGCCCATGCTGACGCGCAAACAACTCGACCTGCTGGAATTCATCCATAAACGCATGCAAAAAGACGGCGTGCCGCCGTCCTTCGACGAGATGAAGGACGCGCTGGACCTGCGGTCGAAATCGGGCATCCACCGGTTGATCACGGCACTGGAAGAGCGCGGATTCATCCGCCGGCTGGCCCACCGCGCCCGCGCCATCGAGATCGTCAAGCTGCCCGAGGCGATGGAGGCCCGCGGCTTTGCCCCCAGGGTGATCGAGGGCGACGGCCCCGCCGCCCCGCCGCCGGGCGCCATGCCTGTGGAAGCCGTGCACGCCATGGAACTGCCGGTGATGGGCCGCATCGCCGCGGGCACCCCGATCGAGGCGATCAGCCAGGTGTCGCACAACGTGGCCGTGCCGGGCAGCATGCTGTCGGGTCAGGGCCGGCATTACGCGCTCGAGGTCAAGGGCGATTCGATGATCGAGGCGGGCATCAATGACGGCGACGTGGTCGTGATCCGCGAACAGGCCACCGCCGAAAACGGCGAGATCGTCGTGGCCCTGGTCGAGGGGCACGAGGCCACGCTGAAGCGGTTTCGCCGCAAGGGCGACATGATCGCGCTGGAGGCCGCCAACCCGGCCTACGAGACGCGCATCCTGCGCAGCGACCAGGTGACCGTGCAGGGCCGGCTGGTGGGGCTGATCCGCAGCTACTGAGCCGGGCGTGTCCACAGACGGTCGCCGGCCTGCGCGCGGGCGGCCACGGTGCGCAGCCCAGCGCCCTCGGGATAGATCGCCAACGCTCCGCTTTGCGCCAACGCGGCGCTGTCCAGCACCGTGCAGGCCGCGCCAGGCGGGGCCTCGGCCGCGCGCCCCACGATCAGCACGGCCCCGTCCCGGCAGGACGACGCGAGCCGCTCTTGCCAGCCCCGGCCGGCAATCTGGATCACGTTCAGCCCCCCGATGCGCGCCGCGCCGCCCGGCAGGCCGGCGCGCGCCGCCGCTGCTTCTTGCGTGGCGAGGTCGCCGTCGTTCTCCAGCCAACTGCGTGCGACGAAGCCACTGCCCCGGCCATTGCTGAGCGCGCGCCCCTGCCCGGTCATCACGCCGATCAGCCGTCCGCTTTCGGCGACCAGCAGCGGCGGCCGCTCGGCCCCCGACCAAAGCACGAAAGCCGCGGCCACCGGCACCAGGCCGCCCCAGCGCGCCCGCCCCTGCCAGAGCATCAGCCAGAGCATCCCGCCGCTGATCAGCGGCAGCACCGCACGGCCCGGCGCCATGACCGGCCAGACAGCGCCGTCCATGCCCGCCACGCGGTCGGCCACCCCAAGGATCCAGCCCAGCCCCAGCCCCATGGGCACAAGCCCCAGCGCCTCGAGCCCAAGCGGGGACAACAGCCCCGCCAGCACCGCCGAGGGGATCACCACCGCGCCCATCAGCGGCACCGACAAGAGGTTGGCCAACAGCCCGTACTGCGCCATCTGGTTGAAATGCGCCGCCCCGAAGGGCGCCGTGGCCGCCCCGGCCACCGCCGAAGAGACCACCAGCGCCATCGGTGCGCGAGCCCAGCGCGGCGGGTGCCACCGCCCGCCGGGCGCGTCGCGCAGCACGGCGAAGACCGCCACCAGCGCCGTGGTGGCCGCAAAGGACATCTGGAACCCCGCCTGCGTCAGGCTTTCCGGCGCGCGTACCAGCACGATCAGCGCGGCCAGCGCCACCGCGCGCAGCGTCAGCGCGCGGCGGTCGGCCAGCACCGCGCCCAGCACCACGGCGACCATCACGAAGGCCCGCTGGGTAGCCACGTTGCCGCCGGCCAGCGCCAGGTAGCCGGCCCCGACCGCCAGCGCCCCCAGCGCCGCGATCCGCTTGACCGGCACGCGCAACGCCAGCGGCGGGATCATTGCCAGCCCGTAGCGCAGCGCGGCGAAAACGAAACCGGTCAAAAGCCCCATGTGCAGCCCCGAGATCGCCAGCAGATGGGCAAGGTTGGAGTGGCGCAGATCGTCCAGCGTCTCGCGCGCGATGGCCGAGCGGTCGCCGGTCAGGATCGCCGCGGCAACCGCCCCGCGCGCGCCCGGCATCCGCTCGCGCAGCGCCTCTGACAGCGCCATGCGCCAGCGCGCGACGACAAGTGCCGGGCCCTTTGCGGGCGGGGCCAGCGCCAGCATCGGCGCGCGGGTGTAGCCTACCGCGCCCAGCCGCTGAAACCACGCATGGCGGCGAAAATCGAACCCCCCGGGCTCGGCCGGGGCGGCGGGCGGTGAAAGATGCGCCGTGGCCATCACGCGCGTGCCGGGCACCGGGGCGGTCAGCCCCAGGCTGCCGTGCAGCGACAGGCGTACCCGCGCGGGCGTGCGGGCGGGGTCGACCCCTTGCAGCCAGACACGGTCCAACGTGACCCGTGGCGCGTCCGACAGCGACCGGTCGAGCGCGACCACGCGGCCCGCCACGCCGCCGTAAAACCGGTGCTCCAGCACCGGGGCGGCCACGAGATGCGCGCGCGCCCCCGCCAGGGCCAGCCCGGCCAGCACCAGCGCCAGCCCGGCCAGGGCCGGCCCGGCGCCCGCGGCCCAGCGCCAGGCCCCCAGGCCCAATGCCGCCGCGCCCCAAGCGGCGGCCCAGAGCGCCCATACGGGCGGCTCGGCCCCCAGCGCGAAATAGGCCCCGATGCCCAGGCCCAGCATCACCGGCGCCCAGGGAAAGAGGTGCCCCCGCTGGGCCTGAAGCGCGCGGAACGGATGCAAGCTTGTCCTCCCGCCGGCGATTGCCTAGACAGGCGCCGACGTTATCCCCCGCATGGTTTCCAAAAGGTTAAGGCTGATGACCGAGGCCCCCGTCACCCGTTTCGCCCCCTCGCCCACGGGCTATCTGCATATCGGCGGCGCGCGCACGGCGCTGTTCAACTGGCTCTACGCCCGCGGGCGCGGCGGCAAGTTCCTGCTCAGGATCGAGGATACCGACCGGGCGCGTTCGACCCCCGAGGCGACCGAGGCGATCCTCAAGGGGCTGGCCTGGCTGGGGCTCGACTGGGACGGCGACCCGGTCAGCCAGTTCGCCCGCGCCGGCCGTCACGCCGAGGTCGCGCAAGAGATGCTGGCGGCAGGCCACGCCTATAAATGCTTTGCCACGCAGGAGGAAATCGCCGCCTTCCGCGAGGCCGCCAAGGCCGAGGGCCGCTCGACCCTCTACCAGAGCCCCTGGCGCGACGCAGACCCCGCGACCCACCCGGACGCGCCTTACGTGGTGCGGCTCAAGGCGCCGCGCGAAGGGGCGACCGTGATCCGGGATCAGGTGCAGGGCGACGTGACCTGGGGCAACGACCAGCTGGACGACATGGTTCTGTTACGGTCCGACGGCACACCGACCTACATGCTGGCCGTCGTCGTCGATGACCATGATATGGGCGTGACCCATGTGATCCGGGGCGACGACCACCTGGCCAATGCCGCGCGCCAGATGCAGATCTATCGCGCCATGGGCTGGGAGGTGCCGATCTGGGCGCATATCCCGCTGATTCACGGCCCCGACGGCAAGAAGCTTTCAAAGCGCCACGGCGCGCTCGGGGTCGAGGAATACCAGGCGATGGGTTACCCGTCGGCCGGGATGCGCAATTACCTGGCGCGGCTCGGCTGGTCGCATGGCGACGACGAGTTTTTCAGCGACGACCAGGCGAAGGCTTGGTTCGGCTTCGACGGCATCGGCAAATCGCCGGCCCGGTTCGACTTCAAGAAACTGGAAAACCTCTCGGGCCAGCATTTCGCGGCGATGGAGGATGCTGCGCTGCTGCACGAGCTTGACGCCTATCTTGCCGCCACTGGGGCGCCAGCCCTGACCGAGGCCCAGAAAGGCGGGCTGGCCAAGGCGCTGCCCCTATTGAAAGGCGGCGTGAAGACATACCCACAACTTATTGAAAAAGCTAATTTCATACTCTCTAGCCGCCCGATTGTGCCGGACGAGAAATCGGCCAAGGCACTCGATGATGTATCCCGTGGTATACTGAGTGAATTGACGCCGCATCTGCAAAATGCTAGCTGGACGCGTGACGCGCTCGAAGCGGCGGTGGCAGAGGTGGCAGAGGCCCATGGGCTGAAGCTGGGAAAGCTGGCGCAGCCGCTTCGTGCCGCACTCGCCGGGCGAACCGTATCGCCCAGCGTTTTCGATATGATGCTCGTCATCGGCCGGGAAGAGACTCTCGCCCGGCTGGCTGACGCCCAGGGCTAAGGCCGTCGCCGAAAGCCCCGCACGCCACCGACCGGCGCCGCGTACGGGAGCGCGGCCCGGTCTCTCGTCAACAAGAGGGACTTTCATGGCTGACAGCACGAAAACCGCAACGCTGACCCTGGGCAACACCTCCATCGAGCTGCCGGTTTACAGCCCCACCGCCGGGCCGGATGTGATCGATATCCGCAAGCTTTACGGGCAGATGGGCGTGTTCACCCACGATCCGGGCTTCACCTCGACCTCGTCCTGCGAAAGCGCGATCACCTTTATCGACGGCGACGAGGGCGAGCTGTTGCACCGCGGCTACCCGATCGACCAGCTTGCCGAGAAATCGCACTTTCTCGAGGTCTGCTACCTGCTGCTTTACGGCGAGTTGCCGACCGCCCCGCAGCTTGAAGATTTCGAAAGCCGCGTCACCCGCCACACCATGGTGCACGAGCAGATGCATCGCTTCTTCACCGGGTTCCGGCGCGACGCGCACCCGATGGCGGTGATGGTGGGCGTGGTGGGCGCGATGTCGGCCTTCTACCACGACAGCACCGACATCTCGGACCCCTGGCAGCGCGAGGTCGCCTCGATCCGGCTGATCGCCAAGATGCCGACGATCGCGGCGATGGCCTATAAATACACCATCGGCCAGCCCTTCGTTTATCCGCGCAACGACCTGGACTATGCGTCGAACTTCCTGCGCATGTGTTTTGCCGTGCCGGCCGAGGAATACGAGGTCGACCCGATCCTGACCCGCGCGATGGACCGCATCTTTACCCTGCACGCCGACCACGAGCAGAACGCCTCGACCTCGACGGTGCGCCTGGCGTCCTCCTCGGGCGCGAACCCCTTCGCCTGCATCGCCGCCGGCATCGCCTGTCTCTGGGGGCCCGCCCATGGCGGCGCCAACCAGGCCTGCCTGGAGATGCTGCGCGAGATCGGGTCGGTCGACCGCATCCCCGAATTCATCGACCGCGCCAAGGACAAGGACGATCCGTTCCGCCTGATGGGCTTCGGCCACCGGGTCTACAAGAATTTCGACCCGCGGGCCAAGGTGATGAAACAATCCGCCGACGAGGTGCTCGATCTTCTCGGAATCGAGGACAACGAGACCCTGAAGGTCGCGATGGAGCTGGAGAAGATCGCGCTGGAAGACGACTTTTTCGTTCAGAAAAAGCTCTATCCCAACGTCGATTTCTACTCGGGCATCATCCTTGACGCGATGGGCTTTCCGACCTCGATGTTCACGCCGATCTTCGCGCTGTCGCGCACGGTCGGATGGATTTCCCAGTGGAAGGAAATGATCTCGGACCCGACGATGAAGATCGGCCGGCCGCGGCAGCTTTATACCGGCGAGACCAAGCGCGACTACGTGGACGTCGAAGACCGGTAAGCCGAACATCGGCGCCGCGTTAGACCACCCGGCGCCGCTGCACGACCTGGGCCGGCACCGTCATGCAGACGGGCCGGCCCATTTGCATTTTGCGCTTGGCCGTGCGGGCACGGTGCGGGGCGCGGAATGCCGCAGGGCCAATTCTTGACGAAAATACTTGGGTACGCCTACCCTCTGTTTGCAGGTCCTCCAAGCCATATGCCAGGCGGCTGCAGCCGACACCGGAAACCGGCCCGGCGAAAGGGCCTCCGGAACGGTGATCTGGATCAAGGCGGGCGACCCGAAATCGCGCATTCTGCCCCGAACGCGGGGGGCTAGGCGGAGGGGCACCGCAGAACAGGAAACAGGATCAGGCGATGAGACGTGGGTTTTTCGGGCATAAAGGCTGGGGCAAGAAGCGTCATGGCCACGGGCACGCCAACGGGCACGGGCACGAGGCGGTCCAGGAGGTCTGTGCCGCCTGCCCCGTGGTGCCCAGCCTGAACGATACCGCGCCGGGCCAGACCTGCCGCATCCGCCGGCTGTGCGGCTGCGGCCCGGTGCGCCAGCGCCTGCTCGACCTCGGGCTTCAGCCCTGCCGAGAGGTGACGGTGATCCGCTCGGCCCCCCTGCGCGACCCGATAGAGCTGCGGGTCGGCGACAGCTTCATCGTGCTGCGCCGCCGCGAGGCCGCCCAGGTGGAGATCGACAATGTCTGACACAGCCGGGCCGGTATCGCGCCTGGTTGCCCTGGCGGGTCAGCAGAACGCCGGCAAATCGACGCTGTTCAACATGCTCACGGGCATGACGCAGCATATTGCGAACTATCCCGGCGTGACCGTCGACAAGAAATCGGGCCGCTACGAGCACGGCGGCCAAACGGTCGAAGTGGTCGACCTGCCCGGCTGCTACTCGCTGACCGCCTTTTCGCTGGAAGAGCGCGTCGCGCGCGCCTTCCTGCTGGACGATCGCCCCGACGTGGTGGTCAACGTGCTGGACGCGTCGAACCTGCGCCGCGGTCTGCCGCTGACCTTTCAGTTGCTCGAGATGGGCTTTCCCGTCGTCGTCGCGCTCAACATGATGGACGTGGCCGAGAGCCACGGGCTAGAGATCGAAATCGCCGCGCTGGAGCGCCGGCTCTGCGTGCCGGTGGTGCCGGTGGTGGGGCGCAAGGGGCTGGGGGCCGACGCGCTGCGCGCGGCCATCGCCGCGGCGCACGATACCCGCCCGGCCACGCTGAACTATGGCGCACTCGAACCGGCGGTTCAGGACATGCAGGCCGCACTGGCCGAAGAGGCCGCGCTCAAGGACATCTCGGCGCGCTGGATGGCGGTCAAGCTGTTGGAGGACGATGCCGAGGCCAAGCGCCTGGTGTCGGACCGGCTGGACAACCCCCACCCGCTGCTCGACCGCGCCCACCGCCTGCGCGCCGCGGCGCCGGGCGAGATCAGCGCCGCCGACCGGGTCAGCGCGGCGCGCGACGGGCTGGCGGCCGATATCGTGGCCACCTGCATCACCGCAACCCGCGCCGGCCATGTGCCGCTGTCAGAACGGATCGACCGCTTCTTGCTGCATCCCTGGCTCGCGCCGGTCTTCCTGGTGGCGGTGATCTGGGCGATCTACCAGTTGTCGATCGTGCAGGGCTATCGGCTGACCGAGGTGACTTGGCCGCTGCTTGCGGGCTTTCGCGACTTCACCGGCTCGGTCCTGCCCGATGCGGGTTTCCTGCACGACCCGCAAATGCGCGCCATGGGGCTGTGGATGGTGGATGCAGCCAACACGCTGCTCAACTACGTGCCGATCTTCCTGATCCTCTTCGCGCTCATCGCGATTCTGGAGGATTCGGGCTATATGGCGCGGATCGCCTTCATCCTCGACCGGGCGCTGCACCGGTTCGGCCTGCACGGGCAATCGACCCTGCCCTTCATCTTGGCGGGCGTCTTCGCGGGCGGTTGCGCCGTGCCCGGCGTCGCGGCGACCAAGGGCATCCCCGACGCCCGCGCGCGGATGGCCACGATCCTGACCGTGCCTTTCATGAACTGCATGGCCAAGATCCCGCTCTACACGCTCTTGATCAACATCTACTTCCCCGAAACCAAGGGCCTGATGCTGTTCTACCTGTCCACCCTGACGGTGATCGCGGCGATGCTGATCGCCAAGCTCTTGACCGTCTCGGTGCTGCGGCACGAAGAGACCGCGCCCTTCGTGATGGAACTGCCCAACTATCACCTGCCGACGCTCTCGGGTGTGTTGCGCCGGGCCGTCGACCGGACCTGGCTTTACATCAAGAAGGTGGGCACGGTGGTGGTGGCCATCGCGGTGGTGATCTACGTCTTGCTGCAATTCCCCGGCGTGCCGGCCGAACGGCAGGTGGCCTACCAGGACCGCGCCGAGGCCGCGATCGCCCGGTTCTACGACACGCTCGAGGGCAGCGCACAGCGCGCAGCGGTGCCCGATCAGGCCGCGCTGGTCGATCTGGTCAACACCTTCACCGAGCTGCGCGCCACCCAGGACGAGGCAGGCGACCCCGCCGTTTCGCGCGCGCTGGCCGAGCGCGCGGTCGCCCGCCACCCCGCCTATGCGCCCTTCCTTCTGCCCACAGACGCGCCCGGCGCGGGGGACGCGGCCGGCGCGCTGGCGCGGCTCGCTGATGCCCGCATCGCGATCCGGCGCGAGATGCGCAAGGACAAGCTTGAGTCGAGCTTTCTCGGGACCGTCGGCCGCGGGTTGGAGCCGGTGACGCAATTCGCCGATTTCGACTGGAAGATCAACGTCGCACTCCTGGCCTCCTTCGCCGCGCGGGAAAACTCGGTGGCGACGCTTGGTGTGCTGTTCGACCAGGATGACGGGCAGAACCGGACGCTGGAAGAACGCATGGGCGCTGCCCAGGCCGCCGAGGGGCATACCGCGCTGTCTGCGGTCGCGCTGCTGCTGTTTTTCGCGCTCTACCCGCCCTGCCTGGCCACCATGATGATGGTCAAGGTGCAGACCGGCAGCGTGAAGTGGATGGCGTTCTCGATCATCTTTCCCACCCTTCTGGGCCTCGCCGTGGCGAGCGCCGTCTTCACCGCCGGGCGTGTTCTGGGGCTGGGCGGATTGCAGACGATGACCGCCGTCTACCTTCTGACATTGGGCGCGCTGATCGTGGTGGCCCTGCCAAAGCCCTGGGCGCATCTGCCAGCGCCGCGCCCGGTTCCGGGGGACGGATCATGACCGACAGGCCCATTCCCGCCATCGACCTGGGCGCAGAGGCCGGCATCGCCGCCCACGAATACGTACTGATCGGGGTTGCCGTGGCCATCGCGGCGGGCTTTCTCGGGCGCGGGCTGATCCGGCGGCGGCGCGGGGCGGCGCGGGGCTGTTCCGCCTGCCCCGGCTGTTCCGGCGGCGCCAGTTGCCCGATCGTCGAATTGCCCGATCCCGGCGGCAAACCCTAAGCCCGCCTACATGTCGAAAAATACCGTCTCGCCCGCACCTTGCAGGCGAATGTCAAAGCGGTAGCGGCCGTCGCCGGTCTTCTTGGCGATCAGGGTGTCGACCCTCGGGCGCTGTTCGATGCGCGCCAGAACCGGGTCGTCGCCGTTCGCCTCGTCCTCGAAATAGATCCGCGACTGAAGCCCGGTATTGATACCCCGCGCCACGATCCAGAGCACGATATGCGGCGCCTGCCACCCGCCGCCGCGCATCGGCACCGGGCCCGGCTTGATCGTGCCGAGGCGCCACTCTCCGCTTTCGGGGTCGGCGCAGACGCGGGCCCAGCCCGTCACCTTTGGGTCGGCCCCCTCCTGCCCGGCAAAGCGCCCCGACGCGTCGGCCTGCCAGACCTCGATCACCGCATCGCGCAGCACCCAGCCGGTGCCGTCGGTCACGGTGCCGGTGATCTCGATCACCTCGCCCTCGGCGCCGTCCTGATAGGTCGTCTGCCCGATCTCGTGCTCATAGATGCCGCCGAGCCCCGCATAGGTCGGCGCCGTGCCGATATGGACGTAAGGCCCCGCGGTCTGCGAGGGCGTCTCGGTCAGCGTGTCCAGCTTCTGCACCATCTCACATCCCCTCCAGCTTGTTCTCGAACATGGTCTGCCGGCGCCCCCTGAGAACGATGTCGAACTTGTAGGCCAGGAAATCCATCGGCCGCGCGCGGCCGAGGTCGAGCGGCGCCACCAGCCGGTCGAGCTGGCCGCGGTCCTTGACCGTGTTGGCGATGGGGCAGCGGGCGATCAGCGGGTCGCCCTCGAAATACATCTGGGTGATCAGCCGCTGGCCGAAGCTGTGGCCGAAAACCGAGACGTGAACGTGCATCGGCCGCCATTCGTTGCCCCGGTTGGGCCATGGATAGGCGCCGGGGCGGATCGTGAGGAACTCGTAACACCCGTTCTCGTCGGTGATCGTGCGCCCGCAGCCGCCGAAATTGGGGTCGAGCGGCGCGAAATAGGTGTCCTTGATATGCCGGTATCGCCCGCCCGCGTTGGCCTGCCAGATCTCGATCAGGGTATCGGGCACGGGGCGGGCGTTTTCGTCCAGCACGCGCCCGTGCATCAGGATGCGTTCGCCCACCGCGGGCGCCGCGCCCTTCGTCCAGTTCAGGATCAGGTTGTTGTCGAGCGGCCCGAGGCGCGCATGGCCAAAGCGCGGGCCGGTTTCCTCGCTCGGGGTGCTCTCCATCGAGATCAGCGGCAGATGGGGCGACCGGAACACGCTGGTCTTGTAGTCGGGATCGTAGGCTGGCGGATGGGCGTCGCGGTTGCGCGGGATCAGCGGGCCCAGGTCGCGGGTTGCGGTCATGCCTCGCTCTCCATCTCGGCGAAGGTGTCCTTGGCGATCTTCAGCGCCCGGTTGGCGCGCGGCACGCCGGCATAGATTGCCACGTGCTGAAACGCCTCGGCCACGTCGCGGGGGCTGGCCCCGGTGCGTGCGGTGGCGCGAATGTGCATCGGGATTTCCTCGAAATTCCCGGTCGCGGCCAACAGCGCCAGCGTCAGCATGGACCGTTCGCGCCGCGTGATGGCATCCGACGCCCAGACCGTGCCCCACGCGCCCTCGGTGATGAGCGTCTGGAACGGGTCGTCCAGCTCGGTCCTGGCGGCCTCGGCGCGATCGACATGGGCCTCGCCCAGCACCGCCCGGCGCACCTCCATGCCGCGGGCATATCTGTCGGTCATCTCGTCTCCTCTCGCCCCGCTCAGTAGGGCAGCCCCACGTAGTTTTCGGCCAACGCGCGCTGCGCGGCCTCGCTGTCTCGCAGGAAGGCCAGATCGGCTGCCTGCAACCGCAGGTCGAACGCGCTCTGCTCGGGGAAGCTGTGCAAGAGCGTCGTCATCCACCACGAAAACCGCTGGGTCTTCCACACCCGGGCCAGCGCCCGCCGGGAGTACCCGTCCAGCGCCTCGCGGTCGTTGTCGCGATAATAGCGCACCATCGCCTCGTAGAGGTAATGAATGTCCGAGGCGGCGGTGTTCAGCCCCTTGGCCCCGGTCGGCGGCACGATATGGGCCGCGTCGCCGCACAGAAACAGCCGCCCCCAGCGCATCGGCTCGCACACGAAAGAGCGCAGCGGCGCGATGCTCTTTTCGATCGAGGGGCCGGTGACCAGGCGCTCGGCCACCCGGGCCGGCAGGCGGCGCCTCAGCTCGTCCCAGAACGCCGCATCCGACCAGTCCTCTGCCCGGTCGCTCAGCGGGCATTGCACATAATAGCGGCTGAGCTCGGCGTTGCGCATCGAGCAGAGCGCAAAGCCCCGCTCGGACCTGGCGTAGATGATCTCGTCTTCCACCGGCGGCGTTTGCGAGAGCACCCCGAGCCAGCCGAACGGATAGACCTTTTCGAATTCCTGCCGCACCCTGTCCGGGATCGTCTGGCGCGACACCCCGTGGAACCCGTCGCAGCCGGCAACGAAATCGCAGTCGATCCGGTGATCCGTGCCCTCCTGACGAAATGTGACATACGGCGCATCCGTATCGGCATCGCAGATCGCCACATCCTCGACCTCGAAGCGGGTCTCGCCGCCCGTCGCGTCGCGTGCATCGTAAAGGTCGCGCGTCACTTCGGTCTGGCCGTATACAACGACCGTGTGGCCGGTCAGCGCCTTGAAATCTATGCGGAACAGCGCCTCGCCCGCGGCAATTGCCGCGCCCTCGTGGACCAGCCCCTCGCGCTCCAGCCGCCCGGCCACGCCGGCCTCGTGCATCAAATCGACAAGGCCCCGCTCCAGGACGCCCGCGCGGATGCGCGCCAGCACATAGGCGCGGCTGCGCCGTTCGAGGATCACCGTGTCGATGCCGTGCTTGTGCAAAAGCTGGGCCAGGAGCAGCCCCGAAGGGCCACCCCCCACGATGCAGACCTGGGTTCGCATCGTGTCTCCTCCCTGTTCTCCCGAGGCGAAGACTAGAACTGCTCCAGTTTGGCACGAATGGACGAAAGGCACCGATACTGGTACTTTTCGACCATGACCCGCGCTTCCGGCCCCGGCCCCATTCCCGCCTATGCGCTCTATGGCGAGCGTGGCGCCTTTCCCGACCTGCTCCATTGCGAACGCGTGTGGGAGCGGGCGCGCGTTCATGGCTGGCGCATCGCGCCGCACCGGCACCCGGATCTGCACCAGGTCTTTGTGCTGCAATCGGGCGAGGCCGAGATGGAGGTCGACGGCCAGGCCCGCACCCTGTCGCTGCCCTGCGCGGTCTCGGTGCCGCGGCAGGTGGTGCATGGCTTTCGCTTCGCGCGGGGCACCGAGGGGCTGGTGCTGACGGTACCGGTGACCGAGATCGCCGCCCTCACCCGCGACGCGCCCGAACTCGCGGCGCTCGCCCAGGCGCCGGCCTTCGTGGCCGCCACGCCCGCGCTGGCCGCGGCGATGGCGGCGATCCATGCCGAGCGGCTGGGCACGGGCTGGGCGCGCGCGCCGATGCTGCGCGCGCTGACGCTTCAGGCGCTGTGCCTGATCGGGCGCGCGGCCGACAGCGCCCGGCGCGGGACCGACCCCGCCCGTGCCCGCATCGCCGCCTTCGAGGCGCTGGCGCAGGAAAACCTGTCCGAGGGCTGGAGCGTCGCCGACTACGCCCAGGTGCTGGACATATCGCCCACCCACCTCACCCGGCTGTGCCGGCAGGTGACGGGCCAGCCGCCGCGCGCCTTTCTGCAGGGGCTGCTGGTGCAGGAGGCCAAGCGCCTGCTGGCCTATACCGCGCTCGACGTGGCCGAGATCGGCTATCGGCTGGGCATCGAGGACCCGTCCTATTTCTCGCGCCTGTTCAAGCGGCACACGGGGCGCTCGCCACGCGCCTTTCGCGCGCCCTATCGCGGCGCCGGCGACCCCGGCAATGCCCCGGTTCCGGCTTGAGTTGGCCCAAGTTTCATGATGCCCTGACCGAACGATGAGCCGAACAGACCTGATCCTGCGCTATGCCGGCTTTGCCGTGCTCGCCACGCTCGCCAATCTTGCGGCGCAGCGCGGGGTGCTGGCGCTGTGGGAGGGCGCGCTGGCGCTGCCGCTGGCGATCGGCACCGGCACGCTGGCCGGGCTGGTGCTGAAATACCTGCTGGATAAACGCTGGATCTTCGCCGACCGGTCGCGCGGCGCGGCGATGCATGCGCGCAAGTTCACGCTCTACACCCTGATGGGCGTCGCCACGACGCTGATCTTCTGGGGCACCGAGACGGCATTCTGGCTGATCTGGAAAACCGACCCGATGCGAGAGCTGGGCGCGGTGCTGGGGCTGGCCGTGGGCTATGTGGTCAAATACCAGCTCGACCGCCGCTACGTCTTTGCCCCGGCCACGCCCAGCGCGCCGGCCTGAGGCGCGGGATGCGCATCCTTGTGACCGGCGGCGCGGGGTTTCTGGGGGTCAACCTGATCCGCCATTTCCTGGGCAGGGGCGCGTCGCTGCGCAGCCTCGACCGCGCGCCGTTTTCCTATCCCGAGGCCGACCGGATCGAGGCGATGACCGGCGACATCCGCGATGCCGCCCTGCTGCGCCGGGCGCTTGGCGATATCGACATCGTGGTCCATTGCGCCGCCGCGCTGCCGCTCTGCCCGCGCGACGAGATCTTCTCGACCGAGGTCGAGGGCACCCGCGCCCTGCTGGCCGCCGCCCGCATCGCCGGGGTGGACCGCGTGATCCACATCTCGTCCACCGCCGTCTACGGCGTGCCCGACCACCACCCGCTGATCGAGGACGACCCGCTGATCGGCGTGGGCCCCTACGGCGCGGCCAAGATCGCCGCCGAGGCCGCCTGCGCCGAGGCCCGCGCCCAGGGCCAGTGCGTGCCGGTCCTGCGCCCCAAATCCTTCGTCGGGCCCGAGCGGCTGGGCGCGTTCGAACTGCTCTACGATTTCGCCTATCGCGGTCACAATTTCCCGGTTATCGGGCGCGGAGACAACCTCTACCAGTTGCTCGACGTCGCCGACCTGTGCGAGGCTATTGAGGCATGCGCAACCGGAGATCGGGCAGCGGTGAACGACGTGTTCAATGTCGGCGCAGAACGGTTCGGAACGCTCCGCGAGGGGTTTCAGGCGGTCCTCGACCGGGCCGGGCACGGCCGTCGCGTGATCGGCCTGCCCGCGGCCCCCGCCATATGGACGCTGCGCGGGCTGGAGGCGCTGAAGCTCTCGCCGCTTTACGCGTGGATCTACGAGACCGCCGGAAAGGACAGTTATGTCGGAATCGACAAGATCAAGGCGCGCCTCGGCCTCGCGCCGCGCTATTCCAATGACGAGGCGCTGATCCGCAATTACGACTGGTACGTGGCCCATCGCGACCGGATTGCCCGGGCCGCCGGCGTCACCCACCGCGTGCCCTGGAAAAGGGGGGCCCTCGGGCTGATGAACCTTGTTTTCTGATCTGAAGGCCGCCGGTGCCGTTCTGGTCATCGCCGCCGGGCTGGCCAGCGCCGCGCCCGCGCAATCGCCAGAGGTCCTGGCCGCCCAGCGCGACGCCTATGACGCCGTGCGCGCCAAGACCATCCTTGAGCTACAGCCCTTTCGAGACACCGCCGTCGTCGCGCTGAACGACGAGACGCCACTGAGCCTCGTGTCGGTCAACCCACGGATCAATGCATGGTTCGTGTTGCAGATCGGCCCCGAGGGCGGGCGGCAAGAGAGCTATCATCTGGAAAACCCGGCCCCGGCGCGGCGCAAGATCACGCTGGAGCCCGCGCCGGCCCCCGCGCTGGTGATCGCCGATGAAACCGGCACCAGCCGCTGCACCCCCTGGGCCGAGGACGGGCGCGACCTGGCCGCGGCGCGGGCCAGCGACCAACCCTTCGCGCCGCTCTGCGACGGCAAGCTCTACCTGCGCAACAAGGTCACCGGCGCACGCACCAGCCTGGAGGCCGCCGCCGAATTCCTGCGCGAAAACGTGGCCGGCGGCGAAAGCATCGTGCGCTTCGTGAGGCAGACGTTCTTCAAGGACAGCGAACTCGCCTCGGGCCCGGCGCTGGAGGCCAGGGGCGCGGGCCGGCTGGCGCTGGGCCCCGGCGGCGCGGCGATGGACGCCGCGGTCGAGGACCGCCCGGTGATCGCCACGCTGATGGATATCGGCCTCGACGGGGCCGAAACGGCGCGCATGACCATGGGGCTGTGGTACCCCGTCAGCGACCTGCCCGGCGTCTTTGCCAGCGCCATCCAGCCCCGGTCGATCGCGCGGTCGGTGCTGCGGGGGCCGGGAACGGCCAACGCGCTCGACGGCATCGAGGGGCGGGCCGATGTCTACCTCGTGGGGTTCGACCTCGGCCGGTTCGATCTCGGCTTTGCGCTGGGCACCGACCATCCCGGGCTCGGCTGGTCGCCCCGCCCGCCCGCCTCGGTCCGGCCGCGGGGGATGCCCGGGCCCGACGGGGTAAAGTCTGCCGCGCCGCTGGTGCGGCTGGGCATGGTCAACCCGGCGCTGGCGGACCGCACCGTCGCGGTCTTTACCGGCGGGTTCAAGCGCCAGCACGGCGCGTTCAAATGGGGCGATTACATCACCCTCAATTTCGGCACGCATTACGGGTTCGTCGAGCAGGGGACGATCTTTTCCAAGCTCCAGCCGCATCTGGCGACGCTTTACGTGCTGGATGACGGCACCATCGGCATGAAGACCTGGGAAGAGGCCGACAACGCGCTGCTGCCGCGCCTCCGCTTTGCCCGGCAAAACGGCGTGCCGCTGGTCGCGCCCGACCCCGAAACCGGGGAGAGCGTGCCCGCGCCGCTGGTCACCCGCTGGGGGCCGGGCAACTGGTCGGGTTCGGCCAAGGCCGAGCTGCGCACGCTGCGCGCGGGCGCCTGCATGAAGGAAAACGAAGGCCGGCGCTACCTGATCTACGCCTATTTCTCGACCGCCACGCCCTCGGCCATGGCGCGCACCTTTCAGGCCTATGGCTGTGACTATGCGATGCTGCTGGACATGAACGCGCTCGAACACACCTACCTGGCGCTTTACGTGGCGCGGGGCGGCAAGCTGCATGTTCAGCACATGGTCCCCGGCATGGCGCTGATCGACAAGAAGGCACGCGACGGCACGGTGATCCCGCGCTTTCTGGGGTATGCCGACAACCGGGACCTGTTTTACCTGACCCTGAAGGAGGGAGTGGAATGATCCGCGCGCTTGCCCTCGTCGCCGCCCTTCTCGCCGGGCCGGCCCCGGCCGAGACCCTGAAACAGCAAAACGAGCGCCTGTTTCGCCAGATCGAGGCGGTCCACGCGCCCAGGCCCGCGGAAATGGCCCGCCTGCGCGAGATCTTCGCGCGCTCGGGCTTTGTCGGCCAGGGCAACCCGGCGATCACGCGCCACCCGATGACCCCGGCCGAGTGCCGCCAGCGCATCCCCGGCGGCCCCGAGGCGTACGAGGACCGGCGCGCCACCCGCATCTGTGGCGACCGTTTCATGGTGCCGCTTTACGACCCGGCAACCCAGCGGCCCGAGGACGCCACCGCCTGTATCGACCAGTTCGAATTCCCCAACATCCCCTGTGCCTACCCCGTGGTCTGGGTCAAGGCCCGCGAGGCCGCCCAGATCTGCGCCGCGATGGGCAAGCGGATCTGCGACGCCCACGAATGGGAAGGCGCCTGCGCCGGCGCGCTGGAGCCGCCCGATTACCGCTTCGACCTCGGCTCGGTCGCGGCGATGCGCAGCTGGCACAACCGCAAATACGCGGCCACCAAGAGCTGGGCCTATGGACCGGCCTACAAGAAGGGCGTCTGCGCCGCGAACAGCGTGAAAAGCAGCAGTTGCGGCGGCGGCGGCTTCAACAGCTGCGGCTCGAACACCTACCCCGCGGGCAGCTTTCCGGGCTGCGTCAGCCCGCTTGGCATCTACGACATCCACGGCAACGCTGCCGAGCACATGAACCTGCCGATGGCCCCCGGCCAGATGGCCAGCCGCGGCAGCACCGAGCTGGGCGTGACCGAGATGAAGGGAAGCTGGTTCATCTTCGACCGCTACTACGCCCACCAGGACTGGTGCCGCTGGCGCGCGCCCTACTGGCACGGCAGCCGTGTGATGAGCACGGGCAGCCACGCGAATTACCACCTGGGCTTTCGCTGCTGCAAGACGGTGGAGTGAGGGCCCATTCGGCCGCACCCCAGAGAGTAGGGCAGCACCCGTCGGGGGGCGGGTCGGGCGCTGTCCGGGCTGACGCCCGGGCGCGACATCGTCCGGCGGCGCGCAGGCCACTTTGCCGGCCTGTTGCTTTTCCCGGTTCACATCCCCCCGCCCTCTGGGGCATAGGAGGCCCAAGACCGAACCCCACGCGAGAGAAACGCCCCATGCACGACATCCGCGCCATCCGAGAAGCCCCGGACGCCTTCGACGCCGCCCTGGCCCGCCGGGGGGCCGCGCCCGTCGCCTCGGATATCCTCGCCATCGACGCCGCGCGGCGGGAAAAGATCCTCGCCGCCGAGACCGCACAGGCCGAGCAGAACAAGGCCTCCAAGGAAATCGGCAAGGCCAAGGCCGCGGGCGACGAGGCCGAATTCGACCGCCTGCGCGCGCTGGTGGCCGACAAGAAGGCCGAGATCGCGGCGCTCAACGACGCCGCCAAGGCCGAGGACGCCCGCCTGCGCGATCTGCTGATGGGCCTGCCCAACCTGCCGCTGGACGATGTGCCCGAGGGCGAAGACGAAGACGACAATGTCGAGATGCACCGCTGGGGCACCCCCTGCGACTTCGCCTTCACGCCGAAAGAGCATTACGACCTCGCCGGCGTTCAGCCCGGCATGGATTTCGAAACCGCCGCCAAACTGGCCGGCTCTCGCTTCGTGGTGCTGAAGGGCGCGGTCGCGCGGCTGCACCGGGCGCTGGCGCAGTTCATGCTCGATACCCACACCACGGAAAACGGGCTGACCGAGGTCAACGCCCCCGTGCTGGTGCGGGAAGAGATGATGTTCGGCACCGGGCAATTGCCGAAATTCGGCGAAGACAGCTACCAGACCCGCGAGGGCTGGTGGCTGATCCCGACCTCCGAGGTGACGCTGACCAACACGGTCTCCGAGACGATCCTCGACGCGGCGGACCTGCCCCGCCGGATGACCGCCCATTCGCTGTGCTTCCGCTCCGAGGCGGGCAGCGCGGGGCGCGACACCGCCGGCATGCTGCGCCAGCACCAGTTCGAAAAGGTCGAGATGGTGTCGATCGTCGCGCCCGACGAGGGGCGCAATGAACTGGACCGCATGACGAAATGCGCCGAGGGCATCCTCGAACGGCTGGGCCTGCCCTACCGCACCGTGGTGCTGTGCACCGGCGACATGGGCTTCGGCGCGCGGCGCACCCATGACATCGAGGTCTGGCTGCCGGGGCAGGACAGCTATCGCGAGATTTCCTCGGTTTCCCTCTGCGGCGATTTCCAGGCAAGGCGGATGAACGCCCGCTTTCGGCCCGAGGGCGGCGGCAAGCCGGACTACGTGCACACGCTCAATGGCTCTGGGCTGGCCGTGGGCCGCTGCCTGATCGCGGTGCTGGAGAACGGGCAGCAGGAGGACGGATCGGTCACGCTTCCGCAGGCGCTGGCCCCCTGGCTTGGCGGCAAGACCCGGCTTTCCGCCGAAGGGGAGCTTTTGTGATGGACCCGATCAAGGCGGTCTTGGTCTTCTGCGCCACGGTTTTCTTCGTTCTGTCCCCGGCGCTGACGGGCGGCTTCGGTGGGTACGACGCCACGCAATTTCCGGTGCCCCAGGACGACCCGCCGGTGCAGCCCGCCGGCTATGCCTTCGCGATCTGGGGGCTGATCTATCTCTGGCTGCTGATCTCGGCCGGGGTCGGCATGTTCGCCCGCGGCACCGAACCGGCGTGGGAGCCCGCCCGCCTGCCGCTGATCCTGTCGCTCGGCCCCGGCGCGGCCTGGATCGGGGTGGCCTATACCTCGCCGATCTGGGCCTCGATTCTGCTGTGGTGGATGCTCGCCACCGCGATTTGGGCGCTCTTGCGCACGCCGCTGGTCGACCGCTGGACCTACCAGGCCCCGGTTGCCGTCTATGCCGGCTGGCTGACCGCGGCGGGCTGGGTGTCGGTGGGGCTCTTGGGCGCGGGCTACGGCATCGGGCCGGGCGAAACCGCATGGGCGGTGATCGCGCTTGTTGGCGCGCTGGTCACCGGGGCGGCGGTGCAGATCGCGCTGGACCGGGCGCCCGAATACGGCATCACCCTGATATGGGCGCTGGTGGGGCTGATCGTGGCCAACGCCACCGCGGCGCCGCTGGTGGCCTTCGCCGCGCTCGGCGGCGCGATGCTGATGGCGGTGCTGGCCTTCCGCGCGGCGACCTGAGCGCCAGGCAGTAATGCAAAAGCCCCCGGGGCGTCCCGGGGGCCTGGTCATGGCATGGGCCGGCCGGCGGCCCGGCGTGCGCTTACGCGTCGCCCAGAAGGCCCGCGTCCATCGCCGCGGCCAGTTCTTCGGCATCGACCACGCCATCGGCGTTGGCGTCGATCTCGGCGAACATGTCGTCTGTCAGGTCAGGATAGCTCTCGGCGATCTCTTCCATCGAGTAGACGCCATCGCCGTCGGTATCGGCCACCTCGGTCTGGGCAAAGGCGGCGCCGGCGGCCAGAAGGACCGTCGCGGCAAGGGTCGGAACGAACGTTTTCATTTGTTTTTTGCTCACTCCAGGGGCGGCCCCTCGGGCCGCCGCAGCGAAGGCTCTGTCGCCTCCAACTCGGCATCTGATCATTGCGCCGGCGCTTTGCAAGAGGTGTTTCACGGGCTGCGCGGGCCGGCCGGGCATGGATCGGCGGAAAAGCGCGCTTGCACGCGGCGAAGTCCCGAAAAACTTCTGAAAACAGAAGGCTACGGCCGGCACTATCCGTCGAGCGGCGGCTTGCCCAAATGCTTTCGCAGCCGGGAGGGCGTCGATTTCTTCCGCCCCTTGAACGGGTTCTTGTCGGACTGCGAGCGGAAGGTCAGCCGGATCGGCGTGCCCGGCATGTCGAAATCCTCGCGCAGCCCGCCGACCAGGTAGCGCCGGTAGCTTTCGGCCAGCTTTTCTGGGGCCGAGCACATCACCACGAAACCCGGCGGACGCGTCTTGACCTGGGTCATGTAGCGCAGCCGGATGCGGCGGCCGCCGGGCGCCGGGGGCGGATGCATCTCGACCATGCCGGCCAGCCAGCGGTTGAGCTTGGCCGTCGGCACCCGGCGGTTCCAAACGTCGTGCGCCCGAAGAACCGCCTCGTGGAGCCGGTCGAGCCCGCGGCCGGTCTTGGCCGAGACCGTGACCAGCGGCGCGCCGCGCAACTGCGGCAGGAGGCGGGCGAATTCCTCTTTCAGCTCGCGCAGCTTTCCCTGCCGGTCGGTTTCCAGATCCCACTTGTTGACGGCGACCACCACCGCGCGCCCCTCGCGCTCGGCCAGGTCGGCAAGGCGCAGGTCCTGCTGCTCGAACGGGATCTGCGCGTCCAGCAAAATCACGACGACCTCGGCGAATTTCACTGCGCGCAGCCCGTCGGCGACCGACAGCTTTTCCACCTTGTCCTGCACCTTGGCCTTCTTGCGCATGCCGGCGGTGTCGAAAATCCGGGTGGGCGTGCCCTGCCAGTCGAGCGTCAGCGAGATCGCGTCGCGGGTGATGCCGGCCTCGGGGCCGGTCAAGAGGCGGTCCTCGCCGAGGATGGCGTTTATCAATGTCGACTTGCCCGCGTTGGGCCGGCCGACCACGGCCACCTGAAGGGGGCGCGCGGCGGTGGGCGTGTGCGAGAGGCCGGTCTCGCCCTCTTCATCGACGTCGATATCGGTCGGGGGCGCCTCTTCCTCGGCGGCCTGCGCCTCGGCCGCCTCGATCAGCGGCATGAGGATGGCGTGCAGCTCGCCCATGCCCTCGCCATGCTCGGCCGACAGGCGCAGCGGCTCGCCCAGGCCCAGCGCGTATCCCTCCAGCACGCCGGCCTCGGCCGCCGTCCCCTCGGCCTTGTTCGCCCCCAGGATCACATGGGCCGAGCGGCGGCGCAGGATGTCGGCAAAGACCTCGTCGGCGGGCAAGACCCCGGCACGCGCGTCGATCACGAAAAGGCAGGCATCGGCCATGTCGACGGCGCGCTCGGTCAGCTTGCGCATCCGGCCCTGAAGGCTTTCGTCGGTGGCCTCTTCCAGGCCCGCGGTGTCGATCACGGTGAATCGCAGATCGCCCAGCCGCGCCTGCCCCTCGCGCAGGTCGCGGGTCACGCCCGGCTGGTCGTCGACCAGCGCCAGGCGCTTGCCGACCAGGCGGTTGAACAGCGTGGACTTGCCCACGTTGGGCCGGCCGACGATGGCCAGGGTGAAACTCATCTCAGGCTCCGGGTGTCGCTCAAGGCGCCTGCCCTACACCATCGCGCGCCTAGCGGAAAGCGTGGAGTTGGCCCTTGGCCGAGACGACGTAGAGCGTGCCGCCGGCCACCACCGGCCGCGTGCTGGCCCCGCCCGGGATCTCGACGGTGGACAAAAGCGCACCGCTGTTCGGGCTGAACGACCGGATCAGCCCGTCATCGGAGGCCACGATCAGCCGCCCGCCGGCCAGCACGGGCCCGTAATGGGCAAAGATCGCCTTGCGCCGGCGCACCCTCTCGCGCGTGTAATAGGGCAGATCGACATCCCAGACGGTCTCGCCGCTGCCCGCGTCGAGGCGCACCAGCTTGCCCTGATCGGAAATCAGGAAAACGGCGCCGGCCACCGGCAGTACCGCGCCGTAGGCGCCGTGTTCGGCCGTCCAGATGCGTTCGCCCGAGCTGGCCTTCAGCGCCACGGCCCGGCCGCTCTGGTTGCCGGTATAGATCGTGTCGCCATCGATCACCGGGTCGGCGGTAATGTCGGTCACCGTGGCATAGACCCGGCCCCGCCGCTGGCCCGAGACCGCGGCCGACCAGACCCGCACGCCGCTTTGCCTCAGCGTCGCCACCAGTTCGGACGAGGCGAAGGGGAAGACCGCCAGCCGGTCGCCCACCGCGGGGGCCGCGCCGCCCACCATGCCCGAGGGCGAGGGCGTTCCGGGCAATTGCCATTGGACGCGCCCGTTTTCGGCCTTGATCGCCCAGGCGCGGTTGTCGCGGCTGACCACGTAGACCAGCCCGTCGCGGTAGGCCGGCGCGCCGGTCACCGCGGCGTCGGTGCGTTGGCGCCACAGCTCGGCCCCGGTTTGCGGATCGAGCGCCACCAGCGCGCCGAACCCCGTGGTAGCGAAAAGCCGCCCGTCGCCATAGGCCAGCCCGCCGCCGGTGGCATCGGAGTTACGCTCGGAGACGGGGGTGAGGTCCTGCGACCACAACACCTGGCCAGCGGTCGAGACGGCGCTCGCCCGGCTGCGGGCGTCCAGCGTGAAAACACGCCCCCCCGCGACCACCGGATCGGCGGTGATACGGTAGCGCCGGCTGTCGCCCGCGCCGATGCTGGCCCGCCATACATCGCTCAGCCCGGCGCCCAGCGCGGAATGGCGCGCGCGGTGTTCGGGGCCGCCGCCGACCTGCGGCCAGTCGGCCCGCGCCTCGACGGGCGGCAGGGCGATCGCGGTATCGCGGGCGGCGGCGTCGAGCGGCGCCGTGGCGTCCTCTGCGACAACGCCTGGCAGCGCCTCGCGCACACCCAGGCGCTCGCCCGGCAGGATCGTTTCGCGTTGGCCGCAGGCGCTCAGCACCGCCAGCGCCGCCATCGCCGCGACAAGCCCGCTTCGTTTCACTCGGCGTCTCCCCTGCTCAGCCCGCGCCCGTTCAGGCGCCGTCGGGCGTGCCGCCCAGCGCCACCATCAACTGCGTTGCCCGCTGACGCAAGCCCGCCGACAATTCTGATGCCTGCAGGATCTCGTTCAGACGGGCGATGGCCTGCTCGCGCTCGCCGGTCTCGACATCGATCAGGGCCAGTTGTTCCATCGCCAGCAGGCGGAAGGGCTGGCCCGGCGCGGCCAGCGGCTCCAGCACGTAGCGCCGCGTCTCGGCGGGCTGGGCATCGCCTCGCAGGGACACTTCCTTGATCGCGGCAAGCTGTCGGTAGAGCTCGGGCACCTCGGTATTGACCGACAGCGCCGCGAGGCGCTCGGCCGCGGCCGCGCGTTCGCCCGCTGCGGTCTCTTCGGCCGCGGTCAGCAGCGCCTTGAGCGCAGCCGCCCGCCCCGGTGCCTCGACCGCGTCGAGCGCGGCGATGCGCGCCTCGGCATCGCCCTTGTCGAGCGCGGTGTAAAGCGCGTCGCCCAGCGCGCGGGCCTCGGCCGTCTCACGGGACTTGCGCCACTCGTTATAGGCGGCACCGCCCACCAGCAGCAGCACCAGCAGAACCGCGATCCAGCCATAGCGGCGGATCAGCGCGAACAGCCGGTCCCGGCGGACCTCTTCGGTCACCTCCTCGATAAAGCTGTCGGGATTGCTCATGCGGGCCTCACCTAGCGGATTGCGCCCCATCTAACGCAGACCCCGCCATATTGCCAAGCCCCACTGTCGCAGCCGCGCCACGCGACCGCTGGCGCGGCTTGCGCACACCGGTGGAAAAGTCTAATCTGAACTCGTCGGTTCATAAATTTTTCCCCAATACGGCCGGCGAAGCTTGCACGGCACGGCGCAATGCCCCATTTCCGCCCGAAGAGGCGCCCCGCTGCGAACATGAGGCCCCGCGGTTCATGCGACTGATTTCGATCCTGACCGCCATTCTGGTCTCCGTCACGCTTTACCTGATGGTGATGGAACGCGAACGGGTGCGCGCCTTTGCCGGGGCCGAGCCGCCGTCCGCCGACACCTCACAAGGCGCGCAGTCGGCGCAGGCCGCACAGCAAGCCGCCAGTGAAAAACCCCGCATCGGCGTTGTGGCGATGAAGAGCCAGGCCCAGACGGTGCGCGGCACCGTGCGCGTGCGCGGCCGGACCGAGGCCGCGCGCGAAGTCGACGTCCGCGCCGAAACCTCGGGGCTGGTGCTGTCGGAACCGCTGCGCAAGGGGGCCGAGGTGGCCGCGGGCGACACGCTGTGCCGGCTCGATCCGGGCACACGCGCCTCGACGCTCGCCCAGGCCGAGGCGGCCTATGACGAGGCGCAGACCAGCCTGCCGCAGGCCCGCGCCGCCGTCGCCCAGGCCGAGGCGCAGGTGCACGAGGCCGAGATCAACTACAACGCCGCCGAGAAGCTGTCGGAAAAAGGCTATGCCTCCGAAACCCAGCTCGCCGCGGCGGCCTCGGCGCTCTCCACCGCGCGGGCCGGGCTTGTGCAGGCCGAGGCGGGGCTCGAATCCGCCCAGACCGCGATCCGCACCGCCGAGTCCGCCGTCGCCTCGTCCCGCAAGGACATCGAGCGGCTGACCATCGACGCGCCTTTCGACGGCCTTTTGGAATCCGACACCGCCGAGCTGGGCGCATTGCTGCAGCAGGGATCGCACTGCGCCACGGTGATCCAGCTCGACCCGATAAAGCTGGTGGGCTTCATCCCCGAGACCGAGGTCGACAAGGTGCAGCTTGGCGCCACGGCCGGGGCGAGGCTCGCCACCGGGCGCGAGGTGAGCGGCAAGGTCACGTTCCTCAGCCGTTCGGCCGACGAGGCCACGCGCACCTTTCGCGTGGAGGTCGCCATCGAAAACCCCGACCTTGCCATACGCGACGGCCAGACGGTGGAAATCGTGATCGCCGCGCCCGGCCGCTCGGCGCACCTGCTGCCGCAATCGGCGCTGACGCTCAACGACGACGGCCATATCGGCGTGCGGCTGGTGGGCGATGACGGACGCGCGCATTTTGCCCGGATCGAGGTTCTGCGCGACACGCGCGACGGGATCTGGGTGACCGGCCTGCCCGAGGCCGCCGACGTCATCGTCGTCGGCCAGGAATTCGTGACCGACGACGTACCGGTGGATGCTGCCTATCGCGGGGCCGGGCAATGACCGGCCTCATCGACTGGGCCGCTGCCCGGGCGCGGATGGTGATCGCCTTCGTGGTGCTCTCGATCCTCGCGGGCGCCACCGCCTATGTAAGCCTGCCCAAGGAAGGCGAGCCCGATATCGAGATCCCGGCGCTTTTCGTGTCGGTCCCGTTCCCGGGCATCTCGGCCGAGGATTCCGAGAAGCTGCTGATCAAGACCATGGAAACCGAGCTGTCCGATCTCGACGGGCTCAAGACCATGACCGCCACCGCCCGCGAGGGCTATGCCGGCGTCGCGCTGGAGTTCGAATTCGGCTGGGACAAGACCAAGATCATCGCCGATGTGCGCGACCGGATGAACACCGCCGAGGCGAATTTCCCGGACGGCGCCGAGAAATACTCGATCAACGAAATCAATTTCTCGGAATTTCCGATCATCGTCGCCACCCTGTCGGGCCCGGTGCCAGAGCGCACCTTGCTGCGCCTCGCCAAGGACTTGCAGGACCGGCTCGAAAAGCTCGAGCCGGTGCTCGAGGTCGCCTTGGCCGGCCATCGCGACGAGATGCTGGAGGTGGTGATCGACCCGCTCAGGCTCGAGGCCTACAACGTCACCGCCGGAGAGCTGATCTCGGTTGTGCAAAACAACAACCAGCTGATTGCCGCCGGCGAGGTGGAAACGCCCACCGGCACGTTCTCGGTCAAGATCCCCTCGTCGTTCGATGCCGCGCGCGACGTCTACGCGCTGCCGGTCAAGACCAACGGCGACCGGGTGGTAACGCTCGGAGAGCTTGCCGATATCCGCCTGACCTTCGAAGACCGCCAATCGACCGCACGGTTCAACGGCCAGCCCGCCGTCGCACTGCAAATCGTCAAGCGCAAGGGCTTCAACATCATCGACACCGCCCAGCTGGTGCGCGACGAGTTGGACACTGCCCGTGATCTGTGGCCCGAGGACCTTCGCCGCGCGGTCGAGATGTCGACCTCGCTGGACCAGTCGACCACCGTCGCCTCGATGGTCCGCCAGCTCGAAGGCTCGGTGCTGACCGCCATCGCGCTGGTGATGATCGTCGTTCTGGCCTTTCTCGGCACCCGCTCGGCGCTCTTGGTCGGCTTTGCCATTCCCACCTCTTTCCTTTTGTGTTTCGTGCTGCTGGGCCTGATGGACGTGTCGGTGTCGAACATCGTCATGTTCGGCCTGATCCTCGCCGTGGGGATGCTGGTCGACGGCGCTATCGTGGTGGTGGAATACGCCGACAAACGCATTTCCGAAGGCGTGGGTCCGATGCACGCCTTCACCGAGGCCGCCAAGCGGATGTTCTGGCCCATCGTCAGCTCCACCGCCACCACGCTCTGCGCGTTTCTGCCCATGCTGTTCTGGCCCGGCGTGCCGGGCGAGTTCATGGGGATGCTGCCGGTCACGCTGATCTTCGTTCTCTCGGCCAGCCTGATCGTCGCGCTGATCTACCTGCCTGTGGTGGGCGGTGTGGCGGGGCGCTTTTCGCGCATCCTGTGGCGGACGACCGACATGGTGCGCCACCTGCCGTGGATCGTCCGCGCCGCGATGGTGCCGGTGGCGCTCTACATCGTGTTTCTCGGCGCGATGCAGCTCATCAACCCGGGCTACCTGGCCCCGGGGCTGGCCCGGGTCCCGGCGGCGCTGGCCATCCTGCCCGGCGCGGCGCTGTTTCTGGCCGGGCTCATGCTGAGTTCCATCGCGGTCAACGCGGCCAAGCTGCCCCGGCGCCAACGCCCCATCGAGACCGCCAGGCGGCGCACGCTGTTCGGCTGGGCGATCCGCTTCATCACCGCCAACCCGGTGATGCCGCTGGTTGCCATCGCCGCGGTGATCGCCTTCGTGGTCTCGATCTTCATGGCCTACGGGCAAAACAACAGGGGCGTGGAATTCTTCGTCGAATCCGAGCCCGAACAGGCGATCATCTATGTCCGCGCCCGCGGCAACCTCTCGCTGGCGGAAAAGGACGCGCTGGTGCGCGAGGCCGAGGCGGTGGCGCTGGGCCACCGCGCGGTCAAGTCGGTCTTTGCCTTCTCCGGCGAGGGCGGGCTCGACACCAATACCGGCGGCGCCTCGCCGCCCCTCGACACGGTCGGGCAGGTGCAGCTCGAACTCATCCCCTGGGAGGACCGCGAGAGCGACCCCAGCCTCGACGGCGACCGCGTCCTCGACGAGATCGAGGCCAGCCTCGCCAAGATCCCGGGTATCAAGACCGAAATCCTGGCCCAGTCGCGCGGCCCGGCCTCGGCCAAGCCCGTGCACCTGCAGGTCAGCGGCGACAACTGGGAGGCGCTGACGCAAGCCACCGAGATCGTGCGCACCCGGTTCGAAGAGACCGAGGGGCTGACCGATGTCGAGGACACGCTGCCCCTGCCCGGCATCGACTGGCAGATCGACGTCGACGTGGAACAGGCCGGGCGCTACGGCGCCAACGTGTCGGCGGTGGGCGCGATGGTGCAACTGGTGACGCGCGGCATCCTGCTGGACACGATGCGCGTGCCCTCCTCGGACGAGGAGATCGATATCCGGGTCCGCCTGCCCGAAAAGGACCGGCTGCTGTCGACGCTGGACACGCTCAAGGTGCGCACCGAGGCGGGGCTGGTGCCGCTGTCGAACTTCGTCACCCGGACCCCGGTGGAAAAGCTGGGCCGCATCAACCGGGTCGATGGCGAGCGCTATTTCGACATAAAGGCCGGCGTCGCCGACGGGCTGACCAACCCCGACGGCACGCCGATCAACGCCAACGACCGCATCGCCACTCTCACCGAATGGCTGGAATCCGGCCCGCTGCCGGCCGGCATCGACTGGGAATGGACCGGCGACCAGGAAGACCAGGCCGAATCGCAGGCGTTCCTGTCCAAGGCCTTCGGCGCGGCGCTGGCCTTGATGTTCATCATCCTGCTGGCGCAATTCAACAGCTTCTACAACGCGACGATGGTGCTGCTGGCCGTGGTGCTGTCGGTTACCGGCGTGCTGATCGGGATGATGGTCATGGGTCAGCCCTTCTCGATCATCATGACCGGCACCGGCATCGTGGCGCTGGCCGGGATCGTGGTGAACAACAACATCGTGCTGATCGACACCTACCAGGAATACGAACGCTACATGCCCCCGCTCGAGGCCATCGCGCGCACCGCCGAGGCGCGCATCAGGCCCGTGCTGTTGACCACCGTCACCACCATGGCGGGCCTTTCCTCGATGATGTTCGGCCTCAGCTTCGATTTCCTCAACGGCGGCTATTCCATCGACAGCCCGACTGCGCTGTGGTGGAAACAGCTCGCCACCGCGGTGGTCTTCGGCCTGGGCATCGCCACGGTGCTGACGCTGGTCTTCACCCCGGCGCTGCTGGCGCTGCGGGTCTGGTTCAAGGCGGGCGCCTACGGGTCGTGGCGCCGGCTCCAGGCGCTGGCGATGGGCCGCGAAAGCGTGCCCGCGCGCGACCTCGCGCTCAACCGCGCCGCGCGCCGGATCAAGTCGCCCGAACTCATCTGGCCGCTGGGCGACTGGCCGCAGGTCTACGACGACGCGGCCGAGGGCCCCTCGGCCGACGATCTGCGCCGTGTGCTGGACGCCCGCGACCCCGAAGCCGAGGACAAGGACGCCCCGCCGCGGGGCAAGCCGCCGCTGCGCGCCGCCGAATAGCGCGCCGGCTGTCCGTCCGCGATGGATAGGGTCGTGGCATCGCGGCCCGAGGCCCTGGCGAGGGCTCAGGCGGCTTCCTCGTCGCTGTCTTCGCCGGCCTGCTGGCGCTGCCACATCGCGGCATAGCGCCCGCCGCGCGCCACCAGCCCCTCGTGGGTGCCGCGTTCGACCACCTGGCCCGCCTCCAGCACCACGATCTCGTCGGCGTCGACGATGGTCGACAGCCGGTGCGCGATGGCGATCACCGTGCGCCCCTCGCCCATCGCCTTGAGTTGCGCCTGAATGCCCGCCTCGGTCTCGCTGTCCAGCGCCGAGGTGGCCTCGTCCAGCAGCAGGATCGGCGGGTTCTTGAGCAGCGTCCGGGCGATCCCCACCCGCTGCTTCTCGCCGCCCGACAGCTTGAGCCCCCGCTCGCCCACCGTCGTCTCGTAGCCATTGGGCAGGGACTCGATGAAATCGTGGATCTTGGCCGCCTTCGCCGCGGCCTCGATCTCGGACCGGGGCGCCTCGGGGCGGCCATAGGCGATGTTGTAATAGATCGTGTCGTTGAACAGCACCGTGTCCTGGGGCACCACGCCGATATGCGCGTGCAGGCTGTCCTGCGTGACGTCGCGCAGGTCCTGCCCGTCGATCATCAGCGCCCCGCCGGTCACGTCGTAGAACCGGAACAACAGCCGCCCGATGGTCGACTTGCCGGCCCCCGAGGGCCCCACGATGGCCACCTTGCGCCCCGGCGGCACGCTCAGCGACACGCCCTTGAGGATCGGCCGTTCCGGGTCGTAGCCGAAATGCACGTCGCGGAGCTCCACCGCGCCGCCTTGCACTTTCAGAACATCCGCGCCGGGTTTATCGGTCACTTCTGCCGGTTGCTCTAACAAATCGAACATTTCGGCCATATCGACCAGACTTTGCCGGATTTCGCGGTAGACCGTGCCCAGAAAGTTCAGCGGCATGGTGATCTGGATCATGTAGGCGTTGACCATGACGAAATCGCCCACGGTCAGCTGCCCCGCCTGCACCCCCATGGCGGCCAGCACCATCACCCCCACCAGCCCCGAGGTGATCAGGAAGGACTGGCCGAAATTGAGGAAGGCCAGCGACAGCGAGGTCTTGATCGCCGCCTCTTCGTAGCCGGCCATAGCGCTGTCGTAACGCTCGGCCTCGCGCGCCTCGGCGCCGAAATACTTCACCGTCTCGAAGTTCAGCAGGCTGTCGATGGCCTTCTGGTTGGCGTCGGTATCCTGCTCGTTCATCTTGCGCCGGATCTGCACCCGCCACTCGGTCACCTTGAAGGTGAACTGGACGTAGAGCGCGATGGTCAGAACCACGATCGCCAGGTACCAGACGTCGAACACGACGAAGAAGATCACCGCGACCATGGTGAGCTCCAGCACCAGCGGCCCCACGCTGAACAGCATGAAGCGCAGCAGGAACTCGACCCCCTTCACGCCGCGCTCGATGATCCGGCTGAGGCCCCCGGTCTTGCGGGTGATGTGGTAGCGCAAGGACAGCGCGTGGATATGGGTGAAGGTCTCCAGCGCCAGCCGGCGCAACGCCCGCTGGGCGACCCGGGCGAAAAGCGCGTCGCGCAATTGCTGAAAGCCCACGTTCATCAGCCGGGCCATGCCATAGGCCACGGTCAGCCCGACCGCGCCCACGGCCAGCATCATCGCGTCGCTGCCGCCCTCGCCGGTCAGCATGTCCACCGCCGCCTTGTAGAGAAACGGCGTGCCCACCGACACCAGCTTGGCCAGGATCAGCGCCGTCAGCGCCAGCACGACGCGCCGCTTGGCCCAGGCCTGCCCCTCGGGCCACAGATAGGGCCCGACCCGGCGGATCGTCCGCCAGCCCTTCTGGCGGTCCAACTTGGCGAAATCGGGGGAAATCTGGCTAGGCGACATCGACGGGCTCCTGGCGGACGGGCGCCCGCCAGACTATGGCGCGGGGCCGGGAAAGGCCAGCGGCCTAATCGGCCGCTTCGGGCAGTTCGAAGACCTGCCCCGGATAGATCAGGTCGGGGTCGCGGATCTGGTCGCGGTTCGCCTCGAAAATGCGCACGTAGAGAATGCCCTCGCCATAACGCCCGCGCGAAATGCCCCAAAGCGTGTTGCCCGGCTGGACGGTGATGAGCGAGACATCCTCGTCGCCCTGGGCCTCTGCCGCGCGGGCCAGCGCGTCGGGCGCCTCGCGCTGGAACGGCGTCTCGAAGCGGGCGGTCACCTCGCCCCCGGCCCCGACCTGGTCGGCCCGCAGCCGGTAGCGGCCGGGCGCGACCCCCGAGAGGCTGACCCGCCAGCGCCCGTTCGCGCCGACCGTGCGTTCGGCCAGGCGGGTATTGTCGAGGTACAGGCGCACGGTCTCGCCCTTGACGCCCCGGCCCGAGACGGTCAGGTCGCCCGCCGCCCCGTAGGAAATCGCGTCGATCATCAGGCCCGGCGGGGCATCGGGGGCGTCTGCGGGGCTGGCGGGCTGCAACAGGCGCACCGCGCCGCCCTCGGCCAGCAGCACCGCCGGCGCGCGCGCGGGCGCCGCGGGCGTGGCCTCTTCAGGCACGGGGTCGGGCACCGGCGCGGGGACCCCGGCGGTTTGCGGCGCTGTGCCGGGGCCGCCCGGGGCAGGCGGCGTGGCGCCGGGGGCGGTCGCGGGCGGCGTTGCGGGCGGCACGGGTCCGGGGGCGGGGGCGGCGGCGGTGTCGGGCGCGGCGTCCGGTGCGGGGGATTGGGCGGGCGGGCCCGCGCTCTCGGGGTCGGGGGCCATGCCGGGCGCGGGCGCCGGGCCTGTCTCCTGCGGGGCGGCGGCGGCGAGCCTGTCGGCCTCGGGGCCTGCCGGCGGCGCAACCGCAGCGGGCGCCGGGCCTGCGGCATCGGGCGTGTCGGCGCCGGCAGTGGCGACGGTCGCCGCCGGGGCCGCCGGCGCCAGGATCACGCGCGAGGACGACCGCACGCGACGCCCGTCCGCAAGCTGCATCTCCAGCTCGACCACGCGCGGCTCGGCGCTGGGGGCAAGGTCGAACAGCGCGACGAAGCGGCCAGTCCGGTCGGTCTGGGCGCGCGCCACCTCGTGCGTGGCCACCAGCACGGTGACGGTCGAGCCGGGCGCGGCCCGGCCTGCGACCAGCGCGTTGCCGTCGGCGGCCACGCGGACCACGTCAAAGCCCGGCGGCGCGGGCTCGGGGTCGGCGGCCGGATCGGGCGGGGTCGCGACCGGCGCGACCTCGGGCAGCGGCATTTGCGGGGCGGTACGGGGGGCGGGCGTCTGCGCGGCGGTGTCGCGGCCGGCCGGGCCGGCCTCGGGCGGCGCCGCACCCTCGGTCTCGGGGCCGGGCCCCATGGCGGTCTGCGGCGCGGACGTGTCCATTGGCCGCTCAGCGCCCGGCATCAAGCCGCCGCGCCAGACCGCCAATGCGACGGCCCCCGCCGCGAACAACAGCAGCGCGATTGCGATTGCGGCGCGGCGCCCTCCTATCGCGCGGTCCTTTTGCATGGTCCAACCCCCGGCGCGCCAAAGCCTTTCAGGCGCGCTTGCGAGACCATAGCAACCCCGCTATCAGGGGTCCATATTCCACGGCTCCGAGTCCCATGCCCGCCCCTACCCGATCCGTCTGCGTTTTCTGCGGCTCCCGCGATGGCCGCAACCCCGGCTACGCCGCCGCCGCCGAAGAGGCCGGAAGGGCGCTGGCGGCCGAGGGCTGGCGGCTGGTCTACGGGGCCGGCGACGTCGGGCTGATGGGGCGTATCGCGCGCAGCGCGCAGGCCGCCGGCGGCACGACATTCGGGGTGATCCCGGTGCACCTTTTCGACCGCGAGGTGGGCAAGCGGGACCTGTCGACCTTCATCGTCACCGAGAACATGCACGAGCGCAAGAAGGTCATGTTCATGAATTCCGACGCGATCGTGGTGCTGCCCGGCGGCGGCGGGTCGCTGGACGAATTTTTCGAGGTGCTGACCTGGCGCCAGCTGGGCCTGCACGAAAAGCCCATCATCCTGCTCGATACCGCCGGCTTCTGGCAGCCGCTGACCGCGCTGATCGACCATTTCATCGCCGAGGGCTTTGCCGAACCCTCGTTGCGCGATTACGTCCGGGTCGTCGCCTCGGTGACCGAGCTGACCGAGGCCCTGCGCGCCGCCCTGTCCTGACGCAGGCTTTCGCCCGAATAGAGCAGCAGCGCCGTCCAGATCAGCCCGAAGGCCATCGCGTGCCACGGCGTGAACGGCTCTCGAAAGGCCAGCGTCGCCACCAGGAATTGCAGCGTCGGGTTGAGGTATTGCACCAGCCCCACCGTGGCAAAGCTGACCCGCTTGGAGGCAAAGGAGAACAGGATCAGCGGCGTCGCCGTCAGCGGGCCCGACGCCATCAGCAGCAGGCTGTCGCCCCAATCGGCCCCGAACGCGCCGAGACTGCGGCCCGTCAGCCCCGTCCAGCCCTGCACATGGACACCCCAGAGCCAGATCAGCGCGAGCGGCGCCAGGAGCAGCACCTCGGTGGTGACCGACACCACCGGCCCGGCGTCCACGCCCCGCTTGATCAGCCCGTAAAGCCCGAAGGTGGCGGCCAGCACCAGCGACACCCAGGGCGCCGCCCCCAGCCCCCATGTCAGCCCGGCCACGGCCAGCGCGGCCAGCACCACGGCCACCCATTTCGCCGCCGAATGCCGCTCGCCCAGAAAGACGAAGCCCAGCATCACCGCCACCAGCGGAAAGATGTAATACCCCAGGCTCGCCTCGACGGCGCGGCCGATCTGGATCGAGTAGATGAAAAAGAACCAGTTGGTCGAGATGAAGAGCGCGGCCATCGCCACCAGCCCCAGCGCCCGCGGCCGGGAAAACAGCGCGCCCACCAGCCCCAGCCGGCCCTGCACCAGCAGGACCGCCGAGAAAAAGACCAGCGACCAAAGCGTGCGGTGGCTGAGCACCTCCAGCGGCGGCACATGGGACAGAAGCTTGTAATAGAGCGACGACAGCCCCCAGATGCAGCAGGCCGCAACCATCGCCAGAACGCCTTTTTTCGCCTCGTCCATCGCCCGCTCCGCCACCGACGCTCGGGCTTACCCCATCCGCGAGGGCTGCGCCACGGGGGCGTGGCGGGTATGTGCCATGGCCTGGCCCAGGTCGTCGCGTAAACCTCGCCCGTTCCCGGTCCTTGCCAGGGGTCGAACTGGCAGGGAGCCTAAGGAACACTCCGGCGGGCGCGGCCCTCGCCGCGATGCCGGCACTGGCCGTGACGCAGGGCATGCGCATCGCCGAGCGCGCGCGGTCGACCGGTTGCGCGCAACGCCATCGGCCCAAGGGCAAGTCATGCGGCTTTCACGCAGAGCAATTCCTGGACCAGGGCGCGCCGGACCGGACCGGGCTGCAAAAGGCCAATGGTGTGTTGCCCGTGGCCGAGCTTTACGCGCTGATCGTGAAAGGCCGGCGCCACAGGCAGATCGAGACCGCCGAAACCGAAACGGCCGCCCCTGCCGGGCGGCCGTCTCTTGCGCAGTCAGGGTCGGGGCGATCAGGCCTTGGACAGGCGCTCGGCCACGTTTTCCCAGTTGACCAGGTTGTCGAGGAAGTTGGTCAGGTAGGCCGGGCGCTTGTTGCGGAAGTCGATGTAGTAGGAATGCTCCCACACGTCGCAGCCCAGAAGCGCGGTCTGGCCGAAGCAGAGCGGGTTCACCCCGTTCTCGGTCTTGGTCACCTTCAGCGTGCCGTCGGTGTCGACCACCAGCCAGCACCAGCCCGAGCCGAACTGGCCCGCGCCCGCGGCGGCGAAATCTTCCTTGAACTTGTCGACCGAGCCGAAGGCGTCGGCGATGCGGGATTCCAGCTCGGACGGCATCGCCCCCTTGCCGGGGCCCATCATTTCCCAGAACTGGCAGTGGTTCCAGTGCTGGGAGGCGTTGTTGAAGATGCCATTCTGGGCGACCGCGCCAGCCTGATAGGTACCCTTGATGATCTCTTCGACCGGCTTGCCCTCCCACTCGGAGCCCGAGATCAGCTTGTTGCCGTTGTCGACATAGGCCTTGTGGTGCAGGTCGTGGTGATATTCGAGCGTCTCTTTCGACATGCCGTTGTCGGCGAGCGCATCGTGAGCGTAGGGAAGATCGGGAAGTTCAAAAGCCATATCTCGTGCCCCTCTGTTGTTGCGGCGTATGCATGCGGCATACGTGTGTCTAAACGTCTCATGGGTCAACCCTTCAGCGGGCGGGTTGTTCCCTCGCGGCCTGCGGCGGTCAGTAATAGCCCACTTCGCCCCCGGGCGCGGCGGCGGTGCCGAGCAGATCGAACGCGTAGCGCGCGACCGAGCGGAAGCACATGACGCCGAAGGCCCCGTCGCCGCCCAGCCAGATGGCGGCGGGCACCTGGGCCAGCCGGGTGCGGCGGAAGCTGCCGGTCGGGAATACATCGGGGGCGAAATCGACCGGGGCGAGCTTGGCCAGCACATCGCGCGCGCCGGGCCCCGACACGCGGAAAAGCGCACGCGCGTCCGATACATCGGCCAGGAGGTGCGGCGCATCGGCCAGCACATCGCGCATTTCGGCCAGCACCGGCGCGGCCTCGGCGCCGGGCAGGAAAAGCAGCACCTCGTCGGGCGCCATCCAGGCCACCGCGCCGCCGCCCCCGGCCTCGACAATGGTGCCGGGGCCGCCGGGCTCGACGCCCAATGCCCGGTGCACGGCCCCGCGCAGGGGGCTCTGCCCGAGATCGCCGCGCAGCGTGATCATGCCGCGCGCGGGCAGCGCCTCGATACGGGCGATGCCGTCGAACCGGGCGGGCCCGAGGGGCGTTTGCGGCTCAGACATTCTGCTTCTCCCCATCCGGGTCGTAGAAGACCGGGCTGACGATGCGGGCCGCGATGGCCTTGCCGCCCACATCGCCGAATTCGATCACCTCGCCCAACCGGTCGGGGCCATGGCGGACCAGCCCCATGGCGATGCCCCGCCCCAGCGTGGGCGAGAAATAGGTCGAGGTCACGCGCCCTTGGGTGTTGCGCTGGCGATTGGCGTTCACCCCCTTGTCCAGCGCATAGGCCCCATCGGGCAGGACCGAGCCGTCCAGCGTTTCCAGCCCCACCAGCTTCCACCGCTCGGGGTCGGTCATGTGGCTGCGCTCCTGCGCGCGCTTGCCGATGAAATCGGGTTTTTTCTTCGACACCGCCCAGTCGAGCCCGAGATCCTGCGGGATCACGGTGCCGTCGGTCTCGTCGCCGATCATGATAAAGCCCTTCTCGGCCCGCATGACATGCAGCGCCTCGGTGCCGTAGGGCGCAACGCCCAGATCGGCCCCGGCTTCAAGACAGGCATCCCAGAACTGCCGGCCCCGGTTTGCCGGCACCGCCACCTCGAAACTGAGCTCGCCCGAAAAGGAAATGCGGTAGACCCGCGCCGGGATGCCGGCAACTTCGCCCTCGGCCCAGCCCATGAAAGGCAGTGCCTCCTTGGCAAGGTCCATGCCGCCCAGACGGTCGAGCAATTGCCGCGCCTTGGGGCCGACCACGGCGACCTGGGCGTAGTGCTCGGTCACGTTGGCGGTGTAGGCCTTGAGGTCCCACCATTCGGTCTGGAGCCATTCCTCCATGTGCTGGTGCACATGCTCGGCCCCGCCCGAAGTGGTGTGGCAAAGGAAGGTCTGCTCATCGAGGCGCACAACCACGCCGTCGTCCATGAGAAAGCCGTTCTCGCTGCACATCAGCCCATAGCGGCAGCGGCCCTGTTTCAGGGTCGACATCATGTTGGTGTAGATGCGGTCGAGGAATTCGGGCGCGTCAGGCCCCGAGACGAGGATCTTGCCCAGCGTCGAGGCGTCGAGCAGGCCGACATTCTGCCGTGTGTTCGTCACCTCGCGGCGCACCGCGCGGGCGATGCCCTCCCCCTTGGCCGGGTAGCAATAGGGGCGGCGCCAATGGCCCACGGGCTCGAACCGGGCGTCGTTGTCTTCGTGCCAGTCCTGGATCGGCGTGCGGCGCAGCGGCTGAAAAAGATCGCCCTGCGCCTCGCCGGCCAGCGCGCCCAGCGGCACCGGGCTGTAGGGCGGGCGGAAGGTGGTGGTACCCACCGCCGGAATATCCGCGCCCAGCGCATCGGCCAGAATAGCCAATCCATTGATATTGCTGAGCTTGCCCTGATCCGTCGCCATGCCGAGCGTGGTGTAGCGCTTGGCGTGCTCGACGCTTTCATAGCCCTCGCGGGCGGCGAGCTGGATGTCCGACACCTTCACGTCGTTCTGGTAGTCGAGCCACATCTTCATGCGCAGTTCGGGGCCTGCGCCGGCGGGCATCATCCAGACCGGCAGCAGGGCCGACTCGACGGGGGCCTCGGCCGGGGCGGGCGCGATCTCGGCCTCGGCGCCCAGCGCCATTGCCGCCGCCTTGCCCGCCGCGGCGGCGTCTTCCATGCACGGCCCGGCGGCCAGCGCGCCATTGGCCGCGCCGGCGGCCCGGACGATGGGGATGCCGTCGGCCCCGATGGGCGCGCGGGCCGGGTCGGGGCGGAACATCGCCTGTCCCGCGTCCCAGTTCAGCTTGCCCCCGCAATGGGACCACAGATGCACAACGGGCGACCAGCCGCCCGACATCGCCACCGCGTCGCAGGCGATGGTCTCCAGCACCTGGCCCTTGCCGTTCTGGGCGCAAATGGCCACGCCCGTGACGCGCTTGCCGCCCTTGACCCTGGCAACGCCGGTGCCGGTCTCGACCCTGAGCCCGCGGTCGCGCGCGGCGCGGGGCAGCGGGCCGTCGGCCTCGGCCCGCGCATCGAGGATGGCGGGCACCGCGAGCCCGGCATCGGCCAGCGCCAGCGCGGTGCGGTAGGCATCGTCGTTATTGGTCACGATCACCGTGCGCGCACCGGACGCCACGGCCCAGTTGACCGCGTAGTCGCGCATCGCCGAGGCCAGCATCACGCCGGGCACGTCATTGCCTGCAAAGGCGAGCGGACGCTCCAGCGCGCCGGTCGCGGTGACGACCTGCCGCGCGCGGATACGCCAGACCCGGTGGCGCGGACCCGGCGCGCCGGGCGCATGGTCACAAAGCCGCTCGTCGGCCAGCACATAGCCGTGGTCGTAGACGCCCGCCCCCATGCAGCGGCTGCGCAGCGTGACGTTTTCCATCGCCTCCAGCTTGGCAAGGGTTTCGGCCACCCAGTCGCCGGCGGGCTTGCCCGCCAGGCTCACCCCGTCGACCGGCGCGCGCCCGCCCCAATGCGGCATCTGCTCGATAAGCAGCACCCTGAGCCCCGCCTGCCCGGCGGCCAGTGCCGCCTGCAGCCCGGCCACGCCGCCGCCCACCACCAGCACATCCACGAACGCGTAGAAATATTCGTAGCGGTCGGCATCGCGCTCGGCCGGGACGCGGCCCAGCCCTGCCGACTGGCGGATGAAAGGCTCGTAGACATGTTTCCAAAAGGCGCGCGGGGCGAGGAAGGTCTTGTAGTAAAACCCCGCCGGCAGGAACCGGGCGAGCCGCGCGTTGACCGCCCCGACATCCAGTTCCAGGCTGGGCCAGTGGTTCTGGCTGTCCGCGGTCAGCCCCTCGTAAAGTTCGGTGACCGTGGCGCGCTGGTTCGGCTCGAACCGGCCGCCCTGCCCCACGCCCATCAGCGCGTTGGGCTCTTCGACGCCCGAGGTCACGGGGCCGCGCGGGCGGTGATACTTGAACGACCGTCCCATGAGCATCTTGTCGTTGGCCAGAAGGGCGCTGGCCAGCGTGTCGCCGGCATAGCCCTTGAACGGGTAGCCATCGAAGGTGAAGCGGCGGGGCTGGCTGCGGTCGATCAGGCGGCCGCCGGTCTCGAGGCGCAGGCTCATCGCGGGCCCTCCCTGCGCCAGCCGGGCCGGCGCGCGTCGATCGCCGCGAGGATGTCCTCGGGCGGGGCGCTCACCTGAGCGGAGTAGGTGCCGAATACCTCAAGCGTGACGGTGCAGCGCGCGGCGTGGAACCACTTGCCACAGCCATGGGCATGGCGCCAGCGTTCGAAATGAACGCCCTTGGGATTCTCGCGGAGGAAGAGGTAGGTCTCGAAATCCTCATCCGAGGATCCCGGCCCCTGCCGGACCAGATGGGCCTCGCCCCCGGGGGCGAGTTCGGTTTCCTCGGCCTCGACGCCGCAATACGGGCATCTCAGAGACAGCATTGCGCCCCCCTTGTCTGGAATTGGGTCAGACGGGCGGGGGCGCTGCGGAGCGTCCCCTTAGTCTGCGGGCAGCGGGTAGACCGCCACATCGTTGCCGCCGGTGTTCTTGGTATAGATCGTGCCGGCAGCAAGCCCGAGCAGAAGCGGGAGCAACAGCCCGAAGGCAAGCCCCAACCAGATCGGCGAACTCTTGGGAAGGAGGTAAACCTCGTTCTCGTCAGACATGTGCAACTCTCCCGAATAGGCTCGCGCCAACTTAGGCGATGGGCCGGGCGGGTCAAGGCGACCTGATGTGCCACGGGGTGCGGCGCGACGTCATAGGGCACAGGCGCCGCTATCGCGTAAGGCCCTGTGCCGCGGAGAGTTTCGCAAACGGCCCGCGCGACGGCAACGGCGAAATTCCCCCGCGTCCGGCGCCCGGCCCACGCGCCGACGGCAGCGGCCCGTTCGGTTACGGATCTCGTGGCGCGCCGCATCAATGCGCCACCCCCGCGGCCACGCTTTCGTCGATGAAGCGGCCCTCGCGGAAGCGTTCCAGCCCGAAGGCCGCGGCCAGCGGCCCCGGCTCGCCCTTGGCCACCAGTTGCGCCATCGCCCAGCCCGAGCCCGGGATCGCCTTGAAGCCCCCGGTGCCCCAGCCGCAATTGATGAAGCAGTTGCCCAGCGGCGTTTTCGACAGGATCGGCGAGCGGTCGCCGGTCATGTCGACGATGCCGCCCCATTGCCGGAGCATTTTCAGCCGCGAGATGATCGGGAAGGTCTCGCACAGCGCGCGCACGGTTTCCTCGACATGCTGAAAGCTGCCGCGCTGGGTGTAGTTGTTGAACCCGTCGGCGCCGCCGCCGATCACCATCTCGCCCTTGTCCGACTGGCTCATGTAGCCGTGCACGGTGTTGGCCATCACGACGACGTCCATGCAGGGCTTGATGGGTTCGCTGACCAGCGCCTGCAACGCCACGCTTTCGATCGGCAGGCGGAACCCGGCCATCTCGGCCAGAACGCCCGAATGTCCCGCCACCACTATGGCGAGCTTGCCGCAAGAGATCGCGCCCTTGGTGGTCTCGATGCCCTTGACCTGCCCGCCCTCCGACCGGATCGCCGTGACCTCGCAATTCTGGATGATGTCCATCCCCATCGCCGAACAGGCCCGCGCCAGGCCCCAGGCCACAGCGTCGTGCCGGGCGGTGCCGCCGCGCGCCTGCCAGAGCCCGCCCAGCACCGGGTAGCGCGGGCCGTGGATGTTCATGATCGGCACCAGTTCCTTGACGCGCCTGGGCCCGATGAACTCGGTCGGGATGCCCTGCAACGCGTTGGCCTGCGCAGTGCGTTTCCAGCCGCGCACCTCGTGCTCGGTCTGGGCCAGCATGATCACGCCACGGGGGCTGAACATGATGTTGTAGTTCAGGTCCTGGCTGAGCGTCTCGTAAAGGCTGCGCGCCTTTTCATAGAGCGCGGCGGAGGGGTCCTGCAGGTAGTTCGAGCGGATGATGGTGGTGTTGCGGCCGGTGTTGCCGCCGCCCAGCCACCCCTTCTCGATTACCGCCACGTTCTTCACCCCGTGGGTCTTGCCCAGATAATAGGCGGTGGCCAGCCCGTGCCCACCGGCGCCGATCACGATCACATCGTAGTGAGCCTTCGGCGCGGGCGAGTCCCACGCACGCGCCCAACCCTGGTGGTAGCGCGCGGCCTCGCGGGCCACGGCGAAGGCGGAATAACGTCTCATCCCCACGGGCGACTCTCCTAGTGAAGCCTTGAACGGCAAGCCCTTCGGGCCCTTACATGCGCCATCGGCGCCCAGGGACCGCGACGGGCAGCGGCATGCCGTGAGAAGAACGCGACATCGCCCCGGGTGCAAGACCCGGCAACCCGGATTGCCCCTTTCGGACGGCCCCCATGCGTAATAGATGAGCGTCAGATAAGGGAAGAGGACTTGTCCATGACGTTCTGGTTGGCCGCCCTCGGGGCGGGTGGGATGATCGCGCTCATTCTGGTCGTCACGCTGTTGCGCGGGCGGGCTGGTGCGGCACCGGCCGCGGCCTACGATCTGCAGGTCTACCGCGAGCAGTTGCAGGAGGTCGAACGCGACCTCGCCCGCGGCGTCATCACCGAGGACGAGGCAAGCCGCATCCGCACCGAGGTGTCGCGGCGGGTGCTGGAGGCCGACCGAAAGCTCAAGGCACAAGAGAGCGCGGGCCGGGCACCGCAGGGGGCCAGCATCGTGGCGGGCGTGCTGGCGCTGACGGTACTGACGGCGGGCGCCTTCGCGCTTTATTCGCGGATCGGCGCGCCGGGCTATCCCGACCTGCCGATGGCCAAGCGCATCGCCGCCGCCGACGCGCTGCGCGAAAACCGACCCTCGCAAGCCCGGGCCGAGGACGAGGCCCCGCCACTGCCCGGCCTGTCCGAGCCCGACCCCGAGCATGTAGAGCTGGTCGAAAAGCTGCGCAGCGCGGTCGCTGAGCGGCCCAACGACGTGCGCGGGCAGGTCCTGCTGGCGCGCAACGAGGCGGCACTGGGCAATTTCAACGCCGCCTACACCGCGCAGCAAAGGGCGATCGAGCTGAAAGACGGCGGCGCCACCGCCGAGGACTACGCCACTTTAGCCGACATGATGGTGCTGGCCGCCGGCGGCTATGTCTCGCCCGAGGCCGAGGCGGTGCTGATGCAGGCGCTGGGGCGCGACCAGTCCAACGGCACCGCGCTTTATTACTGGGGGCTGATGCGGCTTCAGACCGACCGGCCCGACCTCGCCTTCCGCACCTGGCGCGGGCTGTTGCAGCAATCCGCCCCCGGCGACCCGTGGTACCGCCCGATCCGCGAGCAGATCGAGAACCTCGCCCAGATGGCGGGCGTGCGCTACACCCTGCCGCCCGAGCCGGACGCCGCGCCGCCCCTGCGCGGCCCCAGCGCCGAGGATGTCGAGGCGGCGCAGGAGATGACGCCGGAACAGCAGCAAGAGATGATCCGCGGCATGGTCGCGCGGCTTTCCGACCGGCTGGCCAGCCAAGGCGGCAGGCCGCAGGAATGGGCGCAGCTTCTCAACGCGCTGGGCGTGCTTGGCGACACCGACCAGGCCGGCGCGATCTGGGCCGAGGCGCAGCAGGTCTTTGCCGGGCAGCCGGAGGCGCTGGAAACCGTGCGGCAGGCGGCCGTGCGCGCGGGCGTGGCCGAGTGAGCGTCGTCGACACGGTCGAGGAACTCGCCACCGCCCTGCCCCGCGGACGGGCGCTGATCGGGCTGGACCTGGGCGACAAGACCATCGGCGTGGCGGTCTCGGACACGTCGTGGTCGGTGGCCTCTCCGCTGGAAACCATACGGCGCAAGAAATTCACCCTCGACGCGGCCCGCGTGATGGAGATCGCCGGCCACCGCGCGGCGGGCGGCATCGTGCTGGGCCTGCCGCGCAACATGGACGGCAGCGAGGGGCCGCGCTGCCAGTCGACCCGCGCGTTCGCGCGCAACCTGTCGCGGCTGACCGAGCTGCCCATCGGTTTCTGGGACGAACGGCTGTCCACCATGGCCGCCGAGCGCGCGCTGCTGGAGGCCGACACCTCGCGGCGCCGCCGCGCCGAAGTGATTGACCACGTGGCCGCCGCCTATATCCTGCAAGGCGTGCTCGACCGCCTGCGCAATATCGGAGCCACGCCATGAGTGACGAAACGCCGGCCCGCCCGGCCGCGGGCATCGCCAGCCCCTGCAACCGGGTCTGCACCGTCGACCGGGCCTCGCGGCTGTGCACCGGCTGTCTGCGCACGATCGACGAGATCACCCTCTGGACGCGAATGAGCGACGCCGCGCGCCAGGAGGTGATGGCCGAGCTGCCCGCGCGCGCACACCGGATCGGGCAAAGGCCCTAGGCGCGCTCAGACCCCCAGCGCCTTTCGCAGCATGTTCGCCGCGACAACGACCACGAAGATGGCGAAGATCTTGCGCAATAGCACCGGGTTTGTCCGGTGCGCCAGCCTGGCGCCCAGCGGCGCGGTGATCATCGTCATCGACACCACCACCAGGAATCCCGGCAGGTTGACCGCGCCGAAGGTCAGCGGCGGGCGCATCGCCTCGGGGATGGCGATCATCAGGAACCCCGCGACCGAGGGCACCGCAATCAGCGCACCGAATCCCGCCGCCGTGCCCACCGCCCGGTGGATCGGCAGGCCGTAAAGCGTCATCAGCGGCACGCCCATCACGCCCCCGCCGATGCCCATCAGCACCGAGAGAAACCCCACCACCGCCGACATCATGGCACGCAGCGCCCCGCCGGGCATCGCCGCGCCCAGCCGCCAGTCGCGCCGCCCGAAGGCCAGGTAGAGCCCCAGGACCAGCCCGAGCCCGCCGAAGATGCCCTGCAACACCACCGACCGCAGCGACGCGGCCGCCAGCACGCCCACCAGCGCCCCCAGCGCGATCCCCGGCGCCCATTTGCGCAGGATCGACCAGTCGACGGCCCCCTTCGCATGGTGGCTGGCGACCGAGCGCAGCGAGGTGAAGATGATCGTGGCCAGCGACGTCGCCAGGCAGATCTGCATCAGGTAGGGGCTGTCATAGCCCAGCGCGGAGAACGCGTGGAACAGCGCCAGGACGATGATGATCCCGCCGCCCACGCCGAGAAGGCCGGCCAGAAGGCCCGCGAGCGCCCCGACGGCCAGCAAGAGCGCCAGAAAGGGCAGGAATTGCGCAAGGTCCGGCATCGCCGCCCCCTTTTCGATGGTCTGCGGCGAGGTAAAGCGCCTTCGCCCGCGGGCCACAACCGCAAAAGCGCCCTACCCGTCCCGCAGCGCCCGGCGCATGATCTTGCCCGTCGCCGTCATCGGCAGGCTGTCGGCCCAATGGATGCGGCGCGGCGCGACATGGGGGCTGATCTTGTCGCGCACGCGGCGTATCAGCGCCTGTTCCAGCCCCGCGCGGTCGGCGCCGTCGCGCAGCACGACATGGGCCACCACCGCCTGCGTGCGCACCGGGTCGGGTTCGCCCACCACGGCGGCCATCACCACGTCGGGGTGTCCCACAAGGCAATTCTCGATCTCGGTCGGCCCGATACGGTACCCCGCCGAGGTGATGATGTCGTCGTCGCGCGAGACATAGGTGAAATGGCCCGCCGCGTCGCAGGTGCCCAGATCGCCCGTGCGCATCCAGTCGCCGGCGAATTTCTCTGCCGTCTTGTCGGGCAGGCCCCAGTATTGGAGAAACATCGAGGCCGCCCCGCGGCGCACCGCGATCTCGCCGACCTCGCCCGGTGCCACGGGCGCCCCGTCGGCCCCGATCAGGCCTACGTCGAAGCCCGGCACCGCGCGGCCCATGCTGCCCGGCGGCGCGTCCATCAACTCGGGCACGCAGGTGAGCATGAGGTTGCACTCGGTCTGGCCGTAGAATTCGCAGATCTCCAGCCCCAGTGCCTCGCGCCCCCAGGCCAGCAGGTCGGCCCCGAGGCTCTCGCCGCCCGAGCCGACGCTGCGCAGGCTGACGCCGGGCGGCACCGGCACCTCGCGCATCAGCTTCAGCGCCGTGGGCGGCAGGAAGAGGTTTTTCACCCGCAGCCGGTCGATCAGGCGCCAGGCCTCGGCGGCGTCGAACTTGCGCATCCGGCAGGCGACCACGGGCACGCCGTAGTAAAGGCAGGGCAAGGCCATATCCATAAGCCCGCCGATCCAGGCCCAGTCGGCCGGGGTCCAGCCGCAATCGCCCGGTTCCGGAAAGCCCCGGTGGTGCAGCTCGATCGACGGCAGATGCCCGAGCAGAAAGCGGTGGGCATGGAGCGCGCCCTTGGGCGGGCCGGTGGTGCCCGAGGTGTAGATCAGCACCGCGGGGTCTTCGGCAGAGGTGTCCACCGGGGTGTCCAGCGGCGGCGCGTCGTCGATCTCGGCCCAGAGATCGCGCGCCGGGCCGCCATCGACCGAGAATACATCGGCAAGAGCCGCAAGCCCGTCGCGCAGCCCGGCCAGTTTCGCCGCGCCCTCGGCATCGGTGACGACCAGCCTGGCCCCGCTGTCGGCGAGGCGGTAGTCCAGCGCATCCGGCCCGAACAGCGCAAAGAGCGGCAGGCCCACCGCCCCCAGCTTCATCGCCGCGAAATGGGCGATCAGCACCGCCGGCGCCTGGGGCAGCAGCACCGCCACCCGGTCGCCCTGCCCGAGCCCCGCCCGCGCAAAGACCGTGGCCAGCCGGTCTGAGGCGTCCTTGATCTCGCCATAGGTCCAGCCTCGGTCAGCGTCGCTGGCGTCGATCACCGCGACACGGTTTGGCGCCTCAGCGGCCCAGCTGTCGCAACAGGCCGCCGCGATGTTGAACCGCGATGGGACGTCCCAACGGAAGCTGTCCCGCATGGCGTCCCAGTCGCGCTGATCGGGCAAAAGCCTGCGATCCTCCATGCCTTCCTCCCCCGGGCTTGAATTGAACGCATGTTCATGAACGCGCGCCGGGCGCGGCCTGTCAAGCGGCGCAAAGACCTTGCTGCGACAGCCCGTCGCGCTTACCTTTCGATCATGACAAACCAAGCGCCCCTGATCGATCCGTTCGCCCGCGCGATCACCTATCTGCGCGTGTCGGTCACCGACCGCTGCGATTTCCGCTGCGTGTATTGCATGGCCGAGAACATGACATTCCTGCCCAAGAAGGAGCTGCTGACCCTCGAAGAGCTCGACCGGGTCTGTTCGGCCTTTATCGGGCTGGGGGTGCGCAAGCTGCGCATCACCGGGGGCGAGCCGCTGGTGCGCCGCGACATCATGACGTTCTTCAACGCCATGGGCCGGCACCTGGAGACCGGCGCGCTGGACGAGCTGACGCTGACCACCAACGGCTCGCAGCTGGAGAGATTCGCCGACGCGCTTTTCGCGGCCGGGGTGCGGCGGGTCAATGTCAGCCTCGACACGCTGGACGAAGAGAAATTCGCCCGCGTCACCCGCTGGGGCCGCCTGGCCCAGGTGATGCGCGGCATCGACGCCGCCCAGAACGCGGGCATGCGGGTCAAGATCAACGCGGTCGCGCTGAAAGGCTTCAACGAGGACGAATTGTTCGACCTTGTGGACTGGTGCGCGGCGCGCGACATCGACCTGACCTTTATCGAGGTCATGCCGATGGGAGATCTGGGCAACGAAAACCGCGTGGGGCAATACTGGTCGCTTACCGATGTGCGCGACCGGCTGGCCGAACGCTTTACCCTGATGGATCTCGCCGAACGCAGCGGCGGGCCCGCGCGCTATGTGCGGCTGACCGAGACCGGCCAGAAGATCGGCTTTATCACGCCGCTCAGCCACAATTTCTGCGAAAGCTGCAACCGGGTGCGGCTGACCTGCACGGGCGAGCTTTACATGTGCCTCGGGCAGGAAAACCGCGCCGATTTGCGCGCGCCGCTGCGGGCACATCCCGAGACCGACGCGCCGCTGGCAGAGGCGGTGCGCGCGGCGATCGCGCTGAAACCCAAGGGCCACGATTTCGACTATTCCCGCCAGCGCGCCGACGGGCAGGTCAGCCGGCACATGAGCCACACCGGCGGGTAGAGAAAACCGCATCCGCACAAACGTGCCGCCCGGGTGTCAGCCCGTGCAGCGCCCGACCCGCAGCCGGAGGCGACCCCGCCGTTGCCCCCGCGCCCCGATCCGCTATCCTTCGGCCCATGGCAAGCTATCAAAAGGAACGGGCATGAGCGGCCTTCTCGCGCTTCTCGACGACGTGGCGGCGATCGCCAAGGTGGCCGCGGCCTCGGTGGACGACGTGGTGGGCCAGGCGGTCAAGGCGTCCTCCAAGGCCGCCGGCGCGGTGATCGACGACGCCGCCGTGACGCCGAAATACGTGCACGGCTTTTCCGCCGACCGGGAAATCCCCATCGTCTGGAACATCGCCAAGGGATCGCTCTTCAACAAGCTGGTGATCCTTTTGCCCGTCGCGCTGCTGTTGTCGGCCTTCGCCAGCTGGGCCATCGCGCCGCTGTTGATGCTGGGCGGGGCGTACCTGTGCTTCGAAGGGGCCGAGAAGGTCTGGCACGTGCTGAACCCGGCCGACCACCACGAGGAAGACCTCTACAAGGAAAAACTCTCCGACGCGCATCTGGAGGAGAAAAAGGTCAAGGGCGCGATCAAGACCGATTTCATCCTCTCGGCCGAGATCATGACCATCATCCTCTCGGGCCTGCCGACCGACGTGCCGTTCTGGACGACGGCGCTGGCGCTGGCCGTGGCCGGGGTGCTGATCACGGTGGCCGTCTACGGCGCCGTCGGGCTGATCGTGAAGGCCGACGACGCGGGGCTGGCCATGGCCGCGGGCGGGCGGCTGGCGCTCACCCGGCGGCTGGGCTGCTGGATCGTGCGGGGGATGCCGCATTTCATGCGGCTTTTGGTGATCGTGGGCACCGCCGCGATGATCTGGGTCGGCGGCTCGATCCTGGTCCACGGCGCGCACGAGCTGGGCTGGCACGCGCCTTACGAGACGATCCACCACATCGCCGTTGTGGCCGCCGATGCCCTGCCCTGGGGCAACGGGGCGATGGAATGGAGCGTGACCGCGCTGATCGACGGTGTGATCGGGCTGGGCCTGGGGCTGCTCTTGATCCCGGTCACCCATTTCCTGATTGCACCCGTGGCGCGGCGGCTGTCGCGCGCGGTATGAACCGCCGGAGCCTCCGGCGATATTGACACCCGGCCCGGCCGGGCAGGATACTGCCCGAAACGCCGGGAAACCCGGCAAGGGAGGACGCCGGGCCGTGCCATGCGGCGCCGCGCAAACATGCTGATTTACGTTTACGATTACAGGCTGATCCTGGCCTCGATCGTCATCTCGATGATGGCCGCCTTTACCGGGCTGGCGCTGACGCGGGGGCTGTCGGGGGTGTCCGACGGCGTGCGGCATCTGCGCATCGCCATGGCCGCCATCGCGCTGGGCGGCGGCATCTGGACGATGCATTTCGTGGCGATGCTGGCGATGCGCTTTGACGTGGCGGTCTATTACCGGGCGCTGCCCACGGTGGCCTCGGTGCTGATCGCGATCCTGCTGGCGGGGCTGGCGCTTATCCTCATGCATTTCGGGCCCCGCACGCGGTTGCGCATGGCGCTGGCCGGCCTCGTGCTGGGCCTGGGCATCGTCATCATGCATTACACCGGGCTGGCGGGCATCGAGGGCTGCCGCGCCGTCTACCACCCCGCGGGCTTTGCCGCAGCGGGGGGGCTGGCCGTGCTGATGGGAATGCTGGCGATCCGCACCGCCTATGGCCGGCGCAGCGCGGCCAACATCCTGGGCGCCACGGCGATTTTCGGGCTTTCGGTCGCCATCGTCCATTTCACCGCGATGTACTGGACCGATTTCATGGCCGCCGCCGGGGCGCCAGGGCCCAGCCCGGCACTGGGCAACGCGCAACTGGCGCTGGTGGTGATGCTGGCCGCCTTCGTGATCTCGGGGGCGTTCCTGTTGTCGGGGGCGAGCTTTCTTTCCGCACCGCAGCCTGCCGGGGCACCGGCGCTGACCGAGGCGCCGCACGCCCCGCTGCCGCCACCCGCCCCCGAAACCGAGCCGCGCCTGCCCTACGAACGCGAGGGCGTGACCTATTTCCTGCCCGCGGGCCAGGTTGCCGCGATCCGGGCCGAGGGGCATTACACCATCGCCTACACGCCCGAGGGGCGGGTGTTTTGCCCCTGGTCGATCAGCGAGGCCGAGCGGCGGCTGGGCGAGGCCGGGTTTTTTCGCACCCATCGCAGCTATCTGGTGAACACCGCGCAGGTCAGCGCCTTCGAGCGGCGCAAGGATAACGGCCTGTGCCTGTTCGATGGCCACGCCCATCTCGACAAGGTGCCCGTCAGCCGCGCGCGCGTCGCGGCGCTGCGCGACCGGCTGGGCCTGTGAGCACGGGCCGCGGCGCCTGCCCGCGCGCGGCGGGCCGTCGCCCAGCGGCCCCTTGCTACCCGGCAAAACTCGCCATTCGCAGTTCGTGCAGCCATTTCGCAGTTCGTGAAATCCGCCCGGCACACCGTGCAGCAATATGTCGCAGCTCACCGCCTGACAGCTAGCTTTCCTCCACGCAGTCGCCCGCCGCCGAAAGAGCGGGCACAGCACCATAGGGAGGAGCGGGACATGATCCCATCGACGTTCGAGTATCACCGGCCGGACGATCTGGCCGCGGTGATAGCGCTGCTGCAGGAACATGGCGACGAGGCGCGCGTCGTCGCCGGCGGTCACAGCCTGATCCCGATGATGAAGCTGAGGATGGCCGATCCTGCGCACCTGATCGACCTTCAGGGCCTGAGCGATCTCAAGGGTATCGAGATCGGCGACGTGATCCGCATCGGCGCGATGACCACCCAGGCCGAGATCATCGACCATGACGGGCTGGCCGAGGCCGCGCCGATCATGGCCGAGGCGGCCCGGCAGATCGCCGACCCGCAGGTGCGCAACCTCGGCACCGTTGGCGGCAACATCGCCAATGGCGACCCGGGCAACGACATGCCGGGGCTGATGCAGTGCCTCGACGCACGGTTCACGCTGGTGGGCCCCGACGGCACCCGCGAGGTGGCCGCGCGCGATTTCTACGAGGCCGCCTATGTGACCACCCGCGAGGAAGAGGAAGTCCTCACCGCGGTCAGCTTTGACCGGCCCCGCGGCGGCTATGCCTACGAAAAGCAGAAGCGCAAGATCGGCGACTACGCCACCGCCGCCGCGGCGGTGCAGATCGTGGCCGAGGGCGGCCGCGTGAGCGCCGCTTCGGTCGCGATGACCAACCTTTCCGACGTCCCCGTTTTCAGTGCCGCCGCCGGCGCGGCGCTGGAAGGCACCGCCTGTGGGGAGGAGGCGGTGCAGGCCGCGGTTGCCGCCATGCTGGGCGATATCGACCCCATGGAGGACAACCGCGGCCCCGTCGAATTCAAGAAACACGTCGCCGGCGTGATCCTGGCCCGCGCCATCGTGCGCGCCTGGTCGCGCGCTTGAGGGAGGGCACGATGTCCGACAAGATGCATCTGAAACTGACGGTCAACGGCGAGGCGCACGAGACGCTGGCCGAGCCGCGCGAACTGCTGATCCATGTGCTGCGCGAGCAGCTTGGAATCACCGGCCCCCATATCGGCTGTGAAACCTCGCATTGCGGGGCCTGCACCGTCGACATGGGCGGCAAGTCGGTCAAGGCCTGCACCGTGTTCGCCGCCCAGGCGCAAGGTGCCGAAATCACCACCGTCGAGGGGCTGGGCGCGCCCGACGGCCTGCACGTTCTGCAAGAGATGTTCCGCGAACATCACGGGCTGCAATGCGGCTTCTGCACGCCGGGGATGATCACCCGTGCCTGGCGGCTGCTGCAGGACAACCCGAGCCCGACCGAGGAAGAGGTGCGTTTCGGCATGTCCGGAAACCTCTGCCGCTGCACCGGATACCAGAACATCGTCAAGGCGATCCTTGCGGCCGCCGACCAGATGAACGCCATGAAGGAGGCCGCGGAATGAAAGATCTTCCCGATACCGAAGAGCGCAAGGCCGGCCTCAAGGGGCTGGGATGCAGCCGAAAGCGCGTCGAGGATGCCCGCTTCACCCAGGGCAAGGGCAACTATGTCGACGACATCAAGATGGCAGGCATGCTGCACGGCGATTTCGTGCGGTCTCCTTACGCGCATGCCCGCGTCAAGTCGATCAATGCCGAGGCCGCGCTGGCGCTGCCCGGCGTGATCGCCGTGCTGACCGCGAAGGATCTGGAGCCTTTGGGCCTGCACTGGATGCCCACCCTTGCGGGCGACAAGCAGATGGTGCTGGCCGACGGCAAGGTGCTGTTTCAGGGCCAGGAGGTCGCCTTCGTGGTGGCGACCGACCGGTATATCGCGGCCGACGCGGTAGACCTGGTCGAGGTCGATTACGAAGACCTGCCCGTGGTCGTCGACCCGTTCAAGGCGCAGGACCCCGACGCGCCCGTGCTGCGCGAAGACCTCGAGGGCGTGACCGAGGGCGCCCACGGGCCCCGCCGCCACCACAACCACATCTTCACCTGGGAAGCGGGTGATGAGGCCGGCGCGAACGCGGCCATCGACGGCGCCGAGGTGGTGGCCGAGGAAACCATCTACTACCACCGGACCCACCCCTGCCCGCTGGAAACCTGCGGCTGCGTCGCCTCGATGGACAAGGTCAACGGCAAGCTGACCCTCTACGGCACCTTCCAGGCGCCGCATGTGGTGCGCACGGTGGCCTCGCTGCTCTCAGGGATCGACGAGCACAATATCCGCGTCGTTTCGCCCGATATCGGCGGCGGTTTCGGCAACAAGGTGGGGGTCTACCCCGGCTATGTCTGTTCGATCGTGGCCACTATCGTTACCGGCAAGCCGGTGAAATGGGTCGAGGACCGGATGGAAAACCTGATGGCCACCGCCTTTGCCCGCGACTACTGGATGACGGGCCGGATCGGGGCGACGAAGGACGGCCGCATCACCGGGCTGCACGCCCATGTCACCGCCGACCACGGCGCGTTCGACGCCTGCGCCGACCCCACCAAGTTTCCGGCAGGCTTTTTCCATATCTGCACCGGCAGCTACGACATCCCCGCCGCCTATTGCGCGGTCGATGGCATCTACACCAACAAGGCACCCGGCGGCGTGGCCTATCGCTGTTCGTTCCGGGTGACCGAGGCGGCCTATTTCATCGAGCGGATGATCGAGGTGCTGGCGATCAAGCTGGGCATGGACGCGGCCGAACTGCGCGCCAAGAACTTCATCCGGAAAGAGCAGTTCCCCTATACCTCGGCGCTGGGCTGGGAATACGACTCGGGCGATTACCACACTGCCTGGGACAAGGCCCTGAAGGCCGTCGGCTACGAGGCCCTGCGCAAGGAGCAGGCCGAGCGGGTCGAAGCGTTCAAGCGCGGCGAGACGCGCAAGCTGTTGGGTATCGGGCTGACCCATTTCACCGAGATCGTGGGCGCGGGTCCGGTCAAGAATTGCGACATCCTCGGGATGGGGATGTTCGATAGCTGCGAGATCCGCATCCACCCCACCGGCAGCGCCATCGCGCGGCTGGGCACGATCAGCCAGGGCCAGGGGCATGCGACGACCTTTGCGCAGATCCTCGCCAGCGAGATCGGCATTTCCGCCGACAAGATCACGGTGGAGGAAGGCGACACCGACACCGCGCCCTATGGCCTGGGCACCTACGGGTCGCGCTCGACCCCGGTGGCGGGGGCTGCCACCGCGATGGCGGGGCGGAAAATCCGCGCCAAGGCGCAGATGATCGCGGCCTACCTGCTGGAGGTTCATGACGACGATCTGGAATGGGATATCGACCGGTTCGTGGTCAAGGGCGCGCCGGAGCGGTTCAAGACCATGGCCGAGATCGCCTATGCCTCTTACAACCAGGCGATCCCGGGGGTCGAGCCGGGGCTGGAGGCGGTCAGCTATTACGACCCGCCCAACATGACCTACCCGTTCGGCGCCTATATCTGCGTGATGGAAATCGACGTGGACACCGGCGAGCACGAGATCCGGCAGTTCTACGCGCTTGACGATTGCGGCACGCGGATCAACCCGATGATCATCGAGGGGCAGGTGCATGGCGGGCTGACCGAGGCGCTGGCCATCGCGATGGGCCAGGAAATCGCCTATGACGACATCGGCAACGTCAAGACCGGCACCTTGATGGATTTCTTCCTGCCCACGGCATGGGAGACGCCGCACTACACCACCGACCACACGGAGACGCCCAGCCCGCATCACCCGATCGGCGCCAAGGGCGTGGGCGAAAGCCCCAACGTGGGCGGCGTGCCGGCGTTTTCCAACGCGGTGCACGATGCCTTTCGCGCCTTCGGCCTGACCCAGACGCACATGCCCCACGACCACTGGCGCATCTGGAAGACGGCGCGCGATCTCGGCCTGCACGGATAAGGCCCCTGCCCGCCCCCGCGGGGGCGGGCCCACACCGGGAGGATACCGATGGCGGCGTGGCGCGATCTGCAACACGATCTGGCCGAACACGGCTATGTCGCGGGCGACGACCTGGCGATGGCACTTCACCTGTCTCTGCGCCTCGGCCGGCCGCTGCTGCTGGAGGGCGCGGCGGGCGTGGGCAAGACCGAGGTCGCCAAGGTGCTGGCCGACCTGCAAAACGCCACGCTGATCCGGCTGCAATGCTACGAGGGGCTGGATGCCGGCCACGCCATCTACGAATGGAACTACCAGCGGCAATTGCTGGCGATCCGCGCCGCCGGCGAGCGCGGCGAGGCCGGCGCCGACATCGAGGCGCGCATCTTTTCCGAGGACTACCTGCTGGAGCGTCCGCTGCTGCAGGCCATCCGGCAGGACCGCCCGCCGGTGCTGCTGATCGACGAGATCGACCGCGCCGACGAGGAATTCGAGGCCTATCTTCTGGAAATCCTGTCGGATTTCACCATCTCGATCCCCGAACTGGGCACCGTCCACGCCACCGCGCGGCCCCATGTCATCCTGACCGCGAACGGCACACGCGATCTGTCCGACGCGCTGCGACGGCGCTGCCTTTACGCCCATCTGGGCTATCCCGACCGGGCGATGGAACTGGCGATCCTGCAAAAGCGCCACCCCGGGCTCGAGCCGCACCTGTCCGGGCAGATCGTGGGCTTTGTGCAGGCGCTGCGCAAAGAGGACCTCGACAAGACGCCGGGCGTGGCCGAGACGCTGGATTTCGCCGCTGCCGTGGCCGGGCTGGGGATGAGCGATCTGACCGAAGATCCCGTCGCGTTGCAGGCCACGCTTGTGACGCTGCTGAAAACCCAGGCCGACCGCGCACGGGTACCGACCGAGCTGGCCCAGCGCCTGGCCGGGAAGGCCGCGTGATGGCCGGCGTCACCCGCTTTCCCGCCCGCGCCGCGGGCCCGGCCGAGCGGGTCGCGGGATTCATGGCGCATCTGCGGATGAACGGGCTGCGGCTTGGGGTGCAGGAAACCGCCACGGCGCTCGAGGCGCTGGCCACGGTCGACCCGACCGACGCGGGCGAGGTGCGCCACGCCCTGCGCGCGGTCTGCACCGGCAACGCCGACGAGGCCGCCCGTTTCGATGACCTCTTCGCCGCTTATTGGCTGAACCGCGGGCGCGAACGGGCCCAACCGGCGGGCGGCGACAGCGCCCCGACGCGGCACCAGCGAACACCCTTCGTCACCGAGGCGCTGTCGGCATCGGGCCAGGGCAAGGGCACCCCCGACCAGCCCGAGGGGGGCGAGGGGGCCGCAGAGCAGCAGGGCGAGGGCCGGCTGGTCGCCGCGCGCATCGCGCAGCTCAAGCGCACCGACCTGCGCGAGATGGTCTCGCCCGAGGACATCGCCGAAGCCGAGGCCACCGCCGAGCGGATTGCGCGCGCCATCCGCGACCGCCGCTCGCGCCGCTGGCGCGCCGACCCGCACGGCCGCCGGCTGGACCTGCGCCGGATCGCCCGCGGCGCGGTCGCCACCGGGGGCGAGCCGATCAGGCTATACCGCCGCGCCCGTCCCGAGCGGCCGGCCCATATCGTGGCGCTGCTCGATGTCTCGGGCTCGATGACCGTTTACGCGCGGGTCTTCCTTGCCTTTCTCAAGGGGCTGGTCGGCGCTGACCTCAAGGCCGACGCCTACCTTTTCCACACCCGGCTCGTGCGCATCACCGACGCGCTGCGCGACCCCGACCCGCTGCGCGCGGTGAACCGGCTGACGCTGATGGCCCAGGGCTTTGGCGGGGGCACCAAGATCGGCGGCGCGCTGGCCGATTTCAATCGTTTCTACGCCCGCGCCCGCGTCGGCGGGCGCTCGGTCGTGATCGTGCTGTCCGACGGCTACGACACCGACCCGCCGGACCGGCTGGCCGCCGAGCTTGCCCGGCTGAAGCGGCGCGGCTGCCGCATCGTCTGGCTCAACCCGCTCATGGGGTGGCAGGGCTACGCGCCGGTCGCCCGCGGCATGGCCGCCGCCCTGCCCCATCTCGACCATTTCGCCGCGGCAGGCACGCTCGACGCGCTGGCCGCCCTCGAACCGGAGCTTGCAAGGCTATGACGATGACCGCGCCCTCCTCGCACGACACCGACCTGATTTCGCGTATCGCCGCGCTGAAACGGGCCGGGCAACCCTTTGCGCTGGCCACCGTGGTGCGCACCGTCGCGGCCACTGCCGCCAAGGCCGGCGCCAAGGCGGTGATCCTGCCCGACGGCACGCTGGAGGCCGGCTGGATCGGCGGCGGCTGCGCGCGGGGCGCGGTGCTCAAGGCTGCGCGCGAGGCGCTCGAGGACGGGGCGCCGCGGCTGATCTCGGTACAGCCCGAGACGGCGCTGGCCGAACACGGGGTGGCGCCCGGCGATACCCGCGACGGCATCCGCTTTGCCCGCAACATGTGCCCCAGCCAGGGCACGATGGACATTTTCATAGAGGCCGTCATGCCCGCACCCGATTGCGTGATCTGCGGCACCAGCCCCGTGGCCCTGGCGCTGGCCGAGCTGGCGCCGCGCTTCGGCTTTGCCGTCACCGCCTGCGCGCCGGCCGAGGACCAGCCGGCCTTCGCCGCACCGGACCGGCGTGTCGAGGGCTACGCGTTCGAAGTCGCCCCGACGGCCGAACGCTACGTTGTGGTCGCCACGCAGGGAAAGGGCGACGAGGCGGCGCTGCGCGCCGCGCTCGCCGCCCCGGCGGCCTACCTGGGCTTCGTCGGCAGCCGGGCCAAGGTCGCCTCGCTGAAGCACAGGCTCTGCGCCACGGGCGTACCAGAGGCCGCGTTCGAGCCGCTGCACGCGCCCGCCGGCCTGAACCTCGGCGCGATCACGCCCGAAGAGATCGCGCTGTCGATCCTCGCGGAAATGGTTGCCACACGCCGCGCGGGACAACGCGGCACACAAGGAGACTGAACCATGTGGACCGCATTGAAACGGCTGTTCGGCCCCCGACCTCTGCCCGCCGCCCAGGCCCAGCCTGTCGCCCGGATCAAATTCCCCTGCTGCTGAGAAAGGACCCCCATGGAACTGAAAGACGAAATCCTGATCCCCGCCTCGCGCGACGTGGTCTTCGCCGCGCTGAACGACCCCGACATCCTGCGCGCCTCGATCCCCGGCTGCGAAGAGCTGGAAAAGGTCTCCGACTCCGAACTGACCGCCAAGGTGGTGCTCAAGGTCGGCCCGGTAAAGGCGCGCTTCGCCGGCGAGGTCACGCTCGACCCCTCGGGCGCGCCGGGCGCGTTCAGCCTGACGGGCCAGGGCAGCGGCGGCGCGGCGGGCTTTGCCAAGGGCGGCGCGGACGTGCTGCTGGAGGACCGGGGCGACGAGACGCTTCTGAGCTACACCGCCAAGGCCGAGGTCGGCGGCAAGATCGCGCAACTGGGCAGCCGCCTGATCCACGGCACGGCGCACAAGCTGGCCGGCAAGTTCTTCGCCGCCTTCGCAGAGGCGGTGGCCGAGAAAGAGGCCGCCTGAGCGGGCCGGGCGGCCAGCGTTTGCGACCCGGAATTGACAAGGCGTTGATCCGGCGGGTTTGACCAAGTCGCACTCGCACCAACGGCGCTCGCGCGCCCTTTGGGTTCGTTGGGGGAGAGCGATCAGGTTCGCTTCCGTCGCCGAGGCCGCTCGGGCAGTGCGAGGCGAGTGTTCACCCTGCGCCCCTGGCCCGGACTCAAACCGAAGGCGCCAGCCCGTCCCGGCGGGCGGACGCTTTGGTGAGGCTGACGCAAGGCGCGGGTCAAAGCGGGACGCGCGGCGCGCAACCGATATCCTGACAGGCAAAGGGTCCGAGACCGCCAATCCCCTTGCGCCGCGGCGTCAAGCCGTGTTCGCTGGGGTGGTGGGAGTGCCGCACGGCCCCCACGCCTCGCAGGAGGGCAGGCAGATGGGCGATCCCGCAACCGGCACCCCGCTCACCCCGGCAGCACTGAACGACGCGCGGACCTTCGGCTTCGGCTTCGCCAGCACGGCCGAACTGGACCCGCTGAAAGACTGGCCGGGCCAGGACCGCGCGCTAGAGGCGATGCGGCTGGCCGCCGAGATTCCGCATGCCGATTTCAACCTCTTCGTTCTCGGCCCGCCGGGCAGCGGCCGGCACTCGGCCGCGCGCGCCCTGATGCGCGAGACCGCCAAGACCCGCCCGGTGCCGCGCGACTGGGCCTATGTCGCCAATTTCGACGACCCGCGCCGCCCGGTCGCCCTGTCGCTGCCGCCGGGCGAGGCCGTGGCCCTGCGCGACGCGGCGCGCAAGGTGATCAACGACCTGGCCAGCGACATCCCCGCGATCTTCGAATCCGAGGATTACCAGACCCGTCGCCGCGCCATCGAGGACATCTACGAAGAGCGCCACGAAAAGGCGATGAGCGCGCTGGCCGACACCGCGCGGGAAAAGGGCGTGGCGATCGTGCGCACGCCCATGGGGTTCGGCGTGGCCGCCCGGCAGGGCAACGAGGTCATGCCGCCCGAAGATTACGAAAAGCTGCCCAAGGACGAACGCGACGCGATCGACGCGGCCATCGCACAGGTGCGCGCCGAACTGGAGACGATCCTCAAGGAGGTGCCCAAGGCCATGAAGGCCCAGCGCCGCGAGGTGGAAGAGCTGAACATCTCGATGGCCCGCCAGGGCGTGGACGACGCGATGGCCGAGGTCACCGCGCGGTTTTCAGGTCAGGAAAAGGTCGCCGCCTACCTCGCCGCGATGCGCCGCGATCTGATCGACAATGCAGAGCTGTTCCTGATCCGCGCCGACGGGCCACAGGCGGGCGCCTTTCCGGTGGCCACCACCCGGCACTATCTCAAGCCTCAATTCCAGCGCTACACGGTCAACGTGATTGTCTCGCACGGCGATGGGGCCGAGGGCGCCCCGGTGGTGCAAGAGGCGCTGCCGACGCTCGCCAACCTGATCGGCCGGATCGAGTACCAGTCGGAACGCGGCGCGCTGGTGACCAATTTCTCCATGATTCGCTCCGGCGCGCTGCACCGCGCCAATGGCGGCGTGCTGATCCTCGACGCCGCCCATGTGCTGACCGAGCCGCTGGCATGGGACGCGCTGAAACGCTGCCTGAAGAGCGGCGAGATCACGATCTATTCCGCGGGCGAGCGGTTCAGCCTGATCTCGACCGAAACGCTGGAACCGGACCCGATCCCGCTGAAGCTGCGGGTGGTGCTGGTGGGCGACCGGCTGCTCTATTACGTGCTGGTGGCGCTCGACCGCGATTTTGCCCAGCTCTTCAAGCTGGAGGCCGATTTCGACGACCGGATGCCGCGCTCGGAAGACAGCGCGATGCTCTTTGCCCGTCTGCTGGGCACGGTGGCGCGCGAGGCCGGGCTGAGACCGGTGACCGCCGACGGGGTGGCGCGGCTGCTGACCGAAAGCCTGCGCCTGTCGGACGACGTGGAGCGGTTTACCCTCAACCTCGCCGCGCTGGGCGACATCCTGCGCGAGGCCGATCACCGGGCCGGGCAAGCCGGCGAAGACGCGATCGGGCCCGCGGCGGTGGAGGCCGCCATCGACGCCGCCGACCGGCGCGCGGGCCGTTTGCGCGAATTGAGCCACGAGGCGATCACCCGCGCCACGCTCTTGATCGACACCGAGGGCGCGCGGGTCGGCCAGATCAACGCGCTGTCGGTCATGCAGATCGGCAAGACGCGTTTCGGCCGGCCCACCCGCGTCAGCGCAAGGGTGCGGATGGGCACGGGCAAGGTGGTGGATATCGAGCGCGAGGCCGAGCTGGGCGGACCGATCCATTCCAAGGGGGTGATGATCCTCTCGGGCTACCTGGCCGGGCGATACGCGCCCGACCTGCCGATGTCGCTCTGGGCCAGCCTCGTCTTTGAGCAGAGCTATGGCGGGGTCGAGGGCGACAGCGCCTCGGCGGCAGAGCTTTTCGCGCTCCTGTCGGCGCTGGCAGAGCTGCCCATCGACCAGAGCTTTGCCGTCACCGGGTCGGTCAACCAGTTCGGCGACGTGCAGGCCATCGGCGGGGTAAACGAGAAGATTGAGGGGTTCTTCGACATCTGCGCCGCGCGCGGGCTGAGCGGGCGGCAGGGGGTGCTGATCCCGGCGGCCAACGTCAAGCACCTGGTGCTGCGCGCACGGGTGCTGGACGCGATGGCGGCAGACAGCTTCCGCGTCATCCCGATGGCCCGCATCGACGAGGGCATCGCGCTGCTGACCGGCATAGAGGCCGGGGCGCGCGGCGCGGACGGCGCCTTCCCGCCCGACAGCGTGAACGGCCGGGTCGAGGCGCGGCTGGCCGGGTTCGCAGAGGCGCGCAGGCGTTTCACGCAAAGGCCGGGCGACCGGGAGGGGCAGCCATGACCGCGCGGCGGGTGATCCTCGGCACCACGAGCTTTGCCGATGCCGAGGCGACGCTGGCGCTGGCCGCGGGGCTGGCCGCCGCGTCCGGGGCAGAATTGCAGGGGCTGTTGATCGAGGACGAGACGCTGCTGGCAATCGGCGCCGCGCCGGGGGCGAGCCTGGTCGACCTCGCCGGCCGGACGGTCGCACCCGACAGCGGGGCACGTATGCGCGCGGCCTTCGAGCGCGATGCGGCGCGGTTCGAACGGGTGCTGCGGGCGGCGGCGGGGCCCGCCGCGCTGGCCTGGTCGTTTTCCCGAAGGCGCGGCCGCGTGGCAGCGCTGCTGACCGACAGCGCGGCACCCGGCGACCTGATGGTCGTGCCCACGGGTCCGGTGCGCGCGCGGGTGCGCGAGATCGTGTTGCTTGGCAGCGCCGCGGACGACCCGTACCTCGCCGCCGCCGCGCGCGCCACCGCCGCGCGACTGGAGCGCCCGATGCGCGCTATCCTGCCGCCGGGCGCGGCCCCGACGCCCGACGATCCCACCGCGCGCCCCACCGACCCGGCGGCGCTGTTGCGCCTGCTCGACCGGCTGGGGCCCGGCAGCGTGCTGTTTGCCGAACTCACCGCGCCGGGCGTCGCGCTGGCCGAACTGTTGCAGCGCACCCGCTGCACGCATGTGCTGCGCGCGACGGGCGCCGGCACCAGCCGGGGCGCCGCGCCGACCTCATGACAGCAGGTCGAACACCTCGCCGCCGATCTCGATGTTCAGGCTGTCCTCGCCGCCGCCGTCGACCAGCGCCCAGACGATCAGGCCCGCGGGCCGGTAGACGACGAACGCCTCCTGCACATCGTCCTCGCCCGACCGCCCGGTTTCGGGCGACGAGGTGTGGGTGAACCGCACCGTGAAATCGTCGGCCGAGGCCGTGGCGTCGCCGAAGAGCAGCACGTCGCCTTCGGCGGCGCTGTAATCCTGCACCCAGTCCGAGCCGTGGTTGGCGATGCCGAGGTGGTAAAAGCTGTCCGCCCCTGCGCCCCCGTTGATCCGGTCAAAGCCGAACCCGCCGTTGACGAAATCGTCGCCATCCCCGCCGAAGACGAGGTCGGACAGCGCCGAGCCGGTGATCACGTCGTTGCCGGCCTGCCCGCGCAGGTCGTCGGCGCCGAAGCCGCCGGCGATGGTGTCGTTGC